>NZ_BAAAQQ010000001.1:0-246010 GCF_039531755.1 Nocardioides bigeumensis
GGATCAGCCCTTCCCCGCCCTGGGTCGACATCCCCAACACCGCCGAGAACCCCGCCGGGGCGTCCCAAGCGACACCTGGGATCAACAGGTCCTCATCGGCCGGGTCGTCGCCCAGGATCGGCTGGTGGTGCTCGGGGAACCAGTCCGGCCCCAACCCCGCCACCACCGGACGCTGGTCCAGGTCGGGGTGCGCGTCGGCCCACGCACACGCCAACGCCAGCAGGTCGGCCTCGGCCTTCACGCGCACCGCGTCGACCCGGCGTACCTCCTCCAGGAGGTCTGCGGGTGTGGGATGGGTGTCGGCGGGGTGGGTCATCGTGGTCAGCACTCTACTCGAACACCTGTTCGAACACCAGCCGGTTTCCCCAGGCCAACACCCGCCTTCACGGTGGTCTCGACTATCCGCTCGCTTCGCTCGCTGCTCGACCACCGGGGCACCGCCGCTCGCTTCGCTCGCTGCTCGACCACCGGGGCCGGGCAGAGACCGCAACACGAAGCGCACCGCTCCCTCTTGCTGCCTATCCGCGCGCCATCACCCGCGGCCCGTCACGACCGGCACCGTGATGGTGGTCTCGACTATCCGCTCGCTTCGCTCGCTGCTCGACCACCGTGGCACCGCCGCTCGCTGCTCGACCACCGGGCACCGCCGCTCGCTTCGCTCGCTGCTCGACCACCGGGCACCGCCGCTCGCAAGCTCGCTGCTCGACCACCGTGGCACCGCAAGCTCACTGCTCGACCACCGGGGCACCGCCGAACCGAGCCCGCGGGTCGGACGGCAACTGCGACTTGGAGAAGTGATCGAGCCGTCAGCCCACCGCGGTGCGCGAGGCGGCGCCTTCGAGCAGGGCCAACGCCTCGGCGTAGTCACGAGCGGCGGCGCGGTGGTGCTTGGCCGCGCTCTTGTGGTCGTCGCGGCCGGTGGCGAGGATCGCCGCCCGGCGTTGCAGCTCGGCGGAGGTGAGCAGGCGGGTCACGGCGTCAGGGATGCCGTGCGAGTCGATCGCCCGGTCGATGGCGCGGTCGACGGCCTTGAGGGCAGGGTGGAGCGGGTGCTCGGCTGGGGAAGCCACTGGGTCCTCCTGGACCTGATGAAGCGCGAACGGATACAGCCCCTCCCCCGCGGCTGAGACTAGGACGGCGGTCGCCCACAGCGGTGGCGGCGCGCCGTGGACCGACTGCTACCGTCCGGCCGGGTGAGCGGGCTGCTGGTGGCGGGCACCACCTCCGACGCCGGCAAGTCGGTCGTCACGACCGGGCTCTGCCGGGCGTTCGCCCGCCGCGGCGTACGTGTGGCTCCCTACAAGGCGCAGAACATGTCCAACAACTCGATGGTCACCGCCGGTGGCGCCGAGATCGGCCGGGCGCAGTGGATCCAGGCCCTGGCCGCCCGCGTCGAGCCCGAGGCCGCGATGAATCCCGTGCTGCTCAAGCCCGGCGGGGACGAGCGGAGCCATGTCGTCGTCATGGGCCAGCCGGCGGGCGAGGTGACGTCGACCGACTGGGAGTCCGGCCGGGCCCGGCTCGCGGCGGCTGCGCACGCGGCGTACGACGACCTGGCGAGCCGCTTCGAGGCCGTGGTCGCCGAGGGGGCCGGCAGCCCGGCCGAGATCAACCTGCGGCGCAGCGACTACGTCAACATGGGGCTGGCGCGGCACGCCGACCTTCCGGTCGTCATCGTGGGCGACATCGACCGCGGCGGGGTGTTCGCGGCCTTCGTCGGGACGCTCGCGCTGCTCGACGAGGCCGACGCCCGCCTGGTCGCCGGGTGGGTGGTGAACAAGTTCCGCGGCGGGCGTGACCTGCTGCAGCCCGGCCTCGACATGCTGACCGACCGGACCGGCCGGCCCGTCCTCGGCGTCCTGCCCTGGCACCCCGACGTGTGGCTCGACAGCGAGGACGCGATCGACCTCGACGGCCGCCGCACCGACCCCGGCGTCGGCACCCGCCGCGTCGCGGTGGTGCGTTTCCCGCGGATCAGCAACTTCACCGACGTCGATGCTCTCGGGATCGAGCCGGAGCTGGACGTCGTCTTCGCCTCGACGCCGCGCGCGCTCGCCGACGCCGACCTGATCGTGCTGCCCGGCACGCGAGCGACCCGGGCAGACCTGGCCTGGTTGCGCGAGCGCCGCCTCGACCGGGTGGTCGTCGACCACGCGACCTCGGGACGGCCCGTGCTCGGGATCTGCGGGGGCGCGCAGATGCTCGGGCGATCCATCTCCGACCCGTACGCCGTCGAGGGTCCCTCAGGGGCGGTCGACGGGCTCGGGTTGCTCGACCTGACCACGGAGTTCACGCCCGAGAAGGTGCTCCGGCTCCACGACTCCGGCTACGAGATCCACCACGGCCGCGTGCGCGGCTCCCTCACCGCCGGCCGCGTCACCGGCACGATGACGCATGGCTCGCTGGAGGACGACGCCACCCGGGCGGCGTACCTCCTCGACGCGCTGGGCGTCACCAGCCGGGCGTCGTTCCCCGCCGCCCGCGAGCGCCGGCTCGACCTGCTCGGCGACCTGGTCGAGGAGCACCTCGACGTCGACGCCCTGCTCACGCTCGCGCGCGACGGGCTGCGCTGAGGGGACCTACCCCTTCGTCCCGGCACCGACGAGCATCTCGCAGGGTCCGACGAAACCATCGGGCCCTTCGTACGCCGTCAGCGCCTCGTGCACCTCGGCCCACGTGTCCGCACGCTCGGCCTCCGACAAGCCGGCCATCAGCTGGTGCAGCGCCCCGAACGACTCCTGCTGGAAGCGCACGCACTCGGCCGCCGACGGGAGCACGACCGGCGACGGCACCCGGCGTACCTCGACGTCGACGAAGCCTGCGTCGGCGAGCGTCTGCTCCAGCACCCCGTCGGCGCCGAGCGAGAACGGACCGGGCTGTCCCGGGAGCGGCGGCCCGAGCTCGGCACGCTCTCGGATGATCCCGACCGGCACCGAGAAGAAGCCGTTGGCGTCGGGGGTCGAGTACGTCACGACGCTGATCCGACCACCGTCGCGCAGGGCCGACCGCATGCCGGCCAGGGCCTTCGCGCGGTCCGGGAAGTAGATGAGGCCCACCCGGCTCACCACGGCGTCGAACGAGCCCGGGGGCAGCGAGCCCGTGTCCTCGCCGTCCTGCTCGAGCGTCTCCAGGTTGTCGAGCCCTTGCGCCACCGCGTCGGCCCGGGCCCTCGCCAGCAGGTCGGGCGCCAGGTCGGTCGCGAGCACCCGGCCGGCGGGTCCGACCTTGCGGGCTATCCGCAGCGACTGCTCGCCCGCGCCCGCCGCCACGTCGAGGACCTGGCTGCCCGGTCCTATCCTCGCCAGGTCGATCATCGCCTCGGTGGACTCACCCAGCCACCGGCCGATGAAGTCGCCCCATCGGTGCCACGCCTCGGCGGCGTCCTGCCACTGGCGGCGGGTGGTCTGCTTGAAGGCCACCGGGTCGAAGGTCTGCGTGGTCATGGAGTCCCCCTGGGTCGAGTGGCCGGGCCCAGCGCCCGGCGACGACGAGCCTCGACCCGGACCAGACCCGCGACTAGTCCACGATCTGTACTAGTGGGCGCGCGTCCGCGGTTCTAGCGTCGGGACATGCCCGACTACGGCCAGTTCTGCACCGTCGCCCGAGGTGCCGAGGTCATCTGCGATCGCTGGACGCCTCTCGTGGTCCGCGAGCTGCTCTGCGGGAGCACGCAGTTCAACGAGATTCGCCGGGGCGTG
This sequence comes from Nocardioides bigeumensis, assembly GCF_039531755.1. Taxonomy (NCBI): domain Bacteria; kingdom Bacillati; phylum Actinomycetota; class Actinomycetes; order Propionibacteriales; family Nocardioidaceae; genus Nocardioides; species Nocardioides bigeumensis. The sequence goes on from NZ_BAAAQQ010000001.1 coordinate 3,699, forward strand.
CCCCGGATGAGTCCGACGCTCCTGGCCAGACGGCTGCGCACCCTGGAGGAGTTCGGAGTCGTCCGCCGCCACGAGGACGGCCGGCAGACGTCGTACGCGCTCACGCCGGCGGGCGAGGAGCTGCGCCCGATCGTGATGGCGCTCGGCCACTGGGGATCGCGCTGGATCGGCAGCCGGCTCGCGCCCGGCCAGCTCGACGCGGGCTTCCTGATGTGGGACGTACGACGCTTCGTGCGGCTCGACGAGTTCCCGGACCAGCGCGTGGTCATCCACTTCCACTTCCCCGACGCGGGCGAGCGCGAGCAGGACTGGTGGCTGGTGGTGGAAGGCGGTGTCGCCGACCTCTGTCGCGACGACCCAGGTCACGACCTCACGCTGCAGGTGCGGTCGACGGTGCGCGCACTCACCGAGGTGTGGACCGGCGACGCCACCCCGACGGAGGTGCTGCGCTCGCGCGACCTCGACGTCATCGGCCCCCGACGGGACGCCGAGCGGTTCTGGGACTGGCTCGGCGCCAGCGCCTTCGCGCCGACCCGGCGACGTCACGCGGGAGGCTGAACCGTCCCGTTGCGCAGCAGGCTTCCGCGACCCGTCGGCCACGGAAGGCACCCAGACGCGGACCCCGGCACGGTGTAGACGTCCACGCCGTGGTCGATCGTCGTGAGGACGACCTCGAGCGGCCCGTCGCCGGTCAGGTCGGCGATCGACGGCGCCGCCGCGACGCCGATGCCGTTGCCGTCGCGGCGCTGACCCTTGAGCTTCTGGTCGAAGAGCTTGCGTCCCGAGGCGCTGAGCACGACGAGACGGCCCCCTCCCGGCTTGAGGGAATAGGTGCCGAAGACCAGCTCGGGCCGGCCGTCCCGGTTGAGGTCGGCCGCCACCACCTCGGAGGCGAAGACCTTGGCGCGCCGCGGCGCATACGTGGCCGACCAGAGCCGCTTGCCGTCCGGCCCGACGGCGTACACCTTTCCGCCGGGCAGCGCGGCGACGATCTCCTGGCGGTCGTCACCCGAGATGTCGACGATCGTCGGCGCGGGGATCCCCGTGGGCGGGTACCAGTCGCCGCTCGGTCGGTGCACCGGCCGGTTCGACATCGGCAGCCTGGTGAAGCCCGGGTGGCGGCGCGCCGAGCGGCTGCCGTCGCCGTACGCGCCGTCGAGCACCATGAAGGCGTGCGCCACGGTCTTGTAGGGGATGTGGCGCTCGACGTTGGGGATGCCGATCACCTCGTGGCGGCCGTCGCCGTCGAGGTCGGCGATGGCGGGCGGCGACGCCGTCCACTGCAGCCAGGCCTGCTTCTCCGGGCTCGGCCAGGCCCCCGTGTGCCGGTGGTAGTGACGGCGCTCGACCCGCGGGTCGGCCCAGCGGATGAACTGCCCCCAGCCCAGCCGCTCACCCTCCGCCTCGGACGAGCGGTTGGTGAACCACGACGAGGCCAGCACCGACGTGCCGTCGAGGTTGAAGGCGTTGATCTGGTGGTTGTCGAAGGTGACGACGATCTCGAGGTCGCTGTCGTCGTCGATGTTGCCGATCGCGACGTTCTCGCCGTAGGCGCCGTACCCGTGGTTGCCGACGCCGTTGAAGTCACGGTCGTTGCCAGGTCCGGGCAGCTGGTTGTAGCGGGGCCATGCCGGCGAGTGCCCGCCCGCGGGCTGGAAGAGGCGCCCGGCGGCGTCGAACACGAAGACCTGGGCACCGGTGTCCGAGGTGTTCGTCGTGGTCACCGCGACCTCGACCGTGCCGTCTCCGTCGAGGTCAGCCGCGGCGATCCCCCGAGCCTCGGGCGCCTGACCGCCGCTGCGGGTCGACGCCGGCCAACCAGGCTTGCCGACCACCTTGCCGGCGCGGAACTCGTACGCCGCCACCGTCCCCTCGTTGCCGGCGGTGACGATGTCCACGACCCCGTCGCCCTCGAGGTCGGCCACCACCGAGGGCGGGTAGACCCGGCCGGCACCGGCCGTGCCCTTGCCGAGCAGCTTCCCGGCGGCGTCGTACACGAAGGTCGAGTAGAACGGCGCCACGATCTCGAGCCGTCCGTCGCCGTCGAGGTCGACCAGCCCCGGCGAGGAGAACCACCCGGTCTCCCCGGCGTCGATGCGCCGGACGTGCCGAGGCCGGCGTACGTCACGACCCGACCCGCTGCCGACACAGGCCGTGGCCGCCCCATCGGCTGCGGGCGCGGGCGTGACCGCACGCGGCGGTGGGACGGCGCTGCTCACCGCGCTCGAGCCGATCGGGCCGATCACGAGGGCGACGCCGAGGGCCAGGGCGACACGGGCCGGTGCGACCCGAGGGGAGGGCGGCATGCCCGGACCCTACCTACACCTCCGGAGTCATCCGCTCGCCGCTGCGTCGATCAGCTCAGCCTCGCGCTCGGGGGCCAGCCCGAGTCCGTCACGGCTGGCCAGGTCGGGGTGGGCCTGGGCCCATGCCAGGGTGTCGCGGACGACCTCGGCGAAGGGCCTGTGGGTGAGTCCGGCCGCCTCGGCACGTGCCGTGCTCATCGCCAGCACCTGCTCCGCGGCCCCCTCCGACCACAGCGGCAGCTGGGCACCGTCGACGCCCTGCTCGACCAGGAAGGCACCGTCGACCTCGACCAGCTCGGCCGGTACGCCGACCGCCGCCACGGTCTCGGAGACGAGCTCGCCGAACGACGTCGTCGGACGGGCGGCCGTGAAGATCCCGGTCGTCCCGTCCTCGACGAGCCTGATCGTCCACGCGCCCATGTCGCGGGCGTCGATGCACTGCATGGGGGCGTCCGCCGGGCCGGGCAGCAGCATGGTTCCGCCGCGGGCGGCGCGCAGCACCCACCACGGGTAGCGGCCCGTCATGTCGCGCGGTCCGACGACGTACGTCGGCCGGATGATCGTGAGCCGGTCGCCCCACCGTTCGCGGGCGACCCGCTCGCAGGCGACCTTCAGCGGACCGTAGGTCTCGTTGGTCACCTCGGTGGTCCCGGGCGCCGGCTCGGGGAACAGCTCCGCATCCTCGTCCGCCCCGGGCGCCTCCTGGTCGACGTACACGGACACCGTCGACACGAAGACGTGGTGACCACCGCGGACGCCGAGCGCGTCGTGGATCGCGGTGACCTGGTCAGGCACGTAGGCACAGACGTCGATGGTCGCGTCCCACTCACCGTCAGTGAGCACGGACAGGTCGTCGTTGCGGTCGGCGAGCAGGTGCGTCGCCCCGGGCAGCTCGTCGGTCGGGTTGCGGTGCAGCAAGGTCACGTCGTGCCCCGCGTCCAGCGCCGCCTCGGCCATCGCGTGACCGACGAACCGGGTGCCTCCGATGATCAGGATCCTCATCCCGCGAGCCTAGGCGGCGTCCCTCTCATCTCCAGGGGTCGGTGATCTCTCGCAGGTCGCGAAGCACGTCGTGCACGACCGCGAGCCGGTCGGCGCCCACATGCTCCGCCCACTCCCCCAGCACCCGATCGACCTCCGCGTTCGCCGCTTCGGCCATGCCCGCGCTCCGTTCGGTGAGTCGCACGAGCCGGGCCCGACCGTCGGAGGGATCCGGCACACGCTCGACGTACCCGGCCGTCTCGAGCTGCTCCACCAGGAACGCCGCGCTCTGCTTGGTCACCCGCGCCTGCGCTGCGAGCTCGGAGACGCGCGTCCCGCCAGGGCCGATCCGGGCCGCGATCCGCGCCTGGGCCAGCGTGATGTCGGTGTAGCCGGCGGCCGCCACCGCGTCGGTGGCCCGCTGCTCGAGCGCCCGGTTGGCGATGAACAGCAGAACGGCCAGGCCCGGCTCTTGACGGCTGTCGGTCATGGCACCATATTAGACAGAGACTCTGTCTAATAAGACGGGAAGGCTGGTGACACGCCGTGGACAGCGACACCCTGTGGGGACACATCGACCGCGAGCGTGCCTGGATCGCCGACCTGCTCGACTCGCTTCCCGAGGAGTCCTGGGAGGTCCAGAGCCTCTGCAGCGGTTGGACCGTGCGCGACGTGGCTGCGCATCTCACGTGCGCGCACTCGCGCATGCGCGACATCCTCTGGCCGGCGATCCGCACGGGCTTCCGCTACAACGCCATGATCGACCACGCCGCCGTCCACAGCCCGCTCACACACGACGAGATCGTCGCCAAGATCCGCAGCTTCGTCGGGTCCCGCCGCAAGGCCCCGATGATCTCCGACTACGAGCCGCTGATCGACACGCTGGTCCACGTCCAGGACATCTGCCAGCCGCTCGGCATCGACCACAAGATGCCGCCTGATGCAGCCGCGGCTGCCGCAGACCGAGTGCTCAACACCCCCTGGCCACTGAGCCTGTGGAAGCCGGAGCCCGGCGTCCGCCTCGTGGCCACCGACGTCGACTGGTCCTACGGCGACGGCACGGTCCTCAGGGCCCCCATCCAGCACCTGCTGCTCACTCTGACCGGTCGCTCCCCCACATCAGCACAACTGGGACGTGGTACCGCGACACCGATTTAGCGAAATCGGCCAATGACATCGGCTCCTCTCTCGCTTAGCGTTTGCCGCCAGCCCGCTCGGGCGAACTAACAAGGGGAGTCACCATCAACATGCGAACCCGATCCATAGGTCTCGTGGTCACCGCCGCCGCGTCTGCGCTGCTGGTCGCGGCCGTCGCGCCGGGCGCGTCGGCGAAGCCGAAGCCAGGCGGCCCAGCCGAGACGAAGGCCAAGACGACCGAAGTGCAGATCCTGGCTCTCAACGACTTCCACGGCCAGCTCCGTCCACCTGACTCGACGAGCTCAGGCGGCCGGATCGGGACGACGCCGGCCGGAGGCGCGGAGTACCTCGCGCAGTACGTCCGCAGCCTGGAAGAGACCAACCCGAACTCGCTCTTCGTCTCCGCGGGCGACGTGATCGGCGCGACGCCGCTGGTCTCGGCGATCTTCCACGACGAGCCCACCATCGAGGCCATGAACCTCATGGGCCTCGACTACAACGGCGTGGGCAACCACGAGTTCGACGAGGGACCCGAGGAGCTGACCCGCATGCAGGAGGGCGGCTGCCACCCGGTCGAGGGCTGCTTCGGCGGTGACGGCTTCGAGGGCGCCGACTTCGAGTTCCTCGCGGCCAACGTGACCTACAAGGACTCCGGCGAGACCATCTTCCCGCCGTTCGCCATCCACGAGTTCCCGGGCGTCGACGTCGCCGTCGTCGGGATGACGCTCGAGGGGACCCCCAACATCGTGACTGCGGCCGCCACGGAGAACCTCGAGTTCCAAGACGAGGCCGACTCTGTGAACGCGCTCGTGCCCGTCCTGAAGAAGGCAGGCATCGAGACGATCGTCGTGCTGATGCACGAGGGTGGCAGCGCCGGAGCGTCGCTGAACGAGACGACGGTCAACTCGTGCGCCAACCCGACCGGCGCGGCGGTCGACGTGATCAAGCGGTTCAACCCTGAGATCGACCTGGTCGTCACGGGTCACACCAACTGGGCGCTGAACTGCCCGAACCTGGCCGGCACCGGGATCATGGTCACGGGCGCCGCGTCCGTCGGTCGTGTCGTGACCGATGTCGACCTCACCATCAGCCGGGCCACGAAGGAGGTCGTCTCCGCGAGCATCAACAACGTGATCGTGGAGCGCACCGAGTTCGCTCCCGCGGCCGACATCACCGAGCTGATCAACCACTACGGCGAGATCGCGGCACCGATCGAGAACAGGGTGATCGGCACCGCCTCGGCTGCGTTGTCGCGCACCAACAACGCGTACGGCGAGTCCTCGCTCGGCGACATCATCGCCGACGCGCAGCTGTGGGCGACCTCAGGGCCAGGCTGGTCCCACGGCGCGCCGGCAGTGGTCTCGTTCATGAACTCCGGTGGCATCCGCGCAGCCATCGACGCCGGCCCGATCACCTACGGAGAGGCGTTCAGCGTCCAGCCCTTCGCCAACGTCCTGGTCACCATGGACATGACGGGTACCCAGATCGATGACCTGCTCGAGCAGCAGTTCAGCGGCGGCAACGGCGTCCTGCAGATCCCTGCGTCTCTCACCTATGACCGCTCGGAGTCCGCGCCGACCGGCTCGAAGGTGTCGAACGTGCGGATCAACGGGGTGCTGCTCGATCCTGCGACGACGTACCGCGTCACGGTCAACAACTTCCTGGCCGACGGTGGCGACGGCTACTCGGTGCTCCGCCAGGGCACCAACCGGTTCGTCGGGGAGATCGACTCGGACGCGTTCTCCCGGTATGTCGAGTTCCTGGGCACCGTGGACCCGGGGCCGCAGAACCGGATCACGTCCATCCCGTAACCACACCCTGAACGGCGCACAGCCCCTGCCCTTCGGAAACGAAGGTCAGGGGCTGTCGTCGTCCGGTACTACGCCTCGTCGACCTCGTCGACCTCCTCGACCCTGTCCGCGCCGCGGTCAGGTCACTGACAGGGGGGCGTCGGGCTCGGGTGCGTGCGGGATTCCGCTGAGGGTCAGGATCTTGTCGGCGAGCGACTTGCTGGGGGCCAGCAGGCGGACGGTCGTCTCGTTCTCCGCGGCCTGGCGCATGGCGGAGGCCAGGACGCCGATGCCCATGCTGGGGAGGAAGTCCACCCCGCTCAGGTCGATGGTGAGGTCTCGGCTGTAGTGGCTGGTGGCCTCGTAGATGGCGAGGCGAAGGTCGTCGATCACGATCTCGTCGACGCTGCCTGTGACGATGAGGGTCTGAGACTCCCGGTTCCACGTCCAGGTGGCACGGGTGAAGTCCACCGGGCGAGTCTACTTCTGAACGCGTGTCACGAACTCACACCAAAGGGTGAGCTCCGGGTTGGGCAGGGGTCGTGTGGGTGGGGCCTTGGGGTATCCACCCGATGCGCCGACCGGTGTCCGGCCGCGAGGGTCTGCTCATGATCACCGTTGACTCACTGACCCGGAGGTACGGCGGCTTCACCGCCGTCGACAACGCCTCCTTCACCGCTCAGCCCGGCCGCGTGACCGGGTTCCTCGGTCCGAACGGCGCCGGCAAGTCCACCACGATGCGCGTCATGGTCGGTCTCACCGCCCCGACGTCCGGTTCGGCCACCATCGACGGAGTCCGGTTCGCCGACCTCCCCAACCCGGGTCTCGAGGTCGGCGTCCTCCTCGACGCCTCCGCCCAGCACGCAGGCCGCACCGGTCGCGAGATCCTCGTCGTCGCCGCCGACACGATGGGCCTGCCCCGCAAGCGCGTCGACGAGATGCTCGAGCTGGTGAGCCTGACGCCGGCCGAGGCCAAGCGCCGTGTGCGCAACTACTCCCTCGGCATGCGCCAGCGCCTCGGCATCGCCACTGCGCTGCTCGGCGACCCGCGAGTGCTGATCCTCGACGAGCCCGCCAACGGTCTCGACCCAGCCGGTATCCGCTGGATGCGCGACCTGCTGCGGGGCTACGCCGACAGGGGCGGGACCGTGCTGCTGTCCTCGCACCTCCTGCACGAGATCGAGGTCATCGCCGACGACCTCGTCGTCATCGGCAACGGAAGGATCGTCGCCTCCGGCACCAAGGAGGAGCTCCTCGCAGCCGCCGGCACCCTTGTCCGCTCCGCGTCGCCGCGCGACCTCGCGCACGCACTCGAGCAGGCCGGGATCTCCAGCACGCTCGCAGGTGACGGCTCGGTGCGTACCGACGCCGATCCGGCCCGCGTGGGAACGGTGGCTCTCGAGGCCGGCATCGCCCTCACCGAGCTCCGCTCCGCCGAAGGTGCGGGCCTCGAAGACATGTTCCTGTCGCTCACTGCCGACACCCAACGCGAAGGAGTTGCGGCATGACCGCCACGACCGTCTCCCCCGGCACCACAGCGGCCGCACCAGCTCGAGGAGCGGTCCGCGGGATTCCCACGTCTCGCCTGGTCAAGAGCGAGCTGCGCAAGATGTTCAACACCCGGTCGGGCTACTGGATGCTGATCAGCATCGGCCTGCTGTCGGTCCTGGCCACGTGCGCGGTCATCATCTTCGCGCCCGACGACGAGGTCACCTACGAGAGCTTCGCCACCGCGATCGGCTTTCCGATGTCGGTGATCCTGCCGATGATCGCGATCCTCGGCGTCACCAGCGAGTGGAGCCAGCGCACGGGGCTCACGACGTTCACCCTGGTGCCGAGCCGCGGCCGCGTGATCGGCGCCAAGGCGATCGCGACGTGCCTGGTCGGCGTGGTCTCGATGGCCGTCGCCTTCGCTGTCGGTGCCCTGGGCAACCTCGCCGGCTCCGCGCTTGCGGGCGTCGACACGGTCTGGAACATCTCGCTCTCGACCGCGCCGCAGATCGTGCTCGGCAACCTCGTCGGCATGGCGATCGGCTTCACGCTCGGCGTCGTCCTGCGCAACTCCGCAGCCGCGATCGTCGGCTACTTCGTCGTGTCCCTCGTCATGCCGGGGATCCTCGTCCTGCTCGCTCAGGTGCGGGACTGGTTCAGCGACCTGCAGCCGTGGATCGACTGGAACTACACGCAGGTCGCCCTGTTCGACGGCAGCACGGACACAGCCAGGGAATGGGCCATGCTCGGCTCGACCACGGCCATCTGGATCGCGGTGCCGCTCGTCGTCGGGCTGCTGTTCCTGCGCCGCTCCGAGGTGAAGTAGGACTCCCTTCGTGAACGCACGGGCCGGCATCGGGTTGTCGGTGGGGCGTGACCGTCTGAGGATGAGCACTGTGACTGCCTCGACCGACTCGTTCCAGGTGCTGGGGCCGGTGGGAGCAGCCAGCTTTGGACGGGCGGTCGAGCTGGGGGGCCGACGGCAACGTTGCCTGCTGTCCTTGCTTCTCGTCGAACCGGGACGGACGGTGTCGAGCGATCGGTTGATCGATGAGCTCTGGCAGGGCGATGCCCCGCCGAGCGCAGAGGGCACGCTCCGTGTGTACGTCTCGCGCCTTCGTGCGACGCTGGGCGACTCATCCCTTGCGGCCAGCCCTCCCGGGTACGTTCTCGACATCGAGCCCGAGCAGGTCGACGCGTGGCGGTTCGAGCGGATGTACGCCGAGGGGCGCGACGCCCTGGCTCGGGGTGCTGCTGGGATGGCGGCGGATCGCCTGACGGCGGCACTGGCGTTGTGGCGCGGCCCGGCCTTCGCGGATGTTCGCGACAGCGGCCTTCTCGCGCGCGAGGCCAGTCGACTGGACGAGCTGCGGATCGCGGCCCTGGAGGAGCGGATCGAAGCGGACCTGCTGCTCGGGCGTCACTCCGCGTTGGTCGGCGAGCTGGAGCGCCTCGTTGCCGAGGAACCGCTGCGCGAGCGCCTGTGGCGTCAGCTCCTCACTGCACTCCACCGCTCTCAGCGTCAGGCGGACGCGCTCGCCGCGTACCGACGGGCCCGACAGATCCTTGCCGACGGCCTCGGTGTCGATCCGAGCGAGGAGCTCCAAGCCCTCGAGCGGGCCGTCCTCCGTCAGGATCTCGACCCTGTCGCCACGCCTGCGCAGCGGAACAGCATCCCGGCACCCGTCACGAGCCTGCTGGGCCGCGAGCGCGAGGTCGCCGAGGTCGCCGAGCTCCTGCGGACCCATCGTCTGGTGACGCTGAGCGGGGTCGGCGGCGCCGGCAAGACGCGGATCGCCCTGGAGCTAGGGACGCGTCAGGCGGGATCCTGGACCGGTGGCGTGTGGTTCGTCGACCTGACGGCGAACGACGATCCGAGGTCGCCGGCGAACGCCGTGTGCCGGGCTTTGGGAGTCCGCGAACGTCCGGACCTGTCCGCGATGGACACCCTCGTCGAGCACTGTCGGGACGCAGAGCTGCTGATCGTCCTGGACAACTGTGAGCACGTCTTGACGGCCTGCGCGCAAGTCGTTCACGCCGTGCTTCGCTCGTCCCCCTTCGTGCGCGTGCTGGCCACGAGTCGTATCCCCCTCGGCGAACCGGGCGAGATCGACTACGCCGTAGAACCCCTGCCGACACCGACGGACGACCTCTCGCTCGACCGGATCTCGGAATTCGCATCGGTCCGCATCTTCCTTGAGCGTGGGCGAGCGGTTCGACGTGATCTGGCGTCGACGGCGACGCACATGATGTCCGTGGCCAGGATCTGCCGCGAGCTCGACGGGCTGCCGCTCGCGATCGAGCTTGCCGCCGCGAGGGCGAAGTCGTTGTCGGTCGAGGACATAGCCGACCGTATCGACGACCGCTTCCGGTTGCTTCGTTCGCGGCACCAGTCGGCCTCTCCGCGCCATCAGACGCTCCGCGCGACCTTCGACTGGAGCTACGAGCTGCTCGAGGCGGATGAACGGGAGCTGTTGGCGGGAGTCTCGGTCTTCGCCGGAGGTTTCACCTTGGACTCCGTGTCCGCCGTCCTCTGCCAGGGCGACGTCGCCCGAGCGGACGAGCTGGTCAGCCGGCTCGTGGACGTTTCGCTCGTCGTGGTGACGCCGGGCTCGGGTCGCGTGAGGTACGGACTGCTGCAGACGGTGCGCGAGTACGCAGCAGCGCGTCTCGCCGCGTCCGGTCGTCCCGACCTGGTCCGTCGGTCGCACGCGGAGTACTTCCTGGATGTCGCCGAGCACGCACGCACGGAGGGCCGTGAAGGCAAGGCGGAGGCACTCGACCTGCTGGACGCGGAACGCGAGAACCTGCACTCCGCCATGCGATGGACGCTCGCGGCCGGGTCTGACCTGGCAGTGCCGCTGGCGGCCTGGCTGTGGCGATACTGGCTCGTCCGGGGCCATCGCCGTCAGGGACTCGAGTGGCTCGAACAGGCGCTGAGCCTTCCCACGGCGGTCCCGGGACCGCTGCGCTCGATGGCGCTCGCGGGGGCCGCGCTCTTCGCGCGGCTGCTCGGCGACGACGCCCGTGCTGAAACCTTCGCACTCGAGGGAGTCGCGCTCGGACGGGCTGCGGGGCCACCTCGCGCGCTCACCGTCTCGCTGAACGTCCTCACGACGCTCGCCGCGCGAGCCGGCGACTTCGAGCGCGCTGCCGGACACTGCGAGGAGTCGGTGGCTGTTGCTCGCTCGGCGGGTGATGTCCGGCTCGAAGCGGTTGCCCTGTTCGTCCTGGCTGAAGCCCTGCTCCACGACGGCAGGTACGCCGACGTTCGCGACGTCGGCAGCCGCGCGCTCGCGCTGGCTCGGACATCAGGGGACCCGGAAGTCATCTCCATCGTGCTGGCGCGGCTCGGCATCGCGGCCGCCCTCGAGCACCTGCCGGACGAGGCGGCCGAGCACCTCACCGAAGCGTTGGAACACGCCCGCGCCCTGCACTTTCTCGAGACTGCGGGCTGGTGTTGCGAAGGGCTCGCTCTGGTGGCGGCCGAGCGCCGGGACTTCGTGCGTGCTGCGCGACTCCTGGGGGCGGGCGAGTCGTTGCGCCGTGAGGGGGGCAGCACGATCCAGCCGGCCGAGGCGGCCGTACGACAGGTGACCCTGGGGACGCTTCGTCCTGCGTTGCCAGCGGACCTGCTGCAGCTCGCACTCGAGGCAGGGCGGGCTCTCACACCGGACGCGGCCTCGGCCGAGGCGTTGGCCGGCGACCACGTCTTGTAACGGAAATGAAACGCCCTTGTCCGAACCTCCCGTTGTCGGGTCGGGCCACAGGGCTCGTCTCCATGTCGACCAGGAGGCAAATGATGATGACCAGGTTGAGGCACCGTTTCGCGGTCACCGTTCTCGTGCTGGCGGGCTGCCTGAGTGCCCAAGCGGCAGCAATGGCGGCTGCAGCAAGCGACGCCCCCCATGTGCATGCGGCGCGCACGCTGACGTTCAAAGGCACGCTCGAGGGTGTGCACGTCAGCCGAACCCCAGTTTCGCCACCGGTCGTGTTCGACCGGTTCGAGGCCGACGGACAGGCCAGCCTCCTTGGACAGTTCACCTTGGTCATCGAGGCCACCGTCGACTTCGGAGCGCGGCCGGTGACGGGAGCCGGCACCTACGCGTTCACTGCGGCGAACGGCGACCGTCTCGTGGCCGCCCACACCGGATCCTCGTCGCTCGTCGAGCCCGGGACCGTTCTCATCACCGAAGTCGCCGTCATCGACCCGGAGCTTTCGACAGGGCGGTTCGCCGGGGCAAGGGGCACGTTCACCACCAAGCGTCTGGCAGACGCCGCCACTGGCGTCGGCGGCCAGACGGTGGGGCGGTTCGACGGGACGATCTCGCTCGCGACGGGTGCCTGAAGCGGGCACCGCCACGACACCGGGCCTCCTGGGCTCAAGGACGGTTAGTGCCCCAGCTGGTGCCCGGCTGCGTCAGGCGACCCGCTCCCGATGCCCGGCGGGACGAAGTGCGGTATGGATACGGTATGGACCTCGTGGCCTCAGCGCCGCACTACTCGAGCGTCTTCACCATGGCCGACGACGCGTCGTCGCGCGGTCAGCGCCGGCACCTCTGGATGCTGCGCTTCGAGCTGTCAGTGGTCATCCTGGGAGCCCTCCTGGGCGCGATCGACAACCGCGCGGCCCGCCTCATGGCCGCGTGCGGCTTCGTGCTGGCGATCGTCATGCGGGCGGCACGGACCTCGAGCAATCCCCTGGCCGACTGGCACCAAGGGCGGGCGGCGGCCGAGTCGGTCAAGACCTTGTGCTGGCGCTACGCGACCTGCGCCATGCCGTTCGGTCGGCAGCTGGATGACGCCGAGGTCGACCGGGAGTTCGTCAGCCGGCTCGACGCGATCATCGCCGACCTGTCCCGGGTGAACGTGACACCTCCCTCGGAGACTGCGGAAGACCAGATCACCGGGTGGATGCGAGGCTCACGCGCATTGCCGCTCACGGAGCGGCAGGAGCTGTACAAGGCGGCCCGGATCGACGACCAGCGCGCCTGGTACGCCCTGAGGGCTCGCACGTCTGCCACCAACAGCTACCGCTGGAGCATCGGCGTACTGCTGATGGAGTGCCTGGGAGCCGCCATGGCGGTGGTGAGCCTGGACCCGGAAACCGACTTCGGGCCGTTCGGGCCCGGCACGCTGCTCGGCGTCGTCGCCACCTTGATCGCCGCGGCCACTGCCTGGACCCAGGCCAAGCAGTTCGGCAACCTTGCCGCGGCGTACACGATCGCGCACCAGGAGCTGACGTCGATCCGCGTGCTTCTGGCGCAACCGCTCGGGGAGGCCGAGTGGAGCGAGTTCGTCGACTCGGCCGAGGGTGCCATCTCCCGTGAGCACACCATGTGGCGCGCGGCCCGCACCGGCGGGGGCGGCGCCTGACATCCGAGGGCTCCGGTAAGGCCCTTGCGCGCGAGGCAGAGTCGGCAGATCCTGGTGCTCGGAGCAACAGGCGGATCGCCGGGTCTCGGGGGAGCTCGGAGGAGGTCCCATGACCCGGCGCGACGAGGGCCAGCATCAGCTGTTCATCAGCTACGCGCGCGCCGACGTGGCCATCGTCGACGCGCTGGTCGGCGAGCTGCGTGATCTGGGCTATCAGCCCTTCTTCGACTCCGACATGACGGGTGGCCAGCGCTGGTGGGACACGCTGCTCGACCGCATCGAGGCCTCCGACGTGTTCTTGCCCGTCCTGTCCCCCCACTACCTGGATTCCGAGGCGTGCTACCAGGAGACGAACTGGGCAGCGACGGTGGGCGTGCCCTTCGTGCCGATCGATGTCGCTCGCGTCGATCCCCGCTTGTGTCCCCGAGCCATCGCCGACGCGAACTGGGTCCGTTACGAGCTCGAGGGTCGCTCCTCCCTGGCGCGGCTCTCACACGCGCTCCGCACCATCCAGCCAGGGATCCGTCCCCCCGTGACCGCTCCACGTCCGGACATCCCGATGACCTACTACGGCGAGCTCGAGCGCGAGATCTCCGGGCCGCTCGACTGGGAGCGTCAGCTGGTCGTGATCGCCACCCTCAAGGGCAGGCTCGGCACGCGCGAGGACGCCCTTGCCCGCCGGCTGCTCGGCGAGCTGCAGGAGAACCCGCGCATCAGCTACACCAGCTGGCGCGAGATCGAGGCAGCCCTCAAGCAGGGGCCCCCGCCCGCAGACCCGCTGTCGGCATCCGCGGCGCCCGCCCCGGTCGACGAGGCGCCTCCCGCGACTCCGCCGACTGCACCCGACCCGCCGGCGGATGCGGCACCCGGCGAGGAGCCTCCGAATGCTGGGCCTCTCGGAGCGTCGTCCCCTGCGGAGCTGAGCTCGTCCATGCCCCGCGAGGAGCGGCTTCTTCCCGGCCGGGCCGGGCCCGGACGGACCGGTCCAGACGAACCTGCGTCGGCACGCGGCCGCGGCAAAGTGTTGGGGGCCGCAGCGCTCGTCGCGCTGATCGTCGGTGGGATGGGCGCGTACGCGCTGACGCGCCCGTCGCCCGACGGTGGGGACTCCCCGACGGGTGGACCGACGGGCATGGGCCACGACGTCCCCATCTCGACGGTGGTCGAGGTCGACACGTTCGGACACTTCGGCGACCCGGATGTCATGCGGGAGGTCTTCGAGTCGCCGTGCACCAACAATGCGCCGACCGACTCCAAATATGCCGAGGTGCGGTGCACGTTCAGGGAGCACCCCACTTTCTACGTCGACTTCAACAACGGCGACCCCCTCACGACCGACGCACACGGTCTCCCGGACTCGATCAAACGGCCGGGACCGAACAAGATCGTGGCGATCCAACCGGTCACGCCGAGCCTGCACGCGTACCTGATGACCTACGTGGCACCAGGTGTCGACGAGGTGCGAGACACCGGCGACGACGTCGTCGAGCTCGTCCTGTACGACGTCGACACCGCGAAACACCCTGGCTCGGCGGAGTTCAAGTCCGAGAACCGGACGAGCGATCCCCTCACGCGCGACGTCGCCAACCAGCTGCTCGAGTCCATCGGGGTCGACGAGACCAAGTTCCCGGTGCCGGAGGCCTTCGAGCTGTCGGTCAACCCGTCCTCCGGGAACTCGCCGCTGCGACTGTTCGCGGAGCGCTTCTTGACGCCCGACCAGATCCAAGGCTGCGTCGAGGGGTTCCCCGTGGTGCCTGACGAGAGCGAGCACGTCACGTGCTGCGCGCCGGAGGGCTGCGCCGCCACCGCGGTGACGACCAGCTTCGGTCTGCAGCGAGAAAGCCTCTCCGCAGCCCGCTATCGCTTCCGAAGCGATTCAGAGTGGTCGTGGAGTGACGACACAGGGCTCTCGGGCGTGGTGGTTCCCTCACAGACTCGCTCAGGCCTCGCGCGACTCTTCTGGTTCGCCAACTCGGGTGACGCTGCTTGGGGTCTGCTTACCGCTCGGTCCCGGGAGACCAGTCTCAACGACCTGCGCAGGATGTTCGAGGGCTTCGCGAGCCATCCGGTCATCACGACGTAGACGGCGGGCGCCCCTCGGCCTTCGGCTGAGGGGCCCATTGCGCCGCTGACCTGCAGAAACGTGCTGGTGGGCGATACTGGGTTTGAACCAGTGACCTCTTCCGTGTCAAGGAAGCGCGCTACCGCTGCGCCAATCGCCCCGATGGAGATGTGATCTTTCGAGGTGGGTACGGGATTTGAACCCGTGTACACGGATTTGCAGTCCGTTGCCTCGCCTCTCGGCCAACCCACCGTGGATGGGTCTGCCGAGACCCGCTCCGAGCGGACGACGAGGCTCGAACTCGCGACCTCAACCTTGGCAAGGTTGCGCTCTACCAACTGAGCTACGTCCGCTTGCGACTCACCGAGAACGTCCCCGGCGAGGTGCGTTGAGAACCATAGCCGAACCGTTGGGGCGCCCAAAATCCAGCCCCGACACACTCCTAGAGTGGCGACCATGCGCGTATGGATGAACGGCCGCCTCCTCGACGACGCGACCGCTCCGGCGGTGGCGATCACCGATCACGGGTTCACCGTGGGAGACGGGGTGTTCGAGGCGATCAAGGTCGTGAACGGCACGCCGTTCGCCCTGACCAGGCACCTCGCGCGGCTCGACGACTCGGCGGCCGCGCTGGCGCTGCCCAAGATCGACCACGACGTCGTACGCCGCGGGATCGAGGCGGTGCTCGACGGGTACGACGAGCCGGCCGGGCGGCTGCGGATCACCTACACCGCCGGACCCGCTCCCCTGGGCTCGGGCCGCGGCGACGCGGAGCCCACGCTGGTCGTCGCCGTCGCTCCCCTTGGTCGCTGGCCCGAGAAGACCGAGGTCGTGACCGTGCCGTGGCCGCGCAACGAGCGGGGCGCGCTGGCGGGGGTGAAGTCGACGTCGTACGCCGAGAACGTCATCGCGCTCCACCACGCCCACGAGCGCGACGCCAGCGAGGCGATCTTCGCCAACCTGCAGGGCCACCTGTGCGAGGGCACCGGCTCCAACGTCTTCTACGTGGTCGACGGCGAGCTGCGCACGCCGACCATCGCCTCCGGCTGCCTCGCCGGCATCACCCGCGCGCTGATCGTCGAGTGGAGCGGGGCCGTCGAGATCGACGAGCCGCTGGAGCAGGTGCGCGCGCGGGCCAGCGAGGTCTTCCTGGCGTCCACCACCCGCGACGCGCAAGCGGTCGTGCGGTGGGACGACAAGACGTACGACGTCGGGCCGGTCACCAAGCAGGTGCAGGCGACCTGGCGCGAGCGGGAAGCAGCTGACCAGGATCCGTAGGCGTCGGCCGGGTGACGATGTGAGGCGGCTGGGGGGCATGCGTTAGAGTTCCCGCCGCACGACAAGGGGCGATTGGCGCAGTGGTAGCGCGCTTCGTTCACACCGAAGAGGTCACTGGTTCGAACCCAGTATCGCCCACTGAATAACCGCAGGTCAGAGCCGGTATGGGCACCAAACCCAGCCCCGCGTGCAATCCCTGAACCATTCGGATGAGCCGCTCGAGCGGGTCTCATGTCCGTCTTCGTGCCATCCGGGCGTGCCATGCAAGCGGGGTCCTGGCGTGCCGCCCAGCGGCAACGGGACGGCCTGGCCAGCGCCGCGCGGCGCTGCCGCAAGTAGGGAGCCGATTCCGCCGACATCGCTTGCTACACCCGCATGCCGCGTGGTCCCCTGGAACTAGTCGGGTGCTCTGTCGCACCCACGCGAGCAGCGGGTTGGTCTGACCACCCATAGCTGAGGCTCGTCAACCCTCGTAGGCGTCCATGCGCGCCTGGACACGGAGTGAGACCGAGCCATGCCCAAGAAGACCCCACCCCTGCCCACGGCGCCGCCCATCAGCCGCCGCCGCCTCATCTCTGTCCCGGAGGCCGCCGACTACTGCGGCGTCGACGTCAAGACCATGCGGCGCTGGATCAACGATGGGCGGCTCAACGCCTACGACCTTGGGCCGCGCGTTGTCCGCGTGGACCTCGAAGAACTCCACGCGACGCTGCTGAGACCGAAGACCATCCGCGACGCGCGGTGACGTGGACGAAGATCGACAGCGCCTTGCCCGACGACCCGCGTCTCCTCCAACTGCCACGCGGCATCCGCTGGATGCACGTTGAGGGCATGGTGTGGTGCAACCAGCACGGCACGGACGGGACGATCCCTGGCTTCGCGCTGCGTAGGGTGACCGACGAGGACGACCCGGTGGCCGCCGCCGCCCAGCTCGTGGAGGTCGGGCTCTGGCAGGCGACCGAGAGCGGCTGGACCATCCTGACGTTCCTCGTGGACCAGCCGAGCGCCGCCGACGAGGAGCGCGACCGTGCGGCTGCCAAGTTGCGCAGGCGGAGGTTCAGGCTCCACGGCGACAACGACCACAGCCTCTGCGATCCCAAGCGTGGGTGTGTGACAGGACGCGTTCCGGACGCCGTTCCGGACGCCGTTCCGGACGCCGGGCAGAACGGCACCCGTCCGACCGACCGTCCGACCGACCGACCGACCGAAGGGAGGAGGGAGGAGGAGGTCGATGAGGACCACGCCTCCGGCTCGGACGGAGGCCTCGCTGCGCTCGCCCCCGCCTCACCTGCGGCGTCCTACGGCGTACCACCGGGTCACGTCGCCCTGATCGACGGTCGCCCCTACTCGGAATGGTTGTGAAGTCCATGTCCAAGAACCCCAGCCAGATGTACCAGATCAAGGTCGACGCCCCGAAGTGGGAGAAGCGCTTCACGAAGCGAGACGACATGGGCGACGACGTTCCCTTGACTCGGGCCGAGTGGAAGGCCCGGCCGCATCGGCACGTCCACATCGAGCAGGTCGAAGTCGCCTTGGATGGCTACACGCCAGAACAGGTGCTGAGTGCTCGCCGCTGGGCGGCGGGGATCGTAGCCCGCGTCACCGTGGCGCTGGCCGACGAGTTCAGCGAGGCGCAGCGCTACCCGCAGTTACAGGACGACCCGCACCGGTGCCCAACCGACGATCTCTACGACAACTGTGGGTTCCTGTACGAGATCGGCGTCACTAGCCCGTGGAGTGACGGGGACTTCTGGAAGCACGAGGCATCTGTCTGCTTCGTCGTGCCCACAACCCAGACGGACAAGTGGCTGGCGACGATGAGGAGAGTGCTCGCGCAGGTGCTTGACGACGACACCAAGACACCCTCGCCGGACGACGTGATGCACGTGATGCCTGCCGACCTTCCGACGGCCACGCTCGAGCCTGCGAGCACCCACAAGCCGACCGCCGCACCCACCTCGATGAAGACCGCCACCATGCCAACGACCGGAGCCACACCATGACCCAAGCCGCACACGACCTCCGGCCCGAGATCGACACCAACCAGCTCGCGCTGCTCGAAGGAGCCTTCGCCGTCGCGGTCTGCGTCAACGCCAACGGCGAGGAGTCCTTCTGGGTGCTGTCGCCGGATGTGGACGGGGAGACCGGCTGCAACTGCGCCCACTGCGCACCCCACGAGCAGCTCGGCCCGTACGTCACCGGCAAGCGCCTAGCCGGCCAAGAAGGCCACGCGTCGTGAGCCCGCGCCGCCCCACCAAGGAGAAGCCATGACCCTCAGCGCCACCACCACCCACGCCGACGAGACCCGCGCCACCCGAGCCGTATTGGCCTGGCTGGCCGGCGACAAGTACGCCCTAGACCTCGTGCTCAACGAGGTCATGGACGACCCGACCGGAGTGCCAGGGATGCTGTTCTGATTGGTCAACCGGCTCGCCCGGGTCGGTGCTGTAGCTGTGCCCGACTTCGCCGACCAGCTCCGGGCCTCCCTCCTCGACCCCGACGGCCGCGCGGGTAACGAGTGATGCCTCGCCGCAACCACAGACGCAAGCCCCGCAAGCGCAAGGACTCCCAGGATCGACCCACGATGGAGGCATCCTCGGGCTGGAGCCCGAGCGTCAGACCGACGCCAGAGCGGCGAGCGCCTGCGCCTCAGTGAGGACCCCGGCCTCAACGTCGTCCACGAAGCCCGCCACCTGCTCGGCGGCGCCGTCATCGCCCGCGTCGATGTGCCGGTCGTACAGGTCGCGCAAGCGGGTCGAGGTCATGGAGCCACCGTCTCCTTGGGCAGCGGGCGCGGCACCGGCATCCAGCGGGCCAGCAGCGCGGAGCTGAGCCCCGCGCAGGCCCCTATCGGGACCGGGGTGCCCCCGGTCGCTCCTTCGGCGCTTAGCTCCCCACGGGACCGCGTTCGAAGAGCAAACTCGCGTCTGGGCCAGTCAAAGTTAAGCGGTCTTCTTCCTCGTCGACGTGCTCTACAAGCGCTAATGCCTCGAAGAACGCGCTCTCCACCTCCCCAGCGGCACCACGGCAACCTTGGAGTGTGCGGTCAACACCGTCGCCCACGAGGGCACCGCCGTCGTATGACGGCTGGAAGCCGTAGTTGTTGCACGGAGTGCGACCACCCACGACCCCATCGTTGCCGTGAGCATCAGATTCAAGGGTGACGCCGTAGCTGCGCACCCCCGTGAACGCGCCGCTGGGTGATGTGCCCTCAAGCAGAACCCACTTGCCCTCGACACGATCAGAAGGCGGCTCGTCCTCGCACGCGCCAAGGGTCACGACCATGGCGGCGCTGGCGACGACCAGGCCAAGCCGGGCAGACATGCGTCGATGGTGAACTCCGAGGCGCGCTGTTGACCAGGGCCGTTGCCGAACCGAGACCCGAGCGCCCGCTGGTAAGGGGGTTAACGCCACAACGTGACCGCGCCACCGAGCCACTCTTCCGTTAGTTCCCTCTTTCCCTCCCGGCGACCCACCCCCATCGCGCACGCGGGCGAGGCGGACGCGCTCCAACTGGTGGCGGAGTGTCGGTTGCGACCGTTGCCCGAGCTTCGTCTGTCTCGAACTCGAACTTGACGTAGTAGTCCGGGCCGAAAGCGCGCTGTAGCCGTTGTGCGATGTCCCAGCCCCGGATGTCGTGGTCGAACATGGCGTTGGCTGGCCACGACTTGGACCCGTGCAGGAGTTCCCAGTTGTCGATCCATGCGTCGAGATCAGCTTGGAGGTCATCAGGGATAGGTGGCAGCCGCCCGTCGCCGCCATGCTCGCGCCATAGGGCGACGCCGCTGTAGTCGTCGGCGAACATCCGCACCTTGATCACCATCAACTGATTCTAGGTGCCGTCGGCCAATCAGATCTCACTAAAGCAGACGCCGCATTCATGTCTGTGTAACAATAAAGATGCCGACGAGACGTACGGCGAAGGCCAAGTCCGAGGAGCCCCTAGGGGCCAAGGACGAGGAGCCCTAGCGGCGTAAGTCGGCCAGCGACCCCGTTGGGCCATGCACCGCGAGCCTCCACGCCCGTGAGTGAGCCGCTCCGCCAGGCACTGCTCCCCTTCCAGCACGCTGCGCTACTGCGCCGTGCAATCGGAGCAACCTCATGTCCACGTCCACTGCGCTCCACGAGAAGCGCATCGTCAACATTAAGAGCGCCCGCGACATTGTGGAGCGCGCCCAGGCCGCAGGCCGCGAGCTCACCTCGTCCGAGACCGATCAGGTCACAGCCTGCCTCTCCTCCGTCAAGACCATCGACAAGCAGATCGCTGGCAAGGCGCTGGTCGATTCCGTCGTCGGCCTCACCAACGTCGAGGACACCCACGGCCCCACAGCGTCGGGCTCGCTGTTCTCCGACACCGACAAGGCCGGGATCATCCACGCGGCGAAGTCGCGGACCGCCTACCGGGCCGACCTGAACGTCAAGGCCGCGATCACCACGGGCGCTCTGCTCCCCACCTCGGGCACCTACGTCGAGGGCGGGCTGCACCCGACTCAGTTCCCCATCGCCACCCTGTTCCAGCAGCAGGCCGCCGACGGTCCGTCGGTGCGCTACTACAGGACGACCGCTGGCACCGCCGCTGTCGTCGCCGAGGGTGCGCTCAAGCCCGATGCGGGCATCTCGTTCGCCGCCGTGGACGTTCTCCTGTCCAAGTTGGCCGCTCGCGCCGAGTTCTCCACCGAGATGGCCGAGGATGCCCCGTACCTGCTGGCGTTCTTGCAGTCGGAGTTGATGGCGGCCCTGATCGCTGCGGAGAACGCGTTGATCCTGACGACCTTCGCTGCGACCTCTGGTGTGCTCACCGCGACCGGCGCCGGGACGACCATCGTGGACATGATCGCCGACGCGATCAGCGCCCAGGAGTCCGTCTCCGGCAGCACTCCCTCGGCGATCCTGGCCGCGCCCAGCGTGGTGGCCACCATTCGGAAGTCCAAGGCGACCACGAGCGGGGTCTACAACGTGGACATCCTCTCGACGGCCCCGACCATGCTCCACGGGGTCCGCATCGTCAGCAGCCCCGCCGTGCCCTCCGACAACGTCTGGGTCGTCGTCGGGTCCGGCGTCACCCTCTACCGGCGGGGGGGCGCACACCTTGAGATCGGCACCAGCGCCGACAACTTCGCCACCAACACGCGCACCGTCATCGGGGAGGAGCGTCTGGCCGTTGCTGTCACTCGCCCCACGGCGCTCAGCAAGCTGGTCCTGACCTGATCCGCCTGAGAACGTCGCCTCGACGCAGACCCGTCCGGCTGTCACTCCATATCCGGCTGGCGGGCTAGGGGCCGCGTCGAGGTCAACGAAGGTGCCGCGCCTCCTGCCGTCCTTGTGGACGGGAGGCGCGGCACTGGCGCGTCACGGGGACTCCTACGCGCTGTTGCCTTGCGCACGGGCGGTGGTGCGACGTTGCGGTCACCAACCAACCAAGGAGCGAACCACCATGACGAAGACCACCACCACGGACACCCAGGTCCACCCCGGCGACGTGTGGCGCGGCGTGATCGCGGACACCGGCCTCAGCCAGAGCGCCGTCGCGGAGAAGATGGGCGCATCGGTCGCCGGGCTGTCGCGCATCCTCCGCAAGGCGGGCGTGCCGTCCCCGGACCTCACGATCAAGTTCGCGGAGGCCACCGGCAGCAGCGTGACGCTCATGTGGCAGGCCGTCGCGGACTTCCAGCTCGCGGAGGCCCTCAAGGCTCGCCGCCCCGTGAAGGCGGTCCCCGCCGCGAAGGCTCCGGCCAAGAAGGCCACGGCGAAGCGCACCACGGCGAAGAAGGCCGTCGCCGCCCAGTAGCCCCAGCACGCGACAGAGGCCCCGTTCACTTGGACGGGGCCTCTTCGCCTGAGCTGACGCCCTCGCCCGCGCCGCCCTGCCCACGACCCGCATCCATGGGTGCCAAGGCGCTCAGCTTGCGGTTCTGGAGCTCTGGCGCCGTTGCCCGCAAAGGCGCGCGCCGCGCGAAGGGTTGGAGCTGCCGCCAGGCACACTGCCCCAATGCAAGCGTTCGGCAACCTGCTCACCGTCGTAGGCATTCTGGTCACCCTCGTTGCGTACCTGGGCCAACACAGCGGCGTCTCCATCGCGGATCTCGAGCCCGGCCTCACCGCGCGGTGGCGCGCCGCCCACGGTTGGGTGCGCCGAACCCTGGGCCTCACGAAGTCGATCAACATCGAGGTGGGAGGAGCAGCGATGGCAAGTTCAGCGGCAATGGCCGGCACCATCTTGGTCTGGCATCCCATCAGGCCCGAGGACGACATTGCCGTGCGGGTGGACAAGCTGGCGAAGAATGTCGACGCTCTCGCACAGAGCGTGCAGGACGTTCGCGCGCAGGATCGTCAGAGCGCTCGTGAGGTAGCCGACGGCCTGTCGAAACGCATCGCCGCGTTGGACCATCTCGTGACCACCCGGCACGAGGAGGGTCGCCAGGCAGCCACGGCAGCGATGCGCTGGGAGGTCCGGGGACTGCTCATCACATTGGTCGGCGCGGGCCTCGCCATCCTCGGGTGAGCAGCGAGCACGACCCCTCAGCGCTGCTGCACCAACGCCGACAGGGCCTCAGCGATGACTTTGTCCCGGTCCTGGCTGGCGTGCTGGTAGCGCAGCGCCGCGCCAGCGGTGGAGTGGCCCAGCCGAGCCATCAACTCCGCCAGCGTCGCTCCCGTGGATGCTGCGAGAACTGCCCCGGTGTGGCGAAGGTCGTGGAAGCGGAGGTCGTCCCGCCCCGCGAGGCTCCTAGCCCTGTAGAACACCTTGTAGAGGCTCGACGAGGCCATGTGGCTCACCCCATCGGTGGCCGGGAACAGCAGCCCGTCGCGCCCTCCTGTGATGTTGCTCGTCAGGTGCTCGCGGACCACGGGCAGCAGGTGCGGCGGGATCGACACGTCTCGGGTGCCAGCGTCGGTCTTCGGGGTGCCGATCACGTACTCGCCGCCCACCCGCGTAACACCACGCCTGATGTGCAAAACGCCGCCCTTCACGTCCACGTCGCGGCGCCGCAACTCGGTCAACTCCCCGAAACGCAGCCCGCACCACGCCGCGAGCAGCACCATCAGCCGGTAGCGCTCCGGCATGGCCGTCGTGATCGCTTCCAGCTCCGCGAGGCTGGCTGGCTTGATCTTGTGGACCCTCTTCGCGTTGCCCGCGCCCCTGATGTGGCACGGGTTGGCCGGGATCACTCCGTCGTGGACGGCCTCGCCCAAGATGGTCCGCAGCAGTCCGTAGGCGTGGGAGCGCAGTGTCGGCGTGCGGTCGGCGTACGGCGTGTGCCACGCCTTCACCACGTACGGGGTGATGGCCTTCACCGGCAACGCCCCGAACGTCGGATGGAGATGTTTGCGAAGCAGCGACTCGTAGTGCTCACGCGTCTTCGGCTTGAGGGTCCGGTCGACCATGAAGGTAGTGGCGTACTTCTCGAACGTGACGGCCCTGGCGGCGACGACCTCCTTGCGCTCCACGGGCGAGGACCACGCACCGGAGTTCAGCCGCAGCCGCTCGTTGGCCAGCCAGGCCTCGGCGTCGGGCTTGGCGAAGAAGGTGGTTGGTGCGCTGTGACGCTCGCCGTCCTGCCCGACGTAGGAGGCCTGCCACCTCTTGGACTTGAGCCTCCTGATTGACCCGAAGCCTCGGTGTCCTGCGCGTCCTGCCATGGTCCCTCTTCTCGGTCTTCGTGCGATCCGCGTGCAATCCGCGTGCCATTCGGCAGCACCCCGAACGTACGCCCGAAGGGCCGCAAGTCCCTACTTGCCGCCGACGTTTGCGCAGGTCAGAGCGGGTTTTCCGCTCCCACTGAGACGTACCGAGACCCATACGCGCGCGCCGAGAAAGTTGCATGAAAACTGGTTCGAACCCAGTATCGCCCACACGCTCGATCGCAGGTCGAAGGCCGGTATCCCATTTGGGGAGCCGGCCTCGTGCACGAATTGCACACTCTCGGGTGATTCACGGACACCCGGCTCGGCGTAGCGTCAGCCACGACATGTACTCCCTCGTCGGGCCTTTGATCTCGGTCAGCTGGGGGGTAATGCGGTCGGCAGGAGCTGTCGGTCGCTAGAGGGCCACGCTGACCTTTCGGGTGCGTGGCCCTCGCCAATGGCGGACGCCGCCTCGCTATGCGTTCACTCGACTGACGTGGCGGCGTCTTCCGCGCCCAGGACTGACAGCGGATTCCGCATTTTCTGGGCAGGCGTCAAGATGTCCGGTTAACGTGACCTACGCCAGCAGCCCGCCTCGGCGCTACCCCCCGAGCCGCCGGGGCGGTGCTGTCGGCATCTCGACGGTCCGGTCCAGCACGGTCCCGCCGCCGGCAATGGTGTGTCCTGGACCTCGACCTCGAGGCGGCTCGGACCACAACGAGTGCATCGACATGACCCTGCGCAAGAGCCGGAAGTAGCAATTCTTGAAGTTTTGCCTTGAACCGGGGGATTTTCCTGCCACTTGGGGCCTTGTTCGTTGCAGAATGGGTCTCACGGGTAGGGGGGAACTGCGCGAGACCTCTGGGGGGATGTGTCTTGCCGACCTACCAACGTGGAGCCGCCCCGGCGTCCTGGCCTGAGCCAGCGCCGGGGCGGACTCGTTTGCGTGGACCCCGCAGCTGAGCAGCTCGTCAGACATTCGGCTGAGCGTTCAGCACCTCGGCATGCCGGAAGGTGTGCAGCCGGGGTGGCTCGCCCGCCGCACCCCGACACCAGATGTGCACCCACCAGGTTCCGGCGTCGTCGACCGACCAGTCCCAGACGTATCCGTAGGCCCAACCCTCACCCATCCGGACCTGGACGCGCTTGGTTCGAGTGGGTGCGTAGCTGCTCGGGGACGACGACAAGCCTGCTCCTGGAGACGCTGGGTGGGAGGCAGGCCCGTCTGCCGGTTGACCCAGTTTCGTGGACGGGCGTCCCGCTCGGCGTCGGTCCCAGGGCGGGGTGGAGCGTGACCTAAGAAGCGTCCGGCATCTCACGCCATTCATTAGTAGGTAGACGTTCGTCAGGGAGGGGACGAGACTCCGAACACGCCCGGGGGCTCCCGGCCGCCTCCCCATGCGCGTCCGGGCCCGGGCCAGGCGCCCCACACCCCCCGGGGCGCCGTCTAACCCGCCGACACTCGGGGGTTTCTCGACCTCGGCTCGCTCAGCCGCGACCGCCGCCGGCCGGAGATGGAGCCGAGGCTGCTGTCCAGCGCGTGCTGTCTAGCGCATGAACGGGCGGTTGTCCCCGGATCACCGACAACTCCGACCATCGTCTGTTCTTGAGCCCCGGTCGGGTGGTCTCGGGCGTTTCCGCCCGCACGAGCGCCTGAACCTCCTTAACCTTCACGTCAGGGATGGCCCTCAGGGGAGACCCCGCCGAGAGGGGCGGCGCGGGTTCCCCCGAAGTTCTGTAGCGTCCCTCCATGAGCACTCCCTCCCCCCGCGTGGCCGTCCTCGGCGGTCACGGCAAGACCGGTCGTGCGGTGGCCGACTCCCTGCGAGCACGCGACGCGGAGGTGGTCTCCATCGGTCGCGCCGAGTGGCCCTCGCTGAAGGCGGCGCTCGACGGCTGCTCGGCCGTCTACGTCATCGCTCCCAACTTCCATCTGGACGAGTCGGGGTACGTCGCCGAGGCGGTCGACGCCGCCGGCGGGGCCGACGTGTCGAGGTTGGTCTACCACTCGGTCGCGTCGCCCTACCTCCCCGCGATGCCGCATCATCTCGGCAAGGCCGAGGGTGAGGCCGTCGTACGCCGCAGCGGGCGCGACTGGACGATCCTCCAGCCGTGCGCCTACGCGCAGAACCTCCTGCCGGGACTGCTCGCCGACGAGCCCGCGATCCGGGTGCCGTACGACGTCGATCTGCCGCACGCCCTCGTCGACCTGGCCGACGTGGCCGAGGTCGCCGCGACCATGCTGCTCGAGGACGGGCACGTCGGCGCGACCTACGAGCTCGGCGGACCGCTCGTCACGGTGCGCGAGGCCGCGGAGTCGGCGGCCGAGGTGATGGGGCGGACGGTGGCCGTCGAGCGCGTCGACCCCGACGAGTGGGAGCGCGAAGCGGGCGCCGCCCTGCCGGAGCACAAACGGGTCGGGCTGCGGGCGATGTTCGACTACTACGACGACCACGGGTTCCTCGCCGCCAACCGCGTCGCCGGGCTGCTGCTGGGCCGGCCGCCGCGGTCGATGGCCGACGTCATCGCCCGCGCGTGGGCTCAGGCCGGCGGCCAGTCCACGTCCCCGCGGGACTCGTAGGCGTCACGCAGGAGCGGGACCAGTCGCTCGAGCGCGACCACGCCGTCCTGGCCAGCCCCGGGGTCGATCGCCTGCACCTGGCCGTGCTCCACCTCCGCCGGACCGAGCACCGCCATCACGCAGTCGCGACGCTGTCTGCTGGCCCGGATCCGAGCGCCGAGCGAGCCGTCGTGCTCGACGCGCACCCGCAGCCCCGCGCCGCGGGCCTCGTCGGCGATCCTCCGGGCCGCGTCGTCCTGGGCAGACGAGACGGGCAGCACGCACAGCTGCACCGGCGCGAGCCACAACGGCAACCGGCCGGCGTACCGCTCCAGCAACGCCGCCACCACGCGCTCCATCGACCCGACGGTGCCGCGGTGGATCATGACCACGCGCTTGCGCGATCCGTCGGCGTCGTCGTAGGTGAGGTCGAAGCGCTCCGGCTGGTTGAAGTCCACCTGGACGGTCGCGATGGTCTCCTCGTGCCCGCGGGCGTCGGCGACCTGCACGTCGAGCTTGGGACCGTAGAAAGCCGCCTCCCCCTGGCCGTCGACCAGCTCGAGCCCTCGCTCGGAGAGCCCGACCGCGTGCGCGGCCTCGGCGAGCTGGCGCTCCGCGCGCTCCCAGTCCTCGTCCGCGCCGAGGTAGCCGTCACCCTCGCCGCGCCGCGACAGCCGCACGTGGTCGATGCTCAGGCCCAGCACGTCCTGGGCGTGCAGGGCGCTGCGCAGGGCCCGCTCGGCCTCCGCGGCGAGCTGGTCGGGTCGGCAGAAGACGTGGGTGTCGTCGAGGTGGATCTCGCGCACACGCCCCAGCCCGGACAGGACGCCCGAGCGCTCGGCGCGGAACATCGCGCCGACCTCGTGGAGCCGCACGGGCAGGTCGCGGTAGGAGTGCCGCTCGGCGGCGTACACCAAGGTGTGGTGGGGACAGTTGGCCGGACGCAGCACGAGCTCCTCCCCACCGACCGGCATGGGCGGGAACATGTCGTCGCTGAACTTCGCCCAGTGTCCCGACCGCTCGAAGAGCGCCCGCTTGCCGAGCACGGGCGAGTACACCCCCTGGCAGCCGTCGGCGCGGGCGATGTCGCGGGCGAACGCCTCCAGCTCGGCGCGGATCACCGCGCCGTTGGGCAACCACAGCGGCAGCCCGGCACCCGCCAGCGGGTCGGTGGCGAAGATCTTGAGGTGCTGGTTGATCTCGCGATGGTCGAGGGGCGGGGCGGCTGGTCTGCTCATGATCGGTCTCCTGGATCGTGGAGCCGGCCCAGGAACGCACGAAGCCCCGGAGCCTGGCTCCGGGGCTTGGTCTGGTCTCGCTCGAGGGACGGTCAGCGCCGGAGTGGTGCCGCCGTCGTCGTCTCGATCAGGTGCCTCATGTGGTCAAGGGTACGCCGGTGCGCTGACCTTGTCGCTCGGTTTGCCGCCGGTCGTTGAGGAGGAGCCGCTGGGCGACGTCACGAAACCCCGGAACGATCAAGCAGACCTGAAGCGGCGGTAGCTGTAGATGATCAGCCCGATGCCGATCAGCCCCGAGAGGATCAGCGTCGTACCGGGACCCCAGCCGCCGAAGCGCCACCACTTGTCGTCGATCGGCCACCAGCCGGGCGCGTCGGGCCCGAGACCCCAGAAGAAGCCGAACCCGATCACGGCAACGCCGCTCAGGCAGCCGAGCACGATCCGCGGCCAGGTCTCGACGCTCTCCTCGGCGGCACCGAGCGCGCGCTTCTTGACCGGCTCCAGGCGCTTTTCGGCCCAGTCGTACTGCTGCGACAGGATCGCCATGCCCGCGAAGATCATGAGCAGGCCGGGTCCGGGGAGGATGAGCGCGGCGATGCCGGCCACGACGAGGATCCAGCCCAGGCTCTCGAGCGCGACCCGGCGCGCTGCGCTCTTCATGGCCACACCTTGTCAGACGAGGGCAAGGCCGACCCGGACTTCCCACCCGGCGGGTCTAGAGTTCGCTCGCTGGTCGGGCTCGAGCCGCGCAACGGGGGTGGTGGACGTGGAGAGCGCCTTCACCTCGCTGTTCTGGATCCTCCTCGCGGCCGCCGTGGCCCCACTCGTCGCTGCCCTGGTCCCTCGTCGGCTGGTCCCCGAGGTGGTGCTGCTGCTCGCGCTCGGCGTGATGATCGGGCCCTTCGTGGCCGACCTGGCCGGCACCGAGACCTCCGTCGAGCTGCTGCGCGAGCTCGGTCTGGCGATGCTGTTCCTGCTGGCCGGCTTCGAGATCGAACCCTCCGAGCTCAGCGGCCGCGCCGGTCGGGTCGCGCTGGGCACCTGGCTGACCTGCCTCGCGCTGGCGTTCGGAGTCGTGGGCCTGCTGGCCGCCGCCGGGCAGCTCGTCAACGAGGTCGCGGTGGCGATCGCGCTCACGTCCACCGCGCTCGGCACGCTGCTGCCGATCCTCAAGGACCAGAGCATCCTCGGGACGCCGGTCGGCGCGGCCGTGCTCCGGCACGGCGCCTACGGCGAGCTCGGGCCCATCGTGGCCATCGCGATCCTGCTGGGGACGCGCGGAGCGTTGAAGTCGCTGCTCGTGCTGGCTGCGTTCGCGCTCGTGGCGGTGGTCCTCGCGCTGGCGCCGCTCCAGCTCCGGCGCGGAACCTCGCGGCTGGGGAGCCTGGTCCGTCAGGGGGCCGACACGACCGGCCAGACGACCGTGCGGATGACGATGCTGATGCTGGTCACGCTGATCACGGTGGCCGAGGTGTTCGACCTCGACATCGTGCTCGCGGCGTTCGCGGCGGGCTTCATCCTGCGGCTGGCCGTTCCCGAGGGGAACCATCACCTCGAGCAGAAGATCGAGGGCATCGCCTTCGGGCTGCTGGTGCCGGTCTTCTTCGTCACCTCGGGCATGGCGATCGACCCGGACGCGATCACGAGCCACCCGGGCGAGCTGGCGCTGGTGGTGCTGCTGATCATCGCGATCCGCGGCGTACCCGTGTTCCTCGCGAGCCGCCTGCTCCGGCGGCCGCCGCTCGGCTCCCGCGAGAGCGTGGCGGTGGGGTCCTTCGCCGCCACCGGGCTGCCGATCATCGTCGCTGTCACCTCGGTGTCCCTCGACGCCGGTCAGATGACGAGCGACAACGCGTCGCTGCTGGTCAGCGCGGGAGCGTTGACCGTCCTGATCTGTCCGCTGCTGGCGACGGTCGTGCTCAGACGGGAGCCGGCCCCGACATCGACGCCCGGCCTGCCTGGCTGAGCGCCTTGCGGGTGAGCAGGCCGATCGCGATCATCGCGCTGCCCCAGATCACCGCGACCAGGCCCAGCAGCCAGGTGATGTCGAGCGCGGTCCGGCCGTGGTTGCCCCGACGAGCGTGACCAGCCCCCGGACGACCAGCCAGATGCCGAGGAACCAGGTGATCGTCACCGCCGCGACGCCGGGGGGGACGAGTGCGACACTCCCCCGACGAGATGGACCCGCGCCGTCACCACCTCGAGCCGGACCGGAGTACCGGTGACGGTCAGGGTCTCGTGGATGGGCCGCCACGGCTCGTCCTCGACCTTGTAGCGACCTCGGTAGGTGACGTCGACCGACGGCCGCTCGGTCACGTCGGCGTCGGTGTAGACGTGGAACACCTGATGCTTCACGCCATCCACGTGCTCCGCGCCCGGATTGTCGGTCTCGTACGCGTCGCTCCCGTCGCCCCAGTGCCAGGTGTACGACACCGGCGTCGCCTCGATCTGAACCTCCCGGCCCAGCAGCCGCACCGTCTGGGTGCTCGGCTCAGTCGTGGTGGTGAAGAAGTTCGTCTCGAAGTTCACCAACGTCTTGCCACCCACCGGCTGGATCGCCAGATCGGCCTCGGGCCACTCCAGCGTCTTCATCACCTCGAACACCCGCTGCCAGGTGATCACCTCGAACCGCGGCTCCTCCCCCGCGATCAGGCACACCACGGCGAACGCCTCCCAGTCGGCATTGGGTGACGTGACGGGCCGCCGGAGAACCGAGTAGAGGGTCCCGGGATCTTTCCCCGAGACACACGCGCGCGGGTTGTCGCAGACCCCAGAATCACCCAGGTCGGAGCACAGTTGACTCAGCCGGTACGAGTACGCAGCCCCCTCCGCGGAGCTCACATACTCGGTCAGCTCAGCGCCACTGTTGAAGCAACGCGTTTGTCCGGCCAACAGCGATGCGTCGCTGGTGCAGTCGGCGAAGGCGGCGCTGGCCGGCAGCAGGACCAGCGCCGTAACGAAGAGCAGTCCAGCAGCAGCCCGCCTCACACCGACTCCTGGTACAGCTCTGAAACGTTGTACCCGTGACGACGGTCGTGTGTCAGGACGAAGCGGAATGCAATGTCCCCTCCCTTGAGGCGCTGCCACTCTCCGCGTGAGCTCTCGCGGTACCTGGTCGGTGTCACGTCGAACGCGGCGATCCACGTCTCCGTTCCCCGGGACACGGCGAGTTGTTTCAGCGACGAGATAGTCATCACGCCGTCCGCGAATCACGCCGCCGAGCTCATAAATCCGCGAGTACCGAGCAACCGTGTCCGCACAGGCTTCACACTCGTCAGAGATCTGCCCAAACTCGCTCGAGCGCCCAGTTGCTTGAAGGTCCATGTAGAGGTCCACCCATCGCTGGATGAACTCCTCAGCCGTCTCCGGCTCCTCGCTCGGCTCGGGCGTCGACGACTCAGTGGGCGACCGGTGCACCGTCGGCGTACTGGGCGCTGGCTCCACCTGTGGCTCAGGATCACCTGAGCAGGCGACACACAACGCGAGCACGAGAACCATGGCGGCGTACCAGCCTCGCGGCCCACCAGCGGGACTGTGTGGTCCTCGACGAACCTGGCACGACAAGGGCCACACGATCTCAACCAACGAGGTGGACACGCGCCGTCACCACCTCGAGCGGGACCGGAGTACCGGTGACGGTCAGGGTCTCGTGGATGGGCCGCCACGGCTCGTCCTCGACCTTGTAGCGACCTCGGTAGGTGACGTCGACCGACGGCCGCTCGGTCACGTCGGCGTCGGTGTAGACGTGGAACACCTGATGCTCCTCGCCATCCACGTGCTCCGCGCCCGGGTTGTCGGTCTCGTACGCGTCGCTCCCGTCGCCCCAGTGCCAGGTGTACGACACCGGCGTCGCCTCGATCTGAACCTCCCGGCCCAGCAGCCGCACCGTCTGGGTGCTCGGCTCAGTCGTGGTGGTGAAGAAGTTCGTCTCGAAGTTCACCAACGTCTTGCCACCCACCGGCTGGATCGCCAACTCCGCCTCGGGCCACTCCAGCGTCTTCATCACCTCGAACACCCGCTGCCAGGTGATCACCTCGAACCGCGGCTCCTCCCCCGCGATCAGGCACACCACGGCGAACGCCTCCCAGTCGGCATTGGGGGTGGCGATCAATCGCCGATAGACGGTGAAGAGCGTGCCGACGACGTTTTCTGTGTTGCACGCCCGCGGGTTGTCGCATGTCTGCTGGTCGCCGTCGTCCTGGCACAACTGACTGACTCTGAAGGAGTACATGGACCCCTCTGCCGAACTCGCGTAGTTGGTCAAGTCTTGCCCGCCTTCAAAGCAGACGAGTCCGACTTGCCCCAACACGGCGTCAGCCCCACATGCGCTTGCTGGACCACCTGTAAACGCGACGATCGGAACGGCAAGCAACACGGCCAACCAGGCTCGGCCCCTCACAGGGACTCCTGGTACAGCTCGCGGATCGTGAATGCGCCCCCGTCAGGCTCGAGGACGAAACGAAATCCCGAGTGACCCCCCTGAAGGGTTTGAGCCGGAGCGCCGGAGGTTTCTCGATAGCGAGTCCTCGTCGCATCGAACTCCAAGATCCACGACTCTGCCGTTCCGATCCTCCCGGCCCTCCGGACATCGGTCACCGTGATGGCCCCACCTCGTATGAAGCCTCCCGACGAATAGATGCCCTCGAACCTGTCTGCGATGGCGAGGCACTCACGACAACCGCGAGACGTGGCCCTGAAGGGGGCTGAGTCGCCGGTGGATTGCATGTCCTCGTATTCGACTACCCACCGTCGCAGGAACTCCTCAGCCGTCTCCGGCTCCTCGCTCGGCTCGGGCGTCGGAGACTCAGTCGGCAACGGGTCCGCCGTCGGCGTACTCGGCGCTGGCTCCACCTGAGGCTCAGGATCGCCCGAGCAGGCGACACACAACGCGAGCAGGAGCCCGATCGCGGCGTACAGGGATCGACGAGCAGACATGAGGCCCTCCGAGAACTTATCGGTGGGGGCCGTGGCCCAGCCTAGCCAACTAGATGACTAGGCAACGGCCAGGGGGTCGAGCCTGTGGATGAGCGGCTCGAACCGGAATCACTCGTCGTCGGTGGAGACGTCCTCGCCGTGCGTACCGGGGCGCGGGGCCCACGGCATCTCCTTGGCGGAGCGGACCACGATGAGGCGGTCGCCGCGAGCGAGCTGGGAGACGATGGGGTCGAAGTAGCGGTAGACCTTCTCGTCGCGCACGACCGCGATGACCTGGTCGGGCAGAGACTGCGGCGGCTTGCCCACCTCGGTGACGAGCAGCTCGCGCTCGGCGACCTCGAGCCCGTCGCCGTAGGTCAGCAGGTCCTCCATCACCGAGCCGAGCGTCGGCGACAGCGACGACAGGCCGAGCAGCCGGCCGACGGCGTCGGAGGAGGTGATCACCGAGTCGGCGCCCGACTGCTTCATCAGCGGGACGTTCTCGTGCTCGCGGGCCGAGACGATGATGTAGGCGTCCGGGTTGAGCTGGCGCACCGTCAGGCACGACAGCACGTTGGAGTCGTCGCGGTCGGTGGTGATGATGACCTGGGTGGCGGACTCGACGCCGGCCTGGCGGAGCACGGTACGCCGCGTGGCGTCGCCGGTGATCACGGCGAGCCCGTCGGCATGGGCGTCGGCCAGCGCGGCCCGGCTCGGGTCGACGACGACGATGCTCTCGCGGCTCAGGCCGTTGCCGACGATGGTCTCCACGGCGCTGCGGCCCTTGGTTCCGTAGCCCACGACGACGATGTGGTGACCCATCTTCTTCCTCCACCGGGCGACCCGGAACATCTCGCGGCCCTGCGAGGCAAGCACCTCCAGGGTGGTCCCGATCAACAGCACGAGGAAGCCGATGCGGGCGGGAGTGATGACGAACGCGTTGATCAAGCGGGCCTGGTCGCTGACCGGCGCGATGTCGCCGTACCCGGTCGTGCTGAGCGTGACGGTCGTGTAGTAGAACGCGTCGATGAGGCTGAGCGCGTAGTTGTTCTCGGGGTCGTTGTTGTCGCGGTAGCCGTCCCGGTCGAAGTACACCAGCATGACCGTGCCGACCAGGATGAAGATCGCCAGGAGCAGCCGTCGGCCCAGCTCCCACCACGGCGAGCGGGTCCGCTCCGGGAGCGAGACCTTGCCGGTCGTCGACCCCACGAGAGGGGCAGGCGCCGTCGAGGACGCCAAGGAAGACGTCGGGGCATCGTCGAGCACGTCAGGAGTCTCCCACTCAGGACCGCCCGCCCATCGCACTGCGCAGGCGCGCCATCAGCTCGGCTCGGGCGCTGCTCGTCGACTTCTGCGGGAAGACCGTGTCGAACGACGCGTTCACGGCGGCACCGATGAGCACCGCGATCGAGAGGAGGTAGAGCCACAGGAGCACGGCGATGGGCGCGGCGAGCGGCCCGTAGATCGACCGGGACTGCGCAGCGGTCACCGTCAGGATCCAGCGCAACCCGGCGGAGCCGAGGATCCACACCAGCAGCGAGAACGTGGCGCCGGGAAGGTTGAAGCTCCAGTTCGTCCGCACCGGCACCGACACGTGGTAGAGCGTGGCGAGGAAGCAGATGCAGACCACGATCACCAGCGGCCAGTAGAACGCCATCAGGAACTCAGCCCGCTCGGGCAGCGCCCGGCGCACCAGCGTCGGACCGGCGACGATGAGCGGGATCATCAGCCCGCCGGTGACCATGGCGAGGATGTAGAGCAGGAACGACAGCGCCCGGGTCTTCACGATCCCGCGCTGGCCGCCGAGCCCGTGCATGATCGTGATGGTGTCGACGAAGACGTTGAGCGCCCGGCTGCCCGACCAGAGCGCCAGGATGACGCCGAGCGAGATGATGTCGTAGCGGGGCGAGTAGAGCACCTCGTTGATCGTCGGCACGATGATCTGCTGCACGGCACGCTCGGTGAGGGCCTGCGAGAAGAGGTCGATCACGGCGTTGCGCATGTCCTGCACCTGCGCGGCGCTGAACCGCTCGGACACGAAGCCGATCGCGCCGGCCAGCGCGAAGACCAGCGGCGGCACCGACAGCACGGCGAAGAAGGCCGCCTCGGCGGCCAGGCCGGTCACCCGATAGCGCAGGCACGAGCCGACCGTCGTCACCACCAGCCGCCACAGCGTCTCGCGCACCCTGATCAGACGCGAGGACGGCGCGGACTCGGCCGGCTCCTCGGTCGTCGCCATGGCCTCTACCGTAGCCACATGGGGACGCCAGACCTGCGCGCAACGACCAACCAGGCCCCGCCGCTCGAGGACCACAACGTCGTGATGTCCGACGCTGCGCTGAGCGAGGCTGTCCTGACGTACGCCGGGGCCGACGTGCTCGACGACCTGGTCGCGCTGGGCGCCCAGGCGGGCTCGGCCGAGGCCAGGGAGCACGGTCTGCTCGCCAACCGGCACCACCCCGAGCTGGCGTCGTACGACCGGTTCGGGCGCCGGGTCGACGAGGTGCGCTTCCACCCGTCGTGGCACTGGCTGATGACCCGTGCGGTCGGGCACGGGCTGCAGGCGGCCCCTTGGGAGCAGCAGGAGGCGGGCGCCGCGCACGCGCACGTACGCCGCGCGGCCGGCTTCCTGGCCTGGTCGCAGACCGAGCCGGGCCACGGGTGCCCGATCTCGATGACGTACGCCGCCGTGCCGGCCCTGCGCGTCGACGACTCGATCGCGAAGGAGTGGGTCCCGCTGCTGGCAGCCACGTCGTACGACCCAGGCGTCCGGCCAGCCAGCGAGAAGACGGGCGCGCTCGCGGGCATGGGCATGACCGAGAAGCAGGGCGGCTCCGACGTGCGTGCCAACGTCACCGAGGCGCGCCCGACCGGCGACGGCGGCTACACGCTGCACGGTCACAAGTGGTTCACCTCGGCGCCGATGGACGACGTGTTCCTGGTGCTGGCGCAGGCGCTGGAGGGGTTGTCGTGCTTCGTCGTCGCGCGCGTGCTGCCTGACGGCACGCGCAACCGGATCGACATCGTCAGGCTCAAGGACAAGCTCGGCAACCGCTCCAACGCCTCGGCCGAGATCGAGCTCGACGGCACGTGGGGCGTGCGGCTCGGCGAGGAGGGCCGGGGCGTGCGCACGATCATCGAGATGGTCGCGGCGACCCGGCTCGACTGCGTGCTTGGGTCGGCGTCACTGATGCGGCGCGCCGTCGCCGAGGCGTCGTGGCACGTGGCGCACCGCTCGGCCTTCGGCTCCCTGCTGGCCGACAAGCCGCTCATGCAGAACGTCGTGGCCGACCTGGCCGTCGAGTCCGAGGCGGCCACCGCGCTCGCGTTGCGCCTCGCGGCCGCGGTCGACGCCCCTGACGACCCTCACGAGGTGGCTCTGCGGCGGATCGCGCTGCCGCTGGCGAAGTTCTGGGTCTGCAAGCGCACACCCGTCGTGGTGGCCGAGGCGCTGGAGTGCCTGGGCGGCAACGGGTACGTAGAGGAGTCGGTGTTGCCGATGCTCTTCCGCGAGTCGCCGCTGAACTCGCTCTGGGAGGGCTCCGGCAACGTCAACGCCCTCGACGTCCTGCGCGCACTGTCGCGCGAGCCGGCCGCGCTGCAGGCGTGGGTGAAGGAGGTCGGGCGGGCCCGCGGGGCCGATGAGCGCCTCGACCGGGCCGTCGACGACACCCTCACCCTGCTCGGCGAGGGCGCCGCCAACGAGGGCGCGGCCCGGAGGCTGGCCGGCCAGATGGCGGCCTGCCTCCAGGGGTCGCTCCTGGTGCGCCACTCCCCCGCCGCGGTCGCCGACACCTTCATGGCGTCGCGGCTCACGCCGTCGTACGCCGCCACCTTCGGCGCCCTCGACGTCGGCTCCGACGACCTCCGGGCGATCGTGGCCCGCACCACCCCGACGGTCGGATAACTGACCACGAAAGGCACGGGCCAGATGCTCGGAACCCGTGCTGATCGTGGTCAACCATCTCGCGGTCAGGTGAGCTCGAGGCCGGGGTAGAGCGGGTGCTTGTCGAGCATCTCGGCCGAGGCGGCGTGGGTGCGGTCGGCGACGCCGTCGCCCAGCTCGTACGTCGCCTTGGACGCCCCGCCCGCCTTGGTGGAGCCGGGCCGGGTGTTCTTCAGGACGTCGACGACGAGCTCGGCGACCTTGTCGAACTCGTCGTGGCCGAAGCCGCGGGTGGTCAGGGCGGGCGTGCCGAAACGGACGCCGGAGGTGTACCACGCGCCGTTCGGGTCGTTGGGCACCGAGTTGCGGTTGGTGACGACACCGGCATCGAGGAGCGCCGACTCGGCCTGACGGCCGGTGAGCCCGAAGGACGTCACGTCGAGCAGCACGATGTGGTTGTCGGTGCCACCCGTGACCAGCTTGGCGCCCCGCGTCAGGAACCCGTCGGCCAGCGACTTGGCGTTGTCGGCGACCTGCTGGGCATAGGTGCGGAACGAGTCCTGGCGAGCCTCGGCCAGGGCCACGGCCTTGGCCGCCATCACGTGCGAGAGCGGGCCGCCCAGCACCAGCGGGCAACCGCGGTCGACCGAGGAGGCGTACTCCTCCTGGGCCAGGATCAGCCCGCCACGGGGGCCGCGCAGCGACTTGTGGGTGGTCGTGGTGGTGATGTGCGCGAACGGCACGGGGTCCTCGTCGCCGGTGAAGACCTTGCCCGCGACGAGCCCTGCGAAGTGCGCCATGTCGACCATGAGGGTCGCGCCCACCTCGTCGGCGATCTCGCGCATCTTGGCGAAGTTGATCCGGCGGGGGTACGCCGAGTAGCCCGCGATCAGGATCAGCGGCTGGAACTCGCGCGCCTTGGCGCGCACGAGGTCGTAGTCGAGCAGCTGCGTCTCCGGGTCGGTGCCGTACTGCTGCTGGTAGAACATCTTGCCGCTGATGTTGGGCCGGAAGCCGTGGGTGAGGTGGCCGCCCGCGTCGAGCGACATGCCGAGCAGCCGCTGGTTGCCGAGCTCGCCGCGCAGGGTCTCCCAGTCGGCCTCGGTGAGCTCGTTGACGTTCTTGGCGCCGAACTTCTCCAGCCACGGACCCTCCACGCGGTGGGCCAGGATCGACCAGAAGGCGGTGAGGTTGGCGTCGATGCCGGAGTGCGGCTGCGCGTAGGCGTAGGGCGCCCCGAACAGCTCACGCGCGTGCTCGGCCGCGAGCGCCTCGACGGTGTCGACGTTCTGGCAGCCGGCGTAGAAGCGGTGACCCACCGTGCCCTCGGCGTACTTGTCGCTGAACCAGGTGCCCATCGTCAGCAGCACCGCGGGCGAGGCGTAGTTCTCGCTCGCGATGAGCTTGAGCGAGCTGCGCTGGTCGGCGAGCTCCTTGCGCGTCGCCTCCGCGATGCGCGGCTCCACGGACTCGATGACGGAGAGTGCCTGCGAGTAGGCGCTGCTGATGAGAGCGGACTGGTCGGTCATGCGGCGAATCCTAGGGCCGCGCTCGGACGGTACGCAGGGCGCCCGAGCGACGCCGGACGGAGGCCGGCCCGCAGGAGTTCCACATCGTGAGGTCGCTCACGCCGGCTGCGCTGCGGGCGACGAGCGGTCTCACATGCTGGCACGACGTCCCACATCACGAGATTTCGACTTGTGGACCGGGTGTCCGCCCCCTGAGACTGCTTGACATGGTCTCCGCTGCAACGCACGCGCACCTCGTGGTACGTCGCCACGTGGACCTCATGCGTACGCGCAGCATGATCTGTTGGCATCGCTGATCCACGCCGCAGCTTCTCGTCCCCTCCGCGCTCACCGTCGCGCGCGGCCCTCAGCGAACCTCAGCAAGGACTCCTCCGATGCCTGACCTGCGCTACCAGTCGCAGCCTCCGCGCCACACCGACGTCCCGCGCCCCAAGCGGGCCGAGGGCCAGTGGTCCTTCGGCTACGCCGAGCCGCAGAACAAGAACGAGCAGTCCAAGAAGGACGACGACCCGCTCAACGTCCGGGCGCGCATCCTGAACATCTACTCCAAGCGTGGCTTCGACTCGATCGACCCCGCGGACCTGCGCGGGCGGTTCCGCTGGATGGGCCTCTACACCCAGCGCAAGCCCGGGATCGACGGCGGCAAGACGGCCGTGCTCGAGGAGGAGGAGCTCGACGACCGCTACTTCATGCTGCGGGTCCGCACCGACGGCCAGCTGCTCTCCCCCGCCACCGTGCGTGCGTTGGGCGTCATCGGCGTCGACTACGCCCGCGACACCGCCGACGTCACCGACCGGGAGAACATCCAGTACCACTGGATCCGCATCGAGGACGTCCCCGCGATCTGGCAGCTGCTCGACGACAACGGGCTCAGCAGCCTCGAAGCCTGCGGCGACTCGCCGCGTCCCTTCCTGGGCTCGCCGGTCGCCGGCGTCGCGAAGAACGAGATCATCGACGGCTCCTCTGCGCTGGCGGAGATCTTCGAGCGCTACATAGGCGACAAGGACTTCTCCAACCTGCCGCGCAAGTTCAAGACCGCGCTGACCGGCCACCCCAGCCACGACGTTTCCCCCGAGACCAACGACGTGTCGTTCGTCGGGACCGTCCACCCCGAGCTCGGGCCCGGCTTCGACCTCTGGGTCGGCGGCGGCCTCTCGACCAACCCCATGCTGGCCCAGAAGATGGGGGTCTGGATCCCCGTCGACGAGATCGCCGACGCCTGGGCAGGCGTGGCGTCGATCTTCCGCGACTACGGCTACCGCCGGCTGCGCTCCCGCGCCCGCCTGAAGTTCCTCGTGGCCGACTGGGGCGTCGAGAAGTTCCGCGAGGTGCTCGAGAAGGAGTACCTCGGCCGCGCCCTCGTCACCAACCCGTCGCCACCGTCGCCCGTCGGCCACCGCGACCACATCGGCGTGCACGAGCAGAAGGACGGCAACTTCTACATCGGCGTCGCGCCCACCGCCGGCCGGGTCTCCGGCTCGCTGCTGAAGGACCTGGCCGACGCGATGGAGGAGCACGGCGTCGCAGGCGCCCGGCTGACGCCGTACCAGAAGATCGTGCTCATCGGCGTCGCCCCCGACCGCGTCGACGCACTGCTCGACCGGCTCGACGAGATCGGGCTGTCCGGACGGCCGTCGCAGTGGCGCCGCAACACGATGGCCTGCACCGGCATCGAGTTCTGCAAGCTCGCCATCGTCGACACCAAGAACCGGGCGCGCGACCTGGTCGACGAGCTCGAGCGGCGGTTCCCCGACCTCGACGTGCCGATCACCGTCAACGTCAACGGCTGCCCCAACGCCTGCGCCCGCACCCAGGTCGCCGACTTCGGCCTCAAGGGCCAGCTGGTGATGCACGAGGGCGCGCAGGTGGAGGGCTACCAGGTGCACCTCGGCGGCGCGACCGGGCTGCAGGCCAACTTCGGCCGCAAGCTCCGCGCCCACAAGGTCACCAGCGCCGGGCTGGACGACTACGTCAGCAACGTCGTCACCAACTTCCTGGCCGACCGCCTCGAGGACGAGTCGTTCGCCACCTGGGCTGCTCGGGCCGAGGAGGAGCTGCTCCGCGGCGAGAGGGTGGTGACCACCGCATGAGCACGCGCCACGCGAGCCCGTTCCACTGCCCCTACTGCGGCGAGGAGAACCTCTTCCCCCGCGAGGACGGCTGGGAGTGCCGCGGTTGCCTGCGCGCGTTCTCTGTCACGTTCCTCGGCCAGATCGCTCGACCGGACGTCACCCGATGAGCACCGCGACCACCCGGGCGGCGCGGGAGTTCCGCGGCACGCACACCGAGGGACGCTCCCCCGAGGAGCTGCGCGCGCTGATCTCGCACGTCGGCGCGGAGCTCGAGCTGGCCCCGGCGGAGCACATCATCGAGTGGGCCGTGGCGACGTTCGGCGACCGCTTCTGCGTCACCTCGTCGATGGGCGACGCCGTGCTGGCGCACCTCGCCTCGAAGGTCGCACCCGGCCTCGACGTGGTCTTCCTCGACACCGGCTACCACTTCGCCGAGACGATCGGCACCCGCGACGCGGTCGAGGTGACCATGCCGGTCAACCTGCTCACGATCACGCCGGTGCAGAGCGTCGCCGAGCAGGACGCGGCGTACGGCAAGGACCTCTACAAGACCGACCCCGACCTCTGCTGCAAGCTGCGCAAGGTCCAGCCGCTCACCGACTCGCTGACCGAGTACGACGCCTGGGCGACCGGCCTGCGTCGCGCCGAGACCCACAACCG
The DNA here is from genome assembly GCF_039531755.1 of Nocardioides bigeumensis. Taxonomy (NCBI): domain Bacteria; kingdom Bacillati; phylum Actinomycetota; class Actinomycetes; order Propionibacteriales; family Nocardioidaceae; genus Nocardioides; species Nocardioides bigeumensis. The sequence goes on from NZ_BAAAQQ010000001.1 coordinate 44,605, forward strand.
GGTCATCGCGCCGGTGGTCGGCTGGGACGCCCGCAAGGGCAAGGTCAAGGTCTCCCCGCTGGCCCGCTGGAGCGACGAGCAGTTCGAGCAGTACATCGTCGACAACAACGTGCTCGTCAACCCGCTCGTCTACGACGGGTATCCCTCGATCGGCTGCTGGCCCTGCACGCGCCGCGTCGCTCCGGGAGACGACCCGCGCAGCGGCCGATGGGCCGGCACCGGCAAGACCGAGTGCGGCATCCATTGAGGCCCGCCTGGTCCCCCAGACCCCCGCATCCCCGACAACGTCGTCGAACTCCACCGCCCCACCCCCGCACCACCGAAACGAACGGAGGCTGACCCCGATGGCAGCACCCGCACTGATCGCCCTGGCCCACGGAAGCCGTGACCCGCGATCCGCCCAGACCATCACCGCCCTCGTCACCGAGGTCCGCGCGATGCGCCCGGACCTTCGCATCGAGCCCGCGTTCCTCGAGCTCTCCAAGCCGTCCTTCCACACGGTCGTCGACCGGTTGGTCAAGGCCGGCTACGACGAGATCGTCGTCGTCCCGTTGCTGCTGACCGAGGCCTACCACGCCAAGGTCGACGTGCCCGAGGCGATCGCCGAGGCTGCGGCCCGGCACGCCACGACCGGGCAGGGCCTGCAGATCCGGGCCACCCGCATCCTCGGTCTGGAGAGCTGCTTCCTCGAGGTGCTCGACCTGCGGATGCGCGAGGCGCTCAAGGACGCTCGGGTGCGTGAGCTCGACGCGCTCGTGCTGGCCGCGGCTGGGTCGACCGACCCGCTCGCCAACCAGGCAGTGGCGCGGCTCGCCCGTGTCTGGGGCACCCACCACAAGCTGCCGGTGACCGCCGCCTTCGCCTCGTCCTCGCCGCCCGCCACGGGTGAGGCGGTGCGTGCGTTCCGCGCAGAGGGCCGCCGCCACATCGCCGTCGCCTCGCTCTTCCTGGCGCCCGGCTTCCTCCCCGACCGGGCCAAGGAGCTGGCGCTCGAGGCCGGCGCGGTCGCGGTGTCCGAGCCGCTCGGTGCGCACGAGGAGATCGCGCGCGTCGTCCTGGCCAGGTACGCCGTCGGCGCGGTCGAGCTCGTTCCGGTCTAGCTGGTCGTCGGGGGACGCGGTCTAGTCCGCGTCCCCTTGACGGCGATGGGGGCGTTCAATCGGAGGCATGCCCCCCACGCCTGCGATCTCGACGTACAACTACCTCCGTCTGGGCGTCCTCGCCCTGGTGACGCTGCTGGGCGTCTCCGTCGCCTACGAGTTCTTCGTGAACGACACCCGCCTCGGGTCGATCAGCGCCTACTACTTCACCCCCGCACGCAGCGTCTTCGTCGGGACGCTGATCGGCGTCGGGGTGGCGCTGGTGGCGATCAAGGGTCGCGAGCGGCTGCTCGAGGACGTGATGCTGAACGTCGCAGGGATGCTCGCCCCGGTGGTGGCGTTGATCCCGGCGGCGGTCGCCGAGGGGACCATCGTGAACGACGATCCGGTCGACTGTCCCGGCGCCAAGACGTCGTGCGTGCCGACCACCTTCGAGCCGGGCATCACCAACGGCGCCTGGACGCTCGGGATCGTCGGAGCCGTCGCCCTGGTGGCGGTCGTCGTGCTCGCGGTGAAGGACGGCCGGGTCGGCTGGGACACGCTGCAGCGCAAGCAGGCAACGGTCGGGCTGACGTTCGCCACGTTCGTGTACGTCGGCTTCGTGGTCTTCGACGTGGGCTGGCACGACACCTACGTGCAGTGGGGTCACTACGTCGCGGCCGTCCCGTTGTTCGTCGCGCTCGCGTACGTCGCGGTGAGCAACGCCCTGCAACCCAAGGCCGGCGCGCGCACCTCGATGATGCGCGGGCGTTCGGTGGACCTGCGCTACGCGCTCATCGCGGTCGTGATGATCCTCGCGCTGCTCGTGGCCGCGGTGTACTTCCTCGCCACCAGTGGCGACCCGGCCGGCCGCTGGGAGTACTGGGTCTTCGCCGTCGAGCTCGCCCTGCTCGTGCCGTTCGCGACGTTCTGGATGCTGCAGACCGCCCAGTGGTGGCACGAGGGAGCGCCGGGTCTGTAGAGGATCAGCCGACCAGGGTCGAGACGAGGTGCTCGAGCTGGCGAGCCGGGTCGGTCGTGACGCCGCCGTGCACCGGCCCCGGCTGGAGGACCGTGCTGCGTGGTGCCTTCAGGAACCCGAACCTCGTGCCGCGCGGTTGCTCCGAGGCCGCACCCCCGCGCGGGTCGCCCGCGCAGACGGCGTCGATGAACTCCAGCGCGGCGCAGACCTGGTCGGTCGACACTCGCGGGTCCAGCGCGTGCAGCCGCTCGACGTCGACGCGCCATCCGGCCTGGAGGAAGTCGCTGGCCTGGCAGTAGAGCACCACCCCGACGTTGACGAACTCCTCCCGCTCGGGTCGCGGGACGCAGCGCAGGACGATGTATTGGTAGGGCAGCTCTGACGCACTCATGCGGCACCGCCGTGTGCAGCCGGCAACCACTGCCGAGTGGCGAGCCTGGCAGCCAGGTAGGCGACGTAGGCACCGCGGAGGGCCTCCGGGGACTCGGCGCCTGGCACCGGCTCCAGCCACACGTCGGGCACGCAGCCGACCACCTCGGCCAGCACGTCGGGCGAGAGCAGCGCGGACACCTCGCGGTCGGTCTCGGGCAGACCGGCACGATACGAACGCAGCACGTGGTCGTCGACGCTCCACGCCTGCTGGGCGAAGCGCACCGGGTCCCCGATCCCGCCGGACCAGCCGTGGTGGAAGTAGAGAGCGGCGCCGTGGTCGATCACCCACAGGTCGCCGTGCCAGGTCAGCAGGTTGGGGTTGCGCCAGGAGCGGTCGACGTTGGCGGTGAACGCGTCGAGCCAGAGCACCTTCGCCGCGATGCCGGCGAACGCACCCTGTCCGGGTCCGTCGCCGTCCTTGGGTCCGTCGTACCCGAACGCACCGGGCAGGAAGTCGACGCCCAGGTTGAGCCCGGGGCTGGCGTTGAGCAGGTCCTGGACCTCCTCGTCGGCCTCGTAGCGCGCGATCGCCGGGTCGAGGTCGAGCGTGACCAGGCGCGGCGTGCGCAGGCCGAGGCGACGGGCCAGCTCGCCCACCACGACCTCGGCCACGAGCACGCGCACGCCCTGCCCGGCGCCGCGGAACTTGCAGACGTAGGTGCCCAGGTCGTCGGCCTCGACGATCCCCGGCAACGAGCCGCCCTCGCGCAGCGGTGTCACGTAGCGGGTGACGCGCACGGTCTCGAGGGTCACGTGACGGGCTTCTCCTCGGCGAGCCTCTTGCGCTCGGCGGCCACGTCGAAGTCGGCGACCGGCCAGCCCAGCCCGAAGCCACGAAGCGTCTGCAGCAACAGGTCGCCGATCGCTAGGTTGCGGAACCACTTCTTGTCGGCGGGGATCACCCGCCACGGGGCGACGTCGGTGTTGGTGCGCTCGAGCGCGATCTCGTACGCGTCACGGTACGCCGGCCAGAGCGCCCGCTCGTCGAGGTCGCCGGGGTTGTACTTCCAGTGCTTGGCCGGGTCGTCCAGCCGCTCGAGCAGCCGGGCTTTCTGCTCGTCCGCCGAGATGTGCAGCATGCACTTGAGGACGGTCGTGCCCTCGCCGACCAGCCTGGCCTCGAAGTCGTTGATCGCGCCGTACCGGCGTTCGATCTCCTCGGCCGGCGCAAGCTCGCGCACCCGCGCGATCAGGACGTCCTCGTAGTGAGAGCGATCGAAGACACCGATGTAGCCCGCCTGCGGCAAGGCCCTCTCGATGCGCCACAGGAAGTCGTGGGAGCGCTCTTCGTCGGTCGGCGCCTTGAACGAGGTGATCTTGATGCCCTGCGGATCCATCAGGCCGACGGTGTGGCGCAGCGTCCCACCCTTGCCGGAGGTGTCCATGCCTTGCAGCACCAGCAGGATCCGGCGGGTACCGCCCGTCGAGCGGTCGGCGAACAACCGCTCCTGCAGGTCGGCCAGCTCCTCGCCCATCGCCGCGAGCGCCGCCTTGCCGTCGGCCTTCTTGCCGTCGAAGCCTGGGGCCGCATCGGTCTCGATGGACGTCAGGTCGACCGAACCCCGCTCAAGCCTGGGGACCATCGTGCTGGGGGCGTCGCTCATGCGCTCATCATGGCGCCCATCATCGCTCACGTGCGCCTCGACCTCAGGCCAGCACCCGGCGTACGTCGAGGGTGCAGCCCACGACCGTCCCGGTGGTGCCGTCGGCCAACGCCTCGTCGAACCAGATCCCGCGTTGGAAGCCCGCCTTGTCGAGCACCCTCAGCGACGGCTCGTTGCGGTGATCGGGCGCCGCGAAGTAGGCCGTCGCGTCGGGGAAGCGATGCCGAGCACGCAGCATCCACGCCCACAGCACCCGCACCCCGAACCCTCGGCCGACCCAGGTCGGCTCGCCGATGGCGTAGTCGACGCCGATCGCGGCCGGGTCAGGGGTCAGCACGGCGAACTCGGGGTAGTCGGAGAGCCGGTAGTCCTGGACGAACCCCACCGACCGGCCGTTGATCTCGACGACCCACATCCGGGTGGGGGTGCGGCCGTCGATGTCGGGCAGGTACTGCGCCAAGACGCGCTCCTCGGTGGGCTCGCCGTCGCTGATCCACCACTTCTTCACGTGCGCGGCCTGCCGCCACCGCACCACGTCGGGCAGGTCGCCGCGGGACATGGCGCGCACCGTCACGGTCGTGTCGTGGTCGATCGAGAAGCGCTTCACCTCTCCCGACAGGTCGAGAGGGACCGGATCGTGGGTCAGGCTCGCGCAGGTGCGCGTGGCCGCCGCCGCCCATGACTCACCTTCGCGCACGACCCCGCTCAGCTCGTGGCCACGGTCGCGCACGGTGAGGTGGGTGGTCACCCGGGGAGAGTATCGACGCGCCCGGCCGTAGAGCAGCGCCCCGGTGGTCGAACAGCCCCGGTGGTCGACCAGCCCCGGTGGTCGACCAGCCCCGGTGGTCGAGCAGCCCCGGTGGTCGAGCAGTCCCGGTGGTCGAGCAGCGAGCTTGCGAGCGGAAAGTCGAGACCCGATCAGTCGAGACCCGCTTCGTCGATACCCGCATCCTCGAGGTCGGCGCCGAGCTCGTCCTTGACGATCCGGAAGGCGAGGGAGGCGGGGTAACCCTTGCGAGCCAGCATCCCCACCAGACGGCGGGTGGCCACCGTTGTGTCGAGGCCGCGTGTGGACCTGAGCTTGCGGCGGACCAGCGTCCGGGCAGCCTCTGCCTGGCTCTCACCGGTCAGCTCGTCGAGCGCCTCCCGGGCGACCTCGTCGTCGACTCCCTTGCGTCGCAGCTCCTGCGCGATGGCCCGGGGCGCGAGGCCGCGGGCCCGCTGCCGGTCGGCCACCCACGCCTTGGCGAAGGCTTCGTCGTCGACCAGCCCGACCTCCTCGAACCGGTCGAGCAGGGCCTGTGCCAGGTCGTCAGGGACGTTGCGGGCGCTGAGCTTGTCGGCCAGCTCTCGGCGGGTGCGAGCCCGGCCGGTGAGCTGGTCGAGCAAGATCTTGCGGGCGACCGCCTCGTGGTCGGCGTCGGGCCCCTCCGCCGCCGGGTCAGGTGGCGGAGCGGTCGAGTCCCGCCGGGTCCAGGCGTCGACCCCGACGGAGACGTCGCCCTGCCACCTAGAAGTCGTCGACACCGATGGGCTCGTCGGACAGGTCGTCGATCGCGGCCGGGGTGTCGACCGTGGGGCCGACGCCGAGCTTCTCGAGGATCTTCTTCTCCAGCTCGTTGGCCAGGTCGGGGTTGTCCTTGAGGAAGCTGCGCGCGTTCTCCTTGCCCTGGCCGAGCTGGTCGCCTTCGTAGGTGTACCAAGCGCCCGCCTTGCGGACCAGGCCGGCCTCGACCCCGACGTCGATGAGCCCGCCCTCACGGCTGATGCCCTTGCCGTACATGATGTCGAACTCGGCCTGCTTGAACGGCGGGGCCACCTTGTTCTTCACGACCTTGACGCGGGTGCGGTTGCCGACCGCGTCGGTGCCGTCCTTGAGCGTCTCGATGCGGCGCACGTCGAGGCGGACCGAGGCGTAGAACTTCAACGCCCGACCACCGGTCGTGGTCTCGGGCGAGCCGAACATCACGCCGATCTTCTCGCGCAGCTGGTTGATGAAGATCGCGGTCGTGCCGGCGCCGTTGAGCGCACCGGTCATCTTGCGCAGCGCCTGGCTCATCAGCCGGGCCTGGAGGCCGACGTGGGAGTCGCCCATCTCGCCCTCGATCTCGGCGCGGGGCACCAGCGCGGCGACCGAGTCGATGACGATCAGGTCGAGGGCACCGGAGCGCACCAGCATGTCGGCGATCTCGAGCGCCTGCTCACCGGAGTCGGGCTGGGAGACCAGCAGCGCGTCGGTGTCGACGCCGAGGTTCTTCGCATACTCCGGGTCGAGCGCGTGCTCGGCGTCGATGAACGCCACGATGCCCCCGGCGCGCTGGGCGTTGGCCACCGCGTGCAGGGCGACCGTCGTCTTGCCGGAGGACTCCGGGCCGTAGATCTCCACCACCCGCCCACGCGGGATGCCACCGAGGCCAAGGGCCACGTCGAGCGCGATGGAGCCGGTCGGGATCACCTCCAGAGGCGCCCGCACGTCGTCGCCCAGACGCATGACCGAGCCCTTGCCGAACTGCTTCTCGATGTTGGCGAGTGCGGCGTCGAGCGCCTTGTCGCGGTCTCCTCCAGCCATCTGGCTATCCCCTTCTCCGATGGTTTCAACGTCTGTGTGGGGGACGCTAGACGGAGGCTCCGACATCGACCTCCGACGAGTCGGGCCGCCTGTGGAGAACCGCCCGGTCACGTCACCTGTGGAGACAATCTAGGCCGAACAGGTGTTCGATACGAGTTGCCGGGTCGGCGTGTCGCCCGTCGGCTGGTGGCAGGTCGCGCCGCCCGGCTCTCCCGGTCGGCCGCCGGCGAGTCACTCCCCCGGCGAGATCAGGCCCGAGTCGTAGGCGAAGGCGATCGCCCTGGCCCGGTCCCGGAGCTCGAGCTTGTCCAGGATGCGCCCGAGGTGGGTCTTGACGGTGGTCTCCCCCAGGTAGAGCTCGGCCGCGATCTCGGCATTGCTGCGACCGCGTCCGACGAGCCGCAGGACGTCGGTCTCGCGCGGCGTGAGCAGGTCGAGCGCCGCGGCACGACCGAGCGCGGCCGGCGTGGCGGCGTACCGCGAGATCACGCCAGGCACGACGCTCGGGTCGAGCACGCCCTGCCCGCGGCTGGCGCGTCGGATCGCCTCCAACATGTCCTCCGGCGGAGAGCTCTTGAGCAGGAATCCGGCGACACCACGCCGGAGTGCTTCGTCGACGACCTCGTCCTCGTCGAACGTGGTGAGCACGACGACCCGGGTGTCCGGCGCCTCGGACAGGATGCGCACGGCGGCGTCGAGCCCGTTCAGGCGCGGCATGCGCACATCGATGAGGACCACGTCGGGGGACGTCGCCGCCACCACCCGCACGGCGTCCTCGCCGTCGACCGCCTCACCCACGACCTCGAGGTCGTCCTCGGTGTCGATCAGCAGCCGCAGCCCGGCGCGCACCATCGCCTCGTCGTCGGCCAGCACCACCCGGAGCGCGTTCATGCGTCCACCTTCTCTGACTCCGGGAGGGGCAGCTCCACACGGACCGCGAATCCGCCTCCTGGCACCGGGCCGGACTCGAACCGGCCTCCCAGGACGTGCACCCGCTCCCGGATGCCGGTGAGACCGTGGCCTCCCGGGGTGCCGTCCGTCAGCAGTGTGCGGGTGGCGCGACCGTTGGTGACCGAGACGCGCAGCTCGTCAGCGGCAAGGACGACCGTGACGTCGCAGGCGGCGCCCGGGGCATGGCGGAGCACGTTGGTGAGGGCCTCCTGGATGATCCGGTACGCCGAGATCCCCACCGCCTGCGGCACCTCCTCCAGCCGCCCGTCGACGTGCACCCGGACCTCGGCCCCGGCCGCGCGGACCTGGTCGACGAGCTCGTCGAGCTGCGTCAGTGACGGGATCGGTGCCAGCGCGGCATGCTCCCCCTCACGGACCAGACCCACGATCCGCCGCAGCTCGTCGACGGCCTGCCGCCCGAGCTTCTCCGCACCCTGGAGCAGCTCCCCCTCGACGGAGTCGCCCCCCAACCGACGGCGGGCGATGCCGACCTGCAGGGTCATGACGCTCACGGTGTGGGCCACTGCGTCGTGGAGCTCGCGGGAGATGCGGGTGCGCTCTGCGGCAACCGCGACCTCGGCCTGCCTCTCCCGCTCGGCGCGCAGCTCCGCCGCGAGCCTGGCCAGCTCGGCGGAACGCACCTGCTCGCGACGCAGCAGAACCCCGACGACCCAGGCAGGCGCGAGGATCAGCGCGTAGAAGAGGAGCTCCCAGACCGACTCGCCCAGGGAGATGATCGTGACGGCTGGGACGAACGCCAGCAGCAGGTAGGCGATCAGAGCGCCACGCGCTGAAAGGCGGTAACCGGCGTACCCCACCAGGACGATGGACGCGATCAGCTGCGCCCCGCCGCTCGGCGGGAGGTCGTCAACGAACAGCCCCGGCACGCCGACCGTGGCGGCCAGAACGGCGACACCTCCGGCGGGCGAGAAGTACGCCGCCAGCAGCGACACGCCGGTCAGGAGCGCCGAGGTCACGCTCAGCGGGGAGAGCTCCGCGCGCTCACCGCCCCAACCCGCCTCGAACAGTGCGGCCGCGGCCATCACGAGGGCCGCAGCCATGGCGGGCAGCGGACCCGGGCGGCGGAAGGTGCTGGTCACGGCGTCACTCTAGGCAGCACCTGGAGCGCCTGAGGTCGTCTCCGGGAACGACCGCGCGTCCTCCCTGTGGACGACCCGGGGTCGTGGACGTCGTCGTCCGGTGCCGGACGGTCGGGCTCCCGAGCCGATCCGCCGAGGTGGCGGTTCGCCGGAGAGTTCTCCTCGTCGCCGCTCGACCGGAGCGGCCCACCAGCCGAGAGGGGCTCGTCATGACCATCACCACCACCCACACCTCGACCGCCGCGATCGAGGAGGAGCGCACCGGGAGCCGACGCACGCTCGGTCTCCTGGCCGGGCTCGCCTCGATCTCCGCGCCGCTGCTCTTCGTCGCCGGCGCCGCCACGTCACCGCCGCAGGAGGACGCCAGCGCAGCGGCGTACATCGCCTCGCTCGCCGAGGACCCGTTCGTGTCCGGGTTGTCCGCGAACCTCTTCCACTACTCGTGGGTGCTCTTCGCCTTCGCGGCCATCGCCTCGATCGGCCTGGTCCGCGGCCGGCGCGGCCGGGCCCTCGCGACGGTCGGCGGACTGGCCGGGGCGTTCGGCGCCATCCAGTTCACGGGGCTGCTCTACTCCGACTGGGTGTTGGCCACCACCGGCAACGTCCTGACCATGGACCAAGCCGTCGCCGTCTTCGAGGGCACCAACGGCGCGCCGTCGATGGTGATCTGGCTGCTCAGCGCGAAGGTGTGCGGGTTGCTGGGCTTTCCGGTGATGTATGCCGGGCTCGCGCGCGCCGGCGTGCTCAGCTGGTGGTTGGTGCCGCTGTCGCTGCTCCCGATGATCGCCTTCGGGGTCCTCGGCGGCGCGATCGGCATCGCGCTGGCGACCGCGTGCTACGCCCCGTCGTACGTCGCTGGGCTGCGACTGATCCAGCGGGCCCGGCTCGCCGGCTGAACTTAGGTGACCACGATCGGCACCATCCGGGGGTCTCCGGAAGGTGCCTTTCGTGGTCACCTACCTCAGCCGGGGATGTCGTAGGTGAGCTCGAGGCCGTCTGCCCAGGTGGAGCAGGAGCAGCCGTCGGGGTCCGGGAGGGTGGCGATCACGTCGGTCAGCAGGCCGCGGAGCCGGTCGAGGTTGGCGGCGAACCGGGCGAAGACCTCCTCCTGGCCGACGCCCTCGCCCTCCTCGGCCCCGGCGTCCATGTCGGTGACCACCGCGATCGCGGCGTAGCACTGCCGCATCTCGCGGGCCAGCACCGCCTCGGGGTGGCCCGTCATGTTGATCAGCGTCCAGCCCTGGGCGGCGTAGTGCGCCGACTCGGCCCGGGTCGAGAAGCGCGGGCCCTCGATCACCACCATCGTCCCGCCGTCGACGAGGCTCGGCCCCGCGGCGAGGACCGCGTGGCGCAGCCGTCCGCAGTAGGGGTCCGCGAACGGCAGGTGCACCGCCCCGGACTCCACGAAGGACTGCACCCGCCGCTGGGTGCGGTCCACCAGCTGGTCGGGGACGACGACGTCCCCAGGGGCGACCTCGGACCTGAGCCCGCCCACCGCGCACGGCGCGACGACCTGACGCACCCCCAGCGACCGCAGCGCCCACGCGTTGGCGCGGTAGTTGATCGCGTGCGGCGGGAACCGGTGACCGGCGCCGTGCCGGGGAACGAACGCCACCGAGCGCCCGGCGACGACGCCCACCGAGATCGGCGCCGACGGCTCGCCGTACGGCGTCTCGACGACGATCTCGCGCGGGTCGTCGAGGAACGAGTAGAAGCCCGAGCCGCCGATGACGGCGACGTCGGCGGCGGCCTGGTCCGGTCTCACGCGGACACCCTGCCAGGTCCGGCGTCGCCCCGGACCTGCTCGTCTACTCCTTGCTCAGCACCGACTCACGGTCCTGGCGCCCACGGCCCACGGACACCGCTGCGACGACGACGGCCAGCGCCAGCGAGACCGAGGCCAGCGCGAGCACGTGGTAGCCGAAGGACCCCACGACCAACCCCGCCGCTCCCCCGGCCGACGCCGCGGTCAGCCCCATCATCAGGTCCGCCGCGCCCTGCACGTCGGTGCGGGCGTCGAGCGGGGCGTGGTCGGCGATCAGGGTCGAGGACGCGACCGTCGCCAGCGACCACCCGAGACCGAGAAGGAAGAGCCCCACGAAGATCTGAGCGGAGCTGCCCGGGGGCGCGGCGCGGCAGAAGAGCAGCGCCACCAGGAGCACGAGCCCGCCCGCCGCCAGGACGGGGCCGCGCCCCACGGTGTCGGTGAGCCAGCCCACCACCGGCGAGAAGGCGAACATGCCCAGCACGTGCACGCTGATGACGACACCGATGATCCGCAGCTCGGCACGGCCGTGCTCCATGTGCAGCGGCGTCATCACCATCACCGCGACCATCGCGGCGTGCGCCCCCGACAGACCCACCATCGCGCCGAGCAGCACCGGCCTCTCGCGGACGGCGGCGCCGACCCGCCCCCACGACGTGCCGGTCACGTCGGCCTGCTCGGGCTGACCCGCGAGCCGGCGGGCGAGGAAGAGCGGGTCCGGACGCATCCGCAGCCAGATCACCAGCGCGGCCAGCAGCATGCCGATCGAGCCGATCGCGAAGGGGCCGGTGAGCTCGGGGATGCCGAGGGTCCTCGCCACGCGCGCCGAGAGCCCCGTCAAGTTGGGCCCCACCACCGCTCCGATGGTCGTCGCCCAGACCACGGTGGACAGCGCCCGGGCACGGGTCTCGGTGGACGCGAGGTCGGTGGCGGCGTAGCGGGAACCACTGTTGGCCGCCGTGGTCGAGCCCAGCATCGCCGCTCCCACCAGCAGCAGCGCCATCGAGCCGACCACGCCGGCGAGCACGGCCACGAAGGCACCCAGGGCACCGATCAGGTAGCCCAGCGCCAGTCCGACACGGCGTCCTCGGTGGGCCATCACGCGGGCCAGGAGGTACGCCGCCACGGCCGCCCCGAGCACCTGGAAGGTCTGCGCGAGGCCTGCCTGGCGCTCGGACCCGGAGATCTCCTTGGCCAGCAGCGAGGCGGTGGCGATGCCGATGGTGATGCCGAGCGCACCCACGGCCTGGGCGGCGACCAAGGTGCCGATCGTGCGTCGCTGGACGAGCGCGGCGTCCTCAGCCGGGAAGGCGCCGGTGCCCTGACCGGCGCCGGCGGAGCTCATCGCTCGCTCATGGGGAGCTCCAGCGCCCGCCACACGGCGAGCCACACCTGCTTGGGCGGCAAACCGGCCGCGAGCGCCTGCTCGACCGTGCGGTCCCCGAGCTCGGCCATCACGAAGTCGTGCGCCCACGAGCGCGCGTACGCCGACCCGAGCGCGGCCTCCATCCGGCCCCAGAACTCGGTGTGCTTCACGCCCCTGCCCGGACCGCCCTCACGACGAGCCAGTCCTGGCCCGTGTGGTCGCCGTTCTTGTCCATCCGGTCGACGCGCCACCCCGCCTCCGTCAGCGCCTCGCGCAGCGGGCCCTCACGCCAGAAGGTGAAGTGCCGCGGGGCGCCCACGTGACCGTGCGTCGAGAAGCGCGCCCCGTCGCCTTCCTTGACGGCGAGGAAGAGGTGCCCACCCGCGCGCGTCGCGGCCGCCAGCTTGGCGAGCACGGTCGGCAGGTCCTCACGTCGCACGTGGAGCAGGGACGCGTCGGCCCACACGCCGTCGTACCCCGTCCCCTCGACGTGCTTGGTGCGCGGGTCGGTCAGGTCGTCGGTCAGCGGGTCGAGCACGTCGGCCTCGTGACCCGCCTCGCGCAGCCGGCGCACGAAGGCGGGCGTGATGTCGGTGCGGCGCACCGACAGCCCCGCCGCCTCGAGCAGCTCGGCGTCCCAGCCGGGACCGCTGCCGACCTCCAGCACCCGCGCGCCCGGACCGAGGTCACCGGCGAACTCCTCGATCGCCGCCCTGACCTCGTCGGCAGCTCCGCCGACGCCGGCGGTGTAGTCGTCTGCGAACGCGTCGTACGACGCCACCGTGACCCGCTTGGTCACGTGGGACACGTCGTGGGCGTGGTGGACCAGGTCGTGCAGGTGGTAACGGGCGAAGGTGTCGATGGTGAAGCGGTCGCCGTTGCTGCGCGTCCCGGTCCGGTCCCAGTCGGCCTCGCCGACCGTCTCGTAGCGGGCCGCGACACGATCGGCGGCCGCGACCACCTCGGCGGCCACGGCCGCGGGGTCCTGGCCGAGGTAGTCCTTCTCGACGGCGGTCTCGTCCTGGTCCCAGTTGGCGAAGTGCGCGTCGTCCTCGGTCAGCATCTGCTCGAGCCGCTGGTCGAACAGCTCGTTGACGTCGCGGACGTGACAGGCGTACTCCAGCGGGGACCACACCACCGGCGAGGGCCGCACCGCCGCGTCGTCGGTCTCGAGGACCACCTCCCACAGCGTCGCGTTGTCGCGGATCGCCTGAGGCACGCGAGACAGGTCGAGAGCCGGGGCGTCGAACCCGCAGTCCGGGCAGGGGCGGTCCAGCACCCAGGTCCAGTCCTTGGTGTCGGGCTCGATGCGCATGACGTCATCCTGTCAGCATGCAGATCCGACCTGCGCACGACTCCGACCTCGACGCGGTGAAGACCGTCTACGACCACGACGTGCGCACCTCGGTCGCCACCTTCGACCTCGAGCCTGCCTACGCCCGCGCCCGCGAGACCTCGCTCTACCTCTCAGGGCAGGCCCGCGGGCGCGGCATCGGCCGGGCGGTCTACGACGACCTGCTCGCGCGGCTCCGCGCCGACGACGTGCACACGGTCCTGGCCTTGGTCGCCCTGACAAACGACGCGAGCCTCGCCCTGCACCGCGCCTAGCGGCTTCGAGGACGTCGGCGTGATGCGGGAGGTCGGTCACAAGCAGGGGCGCTGGGTCGACACCGCTTGGCTCCAGCTGCTTCTTGGGTGAGGTCCCCTGCGGGGGGCTTTGCGTTTCCCGTCGGGTCGGGTGGTCTTCTGGGGTCCTAGTCGTTGCGCTGTGCGCCGCGTCCCGGCCCACCAAGGCCCCGCGCGCAAACCACCCTCTTCGCTCGTCCCTCACGAAGAGGGGGCCAGGCCCATCCACAGCGCGCGGGGCCTTGGTGGTCCGGAACCTGGCTTCGCGCACCGCCGAGGACCAACGCGGGCGGCCGGTTCGCGGGTCCGCGGGGGTGGGGCAGCGCAAGACGCGGTCACGTGCAAGGCGTCCGCTGGCGGCTTCCCGCCGGCCGCCGACGCACGTCTCGCCGAGCCGACCTGGTGCGCGCTCCTCCACCCGCGGACCCGCAGGCCGGCCGCCAGCGCTGGTCCTCGCTGCTGCGCGAAAGCCGGGTTCTGTCGAGGTAGGCCCCCCGGCGCTGTGGATGGGCCCGGCACCCCTTCGTGAGGAACGAACGAAGGGGTGGTTTGCGCGCGGGGCCTACGTGCACGGCTCGAAGAGCGCCGGGCGCACGGCGAGGCCGACCGCCGCGACTGTGACGACGCCTACGACGAGTCGCTTCGGCATGCGAAGAACGGCACGACCCAGCCCCAGCGGCTGGGGCTACTCACCGAACGTGACGGTGGTGCACGCGAGCCGAGCCCCGGCGGCGCCGTTCGTGGTGTTCGTCGGCAGCGCGTGCACGACGACGGAGCCCGCGGTACCAGGGGCGATCTCCCACGGCACCTCCGTCGTGGTCGACGCGTGACCATCGGCGCCGGCCGTGACGTCGAGCCAGATCTCTCGCTGCGCGAGAGGCACGGACGTGTCGGTCGAGTGCTGGTAGTGCCCGCCCGAGTCGCCCGGCAGGGAACCGCACGGGAGCGTGTGCACGTGCGCGCCGAAGGTCTGCCCCGCGGGCAGGCCGTCCACCATGAGCCGCACGCGGGTGCTCCCGTCGCCGCTCCACGCGTGCACCTGCGTCTGGATCGCGCCGTACGCCGCGTCGTGCACGACCGTCGGGCCGCGCCCGTGGTCGACGTGCATCCTCGCGGCGATGGCGGCCGTCGGCACGCCCAGGACCAGGACTCCGGCCACGACGCCGCTCGTCAGCTTGTTCATCAGACATCTCCCCCCTCCGCGCCCGACCGTCGGGACCTGCGGCACTTCCTTGTGCCGGAGAACCGGGCGATCGGTTCGCGCGAAAAAGTCATCGAGACATGCGTGAACCGTTCGGGGCACTCGGCGCCACAAGGGGGTGTGATGGGAGGCGTGATGTCGAGCGTGATGTCGGACGGCGTCGGACGCGACGAGCGGACGGACGCGGAGCTGGTCCGCGCGATCCGCGACTGCGACCGCGGCGCGCTCCACGAGCTCTTCGTGCGGCACGAGCCGTGGCTGTCGCTCCGGCTGGGGCGCCGTTGCGCCGACCATGCCATCGTCGACGAGGCGCTCCAGGACACCTTCCTCGCGGTCTGGCGCAAGCCGGCGTCGTGGCGGGGCGAGGGCGAGGTCGCGGCGTGGCTCTGGGGCATCGCGATCCGTTCGCTGCTCCATCAGCTCCGGCCGCGACGCAACGTCGTCGAGCGGCTGGTCCGGCTGCGCAGCGACAGCGCGGTCTCCTCGGAGGAGGAGGTGCTGGCCCGGGTGGAGCACAGCGACGTCGGTACGGCGCTGCAGCGGCTCTCGCCCGAGCTGCGCGCCGTCGTCCAGGCCACCGTCCTCGACGGTCTCACCACCCGTGAGGCCGCCACCTTGCTCGGCATCCCCAGCGGCACCGTCAAGAGCCGCATGAGCCGAGCCCGCCACGAGCTCCGGGAGGCACTGCTGTGACCGCATCGAACGGGTGGCACGTCACCGAACCCACGCTGGCGGCGTACCGCGCCGGCGACGCCGACCCTGTCCTCGCCGCCTCCGTCGAGGCTCACCTGTTGGCCTGCGCCGCGTGCCGCAGCGCCCTCGCCGCAGGAGCGGACGACGTCGCCGGGGAGCGCCAGGGGCGTCGCTGGGAGTCGCTGGTCGCGGTGGTCGACCAGCCACGTCAGGGCCCGCTCCTGCGGCTCGGACTGGCTTCGAGGCCGCTGCTCGGCGCTTGGCTCGTCGCCCTCCTGCTGCTCCTCGTCTTCCCGCTCGTCACCGACCCCTTCCTCGGCCGGTACTCGCCCTGGCTGGTGATGGCCATGGCCCCGATCGCCCCGCTGGCCGCGGTCGTCGTCGCCTATCGCGAGGACGTCGACCCGGCCGGCGAGATCGCCCTGGCCGCCCCGCTCGCCGGCCTCCGGCTGGTCGCCCGGCGAGCGCTGCTCGTCGCCGCTGGCGCGCTCCCGGTCGGCGTGCTGGGCGCCCTGCTCGCGGGGGTCCCCACGACGATCGCGGTGGCCTGGATCCTGCCCGGGCTGGCGCTGGCCAGCCTCGTGCTCCTCGCCGGCACGACCCGGCTCGACCCCGCTGTCGCCGCGGCGGCTCTCGGAGCCACCTGGGCGATCGGCGTCGGCGCCCCCGCCGCCCTGCGCGCATCGGCCGGTGACGCCTTGATCGGCGTGCTCGGCGGCGCCGGGTTCCAGGTGACCGCGCTGGCCGTGGCGCTGGCCGCCGTCGCCCTCACCGTCACACGTCGCGAGCACGTCGCCTATCGGAGGACCGCATGACCGAGACAGCCCCCGTGCGCACCGCCTTGACCGTCGAAGCGACGGGCCTGGTCAAGCGCTACGGCCGTACCGCCGCCGTCGACGGGATCGACCTCGCCGTGGGCCCTGGCGTGCTCGGACTCCTGGGTCCCAACGGTGCAGGCAAGACGACGTTGCTGCGGATGCTCAGCACGGTCCTCGCACCTGACTCGGGGTCGCTGCGCCTGCTCGGGCGGGACCCGGGCGTCCCGCAGGAGCGCGTGGAGGTACGCCGCCGGCTCGGCTACCTCCCCCAGAACCCGCGGCTCTACCCGTCGTTCACGCCGCTCGAGCTGGTCGACTACGTCGCCGTGCTCAAGGAGCACACCGACGTGGCCTGGCGGCGTCGCGAGTGCACCCGAGTGCTCGAGTCGGTGGGCATGGGCGATCGGATGCACCACCGCATCCGCACGTTGTCCGGCGGCATGCAGCAGCGGGTCGCGCTGGCGGCCGCGTTGCTCGGGTCGCCCGAGCTGCTGCTGCTCGACGAGCCGGCGACCGGGCTCGACCCGGAGCAGCGGCTCGAGCTCCGCTCCCTGCTGGCGACCAGCGCCCAGCGCGGCACGGTGGTGCTCTCCACCCACAACACGGGCGAGGTCGCCGCGCTCTGCCACCGGGTGGCGGTCATGCGCGAGGGCCGGGTGTGGTTCCTCGGCACCCCCGCCGAGCTGATCGCCACGGCGGAGGGCCGGGTCTGGGAGTCCGAGGACCCCGACCCGACGGCGCTCCGCACGTGGATGACGGCAGCCGGGACCTACCGCCACATCGGCGCGCCGCCCGCGGGGGCCGACCTGGTGGCGGCGACGCTGGACGACGGCTACCTCCTCGTCTCGGCCGGCCACCAGTGAGCGCCACGACGCAGGCTGCGCTGCCGACCGCGCGCAGCATGGCATGGACCCCCGTCGCCGTGACGGCCACGGGGCTCGTGGCCGTCGCTGCCCTCTCCCGGGCCACGGACCGCGGCACTCCGCTGGCCTTGTCGCTGACCGTCGGCGCGCTCGCCGCCCTGGCCGTGCTCGCCCTTCGTGACCCGGCCGCGGCCCTGCTCGCCGCCGTACCCCTGTCTGCCTGGCGCCGGCGGGGGCTCCGGCTCGCCTGGATCGCTGTTGCGGTCCTGCCGGTGTGGCTGGTCGTGACGGCCCTGCTGCCCGCGGCCGGCCTGGGGACCGCCTTCCCCGCGCTTCTCGCTCTCAGCACCTGTGCGCTCGCCGTCGCCGTGTGGGTCCCCGACGGCAAGGATCCCGGGCGCGCCGCGGCGCTGCCGCTCCTGTGGGTGGCCGCCGGCTCGACCGTCGGCAGCTTCGGAGGACCCGTCGGCGACGTCAGCCTGCTCTGGCGCGAGCACCCGTGGCCGTTGCTCGCCGTCGCCGGCGTGCTCCTCGCGGCAGGGAGCTCGCGATGAGCACGCTGGCGCAGGAGCGCGTGGCCGACACCACCCAACGCGGCGTCGTCGGTGCGCTGGCTCGGCTGGAAGCGGCACGCCTGCTGCGCAGCCCGGCGCTGTGGGTCGGGGTCGTGCTCACCGTGGCCTTCTCCGTGGCCTCGATGCAGTTCCCGGAGGACTGGTCGGGTGCGCGCTACACCGTGAGCCCGGGCCTCGTGGGTCCGCTGGTGATCTGCGCGTCGTTCGCGGTCGCCTCGAGCTTTCACCGGGAGCGGGTCGGCCTCGCCGCCGACGCGCCGGTCGGGGAGGCGACGCGCACCCTCGGGAGGCTCACCGGCGCCGTGGTGCTGATCGGTGTGGCCGCCGTGCTGACCGCCGTCGGCGCGATGCTCGTGCGCACGTACGGCGGCCTCGACCTCGGCGACGAGCCCGGCCGCACCCTGCATGCCCAGTTCACCGCTCCGGAGATCCTGCAGCCGGTGTGCCTGACGGCGCTCGCGGTGGGCGTGGGCGCCGCGGCCGGGCGCCGGTTCCAGCACCGCGCGTCGGCGATGCTGGCGCTGTTCATCGGCTGGTTTCCGTTCGTGGGCTTCTCCTGGGCGTTCCAGTCCGCGCTGGTGACGCCCTTCTCGGTCGTGCAGGTCCAGCCGGTCTCGGTGGAGGTCGGCCCTGTCAGCGCGGACCCCCTCACCTTCCCGGCCGACTGGCTCCTGAGCGCCCCCGGTGAGTTCCAGGACCACTGGGCCCGGCTGTTCGTCTCCGCCCGCCTCGCTGCCGGCCACGACCTGTGGCTGATCGGCCTGGCCCTGCTCTTCGTCGCCCTGGCACTCCCCCGCGGTGCCCGCACCTGGCCCACCGTCATCGGCGGGCTCCTCGCCGTGACCGGCGTGGTCTGCCAGTACCTGGTGATCCCGTGAAGGACCTCATGAACGGCTTCAAGAAGACAGTCGCCGCTCTCGCGATCGTGGCGCTGCTGGCGTCCGGGTGCGCGGGGGCGAGCGACGACGACGGGGACCTCTTCGTCGAGGGTCGGCTCGCGCCGGCTGCCGCCAAGGACCCCGACGCGGTCCCCGTCGTGGTCGACAGCGACCTCGCACCCGATGACCTCGTCGCGCTGGCCTACCTGCTGCGCCATCCGCGGGTGCGGGTGCTTGCCGTGACTGTCCCGACGACCGGGATCGTCACCTGCCCGGCTGGCGTCGACCTGGTGGGTGACCTGGTCCGGGCGGTACGGGCCGACCCCGTCCCGGTGTCCTGCGGACGAACGCCGCGCGGCGCTCACGGCGTCGCGTTCCCCTCCTTGTGGACCATCGGCGCCCTCACCGACAGCGGGCTCGAGCGGGACCTCGCCGGGACCGGGAGGCCGTCGCCCCAGCCTGCGGACCGGACGCTGGCCACCCTGGCCCGGGAGCACGACGACCTGGTCGTGGTGGCGCTGGGCCCGATGACCGAGCTCGCCGCGACGTTGCGCGACGACCCGGCGTCGTACGCCCGCATAGACCGGGTCGTGGCGATGACCGGCATCGTCGAGGGCGCCTCCCAGGGCGACGGCATCGGTGAGTGGAACGCCGCAGCAGACCCGGACGCCCTGGCGGAGGTGCTCGACGGGCCGGTCCCGCTCACCGTCGTCCCGCACGAGGTGGTGCCGCTCGGCCCGCCCGCCGGCAAGTCGGCGCCCGTGGTCGGACAGATCGGCGTGCTCAGCTCGATGCCGTCGCCGAGGTTCTGGGACCTCGCCACCTCAGCGCTCTTCACGGTCCCGGAAGCAGGCAAGGGTGTCAGCGGCACGTGGAGCGTCGACCTCGACGACGACCTGGGTCGGCTGTCGCGTACCGGAGAAGGCGACGACACCGTGGTGACCTCGCTCGACACCGACCGGCTCGACGCGGCGTACGCCGAGGTCTTCATCGCCGAGTGAGCCTCAGGTGAGCAGCAGCTTGTCGAGACGGCGGCGGACGACGGCCAGTCCGACCAGCCCCATCGCCACGAGGTAGACCACCGACACGGCGCTCGCGACGGTCACCGAACCGGTCGTGAGCTCGCGGCAGAGCACCACGCCGCGGTAGAGCGGGGTCGCCTCCACGACCCAGCGCAGCCAGCCGTCGAAGGCGGTCACCGGGAAGAAGGTCGCCGAGAAGAGGAAGAGCGGCAGCTGGACGAGCGTGATCTTGTCGAAGTCCTGCCAGCTCTTGAAGAACGTCGTGATCGACATGAAGACCGCGCTGAACGCGAAGCCGATCAGCAGCGCGGCCGGCAGCGCGAGCAGCGCCCACCACGAATCGATGAGTCCCATGGCCAGCATCACGACCAGGAAGGCGGCGGAGTAGGAGCCGCCGCGCAGCTGACCCCAGACGATCTCGCCGCGCGCGACGTCGCCGGTGGTCAGCGGCGTGGCCAGCATCTGGTCGTAGAGCTTGTCGTACCTCAGCTTGAAGAACACGTTGTAGGTCGAGTCGAGCAGCGCGCCGTTGAACGCCGAAGCCGCGAGCATCCCCGGGGCCACGAACGCGGCGTACTCGATCGGCTCGCCGTTGAACTCGAAGCCCTCGACGAGCTGGCCGACCCCGATGCCGATCGAGAGGAGGTAGAACACCGGCTCGAGGAACCCAGTGAGGAAGAGCTTCCAGACGCGCCGGTAGACGAGGTAGTTGCGCAGCACGATCATCTTGAGCGCCTGCCACGGGCCGAGCGGGGTGACGCGACCGGGTCGGTCGAGGTCGCCGTCGTAGGTCGGGGCCGTCATGAGACGAGGCGTTTCGTCAGGCCGGCGATGGCCCACCAGACGCCGAACGCCAGCAGCGCCAGGAGGACCGCGACGTTGATCGCCGCGACCCCCCAGTCGACGTGGTCGACCGAGAACATCCGGGACAGGTTGACGCCGTGCCACAGCGGGGTGAGCCGGGCGATCCACGCGCCGACGTCGCCGAGGTTGGTGACGGGGAAGAACGCGCCGGAGAACAGGAAGAGCGGGAAGACGCCGAGCCGGAAGAGCACGCCGAACCCCTCGTCCGAGTGCAGCCTCGCGGTGAAGCCGTAGACCAGCGCGGCGAACACCATCCCGACCAGCACCTGGGAGACGAAGGCGAGGAGCGGTCCCCACCATGTCTCGAAGACCCCGAAGGGCGTCAGCACCAGCATGAACACCGCACAGCTGGTAGCCACTCGGAACGTCACGAACAGCAGGTGCGCGACGACCAGGTGCACCACCTGGAGCGGCGTCGCCAGCATCGAGTCGTAGACGCGGCGCCACTTGATCATGCCCATGACGGGGTACGTCGTCTCGCCGACCGCGGTCTGCATGGCGTGGGCGGCGACGAGTCCCGGCACGATGAAGGCGAGGTAGGACGTCGCACCCTCGAGCCGGGCGGGGTCACCCTCGATGAAGCCGCCCAGCAGCACCCCCATGGCGAGGACGTAGAAGATCGGCGCGAGGAACGAGGAGATGATCGTGCCCCGCCAGGTGCGCTTGTAGACCGTCCACCAGTAGTCGACCTGGCGGCCGACGCCCTCCCCCAGCGGCAGCCCGCGCAGCATCACCTCGCGGGTGGAGGTCACGTTGCCCGCCCAGCTCATGTCGTCTCCCTCCCCCAGCCGCTCAGTCGACGAGCGTGCGGCCGGTCAGGCGGAGGAAGACGTCCTCCAACGTGGAGCGCCGGACCAGCACGGCGGCCGGCTGGAGCCCCCGCTCGTGGACCTTGGCGATGACCTCCTCGCCGTCGTCGCTGTAGACGAGCAGCCGGTCGGGCAGCACCTCGACCCGCTCGCCGAGGTCGGCGACCTTCTCCGCGAGCCCGTCGTGGGTCTGGCCCTCGGCCGCCACGCCGAAGCGCAGCTCGGCGACCTCGCGGGTGGAGTGCTGGCGGATCAGGGTCAGCGGCGAGCCCTCGGCGACGATCAGGCCCTTGTCCATCACGACGAGCCGGTCGCAGAGCTGCTCGGCCTCGTCCATGTAGTGGGTGGTGATCACCAGCGTGACCCCTGACTGCTTGAGCCGGAACAACCGCTCCCACAACACGTGCCGTGCCTGGGGGTCGAGTCCGGTCGTCGGCTCGTCGAGCAGCAGCAGGTCAGGGCGGTTGATCAGGCTGCGCGCGATGGTGAGCCGTCGCTTCATGCCCCCGGAGAGGGCCTCGACCTTGGACTTGGCCTTGTCGACGAGCTGGACGAACTCGAGCAGCTCGTCGACGCGGGAGGCCACCTCCCCGCGCGGGATCCCGAAGTAGCGGCCGTAGATGTAGAGGTTGTCGCGGACGTTGAGCTCGTTGTCGAGCGTGTCGGCCTGGGGGCAGACGCCCAGCCGGCCACGGATCGCGGGCCCGTCGACGGCCGGGTCCATGCCGAGGATGCGCAGCTCGCCGCCGCTGACCGGCGAGACCGCCGCGATCATCCGCATCGTCGAGGACTTGCCGGCGCCGTTGGGACCGAGGAAGCCGAACGCCTCGCCCTTGTGCACCTCGACGTCGATGCCCTTGACGGCCTCGAAGTCGCCGAAGCTCTTGCGCACGCCCTTCGCGCTGATCATCGGGGCACTGGTGCTGCTGGAGGTCACGAACCACGACGCTACCGACAGTCCCCCGGAAGTGGTCCGATGCGACGGCGGTGCGCCGAGCACAGGTGGCCGGACGGCTCAGGCGTCGGGCGTGGCGCTCAACGCGCGTCCGGCCAGCTGCCCCGCGAGGATCCGGGCACCTTTGCGCCCCCTAGTGCCTGACGCTCGCACCGCCGACGAAGGCCAGCGCCTCCTCGGTCAGCGCCCGCTCCTGGCGGGCGTCGTCGACCACCAACCACTGCTTCATGACCCGACCCTTGCCGTTGTCGAACGCGCTGCCCGACCCGTCTGCCACCAGCGCCGCCACCCGCTCGGCCGGCAGCTTGACCACGAACCGCCCCCACACGTCGACCATCGCGAAGATCGAGCCGTCGACCTTCATCCCAGACCCGCCGAACGCCCTGCTCCCCGACGGCGGGGTCACGCCCGGCCTGCCGGCCAGGTCCGCCACCAGCGCGTCGAACCGCCGGCGGGTCTGCTCCTGTGCTTCTGGCCCCTGCTGCGTCATGCCGCAAGTCCAGCACGAGCCACCGACAACGGCTCGGGCGTTTTTCACCTGCGGTTGGTGGCCGCTCGCCAGGGGGGTTGTCGGTGGCGTCCGGCAGGATGGAGGAGTGGACGGGGTGAGCGCGCTCGGGGGCTTCAGCGAGCCGACCCGCACGTGGTTCGAGGCGGCGTTCGCTGCGCCCACGCCCGCTCAGGAGGGCGCGTGGGAGGCCATCGGCGCCGGACGGCACGCGTTGGTGGTGGCGCCGACCGGCTCGGGCAAGACCCTGAGTGCGTTCCTGTGGTCGATCGACCGGCTGCTCACCCAGCCGGTCCCCGACGACAAGGCGCGGCGCTGCCGGGTCCTCTACATCTCTCCGCTCAAGGCCCTCGGCGTCGACGTCGAGCGCAACCTGCGCGCCCCGCTGACCGGCATCCGGCACACCGCGGAGCGACTCGGCCAACGGCTGCCCGAGGTGCAGGTCGGCGTCCGGTCCGGCGACACCAGCGCGGCCGACCGTCGCGCCCTGGTCAGCCGTCCGCCCGACATCCTGATCACCACGCCCGAGTCGTTGTTCCTGATGCTGACCAGCCAGGCCCGCGAGTCGCTGCGCGGCGTCGAGACCGTCATCGTCGACGAGGTGCACGCGGTCGCGGGCGGCAAGCGCGGCGCGCACCTGTCGGTCAGCCTCGAACGGCTGGACGCGCTCCTCGAGCGTCCTGCGCAGCGGATCGGTCTCAGTGCGACGGTCCGGCCGCTGGAGGAGGTCGCGCGCTACCTCGGCGGGCAGGCGCCGGTCGAGATCGTCGCGCCGCCCAGCGAGAAGTCCTGGGAGCTCAAGGTCGTCGTCCCGGTCGAGGACATGACCGCCCCGGAGGCGTACGACGAGGACGGCGACGACCCCCAGCGCTCCACCAGCATCTGGCCGCACGTCGAGGAGCGGGTCGTCGACCTGGTCGAGCAGCACCGGTCGACGATCGTCTTCGCCAACTCCCGGAGGCTCGCCGAGCGCCTGACGGCCCGGCTCAACGAGATCGCCACCGCGCGGGCGGAGGAGGGCGCGGTCACGGCCGGCTCGAACGACGACGCGGGCCCGCCCGCGCATGTCATGGCCCAGTCGGGCGCCTCGCGCGGCGCCGACACCGTCATCGCCAAGGCCCACCACGGGTCGGTCTCCAAGGAGCAGCGGGCGATCATCGAGGACGACCTCAAGCGCGGCCGGCTCCCGTGCGTGGTCGCCACCAGCAGCCTCGAGCTCGGCATCGACATGGGCGCGGTCGACCTGGTGATCCAGATCGAGTCGCCGCCGAGCGTCGCCAGCGCTCTCCAACGCGTGGGGCGTGCCGGTCACCAGGTCGGTGAGACCAGCCGCGGCGTGCTCTTCCCCAAGCACCGTGGCGACCTCGCCCAGACCGCGGTAGCGGTGGAGCGGATGCTCACGGGCGCCATCGAGTCCATGCGGGTGCCCACCAACCCCCTCGACGTGCTGGCCCAGCAGGTCGTCGCCGCCACCGCCGTCGACGACTGGGACGTCGACGAGCTCTTCGCCGTGGTCCGCCGCAGCGCCGCCTTCAGCCAGCTGCCGCGCAGCGCGTACGACGCCACGCTCGACCTGCTGTCCGGGCGCTACCCGAGCGACGAGTTCGCCGAGCTCCGCCCCCGCATCGTCTGGGACCGCGTCACCGGCCGCCTCAGCGGCCGTCCCGGCGCCCAGCGGCTCGCGGTCACCAGCGGCGGCACCATCCCCGACCGTGGGCTCTTCGGTGTCTTCCTCGTCGGTGGCGAGGGACCGGGCCGCCGGGTCGGCGAGCTCGACGAGGAGATGGTCTACGAGTCCCGCGTCGGCGACGTGTTCGCGCTCGGCGCCACGAGCTGGCGCATCGAGGACATCACCCACGACCGCGTGCTGGTGACACCCGCGCCGGGCGTGCCCGGCCGGCTCCCGTTCTGGAAGGGCGACACCCTCGGCCGGCCGGCCGAGCTCGGTGCCGCGATCGGCGCCTTCACCCGCGAGCTGGCGTCGCTGCCCGAGGGGCCCGCACGGGCACGGGCGTCGGCCAACGGCCTCGACGACTACGCCGCTGCCAACCTCGTCGGCTACGTCCACGAGCAGGTCGAGGCGACCCGCACGGTCCCCAGCGACACCACGATCATGGTCGAGCGGTTCCGCGACGAGCTCGGCGACTGGCGCCTGGTGGTGCACTCGCCCTTCGGGACCCCGGTGCACGCACCCTGGGCGCTCGCCATCAACGCCCGGCTGCGCGAGCGCTACGGCGTCGACGGCCAGGCGGTCGCGTCCGACGACGGCATCGTCGTCCGCATCCCCGAGACCGACGCGGAGCCGCCCACCGGCGAGGTGGTCGTCTTCGAGCCCGACGAGATCGACGAGCTGGTCACCGCCGAGGTCGGCGGCTCGGCCCTGTTCGCCGCGAGGTTCCGTGAGTGCGCCGCGAGGGCCCTGCTGCTCCCCCGCCGCGACCCGGGGCGGCGAAGTCCGCTGTGGCAGCAGCGCCAGCGCGCCGCCCAGC
Source organism: Nocardioides bigeumensis (assembly GCF_039531755.1). NCBI lineage: Bacteria > Bacillati > Actinomycetota > Actinomycetes > Propionibacteriales > Nocardioidaceae > Nocardioides > Nocardioides bigeumensis. Next base: position 69,754 of record NZ_BAAAQQ010000001.1, read on the forward strand.
TGCTCGAGGTGGCGGCCAAGTACCCCTCCTTCCCGATCGTCCTCGAAGCCGTCCGCGAGTGCCTCCAGGACGTCTACGACCTGCCGGCGCTCGTCGCGCTGATGCGCCAGGTCGACCGGCGCGAGGTGTCGGTCGTCGACGTCGCGACCGAGTCGCCGTCGCCGTACGCCCGCACGCTGCTCTTCGGCTACGTCGCCCAGTTCGTCTACGAAGGCGACTCCCCCATCGCCGAGCGGCGCGCCGCGGCGCTGTCGCTCGACCAGGGCCTGCTCGCCGAGCTGCTCGGCCGCGCCGAGCTGCGCGAGCTGCTGGACCCTGAGGTGCTGACCGAGGTCGAGGCGGAGCTGCAGCGCACCGCTCCCGATCGGCGTGCACGTGACGCCGAGGGCCTCGCCGACCTGTTGCGCCTGCTCGGCCCGCTGTCGACCCAGGAGGTGCGTGACCGCGCGATCGACGGCGCCGACGTCGACGACTGGCTGCGCACCCTCACCGAGACCCGCCGGGTCGTTGAGGTGCGGATGGCCGGCACGGAACGCTGGGCGGCCGTGGAGGACGTCGGCCGGCTGCGCGACGGGCTCGGGGTCCCGGTCCCGCCCGGCACGCCCGACGCCTTCACCGAGTCCCTCGACGACCCGCTGGCCGACCTCGTCGCGCGGCACGCCCGCACTCACGGACCGTTCACGACCGACGAGGTGTCGACCCGTCTCGGCCTCGGCGTCGCCGTGGTCCGGCACACCCTGGAGCGCCTCGCGGCGCAGGGCCGCGTGCTCGACGGCGAGTTCCGTCCCGCCGGGTCGGGGACCGAGTGGTGCGACGCCGAGGTGCTCCGGCGGCTGCGCCGGCGCTCGCTGGCACGGCTGCGCAAGGAGGTCGAGCCCGTCGAGCCCGCGGCCCTGGCGCGGTTCCTCGCCGCCTGGGCACACGTCGCGCCCGGCAGCGGCCGGGGCCTGCGGGGCGTCGACGGTGTCCTCTCCGTCGTCGACCAGCTCGCCGGTTGCTCACTGCCCGCATCCGCGCTCGAGCCGTTGGTCCTGGCGGCGCGCGTGCCCGACTACGAGCCGGCGTACCTCGACGAGCTCACCAGCAGCGGCGAGGTCGTCTGGGCCGGCCACGCCCCCCTGCCGGGGTCCGACGGATGGGTCTCCCTGCACCTCGCCGACCAGGCTGCCCTGACTCTGCCGGCCGCGCAGGACCTGGACGTCGACGACGTCCACCGGGCGCTGCTGAATGCCCTCGAGCCCGGCGGTGCGTGGTTCTTCCGCCAGCTCGCCGACTCCGTCGCCCGCCGCCTCGACCGCGCCGTCACCGACCAGGCGCTGTCCTCGGCGCTGTGGGACCTCGTCTGGGCGGGACGCGTGGGCAACGACACCCTCGCGCCCCTGCGGGCCCTCGTCGGCTCCGGCGGCGCCCATCGGACGCAGCGCCAGCGCGCGGGGGCGGGGGCCAGACCTCGCCTGGGCAGCACCACCCGTGGCCGGGGCCGGATGCCGGTGCGCTCGGGACCTCCCGAGACGGCGGGCCGGTGGGCGGCGCTCCCCGAGATCGACACCGATCCGACCCGTCGGGCGCACGCCGTCGCCGAACGACTGCTCGACCGGCACGGGGTCGTGACCCGCGGCGCCGTGGTCAGCGAGCGCGTGGCCGGCGGCTTCGCGGCCGCCTACAAGGTGCTCGCGGCGTTCGAGGACTCCGGCCGCTGCCGCCGGGGCTACTTCGTGGACGGGCTGGGTGCCGCCCAGTTCGGCACGTCCGGTGCTGTCGACCGGCTGCGCACCTTCGCCGAGCCGGCCGACCTGGGGTCCGCCGACGCCAAGCCCGCCGCCATCGTCCTGGCGGCCACCGACCCCGCGAGTCCCTACGGCGCCGCGCTGCCCTGGCCGAGCGGCGACACCGACCCGGACACCGGCCAGCGCGGCGGCCACCGACCCGGCCGCAAGGCCGGCGCGCTGGTGGTGCTCGTCGACGGGTCCCTCGTGCTCTACGTCGAGCGCGGCGGCAAGACCCTGCTCAGCTGGTCGGAGACGGGCAACGAGCTCGGGCCCGCCGCGCACGCCCTGGCCGACGCGGCCCGGCGCGGGGCCCTCGGCCGGATGATCGTCGAGAAGGCCGACGGGGAGCACCTGCTCGGCAGCGGACCGACGCCGTTGCGCGTCGCCCTCGAGGACGCCGGCTTCGTGACCACCCCGCGAGGACTGCGGTTCCGTGCCCGAGGGTGACACCGTCTACGCCGCCGCCAGGAGGCTCCGAGTCCTCGACGGGCACGTCGTGACGACCTCCGACTTCCGGGTGCCCCAGCACGCGACCGCCGACCTGGTCGGTGCCACGGTCGTCACGACCGTCAGCCGCGGGAAGCACCTCCTGACCCGGTTCGCGCCGGCCGACGCCTCGCCGCCGATCACCCTGCACACCCACCTGAAGATGGAGGGCGTGTGGCACGTGCACGCGCCCGGGTCCCGGTGGCGGCGGCCAGCCTTCGAGGCGCGCGTGGTGCTGCGCACCGCCGCGCACGAGGCGGTGGGCTTCGCCCTGGGGGTCGTCGAGCTGGTGCCGACCGCCGAGGAGGACCGGGTGGTGGGCCACCTCGGACCCGATCTGCTCGGCCCCGACTGGGACGAGGACGAGGCCGTCCGGCGGATGATCGCCGATCCGGAGCGGCCGGTCGGGGAGGTGCTGCTAGACCAGCGGTGCCTGGCCGGCGTCGGCTCGGTCTACCGCTCCGAGCTGTGCTTCGTCGCCGGAGTGCACCCGCGCACCCCCATCGCCCAGGTCGGCGACGTACGCCGGCTGGCCCGGCGCGCGCACCAGATGCTCGACCTCAACAAGAACCGCGTCGAGCGCACCACCACCGGCGACACGCGGCGTGGCCGTCAGCTCTGGGTCTACGGCAAGCGCGGAACGCCCTGCCCGCGCTGCGGCACCCCGGTCCGCCGCGACGAGATGGGCCCCGAGGGGCAGGAGCGGATCGTCTACTGGTGCCCGTCGTGCCAGCCGGTTCGCGACTGATCGTCAGGCGGCCGAGGCGACCACGTCGCCGCTGGTGCGCCGGCCGACGGGGACCACCGGCAAGGGGGTCGCGGCCAGCTCCAACGCGGCCTCTTCGAGCGCGACCGCGTCGCTCACCTCGCGGAGGACCTCCGACAGCGGGAGGTCGAGGGCCGAGCACAGGGAGAACAACAGCTCGGAGGAGGCTTCCTTCTGGCCGCGCTCGATCTCGGAGATGTAGCCGAGGCTGACCCGTGCATTCTGGGAGACCTGGCGCAGGGTGAGCCCTTGCTGCATGCGGCGCGCGCGCAGCACGCCACCGAGCAGGCTGCGGAACAACACCATGGCGCTCTCTCCTCTCCGCACGAGACCCGGTCCGGTCGTCGTCGACCCGGGGTGAGGTGCACAACGCTACCCGGTCGGGGTTTCTTCCGCGGGGAGTCCCGCACGCCCGTGCCGCTCGGCGCGTCGCGCAGGTCGGGGCGCCCCCCGATCGGCTCCGGACGGGCTACCCCTCGGCGAGGCGGTCGGCCAGCGCCCCGAGCGCCTCCGCCACGGTCCGGGCCTGGATGGTGGCCCGGTCCCCGGTGAGCTCGAGAGCCAGCGCGGTCGTGCCGCCCGGGCCGTCGACGCCCACGAAGACGGTGCCGACGGGGTGTCCCTCGGAGGGCTCCGGACCGGCGACGCCGGTCGTGCTGACGCCGTACGTCGCCCCCGTGACCGCCCGGACACCTGTCGCCATCGCGCGCGCACACTCGGCCGACACGACGCCGTGGGTCTCGATCAGCGTCGCGGGGACGCCGAGCAGGTCGCGCTTCATCTCGGGCGAGTAGGCGACGACGCCGCCCAGCACCACGGCGGACGCACCAGGGACGGCGGTCAGTGCCGCGGCGAGGCGGCCACCCGTCAACGACTCGGCGACGGCGAGCGTGGCGCCCGCCCCCTCCGCGGTGCGAAGGAGGCGGGCGGCGGACTCGTACGCCGGATCTGCCGCGCGGCTCAGCGGCGGACCTTGACCCGCAGCGTCTCGCGCGCGGAGGCGATCGCCTTCGTGCCGAGGTAGGTGACCTGGATCTTCTTCATGCCGCGCTCCCCGTAGCGGGCCAGCGTGAGCGTGACCTTGTTGTCGTTGAGCTGGCCGAGGTAGGTGCGGCCACCGGTCTTGATCCTGACCTTGCCCTGGATCTTGTCGATGCCCTCGACCTTCAGCTTGACGCGGATCTTCGGCCGGGTGCGGTCGACGCGGATCTTGCTCTTGCGGAAGACCTTGCCCTTGACCGTCGGCTTGGCCTTGCGGATCTCGACCGGGAGGCGCAGCACGGTCCCGGTGCCGGGACCTCTGAGGATGAGCGTCTGCTCGCCGATCGGCACCCGCAGCCCGAGACGCGAGTTCAGCAGCGCCTTGCCGTACTCGTCGAACGGGTCGGTGCCGACCGTGTTGTCGACCTTGGGTCGCACCAGGCTGACCGAGCCGATCTTGGCAGCCACCTGGGAATCGGTCTTGTCGGTCTTGGCCGTCATCCGCCACGACGTGAGCCTCAGGTCGAGTCTCTGGCCGATCCGGTAGAACTTCGGGGCGCCGGTGGGCCGGCTGACGCCGATCGAGTGCTGGCTGTAGTCGACCGGGAGCGGCGGGTCACCCGACACGCTGGCGAGCTCGGCGAAGTAGTCGACCATCGCCTGCAGGTCGACCTTGCCGGTGTCGCGCCTCTGCGTGCCGTTGGCGAACTCCCGGAAGTTGTCACCGCCCGAAGCCAGGAAGGAGTTCACCGTCACCGAGTACGCCGTCGTCGGCGACAGCGCCGTGCCGTTGAGCCAGATGCCGGTGACCCGGTCGCCTTCCTTGCGAGTCGGGTCGTAGGTGTACTGGAAGCCCTTCGACGTGCCCAGTCGCAGGAACGGCCGCGAGGGCACGTTGCCGTCGGCGTCGCGCTGCCACTGCTGCTCGAGCACGGTCTTGATCTGGGCGCCGGTCAGCCGCATGTTGACCAGCGTGTTGGCGAACGACTGGACGTCGGCTGCTTGGCGGTAGGTCACGACGGCGGGATAGGTCGCGGCGCTCAGGTCCTCCCGGAGCCCACCTGGGTTCATGAAGGCGATCTGGGCCTCGCCGCTGATGGGGGCGCTGGTCGCCCAGCGCTGCACCTCGGCGACGAGGTTGCCCAGCGTCGACTCGCCGCCACGGTTCTCGTCGGAGTCGCCCACGACCGCAGAGAGCCTGGCCCGTCCGAGGGCCGCGCCGATCCGGCCGAGCGGAACCGCCCCCAGCACGTCGGCCTTGGCGATCGCCGGATCGATGATGTTCGTCTGCACCGAGCTCTGCAGCGTCACCGCGCCGGGGGCGGTGACGGCGGTCGTCGCGACGGGCACGACGGTCTGCGAGACCACCGAGGGCGCGAGGCCGTTCTCCACGTTGAACACGAGCTTGTTGAGGTTGGTGCCGTACTGCCCGGCTGAGACGACCGGCAGCTGGCGGCCGTTCTGGAGGATGGAGTGGTTGTAGGCGAGGTGGGTGTGGCCCGACACGATCGCGTCGATGTTGGTGCTCACCCCGTTGACGATCCGGCCGAAGGCGCTCGCGGGGTCGGTCGCCGAGGACGCCGCGGTCGTGGTCGCGCCCTCGTGGACGAGGAGCACGACCAGGTCGGCGCCCTGGTTGGTGGTCAGGTCGGCGGCTGCGGCGTTCACCTCGGTGACGATGTTGGTCACGGTGATGTCGGCGATGCCGGCGGGCGACACGAGGGACGGGAGCTCCTCGGTCACCGCGCCGACGAAGCCGATCTGCACGCCGTTGACGGTCTGCACCCAGCTCGCGTCGACCGCAGGAGAGTTGTCGGCCCTCTTGCGCAGGTTGGCGGCGAGGTACTTCCACTGGGCGCCGCCCAGGGGGTTGGTGGTCGCGTCGTAGGGCGCCATCACCCGGTTCACGAGGTCGGCGTACCCCTGGTCGAGCTCGTGGTTGCCGACCGCCGACACGTCGAGGTCGGCGGCGTTCAGCGCGTCGATGGTCGGCTTGTCCTTCTGGATGAAGGAGTCGAAGGTCGACGCGCCGATCAGGTCACCGGCGGCAGCGAAGAAGGTCTCCCCCGCGAAGTCGGTCTCGAGCTGCTTCACGACCCCGGCGAGCTTGGCGGCGCCGGCCTGTCCGTTGCTGCCCGGCAGCAGCCGCCCGTGGAAGTCGTTGGTCGCCAAGATCTGGATCTGCACCGGGGCCGCGTTGGCGACGGAGGCCGCGGCCAGGCTGAGCGTGGTGGCCGCGAGGGCGAGACCGACGCCGGACGTGAGGAGGAGCCGGGCGCATCGACGGACGGATGTGGAGTGCGTGCGCAAGACGGGTCCCCCTCGTGTCATGTCCCGGAGCGCAGGACGCCGTGGCGACCCGGCCGTTCGGTCACCTTAACCCGGCTGAAGGGGTTCAGCGCTGACCGTCGGCGGGCGCCGACGCGCGCATCTTGTGACGCTGGTGCCACACGTCGCGGAAGAACTCGTAGCCCGACCACAGCGTCAGGCCGACCGCGATGGCCAGCAGCCCCTGGGCGAGGTAGAAGAGGGCGGCGCCCGGCCAGCCGAACTGGTCGAAGGCGCCGCCGTGCGCGGAGTCGCCGTGCGGGAAGGGCAGGGTCAGTCCCGACAACGCGATCGCCTGGAAGGTGGTCTTCACCTTGCCGCTCGACTTCGCGGCGATCACGACGTGCCTGAGCACCGACAGACGCAGCAGCGTCACGCTCCACTCGCGCAGCAGCACCACGATGGTGACCCACCACCAGATGTCCCCGACCATCGACAGCGCGATGAACGCCATGCCGGTGATCGCCTTGTCAGCGATCGGGTCCGCGATCTTGCCGAAGTTGGTGACGAGGTTGCGCGCACGCGCGATGTCACCGTCGATCTTGTCGGTGATCATCGCGCCCACGAAGATCGCGAACGCCACGCAACGCCACAGGATCGAGTCGCCGCCGTCCTGCAGCAGTGCCCAGGCGAAGAAGGGCACCATCACGATGCGCAGCGTCGTGAGGACGTTGGGGAGGTTCCAGTTGCTGGTGCTCATGGTCGAGTCGAGTATGCCGGGTCGGCAACCGCCGGCCACCTCCCGGTCAGCCGCGCACGACGTACGTCTCGGTCGCTTCCTGGCCGGTCTCGCCGACGGCGCCGCGCTCGGAGCCGTCCACGACGACCTCGACCGAGCCGTCGGAGGTCTCGACCTGGATGGGCGGCGACACCTCGAGAGAGGCGGTCTGCCCGTAGGCCAGGTCGCCGGTGTAGACGATCTTGCCGGTGCCGTCGCGCACCACCAGGTGGGCGCCACCGCCTGCTGCCCGCACGAGGACCGGGACCGTGGGCCCGGCAGCCCGGTTGCCGTGGCCCGGTCCGGCAGAGCCGTTGAGCGCAGGAGCGAGCTTCTGCTCGACCGGTGAGTCCATGATCAACCGGGCGATCGACCAGGCCAGGACCAGCGCCATCACCGCGGCGACGAGCACCGACCAGTTGGGCCCGCCGCGCGTCGAGCGGATCGAGCCGCCCGACGCCAGCTCGACCTGGAAGACCCGTCGCGGGTCGACGGGCGCCTGGGAGTAGCGCTCTTCGTACGCCGCCAACAGCGGCGGCGCGTCGAGCCCGAGCACCCGCGCCAGCGTGCGCAGGTGGCCCCGGGCGTAGAAGTCGCCACCACACCGAGCGAAGTCGTCGACCTCGATCGCCTCGATCACGTGCGGACGGATCCGCGTGCGCTCGGCCAGCTGGTCGACGCTGAGGCCGAGCCGGGTCCGAGCCGCCGCGAGCTCGGGTCCGACGACAGGGTCCGGAGCCGGCTCGGGGGCATCGTCGTCGACTTGCAGGGTCTCGACGGGGTCTCCGGTCGGGGCCACGAGGTGGACGGGGGTCTCGGCGAAGAGCTCGCGGTCACCCCAGGCCTGCGTGTCCTCCACCAGCGACACGCTCCCGGCACGCCGGAGCTCACCGGGCTGGCGGACGTCGTGGTCGAGAGCTTCGTCGTCGTCGGCGGCGCGGTTGAGGTCGACCGTGACCTCGGCGCGACGACCGGACACGGTCTCCCGCAGGGGGGCGGGGGTGCTGCTGGCAGCCAGCTGCTCGATGGTGCCGGCGAGTGCGGGCCGAGGGTCGTGGACGAGGCGGCGCCAGCGGCCAGCAGGGCGCTCGGCGCCCTCGGCCGGCCCGGCGTCGTGGTGGTCGGTGTCTCCGACAGTGTCGCTGTCGACGGTGCCGACGGTGTCGTCGGTGCCGTCGCTGTCGTCGCTGTCGACGTCGACGAGGAGCTCGGCGGGCAGGGCCTCGACCACGAGGGCGCGTCCGCCCGCCAGCTCCTGCAGGGCGGCGGTCAGCTCGTCCGGGTGGTGGCTGACCCGGGTGGCCAGCCCCAGCGGAACGGCCAGCGGCTCGCCGTACAGCCGCTCGCTCCATCGTGCCTGCCGTCGGGCCGCACCGGTGAGCTCGTCGACGACGTGGTGGGGGGTCCGCGAGACGAACAGGAGGCGACCATCGCGCAGCCGGCCGCGCGGGTCGTGCTCGACCCGCTCGAGCGAGGCCCAGGTCAGGCCGCGCCAGGTGCGCCCGAGGCGGATGCGCACACCGTGCGGATCCGCGACGAGCAGCGGTGTGCGCGAGTCGGCCAGCCCGGCGGCGTACCCGGCGAAGATCGCGGCCATGAGCCCCGTCAGCGCCCAGTCGAGCGCCGACCCGCCGCTGAGCGAGCGGACGAGGTAGGCCGCCCCCACCGCGCCCGCGATCAGCGCGACGGCGGCGTGCACCCGGCCGTCACGCCTGACCACGACGGCGTCCGGGGCGATGACGAGGGCGCGGGTGCGCCCCGAATCGCCACCCGCCTCGCCACTCGAGTCTCTGGGGTCGCCCGGGTCGCCCGCCTCCAGGCTCTCGTCGAAGTCGAAGTCCTGTGCCTCTGCAGCGCCCATGGTGCTCAGCCCTCCCCCTGGAGCGTGGCGATGACCTGGTCGATCTCGTCGGGCTTCACCAGCACGTCGCGTGCCTTGGAGCCCTCGCTCGGGCCGACGACTCCCCGGCTCTCGAGGATGTCCATCAGCCGGCCCGCCTTGGCGAACCCGACGCGCAGCTTGCGCTGCAGCATCGACGTGGACCCGAACTGCGTGGAGACCACGAGCTCGATCGCCTGCACGACGAGGTCCATGTCGTCGCCGATGTCGTCGTCCAGATCGCGCTTGGCCGCCTGCGGCGCGGTGACGTCCTCGCGGTACGTCGGCTCGAGCTGGGCCTTGCAGTGCGCGACGACCTGGTGGACCTCGGCCTCGGTGACCCACGACCCCTGGACGCGCACCGGCTTGGACGCGCCCATCGGCAGGAAGAGCCCGTCACCCTGTCCGACCAGCTTCTCGGCGCCCGGCTGGTCGAGGATCACCCGGCTGTCGGCCAGCGAGGACGTCGCAAAGGCCAGTCGGGACGGCACGTTGGCCTTGATCAAGCCGGTGACGACGTCGACCGACGGGCGCTGCGTGGCGAGCACCAGGTGGATGCCGGCGGCACGGGCGAGCTGGGTGATCCGGACGACGGCGTCCTCGACGTCGCGCGGGGCGACCATCATCAGGTCGGCGAGCTCGTCGACGACGACCAGCAGGTACGGGTAGGGAGTCAGCTCCCGCTCACTGCCCGCCGGCACCTTCACCTTGCCCGCGCGGACCGCCTTGTTGAAGTCGTCGACGTGCCGGAAGCCGAAGTTGGCGAGGTCGTCGTACCTCATGTCCATCTCGCGCACGACCCAGGCCAGCGCCTCGGCGGCCTTCTTGGGGTTGGTGATGATGGGCGTGATGAGGTGCGGGATGCCTTCGTAGGAGTTCAGCTCGACCCGCTTGGGGTCGACCATGATCATCCGGACCTCGTCGGGCGTCGAGCGCATCAGGATCGAGGTGATCATCGAGTTGATGAACGACGACTTGCCGGAGCCGGTGGCGCCGGCGACCAGGAGGTGCGGCATCTTCGCCAGGTTGGCGACCACGAAGCCGCCCTCGACGTCCTTGCCGAGGCCGCACACCATCGGGTGGTGGTCGCTGCGTGCGTTGCCGGAGCGGAGCACGTCGCCGAGGGAGACGATCTCCTTGTCCATGTTGGGGATCTCGATCCCGATGGCGGACTTGCCCGGGATCGGCGAGAGGATCCGCACGTCCGCGGACGCGACGGCGTAGGCGATGTTCTTCGAGAGCGCGGTGACCTTCTCGACCTTCACCGCCGGGCCGAGCTCGACCTCGTAGCGGGTGACCGTCGGGCCGCGCGTGTAGCCGGTCACGACGGCGTCGATCGCGAACTCCTCCATCACCTGGGTCAACCGGCCGACGATGTCGTCGCTGGCCTTCGAGCGCGCCTTGTGCACCGAGCCGGGCTTGAGCACCTCGTTGGCGGGCAAGGAGTAGGTGATGTCGCCGGACAGCGCGAGCTGCTCCACCCGCTGCGGCAGCGGGGTGTGCGGAGGTGGCTGCAGGTCCGCTGCGTCGAGGTGCGTCTCCTCGGTCGGGGCGTCCTCGACCTGCGCCTTCTTGCGGCCGCGCTTGCTCATCTCGCGGTCCTCGAGCACCGGGCTGTCGTACGCCGGGTCGCCCTCGGGCACCGCGTCCGGGTCGAAGGGCTTGCGGCGCCTGGTCCGGATCGGCTGGGTGTCCTCGAGGTGAAGCCCGTCGCGCACCGCGTCGGGCTGCTCGTCGGCTGCCTCGCGGCCGAGCAGCCGGTCGCGGAAGGCGGCCAGCTTGTGGGGCACCTGGTAGACGGGGGTGGCGGTGATCACCAGCAGGCCGAAGAAGGCCACCAGCGCGAGCAGGGGCACCACGACGTACGCCGAGCGCAGCAGGTCGAGCAGCAGGCTGGACACGACGTAGCCGATCGCGCCGCCGCCCTCCTGCAGCGGGCTGGCGTCGCCCAGCTGGGGCTGGGGGTTGCCTGCGGCGACGTGCACGATGCCCAGGACGCCGAAGGCGAGGGCGAGCCAACCGATCAGCTGGCGACCGACCGGGCCGTTGTGCTCGGGGTCGCGCATGTTGCGCACGCCGACCACGACCAGCATGACCGGGACCAGCCAGCCGACCTTGCCGACCGAGCCGGCCACGATGGTGCGGACCGTCTCGGCCGGACCACCGGGCAGCTGCCACCAGACCGCGGCCGCGGCAACCACGCCCAGGCCGATCAGCAGGAGGCCGACGCCGTCACGACGGTGCTCGGGGTCGAGCTCGCGCGCCGAGCGGCCGATGCCGCGGGCGGCTGCGCCGATGCCGTGGGCGACCGCCATCCAGACCGCGGCGGCGCCGCGACCGAGCATCGCGAAGAAGCGGAAGACCGGACCCGGCCCGCTGCGCACGGCGCGCGGCGCCGGGCGGGCAGCCTTCGACCGGCCGCGGCCCCTCTTGGAGGGTGCGGCCTTCCGTGCAGTGCTGCTTCGTCCTGAACTCCGGGATCGGGTGCTCGAGCGTCCTCGTGTGGACGTGCTCCTGCTCCGCGACCCCGGCGGGGAAGACGTCCGGGTCGCCATGCTCACGACCCTACGTGAGTCACACGAGCAACACCGGTCACATTCGAGCGTGTCGAGGTGACCGCTCGCGACTCAGGCCTCGATGACCACCGGGATGATCATCGGCCGGCGCCGATGGGCCTTGTTGACCCAGCGGCCGACCACGCGGCGTACGGTCTGCTGGAGCTGGTAGGAGCCGCCGACGCCCTCGCGCACGGCCGCGTCGAGCGCGTCGATGATCGGCTGCTTGATCTCGTCGAACATCGACTCGTCCTCGGCGAAGCCACGGGCGTGGATCTCCGGTCCGCTCACGACCTTGCCCGTGACCGAGTCGACGACCACGACCACGGAGATGAAGCCCTCCTCCCCCAGGATCCGACGGTCCTTCAGCGACGACTCGGTGATGTCACCTACCGACGACCCGTCGACGAAGACGTAGCCGACGTCGACCTTGCCGGCGATGCGGGCCTTGCCGTCGATGAGGTCGACGACGACGCCGTCCTCGGCGACCACGACGTTCTCGGGGGGTACGCCGGTGGCCTTGGCCAGCTCGGCGTTGGCCCGCATGTGCCTGATCTCGCCGTGGACCGGGATGACGTTGCGTGGGCGGACGATGTTGTAGCAGTAGAGCAGCTCACCGGCGCTGGCATGGCCGGAGACGTGGACGAGCGCGTTGCCCTTGTGGACGACCTGGGCACCCAAGCGGGACAGGCCGTTGATCACGCGGTAGACGGCGTTCTCGTTGCCGGGGATGAGCGACGAGGCCAGGATCACCGTGTCGCCCTCGGCGATGTGCACGAAGTCGTGGTTGTTCTGGGCGATCCGCGAGAGCGCCGACAACGGCTCGCCCTGCGAGCCTGTGGAGACCAGCACCTGGCGCTCCGGCGCCAGGTCCGCCAGGTCCTTGGGGTCGACCATCACGCCCGGTGGCACGTGGAGGTAGCCGAGGTCCTGGGCGATGCCCATGTTGCGGACCATCGAGCGCCCGACGTAGCCGACCTTGCGGCCATGCGCCACGGCCGCGTCGAGGATCTGCTGCACGCGGTGCACGTGCGAGGCGAAGCAGGCCACGATGATCCGCTTCTCGCTCTTGGCGAAGACGCGGTCGAGCACGGGCGAGATGTCGACCTCGGGCGTGGTGAAGCCGGGCACCTCGGCGTTGGTGGAGTCGGTGAGGAAGAGGTCCACCCCCTCCTCCCCCAGCCTGGCGAAGGCGCGCAGGTCGGTGATCCGGGAGTCGAGCGGCAGCTGGTCCATCTTGAAGTCGCCGGTGTGCAGCACCAGCCCGGCGGGCGTGCGGATGGCCACCGCCAACGCGTCCGGGATCGAGTGGTTGACCGCCACGAACTCGAGCTCGAACGGCCCGACCGTGAGCCGATCGCCCTCGGACACCACGTGGTGGACCGTCTCGCGCAGGCGGTGCTCGCGCAGCTTGGAGTCCAGCAGCGCCAAGGTGAGCTCGGACCCGATGAGCGGGATGTCGCCGCGCTCGCGGAGGAGGTACGGCGTCGCGCCGATGTGGTCCTCGTGCCCGTGGGTCAGGACCAGCGCCTCGACGGTGTCGAGCCGGTCCCTGATCGGCTCGAAGTCGGGAAGGATCAGATCGACGCCGGGGTGGTTCTCCTCGGGGAAGAGGACGCCGCAGTCGACAAGAAGCAGGCGGCCGGCGTACTCGAAGGCGGTCATGTTGCGACCGACCTCGCCCAGGCCGCCGAGCGGGATGACCCGGAGGCCGCCTTCCGCGAGGGGGCCGGGCGCGCTCAGCTCAGGATGGGGATGGCTCACGAGACTCGATTCGGTCGGGATGGGGTCGTGCGGACTGGTGTGGTCTCAGAAGGGTGTGTCTCGGACGGGCTGGTCACAGGACGCCGGCCGCGACGAGACCCGTGCGGAGCGCCGCGACCTCGTCGTCGTCCAGGGGCACCAAGGGACCACGGACGTTGCGGTTGTCGAGGACGCCGAGCAGCTCGAGGGCGGCCTTGGCGGTGGTCGCACCGTAGTTGGCGACGCCCATGATCGCGTCCACGGCCGGCAGCATGCGTTGGTACGCCGCCAGCGCGCCCGCCCGGTCGCCGTCGAAGAAGCGGTCGACCATCAGCCTGGTGTCGTCGCCGCAGGCATGACCCACCACGGAGACCGTGCCGCAGGCGCCGTGGGCGAGCCAGCCGAGCGTGCTGGCGTCGTCGCCGGAGTAGATGGCCAGGCCGGTGTCGCGCATGATCCGGACGCCGCGCGCGTAGTCGCCGACGGCGTCCTTGATCGCGACGACGCTGTCCCACTCGGCCGCGGCCGCGTAGGTCTCCGGGGCGATGGTCGTGGCGGTACGACCTGGGACGTCGTAGAGCATCACCGGCACACCGGTCGAGTCCACGACCTGCCGGAAGTGCTCGAGGACGCCTGCCTGGCTGGGCTTGCTGTAGTAGGGGGTGACGAGCAGGAGGCCGTCGGCGCCGACCTTCTCCGCCTGGCGGGCCAGCTCGACCGAATGGGCGGTGGCGTTGGTGCCGACGCCGGCGACGACGACCGCGCGGTCACCTACTGCGTCCTTCACGGCGCGGAGCAGGTCGCCGTCCTCGGCGACGGTCGTGGTGGGCGACTCGCCGGTGGTGCCCGACACCACCACGCCGTCATGGCCGTGCTCGACCAGGTGGGCGGCGATCCGTTGGGTGCCGTCGAGGTCGACCGACCCGTCGTCGCGGAAGGCGCTGGCCATCGCGGTGAGGACCCGCCCGAACGGGGCAGCCGGGGCCGTGGTCTCGGACATGCCTCCCAGGCTATCGCCCGACCACCCGCAGCCTTATAGCCCATCGCCCTGGCGAGTGGATCAGTTTGTGCGTTCTCGTCCGCGATCCGCACGTGGATCGCACCATCGGAGGGTGCCCTCGGGGGCGCCCGCCATATCTGCCTTCGAGGAGCACCGTCCACCGTGGCCAGCCTTTCCACACGACCGCGCCCCCGCGGCCGCCACCGCATTGAACGCCGCGCGCCTGGGGCGCGCGCTCTCTGCGTCGTCCTCGTCGTCGCCGGGCTGCTCCTCTCCGGCACCGCGGCCGCGACGGCCGACCCCGGTTGGGGACCCGGCGCACCCGAGCCCGGCCCCAAGCCGTCGGCCAACCCCCAACCGAAGAACCCCGGCCCCAAGACTCCTGCGAAGACGCCCGCGAAGCCTGAGAAGGAGGAGGAGCCGGAGCCCATCGGTTCCCCCGGCACGCACGCGGCGCACGACGGCTACGGCTACGGCTACCCCGAGGCGCCCGACTGCAACGAGGCGACCCTCGGCACCACGTGCGTCGGCGACAACCGCGGCTTCTACCAGGGCCAGTGCACCTCCTGGGTCGCCCACCGGCTGAGCCAGCGCAACGGCATCTCCTTCTCCAACTGGTACGCCGGTCGGCACTGGGGTGACGCGGTCGACTGGAAGGACGTCGCGAAGTCGATGGGCAAGAAGCCCGACAAGGTGCCCACCACGGGCGCGGTCGCGTGGTTCAAGCGCGGCCACGTCGCCTACGTCGAGCAGGTCAACTACGACGGCAGCATCGTGATCTCGGAGATGAACTTCGACGGCGCCAACGGCTTCCGCTTCGTCACCGTCTCGCGCGCCAGCGGCTACTGGCCCGACAAGTTCCTCCACCTCGCGGACGTCGTCCCTTACGACGCCACCGCGCCGACCGTCCCCGGAAAGCCGAGACTCGTCTCGCACCAGGGCCGGGTCGGCCTGGCCTGGCGCCCGTCGTACGACGGCTGGGGAGTGGCGGGGTACCGGATCTCCCGCGATGGCGCCCCGCTGGCGGTCACCACCCGCGCCACCTACTGGGACCGGCAGGTCTCCCCTGGTCAGGCCTACGTCTACACCGTCGTGGCCTTCGACCGCGCCGGCAACAGCTCACGGCCCGTGCGGGTCCGGCTCTCGCCCGGCGCCGAGTCGGCCGACCGCGCCTGGATCGACACCGACGCCGGCACCGCACTCTGCGGACGCACCGGAAAGACCGGGAAGCAGAAGGTGGCCTGCACCGTGCTGACCGACGTCGGCTGGCGACGGGCGCAGCTGCCGCGCCGCACCGACTGGGGCCACGTGGGGAGTCGGCACTTCGTCGAGGTGGCCGGGGACGCGGCGTACTGCCGCACCGTCGGGCGCCTCGCCCGACCTCGAGCCGTGTGCACGGTCCTCGACTCGACGACGATGACCTGGGGTCGCGACCTCCGGTCCGGACGGCTGCGCTTGCTCGCCGACGGTCGCACGTGGACGGCGACCGATGCAGGTCCCGCCGTGTGCGGTCTCGCCGGCGGTCCCCGGCACCAGCGACTCGGCTGCGCGGTCCTCGGCGAGCACGGCTGGCGCTACCGCTCGCTCAAGCGCGACATCCTGTGGGGTGCACCCACGAGCCGGGCGTTCGTCGCCCAGGGCGACAAGATGTCCTACTGCCGCACCGTCCGCCCGCAGCCCGGCTCTGCCCGGCTCTCCTGCACGCCGTTCTACGCGGAGAAGCTCGCCTGGGGCTACGACCGCAAGTCCGACCCCAAGGCGTCGGGTCCGACCGAGGGCACCTGGCTGCCGACGTCGGCCGGGCCCGCGCTCTGCGGAGGCACCGCTCCCGCCGGATGCCGGGTGCTCACCTGGTCGGGCTGGCGCTTCGTGAAGGCCCGCACCAACGGGGTCTCCCACGCCATGACCCAGGCGTACGTCGGCGACGGGTCCGGGGTCTCGTGGTGCCGGACCATCCGCTCCGGGTCGAAGTACCGACCGGCCTGCACCAGCCTGGACACCAAGAAGCTGCGCTGGCGCGCCGACGTGGTCGCCGGCCGCTCCGGTGCTCTCGAAGCGGTGAACCGCACCTGGATCGACACGGCGGCCGGCCCCGCGTTGTGTGGTCGCGCAGGGTCGGAGAAGCGGCAGGCGGTCGGTTGCCACGTCCTGGCAGACGGTTCCTGGACCTGGACCCGGACGAGCGGCCGCACGTCGTGGGGCAACGCCGACTACCGCGCCTTCCTGCCGACCGCCTCCGGGGTGTCCTACTGCCGCACCGTCGGCCGCTCGTCGCTCGCGTGCACGGGGCTCGACGTGGCTCCCGGGAGCGGCCTGACGTGGGACACCACCGAGACCTCGACCGGCACCGACCTGGCCCTCGCTGACGCCTTCTAGACCTTTCGGACCTGCAGTCTGTCTCAGGAGAGGCCGAGGCCCCGACGCACCAGCGCCAGGGCCTCCTTGCCGTCGACACCCAGGGCGCGGATCTTCTCGACGTACGCCGCGGCGGCCTCGCGCGCGGCCCGGTCCACCTGGTTGCCGCTGACGAACGTGCCGGAGCGACCGCGGGTGTCGACCACGCCCTCGGCCTCGAGCTCGCGGTAGGACCGCGCCACGGTGTTGGGCGCGATCCCGAGGTCGGCGGCCAGCCGGCGTACGGTCGGCAGCTTGTCGCCGGGCTGCAGCGCCCCTGAGGCGACCTGCGCGGTGATCTGCTGCTTCACCTGCTCGAACGGCGGCTCGGTGGCCGAGGCGTCGATGGTGATCACGATGTCAGCCTCCCACCGGGGGCAGCACCTGCTCGGGGGTCGGCCGTCGCTCCCACCACACGTAGTCGGCTTGGTCGCCGGGCTCCCGCTTCGTCTCGACCCACTCGGCCCGGTCCCAGGCGGGGTACGTCGTGTCCCCGTCCGGCGACATGTGCACCTCGGTCAGCACCTGGTGGGTCGCCTGCGGCAGCGCCAGCGCGTAGATCTGCGCCCCGCCCACGACCATCACGTCGCCGGGCAGGTCGACGGCGAGGGCCAGCGCGTCGTCGAAGGAGTGAGCGACGAGCACGCCGTCGGCCGACCACCCCGGATCACGGGTGATCACGACCGTCGTCCGCCCCGGCAGGGGTCTGCCGATGGAGTCGTACGTCGCCCGGCCCATCACGAGCGTGTGGCCCATGGTCACCGCCTTGAAGTGCGCGAAGTCCTCTGGAAGGCGCCAAGGGATGCCGCCGTCGACGCCGATCACGCCGTTGTCGGCGACGGCCGCGACCAGCACGACGCGCTTGCCGCCCGCGCCAGGGGAGGTCATACGGCGATGGGCGCCTTGATCCCCGGGTGCGGGTCGTAGCCCTCGACCGCGACGTGCTCGAGGTCGAAGCCGTCGATCTCCGTGATCGACGGGTCGAGCCAGAGCGTCGGCAGCGGCCGCGGCTCGCGGGTGAGCTGGAGCCGGGCCTGGTCGAGGTGGTTCGCGTAGAGGTGCGCGTCGCCGAGGGTGTGCACGAAGTCGCCGACACGCAGACCCAGGACCTGCGCGAACATGTGCGTCAGCAGGGCGTACGACGCGATGTTGAACGGCACGCCCAGGAACACGTCGGCGCTGCGCTGGTAGAGCTGGCAGCTGAGCCGCGCCGGTCCCCCGTCGTCGGCGGGCGCGACGTAGAACTGGAAGAACGCGTGGCACGGCGCCAGGGCCATGTCGGGGATGTCGGCGACGTTCCACGCGCTGACCAGGTGCCGCCGCGAGTCGGGGTCGTTGCGCAGCTGGTCGAGCACCAGCTTCACCTGGTCGATGTGCCGGCCGTCCGGGGCCGGCCACGAGCGCCACTGATAGCCGTAGACGGGGCCGAGGTCGCCGGCGTCGTCGGCCCACTCGTCCCAGATCGTGATGCCGCGGTCCTGCAGCCACTTGATGTTGGTGTCGCCCCGGAGGAACCACAACAGCTCACCGAAGACCGACCGGGTGTGCACCTTCTTGGTCGTCACCAGGGGGAAGCCCGCGGTGAGGTCGAAGCGCGTCTGGTGGCCGAAGACACTCAGCGTGCCGGTGCCGGTCCGGTCACCCTTCTCCACGCCCTCGTCGAGGATCCGCCGGAGAAGGTCGAGGTACTGCTGCACGACGCCGACCCTACGCCCCGACCGGGCCTCAGACGACGACCGTTCCCGCCACGATGGTGCGTGTCTCGCCACCGACCCAGATGGACCGGCCCTCGGTCTCGATGTGGACACGTCCCTGCCTGCCAAGGCAGGTTCCCTGCGAGGCGACGTACGCCGGCGGCAGGGTGCCGTTGCGCGTCAGCCACTGCGCCAGGCTGGCGTTGAGGCTGCCCGTGACCGGGTCCTCGACCACCCCGAGGCTCGGGCAGAACGCCCGCACCTCGACCAGCGGTTCACCCGCGCCGACGTCGGCGCCCGGGTAGCGGCCGACGACGCCGACCTCCAGGCCCGCGAAGGCGGACCAGTCGGGCCGCAGGCCGAGCACGGTCGCGGCGTCCGGCACCAGCACACCCACCCAGCCGGGACCGTTGTCGACCCACTCGACGTCCAGCACCTGCTCGGGCGACAGACGCAGGGCCGCGACGACCGCGCGGCGCTGCTCGGCCGTCACCCGGCCGGAGCGCACCAGGGGCGGAGCCTCGAAGGCCAGACGCCCACGGCTCCTGACCCGCACCTGCCCGGCGCCGCACTCCTGGACGAGCTCGCCCTCACGTCCGGGCACTCCCCCGGCATCCAGCCACGCGTGCGCGCTCCCCAGCGTCGGGTGGCCCGCGAAGGGCAGCTCCTCGGCAGGGGTGAAGATGCGCAGGCGGTAGTCCGCCTCGGCAGTGGTGGGCGGCAGCAGGAAGGTCGTCTCCGAGAGGTTGGTCCAGCGCGCGAAGCGGGCCATCTCCTCCCCCGTCATCCCGTCCGCGTCGTGGACGACGGCCACCGGGTTGCCCAGGTGCGGCTCGGCGGAGAAGACGTCGACCTGGCGGAACTCGCGGAACTCCTGTCGGGTGGACACGGGGCCAGCCTCGCCCACGAGCATCGTCCGCGGCCAGCCGCCTCCGTCCTCACGGTGGCGGGTCAGCGGCAGGCCGCCGCGCGCGCCCGGCAAACCAACACCTCCTCATGCGCCGGGCACTCGCGGGTACTTATGTGACCGGACCACCCCTGGGGGTCTGCCCGCACCGCGATGTGCGGGGGCAATGTCGAGAGAGCGCCTCCGCTCGGGGGGCATGCATGTGCGAGGGAGAAGCGTTCATGGCAGGCGTGCAGACCGGCACCATCACCACCGACATCCCGGCCCGGCTGGACCGGCTCCCCTGGTCCCGTTTCCACTGGCTGGTGGTGATCGGCCTCGGGACCGTGTGGATCCTCGACGGCCTCGAGGTGACCATCGTCGGCTCCATGTCCGACGCCCTGAAGGACGGTACGACGGGGCTGGGCATGTCCAGCTTCGACGTCGGCCTGGCCGGCGCGATCTACGTCGCCGGCGCCTGCATCGGTGCCCTGTTCTTCGGACAGCTCACCGACAAGCTCGGGCGCAAGAAGCTCTTCCTGATCACGTTGGCCGTCTACACGGTCGCGACGGTGCTGACGGCCTTCTCGATGAACCCCATGTGGTACTTCGCCTGCCGGTTCCTCACCGGCGCCGGGATCGGTGGCGAGTACGCCGCCATCAACTCCGCGATCGACGAGCTGATCCCCAAGAAGTACCGCGGCCGTGTCGACGTCGCCATCAACGGTTCGTTCTGGGTCGGTGCCGCCGGTGGCTCCCTGCTCACCATCCCTCTGCTCGACCCGACCCTGATCGACGCTGAGTGGGGCTGGCGCCTCGCCTTCGGCCTCGGCGCGATCCTCGCCGTCGGCATCCTGATCGTGCGCCGCAACGTGCCCGAGTCGCCGCGCTGGCTGTTCATCCACGGTCGCGAGGACGAGGGCGAGAAGATCGTCAAGGACATCGAGCACACCGTCGAGGGACAGTCCGGCTCGCTCCCCGAGCCGGAGGACGGCACCATCACGGTGCGCCAGCGCAAGACGATCAGCCTGGTGCTCATCGCGAAGACGGTCTTCACCCTCTACCCCAAGCGGACGGTGCTGTGCTTCTCGCTCTTCGTCGCGCAGGCCTTCCTCTACAACGCCTTCTTCTTCACCTACGGCGACACGCTGGGCACCTTCATGGACGTCAAGCAGACCGGCTACTACATCGCGATCTTCGCGGTCAGCAACTTCTGCGGCGCCCTCCTGCTGAGCCGGCTCTTCGACACCGTCGGCCGGGTCAAGATGATCGCCGGCACCTACCTGATCTCCGGGGTCGGTCTCGCCATCGCCGGCATGATGCTCGGCAGCCTCACCGCGGTCACCCTGACGATGTTCGGCGCGGCGATCTTCTTCTTCGCCTCGGCGGGCGCCAGCGCGGCGTACCTCACCGCCAGTGAGGTCTTCCCGATGGAGACGCGCGCCCTGTGCATCGCGTTCTTCTACGCGATCGGTACGGCGGTCGGTGGCATCACCGGCCCGCTGCTCTTCGGCTCCCTCATCGAGAACGCGTCCGCGTCCAAGGACATCACCGGCATCGCGATCGGCTACTTCATCGGCGCCGCGTTGATGATCGTCGGTGGCATCGTCGCCATCGTGTTCGGCGTGCACGCCGAGGGTGAGTCGCTGGAGAACATCGCCACCCCGCTGACCGCGGAGGACGCCGACGTCGAGGGCGGCGGCCCCGGCACCGAGAAGGAGAAGCAGCCCAGCCCGGCGTAGTGGCCGGGGGTCGCGACGCTCAGGCGTGCAGCGACATCGGGCCGTAGACCTTGCGGTCGCCCTCGTGGAGCGTGACCCCGTCGACCCCCTGCTCGGCGAGGTCGGCCCACACCTCGCCCACCCACGACTCGGCGTCGGCCTGCGTCGGGAAGCGCTGCCCCGCGTGCTCGGGCGACACCTCGACGGCAGCGCCGGCGTCGTCCTCGAGCGACCACCACCACGGGTTCTCGGTCGGCGACGGCTCGCGGAACGTCGGCGGCTGATCAGGCAGCATCACGACTCACGCACCGAGGGCTGGACGAAGGGCGGCTTGACCAGCTGGAAGATCTCCCGGCGGCCTCGCACGTCGACACCCACCTCTGCGTCCGGGTTCACGAAAGTCGGAACCAACGCGAGCCCGATGCCCTTCTTCAGCGTCGGCGAGAAGGTCCCGGAGGTGATGTCGCACAGGGGTACGTCGGCCACCAGCGTGACACCCATGCCCGGCCTCGGGATGCCGCGGCCGACGGCAACCAGGCCGCGCAACCGCCGTCGCGGGCCGTCGGCGCGTTCCGCGGCCAGCACGTCCTTGCCCCAGAACGTGTCCTTGCCCCAGCCGACGGCCCAGCCGATCCCACCCTGGTTGGGGGTGACGTCGAGGGAGATGTCCTGGCCGTGCAGCGGATAGCCCATCTCGGTGCGCAGGGTGTCCCGCGCCCCGAGCCCGCACGGCAACATGCCGTGCTGCTCCCCTGCTTCGAGAAGTCGGTCCCACAGCTCGCCGGCGAGGTCGTTGGCAACGATGAGCTCGTAGCCGCGCTCGCCGGTGTAGCCGGTCCGGCAGACCACGACGCCCCCGGTGTCAGGTCCGGAACCGAACTCGGCTTCCACGAACGACATGTACTCGTGCCCGGCCGGAAGACCGACCGCTGTCAGGACCTCGTCGGAGAGGGTGCCCTGGACGGCCAGCACGGCGTAGTCGCGGTGGTGGTCGCGCACCGTGACCCCCTCGGGGGCCTCGGCCTGGAGGCGGCGGACGACCTCGGCGGTGTTGGCGGCGTTGGGAACGAGGAGCACGTGCTCGTCGTCCTGGTAGTAGGCGATGAGGTCGTCGACGATGCCCCCGGTCTCGGGGTCGCAGCACAGCGTGTACTGCGCCTGGCCCGGCGCGATCCGGCCGAGGTCGTTGGTGAGCGTCGCGTTGACGTACGCCGCCGCACCGGCGCCGGTGACCATCGCCTTCCCGAGGTGGGACACGTCGAAGATTCCTACCCGCTCGCGAACGGCCGTGTGCTCCTTCACGACACCAGTGGGGTACTCCAACGGCATCGACCAGCCACCGAACTCCGCGAGCTTGGCTCCGAGTGCGACGTGGCGGTCGTGAAGCGGGGACTGGAGCAGCATGCTGGCGAAGGTACTCCACGTCACGGTCGCGCCCGAGTCAGCCACGGTGTCTGCTTCTCTCGTGCTCGGGCCTATCCTTCCCGGGTGACGACGTACACGCTGCGGAGCGCGAGCCCCGCGAAGACTCGGGCCGACGCTGTCGTCGTCGGCCTCGTCCAGGCCCGCAACACCGTCGAGATCGCCGCGGGCGGTGAGGAAGTCGCGGCGGCGTACGGTCGCAAGCTGCGGCCGCTGCTAGCGGGGCTGGGTGCCACCGGCAAGCCCGGCGAGGTGACGAAGGTGCCGACCAACGGCGTCATCTCGTCGCCGCTCGTCGTGTTCGTCGGCATGGGGCGCAAGGCCGACCTCGATCCCGCGGGCGTACGCCGAGCCGCGGGTGTGGCCGCACGCTCGGTCGCCAACGCCGCGTCGGTGGCGCTGGCCCTGCCGGGCAGCACGCCCGCGCAGGTCCGCGCGGTCGTCGAGGGTTTCGACCTGGGCGGCTACACGTTCACGACGTACAAGCAGAAGAAGGACGCAGCCGACGAGGCACCGAGCGACGTCGTGGTGCTCAGCGCCGAGGGCCGCAAGCAGGAGGTCGTGACGGCCTTCGAGGAGGCGCAGGTGGTGGCGGCGGCTGTCGCCGACACCCGCGACTGGGTCAACCTCGCACCCGGAGACCTGCGCCCGCCGTCGTTCGCCGACGCCGTGCAGGACGCCGCCAAGGCAGCCTCCAGGAGCAAGGGCGGCGTCAAGGGCACCAAGGTCAAGGTCGTCGTCCACGACGAGAAGGCGCTGGCCGAGCTCGGCTGCGGTGGCATCCTCGGCGTCGGGCAGGGCTCGGCGGCCCCGCCGCGCCTGGTCGAGCTGACCTACGCGCCCCGCGGCGCGGTCGCGCACCTCGCCCTGGTGGGCAAGGGCATCACCTTCGACTCCGGCGGCCTGAGCATCAAGCCCGCCAACAGCATGCACACCATGAAGTGCGACATGGCCGGCGCGGCCGCGGTCGTCCAGGCGACGATCGCCATCGCGCGCCTGGGACTCCCGGTGAAGGTGTCCACCTTCGCCCCGATGGCGGAGAACATGGTCTCCGGCAACGCCACCCGGCCCGGCGACGTGCTGACGATGTACGGCGGCAGGACCGTCGAGGTGCTCAACACCGACGCCGAGGGCCGGCTGGTCCTCGCCGACGCGTTGGTGCGGGCGACGGAGCAGAAGCCCGACGTCATCCTCGACGTGGCCACGCTGACCGGCCACATGGTCGTGGCGCTCGGCGAGCGGATCGGCGGTGTGCTCGGCAGCGAGCAGGTCGTCGCCGACGTGATCGCCGCGGGTGAGTCCGCGGGCGAGGCCCACTGGGCGATGCCCATCACCGACGAGGTGGCGGAGCGGGTCAAGGGCAGCAAGATCGCCGACCTGCTCCAGCACGACTGGGTGCGCTACGGCGGTGGTCTCTACGCTGCTGCGTTCCTGCGCGAGTTCACCGACGGGATCGACTGGGCGCACCTCGACATCGCCGGGCCGGCGTTCAACTCGGGCGGTCCGTCCGGCCACTGGATCAGCGGGGGCACCGGCTTCGCCGTCGCGACGCTGGTCGACTTCGCCCGCGCGCTCGCCGCGTCGAAGGACTGACTAGAGCAGGCCGTCGCGCTTCTTGCGGCGGTTGAAGTCGCGCATCCGCTGAGGGATGCCGACCACCGCGGCGTCGTAGGACGGCACCCGGTGGTGGTTGCAGAACTGGTGCGCCCACGCGACCGACGGGACCCTTCGCCGCGTCCACTCGCCGTCGTGCGCCACCAGGAGCAGCGTCACGTCGCTGACCGCGGTGCGCGGCTCCACGAAGCCCTCGACGCCGGTGCGCTCGGCCACCCACGCGTTGAGGTGTTCCTCGTCGGCGCGCTCGGAGGCGCGCACACGGGTGGAGCCGGTGCGCGCGAGGTCACCCGACGGCCGTCGCGTCCGCGGCCGTGACCCGCGGAAGCGGTCGAACAATCCCATGGCGACATTGTGCCCGAGAGGTCCGCACGGAACCCGCACGTGAGCGTGGTCCGCCGCCCGCGGCACCCCGCGACGGCCTGGTCGCCCTCTTGTGATCTGCGACCCGGCAAGTGCAAGGATGGGTTGGTCATCACGCTGACCACCCCTGTGGCCGATCGGGAAGGACCACCGTGCCGGAGAAGTTCGACATCCTCGTTCTCGGGGCAGGATCCGGCGGTTACGCCTGTGCCCTGCGTGCCGCGCAGCTGGGACTCTCCGTCGGACTGGTCGAGAAGGGCAACCTCGGCGGCACCTGCCTGCACGTCGGGTGCATCCCGACCAAGGCCCTGCTGCACGCGGCCGAGATCGCCGACCAGGCGCGCGAGTCCGAGCAGTTCGGTGTGCGCGCGACGCTGGAGGGCATCGACATGCCCGGCGTCAACGCCTACAAGGACGGTGTCGTCTCCCGGCTCTTCAAGGGCCTGAGCGGGCTGATCAAGTCGCGCGGCATCACCGTCATCGAGGGCGAGGGCCGGATGACCGGGCCGCGTCAGGTGACCGTCGGCGACACGTCGTACGAAGGCGAGCACCTGGTGCTCGCGTCCGGCTCCTACTCCCGCAGCCTGCCCGGCCTCGACGTCGACGGCGAGCGGGTCATCACCTCCGAGCACGCGCTGCGCCTCGATCGGGTACCCGAGTCCGTGATCGTTCTCGGAGGCGGCGTCATCGGCGTCGAGTTCGCCAGCGTGTGGCGCTCCTTCGGCGCCGAGGTGACCATCGTCGAGGCCCTCCCCCGTCTCGTCGCGGCCGAGGACGAGGCGTCGTCGAAGGTCCTGGAGCGCACCTTCCGCAAGCGCGGGATCGCCTTCCGCACCGGCACTTCCTTCCAGAGCGTCAAGACCACCGACCAGGGGGTCGCCGTCACCGTCGAGGGCGGTGACGTCCTCGAGGCCGAGCTCCTGCTGGTGGCGGTCGGGCGCGGTCCGACCACGGACGGGCTCGGCTACGACGAGCAAGGGGTCGCGATGGAGCGCGGGTTCGTGCTCACCGACGACCGGCTGCGCACCAACCTCGACAAGGTGTACGCCGTCGGCGACATCGTGCCCGGCCTGCAGCTGGCCCACCGCGGCTTCCAGCAGGGCATCTTCGTCGCCGAGGAGATCGCCGGCCTCGCACCCGCGCTCATCGACGAGGCCGGGATCCCCCGCGTCACCTACTCCCACCCCGAGCTCGCCTCGGTCGGCCTGACCGAGGCACAGGCCGTCGAGAAGCACGGCGCCGAGGCGGTGCGCACCCTCACCTACGACCTCGGCGGCAACGGCAAGAGCCAGATCCTCAAGACCCAGGGCTTCGTCAAGCTGGTCAGCCTCGTCGACGGCCCTGTCGTCGGGATCCACCTCGTCGGCGACCGGGTCGGCGAGCTGATCGGCGAGGCCCAGCTGATCTACGGCTGGGAGGGTCACGCCGAGGACGTCGCCCCCCTTGTCCACGCCCACCCGACCCAGAACGAAGCGCTCGGCGAGGCTCACCTGGCCCTGGCCGGCAAGCCCCTGCACGCGCACTCGTGACCGCCTGACTGAGCCCCACCAACCTGATCACCAGCCCCACCCGACTTACCGCCCCACCCGACTTACCGCCCCACCCACCACCCCGTGAAGGAACCCCATGGCTACCGAAGTCACCCTCCCCGCCCTCGGCGAGTCCGTCACGGAGGGCACCGTCACCCGCTGGCTCAAGCAGGTCGGTGACGAGGTCGCGGTCGACGAGGCTCTCCTCGAGGTCTCGACCGACAAGGTCGACACCGAGATCCCCTCTCCCGTGGCCGGCACCCTGCTGGAGATCAAGGCCAACGAGGACGAGACCGTCGAGGTCGGCGGTCTCCTCGCCGTCATCGGGGACAAGGACGAGTCGTCGGGCGGCGGCGACAGCGGCGGCTCGGACGACACGGGGGCAGACCAACCTGCCGAGGAGGAGCTGCCGGCCGAGTCCGCCTCGGAGCCCGAGGACGAGCAGTCCGGGCAGTCCGGGCAGTCCGGGCAGTCCGAGCAGGACGCCCCGGCGTCCGAGCACGACGAGCCGGCAGCGGAGAGCAACCAGGGCACGGTCGAGTCGACGGACGACGCCGGTTCCGGCTCGAGCGGCGGGTCCGGCGGCTCGAGCGGCGGCGGGGGCGGGGGCGGGGGCAGTACCCCCGTCACGCTGCCCGCGCTGGGCGAGTCCGTCACCGAGGGCACGGTCACCCGCTGGCTCAAGCAGGTCGGTGACGAGGTCGCCGTCGACGAGGCACTCCTGGAGGTGTCCACCGACAAGGTCGACACCGAGATCCCCTCGCCGGTGGCCGGCACCCTGCTGGAGATCAAGGTCAGCGAGGACGAGACCGTCGAGGTCGGCGCCGAGCTGGCCATCATCGGCTCAGGTGACGGCTCCGGTGGCGCTGCGTCCGGTGACGGTGACGCCGAGCAGGCCGCACCCGAGCCGGAGCAGAAGTCGGAGCCGGAGCAGGAGGCAGAGCCCGAGCCGGAGACGAAGGCAGAGACGCAGGCAGAGCCTGAGCCTGAGCCCGAGCAGACGTCCGAGCCCGAGCAGAGGTCCCAGCCCGAGCAGAAGTCCCAGCCCGAGCAGAAGTCCCAGCCCGAGGCTCAAGCGGAGCCCGCAGCCAACACCGGTGGCGAGTCCGGCGACCGGGCGTACGTCACCCCACTGGTCCGCAAGCTGGCCACCCAGCACGGCGTCGACCTGGCGACGGTGACGGGATCGGGCGTGGGCGGTCGCATCCGCAAGCAGGACGTGCTCGACGCGGCGAAGGCCAAGGAGCAGCCGGCCGCGGCGCAGGAGACGCCGGCAGAGCCACCCGCCGCCGCACCCGCGGCGGCCGCGACCGAGTCGCCGCTGCGTGGCAAGACCGAACCGCTCTCGCGCCTGCGCAAGGTCATCGCCAAGCGGATGGTCGAGTCGCTCCAGGTGAGCGCCCAGCTGACCACGGTCGTCGAGGTCGACGTGACGTCGATCAGCCGGCTGCGCGACGCGCTCAAGGCCGACTTCGCCGCCCGTGAGGGCGTGAAGCTCACCTACATGCCCTTCTTCGCCAAGGCCGCGATCGATGCGCTCAAGCAGCACCCGTCGCTCAACTCGGCGATCGACACCGAGAAGGGCGAGGTCACCTACTTCGACCGCGAGAACCTCGCGATCGCGGTGGACACCGAGAAGGGCCTGCTCACGCCGGTCATCAAGGAGGCGGGCGACCTATCGATCGCGGGGCTGGCCCGCAAGATCGCCGATGTGGCCGAGCGCACCCGCACCAACAAGATCACGCCCGACGAGCTCTCGGGCGGGACCTTCACGCTCACCAACACCGGCAGCCGGGGCGCGCTCTTCGACACCCCGATCATCAACCAGCCGCAGGTCGCGATCCTCGGCACCGGCGCCGTCGTCAAGCGTGCGGTCGTGATCGACGACGACAACCTGGGCGAGACGATCGCGGTCCGCCAGATGGTCTACCTCGCGCTGACCTACGACCACCGCGTGGTCGACGGCGCGGACGCCGCGCGTTTCCTCGTCGACGTGAAGGGCCGCCTGGAGGGGGCCCAGTTTGAGGTCTGAGCCTCGTCCGGGTCGGGGGCTGACGTGAGGGTCTTGATGGCAGGTTCCTCGGGGTTCCTCGGCCAAGCGCTCACGTCGGCGTTTGCGGCCGAGGGTCACGAGGTCGTGCGCCTGGTCCGACGGGCGGCCGAGAGCGCCGACGAGCTGCAGTGGGACCCCTACACCGGGCGCCTCGAGCCCGACGCCGTCGAGCAGGCCGACGTCGTGGTCAACCTCGCCGGCGTGGCCACCGCCGGCAACCCGCACTCGAAGCGCTGGCAGCGCGAGATGCTCAGCAGCCGGGTGGCGACCACGGACACGTTGGCCAACGCGATCGCGTCGTCGTCCAGCCAGCCTGTGTTCCTGGCCCAGAACGCCATCGGGTTCTACGGCGACCACGGCAACGAGGTGCTGACCGAGGAGTCCAGCAGCCTCGGCGACTCGCTGCTCACGCAGGTGGCCCGCGCCTGGCAGCAGGCTGCGTCACCGGCGTCCGAGGCCGGGGCGCGCGTGGTCGTGCTGCGCACGTCTCCGGTCCTGGACCGGAAGGCCGCGCCGCTGCAGCAGCTGATCCTGCCGTTCCGGCTCGGACTCGGTGCGCGGCTCGGTGACGGCCGCCAGCACTTCGCGTGCATCTCGCTGCGCGACTGGCTCGCCGCCGTCCTCTTCCTGCTCGATCGCGAGTCGGCGGAGGGTCCGTTCAACCTCTGCTGCCCCGACACCCCGACCAACGCGGAGTTCACCGACGCCTTGGCGTCCGCGCTCGGGCGCAAGGCCCGGCTGGCCGCGCCCGCCGCGATCCTGCGCCGGGCCGCCGGCGCGGCGGCACCGGAGCTGCTCGGCTCGATCAACGCACGTCCGGCCGCCCTGGAAGCCGCTGGCTTCGAGTTCCGCGACCGCGACGTCCGCGACGTGATCGCGGCCGCCCTGGCCCAGCAGTCCTGACTTAGGCGCCTGTGGACAGCGCCCGACGCTGTCGGCTGGAAGCAGGCAGGCTGGCTGGGTGCGACAAGGACCAGCAGCAACCGGGATGCTGGCGATCATCGCGCTGGTGGTCGGCGCGGCGTTCGTCGAGGGCGGGTCCCTCGCTCCCGAGCCATCGACGGCCGCTGCGGGTGTGACCGTCCCCCACCTGGGCGCCCCCGAGGACCCTCTCACCGTCCTGCACGACTGGGACAGGCGGCGATCGGCGGCCTGGGCGACCGGCGACGCAGCCGCGCTCCGCGCCCTCTACGCCTCCGGGTCGGTCGCCGCGAGGCGCGACGTCCGGCTGCTGCGCGGCTACCTCGACCGGGGTCTGCGTGTCGAGGGCCTGACGACGCAGGTGCTCGACGCAGAGGTGCTGAGCCTGTCGGCGCGCCGGTTGGTCGTCTCGGTCACCGACCGCGTCGTCGGTGGCGTGGCCAGGGGGGCCGACTGGTCGACGGCGCTGCCGCGCGGTGCACCCGTGTCTCGTCGGGTCACGCTGGTGCGCGGGGGTCGTGGCTGGGTCGTCGCCGCCGTACACGAGCGCCTGCCTGCGGGTGGGTCGGGCTAGTCTGAGGAGGTGCCCCTCGACTACGACACGCGCGGGCTGGGCGCCGGTGCGATCGACTACCTCGCGGCGTGGGACCTCCAACGCGCCGTCCACGCCGACGTGGCTGACGGTCGCCGCGGCGACACGGTGCTGCTGCTGGAGCACCCGCCTGTCTACACCGCGGGGAAGCGCACCGAGCCCCACGAGCGTCCTGTCGATCCGGGTGGCGCGCCCGTCATCGACGTCGACCGCGGCGGCAAGATCACCTTCCACGGCCCGGGGCAGCTGGTGGGCTACCCCATCGTCCGGCTCCCCGACCACGTCAGGGTCGTCGACTACGTACGCCGCCTCGAGGAGGCGCTCATCCACGTGTGCGCCGACCTGGGTGTGACCACCGCCCGGGTGCCGGGACGCAGCGGTGTCTGGCTGCGAGCCGACGGAGCCCGCCCCGAGCGCAAGGTGGCCGCCATCGGCATCCGGGTGAGCCGCGGCGTGGCGATGCACGGCTTCGCGCTCAACTGCGACGTCTCGCTCGAGTGGTACGACCGCTTCGTCCCGTGCGGCATCGCCGACGCCGGCGTGACCACCCTGAGCGAGGAGCTCGGCCGCGACGTCACCACGCACGAGGTGGCGCCGCTCGTCCGCCGGCACCTGGACCATTACCTCGCGTGGGGCCCCTACTCCCCCACGCCCGACTACGAGCCGCGCCCCGACCCGGCCAAGGCAGCCCGGAGCGAGCCCAAGATGGAGCCCAGGATCGAGCTGGTCACGCCGAGTCGTTGACGTCCGGAGGCCCTTCAGCCCGGCAATCCAGAACGGCCCCGGCGTCGTACTGTGCAGTGTGGAGCTCTACTCCCGCGCCGAGCGCGCGGACGACGCCGCGCTGCTCGCGGGCGTGGCGGTGGGCGACGACGCCGCCACGACGGCGTTCGTGCGGCGCTACCAGAGCAGGGTCTTCGGGCTCGCCCTGTCGATCACGCGCGACCGCGGCCTCGCCGAGGACGTGAGCCAGGAGGCGTTCCTGCGGGCCTGGCGGGCGGCGAGCGGCTATGACGCACGACGCGGCTCGGCGCTGACCTGGCTCCTCACGATCACCCGCAACCTCGCGATCGACGTGGTCCGGGCCAGGCGGCTGCTGCCGGTGGACGGCGAGGCGCTGGAACGGTTGGTCGGCGAGACCTTGGAGGACGACCCGCGATCACCCGAGAACGCTGCCGGCATCGAGCTGGAGTCGGCGCGGGCTCGGGCGAGGCTGCGGGAGATCCCGCCTGCCCAGGCACGCGCGGTCGTGCTGGCCACGATCCTCGGCTGCACGGCCGCTGAGATCAGCCGGCGCGAGGACATCCCTCTCGGGACCGCGAAGACCCGTTTGCGCGCCGGACTGCGCGCGCTGCGGTCCGGACTGGTCGAGGAGAGCCCATGACGGCGCCACTGGGCCCCCAGGAGCCGCTCCTCCCGCACCCTGGCGAGGACGCCCTGGTCGAGCTCGCCATGGGGGCCTCACCCGACCCTGCGGCGATCAGTGCGCACCTGCGCGACTGCGCGGACTGCCGCGCGACGTACGACGACCTGACCCGCGACCTCGAGGTGGCCCTGGCCGCCGGACCCGCGATCGAGCCCCCGGCCGGGTTCGAGAGCCGGGTGCTGGCACGGTTGCGCACCGAGGCGACGCCGCAGCCGCGACAGCGGGTACGCGGCGCGGTCCTCCTGGCGGCCGCCGCCGCAGTGGGCCTCGTGGTCGGCGTGCTCGGTCTGCTCGGCGTGCAGGCCCTCACCGACGACGCGCCGCCGAGGGACGCGATGGCGCTGCGCACCGACGACGGCCGTGTGGTCGGGCGGGTGCTGTCCAGCTGGGTGGACGACGAGGAGGTGCTCGTCGTGCGGATCACCGACGGACCGCCGGGCGTCCGCTACGTCTGCCGGCTCCGACTCGACGACGACTCCACCGCGCCCGCAGGCGAGTGGGTGGTGCCGGACTCGGGCACGGCCACGTGGATCACGCCGTCGGACCCGCACGCCGCGAGCATCGAGCTCGTCACCGACTCCGGGAAGGTCTGGTCCACGGCGAGCCTGGGCTGATCACACCCGTGCGGGTGCGAGCATCCCCGGATGACGAACGCTGAGCCTGGGGCACGATCGAGCAGCGGACTCGTGATCGAGACGCACGGGCTGCGCAAGGTCTTCCGGACCCGTCGAGGCGAGGTCCGGGTGGCCGTCGACGGTCTCGACCTGGCGGTCCCGGCCGGCGGCGTCCACGGCTTCCTCGGACCCAACGGCTCCGGCAAGACCACGACCATCCGGATGCTGCTCGGCCTGGCACGCGCGACCGCGGGCTCGATGCGACTGCTCGGCGCCGACGTGCCAAGCCGGCTGCCCGACGTCATCGACCGGGTCGGCGCGGTCGTGGAGTCGCCGAAGTTCTCGCCGCACTTCACCGGGAGGCAGAACCTCATGCTGCTGGCGCGCACGATGGGCGCCGCGCCGGACGCGGTCGACCGCGCGCTGGACACCGTCAGCCTCGCGGGCCGCGACCGGGAGCGCTTCAAGGGCTACTCGCTCGGCATGAAGCAACGACTCGCGATCGCCGCGACCCTGCTCAAGGACCCCGAGCTGCTGATCCTCGACGAGCCGACCAACGGCCTGGACCCCGCAGGGATCCGCGAGATCCGCGACACCATCCGCGAGCTCGGAGCGACCGGGGTCACCGTCCTGCTGAGCTCGCACATCCTGGCCGAGGTCCAGCAGGTCTGCACGTCGGCGACGATCATCGGCAACGGCCGGATGCTGGCCTCGGGCAACGTCCAGGAGCTGCTGGCGTCCTCCGGTACGTCGTACCGCGTGCGCGTGGCCGATCCTGCTGGTGCGCGCACGGTGCTGAAGGCCGCCGGGTTCGATGCCGCCGACGCGCCGGACGGGCTCCTGACCGTCGACGGTGACCGGCCACCAGAGGAGATCAGCCGCACGCTCGGCGAGAGCGGCCACTGGGTCGCGGAGCTGACCCCGGTGCGCGTCGACCTGGAGACGTTCTTCCTCGAGCTCACTCGCGACGAGCAGCTGGGAGCGGCGTGATGGGGAGGCTGCTGGGGGTCGAGCTGGCGCGCCTCCGCTGGCGCCGTGCGGTGCGCGTGCTGGTGGCAGCGGCGTTCGTGATCCCGCTGTTCGTCTTCGGCGGCACAGCCTGGTCGACCAGGCCGGTGTCCGAGGCGGAGATCGCCGAGGCGACGGCGCAGGCGGAGCAGGAGGCCCAGCAGCCATACGTCCAAGAGAGCATCGAGATGTGCCTCGAGGACCCCGAGATGTACTTCGGCCCGGGCTTCGAGACCGAGGACCCCGAGCAGGAGTGCATCGACGCCAACACACCCAGGGACGAGTGGTACCTCCAGCGCTCCCCGTTGGACGTGCCCTCGGTGGTGAACGACCTCGGTACCGCGATCCCGGTCATCCTGGCCGTCCTGATGCTGCTCGCCGCTGCGACGTACGTCGGCGCCGACTGGGCCTCCGGGTCCATGAGCAACCAGCTGCTCTTCGAGCCCCGGCGCGGCCGCGTGTGGGCTGCGAAGGCGCTGGTGCTCGCCATCGTCGGAGCCGTGGTGGGTCTGGTCGTGCAGACCCTCTTCTGGGTGGGCGTGCGGGGGCTCGCCGCCTCGCGCGACATCGCCGTGCCCGGCCAGACCTGGGACCTCGTGCCGGGCATCGTGCTGAGGGGCACGCTGATCGTGGTCGGCGCGGCGCTGCTCGGCTACTCCCTGACCATGCTCTTCCGCAGCACGGTGGTCACCCTGGGCATCCTGTTCGGCGTTGCCGTGGCCAGCACGATCATCATCGCCGCGCTCCCGCTCGGCGGCGACAACGAGCGCTACATGCTGCACACCAACGTCGGCGCGGTGGTCCAGGACGGGGTCGACTACTACTCCAGCGAGAGCTACACCTGCACCTACGAGGACGGCGTGGAGTCGTGCGACGGGCAGCGGCGGCTCTCGCTGGCCGGCGGAGCGTCGTACCTCGCCCTGATCCTGCTGCTGCCGGGTTTCGCCGGCCTCGCGACGTTCCGTCGGCGCGACGTGCCGTAGGCCACGCTCCCGGGATCGTCCGGCCCGTGGGTCACTGCACCGTCCCACGTACACTTGGGCAACGTGACCCAAGCGCCCGCGACCCCTGAAGGCCGAAAGCTGCTGAGGCTGGAGGTGCGCAACGCGGAGACCCCGATCGAGCGCAAGCCGGAGTGGATCAAGACCCGCGCCAAGATGGGTCCCGAGTACACCGCCCTCCAGAGCCTGGTGAAGTCCGAAGGCCTGCACACCGTCTGCCAGGAGGCCGGCTGCCCCAACATCTACGAGTGCTGGGAGGACCGCGAGGCGACCTTCCTCATCGGGGGCGACCAGTGCACCCGTCGCTGCGACTTCTGCCAGATCGACACCGGCAAGCCACAGCCGCTCGACCGCGACGAGCCGCGCCGGGTCGCCGAGTCGGTGCAGAAGATGGAGCTGCGCTACGCCACCATCACCGGTGTCGCCCGCGACGACCTGCCCGACGGCGGCGCATGGCTGTACGCCGAGACGGTGCGGGCCATCCACGAGCTCAACCCCGGGACCGGCGTCGAGAACCTCATCCCGGACTTCAACGGAAAGCCCGAGCTCCTGCGCGAGGTCTTCGAGTCGCGGCCCGAGGTGCTGGCCCACAACGTCGAGACCGTGCCGCGCATCTTCAAGCGGATCCGTCCGGCCTTCCGCTACGACCGCTCGCTCGGCGTCCTCACCGCGGCGCGTGACTTCGGGCTGGTCACCAAGTCCAACCTGATCCTCGGCATGGGCGAGACCCGCGAAGAGGTCTCGCAGGCGCTGCACGACCTCCACGACGCGGGCTGCGAGATCATCACCATCACGCAGTACCTCCGCCCGTCGCTGCGCCACCACCCCGTGGAGCGTTGGGTCAAGCCCGAGGAGTTCGTCGAGCTCAAGCAGGAGGCCGACGAGATCGGCTTCGCGGGCGCGCTGTCCGGGCCGCTGGTGCGTTCGTCCTACCGCGCCGGACGCCTGTACCGTCAGGCCATGGACGCCCGCGTGGCCTCCGTCTGACCCCACCCGCCCACCACCCAAGAGGCCGCTTCCCGCATGAGCACCACAGCCCCGGAGGACATGAGCCGGCGCCAGCAGATCGTCGAGACCTACAAGTACGCCAAGGTCGGCGACAAGCGCCTCGGCCTCTGGGTCTTCC
Organism: Nocardioides bigeumensis; assembly: GCF_039531755.1. Lineage (NCBI taxonomy): Bacteria > Bacillati > Actinomycetota > Actinomycetes > Propionibacteriales > Nocardioidaceae > Nocardioides > Nocardioides bigeumensis. Next base: position 104,343 of record NZ_BAAAQQ010000001.1, read on the forward strand.
TCGCGTTCCTCGGCGGCGCGGCCGTCGGCGCCGGCCTCTTCTGGCTGCTGCCGCCCGACGGCGGGATCTTCGAGATCATCGCGACCGTCATCGGCGGGCTGCTCTTCGGCTTCACCACCGCGCTGCTGGTTTTCAGCCGCCGGGCCCAGGCGTCGGCGTTCAAGCAGATGGACGGCAAGCCCGGCGCGGCAGCCGCGGCCCTCAACGTGCTGCGGCGCGGCTGGACCACGACGCCGATGGTCGCCTTCACCCGGCAGCAGGACGTCGTGCACCGCGTGATCGGCCGCCCGGGCATCGTCCTGGTCGCGGAGGGCAACGCCAACCGGCTGCGGCCGGTGCTCAACAACGAGCGCCGCAAGTACGAACGCGTCGCCTCCGACACCCCCGTGCACGAGGTGATCGTCGGCGACGGCGAGGGACAGGTCGCGCTGCCCAAGCTGGTGCGCCACGTGCAGCGCCTCCCCAAGGGCCTCAAGCCGGCCGACATGACCGACGTGCTCAACCGCGTCAAGGCGATCGACGCGCAGCGTTCGGCGCTCCCGCTCCCCAAGGGGCCCATCCCCACGAGCATGAAGGGCATGCGCGGCAACCTCCGCGGTCGCTGAGCCGGCCGAGATTCCCCGGCTGACCGGCGCGGGGAATCTCTTGGAAGCCGGTGCTCAGCTGCTCGGCATCTGCATGATCTGGTCGGCCGGCGGGGCCTCGATGTCGACGGGCTCGTCCCAGTCGGTGAGGTGCACCTCGACGGACCCGGTGTCGCCCAGGTCCAGCTGCATCTGGCGGATCCGGTCGTCGTCGTCGAGCCACAGGTCGTAGTCGAGCTCCTTGGGGATCCCGGCGGTCCCGGCGTCCTTCAGCGACTCGACCTTGGAGGTGTCCAGGGTGAGGACGTAGTGCTCGGTGCTCTCGCCGTCGATGTCCTCCTCGCCGACGTACACGACCTTCTGGACGCCTTCGGCGAACTGCTCGAACTGGCGCACCGGGTCCATCGAGTCGGTGAGCTCGCTGATGTCGCCCATCGGGCTGTTGGGGTCGTTGGGGTCCATCTTGATGAACTTGCCCTTCGACTGCTGACCCATGTTCATGTAGAAGATGCCGTCGACGAAGCGCATCTCGATCTCGCCGCCCATGCTCGGCATCGCCATCGTCATCGACATCGACGCCGGCTCGGTCTGGTAGTCGATGTCGCCCTCGGCGTCGATGTTCATGCCACCCATCCCGGTGGACATCGTCATGTGGGCGGTCGTGGAGTTCTCCACTCCGGCCTGGAAGTCCTCCAGGAAGTCCGCGGCGTCGATCTCCTCGCCCTCGGCGACCTCCTCGCCCTCGTCGGACGACTCGTCGGTCTCCTCCGCGTCGGCGGTGGCGTCGGGCTCCTCGCTGGAGCTGGACGTCGTCTCGTCGGCGGCTTGCTCGGACGGCTCGTCGCCGCCGCAGGCGGTCAGTCCGACGAGCAGGGTGGTGGCAGCGGCCGCTGCCAGGGATCGACGCAGTGGAGCGCGCAGGTTCGTACGCATGTGAGGCCTTCCGGTGTGGGTCTCGGTGGTTTTCAGACTAACGAGGACCCGGTGAGCGGTCCGCCGAACCACGAACGCCGTCGAAGACGGCGCGAGGCACCGTTGCACTGCCGGCCGCGAGGTCGTGGAGACCGCGCCCGTCCGGCCGGAACACCAGCGGCGGGATGACCAGGCAGATCAGCAGCTGGCGCAGGACGCACCGCAGCAGGTCGGGCGGGCGCGGCCAGATCCGGCCGCCGGACTTGTCGCCGGCGTACGCCGCCACCCTCAGGCCGGTGGCCAGCTTGCCGAACGAGCCGCCGGCCAGGGCGGTCAGCAGGCTGCTCTCGAGCAGGAAGACGCCCATCGTGTAGGTGCCGGCGTAGCGGTCGTCCAACCAGCCGCCGGGGCCGAGCACGGCGATGACGGCCAGCGTGCTGGCGATCCAGTCGACGAAGAGCGCGAGCGTCCGCCGGGCCCACGAGGCGGTCTCGATCACTGCTCCAGCCTAGGTGTCGAGGCGTTGTCTCCACCGGCCGGGCGACCTGTTACACGCAGGAAACAATCGGGATACGGTCGGGAAACTGCCCCTGCCTAGGTTCAGGGGGACCGCTTCCCCGATATCTGGCCCCAACCCGTAGCCACGATTCCTAGACCCGCGTCGGCCCGGCGTCCAGCCGAGCCAAGGAGGACGAATGTTCGCAAACAGCGACGAGCTGCTGAGGTACCTCAAGGACGAGAGCGTCGAGATGGTCGACGTCCGTTTCTGCGACCTGCCCGGCATCATGCAGCACTTCACGGTGCCGGTGAGCTCCTTCAACCAGGACGTCTTCGACAACGGCCTGAACTTCGACGGCTCCTCGGTGCGTGGCTTCCAGGCCATCCACGAGTCCGACATGGCGCTCTTCCCGGACGCGACGACGGCGTACCTCGACCCGTTCCGCGCCGCCAAGACCCTGGTGGTCAACTTCTTCGTGCACGACCCCCTCACCGGCGAGGCCTACTCGCGCGACCCTCGCAACATCGCCAAGAAGGCGCAGGCCTACCTCAAGGGCACCGGCATCGGCGACACGGCGTACTTCGCGCCCGAGGCGGAGTTCTACGTCTTCGACTCGGTCCGCTTCGAGACCACGGCGAACGCCGGGTACTACCACATCGACTCCGAGGCCGGCGCCTGGAACACCGGCTCGGAGACCGACAACCGTGGCTACAAGGTCAAGTACAAGGGCGGCTACTTCCCGGTGGCGCCGTACGACCACTTCGGCGACCTGCGCGACGAGATCGTCATCGAGATGGAGAAGACCGGCATGCTCGTCGAGCGCGCCCACCACGAGGTCGGCACAGCCGGCCAGGCCGAGATCAACTGGCGCTTCGACGAGCTGCTCAAGGCCGCCGACGACGTCATGAAGTTCAAGTACCTCGTGAAGAACGTCGCCTGGCGCAACGGCAAGACCGCGACGTTCATGCCGAAGCCGATCTTCGGTGACAACGGCTCGGGCATGCACTGCCACCAGTCGATCTGGAACGACGGCGAGCCGCTGTTCTACGACGAGACCGGGTACGCCGGCCTGTCCGACATGGCGCGCTACTACATCGGCGGCATCCTCAAGCACGCCCCGTCGCTGCTGGCCTTCACCAACCCGACGGTGAACTCCTACCACCGCCTGGTGCCGGGCTTCGAGGCGCCGGTCAACCTGGTCTACAGCCAGCGCAACCGGTCGGCCTGCGTGCGCATCCCCATCACCGGCTCGAACCCGAAGGCCAAGCGCATCGAGTTCCGCTGCCCGGACCCGTCGTCGAACCCCTACCTCGCGTTCTCGGCGATGCTGCTCGCCGGCATCGACGGCATCAAGAACAAGATCGAGCCGCACGAGCCCGTCGACAAGGACCTCTACGAGCTCCCGCCCGACGAGCACGCCGACATCCCGACCGTGCCCGGCTCGCTCAACGCCGTGCTCGACTCGCTCGAGGCCGACCACGACTTCCTCCTCGAGGGCGGCGTGTTCACCCCCGACCTGATCGAGACCTGGATCGACTTCAAGCGGACCATGGAGATCGCCCCCGTGGCGCTCCGTCCACACCCGCACGAGTTCGAGCTCTACTTCGACATCTAGTCACTTGTGCACGTAAAGCTCGAACTCACCGTTCGAGCACGAGGGCCCCGGCTTTGCCGGGGCCCTCGTCGCGTTCGCATTTCGACGACTGCACATCAGGGCCCTGCCACTACCCCGTGCCGGCAGTCGAGGTTGCCGCTCATGCCGATGAGCGGGCTTGAGGATCCGCAGCACCTTGCCGCCTGCCCCGGCGATTCTTGGGACTGCGGCCTCGTGCCGTGGCCGGAGAACGCTGTGCGTGGTCAGCGGGCGACGTACGCCAGGCGGTGCAAGGGGAACCCGACGTAGTTGACACCGGCGATTGCGCCCGACGCGGACCGCAGGAAGACGACCCGTTCGCCGACGGACTCGCCCTCGCCCAACATGAAGACCAGCGGGTCGTCGGTGGCCGTGAGGCGCGCGGCCGACGCAGAGCCGTCCTCGAGGACGACGAGAGTGCCGTCGCGGGCCTCCACCCGGATGCCGAAGCCGTACTCGTCCTCCTCGTAGCTGCCGAGAAGCTCCCGTTGCGCCGCTGGAAGAGGTTGCGGAGGGCCTTGCGGGAGGTCGGGCGGCCGGTCCTGATGTGCCTGCAGGATCAGCGACGCCACTTCGTCCACCAGGGACGCGGGCCGAGCCGAGCCGTTGACAAGCGTGACCACGGCGAGGCTGTCCTCGGGCCGGAACAGCAGCTCCGCACGCCAGCCGTAGAGGGAGCCGGTGTGGCCAACCCACCGGGCGTCCCCGAGCCGCCGCGACATCCAGCCGAACCCGTAGGCCAGGTTCCAGTTCGTGTCGGCCAGGACGGCGGAACGCTGCATTTCGCGCAGCGAGCGGCCGTCCAGGACCCGGTCACCGTCCCCGCGCTTGTCCTCGTCCTTCGTGTGGAACTGCACTGTCGCCCAACGGGAAAGGTCCGCAACCGTCGACCACATTCCGCCGTCGGCGAGGTAGGTCGAGGAGTCGAACTCTCTGCTCGGGGACAACGCATCGTCGAACCGGCGCGGGCCGTGGCCGGTCGCCACCCGGGAGGCCTGGGCCGTGTCGGGGAAGAACGTGGTCGAGCTGAGTCCAGCGACGGTGAGGACGTGCTCCCGGACGTACGCGTCGTACGGCTGTCCCGACACCCGACCCACCACGACGCCGAGCAGCCCGTAGGCAACGTTGCTGTAGCGCCACTCAGTCTCCGGCGGCGCCAGCACCCGCACCCCGTCCAGTCGCGCGAGCAGCTCCTCCTCGGTCCACAGGGCCAGCTGCCACAGGTCGTCGTTGGCGGGCACGTCGTTCTGGAGCCCAGACGTGTGGGACAACAGCCTCCGGAGCGTCAGGTCCTCCACCGGCCCGAACGGGTCCTCGATGGCTTCGGCTTCGGGCACGTGCGCGACGAGGGGGTCGTCGAGCCGCAGCCGCCCCTTGTCGCGCAGCTGCAGGATCGCCGTCGCCGTGAACGACTTGGTGATCGAGGCGATCCGGAACATCGTGTCCGCCTCGACGCGGCGGCCAGAGGCCTGGTCGGCAAAGCCCATCGCGCAGCTCCATGCCAGCTCGCCGTCGAGCACCACCCCCATCGCCATACCGGGCAGCCTCTGGTCGACGAGGAACCTGGCGGCGAGGGTCTCGAGACGGGATGCGATCGGGTCGAGGACGGTGGACATGCTGACATCGTGGCCCTACATGGCCCGTCCCGCCATCCACGGAGCCGTTGGTGAGCCGCCAACTACACGCATCCGGATCTGCTGCTTAGCGTGCGCTCGGAGACGCCCGCTGCGGCCACGACCAGCCTGTAGATGATTATGTCTACATTGGTCATGATCGACGCATGGGTGAGACGACGACGATCCGTATCAAGAGGGAGACGCACGCGCGGATCAGCCGTTTGGCCACGGAACGTCACGAGACCATCGACGAGACTGTGAGCCGGGCGATCCGCGCCCTCCGCCAGGACGCCATGGCTCGAGACCTCGCGACGGAGCTCACGGACGACGAGGTGGCATGGCTCGATGCTGACGCCGGGTGACGTCGTCGACCTCGACCTCGGGATGCCCCTGCCACTGGGAGGTCATGACGTTGAGGTAGCGCTCGACGGGCGACCTGCCCTCAGATGACCGGCGATGTCTTGGCGGCGAGGTCGAGAGTGTCATGACAGTCGACCGCTGCGACGCAGGAGCTCCAAGATACGTCCTGCTGCGCCACCATGCAGCTCGGCATCGGACTGCTGCGAGATCGCAGCCATGTGCGGCGTGAGGATCACGTTGGGGAGTTTCGTGATCGCATCGTCGTACGGCGGCGGTTCGGTCGCCCGGACGTCGAGGGCTGCGCCGGCCAAGCGCCCGGACGACAAGGCCTCGCTGAGTGCTCCTTCGTCGACAAGTCCGCCGCGAGCAACGTTGACGATGCTCGCGCCGTGCCGCATGGCCTCAAACGCGGCCGCATCGAGGATCGGCCCCTCCCCCGTCGAGAGTGATGCGCACAGCACGAGCATGTCGCTCGTGGCGAGCAGCTCCTCCCAACCGACCAGGTCCGCCGAGGGCACCGGCGACGAGGTGATGTTGGGGTCATGACCGACTACGACGCACCCCAGGGCAACGCACGCGGCGGCGACGGCTGACCCGATGCGACCCATCCCGACTACTCCCACGCGAAGCGTGGACAGCCGCCGGAGCTCGCCGAAGCCCTGGATCGACGTGAGGTCCCACGTCCCCGCACGTCCCGCCGCGGCGAACGATGGCAACGAGCGGTTCAGCGCGAGGATCAGCGCCAGGGCGTGGGTCGCGACCTCCTCGGTGCAGAAGCCCGGGACGTTGGTGACGGGCACGCCGGCGGCTGCTGCGGCAGCCGAGGAGACAGCGTTCATCCCCACGCCGTAGCAGACGATGCCGACGCAGCGGGGAAGCCTGCCGAGGACGTCATCAGGCATGCCTGAGCACACCACCACGACATCGGCCTCGACAAGCGCTGCGTCGCGTACGACATCGTTCTCCGGCACCACGAGCCGCACCCCGGCGCGGGACAGCAGGTCCCGTTCCACCTCGTAGTCCCAGGGGATCTCGATGATCGGGTCGTAGACCAGCACCGTGGGAGTCATCAGGCCTTCCCCTCGGCGCTCACCAGCGCGTCGTCCGGCGCTTCTCCGCGAAGCACCGCGACCACCTGCGCGACCACTCGGGCCGACGTGGTGTCGATCGCGTGCTGCGAGTGTGAGGCCCGGTGAGGGGTTACGCGCAGGAGGTGGCTGACCGCCGGGTCGGCCAGGGGGGAATCGTCGTCGAGCTTGTCGACGTCGCTGCGGTAGGCCGCCACGCGGCCGTCCAGCAGCGCTGACTTCAAGGCGTGCGCATCGACGAGCGAGGACCTCGACGTGTTGACGAGGACGAGACCGCGCTTCACCCGACCGAGCCACTCATCGTTGACCACCTTCTCGCCGCCAGGTCGGTGAAGCGAGACCACGTCACAGCCGCCCAGCTCGTCCGCCGAGATACCGCGGGCCCCGGCCGCCTCGAACGCGGCGCTGGGCAGATGCGGGTCGTGGGCCATCAGCTCGCAGCCGAGGGCCCGCAGCCGGACCGCGAGGCGGGACCCGATCCGTCCCAGGCCCCACAGACCGACGCTGAGCGTCGACAGGTCGCGCCGCGGGGCGCTGGTCGTGGTCCAGCCGTCCAAGCACAGCGCGAGCGCGAAGTCGGCCACCGCGGCGGCGTTCGCCCCTGGCGTGTGCGTGACCCAGACGCCTCGTGACCGGGCAGCGTCGAGGTCGACATTGTCGTAGCCGGTCCCGTAGCGCGCGACGAGCTCCAGCTTCGGGGCGAGATCCAGGTGTTCCCGGGTCACCGGTGCGGTGCCGGCGATCCAGTGTGTCACCGTGCGCAGGGTCGAAGCGGTCCCAACGAGGTCGTGATCGCTGTGCCCGATGGTGACCCGGGCACCCGTTCCCTCCAAGGCCGCGCGCTGGTCCACCGTGGCGGAGGAGAAGGTCCTGCTGGTCACGAGCACATGGGCCGCCTGCGTCATGACCCGCCCGTCCGTGCGAGGAGGTCGTCCCACAGCGACGCGTCGAGCGACACCGTCCCGGTGGTGTGGGAGCGATGCCGAGCCTTCGCGGCACGGTCACCGGGAACGCGAACCGGGTGGGCGGGGTCCGCGGGCCGGCTGTCGCGGAGCTCCTCGACGAGCCGCCCCGCGTCCAACATCACCAGGTCCCTGGGACGGAACTGGTCCACGGGCGCGACCACGAGGAGCAGACCGTCGGTGCCGGGCGCGGCCAGGCGGCCCACCTTGGCCCCGAGCATCGCGCCTGCGAGCAGCTCGACGACGAGGCCAAGCCCGTAGCCCTTGTGCGCTGCCATCGGCAGCTGGGCACCGGAATCCGCTGCCAGAGGATCCGTCGACGACCGGCCGGCGCTGTCGATGACCGTGCCCTCCGGCGCGGGTCGCCCCGCCCGCGCGAGCAGCTGGAGGGTGCCGTAGGAGACCGCCGCCGTCGAGATGTCCACCGTCACCGGGTCGGCGTCCGTGGGAAAGGAGACAGCCAGAGGGTTCGTGCCCAGCACCGGGTCGATCCCACCAACCGGCGCCACGCCGCTCTCGCACGCCACCATGCACAGGCCGATACGTCCGCCTCGGGCCACCTGGTCGGTGAAATGGCCGAGAGCCCCGGTCGTGCCGGCGAAGCCGGTCACCCCGACCGCCGCCACCGACGTCGCCTCTGAGGCCATGGCCAGTTCGACGGCGCGCTGGGCGGCGAGCAGGCCGGGCGCACCGTTCGCTTCGACCGACCAGGCAGAAGGACCGTGCTGGCGCGTCTCGAGTCGTGTCGGCCCGTCGAGTCCTTCGAGGGCCGCTAGCAGCCCGGCGAGCCGCTGCAGCCCGTGGCTGGTCCGGCCGGACACCTCCGCGTCGACGAAGTAGGCGGCCAGCCGGACCGCGTCGGTCTCCGACAGGACCGTGGCGGACAACAGGCGGGTCAGCCGGTCGCGCAGCTCGTCAACGGCGACCACGGTCGCGCGGGTCACGTCCGGTCCTGGGTCCGAAGCCGGTAGAGCTGCTCGCCGGCGTGCGGCACGACAAGGCACCGGTCATCGGCCTCCGCGGCGAAGGTCGCCGGGTCGACGGTCGCGGGGTCACGCCACCCGAGCCCGGCGCTCTCGCAACGCTCGCGCGAGATGCCCGTGGCCAGGACGACCGTGATCCGGCTGCGCTCGCCCGCAACGGAGTCGTAGCTCCCCGAGCCACGAAGGTGGGTCGAGTGGGCGAGGATGCCCCACGGCTCATCGCGGAAACGCTCCCACTGCTGGAGGAAGTAGTCGACGACGTGGTAGCCGATCCGGTCGAGTACCTCGCCGTGCGAGACGGAGAACTCGGTGATGTGCGGGGCGTAGATCGTCAGCACTCCGCCGTCGGCCATCACCGGGTCGAGCTTGTACATCCCCTTCGCCCCGGTCCACAGGTCGGCGTACATCCGGGGCATGACCGCGAGGGCACGGTCGTAGGGCTCGTCCACATAGGCGACGTGCAGCTGCGCCGACCACTCGGAGGCCTGCCGCCAGGCACCCTCCGGGGTGCCGACCGCGACCCCACGGATGCGCCCGCCGGGTCCGGTCACCACGGCGACGCAGTGGCGGGTCGCGCTCAGCAGTCCGGCAGCCTCGTCGATCAGTGCCCGCACGGGCGTCACCCCCGGCGTTCCGATGAGGTGGGTCGACCCGATCAGCGCGCCGAGCCAGTGCGTCCGGGCGATCATGTGGCTGCCCGACACCCCGGGGAAGAGGTACTTGTTGCCGCCCGAGAAGCCGACGACCTCGTGCGGGAACACGGGGCCGACGACGACCACGTGGTCGGCCGAGGCGACCCGGCCGTTGACGTCGACCGGGATCGCCTCGCTGAGCAGGCCGCCGCTGAGGTCGGCTACCCGGTCCTCCGCGATGGTTCCCACCGGGACCAAGCAGCCAGGCTCGTACCACTCGTGGTTGCCGATCCACGTGTGGGGGAACCGTGCTGCCCACTCCGGCGCCGGCACGCCGATCATCGCGCCGATCTCGTCGTCGCTCATCGGCTGGTGGGTGCCGAGCGCGACCACCACGTCGACCTCGCAGTCCCGAGCGAGCAGCAGGTCGACCACGGCCGGAACCAGCACTGTGAGGTCGACGGTGCGGGTCGCGTCGGGGATGAGCACGGCAACCCGCCCACGGGGCTGTGCTGTGCCGGTCAGGCCCTCGGCGACGATGGCCGCGACGCTCTCCGCCGCGAGGTCGTCCCCTCCGGACCAAGCCGCGCTGCGCAAACCCTCTTGTGAGCTCATCCGATCGCCTCCTCGCGGGCGCCCAGGTACTCCTCGAAACGCCGGTCCCAACGTCCGGCCAGCTCGGGTACGGCGGCCAGGGACTCCAGGGGCGGCGTCCACGCCAGTCCGGCCGCCTGGGCCGCGGCCCCGACCGCGGTGACTTCGGGCTCGGTCACCAGACACATGTGCGGGCTGCCGAGCTGGGCCCCCAGCCGCCGCTGCCACCAACGGGACGCGGTCACCGCACCACCGCCGAGCAGCACGCGGCTGGCAGGCCGTCCGGCTTGCTCCTCCAGGTTCGCGATCCCGAGCCGCAGCTCGAACCCCAGCCCGTCGAGCAGCCCCGCAAGGAGCCCAGCCGCGGTGACCTGCGCGCTCAGCCCGGTCCAGCGCCCGGAGCGCAGCTCCGCCGGGTTGCCCGGCCTGGGACCGTACAAGTAGGGGACTGCGATCGGGATCGCCCGCTCGGGGACGGCGGCGAGCAATGCTTCGAGCTCGTCGGGGTCGGCGGGGAGCCGCAGCACCTCCTGCGCCCACGCGAAGAGGTTGCCGCCGCCGCTCCACGCCTGGCCGGTCACCACGGTCTCGTCGTCGACGAGATACCTCCAGCAACCGCGCTGGAGCCGACCGGCCGAATCCCGGCGCTCCAGGAGGCGGGCCGCCGCGGAAGTGCCCACGGTGATGGTCAGGTCGCGGCCCGGCACCGCCCCGGACCCCACGGTCGCAGCCGCCCCGTCGCCGACGGCCACGTGCCATGGCACGCGAGCCAGCTGTGGGTAGCGCCGTGCGAGCGTCGGCCCGCCGGGGAGAGCCTCGCCGCTCGGCGCCAGCTCAGGGAGCTCTCCCGTGGCGATACCGGCCACGTCGAGCGCGGCGGGGTGCCACGCGAGCTCCGCCAGGTCGAGCAGCCCGGTCCCCGAGGCGATCGAGGCCGACTCGGTGCGGCGGCCGACGAGCGCCTCGAGCACGTGACCGGCAATGCTGACCAGCACGGCACCGCGGGGGACGGCCCCGGAGGCGCGAAGCCACGGGACCCGCAGGGTCCAGTAGAGCGTCGCGAGCTCGCAGCCGGTGGCCAGCCGCAGCCGCTCCGCCTCATCGGTCGTGATCCCGGGAGCGCACAGCTCCTGGTTGCCGGCCCACGTGAAGACGGGTGTCACCGGGTCCCCCCGTCCGTCGACGACGAGGAGTGAGTGCCACTGCGACGCGACCGCCACCCTCGTCACACCGTCCAGCGACCCGGCGTCGCGGAGCTCGTCCAGACAGTGGTGCACCGCAGCGACGTACGTGTGAGGGTCGAGGGTCGCCGCACCGTCGGGGCGAAGCTCGATGCGGACCTGCCGACGCGACAGCGCCCGGACCCGGAGACCCGCGCCGGCGTCGAGCACCAGCGCCCGCACCGACGACGAGCCCAGGTCGAGCGCGAGGACGTGCTCCGCCGAGCTCACAGGAGCCCCTGCAGGACGGCACGGGGTCGGTCGCAGCGCAGCGCGGAGAAGACCTCGGTGACCCGGTCAGCGAAGGGTGCGACGTCACCGGCAGGCACCAGACCCGCGGCAGCGAGCGCGTCCCGAACGGCGCGACGTACGTCCTCGTCGCGCAGCGCCGCCCGCACCACGCGGCCGTGCGGGTCGGTCACGCCGGCGGCCGCGCCGAGGGCGACGGGCGCCAAGGGGTCGTTGAGCCTCAACCATGCCGCCACCGCAGCCGCGGACAGCGCGAGCTCGCCCGGGTCCGCCGACCCCCGGGCCAGCGGAAGGACGCGTTCGCCCAGCTTGAGGGACGAGTCCGATGCGATCTGGCCGAGCCGGTGCCGCAGCCCCGGGCTGGCGAGCCGGGTGCGCACGCTAGCGGCGTACGCCGCCACCTCCGCGGGCACTCCGGGGCAGGAAGGCGCGCCCTCCCGATCGTGGAAGGCCGTGACCGCAGCCGCGAGGTCCGGATCGTGCATGGCGGCCGCCACCGTCTCGTGCCCGAGCAGCAACCCCCAGCAGGCGACCAGCGTGTGGGCGCCGTTGAGAAGGACCAGCTTGCGCTGCTCGTACGGCGCGACGTCGTCCACGAGTCGGACGCCGACGTCTGTCCATGGTGGCGCAGACGCCGCGAGCACGTCCTCGACGACCCACTCCCACCACTGCTCCGTCGCCACGGCGCAGCGGTCCTCGGCGCCGAGCAGGGCCGCGGCGTCTGCGACGTCCTCGGCGGAGGGGCGTGGGGTCAGTCGGTCGACCAAGGTGGAGGGGAACGCGACGTCCGACGCCAGCCACGAGTGGTAGGCCGGCGGCGCTCCCGCCGCCTCGGCGAAGCCGGTGACCAGCGTGCGCAGCAGCTCGCCGTTGGAGCGGAGGTTGTCGCAGGACAGCAGCGACACCGGCGCGGCGTGCCTGCGCCAACGTGCGAGCAGCCCGGCGTGGATGACGCCTGGGAGTGACGCTATGGAGACACCGGCGCCGGCCAGGTCTGAGGCAACGGCGGGGTTCGACAGATCGAGCCGGCGAGCGGAGTCCAGAGGATGGTGTGCCTCGGACACCGTGATCGTGGCGACGGTCACCTCCTCGCGCACCAGGGCATCGGCGAACCCTGCCCGGTCACCGACGGCACCGAGGACCCCGAGCACGCGGACCGTCCCCGGCCCGTGGTCATCACGAACCAGCACACTCGTCAGCAGGTCCTGGTCTGCCAACATCGCGACGGTCTCGGTCCCGCGAGCGGCGTACGCGCCGATGCCCCAACCATCGCCGGCAGACCCGCAAGCCGCCGCGAGGTCGGTCACCATCGCCTGGTGGGCCCGGTGGAACGGACCGGGTCCCAGGTGGGCAACCCGGACGTCTCCGGGCGTGGCCCGCCACTCCGGAGCCGGCACGTGCAGTCGGTCCACGGTCGCCGACGAGAGCCGGGGCGGGGTCACGGCCGGTCCGGTACGGGCTGCGGGGGGAGGCTCGAGAGCGCCGACAACGCGGTTTCCACAAGTAGGGGCCCGCAGGCGGGGGCGAAGCACTGGGCCTGGCCGTAGAAGAAGTGCGCCTCCTCCACCTCGTAGCCGCCGGCGTCGTACTCCGCGGGTGGGTAGGGCAGATAGCCGGGCACGCCGTTGGCGTAGCCGAGGACCAGCACGTCGCGCCCGGCCGCCCCGGCGCGGATCTCGGAGGAGAAGCCCACGAACGGCTCTCCGGGGAGGGTGACGACGTCGAGGGCGCCCCACGCCAGCGCGGTCACCGCCACCGTCGGAGCCCTGGGCAGGTCGCCCTCGACCGCGCGCTGGGCCCAGGTGGTGCGCGCTCGCAGCACCACGGCGCGGTCCACGCTCGGGTCCTCGGCCAGCTCCCGTTCCCCGTCGCTGACCAGCGCGGCCAGCTCGCCGGGCGTGGGCAGGGCGGCGTGGGTCAGCGGCAGCTGTGTCGTGACCGCCCCGACGCGGGCGGCCGCCGACGTCTCGATGCCGTCGGCGACGCTCGCAGCGACGTCACCGACCCGCCGGCCGAGTCGCTCCGCCGCCTCGAAGGTCCGGCCGGCCGCCGCTGACAGATCCATGCTGGCGTGCGCCGAGTGGCCGGTGTTGACCTGCCCGCAGCAGCCCTGGAGGAAGATCGCCGTCGCCCCGGGGACGCTCTCCTCGACCGCGCGGCGTGCATAGCCGGGCCAGTCCGCGGAGAACAGCAGGTTGCCCGCGCCCAGGACGACCGGGTGACAGCTGTAGGAGAACAGCACCGCCAGGGGGTCACCTGCGTCGGTGTCGATCCGCACGACCGTGACCTCGGGGTCCACCGGCCCGGCCGGGTCCCGGCGATTGTGGGCGACGGTGTGCTCCTCGCCGCGCCCGTGGCCCCATCGAGCCGGGCGCCGCGACATCCACGCGAGCTCCGCCGCCTCGGCCACGGCGGACTCGACGCGCGCGGCGACAGCCGGGTCGCAGCCCGGGCCGAGACCGTCGGGCGTCACGTGGGGACCGGCGTGCGTGTGGGTCACGGCGACCACGACAGCCGAGGGCGGCAGGCCGGTACGCCGCGCGATGTCGGCCCGCAGCCGGTCGGCCTGGCTCACCGTCAGCGCGACCAGGTCGGCCACGACGACGACGCTCGCGACCGGGCCGGCGCTGACCGCGACGGCTCGCGCAGTGAGGGGATCGTGGGCAGCGGTCGCCAGCTGAGTGCGCGCGCCGAAGCCGGACATCGCCACTCCCCCGCCGGGCGTGAAGTCGATCGTCGCGACGCCTGCCAGGAGCCGCTCGTCCTCCCAGCCGGTCACGACGCCGCCCAGACCGTGCGACCGCGGACGACGGTCTCCTTGACGGTGAGCGACCCGGTGGCCTCGTCCCAGTCGCCAAGCAGGAGGTCGGCCCGAGCGCCCGGGTCGAGCCCACCACGGCCGAAGGCCCGCTCGCCCAGCACCGCGGCCGGACGAGCACTCACCGCGGCGGTGACCTCGGCGGCTTCGGCGACCCGCGCGGCCCAGGCGTTGGCGAGACCGGAGCGCAGCGACGCGGCCGCACCGGCCAGGTAGTCGGTCCCGATCATGCCCAGTCGGCCGGCGGCGTCGAGCTCGACCTCGCCGCCGATGTGCGTCCGGTAGCGGCCCGGCGCCAAGCCGCCGACCGACGTCGTGTCGCTGACCAGGAACCACCTCCCGGCGCCCTTGGCCCGGATCATCGTCCGCAGGGTCGCGAGGTCGACGTGGTGGCCGTCGGCGATGAACATCGCGGTCAGCACGTCGTTCCCAAGCTGCTCCCACACGAGGTTGGGGTGCCGTTTCAGCAGGGCGGGGATGCCGTTGCCCAGGTGGGTCGAGAGCGTGGCGCCGGCGGCCACGGCCGCGTGCACGTCCTCAGGCTCGGCCAGGCTGTGGCCCACCGAGACCAAGACGCCGCGTTCTCGTGCCGCGGTCGCGAGCCCCGTCGCCCCCGGGATCTCGGGGGCGATGGTCAGGAGGGCGACGTCGCCGGCGGCGCACAGCTCGGCCAGCTCGCCGGCGTCTGGCGGGCGCACGTGCTCGACGGGGTGGGCGCCGCGAGCCCCGTCGACCGGTGAGATCCACGGCCCCTCGAGGTGCACGCCGAGCAGCGCGTCGGCCACCGCCTCGTCGGCGCGCGCCGCGGCGGCGAGCGCAGCGACCGACTCGCGCATCTGCGCGGCGGGTCCGGTGATCACGGTCGGGCAGAAGCCGGTGACGCCCTCGGCCCACAGCGCCTCGACCACTCGGCGTACGACGCCCGGGTCGAGACCCGGGGAGCTGAAGTCGACGCCCGCGTAGCCGTTGACCTGGAGGTCGAGGAGTCCGGGGACGAGCACCGGATGACCTGCGGCGAGGTCTCGCCAGCCCTCGTCAGGCACGGGGGTGAGGACCTCGACGGCGGCGATCCGGCCGTCCTCGAGGTCGGCGGAGGCGACGCCGACCCCGGGGACGAGCCCGGTGACGCGCCGGCTCACAGCCACCGGACGCGGTGCTTGAAGTGGTCGATGAACCACGCGTTGCGCTCGTCGCCACCGGGCGCGTTGGCGCTGGTCCAGATCGTGGGGCGCACGCCGCGCGCGGACACCAGGGTGGTGGCGGTGGCCATCAGGCTCTGCAACACGAACGCGTTGGCGAACGTCGAGACCGCCCCCACGCGCTCCTCCACCCCGTCGAGGGCGAGCAGGGCGTCGCCGACGGGCACCTTGGTGTCGACGTGGAGATCGACGACGTCGTGCAGGTTCTGCCGCGTGGGATGGCGCGCCGGATGTCCCTCGGGGATCGACTCGGCGTGCACCCGCGAGCTGACCCCGATGACGGTGACGCCTCGCTCGCGCGCGGTGAGCGCGGCATCGATGAGCGTCGCGTTTATGCCGTACGCGTTCACGAGGATCAGCAGGTCGCCCTCGGCGAGGCGGTTGTCCTCGATGACGAGGCGGCCGTAGCCCGGGGCTCGCTCGGCGTGCATCGAGCGCAGGGCCCCGTTGGACAGCAGCGTGCCGGCGTCGAGGATCGCGGAGACATTCACGACGCCTCCGGCGCGGAAGAAGATCTCCTGCGACGCGAGGTTGGAATGGCCGCCTGGCCCGTAGACGTGCACCAGCTCGTCGGCGCAGATCTTGTCGGCCACGAGCTCCGCGGCTCGCTCGACGGACGCCTGCTGCTCCGGGGTGTTCAGCGATTCCAGGTGGGCGACCACCCCGCCGAGGTAGGCGTCCATCACTTCCCTTGCCGCGCTCATCGCGAGCCCGCCTCGGCCGTCGCGGGCGTGGAGGCAGCGGCCGGGTCGAGGTAGAGCGTGGCGTCGTCGTGCATCTGGAGGGCGGAAGCCGGGACCGACGCCTTGACCCCGGGATCCAGCGCGCCGGCGATGGCGGCGGCCTTGTGCGCACCGGTGGCGGTCACGACCACGGTGGCGGCCGAGAGGAGCTGCGGGACGGTCACCGTCAGGGCTGAGGTGGGGACCTCGTCGAGCGAGGCGAAACAGTCGTCGTCGACCTGTTGCTGGCGCGACAGCTCGTCGAGGACGATCTCGCGGACTGCAACTGTGTCGTCGACCAGCCAGTGATAGGGCTCGTTGAAGGCGAGGTGACCGTTGACCCCGATCCCCAGGCAAGCGAGGTCGAGCGGCCCTACGCGCAGGAGGTCGGCGTACCGCGCCGCCTCCGCGGACGGGTCCGCCGACGGGTCGATGAGCCGGGCGTCGACCGGCACGTGGTCGAAGAGCCGCGTGGCCAACCAGCGCCCGAACGCCTGCGGTGCCTGCGGGTCGATCCCGATGTACTCGTCCACGTGGAAGGCCTCGACCTGGGCCCATGGCACGTCGGCGGTCCGTAGCTCCTCGAGGAGCTGCTCCTGCGACGGGGCCGAGGCGAACAGCACCCGCGCGGTGCCGCGGGCCGCCACCGCATCGCGCAGGACGCGCGCGGCGTGCCGGCCAGCCATGTGCCCAGCCTCCGCGACCGAGTCGGCGACCACGACCGCGGGGCTTCCTGCGTGGCCTCCGACCGGCTCCGGACCGGCGGAATCGACGTGCGCTCCCACTCGGGGACCTCCCAGCAGACGGTATGGATGCAACCGGTTGCAACCTTTGTGGATGCAACCGGGGCCCGTCAAGGCCTGGGACCGGTCGATATTCGCTCGACGAAGCTGCTCGGGATGGCGGTGAGACCCACCGCCAACTCGGTGTCAACGAGCGCGGCCAGGGCGGCGGCGGCGAGCTTGGCCGGGGCAGACGCGATCGACGAGAGGGCGGGGTTGAGCATCGAGGACAAGATGACGTCGTCGCAGCCGAGAACACTGAGCTCGGAGGGGACCGACACACCGCGAGCCGCCAGCTCGACCAGGACGCCGGAGGCCATGACGTCGTCGAAGGCGACGGCGGCGGTAGCGCGCGAGTCGAGCAGGGCAGCGACTGCGGCGCGTCCGCCCTCCGGGGTCGCGGGGTAGCTGCCGGTGTCGTGGATCTCGAGGCCGTGCTCGGGGGCGGTGGCGTGGAGCAGCGACCGGCGTCGGCTGTTCATCCACGAGTCGGCAGGACCGCCGAGGTAGGCCACGCGCTCGTGGCCGAGCTCAGCCAGCCGCCCGAGGGCGACGTCGATGGCGGGCGCGTCGTCGACGATCACGTGCGGAAGCAGCCTGCTGGCGCGGTTGATGAGCACGCCCCGCGTGCCGGCCAGCGCATCGCGCAGCACGTTGGAGGCCGCGCGCGGCGACACCATGACGATCCCGTCCACCTGCTCGCGCAACCGGAGGAGCGCCTGCCGTTCGCGGTCGAGGTCCTCCCCGGTATCGACCAGGAGAACCGACTGGGACTGATGCCACGCGAGGTTCTCCACCGCACGCACCAGCGGCGGGAAGAACGGGTTGGTGATGTCCGGGACGGTCAAGCCGATGGCGCCGGTGGTGCCCCGCGCCAGGCCGCGTGCGTTGCGGTTGGGCTGGTAGCCCAGCTCCTGCGCGGTGGCGAGGATCTTCGCCCGCACCTCCGCGCGCACCAGGTCGGGGCGCGAGAAGGCCCGCGACACCGTCGACGGCGAGACGCCGCAGTGCTCGGCGATGGAGTAGATCGTGGCCATGGTGATCCTCGGGACGATGCCGCCGCATCCGGTGGCTGCGGGTCACCCTACGCAGCGGGCTCCGCAGAATTCGGTGTCGATGATGAAACTTCTGTTGCAACATTGTTTCAGTGATTGACGAACAGATCGCTCTCTCCTACTGTCGCCAGCCAACGTCGACCTTCTCACGAGAGGCTTCACCGATGCGACGCTTACGATGGCTGAGCTTGCTCCTTCTCGGGCCGTTCCTTCTCGCGGCATGCGGTGGCGATTCCTCGGATGGAGGTGGCGGGGACGGCGGCGACACGACCCTGCGGGTCACCCGTGACGGCCCGATCTTTCCCGTGTTCCACCCGGTGCGGGCCACCGACAACACCTACCCGCTGCTTTACCTGATCTACAGCAACCTCGTGCACCTCGAGTCCGACGAGAAGACGGTCATCCCGGACCTGGCCGAGAGCTGGGAGGCCTCTGCGGACGCCACGACGTTCACCTTCACCCTCGCCGATGGCGTGAAGTGGCAGGACGGCGAGGCGTTCACCGTTGACGACGTCGCCTTCACAGCCTGGTGGGGGGCGCGCTACCCCGACGCCTTCCAGGGACTCCCGATGGTGTGGACGCAGATCGAGGGCGCGGAGGAGACCGCGGAGTCCGGCGCCGAGCTCTCCGGTGTCGAGGTCGTCGACGACAAGACCATCCGCTTCACGCTCTCGGCTCCCAACGCCGACTTCCTCCAGGCCCTGGCCAACGCACCCAACGTGATCGTGCCCAAGCACATCCTCGAGAACGAGGACGCCGACACGATCGAGAAGGTGTCGGCCACGACGGAGAGCCCGATCGGGACCGGGCCGTTCAAGCTGACCGAGTACGCCGCCGACCAGTACGTCCAGTTCGAGGCCAACGCTGACTACTTCAAGGGCGCACCCGCCGTCGACCGCATCATCTGGAAGATCCTCCCTGTCGAGCAGATGGCGACCCAGCTGGAGTCCGGCGACCTCGACATGGCACTTGGCCTCGACCAGTCCAACCGGGCCAACCTCGAGGGGGTGGAAGGCATCGAGCTCGTCGAGTCGACCTCGGTCGGCATGGTGGGTCTGTACACACGCACCGACGCGCCCTACCTGCAGGACAAGCGCGTCCGCCAGGCGATGTACTACGCGATCGACCGCCAGGGGCTGATCGACAACCTGCTCGACGGTGCCGCCGAGCTGCTGTGGAACCCGCCCGGCATCAACTACGAGAACCTCAACCAGTACGCCTACGACCCCGACGCCGCCCGTGCCCTTTTGAAGGAGGCCGGCTGGGACGAGAACCAAGTGCTGCAGGTCGTCTACTGGAAGGACATGTCCAACGCCGCCAAGGTGCTGCCGATCATCCAGGAGCAGCTGGCGGAGGTCGGGATCAAGGTCGAGCTCAACCCGCTCGAGATCGACGACTGGGACGACATGGTGACCAACCCCGACCGGCGCACCGAGTGGGACCTGGACCTCGAGTTCGGCGGGTCCTTCGGCCTCGGACCCGATCAGAGCTCGCGCAGCTACGGCAACTGCGAAGGTCCGAAGGTGCAGACCGGCTTCCAGGACTGCGCGCTCGCCCAGCTCTTCGTCGACGGCCGCGCCACGACCGACCAGGCCGAGCGAGACCGGATCTACGGTAAGGCGGCGGCGATCATCAACGACGCCGCGGACGCGATCTACCTGTGGCAGCCGATTCTGCTGACGCCCGTCTCGTCGAAGGTCGGCAACCTGGAGGTCTACCCGTTCGACCGGCACAGCTTCATGCGTGCCAACGAGTGGACGATGGACTGACAGCAGCCCCGATGGTGGCGGTTCCGGCCCGGGTCGACCAGGCCGGGACCGCCACCCTGTCCACGACGAGGAGCAGACCCGTGATGAGTCCGCTGGCAACGGAGCCGACGGCGCAGGCGACGGAGGCCAACCTGTGGCGACCCTGATCATCCGGAGGCTCGGGCAAGCGGTCCCGTCGCTGTTCATCATCACGTTCATCGGTTTCGCCCTTCTCTCCCTCGCGCCGGGTGACCCCCTCACGGCACGACTCGACAGGGAGGCGCTGGTCCGCATGACCCCCGAGCAACGCACCGAGGCGCGCGAGGCGCTCGGCCTGGACGAGCCCTTCCCCGTCCAGTACTGGCACTGGCTCACCGACCTGGTCCAAGGCGACGTCGGCTACTCCATCGTCTCCGGTCGACCGGCGCTGGAGGAGATCGGCGACCGGGTCGAGCCGACCCTGATCCTGCTCGTGGCCGCGATCGCCATCGCCGTCGCCGTCGGGGTCCCCTTCGGCATCCTCGCGGCGCGCAGACCCAACGGGTTCCTCGACCGCACCCTGACCGGGGCGGCGGTCGCGATGATCAGCACACCCACCTTCATCGTCGGCCTGGTGCTTATCTACGTCTTCGCGATACGTCTCGACGTCCTACCTGCGGGTGGCATGGGAGTGGCAGGAGAGCCCCCCAGCACGTCCCAGACCTTCCGGCACGCGATCCTGCCCTCACTTGTCCTCGGGCTGGCGAACGCCGCCCCCCTCGCTCGGTTCGCCCGGTCCGGGATGCTCGAGGTGCTCGCCTCCGACTACGTGCGGACCGCGCGGGCCAAAGGGCTGAGCGGTCGCGCGATCATGATGCGCCACGGTCTGCGCAACGCTTCGCTGCCGCTGATCACCCTCATCGCGCTGCTCATCCCCGACCTCGTGGCGGGGGCGGTCATCACCGAGCAGGTCTTCGCCTGGCCCGGCATGGGCCGCCTGGTCGTCTCGTCGGCGCAAAGCGCCGACCCCGCCGTGATGATGGCGATCATCGTGATGGTGGCGGTGGTCGTGATCCTCGTGAACCTCGCCGCGGACATCCTGTACGTGTTCGTCGACCCGAGGCTGCGGGTGTCATGACCCAGGAGATCGAGGCCGGCGCTGCAACCCTGTCCGAAGCGCCCACCGCCCGGCGCGCTGGCGACCTGCTGCGCGACATCGCCGCCAACCGGTTCGCCCTGGCGGCGGCGGCGTTCTTGGTCCTGATGGCGTTGCTCGCGTTCATCGGACCGCTGGTACTGCCTCTGGAGCCGTACAAGACCAACCTGTCCCGACTCGACGAGGGGCCGAGCTGGGACCACCTGCTGGGCACCGACCAGTCGGGGCGCGACACCTTCGCCCGCTGCATCCTCGGCGCGCGGACGTCACTCATCGTCGGCTTCAGCGCGGTCGCGATCTACCTCGTGATCGGCACGCTGCTCGGCAGCCTCGCGGGCTACCTCGGCGGCGTGGTCGACATGATCGTGTCCCGGACGGTCGACGCCCTGCTGAGCATTCCACTGCTGCTGCTCGTGACGGTCTTCATCGCCTTCCTCAAGCCGGGCGTGCTCACGGTCATCCTCGTCATCGGCCTCCTGGGCTGGCCGCCGACTGCCCGCATCACCCGCGCGGCGACGATGTCGCTGCGGGAGTCCGACTTCATCATCGCCGCCCGCGTGTCCGGGCTGACCAAGAACCGGATCATGCGCGGGCACGTCCTGCCGAACCTGGCCGCACCGCTCATCGTCGTGGCGTCACTCGGGATCGGCACCGCGATCCTGCTCGAGGCAGCACTCGGCTTCCTCGGCCTTGGTGTGCGCCCGCCAACGCCGAGCCTCGGCGTGATGGTCACCGAGGCCAAGGACCCGGTCATCCTGCGCAACAGCCCGTGGATCTGGATGCCACCGGCGGTGCTGCTCGCGCTCCTGGTCATGGCGGTCAACGTGGTCGGCGACGCGCTGCGCGACGTGCTGTCGCCGCGGCAGGGCGGGACGGCCGGCCTGTGAGCGCGAACGTGGCGGCCCCGTCCCGCCCCACCACCGACGAGCAGACTCCGGTCCTGGAGATCGAGGAACTTCACGTGACCTTCCGTTCCCGTCGCCGCGACGTACGCGCGGTGCGCGGGGTGTCGCTCAAGGTCCAGCGCGGAGAGGTGCTCGGCATCGTCGGCGAGAGCGGCTGTGGCAAGAGCACCACCGCGTTGGCCGTGACCCGCTTGCTGCCGACGACGGCCGAGATCGTCGCCACCCGCATCCGTGTCGCCGGCGTCGACCTGACCTCGCCCTCGGTGCGCGACCTGACCAAAATCCGCGGGGCCAAGGTCGGCATGATTTTCCAGGACCCGACGTCGAGCCTGAACCCCTCGATGACCATCGGTGACCAGATCGCCGAGCCGCTGCGGCTTCATGCGGGTCTGGGCCGGGCCGAGGCGGCGCGCGCCGCCGCCGAGCTCCTGGGACGGGTCGGGATCGCCGACGCGCAGCAGCGTGTCGGCGACTACCCCCACCAGCTCAGCGGCGGCCAGCGGCAGCGCGTGATGATCGCGATCGCCGTCGCGTGCACCCCCGACCTGATCCTGGCCGACGAGGCGACCACCGCACTCGACGTGACCGTCCAGGCGGAGATCCTCGACTTGTTGCGAGGACTCCAGCGCGACACTGGTACCGCCCTCGTCTTCGTCTCGCACGACCTGGGCGTGGTGGGTGACTTCGCCGACCGGGTCGCTGTGATGTACGCCGGGCAGATCGTCGAGCTGCGCGACGTTCGTGACCTGCTCAGCCGGCCTCGGCACCCTTACACCGCCGCTCTGCTCGAGTGCGCGCCCCGGATCGGCACAGCCCGCCGACTGCCGACGCCCATCCTCGGTGGCCCGCCCGATCTCGGGCGTCCCGTGGTCGGCTGCGCCTTCCGTGCTCGCTGCGCGCGTGTCGTCGAGCGCTGCGCGACCGACGACCCCGGACCGGAGCTGGAGCGGATCGGCGCCGCCTGCTGGAACCCGGTCTCCTCCGTCAGCCAAGGGAGCGCTTCGTGACCGCGGAGGTGCCGACGAGCCAGGAGCAGGAGCCTCCGGTCGTCTCGGTCTCCGATCTGGCCGTGTGGTTCCCGCGGCGAAGCGGGCCGCTACTGCGGCGCACGGGCTGGAACCAGGCCGTCGAGGGCGTCAGCTTCAGCATCCAGCGCGGACGCACCCTGGCGCTCGTCGGGGAGTCGGGGTCGGGGAAGAGCACCACCGGGCTTTCGATCGTCCGCATCCAGAAGCCGACCCGGGGATCGATATCGCTTCTCGGCCGTGACATCAGCAACCTCGAGGGACGCGAGCTGCGCCGGATCCGCCGGCACATGCAGCTGATCTTCCAGGACCCGACCGGGAGCCTGAACCCGAGACGCACGGTCACCCAGGTCCTCGACGAAGTGCTACGAGCCTGCGGCCTGCGCGGCGAAGCCGTCGCTGCGCGACGCGCTCAGCTGCTGGCCCAGGTCGGCCTCGACAGCCACCACTGGTCGAAGTACCCCCACGAGCTGAGCGGCGGCCAGCGCCAGCGGGTCGGGATCGCCCGTGCGCTCGCCACCAGTCCGGAGCTGGTCGTCTGCGACGAGCCAGTCAGCAGCCTCGATGTGTCGATCCAGGCCCAGATCATGCAGCTGCTCGCGCGGCTGCAGTCCGAGCTCGGCGTGGCCTACCTCTTCGTGTCCCACGACCTCGCGGTCGTGCAGGCGCTCGCCCACGAGGTGGCCGTGATGCACCGTGGCCGGCTGATGGAGATCGGCTCGGTCGACGAGGTCTTCGAGCGCCCGAGCCACCCCTACACCGCGGCGCTGCTCGCCGCGGTGCCGCGCGGGAACCCCGACCTGTCCCGGAGCGAGCGGATCGTGCTGCGATCCGAGGCGTCGTCGGCCGAACCGGCGACCGGCTGTCCGTTCCGCACGCGCTGCTGGGCCTACCTCGCGCTGGACCGTCCTGACGACTGTGAGCAGATCGCGCCTCCCGCGGTCGTCCAGCCTGCAGCGCACGAGCCGTCCTCGGCGGCCTGTCACCACGCGGCCGAGGTCACGGTGATGGCCGTCGACGAGCTCGCCCCCCTCCGCTCCGACCCACCCGTCAGGAAGTGATGCCCATGACCCGGTCCTCCCGCCTGCTCGGCCATTGGCCGCTCTCGGTGGACGCCCTCGACGCGTCTCCGCGGGGGCTGCCGTCCGTGCCGTCCGGCGTGGGGTTCGTCTCCGACCCCGCCGTCGGCTCGTGCGCCGTCTTCGAGCGCGGTGGGCGGATCCGCGTGCCCAGGTCCGCACTCGCCGGTTTGGCAGGCGAGCTGACCGTGTCCGCATGGATTCGGGTGCCCGACCGCGCGTACGACGTGCTCGGGACGATCGTGTCCGGGTTCGACCCCGAGACCCGTCAAGGGTTCGAGCTCGGGCTGCAGGACGGAGTGTCGACCTGCAGCCAGCACAACGTCGCCAACCTCGAGTTCGGCGTCGACTGGGGGTCCGCGCCGCGCTGGGCCGACTGCGGCCGTGTCGGGGACGGCGTGGGGGTGTGGGCGCTGGCCGTCCACGACGGCGCCCTCTACGCAGGTTCGCTCGGCGCCGACGACCGCGGCCACGTCCACCGTTACGCCGATGACCGCTGGGACGATCTCGGTGCAGTCGGCCCCGCCAACTCAGTGACGGCGCTGGCGTCGTACGACGGGTCACTCTTCGCCGCGACCAGCCGCTACCGCGCGGGCGGCTCGGGCCTCGTCGAGTCGGCCAACGACGCCCCCGGCGGCGAGATCTACCGGCTGGACGGCGATGCCTGGGTACCCGCAGGTCGGCTGCCCGACGTCGACTCGATCAGCGGCTTCGCCGTCCACGGGGGCGAGCTCTATGCCTGCGCGCTCTACCAGCGCGGGGTCTTCCGGTACACCGGTGACGGCTGGGAGAGCTGCGGCGACCCGGGGCGACGGCTGCTCGCGCTGGGAATGTATGACGGCCACCTGCTCGGCGCCGGCAACGACCACCCCAGCGTCGACGAGGCCATCGCCAAGACCGCTCGCGGCGAGGTGATCCCGCCGCAGGACGGATTCGGCGGCGGGGTGTTCGCGATGACGGGCCCCGGCACGTGGAGCTCCCTGGGCTTTCAGCGAGACACCACGCAGGTCTACTCGCTCGCGGTCGCCGGCGACCGGCTGCACGCCTCGACCTGGCCCAATGGACTGGTCTACCGCTACGCCGGCGATGGCTCCTGGGACCACCTCGGCCGGCTCGGCGACGAGACCGAGGTGATGGGGCTGATCACCTACAACGGTGTCCTCTACGGCGGGACGCTGCCCCACGCACAGGTCTACAGGCACGCTGGTTCGGATCGGTGGGACTTGGTCGGCACTCTCGACGTGGCGCCCGACGCGTTGTACCGCCGAGCCGCCGGCCTTGCTGTCTACGATGGTGATCTCTTCTGCGGCACTCTGCCCTCCGGCCGGGTCCACCGCATGGCTACCGGCAGTGTGGTCACCCACGATCGCTCCCTGGGTCCGGGCTGGCACCACGTCACCGCGACTCAGGGTGGGAGGGTGACTTCCCTGTACGTCGACGGGAGACTCGTGTCCGAGCGTCGCGTGGATCCGGCCGTGCACTGGAGTGCGGCCGAGGCACGCACCGACCTGTTGATCGGCACCGGGACCAGGGCGACCTTCGCGGGCGGACTGCGGGAGGTGCGTGTGTACGCCGAGGTCCTCGGTGCCGAAGCGGTCGAAGCTCTCGCCACGCAGGACGACCCTCGCCTCACCCGAGAGGAACCGGTGCGATGACGGCGTCCCAGGCGAACATCGGCAGGGTGTCGACGAGCGAGGCCCTGGTCTCCCAGCTCAAGGAGATGATCCTCCTAGGGACCCTGCCTGTCGGAACTCGGCTCACCGAGGTTGACATCGCCGAACGGTACGGCGTGAGCCGCCAGTCGATCCGGCTAGCGTTCTCGGAGCTCAGCCGGCTGGGCCTTTGCGAGCAGCGGCCGCACCGCGGCGTGTGGGTGCGTGACCTGCAGCCCGTCGACATCGAGGACCTCTACTGGATGCGCTTCGTCCTGGAGTCGGAGGCGGTCGCCCACGTGGCGCTGGAGCCCGTTACCTGGGCGCGTCTTGAGCGGTGCGTGGTCCGGATGGAGCGACTCACACCGGCATCGGAGTGGAGCGAGGTGATCACAGCCGACTGGGCGTTCCATCGCGAGACGGTCGCCTGCCTCGGAAGTCCCCGGCTGAGCAGGGCGCACGACCAGCTGGAAGGGGAGACCTCTCTGTCGTTCATGCGGTGCGCTCCTGACGAGGACGTCACGAGCGTGGCGCGGCTGCACCGAGAGCTGCTCGACGTCATCCGAACCGGCGACAGTGAGGCGGCGGTGGAGAACCTTCGTCGACACCTGGACATCAGCAAACGGGTGGTGCTCGACCGCAGGCTTGACTCTGCACCCGGCAGCACACGATGAACCACGTCGACGTCTTGTCGGCGTTCGCCGCCCAACGGGTGATACCCGTCCTGCGGTCGTCGACCTTGGCAGACGCGTTGGCGACGGCCCGGGTCCTGGCTTCCGAGGGGCTTGCTGCTGTGGAGCTGACGACCTCGGTGCCCGACGTGCTGACTGGTGTGGAAACGCTGCGCCGTGAGGGGCTGGTCGTCGGCCTCGGCACCGTCCGTGACGCGGCGACTGTCGGGGCGGCGGCACAGGCGGGAGCGGCGTTCGTCGTCTCCTACTTCCATCCGGAGGAGTTCATGCCCGCGGCTCGCGAGAGCGGCGTCCTCGGTATCCCTGGAGCCTTCACACCGCACGAGCTGCAGGCCGCGACCTCCGCCGGCGCCACGCTAGCCAAGCTCTTTCCTGCTTGGCAGTCGTCACCTCGCCTCATCCAGGATCTCGCGCCGCTCATGCCGAGTCTCCGACTGTTTCCCTCGGGCGGACTCGATGCCTCTGCAGTTGGGGCATGGCTCGACGCTGGCGCTGCGGCCGTCGGTGTCGGCTCAGACCTGGGCACGGTGGCCGACCATGGCAGCGACGGGGTCAGGGAACGAGTCCGGACGTTGCTGGCCGTTCTTCCTCAGACGCGTGCACAACAAGCCTTCGCGGATCCGCAGTTGCTCGCTGACGTGGTCTCAGCAGAAGCGGACCATCGAGAAGCCGAACATCACAAGACCGGGGGTGCCCTCTTCGGGCCCCTCTCCGTCAACAGGACGATCTAGAGAGTGCACGCTTCTCTAGGCCGAACTAAATGGAGTGCCTGGGGTCAGGACCCTTGCAAAAGGCATGGGTCAGTCAGTCAGTGATGATCTCTGAGATCTTCCCCGTGGGGCTGCGCAGCAAGGCCATGTCGGTGTGCACCATCGTCAACTGGGAGCGAACTTCCTGGTGGCTCAGACCTTCCTCACCCTCAGCGGCGCGTTCACCCGCCAGGGCGTCTTCTTTTTTTACTCCGCCATCACCGTCGCGTCGATCGTCTTCTTCAGCCTCCGAGTTCCCGAGACCAGCGGCCGAACGCTCGAGGAGATCCAGTCCGAACTCGTAGACGACGTCGCCTGACGCCAACGATCTGACAGCTCCTTGGCGACAGGCACCCGCGTCGGCGGGTCGCTCGCCAAGCTTCAGAGCCGTTCAGAAACGCCGCCAGACCCGGACCGCCACACCATGGACGTACGGGTTGAGACGGCATCGCGTCTCGAAACGAGAGCTGGGCGGAACGTCGAGTAGGTTGCGTCCATGTCGGACAACGGGCCCCACCGCAGCATGTTGCGCGCCCTGGACGAGGCACGCTTCGACAGCATCGTCAACGTCCTGCAGGGAATGCTCGCCGAACACTTCGACGCAAGGGACGTGCGCGTGCTGTTGGTCAACTACCAGCTCTCCGCGCTACGACGCTTGAGCGGCGGTGGTCACCCCGACACGCTCGACGACTCTGCCGCCGGCGACGCGTCACGACACAGGAACCCGTAGTCCTCGACGGCACGTCCGCCGGGACGCAGGTGTACCTGCCTATGAGCGTCGGCGGTAACCGCATCGGCGTACTGCAACTCACCACGTCAGGCCCGCTGGCCGAAGATCAGCTCGATCAGCTCACCGATCTGGCCACCCTGGTCGGCTACGCGCTCAACGCGACCAGCAACCAGACAGACCTCCTCCACCGCGCTGCTCGATCAGAACGCATGACCCTCGCAGCCGAACTGCAGTGGCAACTTCTGCCTGCTCGCGGGCGCATCGCTCCGGAATATCAGATCGCCGGCCACCTCGAACCCGCCTAGCCGTCTACGCTGACAACTTCGACTGGTCCGAGAACGAGGACCATCTGTTGGTCAGCATCACCGACGCAGCAAATCACGCACGGACCACGCCACCGCTCACCACACTTGCAGTCACAGCAGCTCGCAACGCTCGTCGCGCCGGATTGGGAATCGTCGACCAGGCGTGCCTGACCGATCAAGCCATCTACGCCCACCACCGCGGCGCCCACTCCGTCGCTACCCTGCTCATGAGCGTCGACATCGCCACCGGCCGGGCAACCGTCGTCAAAGCCGGCTCACCGGATCTCATGTCGCTGCGGAATGGCACCCAACAGTCGGTCGAGCTCACCGAACAGATCCCTCCAGGAATTTCGAGGGCAGCGAGTACGGGACCCGGTCGTTCGGCCTAGTCACCAACGACCGCCTACTGCTCATGTCGGACGGAGTCACCAAAGCTCTGTCAAGACACAGCGGATCTCAACCGCACGAACAGCTGAGTGTGATTCTCGACAGAACCGCCGCCCAACCACCGACGCGCGTGGTGAGAGCAATCATCGACGCGCTGATCGACCATCCTGGCGACACGAGCCTCACCGACGACGCGACCGTCGTCTGTCTGGACTGGAGGGGCCCAAGAGAAGCGACTGACCTTACCGTCACCGACCAAGACTTCGCGGCTCCCGATAGCCAACCGCCACTCCACGTGATACGCGCTACTTGACCCCTCAAGCCGCGGCCGCTGCAGTCCCCGGCCGAGATTTCCGCAAGGCTCCCGCTCGAAAGTCGCCAAAACGGCGGCTGAGCTGCACGCTTGCGCCTCGGCGCTCTGCAGCGTCAGCCGCCATTGCGCGTTGGAGCGGCTCTCCAGTTGTGGGTGGCGCGGCGGGTCGGTGATGGGTGCGACACGACCCACACCGTCAGGCGGCAGGGCGGCGCCGGGTCCAGAGGAAGACGCCGATGAGCAGGAGCACCACGGCTGCCGGCGGGGCGAAGCGCTTGGCCAGCGCAGGCCCCAAGAGCTTCCCGAAATCAAGCGTCTCGACTGACTGTGCCCTACCAGCGCTACCAGTTCCGGGCTCGGGGCCCTGGGTGGCGTCGGCGCCCGCGACGCCGCCCGAGCCGGCATTCGACCCGGAGTGACCACCCAGCTGCTCGGAGAGGCGGTCGACGAACTCGAGCAGCAGGCGGTCGGACACCTCTGTGATGACGCTGCTGCCGAACTGGGCTGCACGTCCGCTGATGGCGAGGTCGGTGACGACCTCGACCTCGGTGCCGTCGGGCTGCGGCGCAAGCGACATGGCGACGTTCACGTTGGCCGTGCCGTTGCCGCTGCGGTCGCGTCCCTTCGCGACCACCGAGGCTCGGTAGTTCTCGGCGTCGCGGGACGCGAAGGCGCCCGAGCCGACGTACCTCATGACGATGGGCCCGACCTTGAGACGAACCGTCCCGGCGAAGGTGTCGCCCTCGACCGAGTCCATCGACGCTCCCGGGAAGCACAACGCCACCCGCTCGAGATCGTTCAAGGCGGCCCACGTCTCGTCGATCTTCGCCGGCACCGCGAACCTATGCTTTAGTTGCATTCCACTCCTCGAATGACGTTGGGTTGACGTGAGGCGCCCGGCTCACGTGGCAGATCCGTCGCCGGCCGTCATAAGCGCGTCCTTGATGGCGCACGTCATCTCCGGGTAGCAGGCGCAGCGACAGAGATTGCCGTTCATGTGCGCGGCGATCTCCTGCGTGGACTGCGGGCCCGCGTCGAACAGCTCGAGCGCGGTCAGCACCATTCCGGGAGTGCAGTAGCCACACTGCGCGGCACCCCGTTCGGCGATCGAACCCTGCAGGGCAGCTACACGCTGGTCGGAACCGAGGCCGTCGAGCGTCTCGACGTGGGTCCCATCGGCCATCACGGCCCAGTACAGGCAGGTCGAGACCGACTTGCCGTCAACCAGCGCGGTGCAGCAGCCGCAGAGACCCACCGCGCAGCTCTCACGCACCGTGGCCTCGCCGAGCCGCCGCAGCACCTGGGACAGCGGTTCGTCCATGACCACGCCGATCTCGACAGGGACCCCGTTCAGCTCGAAGCGGACCATCTCCTGGCGGCCGTCAATCACCTGTCGCCTCCTCGATCGCTTTCAGCACGTTCTCCGGCTTGATCGGCAGATCGGTCATCCACACGCCGACGGCGTCGTGGATCGCCGAGGCGATCGCGGGCGCGACACCGAAGGTTCCCGACTCGCCAACGCCCCGGGGCACCTCGTCGCCCTCGTCTCGCACCATGTCGGCATACACGGTCTTCGGGCTGTCCTCGAACCCGAAGATCCGGTACAGCGCCAGTCCGGGGTTCAGCAGCTGGCCGTCGTCGTCGTACCTGATCTCCTCGGAGAGCGAGATGCTGGCCATCATGATCGAGGCGCCGGAGAGCTGGGTCCGAACCGACTCGGGGTTGATCGCCTTGCCCACGTCGGAGATCGTCAGCATCTGGTCGATGCGAACCACGCCCGTCAGAGAGTCGACGACCACGTCGACCGCCGTGGCCGCGCACATCCAGAACTCCGTGATCCGCTCGGACTGGCCGTTGATGTCGGGCGGGATGTAGTCGGGGGTGAACGCGCCCACGCCTGTCAGGGTCGCGCCCATCGGACCGAACCCGGCACGCAGGTACTCGATGACGCCGCCCGTGACCTTGAACGGATCGACGTCGTCGGGGATCTGGGACTCGGTGTCCATCGCGGCGGAGAGCGAACGCAGCTGGGTGCGGAGGTCATCCGCGGCCTGCCCGATGGCCTTGTGCATGTGGTTCGTCGAGCGGGAGCCGGCCGTCCCCATGTCCCAGGGCACCGAGTCGGTGTCACCCGAGACCACCTTCACCTCCTCGAGGGAGAGGTTCAGCTCGTCGGCGACCATCTGCTCGATCGCGATGGTCGACCCCTGCCCCATCTCGACCGTGCCGCAGTGGACCGTGGCACTCGCGTCGGGATTCAGCGTGATCTTGACCGTGGACGTGGTCGGGCCCATCACCGCCTTGAGCGCGATGGCCAGCCCGCGTCCGGCCTTGAGCTCGGGGTCCTCCGGCACGACCAGCGGTCGCGATTGCAGCTCCTCGACCATCCGTTCGAAGACCATGCTCGGGTCGCAGGGGCCCAGCGGGGTCCCGGTGTGGTGCACCGCGTTGCGCCTCATCAGGTTGCGGCGCCGGAACGTGATGGGGTCCAGCCCCAGCGAGTCGGCGATGATGTCCCCGTGCGTCTCGTAGGCCCACACGATCTGCGGGATGCCGAAGCCCCGGATGGCGCCGCCCGGGACCCGGTTGCTGTAGACGCCGACGCTCTCGATGTCGACCACGGGGATCTCGTACGGCCCCGCCGCGACGTTGCCGCCCTTCTTGACCATGCGCGGCCCGACGTCGGCGTACGCGCCGCCGTTCCAGATGATGAAGCAACGACGCGCGAGGATCTTCCCGTCCTCGTCGACCGCCGAGGAGATGGTGGTCGTCGTTCCTCGCCGGTGGGGCAGGTAGAACTGCTCCTCCATCGAGAACTTGATGCCGACGGGGCAACCGACGAGCAAGGCGCAGGCCATCACGATCGGCTCGGTGCGCGCATAGATCTTGAAGCCGAACCCGCCACCGAGCGGAGCGTGCCGGACTCGGATGCGCGACTCGCTCATGCCGAACATCCGCGCGAGCTGTACCCGGACGTACGACGGCATCTGCGTCTGCGTGAGCATCTCGACGCTGCCGTCGCGGTTCGGGATCGCGTACGACGACACCGTCTCGAGGGGAGCCGCAGACGCGGACGCCGTGGAGAAGCTGTGCTCGAAGACGTGCGCAGCGCTCTTCGCCACAGCGTCGAAGTCGCCGGTGCGCAGGATCGACCGGACGTAGATGTTGGGGTTCTCCGCCAGCGGCTTGAGCCCCTTGAGGTCGACGAAGTCCGCCGACGGCACGACGTCGCGGTGCAGCGCCTCGGGGTTCGCCAGGGCCTCACGATCGCCCAGCACCACCGGGAGCGGCGCGTAGTCGACGTCGACGAGGCCGGCGGCGTACTCGGCGATCCGCTGGTCGGTCGCCACGACCACGGCTACCGGCTCACCGAAGTGACGCACGACGCCGTCGCTGATCATGGGCTGGTCCCGATACCCGGTGCCGTGGTAGCCGTCGCGGGCGACGGTCATGAGGTCCTCGAAGGTGAAGACACCCAGGACACCAGGGACGTCGCGGGCCAGCTCGCGCTCCACGCTCGTGATCTGGCCGTGCGCGATCCTGGCCCGCACCAGGGCGGCGTACGTCATGCCCCGCGGCACGTCGTCGTCGGTGTAGCGGATGTTACCGATCGCTCGTTCCCACGCGTGGGACGTCCAGTCCCGGCGCAGCTGCTGCGCGGTCATCGAAAGCCCGCTCTCGGCGGGGTGACGGCCCACTTGCGGACCGCTCGGACAAGCTCCACCTGGAAGACCTTTCGTTTGTAGTCCCCCGAGGCGAGGTTGTCGTCCTTCGCCTCGACCTCGGAGTGGGCGACCTCGCGGAGCTCCTCGAGGTTGCGCTCGGTGGTGATCTCGGGTCGCTCCTGGCCCAGGAGCCACTCCTCGAGCTGTGGGAGTCGCTTGATCTTCGAGCCGAGCGCGCCCACGGTGACCGCGGCCCGGTCGATGGCACCGTCGACCTCGTCGACGTTCAGGCACAGCGATACCAGTGGCCAGTCCTCGACCAGGGTCCCCGTGAACTTGCGGTACTCGGTGAACTGTCCGGGCTGGACCGTCGGAACCTCGACCGCGACGATCACGTCGGTCGAGTCGAGCACGGTCTCGTAGTAGCCGACGAAGAAGTCGCGCAACGCGATCCTCCTGCGGCCGGCAGTGGACGCCACCACGAGCTCGGCCCCCAGGGCCATGAGGTACGTCGGCAGGTCCATCTTCGGGTCCCCGTGAGCCAGGCACCCCGCGATGGTCGCGACGTTGCGCGTCCGCACGCTCGAGATCCGGCGGAGGACGCCCGCGAGGGTCGGCAGGTGGCGACGCACGGCCGGGTCGAGCTCAAGGTCTCGCAGGGTGCACAGGGCACCGATCCTCAGGACGTCGCCAGTGAGCCGGATATCGAGCAGTTCGGTGTCGTCCGCTCTCCTCAAGCTCACGAGCGTCTCCGGTACGAAGAAACCGGACCGGGCCATCAGCATCAGGCCGGTGCCGCCGCCGATCAGTCGACGTCCGTCACGATCGGCGCTGAGCGCCCCGACGGCCTCCTGGACCGAACCAACATCAACGACCGGCATCAGCGCCACCACTCCATCGCGAAGAAATCGGTAATGTGCCCACGAGCCGTCCACCCCTGTGCATCCGGCCCATCCCGATTAGCATAGCGTGAGTTATGCATTGGTCCAAGGCCGACGAGCCTCGCCGACTCCGAGACTGACCGGCGACTAGGACTTCATCCGTCCGCTCATCTCGCGCAGCGTCGGCACGAGCTGGAGGAGCAGTGCGGCCTGGGCAGCGTCCAAAGCGTCGATGGTGACCGCGATCGCGGCGTTCTGGCGGCCACGACGCTCGAGCAGGGTGCGGATGCCCTTCTCGGTGATGGTCACCAGCCGGGCGCGGGAGTCGACTGGGTCCACGACGCGCAGGACGAGACCGGTCGACTCGAGCCGGTTGACCAGGGCGGTCATCGCCGGCTGCGTGACGGCGTTGCTCGCCGCCAGAGTTGTGATCCGCTGTGGTCCCACCTCGTACAGGACGCCCAGCACCGCAGCGGCTGAGAGGCTCAGACCCTCTTGCGGCGCCGCGTGCAGCATCGCGATCATGAACTCACGAATGCTGTCGGCAATCTCCTCGCGAGACCGCTTCACAACCACATTCCTTTATATCAGGGCCCGCGGAAGGTGGAGCCGCCTTGGCTGCACAGGCCCATGCCTTCGTGCTCAAGAGCTGGTTGCCGGCGACCTACCGCCTCGCGCCGGTGATGAGCTGCTCGTCGAAGTTTCGTCCGCGATTGCCCCAGCCGCGGAAGCCGTTGGAGCGCTGGAGCAGCTTCGATCGCACCCGGGCCAGTGGCGCCGGCAGGTTGTGCGAGAGCCGCTCACGGAACAGCGACCACCGCTGGATCCACTCGGTGTCCGGACGCGCGGTGGCCTCCCAGGCGCGCAGCGCGTCGGGAACGCTGTCGTGCACCCCGAGGGCATCGACCATGAGCCGGGCATTGCGCAGTCCGAGCGTCGCGCCCAGGCCGAGCGACGGCGGAACGGCATTGAGGGCATCACCGACGATCGCCACCCGGCCCTTGGACCACGCCTTGGGCTTGACGTAGGGGTAGCGGTCGTGACGCGCATCCTGGACCTGCGACAGCAGCTGGAAGATCTCCTTGTCGACGGCCGGGAAGAGCCCGCCCCAGTAGTCCGGGTCGATCGGCACCTGGGTGGCACGGCGATCGGACTCGCGGGAGCTCATGTACACGTAGGTCTGCCCGCCACCGATGGGGATGATGCCCATCCGGGTTGCCGGCCCCCACCACTCCTCCAGAACCGTGCGGCCCGATGCCTTGTCGTAGTCGATCAGCAGTCGCGTCGCGCCATTGCTGCGCTGGACCTTCTTGTCCGTCAGCCCCACGGACTCCCGAACCGCGGAGTGGAACCCGTCGGCGCCGACCACCAGGTCTGCGTTGCGCGACTTCCCCCCGGCGAGCAGCAGGACGCCGTCGGCTGTCGCCCCGGTGACCCGCGAGTTCGTGAGGACCTCGACCCCTTGTGCGTCGGCCTCGTCGGCCAGCATCTTGATCAGCACCTGGCGCCGAATGGCGAGCTGTCGGTACGCGCCGGCCAGCGCACGGTCAGCCAGCACCTCGCCTGTGTGGGAGAGCGCTTGCGAGGCGTCGAGGTCGACGCCCGCAGCGAGGATGCGGTCCATGAGCCCGAGGTGCTCGAACACCGAGCACGCACCCTGATGGAGCGATATGCCGGCACCGATCTCCCGGACGGCGTCGGCCTCCTCGTGCACCGTGACGGACCACCCCGCCCTCCTGAGCAGCAACGCCGTCGACAGCCCCACGAGTCCTGCGCCGCCCACTTCCGCGTGCTTCTCCGACACGGGTTCCTCCAGGAGTTCTCAAGACGTTCGGCCGTGCCGACCGGCACGCGATATGCATACTAGGCATTATGCATCGGCGTGGTCAACGGCGCCGAGCGGCACGACGCGGCCTGTGTTGAGGCCAGCAACTCAGCGCGACAGATTCATAACTTGACCTATCTAAACCACCCCCTTAGGGTCTGGCGCACGGTCGTGTGACCAGCGCGCCGGCCCCACTACGCGAGTCCTGCGGAGGAATCTGTGTCGGAGAGACGTCCTGCGGTTGCCAGAGCCGGTCAGTGGATCGAGGGAGCGCCGTGCTGACCCTGGAAGGCGTCATCGACCTGCACGTGCACGCAGCGCCCGAGCTGTTCGCACGCGTGGGGGACGCGATCACGATGGCGGAGGCAGCCCGTAACGTCGGCATGGCCGGACTCCTGCTGAAGGCGCACCACGAGTCGACCGTGACCCGCGCCTACTACGCGAGCAAGGTCGTCGACGGGATCGACCTGTACGGCGGCCTGGTGCTCAACGAGTTCGTCGGCGGGTTCAACCCCCGGGCCGCGGGTGCGGCGCTCCAGCAGGGCGCCCGCATGATCTGGGGACCGACGATGCACGCGGCGCACCACGTCGACCACTTCGGAAAGGGCACGTATGGCGTCGGCCACATGACCCTCGCACCAGAGCTCGCCTCTCCGGGGATCAGCTGCCTGGCCGCCGACGGCAGCCTGCGCGCCGAGATGCGCTCGATCATCGAGCAGGCGGCGAAGGCCGACGTGACCATCGCGACCGGCCACTTGGGCCCGGCCGATGTGCGCGCCCTCGTGGCCGAGTGTGCCGTTCAGGGCGTGCGCTGCCTCCTCACCCACGTCTACTTCCTGGACAAGTCGGAGGACTTCCTGCTCGAGATGGCCGCCCAGGGCGCCTTCCTGGAGGTCTCGGCCTCGGTGTCCTTCCCGCTAGAGCACTACCTGCTGCGCAACGACGGCGGCGGGATGATGCTCGAGGACGTCGCCAGCCTGGTGGAGAAGGTGGGTGCGAGCCAGGTCGTGATCTCCAGCGACTGCGGTCAGATCCACAACTCCTCGCCCACCGAGGCGCTGCGCTCCTTCCTCAACGCCGCCAAGGCGGTCGGCATCCCCGAGGACGACATCGTGACGATGACCCGGCAGACACCGCGCGTGCTGCTCGGGCTCGAGCCGGCCTGAGGCGAGGAGTCGTGGGAGCCGACATCACCATCACCTGGCCGGAGCTCGACCGCAGCGTCCGGGCCACCCTTGCCGAGTCCGAGAGCCCGGAGCTGGTCGCAGAGTTCAGCTCGGCGATGCCGTTTGGGGTCGTGCAGTCGCACCCGGTGGTGTCCGGGAGCTCGGTCACGATGTGGCTGCCTTACCTCAGCAAGGCGCCCACGCCGGCGATGGAGTCCATCGTCGACGCGCCGATCGGGAGGATCCGGTTGTCCCAGGGCACGGGGAGCAAGATCTCCATCCAGTACGGACCGGGGCTGGAGCCGGCCAAGCAAGCGGTGCTCGGTCAGGTGCACGAGGACGACCTGCCAATGCTGCCCGAGGTAGGACGCCGGGTGTGGGACAACCTGTTCTGGCTCAAGCAGCCGCTGAGCGTGCACTTCTCCGCGCCCGACGGCCCAGACGCGCCGCCCTCCCCCGCGCCATTGCAGAGCGAGGTCGCTCAGCGGATGTCCGACGCCGCCGACGCCATCCAGCTAGACGAGCCCCAGGACGTGGCGCGGCTGAGGACCGGCCAGGTGCCCGACGCCGGCAGCTTCGGACAGTACTTCTCGGTGTGGGACGCCGCCCACGGCCTGGTCCGCGACTTCGTCATCAACACGCTCTACCCGATCTACGCCGCGCTCCTGCGAGACGGCGTCGCGACGGCTCGCACGGCGTACGACGTGGTGGGCACCAAGTACCACTTCACCCTGGGGTACCACGGGTGGATCGAGCTCTCGAGCTTTGCGCAGGAGTTCCACGAGGTCTTGTCCAACCAGGACGACGCGGCATCGATCCAGGAGGTGCTGGAGCAGCTGCTGCGCTACGGAAACGCCCTTTACGCCTGGTCCCACCAGTCGTTCCCGTGGTACGTCGCCATGAACTTCCCGCTCCCTGGCGCGGGTCCGGTCGGTGGACGGTGGGTCCTGTGATCGACCCGGCCGAGGTGCTGCGGCGGCTCGAGGGGCGAGGTCTCACCTGGCCGGCCGCACCAGTTCCGCCAGGGCACTACGTGGCGGCGTTCGTCCACGGCGACGTAGCCGAGACCGCCGGCCACCTGCCCTTCACCGGCGACGTGGTCGCAGTCACGGGCCGGCTGGGCGATGGCATCGATCTCGCCGCCGCGGTCCGGGCCGCCGAGATCGCGACGGTGAACGCCTTGTCGTCGCTGGCCGACACCATCGGCGGACTCGAGAGGATCGTGCGGATCGTGCGGCTGCGCGGCTACGTCGTGGCGACGCCAGACTTCGGCCAGCACCACCTGGTGACGAACGGGGCCTCGGACCTGCTGGGCGACCTGTTCGGGGACGCGGGCGCCGGACACGTGCGGGCCTCGGTGGGGATCACCTCCCTGCCGTTCGACGCCCCGGTCGAGATCGAGCTCAGCGCCGTCATAAGACCCTGACAGGACGAGGACAGCAATGACGTCGAGTGCCGAACGCTTCGATGCCAGCATCAACGAGCGGCTGCACCAGCTGCGTGCCGCCGGCACCTACAAGCACGAGATCATTATGGAGGGTCCGCAGTCGTCGACCGTGACCACGGTCGCCGGGCCGATGCGCAACTTCTGCGCCAACAACTACCTCGGCCTGGCCTCCCACCCGGCCGTCGTCGAAGGCGCACGGCGCGGATTGCAGGAGCGCGGTGTCGGCCTGGCCTCCGTGCGGTTCATCTGCGGCACGCAGGACGAGCACCGGGCCTTGGAGCAGGACGTGGCCGGGCTGCTGGGCTACGACGACGCCATCCTCTTCGGTTCATGCTTCGACGCCAACACCGGCCTCTTCGCCGGGATCGCGACCGAGCACGACGTCATCATCAGCGACGAGCTGAACCACGCCAGTATCATCGACGGCATCCGACTCTCCCGGGCTCGTCGCTCGGTCTACCGGCACGGTGACGTGGCGGACCTGCGCCACCGTCTTGGACAGGCCCGCGACGAAGCGCATCAGCTCTTCGTGGTCACCGACGGGGTCTTCAGCATGGAGGGCCACCTCGCGCCGCTCCCCCAGATACTCGATGTCGCCGAGGAGTTCGGGGCGGTGGTCGTGGTGGACGACTCCCACGGAGTGGGGGTCGTGGGCGCGAAGGGGTTCGGCACGGTCGACCTGTACGGCGCCCAGCCCCGGGTGGCGATCCAGACCGGAACCTTCGGCAAGGCCCTGGGCGGTGCCTCCGGCGGCTACGTCGTCGGCTCCCGGACCGTCGTCGACCTGCTGCGGCAGACCGCCCGCCCGTACCTGTTCTCCAACGCACTCGCCCCCGCAGTGGTCGGCAGCGCTCGAGCGGCCATCGACGTTCTCACCCACAGCCCGGAGCTGGTCCGACGGCTGCACGAGAACGTCGTGTGGTTCCGGGAGGCGATCGCCTCCGCGGGGTTCAAGGTCCTGTCGGGCGACCACGCGATCGTCGCGGTCATGGTCGGCGAGGAAGAGCGAGCGGCGCAGCTCGCCACTCGGATCCGACAGGCCGGGGTCCTGGTCGTCGCGTTCTCCTACCCGGTGGTGCCGCGAGGTGAGGCCCGGATCCGCGTCCAGATCTCCGCCGACCACAGCCGGGCGGACCTCGAGGCCGCGGTCGGCGCGTTCCGGGCTGCCAACGAGGAGTTCTCGATCGTGTGAACGCCGGTGCGCACCAGGGCGCCGGTCAGCTTCGGCTCGGTGTCGTCCTCACCCTGGCGATGGGTGTGGGACCACTCGTCATCTTCACCCTGAGCTCGCTGGCACCCGAGCTCGTGGTGGACCTGAGCGTGCAGCGTGTGCAGCTGGGCATCCTCGCCACGGTCGCCTACCTGGCGGCCGCCCCGCTGTGCCTGATGGCCGGTCCGGTTCTCAGGTGGCTGCACCCCACCACGGTGCTGTTGATCCTCTTCGGCCTCGCCGCGATCGCCTTAGCGTTGATCGGCGGCGCCCGATCGTGGTGGTGGTTGTGCAGTGCCGCGTTCCTGTCGGGCGTGGTGCAGTCGATGTCGAACCCCGTCACGAACCTGCTGATGTCGACGACGCCGGTCCGGAGGCGAGGCTCGCTGATGGGGGTCAAGCAGGCCGGCGTACAGATGGGACAGCTGTGCGCGGGGATCGTGGCGCTCGCGGCACTGCTGGTGTCGTGGCGCGCGGCCGCGCTGGCCACGGTGCCGATTTGCCTGCTGGGGTTGGTGCTGACACTCGGACTACGGCGTACCCATGGTCCGCCCACCGTGGTCAGCGTAGGTCCGCGCGGACTCCCGCGCGCGGCCTGGTGGCTCTTCGCGTACTCGTTCTTCGTCGCCATCGCGGTGCAGGCCTCCAACGTGTACCTCCCCCTGTTCGCGACCGATCGGATCGGGCTGACCTCCGCGGTCGCCGGGTCCACCATGACGCTGATCGGCCTGCTCGGGATCGCGAGCCGGATCGGTTGGGGGCGTGCGTCGGACGGCGCCCGCCCCGCGTCGTCGTCCTTGCGAATCCTGGCCGGCACGTCGTTGCTCGCTGCCGGAATCTTCGGGCTCGCGAACGCGACCGGGAATCCGGTCGTCCTGTGGACCGGTGTCGTCGTGCACGCCGCCGGCGCCATCGCGGCCAACGTGGTGATCATCCACGCGCTGATCACCATCGTGCGTCCCGAGCAGGTGGCCGCAGCCTCTGGCTACCAGGCGCTAGCGCAGTACCTCGGGTTCGCGGTCGGGCCCTTGAGTTTCGGTCTCCTCGTCGACCGGGCCGATGGCTACGCGGTGGGCTGGTGCCTGGTCGCCATGGGGTACGTGATGGCCCTGACCATCGCCCGCTTCGCCGCGATCGACCGCTGACCACGGGTCGCGCCGTGGTTCGCGGCGACGAAGATCGGCCACGCTCGAGCGGGTGGGTCAGCTGCTGGGCCGCAGCCGGCCGGCAACCCACCGCTCGAGGGCGTAGACCAGGCCGACAGCGACGAACCCGAGGAGCGCCACGTAGAACGTCAACGCGGCGAGCTTCACGAACTGGAAGTTCCCACTGGCCGTCATCATCATCAGGCCGAGGTCATCGGTCGCCAGCAGCAGCTCTGCCGTGATCGCGCCGGCGAAGGCGCTGGCGACGCTGATCCGCAACCCGACGAAGGCGTACGGGAGCGCGAACGGGATGACGATCCGGAGAACGGCCGCCGGCTTTGAGATGCCGATCGTCCTCGCCAGCTCGAAGTACTGGGTCGGCACCGCCTGAACGCCCTCGGCGGTGTTCATCAGGACGCTGAAGATGCAGAACGTGACGACCAGGAACACCTGCGAGCCCATGCCGAGTCCGAAGTACATGCCGATGATCGGGATGAACATGGTCATCGGCGTCGCGTAGGCGGCATTCACCCAGGGGCCCACGACCTGACGGAACGTCGAGGACAGGCCGATCAGGAGTCCGAGGACCGACCCGAGAACGCCCGCGATGAGGAAGCCGAGCAGGGCGACCGCGGCCGTGCCCAGGGTCGGGCCGACCAGCTCCCCAGAGGCCAGCACGGCCCTCAGCTCGGAGGCGACCTCGGTGAA
Source organism: Nocardioides bigeumensis (assembly GCF_039531755.1). Classification (NCBI taxonomy): domain Bacteria; kingdom Bacillati; phylum Actinomycetota; class Actinomycetes; order Propionibacteriales; family Nocardioidaceae; genus Nocardioides; species Nocardioides bigeumensis. The sequence continues at coordinate 145,018 of NZ_BAAAQQ010000001.1, forward strand.
CGGCGGCACCGCCAGGGCACGGCCGGTGCGGCCGTAGAGCTCCCACGCGATGAAGAAGACGACGATCGCCGCGGCGATGCGCCATAGGCGTCCTGAGGCGAGCCGCGTCGCGACCGAGCCCATCGCGCTCACGACGCCTCCCCGAACGAACCAGTCACCGCCATGCCACGATGCCGCCGGACCCGCCGCTCAAAGACGCCGAGCAGCGAGTACGACGCCACGGCGGTCAGGCCGATGAGCCCGGCCAGCGCGAAGTACTCGGGCAGCTGGCCGTAGGAGACCATCGCCTCGAGGAGACCGCCAGTGGAGTAGGCCGTCCACAGCTCGGCGAGCAGGATGCCGTTGAACGCCATGCCGAGTCCCAGTCGGATTCCAGCGAGCACGTAAGGGAGGGACCCGGGGATCAGCACGAAAAGGAGCACCCTGATCCGTGAGATCTGCAGCGACCTCGCCATCTCGTACAGCGGCCCGTTGACGACCTCCGAGGCGCCCTTGGCGGTGTTGATCAGCGGGAAGAACACGGCGAACAGCAGGACCATGACGAAGCCGAACGTCGCCCCCACGCCGAAGGTCAGGATCAGCAGGGGCAGCAGCGCCGGGCGGGGCGCCATGTAGATCCCGTAGGCGTAGGGGGTGAGGACGTCGTTCCAGACCTTCGATGCCCCCATGAGTGCGCCCGCTGGCAAGGCGATGGTGCAGGCGATGACGAAGCCGATCATCATCCGGCCCAACGTGTGACCGAACTCGACTGCGTATCCCTCCGTGACCAGGGGCGGGATGCCGTCGACGACCACGGACTGGACGGTGGGCAGCAGGTCCGCGCCGACCGAGGCGGCGGTGGCCTGCCAGGCGGCAAGGACCAGGAGGATGACGGCGATCCGCAGCGCCCACACCATGGTCGACGGGTCCCGGCCCCGAGACCTGGTGCTCGACCGAGGCGCCACCCGCCGCGACGTGACCTGGCTGGCATCGCTGGTCGTCATGCAGGCCCGCTCCTCGACCGCACGTAGGAGCTGGCCTTCGAGATCTCCGCGGTCAGCAGGTGCCAGATGTGCTCCTTCATCTCGGCGAACTCCGCGGTCGCCTGGAGCGCCTCGTCCCGCGGGTGCTCGAACGGAACCTCGACCGTCGCCGCGATCCTGCCAGGGTTCGCGCTCATCACGAAGATTCGGTCTGCGAGCAGAAGCCCTTCCTCGATGTCGTGGGTGACCAGGATCCCGGTCCGCTCCCCCTCCTGCCACAGCCGCACGACCTCCTGCTGGAGGAAGCGCCGGGTGAGAGCGTCCAGCGCCCCGAAGGGCTCGTCCATCAAGACGACCGACGGCTCCCTGGCCATCGTGCGTGCCAGGCTAACGCGCTGCTGCATGCCGCCGGAAAGCTGGTGCGGATAGTGCCCGGACCACTCGGCCAGGCCCACGACCGACATCCAGTGCTGGCACCGTTCGCGCTTGACCGCCTTGGGAAGCTTCAGGCTGTCCAGTCCGAACATGATGTTCTCCTGGACGGTCTTCCAGGGCAGCAGGTTGAACTGCTGGAAGACCATCCCGATGTCGGCACTCGGACCGGAGACGTCCCGCCCGTTCACCCGGACCGAGCCGGTGTCGGGCTCGAGCAAGCCGTCGATCACCCGGAGGATCGACGACTTGCCGCAGCCACTGGCGCCAACAATCGCGCAGAACTCACCTTGCCGGACGGTGAAGTTGACGTCGGCGAGGATCTGGCGACTCTCGCGACCGTGCGTGAACGTCTTGCCGACTCCACGTAGCTCAACGCAGTCGAGCGCCTTGTCCTCGCGCTGCGCCTCACCACCAGCCGCCGACCCTCCGTGCACCACCGGTTGGACAGTGCTCTGGCCCGTCTGTCCGCCTGCGGTCATGCGTTCTGGCCCTTCTGGTCCTCGGTGCGCGGTCCAGCCCTGTGTCGTGACGGACTGGCCCTACTTGCTGTCCAGCAGTTCGAGCGCGTCCAGGTAGGGCTGCTCGGCGATGACGTCATCGTAGGTCAGCTCCGTCGCGATCAGCCCGCTCTCGATGGCGTAGTCGATCACGGGCTCGACGATGTCCTGCTCGAGACCACCCGTGCTCGGCCACATGGCCGGCGTCTCGTGCGCGGTGTTCCACACGGCTTCGACGATCTCGTCGGTCGGCTCACCCGTGGCGTACTCGCTGACGGTCTGCTTGTAGAGGTCGAGGTCGGCGGAGATCCTGCCGTTGGCCTCGAGCACCGAGGCACAGAACTTGGCCGCGGTGTCGGGGTTGTCCTCGAGCCACTTCTCAGTGGAGACGAAGGAGAGGTAGACGGTCGGCGAGTCGGTGAAGGAGGACAGCACCGTCACGTTGTCCGCACCGAACTTGTCCTGGAGCTTGGGCACGTCGTAGTCCCACACCGCGCCCACGTCGGCGTTGCCCGCGAGCAGCGCGGACAGCCGCTGCTCCTGGTCCTCGACGATCGTGGTGTTGGGCAGGTCTTCACTGGTCTTGTCCAGACCGGCCGCCTGCATCGCCAGGCTCATGAAGTAGTCGTTCGGGCCGCCGGGGCTCTCGACGAGAACGCGCACCGACGAGTCGAAGAGGTCGTCGATCGTGGTGACGTCCGCGTTGACGCTCACGATCTGCCCGCTGGTGGTGCCCTGGACCGGGCAGAAGGTGCGCAGCTGGTCCTGCGTCTCGCGCGCCTTCAGGAATCCGATGAACGCCGCCGACGTCGCCGAGATCTTTCCGGACAGGAGCAGCTGGAGCGCCGACGGAGTGTCGTTGAGGACCTGGAGGTTGTCACGGTCCGTGCTCAGACCGAAGTCCTCGCCCGTCACGAGAGGGCCGACGTAGGGGGGAAGCTGCGGCGGCACCAGCGGGGACGTGACGGCGTACTTCACCGTCTCGGAACCGTCATCGTCGCCGGTGCTGGCACTGCCGCTGCCGCAAGCAGCACAGAGTGCGAGAGCCCCGACGCACAGAGCGCTCACGCTTGCGCGCCTGGTCCGGCGAGCCGGCCCACGAAAGGACTTGGTCCCATTCCTGAAGGTTGTGATGAGCATAGTTGCGGTCGCTTCCACTCTGTGAGAGTTGATGGGTTCCCCGTCGTCGGGGCGATCTGGCAGGGGGTTTCGACGACCTCGGAGCGAGCCTGCGCCCCTTCCGAAAGGTCCTGCGGATCGAATGACTGCGGAGCCCACCGTCACTTGATCCTGCTCACGGTTGACTACGGTTCGGTGCCGTTCGCCGCCGCGAGACGCTGCGCATCCTTCTAGATCACATGCGTTATATAAGCGGCTATATTCATCCCCTGTCAAGGGCTGTCGTGATTGCTTTTGCGTCGCCCGTAACTCGGTCGAGGTCGGCCGAGACAGAGTGTGGCTGGGGCCGAATGTCGCCTGGTAGTCGCGGGCTCCGAGGCAGCCCTCGAGGCGCGCCACCTCTTCGACGTTTTGCGGTCCGAGGAGAACCGCGGACTAGGCGAGCTGGTAGGACGCACTGTCGAGACGGACGACCTGCCCCGTGTCCAGTGCGACGGCTGTCGCGGCCAAGAGGTCGTCGAGCTGCCCACTCGACGTGGCAGAGACCAACGGTGCTGTCACCGTTGGACGGTGCATCAGCCAGGCCCTGGCGATCGCGGCGGCCTTGACATCGTGCTCGAAGGCGATCGCGGCGCCTTGACATCGTGCTCGAAGGCGATCGCGGCGGCCGTGACATCGTGCTCGAAGGCGATCTCGTCGTCCTGGTAGTGCACCGAGCACAGGTCGATGTAGTCGGTGCCGACCCGGCGCAGCGACTCCTCGGCAGCATCGGCACCGTTTTCGCGGACAGCCCTTCCAACGGCGGATGGCTGCCGCACCTCGTCTTCACCACCAGCTCGGCGCGGTTGTTCCGGTGGTTCCGAGTCTCATCGGCGTGGCCAAATCTTCACCGCACCGGCGCTCGGATGCGCGGTCGGTAGGGCGGACGGCGGCTCCTGGCCGGGTCATGGGTGCCCTCCTCGATGGCTCATGGGGACGACGCCAAGCACAGGACTCCGACATCCAGGCAGATGCCCCTGGCTGCTCACGCGCCCCCCACTGGGAGGGTAACCAGGCTGGTGGGGCCCGCACCTGTCGTCACGTGCACGTCGAAGGTGACCTCGGTGGCACCGGCGGGGACGGCTGACGGGAGCGGCAGGGTTGCAGAGGACTCCTCCGCCAGGTCGATGGGGATCGTCCCGAGCTTCCGGTGTGCTGCCGTCACGACGATCGTGCCTGCGCAGCCCTTGTCCCCGGTGCCGCAGGTCAGCTGGAGGCCGGCTTTGCGATCGCCGTTAGGAGTGATGGTCGTGCTGGTGAACGAGAGGAGCGACGGGAACACGATGCCGGTGGACGCGTGTCGCCGCGGGGGTCGAAGCATGCGTCGAACTCGAACACCGGGTTGGTGACCTCGCCCCACTGGTGTCGGTCATGGTCACGAAGCCCGTGAGCTTGCTGGGCCCGCTCGCGGTGTAGCAGTCGTTGCTGTGCACGTTGAGCTCGAACTTGCCGTACCCCTCGTTCGGCATGGGGACCTCAGGGTCGGTCCAGTTCACCAGGCACACCCAGTCGCCACCAGGGCCGACGTCTGTGTTCTCGGCGCCGGCCTTGTCGCACATGGCCTTGGCGTGCAGCGAGGCGGCTGAGTGTCGCGGCCCTTGATGTGCGCCTGGTCCACGTACAGGTTGGCGAAGGTGTTGGTGAGCGAGCGCTCGAGACGCGGTCGGGTGACGGTGCTGCCGGTGTCGCTCGTGGCGACGACGACGGAGCCGAGCGCGAAGACCGCGACGAGAGCGGCCAAGAGGGAGAGGATGGTTCGGCGCACGGCAGTCAGCCCCCGGTGATGTCGCGTCGGCGGAGCAGGACGAAGGCGGCGCCGAGACACACGGCGCACCAGACGACGCTGGTGACCAGCCCGTCCCTCAGCGTTCCGGCGAAGCCGGGATCGGCGAGCAGGCCGTGCCAGGCCTCGAACGGCGTCGTGAGCAGGAAGGGTCGGGTGGGTTCGACCCCACCGAGGGCCCCGACCAGTTGCATGACCATGCCGATGACGACGGGGGGGCGATCCCGACGGCGGGATTGCGGGACCACACCGAGAGCAGGATCGCGAAGCAGGTGAACCCGAGCATCGGAGGCAGCATGCTCGCCCAGCTCAGGGCCGTGAGCCGCAGCGCCTCGGCCGCAGGGATGCTCTGGCCGGAGAGCCCGATCAGGGGCTGGTGCCCGACGACGAGCAGGCTCGAGGCGATCGTGACGGCCGCCAGCACGACCAGGACGAGGACGGCGAACTCGAGGGCGGCCATCGCCTTGGCGGCGAAGAGACCACCTCGGCTGGTGGAGCGCGTCAGGACGGTCTTCCAGGTGCCGTGCTGGTCCTCGCTGGCGAAGATGTCGCCGGCCACGACGGCAGCGAGCAGCGGCAGGACCCACTGCGCGGCGAAGCCCAGGATCAGGAGGGCGAGCGCGAAGCCGTTCACGGTGGCGAACCGGTCGAAGAGCGTGTCCTTCGGCGGCCTTGCCTGACCGTGCAGGACCACCACGACGACGATCGGCAGCACGGCAGCACCGATGAGCACCGCCTTGGCGCGGTACTGCGAGCGGAGCTTGCGCACCAAGCTGGTCGCCGTGCCCTTCACCGCCCACGACGGTGTCGACGCCGTCGTCGTGGTGTCCGAGCGTCTGGCGCCGCACGAGGACGCCGAGAGGTATACGCTGATCGTCAGCCTGTTGACCGGCGCGCTGGCGACCGCCGCGGCAGCCACGATCGCCGCGTGGGTCACCACACGAGCCCTGCAGCCGGTGTCCGAGATGGCCAGGACCGCCGCCGACTGGAGCGAGCGCGACCTGTCCCGACGGTTCGCCATGGGCACCCCCACGAACGAGATCACCGGCCTGGCGGCAACCCTCGATGGGCTGCTCGACAAGGTGTCGGCCGCCATCAGGTCCGAGCAGCGGCTCACCTCCGAGCTCGCCCACGAGCTCCGGACGCCGCTCACGGCCCTGCAGGGCTCCGCCGAGCTCGCGCTGATGCAGAGCGACCTGACGCACTCGCAACGCGAGACGTTGGAGGAGATCGACATGGCTGCGCGACGGATGGCCTCCACCATCACCACCCTGCTCGAGGTGGCCCGGTCGGAGGCGACCGTGATGGACGCGGCGTCCTCCTCGATCGCCGACGTCGTCAGCACCGTGCTCGACACCGTGCCGCTCGAGCAGCTCGAGCAGTTCGAGGTCGACGTCGAGGTCGACGACCAGCGGATCGCTGCTCCGGCGCGGATCGCCGTGCGTGCTCTGGCGCCGGTCGTCGAGAACGCCGTGCGCTTCGCCGACCGGCACATCAGCATCCGGAGCGTTCCGTCGACGTCGGGCGACGTGGTGCTGCTCGTCGAGGACGACGGCCCCGGAGTGGCTGGCGACACGCAGGACCTGTTCGAGCCGGGCAAGACCTACTCAGGAGGGTCTGGTGCCGGGCTCGGCCTGAGCATTGCCCGGCGGATGGCGCGCAGCGCCGGCGGTGAGCTGACCCTCGTCAGTGCCGGTGCGCCGACCCGGTTCGAGCTGCGCCTGCCCCGCGCCTGAGACCGCGTGGGTCCAGGTCGCCGCTGCACCTGAGTCGGACCTACAAAAGTATTAGTTGCCACGGGCACGGGTACCGGTCCCGCATGTTGACCGTCCTGCTCGTCGTCGCCATCCTCGCCGCGATCGTCGTGAGCTGTCGCCCCCTGCCCAAGCGCCTCTCGGCGAGCCGTCAGGGACGCAGGGTGCCGGCACATCGCGCCGCTGGCCGGCGCAGCTGAGACGAGGCCGGCTCCTTCGGATCGGTATCCGTCGATGACGAGAAGAAACGGTCTCCGACAGGAGCCGACCAGTCCCTACGACGACGTGGTCCGCCACGCGCGCATCCTGTCGATGCTGCCCGGCCTGGCCGAGGACGGTGCCCTGACGCCCGAGTGGACCGCGTGGCTCATCAGCATGGACGAGGTTCTCGAGCGGGCCGAGATCGCCGCCCGCGATGACTCCGTGGACCTGTCGCTGGCGTTCCGGAGCCTTCGAGAGGACTTGAACAGCGCGGTAGCCGGGAGCGGCGCACAGCTTCACATCGACGTGGAGACGGCCGAAGTGGTGACGATCCGGGCCGCCCAGCTCGCGACCCGAGGTGACACGGTGTGATGTCTCGGTGACCTCTGTCGGCGCCAGCACCTCGTGGCGTCCGCGGACGCAGGTGCCCCCACTCCATCTCGGTGCTGAACCGGCCCTCTTCGAGGGTGACCGGGACGCCCAGCCACGGCGCGACGATCCAGGTCTGCGAGCTGCGGTCGTTCCGGCTCGCAGGCGACGACACGGGGTACCTCTGAGAGGTGTTGACACCCAAACCCCGTGGATCGCTGAGCCAGTGCCTGTTTCAGGCGATGGTGTCGGGCGAGGTCGACGTGGCCCTGCCCGCCGGCGCCGACGCGGACCACGAGGACCGGCAGATCGCCCTCTGGGCGTTGTACGAGCTGCACTACGGCGGCTTCGAGGACGTCGACGACGATCTGGAGTGGCACCCGACGCTGCTGACGCTGCGGCACCAGCTGGAGGGTGTCTTCCTGGCGGAGCTGCGAGAGCGCTACGTGGCGCCCGAGTCCACTGAGCCGTTCGCCGAGCAGCTGTTCGCCTACATCGCGGGGATCGACGGTCCGTCGCTGGCGCGCTTCGTCCAGCGCAACGCGACGCGTGACCAGGCCCTCGACGTCCTGCGTGCGCGGTCGGTCTACCAGCTCAAGGAGGCGGACCCCACCACGTGGGCCATCCCCCGCATCTCGGGGGCGGCGAAGGTCGCGCTCGTCGAGCTGCAGTACGACGAGTACGGCGCGGGCGTCCCCGACAAGCAGCACTCCCACCTGTTCGCCCAGGGTCTCGCGGCTTGCCGGCTCGATCCTGCGTACGGCGCGTACGTCGACGACGTGCCGGTGGAGGTGCTCGAGCTCAACAACGGACTCAGCTTCCTGGGCCTGCACCGCAGGTGGCGCGGCGCGGCGATGGGCTTCCTGGCGGCGTTCGAAGCGACGAGCTCGCTGCCGGCCCGGCAGATGGCCCAGGGTCTGCGACGGCTGGGGCTCGCCGAGGAGATGGCGTACTACTACGACGAGCACATCGAGGCCGACGCCGTGCACGAGCAGCTGGCCGTGCGCCAGATCTGCGCACCCGTGGTCGCTGAGCACCCCGAGCTCGTCGACGACGTGTTCTTCGGGGCGTTCACGTGCGTCGACCTCGAGAACAGGCTCGCGCAGGCGCTGCTGGACGGCTGGGCCGCATGAGCGCTGCGCCTGGCCACCAGCAAGGCCGCGAGTCTCCCGACGTGGTCGTCTGCCCCGACGGACCGCTGCTGCTGCGTGGCGACCACCTCGTCGAGGCGGCCGACGGCTCCCGTCACCGCACGACCAGGCCGGTCAGCGCCATCTGCCGGTGCGGCAAGACCGGCCGGTCCCCGTGGTGCGACGGGACTCACAAGCTGTTGCGCGGCTGAGGCAGCGTCGAGACGACGTTGACTCACGTGCGTCGGTGCAGGGTGATGGTGCCGTTGGGGTGGTAGGTGGTCTGGTATCGGGGGTCGTGGATCTTGTGGTGGTGCCAGGCGCAGGCGAACCAGTGGTCTTTGTGGTTGGTCTTCCCGCCGTTTGCCCATGGATCTCGGTGGTGGCTCTCGCACCAGGCGGCGGGGACGGTGCAGCCGTCGATCTGGCACTCGGTCGTGGTGAGGAGGCGGGCTTTGCGTTGGGCGGGCGTGTGGAGTCTGGCGGTGCGGCCGAGGTCGAGGACCTCGGACTTCGTGCCGAGCACGGCGGGGATCAGCCCGGCATTGCAGGCGAGGCGGCGGGCGTGGCCGGCGGTGATGGTCTCTGCGGTGGACAGCTGGGCGGTGCCGAGGCCTTCGGTGAGCTCTCGGTGGGTGATGGTGACGAACACCGACACGGGCTTGCCGCCGTGCTGGCCGAGGTCTTGGGGGTCGAGGTTGGCGATGAGGTCGCGGAACGCCTCGCCGCGGACTTGGTGGGCGGTGAGGCGTTGTCCGGTGGCTGGGTCGGTCCATCCGCCGGCGGTGTCGCGGCGTCGGGGTGAGGACTTGGCGTCGATGACGGTCTTGAGGATGGCGCCCTCGACGGGGGGCAGGATCCCGGAGTACTCCAGGGACCCGTCGGGTCTGGTCTTGTAGGTCAACCGCGTCCTGGTTTCGGCTCTGCGTTCGGCCGCTTCCAACGCCTTCAGCTCCTCGGCGTCGGCGACCTCGGGTGCGACATAGGCGAGGATCCGCTCGCCGAGCTTGACCAGGTCACGCGGCCCGAAGTCGTCGGCGAAGACCAGGAGCTGTTCTTCGGCGAGACGGCGGACTTCGGGGCCGATCTGGGGTGGGAGCTGGTCGAGCGCCCTGACGATCACCCGGGCCTGGTCGAGGTGCACCCGCCCCGAGGTCACACCGCCGCCGATGCGAGTCCACCGTCCGTCCAACGCTTCAGCGAGACTCTGCTGGGCGTGGGCGGCGCGTTTGTCGCACCTGGTCTGACGGGCGACCCAGTCCGCGACCCGTTTGTCGGCGTGCTCGGCGGCGACGTCCTCGGAGGCTGCGACGACGCGGAGGCGTACGCCTTCGGCTTGTGAGACGAGCGGAGTGAGCCGGCGCAGCAGATCTGACTTCTGCTCAGTGGACAGGTAGGCCGGGTCGACATCGACGACTTCCGCGAGCGCCTTCTCCAAGACGTCGGCGAACTCCACCAACGGGTGGCGCGGGGTGGGCGTGGAGTAGCTCATCCCGAACAACGGTAGACGTGACCACCGACAACCGAGGGTCACAGAACAGTCTATCTGCAGGTGCATTCGCACTATTTTGGCGACGTCTTTGGTCCTGATTGGTGATAGTTGCTAGCGGCTCCTGCTCGACCACCGGGGACGCCGCGGCTCGGGGCGTGGTCTCGACCACCGGGGACCTCGCAGGCTCGCTGCTCGACCACGGGAGACGTCATCGGTCGGGGATCGCCGCCGGCTCGCCGGTCTTGAAGAGCGTCGCGAGGTAGATGACGACCGGCACGGTGCCGTTGTTGGCGGCGTGGTGGACCTCGCCCTGCTCCTCGACGAGCCACTGGCCCGGCTTCACCTTCACGGTGTCGCCGGGCTTGATGGTCTGGAGCTTGGTGGCGTCGTCGCCCGGACCGGTCATCAGCTTGGCCTTGCCGGTCTGGACCGTGTAGGTCAGCACGCCCTCGGCGATGTAGCCGAGCTGCTGGCCGGGGTGGTGGTGCGGCGCGAGGACGCTCCCGGGCATCACCACGACCTTGCTGAGCCCCAGGGTGCGGTTCTTGGCTCCCGGGGGCGACGCGACCTCGGAGAGCGACTGGCGGGTCACGGTGACGGGCGCGGGGTCGGCGGCCGAGGCGACGGTGTAGCCGAGGCCACCTCCGGTCGCCACGAGCGCGACCCCCGCGGCGGTCAGGACGAGCGAGCGGGCGCGCGGGCCGGCGGCACGGGAGATCGACATGCCCGGAGGCTAGTTGCCCGGGCGGCGGAGTGGCAGCCGTCCGTAGGGTGGCGGCGTGGCGCACGTCTTGTCGGTCAACGCCGGCCGTCCCGAGCCGAACCCGGACCGCCCGACCAAGCAGACGGGCATCGGCAAGCTACCGGTCCCTTACGCCTTCGTACGCGCGCCCGGCCCGAAGCGCGGCGGCCTCGGCAGCGGTGTAGAAGGCGACTTCATCGGCAGCCGCAAGCATCACGGCGGTGACAGCCAAGCCGTGTATGCCTTCGCGCGGGAAGAGCTCGACTGGTGGGGCGAGCAGCTGGGGCGCCGGCTGCCTGACGGGATGTTCGGCGAGAACCTCACCACGTCCGGACTCCCGGTCGACGACGGCCTGATCGGCGAGCAGTGGTCGGTGGGAGACGAGGTGGTGCTCGAGGTCACCGGTCCGCGGGTCCCGTGCGCGACCTTCCGGCACCACATGGCCGAGCGTGGGTGGGTGCGCCGCTTCACCGAGCGCGGCCTCACCGGCGCCTACCTCGCGGTGGTGACCCCCGGGACCGTGCGCCCCGACGACGCGATCGTCGTCTTGGGACGGCCCGACCACGACGTCACCCTTCCGCTCGCCTTCCGCGCCTTCATGGGCGAGGTGGACGCTGCCGAGCGGGTGCTGGCGGCACGTTGCCTGCCTGCTCACGAGGAGGACTGGCTGCGCGGGCGCCTGCGTCGCCGCACACGCGGGGCGTGACGCCGGTCGCGGCGGGCCGCGAAGCGTGGAGGTTGGAAATGGGCGACGGGCCCGCCACCACCAGGTGACGGGCCCGCCTTTGCTCCTCCGGGGGGTCAGGGAGCGGGAGTGACGACGCAGACGACGTAGACGGACTGGGTGGTCGCGGCGCCGCCGCCGGTGAAGCTGGCGCTCCACGACGAGAGTGACCCGGACGTCAGCGGGGTGCCGGTCGAGTTGGACGGGTACTCGCCGACGATGCTCTTGTTGCCGCCGGCGATGGCGCCGCCGCCGATGGCGAACGAACCGCTCGGGCAGGTCGCGGTGACGACCGCCGGGCCGCTCGTGGTGACGGAGTTGGACACGACCGTGGAGCCGGCGATGTTGCCACCGGCCGGGCCCTGGGCGCCGGTGTCACCCTTGGGGCCCTGCTCACCCTGAGGACCCTGGGCACCCTGGGGGCCGGTGTCGCCCTGAGGACCCTGGGCACCGGCCTCGCCCTGGGGACCCTGCTCGCCCTGGGGACCCTGTTCGCCCTGAGCGCCGGTCTCGCCCTGGGGGCCCTGCTCGCCGTCGACACCGTTCGTGCCGTCGACACCGTCCTCACCGTCGACACCGTTCGTGCCGTCGACACCGTCCTCACCGTCGACACCGTTCGTGCCGTCGAGACCGTTCGCGCCGTCGAGACCGTTCGCGCCGGCGGGGCCCGTGGCGCCCTTGGCGCCGGCCGCGCCGGTGGCACCGGTGGCACCCGTCGCACCGGCCGGGCCGGTGATGCCGGTGAGCACGCCGCCTGCGAGGTCGATCCTGCGGACGGTGCCGTTCTTGATGATCCTCGACGTCACCGCCGACTTCTTGAGGTCCTTCTTGGTGAGGGAGTGGTCCTTGATCTCGGAGCCGCTGACCTGGGCGGCGGCGACGGCGCCGCCGACGCCACCGAGGGCAAGGAGGAGAGCTGCGCCGCCGACGACGGCGAGCGATGACGTGGAAGGTCGAGTAACTGACATTGGAGGGATCCCCGATTCTGTGTGGCGCGCCCGAAGAATGGACACCGCGCAGGCGGCCCCCCGATGGCCCTGCCTGCACCGGCCGGTCCCCCCATGAGGACCGTCGGCGCTGTGAGACGAAGGTATTGGCGGCCTTTACCCAGCCGATGGGGTTTCCGGTGCAAATGAACCAGTTGGGGCCTGGAATGACTCGTTTGCGGCTACTCGCGTGCCGAACGGGCTATCCGCGCATGACTCGTTGTGACTAGCGGTCGGTTCAGCCGCCCCCAGGGACCGTCCGCTGCAGCGTGACCGTGCGGTGACCCGGCTCGAACCCGATCCCTCGATAGACACGCGCCGGCACGGGATATCCGTCATCGCCGCGCGGGCACACCAGTCCCGTGGTCGCGCCGAGGCGCCGGGCGGCCTGCAGGGCGGCCAGCGAGACCGCCCCGGCCAGCCCCTGACGTCGGTGGTTCGGCGCGCAGCCCACCGGCTCGACGAGCGCGGCACCGGACCCCGCGTCGTACCAGACCAGGCACGAGGCGACCATCCGGTCGTCCTCGTCCACCGCGACCCAGTCGAGCTCGTGGCGGTACGGCGGCGTCGCCATCAGCCGTGAGTACGCCGCTTCGCTCACCTTGGACGTGGGCGACCAGGCCCCGCGGTGGCAGGCAGAGCGTGCGTCGGCCTCGTCGGGCCGGACGTGGCGGAGCGTGTAGCCCGCAGCGGGGCTCGGCTCGGCGAGCGAGGCCAGGTCCGCGTGGTGGTGGGTGAACCACGGGGTCTCCCAGTCGGCCACGAACCCCGCGGCCCGGAGCGGCTCGATCAGGTGCGACTCGGTCTCCAGGACCGACGTGGCCACCTGGTCGGCCCCCGCGGCCCAGGCGACCAGCTCGCGCCCGGCCGCATGGGAGTCCGGGTGGTCCGCGTCGAGGCACAGCTCGACCCAGCCGGGCTCCTCCTGCCACGCCCACCCGATGTCGACGCCGTCGGCAATGACGAAGGCGACGGGACCGTGGTCGAGCTCCTCGGGCACGGCGTACGCCGTGCTCCACGCCAGCTGTCCAGGGTGGTGCCGGGACTTCGGACGCCACAGCCTCGACGCGAGGGCCTGCATGCGCGGCAGGCCCTCGGCGATGGACAGCTCCTCCACGTCAGTCCACCGCCCCGTCGATGACGGTGGCGAACCACTCCGCCACCACGTCGACGTCGTGCTCGACCGCTGCGCCGTAGAGAGCCACCTCGGTGACGCTGTGCCCCGGCACGTCGGCCGGCCGGAACGGTCCGGTGAGCACCACGCTTTCGCGCTCGGCCACGGCCAGCAGCCGTTCGTTCACCTCGTCGGCGGGGTGCGGCGCGTGGATGAAGTAGGTGTTCACGTGCGGGACCTCCGGCTCGACGGTGATCCCCTTCCCAGCGAGAGCCGCCGCCAGCTGCCTCGCCCAGGCGAGGTACTCCCCCATCCTCGGCAGCTCGTCGCGCAGCCCCAGCAGCCCGCCGAGCGCATAGGGCGTGAGCCGCATCAGCGTGCCGCCCATCCGGGTGCGCCACAGCCGCAGCTCTGCGGCCGTGTCGTCGTCGGTGGCGACCACAGCGCCGGCCATCGCCCCGAGGCCCTTGTAGAGCGAGACGTAGACGCTGTCGAAGAGCCCGGCGATCTCGGCCAGAGGCCGGTCGTACGACGGCTGCGACTCCCACAGCCGCGCGCCGTCCAGGTGCAGGGCGACCCCGCGCTCGCGTGCCGCCGCGGACAGCGCCGCCAGGTCGTCCCAAGGCGGGAGCAGGCAGCCCGCATCGCGCAGCGGCAGCTCGACGAGGACCGCACCGAGGTGACCCGGAACGTCGGCGAGGTGCCCGGCCGTCGGTGTCTCGCGCCCGGTCGTGAGCCACTCGAGCCGCAGGCCGTGCACCAGGCGGGGACCGTCCGCCTCGTGGTGGAGGAGGTGGCTCAGGTCGGGCAACGCGACCCGGGTCGAGCCGGCGCGGTCGCAATGCACGCGCAGCACGGACTGCTGCGCCATCACGCCGCTGGGGAGCAGCACGGCAGCGGGCTTGCCGAGCAGCTCGGCGACCTGCTCCTCGAGGGCGGCCACCGCCCCACGTTCGCCGTAGCCGTCCCACCCGAGGTCGGTCTCCTCGGCATGCGCGGCGAGGCGGGCGAGATGCTCCGCAGGCGGTTCTCGCCGCCAGGACACCACGGCGTCGGCGCTCTTCAGCGCGGCCTGGAAGCGCTCGCCGAGGTTGGCGGTGGTGTCGTCGGTCTGCTCAGCCATGTCGCCTCAGTTCAGCGGCCGCACGTCGCCGGGAAGGCCTTCCCCGCGCTGCGCGCCCTCGATGAGCTGTTGGTACGCCGTCAGCGCGACGCGCTGGGCGAACGGGCCGAACGACACCCGCGCCACGCCCAGCTCGGCCATCCGCGCCGGGGTGAGACTGACCGGCGTGCAGATCAGGGAGAGCCGCCGAGCGCCGAAGGCGTCGATGAGCGCGGCGGCCTCCGCCTCGCCGACGCGACCCGGCACGAAGACGACCGGCGCGCCGGCGTCGAGGTAGGCCTTGCCGCGGGCGATGGCGTCCGCGAGCACCTCGACGGGATCGCGGTCGCCGGCCATGACGAATGCGTCGGTCCGGGCGTTCAGGACGAAGTCGGGCACCCCCTCGCGCTCGGCCACGGCCATGATGGCCTCGACCTGGGCCGCCGCCTCGGCCAGGGGCTTGAGCTGGTCCTCGATGTTGGCACCCACGATGCCGAGGCCGATCGCCTTGCGGATGGTCTCCGGCGCGTCGCCGTACCCGCCCTCGAGGTCGGCGCTGACAGGGACGTCGACGGCGGCGGCGATGCGCCCGCACATGTCGAGCATCTCCTCGACGGGGATCTGCTCACCGTCGGGATAGCCGAGGGTCGCGGCGATCGAGTGGCTCGCGGTGGCCAGGGCGCGGGTGCCCTCGGTGCCGGCCGCGACCTTGGCGCTGACGACGTCCCAGCAGTTGACGACGGTGAGGATCTCGGGGGCTTGGTGCAGGGCGAGGAGGTCGGTGGCCAGTTGAGGGGCGTTCCCGTGAGCGGCAGTCATGTGACCAACCTACGGAGAGCCGTCACGTCCACTGCCGCCGCATCACCGTGACCACGTCGAACGGGTCGCTGCCCTGCTGAGCGGCCAGGACCCCGGCTCCCTCGGGCGAGCCCGTCCACACCGCCGCTCCCCCGCCGACCCAGTGCTCCCAGGCTCGCGAGTACGCCGCCGCGAGGTCCGCGTGCGCGCCCAGCACGGTCGGCACCGGGTGCCACACCTCGCCGTCCGCGCTCACTCGGCCGTACGCCGCCAACACGCTGCGCCACCAGGTCGGCGCGCCGATCACGACCCACCGAGGAACGACGTACCGCGGCCGCACCAGCGGACCGGTCGCCTCACCCAGCGCGCTCGCGAAGAGCAGGGTCTCCTCCTCGGACGCCCCGCGCAGCAGGCAGCGGTACTCGCCGTCCGGCTCGACCTCCACCGACACGGCGGCCGCGCCCACCGGCAGCCGCCCCGTCTCGTGCAGGGCGTCCGCGACCGCCGAGGCGATCCGGTGCAGGCTCGGGGGCTCGGCCGCCGCGGCGAGCATCCGGCGCCCGTGCGGCGCGACCTCGCTCGACCGCGCAGCCCCGACGACCGCCGCCCCGGCGAGGGCGAGTGCGACCAGCGCGACCACCGGCCCGCCGGCCAGGACCGCCCCGGCCAGCGCGACGGAGGCCAGTCCGAGCGACCCCCACGTGCGGGCCGCCCACCCCGGCCGCGGCTCCCGGAGGTCGAGCCGGTCCGGTCGCGCAGCGACGACGGCAGGCGCCCGCGCATCGCCGAGCGAGCCGGCCCTGCGCGGGGTCAGCCGCAGGGTGCGCGCCACCTGGTCGGCGTACGGCTCCCCCACGCGCCACTCCGCGCGGATCGCGTCCCGGTCCTCGCTGCGCGCGACCATGCGCGCGTTGATGGCGTCCAGCTCGGTCACGGGCGGGGGCGCGAACGGCGAGAACGCGGGGTCGAGGTGGGCGACGCCGTCCACGACGTCGCCGCGCTCATCGACGCCGAAGTAGCCGTCGTGCTTGCGGACCAGGCGGTCCCAGTCGTTGGCGCCCTTGGGGTGCCGATCGGTCACGCACACCACCGACCAGGTCAGCGCGACCTTCTCGGGCCACGCGGGGTCGACCCGCAGTGCGCGTCCCCGGGTCTGCACGACCGCGGTCGACGTGGTGACCGCGGTGAGGTCGACCAGCCCGGTGACCCGCTTCGCGTCCCAGCCCTCACCCAGCAGGCCACGAGTCCCCACCAGCACCTGGCAGTGCCCGGCCTCGAAGAAGGCGGTCACGACGCGGACCCACTCCCGGCTCGACCAGCTCCCGGTGAGCGCCGCGAGCCCCTCGACGGGCGGGTCCAGAGGAGTCAGTACCAAGCCTGAGGGCTCGGGAGCGCTGTCCCGGAGCGCCAGCAGCGTGTCCGGAGCACCAGCGACCGTGCGGGCCGTCACCAGCAGGGGGCGCAGCACAGCAGTGACCTCGTCCGCCACGAGCGCGGCCAGCACCGCGTGCGCCGACCCGGCCTCCTGATCCAGCACTCCGTCCAGGTCGATCGGCAGGGTCGCGCTGGCCCGCTCGTGGTCGCACAGGACCAGCATCCGCAGTCGGTCGCCTAGGTTGAGGTGCTCGGTCGTGACGATCTGGACGGTCGCGACCGTCTTGGACACCGACCGTGCCAGCACCCGGTCGACGGGCGACCGCCCGCGGCGGATGCCGCGCCGGGTCCAGACGTAGCCGACGGCAGGCAGCGCCTCGCGCACGGCGGCCACGACGGCGTCGTCCCGCGGATCGCCGGTGCGGGCCAGGCCCTCGGTGAGCCAGTCGCCCACCAGGAGCACCCAGTCGTCCGCCGTCGGGTCGCGCCGGTGCTCCTCGGCCTCCGCGGCCGCCTCTGCTCCGGCCGGGAGCGCGAGCAGGCCGTGGTGGTGCATCCGCAATGCGGCGGCGCACAGCGCGGGCTCGGCGCGGAGCAGCTCCGACCAGGGCGCGGCCCTGGACAGGAACCGGGCGTCCAGCCAGCCCAAGAAGGGGACGGAGCCGAACTCGGCCCGCGTCAGCTGCTCGACGAGCTCTCGGAACCGAGTGGCCTCCCCGGTCAGCCAGTCGGCTTCGGCAGCGGTCGGCTCGGTCAGCCAGGCGAGCTCGGCGAACGGGGCCAGGTCGCCCTCCCGCACCACCGCGGGGATCGACGCCTCGAAGACGACGCCGCCGAACAGGTCCGCGACCAGCGCGGCCTGGTCGGGAGTCATCGTCTCGGGGGGCGTCGCCGTCAGGCCGAGCACGAAGGCATCAGGGATCTGCTCGAGCAGCTCACCGAGCAGCCGCCCCCACACCTCGAGCAGGTGGTGACACTCGTCCAGCACCAGCAGGAGGGGCCCGGCCTCACGCAGGCGCCGGACCAGGGTGGCGCCGTTCTCGTGCAACCGGGCGGTGAGCGGGGCATCCGGGGCACCGGGCGTCGGGTCGGCGTCGGACGCCTCCGCCTCTGGATCGAACACCGCTACCGCTTGATAGGTCAGCACCGTGACCTCGGTGTGCAGGCTCCGGTCCGTGCCCGGCGCCATCCCTAGGTCCCGGCCCTGCTGCACCCACTGGCCCTGGATGGCGGTGTTCGGGCCCAGCACGACGACGCGCTCGACCCGGTCCTCCAGCAGCCGTGCGGCCGTCTCCAGTCCGACCAGCGTCTTGCCCGCCCCGGGAGGCAGCTCCACCCAGGCCCGACGCCGCCCCGCCGCCCACGCCCGATCGAGGGCGTCCAACGCCAGCGCCTGGTGCCGGCGGAGGGTGGCGGGCGCGGGAGTGGGACGGCGGGTCATCCCCAGAAGATGCGCTCGACCACGGCGTGGGCATGCCGGGTGGTGCGCAGGTAGTCGTTCACCATCGCGTCCGAGCCGCCGGCGTCGTACCCCAGGAGGCTGGCGACCGCGGCCTTCTCGCGCGCGTCGCGCGGCAGGCTGTCGCCCGGTCGTCCGCGCACGAGGGTCACCGCGTTGCGCACCCGGCTCACCAACCGCCACGCCGCGGCCAGCTCCAGCGCGTCACCGGGCCGTACGACGTCCGCGGCCCGCGCCGCCTCGAGAGCACTGAGGGTGCGTGGCGTGCGCAGCCCGGGATGCTGGGCGGCGTACTTCATCTGCAGGGCCTGCACCGTCCACTCGATGTCGGCGAGGCCACCGCGGCCGAGCTTGAGGTGGGTGTGCGGGTCGGCGCCGCGCGGCAGTCGCTCGGTGTCGACCCGCGCCTTGATGCGACGGATCTCGACCAGATCGGTCTCGTCGAGGCCGCCCTCCGGGTAGCGGAGCGGGTCGATCAGCGCGGTGAAGCGCTCCCGCAGCCCGGGGTCGCCGACGACGGCGTCGGCGCGCAGCAGGGCCTGGAACTCCCACACCCGCGACCACTTGGCGTAGTAGGCGGCGTAGGAGTCGAGGGTGCGCACCAGCGGCCCCTGCTTGCCCTCGGGGCGGAGGTCGGCGTCCACCTCCAGCGCCGGGTCCGTCCCGGGGAGGGCCAGCAGCCGTCGCAGCTCGTTGGCGACGGCGTGGGCGTACTTCGTCGCGGCCTGGGGGTCGGCCCCCTCGACCGGCTCGTGGACGAACATCACGTCGGCGTCGCTGCCGTAGGACAGCTCGAACCCGCCGTAGCGGCCCATCGCGACGATCGCCATCCGTGTGGGGGGCTCGTCGTGCCCACGCTGGGCGGCCACCGATCCCATCACCACGTCGAGCGTGCTCTGCAGCGTCGCGTCGGTCAGGCGCGACAGTCCGGCGCCGACCTCGGCCACGTCGACGAGGTGGTGCAGGTCGCCCGCCGCGATGCGGAAGAGCTCGCGACGACGGATCGCCCGGATCGAGCGCACGGCTTCCTCCGGGTCGTCCTGGCGCGCCGCGGACGAGCTCATCTCGCTGGTCAGGGCCTCGGCGGTCAGCGGCTGCAGGTCCTCGCCGAGCAGCCTGACTCCCTGCGGCTCGCGCTCGAGAAGGTCGGTGGCGTAGCGCGACGTCGCGAGCAGGCGGGCGAGCCGTTCGGCGACCTGGCCCTCGTCCCGGAGCATCTTGAGGTACCACGGCGACCGGCCCAGCGCGTCGCTGATCCGGCGGAACCCGAAGAGGCCGGCGTCCGGATCGGGGGCGTCGGCGAACCACTCGAGCAGGACCGGCAGGAGGGTCCTCTGGATCTGCGAGGTGCGCGAGACACCGGCAGTCAGCGCCTCGAGGTGGCGCAGCGCACCCTTCGGGTCGGCATAGCCCAGCGCGGCCAGCCGCCACTCCGCCTCCTGCGTCGACAGGCGAGCCTCCTCGCCGGGGATCCGGGCCACCGCGGCGAGCAGCGGCCGGTAGAAGAGCTTCTCGTGCAGCCGGCGCACCTCGCGCCGGTGGTGGGCCCACTCCCGCTCCAGGGACTCCACGGGGTCGCGGGCGTAGCCCATCGAGCGACCCAGCCGCCGCAACGACTCCTCGTCCTCGGGCACGACGTGCGTGCGCCGGAGCCGGAACAGCTGGATGCGGTGCTCGAGGGTGCGCAACCAGGCATAGGCGCTGGCCATCGCCTCGCCGTCCTCGCGCCCGACGTAGCCGCCGCGAGTGAGCGCGGCCAGCGCGCTGAGCGTCGCGCCGCTGCGCAGCGTCTCGTCGGCGCGCCCGTGGACGAGCTGCAGGAGCTGGACCGCGAACTCCACGTCCCTCAGTCCCCCCGAGCCGAGCTTGAGCTGCCGCTCGGCCTCCTTCGACGGGATGTGCTCGACGACGCGGCGGCGCATCGCCTGGACGTCGCCGACGAACCCGTCGCGCTCGGCCGCGCTCCAGACGTGTCGCGACACCATGTCGACGAACGCTTGCCCGAGGGCGAGGTCGCCGGCGACCGGCCGCGCCTTGAGGAGGGCCTGGAACTCCCACGTCTTGGCCCAGCGCTCGTAGTAGCCGCGGTGGCTGGCGATCGTGCGCACGAGCGGCCCGGCCTTGCCCTCCGGGCGCAGCGCGGCGTCGACCTCCCAGATCATGCCCTCCGCGGTGTGCTCGCTGCAGACCCGCACCAGGTGGGCGGCCAGCTGCGTGGCGGCGCGGAGTGCCGCGGCCTCGTCACGGTCGTCGTCGGTGCGGTCCGGCTCGGCCACGAAGATCACGTCCACGTCGGAGACGTAGTTGAGCTCGTGTCCACCGCACTTGCCCATGGCGACCACCGCGAGGCGAGCCTGGGTCGCTGTCGGTCCGACCCGCTGCCGGGCCACGGCGAGCGCGGCGTCGAGGGTGCCGCCCGCGAGGTCGGAGAGCTCGGCCGCCACGTCGTCGACGCCCACGTGGTGGGCCAGGTCGCGAGAAGCCAGGCGCAGCAGCACCCGGCGGTACTCCACACGGAGCGCGTCGAGCGCCTCGGCGTCGGGCTTCGTCGCGGTCGGGGCCTGGTCTTGGGGATCCGCACCGACCGCGCGCAGCAGACCCGCACGGACGGCGTACGCCGCCGGCCGGGTCGACCCGAGCTCCGGGTCGGTCAGCTCACGCCAGTGCGACGGGTGCCGGACCAGGTGGTCGCCGAGGGCCAGGCTCGCCCCGAGCACGCCCACGAGGCGCATCGCCGTGCCCTCGTCGTCGACGAGGGCGTCGAGGAGCGCACCGGCCTCGTCGTCGGGGAGCCGGTCGGTGATGCGCACCAGCGACGCCACCGCCAGGTCGGGATCGGCCGCCCGACCCAGGATCGCGAGCAGCGGCTCAGCGGTCGCCCCCAGCCGATCGAGGTCCCTCCGGGCGGCCTCGATGTCATGGAAGCCGAGCGCCAGCAGGGCCGCTCGGCTCGAGCCGGCCGCCTCTCTGCTCACCGGGGACTCATCGAGGGCTCACCGGGGCTCACCGGGGCTCACTGGGGCTCACCGGGGCTCACCGGGGCGTCACGACACATGCTGGCCGACGACCGCGAGGAAGGCCCGCGCCAGCGGCTCCCACGCCGTCGTGAGCTCGTGCTCCGAGGCACCGACAGCAGCCAGCATCGCCTCGCGGTCGATGCCGCGCTCGACGATGTTCTGGTGGTCACCCTCGGCCCACGCAGAGGTGACAGCAAGGTCGACCTCCGGGTGCCACTGAAGTCCCCACGCCCAAGGGGTGTGCCGGAGCGCCTGAACCTCGCCACGGTCGGCCCGTGCGAGGACGACGCTGCCGGCGGGCGGCTCGACCACGACGTCGTAGTTCCAGTGCAGCCCGACCTCGCTCGTGCCGTTGCGGGCCAGCTCCCCGAGCAACGCGTCGTCCGACGCCGCGTCGGTCCAACCGATGCGGTGGAGGCCGATCTGGTGGCCTTCGGGATTCACGTTGACCTGTCCGCCGAGCGCCGCGGACAGCAGCTGGTGCCCCAGGCACAGACCTAGTGTCGGCACCCGCTCCTGCACGGCGCGGGCGAGCAGCCCTTTGGTGGGACCGATCCACGCGACCGTGTCGTCGTCGTTGGCGCCCATCGCCCCACCGAGGACCAGCACGGCGTCGTACGCCGTCGGGTCGGGCAGCGCGTCGCCGGCGTAGGGGCGGCAGACCACGAGCTCGGCGCCGGCCTCCTCGAGCCAGCGTCCGAGCAGGGCGGGCGGGGCGTCGGCCTCGTGCTCGACCACCAGGATGCGCGGTGCAGTCTCGACGCGGGACACGCGGCTAAAGGTACTGCTCACGCGGGCAGCGGATCGGTCCTCAGCGCCAGCGTGAGCAGGAAGATGCCGACGAAGACCACGACGATGCCGAACGGGATGGTCAGCAGCGGGATGCTGGCGAACAGTGTCAGGCACGCCGTGGTCAGGCACCACGCCCGCGCGTCGCGGCTGCGGGTGGGAAGCCTGCGCAAGGTCCACACGGTCATGGTCACCAGGACCGCGGCCTCGATCACCAGCACCATCACGAAGAGGAAGCCGGCGGCCCGGGCCTCGGTGTCGTCGCGCAGGCTGACCACGAAGAACCACACGGCCAGCGCCACCATGACCACCGCCAGACCTTGGACGACGTGGATCGAGATACGCAGGAGCCGTGCGCGTTCCTCGCTGTAGACCAACCGGTTGCCTGGTCCGCGCGCCTTCCCCATCTCATCAACCTACTCGCGCTCCGGCGACGGCCGGGTAAAGGTTTCGCGGCGTGACTAGAGGACCGGAAGCATCCGGTCCCGCTCGAAGGCGGAGACCTGGATGCGGTACTCCTCCCACTCCCGGCGCTTGTTGCGCAGGAAGTACTCGAAGACGTGCTCGCCCAGCGTCTCGGCGAGCAGCTCGGAGCTCTCGGCGATGGCGATGGCGTCGTAGAGGCTCTTCGGCAACGGCTCGATGCCGAGCGCCTTGCGCTCCCGCTCGGTGAGCGACCAGACGTCGTCCTCCGCCTCGGCGGGCAGGTCGTAGCCCTCGTCGATGCCCTTCATGCCGGCGGCCAGGATCACCGCGAAGGCGAGGTAGGGGTTGCAGGCCGCGTCGATCGTGCGCAGCTCGATGCGGGTGGACGGGCCCTTGTTGGGCTTGTACATCGGCACCCGGATCATCGCCGAACGGTTGTTGTGACCCCAGCAGATGTAGGAGGGCGCCTCGCCACCGCCGAGCAGCCGCTTGTAGGAGTTGACCCACTGGTTGGTCACGCAGCTGATCTCCGAGGCGTGGGTGAGGATCCCGGCGATGAACTGCCGACCTACCTTGGAGAGCTGGTACTCCGCGCCCGCTTCGAAGAAGGCGTTGCGGTCACCCTCGAAGAGCGACACGTGGGTGTGCATGCCGGAGCCAGGGTGGGTGGTGAACGGCTTGGGCATGAACGACGCCCAGATCCCCTGGCCGAGCGCGACCTCTCGCACGACCGTGCGGAAGGTCATGATGTTGTCGGCCGTGGTGAGTGCGTCCGCGTAGCGGAGGTCGATCTCCTGCTGGCCCGGCCCACCCTCGTGGTGGCTGAACTCGACCGAGATCCCCATGGCCTCGAGCATGGTGATCGCCTCGCGGCGGAAGTCGGTGCCCTTGGACTGCGCGGTGTGGTCGAAGTAGCCGCTGCGGTCGACCGGGACCGGGTCGGCCCCGACGGCGCCGTCCTCGGGGGCGTTCTTGAAGAGGTAGAACTCGATCTCGGGGTGCGTGTAGAAGGTGAACCCCTTGTCGGCCGCGGCGGCCAGCGTCCGCTTGAGGACGAACCGCGGGTCTGCGTACGACGGGCTGCCGTCGGGCATCACGATGTCGCAGAACATGCGGGCCGTCGACGGACCCTCCCCGCGCCACGGCAGGATCTGGAACGTCGCCGGATCGGGGTGGGCGAGCATGTCGGCCTCGTAGACGCGTGCGAAGCCCTCGATCGCCGAGCCGTCGAAGCCGATGCCCTCGGCGAAGGCGCCCTCGAGCTCGGCCGGCGCGACCGACACGGACTTGAGGAAGCCCAGCACGTCGGTGAACCACAGCCGCACGAACCGGACGTCGCGCTCCTCGAGAGCGCGTAGGACGAAGTCCTCCTGCTTACCCATGCGGGCCACTATCCCGCATCGGGCAGTGTGTTCCGCTCCAGGTCGCCGACGGTGGGCTCGCCGCGGTTGCAGTAGACCTCGATCTCGATGGATCGGCCCCGGTTGGCGAAGACGGCGTCGATGTCGTCGTCGAGCTCGTCCTCATAGCTGACGACGCGCCAACCGGCCGCCTCGTCGGGCCGCGCGTCGAGCCCGATCGCGTACAGGCCCTGGCACGCGACGTCGAACTCGCCGAACTCGTCGCGGATCGTCCGTTCGATCCGCTCGGCGCCCGGGTCGACCTCGACGGGCTGGGAGCCCTGCTGGTCCTGACCCGCTCCGTCGACGGCCACCTCACCCCCCAACGGGCCACGGTCACGCAGGCTGGCACCGACCGTCGTCACGGCCACGACACCGATGGTCACGGCCAGGGCAGCCGCCACGAGCCAGCCCAGGGCGAGCACCCACGCACGCCGGCCGCCCTCCATGCCCCCATTGTGGTGACGGTGAGTCGTGCTCGGCGTTAGGCGATGGTTAAGGGCGGGCTAAGGAAGGCGGGGTCGGCGCGCACACCGGATAGCGTCGGCGCGTGGCGCAGGTGCTGATCGTCGAGGACGACCCGCGGATCCGGCCGCTGCTCATGCGGTCGCTCGGAGAGATGGGGTACGCCGTCGCGTCGGCCTCCACCGGCATGGCCGGCCTGGCCATGGCCGTCGAGACCAAGCCCGACCTGGTCATCCTCGACCTCGGCCTGCCCGACGTCGACGGCACGCAGGTGCTCACGATGCTGAGAGCGGTGAGCCAGGTGCCGGTCATCGTGGCCAGCGCGCGCGACGACGACCCCTCGCTGATCGGCTGTCTCGACGCCGGCGCCGACGACTACGTGGTGAAGCCCTACACGACGGCGCAGCTCGAGGCCCGGATCCGCGCCGTCATGCGGCGTACCGGTGGTGAGGCGCGGTCTCGCCGCCGGGCCCTCGAGGTGGGCGGCCTCGAGCTGGACACCGCGGCCCGGACTGCCTCGCTCGACGGCGCGACCCTCGACCTGAGTCCGCGCGAGTTCGACCTGCTCGTGCGGCTCGCCGAGAGCGTCGACGAGGTGGTCACCAAGCGCGAGCTGCTCGTCGACGTCTGGCACCAGGCGTGGGGCGGCTCGGACAAGACCGTCGACGTGCACCTGTCGTGGCTGCGCCGCAAGCTGGGCGAGACCGCTGCGGAGCCCCGCTACCTGCACACGGTGCGCGGCGTCGGTGTGCGCCTGTCCCCTCCCGAGGGCTGAGCCGATCATGGGGCGGCGGGCATGAGGCGGAGCCTGATCGTCACGGTCGCGGCCGCGGTCGGCATGGTGCTGCTGGCGATGCTGGTGCCGATGGCCGTGCTGCTGCGCGACTACGCGCTGGAGGACCGGCTGGCCACGGCTGCCCTGGAGGTCCAGGCCACCGAGAGCGTGGTCTCCGGGGCGGGCGACGGTCGCGGCGAGGTGAACCTCTTCATCGCCCAGATCAACCAGGACAACCCGATCCTCACCACCGTGCTGTATCCCGACGGACAGGCCATCGGGCCGCACCCCGGTGAGGACGCGAGGGTCGAGACCGCCAGGGAGACCGGGCAGGCCCGCGTGGACGACACCGACGGTGGAGCCGAGATCCTGGTGCCGGTGTCGCTCGGCGGCAGCAGTGCGGCGCCGGCGGACACGCCGGTGATCAGGATCGTCGTGCCCGAACCGGGACTGTCCTCGGGACCGACGCTGCGTGCCCTCCTCGTGCTCGGCGGCCTCGGTCTCGTGCTGCTGGTGGGCGCGCTGCTGATGGCCGACCGCCTCGGTCAGTCGTTCGTGGACCCGATCCGCAAGCTGGCGTCGTGGTCGCAACGACTGGGCGACGACCGGCGACCGGCAGCGGTCCCTGTGTCCGGACCCCCGGAGGTCCAGGACCTGGCCGCGACGCTCAATCGGTTGGTGGAGCGGGTCGACCTGCTCCTCGAGCGGGAGCGCGAGGCCGTCTCCGACCTGTCGCACCGCCTGCGGACACCCATCACCGCGCTGCGCCTGCGCATCGACGCGCTCCCCGACCAGGGCGACCGCACGCGTCTGTCGGACGACCTCGACCGGCTGCAGGTGATGGTCGACCACGTGGTGACCGAGGCGCGTCGCTCCGAGCGGGAGGGACTGGTCGTCGGCGCGCCGGGCGTCGCCGTCCTCACGGGACGGGCGCGCTTCTGGGCGCCGCTGGCCGAGGACCAGGGCCGCAGGCTGACGATCGAGGCCGAGGTGCCCGAGGCCAGCGTGCGGGCCAGCAGGGCCGACCTCGAGGCCCTTCTCGACGTGCTGCTCGACAACGCCTTCACGCACACCCCGGAGGGCGCCGCGCTCGCCGTGCACGTCGCGGCGCGCCGTTCTGGTGGGTTGGTGCTCACGGTCGACGACGACGGTCCTGGCTTCCCCGATGGCGTCGACGTCGTACGACGCGGCGCCAGCGGTGCGGACTCCTCCGGCCTCGGCCTCGCCATCGCGCACAAGACCGCCACCGAGTCCGGTGGCGGTCTTGTGGTGGGGCGTTCGCCCTCGGGCGGCGGCCGGGTCGTGGTCGAGCTCGGCCCCACCACCTAGCTGGCCGTGGCGGGGCTGCTGACGACCTGTCGGCGTCAGCCGACGGTGACGCCGACCCGGCAGGTGGTCCCGTCTGACAGACGCACCGCCTTGACGGAGAAGGTGTCCTTGCCTGCGGTGTCCTTGCGCCAGCGGTCGATGTCCGCGTCGCCCTCGTTGTCGGTCGTGCGCACGCCCTTGAAGGCGCGGTTGCCGTCGTGCTTGACCACGAGACGCCACTTCTGGCCGGCCGCGACGTTGTCGACTCCGGCGTCGACCTCCCAGCCGTTGCCCTCGCGGTCGATGCTGAGCTCGAGCCGTCCACCCGCGCAGGCGACCTGTCGCTCGGAGTCCGCGTGAGCGGGCGCGGCGACGAGCACGGCGGTCGGGACCGCCACCAGGGTGGCCACGGCGGTGGTGGCGGTGATGCGACGGAAGTTCATGGTGATGCTCTCCTTGGGTGTCATGGTGTGGTGCGCCCCCGGCATGCGGCCGGCGGGCAGCAGTCGGTCAGCTGGTGGTGATGGACGCGCTGCAGGGTTCCCCCGATCCGGCGTCCGTGGGCGTCGCGGTGGCGGTGAACTCGCCTTGGCTGTCCCGCGGCGCAGGCACGTCGACGTCGATCTCGGCGTCGGCGTCGGTCTCCCGCTCGCCGGAGAGGAGCACCTCGCCCTCGTGCGCCACCTCTACGTCCCAGGTCTGGCCGGGCTCGCCGGTCTGCAGCTCGAAGGAGATCTCGAGGGTGCCGTCCTCGCGCTCGGCCTCGAGCGCGTAGGTCGCGCCGGAGCACTGTCCAGCCTCCGACGCGTCCCCTTCGTCGACCGCGACCCAGGTGGCGGTCGCCGCCCCTCCTGCGACGACGACCGCGGCAGCGGCGCCCAGGGCGATGGTTCGGATCTTCACGACTCCTCCTCGTGCTCGGCCGGCACCCTGCCTGGATGGCGTGACGAGTGGGTGTGCCGGTGTGGTGAGAGGACGTTCTCGTGAACTCTGCTAAGCCCGAACCTGCCGGACGTTAAGGCGAGGCAATGGCTGCTGGTTCCAACGCGGCGGGGAGGCGCACCGACACGTGCAGCCCGCCGGCGGCGCGGGCGGTCAGCGTGAGTGCCCCGTCATGGGCCTCCGCGATGCGCTTGACGATCGCCAGGCCGAGGCCGACGCCCGCGTGGTCGGTGTGGACTCGCTCGTTGCCGCGCTGGAAGGCCTCGACGAGCGTCGGCAGCGTCTCGGCGGTGAGTGTCGTCCCGGTGTTCTCGACGCCCAGCACGACCGCGCCTCTGTCCGTCGTCGTCACGACCTCGACCCAGCCTCGCTCGGGGAGGTTGTGGACGATCGCGTTGTGCACGAGGTTGCTGACCAGCTGCAGCAGCAGGGCGCCGTTGCCGACGGTCGTCGCGACGGTCCCCCCGGTCCGCAGGGTGAGGCCGCGCGCCTCGGCGAGCGGCAGCAGCGTCTCCGTCGCCTCCTCGACCAGCAGCGACAGGTCGACGCGCTCGAGGGTGAACGACCGCTGGTCGGCCCGGCTCAGCACCAGGAGTGCCTCGGTGAGGTCGATCGCCCTGGTGTTGACGGCGAGCAGTCTCTCGACGAGCTCGTCGGTGTCCCGGTCCGGGTCGTTGCGGGCGACCTCCAGGAGCGTCTGGGAGATCGCGAGCGGGGTCCGCAGCTCGTGGGAGGCGTTGGCGGCGAAGCGACGCTGCTCGGCCACGTGCGCCTCGAGCCGGGCAAGCATGGTGTCGAAGGTGTCGGCGAGCTCGCGGAGCTCGTCCTTGCGGCCAGGTAGTGCGATGCGATGGGAGAGCGACCCGTTCGCGGCGAGGCCGGTGGCATCGCTGATGCGCGCCAACGGGGCGAGCATCCGGCCGGCGAGCAGCCACCCGCCAGCGAGCCCGAACACCACGAGGAAGGCCATCATCTGGACCGCGCGCGGCGTGAAAGCGCGGGTCAGGTCGCCGCGGTTGGGCGTGAAGGGGCCCGGGCCGCCGGCGTACGTCGCGTCGGGGACGTAGCGCAGCAGGAACACCCACACCACGGCCAGCAGCATCGCGCCCGACACGATGACGACGGCGGCATAGCTGAGCGTGAGCTTGAGACGGACGCTCAGCCCCGGCGGCCTATCCACCTGCGCTCCCGCTCCCGCTGCCGGTGCCGCTGCCGCTGCCGGTGCCATTGCGAGTGCCAGCGCGAGTGCCGGCGCGAGTGCCGGCGGTGGTCTCGACCCGGTAGCCGACGCCGGGGACGGTGCCGATCACCCAGGGCTCACCGAGTCGCTTGCGGAGACCGGACACGGTGATGCGCACGGCGTTCGTGAACGGGTCGGCGTTCTCGTCCCAGGCTCTCTCGAGGAGGGTCTCGGCGCTCACCACCCCGCCCTCGGCAGCGACGAGCACCTCGAGCACGGCGAACTGCTTGCGCGTCAGCGCGACGTACCTGCCGTCCCGGAACACCTCGCGACGAAAGGGATCCACCCGGAGCCCCGCGATCTCCCGCACCGGCGGTCTGCTGTGGCCCCGCCTGCGATCCAGCGCCCGCAACCGCATCACCAGCTCGCGCAGCTCGAACGGCTTGGTGAGGTAGTCGTCGGCGCCGAGCTCGAAGCCGGAAGCCTTGTCGTCGAGCCGGTCCGCCGCGGTGAGCATGAGGATCGGCGTGCCGCTGCCGGAGGCGACGATGTGCTGGGCGATCTCGTCGCCACCAGGCCCGGGCACGTCCCGGTCGAGCACCGCGATGTCGTAGGCGTTGACGTCGAGCAGCTCCAGAGCGGTGTCGCCGTCGCCGGCGATGTCGGCAGCGATCGCCTCGAGACGCAGGCCGTCGCGGATGGCTTCGGCGAGGAACGGCTCGTCCTCCACGATCAGCACGCGCATGTCCACCCCATTGCGCCCTCATGCTACGAGCGGTCGCCTATCGCGGGCATATCGAAATGCACGTACGCCGCGGCAACGGGCCGAGCTCCACGCTCGGCACATGCGCCGAACCACCGTCCCCCTTGTCGTCGCTGCGACCGTCGCCGTGGGCGCCACCCTGGCGAGCGTCCTCGGCTGGTGGACGGTGGCGGCCTCGCCGCGGTCCTCGTCGGACGGGGTGATCGACGAGGACGACGGCGTCATCGGTGGAACGGTCGTGACGGCGTACGACGAGGTCCCGGCCGTGACGCGGCTCGATGGCCAGCTCCGGCGCGCCCTCCGGCGAGCAGCTTCCGCCGCCGCACGCGACGGGATCGAGCTCCGCGTGAACAGCGGGTGGCGGTCCCGGGCCTATCAGGCGCAGCTGTTCCGCGACGCGGTGACGACCTACGGCTCGGAGGCCGAGGCGGCCCGCTGGGTCGCGACCGCCGACACCTCGTCGCACGTCACCGGGGACGCCGTGGACGTCGGCCCCTACGCGGCCTCCGAGTGGCTCGCCCGGCAAGGCGCGGCGTACGGCCTCTGCCAGACCTTCGGGAACGAGCCCTGGCACTTCGAGCTGCGCCCCGGAGCCGTCGACGACGGCTGCCCGCCGCCCGTCACCGATGCCACGCACGCCCAGGGCATCACCTTGAGCAGGTGACCCCCTGGGCGCCGATCAGCCGTTGATCAGCTTGGGCCGCAGCCGAAGACGTCCTGCGTCGCGAGCACACCGTCGTAGGTGCGCTGCATCGGCTGGAGGTAGGGCTGGGTGTTCTTGGCGAAGGCGATCGAGCCCTTCACCGGGCCGAGGTTGCCCATCACGGTGACCTTCTTGACGATCACCTTGAGGGTGGCCGCCGACTCGGTCGTGCCGGCCCAGCAGCCCGAGGCCTTCTTGGCGGTCTTGATGTCGGAGTAGGACACCTTGTCGCCGACGTCGTAGCCCTTGTAGCGGAGCGCCACGATCGTGTGCGCGGGCACCGCGCCCTCCCACGGCGCCGCCAACCCGATGCTGAGGCCGGCAGTGCGGTCGGCAGGCACCTTGAAGGTGACCTCGCCGTTCTTGACCTTCTTCTCCGGCGAGGACCACAGGTCCTCGTAGTCGGACGCCATCACCGACGTCAGGCCGATGACGCAGCCCTCGCAGTTCGGGATCTTCAGGGTCAGGGTGGTGTTCGCGGCGGCGTGCGCGGTCTGGCTGCCGGCGGCGACCAGGCCGACGGCAGTCATCAGGGCTGCCGCCAGGATGGTGCGGAGGTGCTTCATCTCAATCCTTTCGTGGGGTCGGTCGCACCTCAGACGCCGCTGGGCGCCAGAGGGTTGCATCCGGTCAGGCTCCCCCTGGGCCGCACATGATGGCGTCCAGGCTGCCGAGGACGCCCTTCGTGGTATCGCGCCACGGCTTGATCGTCGGCTGCGTCTTCTTCGCGAAGGCGATGCTTCCCGACGTCGGGCCGTCGTTGCCCTCGACGGTGACCTTCTTGACCACGAGCTTGAGCGTGTACGCCGCCGCATCGGTGCCCGCCCAGCAGGCGGCCGCCTTCTTCGCGGCCTTCGCGTCGGCGGTGGAGATCTTGTCGCCGGCGGTGTACCCCTTGTAGCCCATCACCACGATCGTCTGCCACGGCAGCTCGACGTCCCAAGGTGCACTGACCCCCAGCACCAGGCCGGTCGTGCGGTCGGTCGGGGCCTGGAAGGTCACCTCGCCGCGTCCGCGGTCGCGATCGCGGCGGTGACGGCTGACATCCCGAGAGCTGTGAGGAGGACGGCCATGAGGCCGGTCATCAGGGTGCGCGGATAGCTCATGACCAGGCAGCGTGGCACGCGGATGGTCGTCCTACCAGGGCCCTAGGAAGGGACGTCGCGCTCGATCTCGGCGAGCCATGCGGTCGGCGCCGCGTCGGACGGCATTCGCCAGTCGCCGCGCGGCGACATCGTGCCTCCGGCTGACACCTTCGGCCCGTTCGGGAGCGCCGAACGCTTGAACTGGCTGGCGAAGAAGCGCTTGGTGAAGACCACGAGCCACGTACGCACGGCCGCGAGGTCGTAGGAGGTCCGCCGCTCCTCGGGGAAGCCGGGAGGCCACTCCCCCGCGTCGGCGTCGCGCCACGCGTGGAGGGCGAGGAAGGCGATCTTCGCGGGGCGGTAGCCACGACGGATCACGTGGTAGAGCGTGAAGTCCTGCAGCGAGTAGGGCCCCACGGAGTCCTCGGTCGCCTGCGGCTTCACGCCGTCGGTGCTCGGGATCAGCTCCGGCGTGATCTCCTGGTCGAGGATCTCGACCAGCACGTCGTCGGTGTCGCCGCCGAACTGGCCCGACTCGATCACCCAGCGGATCAGGTGCTGGATGAGGGTCTTCGGCACCCCGGCGTTGACGTTGTAGTGCGACATCTGGTCGCCCACGCCGTAGGTGCACCAGCCCAGGGCCAGCTCGGACAGGTCGCCGGTGCCGAGCACGATCCCGCCCCGGTGGTTGGCCAGCCGGAAGAGGTAGTCGGTGCGCAGTCCTGCCTGCACGTTCTCGAACGTGACGTCGTAGACGGGCTCCCCCGAGGCGTAGGGGTGATCGAGGTCGGTCAGCATCTGGTTGGCCGCCGCGGTGATGTCGAGCTCCTCGAAGGTGACGCCCAACGACTTGGCCAGCCGCGTGGCGTAGGACTTCGTCGTCTCACCGGTCGCGAATCCCGGCATCGTGAAGGCGTGGATGTCCGAGCGCGGGCGGCCCAACCGGTCCATCGCCTTGGCCGCCACGATCAGCGCGTGCGTCGAGTCGAGCCCGCCGCTGACGCCGATCATCACCTTGGGGTGGCCGATCGCGTGCAGCCGCTGCTCGAGCCCCGAGACCTGGATGTTGTAGGCCTCGTAGCAGTCCAACGCGAGTCGCTCGACGTCGTCGGGCACGAACGGGAACCGGTCCACCTTGCGCCGCAGCCCGACGTCGCCCGACGGCGGGCGCAGCTCGAAGGCGACGGTCCGGAAGGCGCGCACCCGCGCATCGTGGGTGCGCCGGTTGTCGTCGAAGGTGCCCTGGCGCAGGCGTTCCTGGCGGATCCGGTCGAGGTCGACGTCGGCGATGCTGCGCTGCGCCTCCTCGGGGAAGCGGTCCGTCTCGGCCAGCAGGTCGCCGCACTCGTAGACCAGCGTCTGGCCGTCCCACGACAGATCCGTCGTCGACTCGCCCTGACCGGCGGCGGCGAAGAGGTACGCGGCGGAGCACCGCGCGCTGGCGCTGCGCACGAGCAGCCGCCGGTCCTCGGCGCGGGCCACCGTGATGGGGCTGCCCGACAGGTTGGTCAGCACCGTTGCGCCCGCCAGCGCCGCCTCGCTGCTCGGTGGGATCGGCACCCACATGTCCTCGCAGATCTCGACGTGCAGGACCAGCCCGGGCACGTCGGTGGCGTCGAAGAGCAGGTCCGGCCCGAAGGGCACCGTGCGCCCGGCGACGGTGATGGTCTCGTCGCGACGGTCGTCGCCGGGGGCGAACCACCGGCGTTCGTAGAACTCGCGGTACGTCGGCAGGTAGGACTTCACCCCCACGCCGAGCAGCTCGCCCCGATGGATCACCACGGCGGCGTTCACGACGCGCGTCCCGTGCACGAGCGGGGCCCCGACCACGAGGACCGGCAGCAGGTCGGCCGACGCCTCGACGAGCTCGGCGACCGCGGCCTCGACGCCCGCGAGCAAGGTGTCCTGGAGGAACAGGTCGTCGACGGCGTACCCCGTCAGCGTCAGCTCGGGGAAGAGCGCCACCGCGACGCCGTCGTCGTGGCACTTGCGCGCCTCGGCCAGCACGGTGGCGGCGTTGGCCGCCGGGTCGGCGATCGCCACCGGCACGGTGCAGGCCGCGACGCGGGCGAAACCCTGCGCGTACGCCGAGTAGAAGTCCACACGTCCAGTGTGGCAGGTGGGACCGGTGGATCAGGCTGGACGGCGACACTCCAGCCGCCAGAGCGGACCCTCGAGCTCCTCGAGCCCGACGACCTCCCAGCCCGCGCTCAGCGACTGCATCCGCGTGGTGCCGAGGGCGAACGGCGGCCCCTCGGTCGCGTCGTCCTCGCCACTCGCCCGGAACTGGACGGCCAGCAGCGTGCCGCCGGGCGCGACCAGGGACCGCACGCCCGCCGCCACGTCGGTGCGGGGCGGCTCGGGGACGGCTTGGACCGTGTAGATCTCGACGACCAGGTCGAAGGCGCCCAGCCACTCAGGGGGCAGCGCGAGCAGGTCGGCCGCACGGAACTCCACGCCGCTGTCGGGGAAGCGCTCGCGAGCCACCTCGATGGCGTGCGGCGACAGGTCGAAACCGACGGTGTCGAAGCCCAGTGAGGCGACGTACGCCGCGTCGGCGCCGAGCCCGCAGCCGACCACGACGGCCCTCCCCCGTCCCGGTGGTCGAGGAGGAGGGTCTGCCGGCGTCACGAGATCCCGCTCGGCCCACGCGCGCAGCGCGGCGTTCGGCTCGGTGTGGTCCCACGGCATGGTCACCTCACCGGCGACACCCTCGGCGTACAGCCGGTCGAACCAGCCGATGGGCTCCTCGGTCGACCGGTGCTCACGGGCCAGCTCGTCGGCGCGTCCGTTCCAGGGTCGCGGTGTCCACTGCCGAGGCTCGGAGCTCATGGCGGCAGACTACGACGGTGCGCGAGCCCCCTCCCCACGTCAGTGACGACGACGTCCTGGTCCTGCTCCGGTCCAGCTGGGACCGGGATCTCGCCTCGGTCACCCACCTTCCCGTCGGCTTCGGCGCCCACCACTGGCGCGCCGACGCCGAGGGCACACCCCGGTTCTTCGTCACCCTCGACCTGCCGGACGAGCGCAAGACCGCCTCCGAGCTCGAAGCGTCGTACGCCGCCGCGGCCCAGCTGGCGGCGTCGGGCCTGGAGTTCGTGGTGCCGTCGCTGCCCAGCGTCACGGGGAGCTTCACGGTGCCGTGCGCGGACGGCGACCTGAGCGTGACCGCCTGGCGCGACGGCACCTCGCACGGCTTCGGGCCGCCTGAGACCCGCGAGGCCGCGGAGGCGACCTTGGCGATGCTGCGCCGGCTCCACGCGACCGCACCCCCACCCGGCCTGGCGCCCTGGCGGCCGGTGATCGACCGGGCCTTCTCCGCCCGCCTCGCTCTCCGCCTCGGCACCCCGTGGGACACGGGGCCCTACGGCGAGCGTGCCCGGGCCGCCCTGTCCAGGCATGTCGAGGACATCGGCCGCTGGTCGGCGGCGTACCTGCGTCTCTGCGACGCGGCCGTCGACCGACCCTGGGGCGCGACCCACGGTGAGCCTCACCAGGGCAACCAGCTCGTGACGCCGACAGGGCGCGTGCTCGTCGACTGGGAGACGGCCCGCCGGGCGCCGGCCGAG
Organism: Nocardioides bigeumensis; assembly: GCF_039531755.1. NCBI lineage: Bacteria > Bacillati > Actinomycetota > Actinomycetes > Propionibacteriales > Nocardioidaceae > Nocardioides > Nocardioides bigeumensis. The sequence goes on from NZ_BAAAQQ010000001.1 coordinate 179,520, forward strand.
CGCGACCTCCGCGTGCTCGTCGAGGGCGGGTTCGCCGACCTCTGCGGCGACGCGATCGACTGGGAGATGGTCGAGATGTACGACCTCGAGTGGCGGTTGGACGAGATCAGCCAGTACGCCGACTGGTTCTCGGCACCACACGACGGGACGAAGGACGACGAGATCGCCTACGGCGGGCTGCTCGGCGAGCTCGACCGGGCAGACTTCGCCGTCGAGGCGTGACCACCGACACAGAGCCTCGGAGTCCGCAGCGGGACTAGCCTGACCAGATGGCCGACGAGACGACTTCGCCGTACGGCACCGGGGCCGCAAAGCCCCCCGCCACCCCGACCAAGCGGATCCGCACGCACCACCTGCGCGAGATGAAGGAGCGCGGTGAGCGCTTCGCGATGCTGACGGCGTACGACATGTACACCGCCGCCACCTTCGACGAGGCCGGCATCGAGGTCCTGCTGGTGGGTGACTCGGCGTCCAACAACGTCTACGGCAACGAGACGTCGCTGCCGGTCACCGTCGACGAGCTCCTCCCGCTGACCCGTGCGGTGTCGAGGAGCGTCAAGCGGGCGCTGGTGGTGGGCGACCTGCCGTTCGGGTCCTACCAGGCGTCGCCCGAACAGGGCTACCTCACCGCGGTCCGCTTCATGAAGGAGGCCGGCGCCCACTGCATCAAGCTCGAGGGCGGCGCGGAGATGGCCCCCGTCATCGAGAAGTGCACCCAGGGCGGCATCCCCGTGATGGCCCACATCGGGTTCACCCCCCAGAGCGAGCACACGCTGGGCGGCTACCGCGTGCAGGGTCGCGGCGACGCGGCCGACCGCGTGCTCCGCGACGCGCACGCGGTCGAGGGGGCCGGCGCGTTCGCGGTCGTCCTCGAGATGGTGCCTGGCGAGGTGGCCGCCCAGGTCACCAAGGAGCTCACCATCCCGACGATCGGCATCGGCGCGGGGGCCGACTGCGACGGGCAGGTGCTGGTCTGGCAGGACGCCTTCGGCCTGCGCACGGGCCGGATGGCGACCTTCGTCAAGCAGTACGCCGACGTCCACGGCGTCCTCCTCGACGCCGCCCGGGCCTACGCCGACGAGGTCCGGGCCGGCACCTTCCCAGGGCCCGAGCACACCTTCTGAGACGAGCAGCGGGCAGCGACGAAGGAGCTGCCCGCGTGGGCTCGGCCAGGTCGTGCAGCGCCGCGACCGAGCCTGCGAGGTCGCGCGAGCGCGTATCGAGACCCGGTGACCTGGAGAATCGCGCTTAGGGTGGACGGCATGCGCACTCGGGCCCTCGCCGCCGCACTCCCCCTGGTCGTCGCCGGTCTCGCCTGCTCGTCGCCGCCGGCGACGTCCGGGCCGGCGCCTTCCCCCGCCACCTCCGCGGCACCATCGGCGACGTCGACACCGTCGGCCGCCGAGAGCACGTCGGTGAAGGGGGCGCCCCGGCTCCGGGTCACCCGCGTGGTGAAGGGCCTCGACATCCCGTGGGACGTCCAGCAGCTGCCTGACGGCGCCTTGCTGGTGACCGAGCGGGACCGGGCGACGCTGTCGATCGTGCGCGGCGGCAAGAAGACGTCGCTCGGCTACCCGTCCGACCAGGTCTGGGTGTCCGGGGAGACCGGCCTCATGTCGATGGCGGTCGACCCCGACTACGAGAGCAACCACCGCATCTACACCTGCCAGGGCTTCAGCGGCTCTGGCGTCCGCGACGTGCGGGTCATGGCGTGGCGGATCAACGGCAAGCAGACCCGGGTCAAGAACCCCCAGGTCCTGCTGCCGGGGCTGCCGGCGACGAGCGGTCGGCACGGCGGCTGCAGGCTGCTGATCGACCGGGAGTCCGGGGCCCTGCACGTCGGCACCGGGGATGCCGCGGTCGGCACCAACCCGCGCGACCTCACCTCTCTCGGTGGCAAGACGCTGAGGCTGGACCGGATGACCGGTGCGCCGTGGCCGGCCAACCCCTACATCGAGGCCCCGAACCGCAACCAGCGCTACGTGACGACGTACGGACACCGCAACGTGCAGGGCCTGGCCCAGCGCCGTGACGGGTCTGTCTGGTCGGTGGAGCACGGGTCCTACCGCGACGACGAGGTCAACCTGCTGCGAGACGGCGGCGACTACGGCTGGAACCCCGTCCCGGGCTACAACGAGTCGGTGCCGATGACCGACCAGTCGCTGCCCGGCCCGCAGATCGACGCCCAGTGGCGCTCCGGTGACCCGACCATCGCCACCTCCGGCGCCGCCTGGGTCCGCGGCAGGCAATGGGGCCGCTTCGACGGCACGCTGGCGGTCGCTGCCCTGGCCGGCAACCGCGTGGTCTTCATGAAGTTCGACAAGGCCGGCGACCTGAAGTGGACCCGCGCCCCGGGTCCGCTCAAGAGGTTCGGCCGGGTCCGCTCGGTCACCAGCCTGGCCAACGGCGACCTGCTCGTCACCACGGCCAACGGCGGCGGGTCCGACGCCGTGTTGCGGGTCCGGCCGGCCGGATAGCTCAGGATCCGCCAGGGCTGCGGAAGGACGTGCCTGGAAGAGGTCTGCGCTTCGCGGAGTACATCTCCTCGTCGGCTCGCCGGAGGAACTCGTCGGGGTTGAAGTCCCCCCACAGTCCCTCGGCAACCCCGATGCTGGCGACCACCTGCACCGACTCCGTCCCGATCGCGATGGGCTCGGCGACGACGGCCGAGAGCCTGCCCGACAAGGCACGTACCTGATCGGGCGAGCACGACTTCGTCAGACAGAGGAGGAACTCGTCGCCCCCGAATCGCACCACGGTCTCGTCGCTGCGGGTCGCCATGACCAGGCGGTCCGCGATCGTCTTGAGGACCAGGTCCCCCGCGGCGTGCCCGAACCTGTCGTTGACCCGCTTGAAGTCGTCGAGGTCCAGGAGGAGGAAGGCGATCGGGTCCCCGGCCTGGAGAGCGTGGGTCGAGCGGAAGCCGTCCAGCCGATCGAACAGCATCCGCCGGTTGCCGATGCCGGTCAGCACGTCGGTGCGAGCCTGATGACGCACGACCAGCTCGACTTTGTCGCGCTGGATGAGATTGGCGCTCAGCACGACCACGAGCAAGGCGGAGAATGCCACCGTGCCGATGAAGATCTGCGCGTTGGCCTGCCCGACGTAGGGGCGTCCCGGCTCCACGAACGGTCCGACCCCGGCCAGGGTCGCCAGGTTCGCGGAGAGCCCGACGATGAAGACGGCGGCAGCCGACGTGAGCGGGCTTGCTCTGAACGCGATCCACACCAGGGTGGGAAGGAGGAGGTACGCCCCCCGCCCGTGCGCGACCGGCTGCGCTGGTCCGAGCGTGATGGCTGACAAGACCGTCACCAACGCGAGCCACGGCGCACCCCAGGACCGTTCGCGTGGGCGGCTGTTGCCGAGGATCAGGAGCAGCGGGGTCACGACCAGCACCCCGATCCCATCCCCGATCCACCAGCGGCTCCAGAAGCCGGTGAGGGTCTCCAGATCGCCGGCAGGAGCAGATGGCAGAGCGATCAGAGCCCCGACAGCCGGTCCTGCCAGGACGGCCGAGCCCAGGAAGGCCATCAGGTGACGCGTCGAGGCGATGTTGTTGCGTCCCTCTGGCCGGATGAAGCCCCACAACAGAACGGCAGCGACCATGGGCTCGACGGTGTTGGCCACGCCCCAGAGTGCGCAGTCCCAGAAGGCCACGCCATGGAGCACGTCCACCGTCACCTCAGCGCCCCAGATGGCGCCCACGACGACCGGCCACCGCGAGTACGGCGAGCCCAGGAACAGCGTGAGGGCCAAGCCCGCCGGCGGAAAGAAGGTAGCAACGGGAGTGAGGGCGTCGGCCAAGCCGAATGCGAGATAGTAGAGCTCAACAGCCACGGCGTAGCTGACGAACGCCACCACGGCCAACGCGATGGGATGGCTGGGGAGAGCGACCCGTCCACGCATCGGTAGCTGCATGGTCTACCTGTCGTTCAGTTGATGCTCGAAGTAGGCGACGACGTCGTCGGGGAGCCAGGACCAGCCGGGAACCAGTCTCGAAGTCGACTGTCAGGTGCGTGCAACTTCTCCACGCTCACAGTCTTCGGTCGGTGATCACCCTGACTTGAGAGTCGTGTCCGGAGGACTCCGTAGGTAGCTCAGGCCAGCGCGGCGTCCACGGCGGCGATCGCGTGCAGCCGCGTGGTGGGCAGCACGGGCACGGGCGAGTCGTCCTGGCCGACGAGCAGCTCGATCTCGGTGCAGCCGAGGATGATCCCGTCGCACCCGCGTGAGACGAGCTCGTCGATGACAGCGGCGTACGCCGCTCGCGACTCCTCCCGCACGATCCCGCGCACCAGCTGGTCGTAGATCACCCGGTGCACCATGGCCTGCTGATCGTCGTCAGGCACGAGCACTGTCAGTCCGTGTGACGCGATCCGGTCGCGGTAGAAGTCCTGCGCCATCGTGAAGCCGGTGCCCAGCAGTCCGAGCTCTCGGCAGCCGGCCTCCTGCGCGGCCTTCGCCGTGACGTCTCCCAGGTGGAGCAGCGGCACGTCGACCGCGGCCTGGATGGCGTCGGCGACCTTGTGCATCGTGTTGGTGCACAGCACCATGAGCTCGGCGCCGGCGGCGACCAGGCGCTGCGCTTCGAACGCGAGTCGCTCACCCGCTGCGTCCCACTCCCCCGCAGCCTGAAGCTTTTCGATGTCGTCGAAGTCGACCGAGATCATCACGCAGTCGGCCGAGTGCACTCCGCCGAGCCGCTCGCGGACGAGCTCGTTGATCAGCTCGTAGTAGAGGTCGGAACTTTCCCAGCTCATGCCGCCGAGGAGGCCGATGCGCTTCACCGGTGGTCCGCTCGTGGCGCCGGGCTCGTTCTCAGTCCTCGAGCTGGTCGTCGTTCCACTTGGGATCGTTGTCCCACTCCTCGTTGCGCTCCTCGACCTTCTCGAGCGCCCGGGACGCCTCTTCCGCTGTGGCGTAGGGGCCGAGCCGGTCGGAGTTGCGGCATCCGTCCGGACCCTCGACCGCGTGGTGGTTCAGGCACCACCAGTACTCATCCGTCTTGCCGTCCGAGGTGTGCGTCATGTCGTCGAAACTACTACTGAACCCTGCGCCTGACTCTGTGAGACCCTTGGACCGCGGATGGGCTGGCCGGGCGACCGCGTGACCTCCTCGCAAGAGGCGGTCCCGAGGAAGGTCCGGGCTCCACAGGGCAGGGTGGTGGCTAACGGCCACCCGGGGTGACCCGCGGGACAGTGCCACAGAGAACAGACCGCCACGCCGCACCTCCAGCGATGGGGGTCGGCGAGGCAAGGGTGAAACGGTGGTGCAAGAGACCACCAGCGTTCCGGGCGACCGGAACGGCTAGGTAAACCCCACCCGGAGCAAGGTCAAGAAACCGAGTGTCTCTGCGAGAGCAGGGCCGCACGGCGCGCGTACGTTTGAGGGTGGCCCGCCCGAGTGCGCGGGTAGACCGCTGGAGGCGGCCGGCAACGGTCGTCGTAGATGGATGGTCGCCCCCGGGGATCCGTGAGGAGAACCGGGACAGAACCCGGCCTACAGGCCAGCCCGTCCGCACCAGCAGCTGCCGCGTCTGACTCGGCCGACTCCGGGTCGGCGCCTTGGACAGAGTCGATGGCCGCCCGCGTGCGGGCGTCCGAGTCAGGCCAGAGGTGGCTGTAGGTGTCCAGGGTCTCGGCGGCCGAGGCATGGCCGAGGCGGACGGGACTGCTTGCCGGCTATCTGACCAGTCCGACGATACCGAGGGCGGGCAGGGTGACGGCGGAGTTGGGGTCGACCGACATGGTGATGTTGGTGCCGGTGCCGTTGAGCTCGATGCTGGTGGCGATGAATTGTGCGTTGATCAGGTTCATGGTGGAGCCGCCGCTGAGGATGAATGGTTTGGCGTTGGGGGTCATGAAGACGCCGCGGACGTTGAAGATGCCGCCGCCGGCCATGTTGTAGGTGTCGCTGGAGTTGGTGCCGCTTTCGGCCCACAAGGCCAGGTCTTCAGGGCCGTTGGCGTTGCCCCAGGCGGCGATGGCTGCGGGGAGTGGCGTTGTGGTGGCGGGGTCGCTGGTGATGTCGAGGGTGTCGGGTGCGGTCCAGTCGATGTCGCCGCCGGTCTGGGTGAACTGGCCGGTCCCTCGGCCCGAGTTGATGAGGGGGCACGGTGTCGCTGTTGGCGCCGTGCCGGTCGTGGTGGGGACGCAGCCGGTGTTGCTGCCGCCCATCATGAAGGTTGTGGTGCGGCACAGGCGGAGCAGACCGCCGGTCTGTTTGACGCTGCCGCTCCTGACGAAGAGCACCGCTCTGCTCGAGGTCTGGCCTGCCGCGCACAGGCTGGTGCTGGTTGAGACATTTCCTGCCGTATTGGCTTCGAGGGCGGTGTTGTTGCCCAGGTCGATGGCGTTGGCGTTGTTCATGTGGTTGCCGACGTAGACGTGGTGGGCGTTGGGCAGGCGCAGGGTGCTGCTGGGGTTCAACCACCCTCGGAAGTAGACGGTGCCGGCGTTGAGGGTGAGTCCCGCGCTGTCGCCGACGAACTTTCCACTGCAGTTCACGTACAAGCGCGACGCGGCGGTGAGCGACAGGGCCGCTACTTGGGCTGGTGTGGGTTTGCACGGGTCGACCGGCGAAGGGAACGTCACCCACCCTGATGGCGGCCCGGTGGCGCCGGTGCTGAAGACGCCGGTGGCTCCAGAGATAGCTGTCGAGACTCCGGGGAAGTAGCGTTCGTCGACGAGTTTCCGCGTGACCAGGGGTCGCGGTGCTACCTCGGTGTTGATTCCTCCGGTGCTGACGCCTCCGCGGAGCGCGGAGCTGCCGTGCACGTTGCTGAGGCTGTCGCGGACGACGTTCAGGGCCAAACCGTTGGCGGCAGCAACGGAGGTGATGACACCTGGCTTGAGCGGGTCCGGCGAGGTCGGGTTGCTGACGGTGGGGGCAGCGTAGGACACGATTCCGTCGGTAGCACCCCCGATGTACACGTTGGAGTTGCTGCCGCCGGTGCACCCGACGCCGTCGCTGTCGGAGTGAATGGTGCCGGCTTGGGAGACTCCGTTCGAGGACACTGCACCGAGCACATGGACGAATGATCCTCCACTGTTGGAGCCGGTACGCAGGACCGGGCAACCGGTTTGCTGCAGCAGCAACATCGCCGGAGACATGTCTCCTGCCACGGCCTTGACTCGACCGACGCTGCGCATCCGGGTGGCCAGGTCTGAGCTCGTGGCGAGACTGCCCAGCCCGGGACGGCGGCGCTGGTTCACGGTGACTGCGAGCTGGTCGCAACCCTGCTGGGTCGCTTCCCCGGTGTCCGGGCTTGAGGCTGGCAAGGTGTCCTCGGACCAATTCGAGCCGGCGAACGAATATCCGCTCTCGATGGTCACGTCCAGGGACAAGCCACCATAGCTACCCGTCCACCTCCACTTCGCCCAGGTCGCCTTGTCGGTGGGGGAGCAGACCTTGTTGCGCAGGACCACGTCGGAGCAGCCGTCCGCGGTGCTCACGCCAAGCCCGTTCATCCAACCGGTGCTTTCGCTGACGTCGGCGAAGCGCGGGCTGTTGGCTTTGAGATATCGCACCGCTGCGCACACGGCTGGGTAGGGGTGGGCGACACCGTGGCCCGTGTCCAGGCTGTGCAGGCCTGCCAGCGTTGCGGAATCCGCCGCTGATCTGTCGATCTGACGGTCCACCCTGACGAGACCGAAGTCCAGCACCATTGCTGCAGCCACCATGAGCAAGGTCATGGTGAGCGCCATGAAGACCGTCACCGCACCGCGCTCTTCCCCGCGACAGGGACGAGTGTCGCACCGTTTCAATTGACGGTGCACGACGTCCCGACTGTCCTGCCGTAGAACGCGACCGACTGCGCACTAAGTGTGAAGTTGAGGTCATCGACGGCGAGTTGGATCCTCGCCGGCCGGGTCATCCACACGCGTACGGCGCAACTCCCCGGGGCCATGCCGTCCGGTGCAGCGGGTTGGGTGCCACACGCGGCGCCGCTGTCGGAGGCGATGACCGTTCCGTTCGAGGCCACCAGGTCCACGCACACCTGGTCGTCGGTGGGTGCTCCGCCGGTGGAGTTGAAGTACACCTGCTGGACCCGAGTCTGAACCGACGTGGCCCAGGTCGAGCCCAGAGTCGCGTCCGTGGCAGCGCCGTACCGAGCTGCCTCTCGCGCCGCGTTGGTGACTGCTAGATGGTCGGAGTAGACCAATCCCGTCGTGATCGTCCCGAGAAGCAGCATCAGCAGCAGCGGCACCAGGAGGGCGAATTCCAACGCTGCCGCGCCACGCTCAGACGAAACGCAACCTGGGTCAGGTGAATCAGACGCCATTGCTTCCCCCAAAGACACGGCAGTCGAGAGACTAAAGTAGGTCACAACTGGTGACTTTGGAAGGGGAGCCAGGGGGGAGTTCTCCGACTGGTTCATACTTCCTGACCGAACCCGGCCAGCGAGACCTCTACCGGGCTGCCGTGGACCGGACCCTGCGACCGGACGGCTGGCTGGCGGTCGCCAGGGCCGCTCCGAGCATCGCCCCCGCCGCGAACAGCCAGAACGCCGTGGAGTAGCCGTCGAGGGCCACCGCGATGCTCGCGCCCGCCCACGGGGCTATGGCGGCGGCCGCCATGGTCGCCCCCGAGAGGATGCCACTGCGGGAGCCGTAGTGGCGGGTCCCCCAGCGGTCGACGACGGCCGTGGCCTGGATGAGCGTGAAGAGGCCGCGAGCCATCCCTCCGACGAAGGAGAGGACGACGATGATCACGACTGGGTCATGGATCTCGGCGAGTCCCACCGTGCTGAGGGCGACGACGGCCAGGACGCTCCACGTGCGAGTTGCTGGACTGGTGACCGCAGACAGCAGCGCGTAGAAGACGCGCCCGGTGACCTGGCCGACACCGCCGACGCCCAGGACGACGGCTGCCATCCGAACGCTCAGTCCGTGCTCGGTGAGCAGAGGGACCAGGTTGACGACGACGGCCGAGACGGCGAACCCGGCCAGGGTCATGCCGGCGACCAGGAGCCGGAAGTCCGCTCGGGCGAAGTCGATCGTGGCATCGGGGCCGGAGTCCTGACCCACGACCTCGTCGTGATCGCGGTCCGGCCAGGCAGCCCGGAGCCCTAGCCAGTGCGCCACTGCGGTGGCGGCCACGAAACCCGCCAGCACGAGGTAGGTACCCCGCCACCCCAGAGGGCCTAGGAGCCAGGCCGTGAGCGGGGCGAACGCCGTCGAGGCGAGACCGGCGACGAGGGTGACGGCGGTGAGTGCACGCAGCCGTCGGTGCTCGTCGCCCGCGGCCCATCCGGTGATCGCGGCGAAGGCTGGCGCATAGAGGGTGGCGGACATCGCGGCACCCCCGACGATCCAGGCGGCGTAGAGGGTGACCAGCGAGCCGGACATCGCGACGGCCACGAGCGCGCCAGCGCCGAGGACACTGCCGAGCGTCATGATCCGGCGAGGTCCGGCGCGGTCGATGTGCCGGCCGACCCAGAAGCCCAACGCCCCGGCGACGAGCTGCGCGACCGTGAAGGCACCGAGGATCTGCGGAAGCGTCCACCCCTGGTCATCGGCGATGGTGCTCGCGGCCACCGGGAGCGCGTAGAAGAGTGCTCCCCAGGTGGTGATCTCGGTGGCGCAGAGGACGGCGACCTCACGCCGGAGGCCGCCACCGCGGCTGGTGGCGGCCTCACGACCGATGGTGGAGGAATCCGAGTCGGTGGTCACCGCTCAGCTGCAGCACCGATGGTCAGGAGCTCGGACTCGGACGGAGCAGCGGTTCCGCAGCAACCGGCCTCGGCGGACTCGTCGAAGAGACCCGCTCCACCGCAGACCCCGCTGTCAGGCAGCACGAGCTCGACGCGGGCGGCGGACTCGAAGTCGCCGGCGATCTCGGCGACCACGCTGCGGGTCTGCTCATAGCCGGTGAGGGTGAGGAACGACGGCGCCCGGCCGTAGGACTTCATGCCGACGAGGTAGAGGTCGCCCTCGGGCTGGCGCAGCAGGTCGGCGCCGTGCGGGGAGACCGAGCCGCAGGAGTGATAAGCCGGGTGGATCTCGGGGGCCAGGCCGACCGGTGCGGACAGCTCGCCGTCGAGGTCGAGGTGGACCTCGGAGAGCCACGTGTGGTCGGGGCGGAAGCCGGTGACGACGACGACCTCGTCGACGTCGTCGACGGTCTTCCCGTCGATCGACACCAAGGTCATCGGCAGCCCGGGGGCGCCGTCTACCCGAGCGGTGCGGAAGCCGGTGACCGTGGTGACCGGACCGTCGGCCACCGCCTTGCGAGCGCTGTTGCCCAAGGCGCCGCGCGCCTCGAGCTGGTCGTTGTCGCCGCCTCCGAAGGCCTCGTCGGTGTCGTGGCGGCGGACCAGCCACGAGACTCGGGTGCCGGGGTGGCGCTGGGCGAGCTGGGTCAGCGCGACGAGGGTGTTCTGAGCGGAAGCACCGCGACCCGCGACCGCGACGTGCTTGCCGGCATACCTCGCCTCGACCTCAGGAAGCCTGAGGTCGGGGATGCCGTAGAAGATCTGGCCGGCGTGCTCGGGCTCGCCGATCGCCGGGTAGCCGTCGCCGCCGAGGGGGTTGGGGTTGCCCCAGGTGCCGGACGCGTCGATGACCGCGGCGGCAGTGATCACGCTGCGGCCTTCGGGACCGGAGACGTGGAGGGTGAACGGCACCTGGTCGCGACCGATGGCCACCAGTCGGTCACGACCGGAGCGGGCGACGCCGACCACTCGGTGGTCGTAGAGGATCTCGACGTCGGGCGACGAGGCCAACCGCTCCGCGAGGGGCGCGAGGTAGAGCTCGACCCATTGGAGTCCGGTCGGGTAGGACCGGGGCGCGGGGCTGGTCCAGCCGGACTCGGTCAGCAGCTTCTCGGCAACGGGGTCGACCAGCTCAGACCACGGGGAGAAGAGCTTGACGTGGCCCCACTCGAGCACCGCGGACCCGGCACGGGGGCCGGCTTCGATGACGACCACGGCGAGACCGCGGGCACTGGCCTGCGCGGCAGCGGCCAGGCCTGCGGGGCCGGCGCCCACGACGACCACGGGCAGGTGCGGGTGGCGCTCCACCGCGGAGGTGGCGGGTGCTGGGGCGGACGACATGGGGACTCCTTGTTTCATCGACGGTGATCGATGATTACTCTAATCGACGTCCGTCGATGGTTTCAAGTATCGACGTGCATCGATTATGCTGACGGTGTGACGACCCTCGACCTGACCCGCGCTCCGGCCGCCGACGACAGCTGCGCGTCCGACTGCGGGCCTGGCGGGTCCACGTCCGCAGTCGGTCTCGACGAGGGCGCCGCAGCGACGTACGCCGAGTGGTTCGCCGTGCTGGCCGACGCCACCCGGGTCCGGCTGCTTCACACGGTGTCGACGTCCGCCGCCGGCGCGATGAAGGTCGGCGACCTGGCCGCCGCCCTGGGGATCAGCCAGTCCACCTGCTCCCACCACGTTCGCAAGCTCGCCGACGTCGGGTTCGTGAAGGTCGACAAGGTCGGGGCGTCCAGCATCGTGTCCGTCAACCCCTCCTGCTGCACCGGACTCCCCCACGCCGCCGACGTCGTCATGGGCACCCTCGCAGCCCGGCCCTGCTGCCCGGAGGACCTCCCGACCGACGTCACGGTCCGGGCCATGACCGACGACGACCTCGAGACCGTGCGAGAGATCTACGCCGAGGGCATCGCCACCCGCCTCGCGACCTTCGAGACCGAGGTGCCGGCCGCGGACGCGCTGGTCGCCAAGTGGCTTCCGGGTCACCGCTGGGTGGCCGAGCTCGACGGCCGGGTGGTCGGATGGACGGCCATCACGCCCGTCTCCTCGCGCGAGGTCTACGTCGGCGTCGGCGAGTCCAGCGTCTACGTCACCGAGTCCGCGCGCGGCCGCGGCGTCGGCAAGGCGCTGCTCTGGCGCCAGGTCAACGAGGCCGACGTGGCCGGGATCTGGACCCTGCAGACCTCGGTCTTCCCCGAGAACCGCGCCTCCATCGCCCTGCACCACTCGGCCGGCTACGAGACCCTCGCCGTCCGCTCCCGGATCGCGCAGCTCGACGGTGAGTGGCGCGACACGGTGCTGCTCGAGCGGCGCCGCGCAGCCGACTGACACGCTCGCTGAGCTTGCTCGGGGGTGACCTCAGGCGCGTTCGTCCAGCAATGACGGTGCGAGGTCGAGGTCGGGGACGAGCTCCGAGAGCATGCTGCGCACTCTCCCGTCGATGTCGGAGATGATGGCGCGGACGGTCGCCTCGTCCTGGCCACCGGGGTCGGCGACGGGCCAGTCGACGTACTTCACCCCCGGGACGTAGGGGCATTCCTCTCCGCACCCGAGCGTGATCACGAGGTCGCTGGCGGCGACGGACTCGCGCGTGAGCATCTTGGGGTGTTCCGCGGAGGTGTCCAATCCCAGCCTCTGCAACGCTTCTGCCACTTCTGGGTGAATGCGCTCGCCCGGCTGGGTGCCGGCGGACACGGCCAGCACGCGTCCCGATGCGTAGTGCTCGGTGAGCACTCGCCCGATCACGGAACGGCCACCGTTGCGCACGCAGGCGAACACGACCTGGGGCACCTGCCGGGTCGTGGCCGGGATGGTCGAGGTCATGGTCTCGCTCCTGTGGGGCTCGGGGTGGGAACGGCGCCGGGGTAGAAGCGGCGGGCCCACAGGCTGACGTAGACGAGTCCCACCAGGACGGGCACCTCGATGAGGGGACCCACGACGCCCGCCAGCGCCTGACCCGATGCGACGCCGAACACGCCGATCGCGACGGCGATGGCGAGCTCGAAGTTGTTGCCGGCGGCGGTGAAGGAGACGGCCGTGGCCCGCTGGTAGTCGAACCCGAGCGCCTGGGTGAGAAGCATCGAGCCGCCCCACATCAGGAAGAAGTACGCCAGCAGCGGAAGGGCGATCCGGGCGACGTCGACAGGCTGGTTGGTGATGGTGTCGCCCTGGAGCGCGAAAAGCAGGACGATGGTGAAGAGCAGCCCGTAGAGCGCCGTGGGACCGAGGCGTGGCAGGAACGTGGACTCGTACCACTCCCGGCCCTTGGCACGTTCGCCCAAGGTGCGGGTCAGGTAACCGGCCACCAGCGGGATGCCGAGGAAGATGAGCACGGACTTGGCGATGTCGAACATGGAGACCTCGAGCGTCGCCTGGTCGAGACCCAGCCACCCGGGTAGCACCTCGAGGTAGAAGTAGCCCAACACGGCGAAGGCGACGATCTGGAAGACCGCGTTCAGGGCCACCAGGATGGCCGCTGCCTCTCGGTCACCACGTGCCAGGTCGTTCCAGATGAGCACCATCGCGATGCAGCGCGCGAGACCGACGATGATCAGACCCGTGCGGTACTCCGGCAGGTCCGGGAGCAGCAGCCAGGCCAACGCGAACATCAGCGCCGGACCGAGCACCCAGTTGAGCAGGATCGAGGTCGCGAGCAGCGGACGGTCGCCCGTGACGTGGCCGAGCTCGTCGTAGCGCACCTTGGCCAGGACGGGGTACATCATGACGAGCAGACCGATGGCGATCGGCAGCGAGACCGATCCCACCTCCACGGCCGCGAGCGCGTCGTCGAGCCCGGTGAAACCACGCCCGAGCAGCAGCCCCACGACCATCGCCACGCCGATCCAGATCGGCAGGAACCGGTCCAGGGTGGAGAGCCGCCCGAGCACCGCGTCATCCGCGCCGGCGGACGGCACGTCACGCCGCGTCTCCCTCATCTCCGCTTCTCCAAGGACTGCACCGACGTGAAGAGGTTTCCCAGCGCCGCCATGGCCTCGGGGCGGGCTCGGTAGAACGCCCACGTGCCGCGCTTCTCGCGCTCCAGCAGCCCGCACTCGCGCAGGACCTTGAGGTGATGGCTGATCGTGGGCTGCGAGAGGTCGAAGAAGGGGGTGAGGTCGCAGACGCACGCTTCCCCGCCTTCGTGCGACAGCACCAGGGACAGCAGCCTGAGCCGCGCCGGGTCCGCGATCGCCTTGAGCATCGGGACCATCGCGGCCGCCTGCGCTGCACTGATCGGCTGGCGCGCCAGCGGCACACAGCTGGCCAGCGGGTCACCGGCGAGGGGAAGGTCCCGGCCGACGATCGAGGAATTCGACACCTGTCTATGTTGACAGGTATCTATCGATGCCGCCACGCCGTCCGACCGCCGGAGAGGACGCGCCGGCCAGGAGTCGTGCCTCAGCCGCCGGTCGCGTAGATGTCGCTCTGCTCGCCGAGCAGCCGCACCTGGAGCGGACCGTCGACGCGGCGCAGCTTCCGCTCGCTCGTGGACACCACGGCGAAGTGGCCATCGAAGGCCTGCATGGTGCCGAGGGGGAGCCAGATCGAGCAGACCTGACCTGCTTCGGCGACCAGGTCGACGAAGCGACCGGCTCCATCGTGGACGTAGAGGCGGGCCGTGGCCTCTTCACAGGTGCCGACGATCGGCAGGGTGCCGTCGGCCGGCTCCAGCCTCCCCTCTGCACGACCGGAGAGGGGTGTGCCGTTGAGGTAGGCGGTGAAGGTGGCGGCTCCGTCGGCCGGGACGACCGCGTCCCCAAGACCGGTGAGCTGGAGCTTGGCCGGGCGCGCCTGGGCAGGTGCCGCGAGCAACGCGCTGAGGATCGTCGCGGCGACGGCCGCGAGGACAAGAAGACGTCTGGACATGGTGGATCTCCTTCGTGGCTTGGACTGGTGGGTGTGTCGAGCTCTCGGACGCCGGCTCGGCACGCGGGACGCAGATCCGACAGCTGGACCAGACCAGTTCCGCCTGACGAAGCGGATCTGCGTCCTTCCACTGCTGGTCACGTCCGCACGGGAGCCGGAGAATGACACGAGCGTGTGAGGAGAGTCCGTTGGACAGCTGCTGCGGGCAGGGCCCGACCCAGGGGTGCCGCTGCTACACCGACGCCGAGGAGGTCGCGAACGCCGTTCGCAGCTTCGTGCGTCGGAGGGTGGCGCACGCGCAGGACGCCGACGACATCACCCAGGAGACGCTGCTCCGGCTGTATCGCAGCGTCGAGCAGCTCCGAGACGTAGGCGCGTTCTACGGGTGGATGTACCGCATCGCGCGCAACGCGATCACCGACCACCACCGTCGGCGCGACAGTCGTCCCGTGCCGGTCGACCCCGAGGACATGGATCCGATGCTCGGCGGCAGCGCCGTGGAGGACGAACCGGCGGACGAGCTGCTGAGCGGGTGCCTGCGCACGTTGCTCGGCCGTGTCCCGGACAGCTATCGGGCGGCCCTCGAGCTCACCGATCTCGGCGGCCTGACGCACGAGGCAGCCGCGGACCGGCTCGGGCTGAGCAGGTCGGGCATGAAGTCGCGCGTCCAACGCGGCCGGCGACTGTTGCGGGCAGAGATCACGCACTGCTGCGAGGTGAGCCTGGACGCGCGGGGCGGCCTCGCCGACGTGACGGTGCGATCCGACGAGAGCCCTTGTCTCCCGGTGGTCTAGGACCGTTGCGACGACCGCGCGAGCGGAGCCGGCCACAGTCGGAGCGCGAGCGCGTGCGACCCGTGCCGGTCAGGTGGCGTGCAGGTTCGCGTCCCTACGTTGACGGCAACGTCCGCCGACACTCAGGGAGCTCAGCGTGTTCGACCTCGTTAACGGCGTTCCCCCACATGAAGACTTCTTCACATCATGATATCTTCATGTGAACCGGCCGACCGGCCGGCCCTGCGGGTGGGAGGAGTCGGCGGTGAGCGTGCCGCTCTACCAAGCCAAGGCAGAGTTCTTCAAGACCCTGGGCCACCCCGCGAGGATCCGCATCCTCGAGCTGCTGTCCGAGCGCGACCACGCGGTCCACGAGCTGCTCGAGCGGGTCGACATCGAGCCGAGCAACCTCTCCCAGCAGCTCGCGGTGCTCCGACGGACCTCGATGGTCGTCTCCCACCGCCGTGGTGGTGAGGTCGTCTACTCGGTCAGCGTGCCGGAGGTGCGCGACCTCCTCATGGCCGCGCGCAAGATCCTGTCCGGACTGATCACGGAGCAGGGCGAGCTGGCGGCCGAGCTGACACCGCCCGACCGATCGTGAGTGCCGACTCCGCGTCCCGGGTGTGCTCCACCTGGGCGCGGCGGCTGGCGCGACGTACGTCCGAGGTGCTGCCCCGGCGCGCCGACTGGGCGCACGTCCGCCCTGCACGGGACCTGAGCGCGGGCCTCATGGTGGGTCTGGTCGCGTTGCCGCTCGCCCTGGGGTTCGGGGTCAGCTCGGGGATGGGCGCGCGGGCCGGCCTCATCACCGCGATCGTCGCCGGCGCACTGGCCGCCGTCTTCGGTGGCAGCCGCGTCCAGGTCAGCGGGCCGACGGGCGCGATGACGGTGATCCTGGTCCCGATCATCGCTGTCCACGGCCGAGACGGTGTCCTCGTGGTCGGTCTGCTCGCCGGACTGATCCTGATCGGTCTGGGGTACGCCGGAGCCGGGCGCATCATCCGCTACGTGCCCGTCCCGGTGGTGGAGGGATTCACCATCGGCATCGCGGTCATCATCGCGCTCCAGCAAGTGCCGAACGTCTTGGGAGCCGACGTGCAGGCGGACAACGTCGTCGTGCTCGCCGTCCGCGCCGTCCGCGTGTCGATCGGCCACCCGGTCTGGGTCTCGGTCCTGGTCGCGGTCGGTGTCGGTGTGTCGCTCCTCGTCCTCGCCCGGATCGTTCCGAGGGTCCCGGGGTCCCTGATCGCGGTGGGCCTGGCCACGCTCGCGAACACGTCACTCGGCTGGGGCGCCGCGACGATCGGGCACATCCCCTCCGGACTACCCGCGCCCGCGTTGCCCGTCGTGCCGATCGGTGACCTCACGTCCCTGCTGCTGCCCGCGATCGCCGTGGCCGCACTCGCCGCCCTCGAGAGCCTGCTCTCGGCGACCGTGGCCGATGCCATGAGCGTCGACCAGCGACACGACTCCAACCGAGAGCTCGTGGGCCAGGGGCTGGCCAACCTGGGCGCCCCGCTGTTCGGCGGCATCCCGGCCACTGCGGCCATCGCTCGCACCGCGGTCAACGTGCGTTCGGGCGCCAGCTCCCGCCTCGCGGCCCTGACGCACGCCGTGATCCTGTTGCTGGTCGTGCTGGTGGCCGCTCGATGGGTGAGCGAGATCCCGCTGGCCGCCCTCGCCGGGGTGCTCATCGCCACCGCCGTCCAGATGGTCCGGGTCTCCAGCCTCACAGCGCTCCTCCGCTCCACGCCCAGGGACGCGGCCGTCCTCGTCGTCACCGCCGTCGCGACCGTTGCCCTGGACCTGGCGACCGCCGTCCTCATCGGGCTGGTCCTGGCCGGGTTCTTCGCCCTGCGTGAGACCGCGAGAGCCGTGCGGCTGGACGAGGTGCCGCTGCTCGACGGCGACCACTCCGAAGAGGAGCAATCTCTCCTCGACGAGCACATCGTGGCCTTCCGCATCGACGGCCCGCTGTTCTTCGCGGCTGCGCACGACTTCCTCCTCGAGCTCGCCGAGGTCAGCGACGTACGCGTCGTGGTGCTGCGCATGGCACGCGTCACGAGCATCGACGCCACGGGCGCCAGTGTGCTGGCCGACACCATCCGTCGACTCGAGAAGCGAGCGATCACGGTGCTCCTCTCCGGCGTCCAGGCCCAGCACGAACGCGTCCTCCGCGAGCTCGGGGTCCACGACCACCTCGCTCACGAACGACACCTGTTCCCAGCCACGCCCGAGGCCATCGCTCATGCGCGCCTGCATGCTGCCCGGGTGGCGCACACCCCTGCGCCGCGCCACTGATCGGGATGTCATGCGTCTGGAGCCCTCAAGGGTTCCCGGCGCCTGACGTCTCTACTGCGTGGCCTCCACCAGCCGGAACCACCGGTGGTCGTAGCCGTCGAGCGAGAGTGCCGCCCTCCCACCGTTGTCGAGCTCCACGGCCCCAAGGACGAACACGTCCTCCAGGCGCCAGGACCCGTCATCGGGGAGCGGCACCGACAGCTCGAGCGAGACCGGCTCCGACGCGAGGTTGTGCACCGCGACGACCGTCGAGCCTTCCCACGTGCAGGTGTGCGCCAGGACGGAGCGCTGTGGCTGCCGCAGCTCCGCGAAGTCGCCCCAGCCGAGCTCCGGACAGTCTCGGTAGGCACGGATCAGCGTCTGCACGAAGGTCCACAGGGAGTCCGGGTCACGTATCTGGTCGCGCACGTTGACGTGGTCGGGACCGTAGCCGTCAGGCACCATCCGCTGCACCAGCCGTGACGGCGTGGCCGAGGAGAAGCCACCGGTTCGGCCGGGCTCCCACTGCATCGGGGTGCGCACGGCCATCCGCCCCTCGGCTGCGAGGTCCTCGCCCATCCCGATCTCCTCGCCGTAGTACAGCGTGGGCGTGCCCGGCAGGGAGAAGAGCAGGCTGTAGAGCATCCGGATCCGGCGCGGGTCTCCCGCGAGCATGGGCGGCACCCGCCTCTTCAGCCCACGGCCGAACACCTGCATGGCCGGCTCCGGACCGAACGCCGCGAAGACCTCCTGCCGTTCGTCGTCGGACAGCTTGTCGAGCGTCAGCTCGTCGTGGTTGCGCACGAACGTCGCCCATTGGCAGTCCGGGTGGATGCGCGGCCTGCCCCGCAGCGCCTTGCTGAGAGGCCGGGCGTCCTGGCGGGCCAGCGCCAGGTAGAGGGACTGCATCGTGATGAAGTCGAACTGCATCTGGAGCTCGTCGCCCGCCGCACCCCCGAAGTACTGACGCTGCTCGCTGCGCGGCAGGTTCACCTCGCCGAGCAGCACCCCGTCACCGCGGCGGCGCCCCAGGAACGCCCGTAGCGCCTTCAGGTACTCGTGGGGGTCGCCCGGTACGGCGTCCCCGCCGGTCTCGACGTCGGCCACCAGGAACGGCACCGCGTCGACGCGGAAGCCCGCCAGGCCCAGCTGGAGCCAGAACCCCATCGACTTGGCGATCTCGTCACGGACCGCCGGGTTGGCGAAGTTGAGGTCCGGCTGGTGGGAGTAGAAGTGGTGGAGGTACCACTCCCCCGTCCTCGGGTCGTGCTCCCAGATGCTGTCCTCCTTGTCCGGGAAGACGACCTGGTCCGAGGTGTCCGGCGGCGGGTCGGCGCGCCAGACGTAGTAGTCGCGATAGCGGTTGGTCTTGCTGCGGCGCGCCTCCTTGAACCATGGGTGCCGGTCGGAGGTGTGGTTGACCACCAGGTCGGCGATGACGCGGATGCCGCGGTCTCCGGCCGTTCGGATCAGCTCCACGAGGTCGCCGTGGGTGCCGAGCCGGTGGTCGACGCCGAACAGGTCCGTGATGTCGTACCCGTCGTCGCGGTCGGGCGTCGGGTAGAACGGCATCAGCCACAGACACGTGATGCCGAGCTCGGCGAGGTAGTCGACGCGGCTCGTCAGGCCGGAGAAGTCCCCGATCCCGTCGCCGTCGGAGTCCTGGAAGGTCTCGACGTCGACGCAGTAGATGACGGCGTCCTTCCACCAGACGTCGCTGGTGTTGGCCATCCGGCTCATGCCGAGGCTCCCGTCGGAGCACGTTGCAGCGCTGGGAGCACGTGCTCACCGAACGTGTCGATGTACGCCGACTGCTGCTGGCCGACATGGTGCAGGTAGAGGTCGTCGAAGCCGAGCTCGGCGAGCTCGGACAGCCACTGCGCGTGCTGACCCAGGTCGGCGGAGACGAGCACCGGCTGTCGTACCGCCTCGAGGGGCACCTGCTCGGCGAGCGCGTCGAATGCCTCGACCGTGGAGGTGTCCCACGGCACGGGCGGTGCGAAGACGTTGGCCGCCCACTGGTCGTGCGCCACCGACAGCGCCTCCTCCTCGGTCGCCGCCCACGACAGGTGCACCTGAACCGCCGCGCGTCCCTTGCCACCGGCGTCCCGGTAGGCGTCGAGCACCTTGCGCAGCTGGTCGCGTGGCTGGTTGACGGTGACCAGTCCGTCCGCCCACGCGGCGACGCGGCCCGCGCTCTCCGCCGAGACCGCGGGCCCGACGAGCAGCGGCAGCGGGTCCGCGCGCTCCCAGACCCGGGCACCTTCGACGGTCACGAGGCCGTGGTGCGTGACCACGTCGCCGGACAGCAACGCACGGATCACCTCCACGCACTCCTCCAGGCGCCGCGTGCGCGTCTCCTTGTCCGGCCACGGGTCTCCGGTCACCCGCTCGTTCGAGGCCTCGCCGCTGCCGAGCGCGACCCAGAAGCGACCGGGGAACATCACTCCCAGGGTCGCGATCTTCTGCGCGGCGATGGCCGGGTGGTAGCGCTGTCCGGGGGCGCTCACGCACCCGAGGTCGAGGTCCGTGGTCGCCAGAGCGGCGCCCAGCCAGGACCATGTGTAGCCGCTGTGGCCCTGGCGTGAGGTCCAGGGCGAGAAGTGGTCCGAGCACATCGCCATGTCGAAGCCGGCCTGCTCGGCGTGCTGCACGTCCGCCAGGAGCTGTCGAGGGTCGATCTGCTCGTGCGAGGCGTGGAAGCCGATACGGGTCACGTTCCCCAGCCAACCGCTCGCTCTACCTGCCGCACCACACCCGCATGTGCGGGGCAGTGCACCCTCCCTTGCGGCGACGGCGTGGTCCTCTTGCTGCACCGCGGCGCCGCGCGAACGGGCCGGACGATGGTCAGTCCTGCGCAGCTGTCGGTATTGACCGTGCCGGTCTCGCGAAGGGCGGGGGTGGGTACCGGACCTCCGACGCACGGAGGGAGCCACCATGGACCAGGACCCGCAGCTGCTCGAGCAGCGCTTGGAGAAGCAGCGGCGCAAGCACGAGCAGACCGAGACCGCTCACTCGCTGGCGCGCACCCGGCTCGAGGACACCAGTCGGGTCGCCGAGGACACCGCCAAGGCGGCCGACGTCGCACGCGAGCGGCACGCGGCGCTCAAGCGAGAGACCGCCCAGGCCAGGTGGGCGCGCAAGGACGCCGCCCGCCTCTCCCAGGAGACCGAGGCGCACCGGACCCAGGCCGCCGAGGAGCTCCAGGAGCTCGACGCGCAGCTGGCCAAGCGACGCAAGAAGCTGGCCAAGGCCGAGGCTGCGCTGGCGGCTGCCCAGGCGCTCGTCGCCGCCGGGTCTCGTGACGCCGGCCCCCAGAAGCGGACGCCCGCCAAGAAGTCGACGCGTACGACGGCGACAAAGAAGACGGCGACGAAGAAGACGGCGACGAAGAAGACGGCGCCAGCCCGTCGTTCGACCGGGAGGGCTCGGAAGTCGTCGCGATGACCTCCGACGAGGCGATCGAGCTCGTCGTGCACGGCTTCGAGATCGGCGCCCCCAGCGCGGGTCAGAAGGTCTCGGACGCCTGAGGATCGCCGGACCGCCACGTCACCCCGACCCCGGGGACAGCCGCTCCTGCAGTCGGATCGCGTCGTGCGGCGCGGCCCCGTCCGCGTCGTTGTCGAAGTAGACGTGCACGTCGAGACCCTCGCTGACCCAGGCGCGGCAGCGCTCCGCCCACAGGTCGAGCGCCTCGTCGGAGTAGCTGCCGTGGTAGAGCACCCGCTCGCCGTGCAGCCGCACGTACACGTGGTCACCCGTGACCTCGAGGCTCTGCGGCCACCGGCCGGCGGTGTCGGCCACCACGGTCGCGACGCCGTGCCTGCGCAGGTGGTCGACGGCGGCGCCGGTCAGGAACGAAGGGCTGCGGAACTCGAGGGCATGGCGCAGGGGGCGATCCTCCTCGGCGTCGGTCAGCGTGCGCGCGACCGGCAGCTTGTCGTCGTGCCGTCGAGCCAGCTCGGCGGCCTCCCCGGTGGTCCCGGGCAGCAGGGAGAGGAACTCCTCGAGGACGTCCGCCTCGTACGCCACCGCCTCCGGCAGCTGCCAGAGGATCGGACCCAGCGTCGGCCCGAGTGCGAGGACGCCCGAGGCGAAGAAGTTGGCGAGCGGGGCCTCGCCACCGCGCAGCCGCTTCAGGTGCGTGATGAAGCGACCGCCCTTGACCGCGAGCACGAAGTCGTCCGGGACCTGTTCACGCCACGCGCGGTACGACGACGGCCGCTGCAGGGAGTAGAACGAGCCGTTGAGCTCCACGGTCGACAGCCGCGCGGCGGAGTACGCCAGTTCCTCGCGCTGCAACAACCCGGCGGGGTAGAAGTCACCGCGCCAGCGCGGGTAGCGCCACCCGGAGATCCCGACCCGTACCCGGGCTGGCACGTCAGCGTCTACCTCGATGACTCGTTGGACTTCTCGGTGCGTCCGTGTCGCGGCGCGGCGTTGGGACCAGCGGTGCCCTCGTCCGGCCGCCCCGACTCCGCCTCCTCGAAGGGGTAGCCGGCCGTCGCGTCGCCGGGCGTGATCGGTTCGCCGGAGCCCTCGAGGGCGCCGACCTCGGAGATCTGTCCGTCTTCCTTGCGCTCGGTGCCTTCGCTCATGTCGCTCCTCGGTAGGTGGAGGGTCGCCCTGAGGTACCCCGGGCGGGGCGATGTCATCAGGCAGGCCCAAGCAGGCTCAGGCAGGCTCAGGCTGGCGCGGGGAGACGCACCAGGAACCGGCAGCCGGCCGGCGGTGCGTCGAGGTTCTCGACGCTGACCTGGCCGCTGTGCGCCTCGACGATGCCCTTCACAATGGCCAGGCCGAGGCCGGCTCCCGAGGTGCGGTCGTCGGCCTCACCGGGCGCGGCGGGCGTGCGGGCGTCGACCCCGCGCCACGCGACGTCGAAGACGCGCTCCCGGTCCGCGTCGGGGATGCCTCCGCAGGCATCGGTGACGCTGAGCTCGACGGCGCCGGCCACCTGGCGTCCGACGATCTCCACGGTGCCGTCCGACGGGGTGTGCCGGATCGCGTTCATGACCAGGTTGGACAGCACCCGCGAGAGGCCCTGGGCGTCGGCGTGCACCTCGATGCCCTCCTCGACGCGCCCACCCAGCCGTACGCCGCGCACGCGCGCGACCGGGTCGGCACCCGCGATCGCCTCGCTGACCAGGTCGCCGAGCAACAGTGACTGCGGGCTCAGCTCGAGGGTGCCGGAGTGGATGCGGGAGAGCTCGAACAGGTCGTCGACCATCCGCGTCATCCGGTCGACCTCGGCCCGGATCTGCCGGTGGTAGCGCTCGGGCTCCGGCGCGATGCCGTCCTCGAGCGCCTCGGTCATGGCGCGGAGACCGGCGAGGGGCGTGCGCAGGTCGTGCGACACCCAGGCCACCAGCTCGCGCCTGGCCTCCTCCAACCGCCGCTCGCGCGCCCGCGACTGCGCGAGTCGCTCGCTGGTGCGCTCGAGCTCGGCTGCGAGCTGACGCAGCTCGACGGGAGCCGACGACCCGGAGGCCACGAACTCCCCGCTGGCGCCGAACCGCCGCGTCTCGTCGGCGAGCTGCCGCGACCACCGTGACAGGACCCGGCCGACCAGGGTCGCGACCAGCACCGCGACGACGCCGGCGATCGCCGCCACCATGAGCGTGACGCGGAAGTCGTGGGAGGAGAGGAACATCGCCCGGGCCGTGCCGATGATCCCGGCGATGACCGCGCCGACGGCGACGAGCGCGACCGTGGCCGACAGCACCGGCACCGAGCGGCGGCGCAGGAGGTAGGCGATGCCCAGGCCCACCACGCCGGCACCGCCGGACCAGGCGACGGCGATGAGGACGATCTGGACCTGGTCCGAGCCGACGAGCGCGGTCATGCGAGGCCCTCCCAGCGGTAGCCGACGCCCCAGACCGTCACCAGGCGGGACGGTCGCTTCGGGTCGGACTCGATCTTCTCGCGCAGGCGGCGCACGTGGACGGTGACCGTCGACGAGTCGCCGACCGACCAGCCCCAGACCTGCTGCAGCAGGTCGTCGCGCGAGTACGCGACGCCCGGGTGCGCGACCAGGAAGCGGAGCAGGTCGAACTCCCGGCCGGTGAGGGCGAGCGGCGCCCCGTCGCGCCGGGCCTCGTGCCGGGTGCTGTCGAGCACTAGGTCGCCGTCGGTGAGCACGGGCGGCGACGCCGGCACGGCGTCCGTACGACGCAGCACCGAGTCGACGCGGAGCGCCAGCTCGCGCGGGCTGAAGGGTTTGGTGACGTAGTCGTCGGCACCGATCTCGAGCCCGGCGACGCGGTCGGTCTCGGACCCCAGCGCGGTCAGCATGATGATCGGGACCTCACCTTGCAGCCGCAGCCGACGGCACACCTCCAGACCGTCGATGCCCGGCAGCATCAGGTCGAGCACGATGAGGTCGGGCGCACTGTCCTTCACGCAGCGCAGCGCCTCCTCACCGTCGGCGGCCTCCACCACCTCGTGCCGGTGGGCGCGCAAGTAGGACACCACCACCTCGCGGACGGTGTGGTCGTCGTCAACCACCAGCACGAGCGCCAGGACGCCCACCTCCTCTGACGGGTGCCACCGCGACGGTGCGGGCACGCACCACGGTGCCGACGACGGCACCCGCCGTCACGAGGAAGGCGAGCACGAGCCACCCGACGACGTAGTTGCGATCGAGCAGGGTCGGGTTGTCGGGGCGGGCACCGAACCGGCCGAGCACAGGGATCGCCAGCAGCGTCGAGGAGGCGAGCACCACCGCGCCGACGGCAACCGGTCCGCGCGCGACGGCCGGCAGGCGGCGGGACACGAGCAGGCCCGCGCCGATCGTGAGCGGAGCCAGCACGCCGTCGTGGACGACCACCCCCACAGCCAACCACGCGGCGATCTCCACCCAGTCACCCAAACCCTGGCGGGACAGGACCAGGAACGCGCCGTACGCCGCCAGGGCGAGGCCGGTCGCGCCGACCGCCAGCCGGAGTCTCACAGCGCCTCCATCCGGGCCACCCACTTGGTCTGCAGGACTCCGGGACGGTTGGGCGCGATCAGCCGGCAGGGGTAGCCGTGGTCGAGCGCCAGCGTCTCGCCGTCGAGGCCGAGCGCCAGGAGCGTCCGCTCGTCGTCGGCGAAGCCGGACGACAGCGTCGTCGCGCGGAAGGCCCCGCGTTGCTGGAGCGACTCGACGCGGAGGTCGCGGCCGGCCGGGGCGTCGATGAGCCTCATCACGTCGCGGACGGTCGGTCCGGTCCACTCACCGCTCGCGCTCCACCCCTCGACGCAGGCGATCGGCAAGGTCACGGTCTGCTGCGGGAGCGCCTCCAGGTCGGCGCGGGTCAAGGTGACCTCGCGGCCGGCGTACGCGACAGCCAGCCGGTACGACGCCGCTGTCGCCGACGCGGTGACCGCCGCGGCACTCGCGGACTTGTTGATCGGGATGCCGCCCGGGCCGTCGCCCGACCGCACGCCCAGCACCGAGACCCGGCGCAGGAGTGGGACGGCCGAGCCCGCGGTGACCAGGGCCGCCACCCCGGCCGCCGACCAGGTCGTGCGCAACAGGCCCCGGCGGGTCAGCACCCCCGGCTCGGTCGCGGCCGGACGGTCCTGCGTGGTGTCGTCGACCTCGGCGCCGAGTGCGTGGCGGATGATCGGCAGCTTGACGGCGACGTGGATGACCAGGGCGCCGATCGCCACCCAGGCGACGGCGTAGTGGGTGGCACGGAAGGAGAAGGTCGTCCAGGGATACCACTGAGCGGCGTTGGCGATGCCGCTGGCGAGCTGGAAGATCGCGGCAGCCACGAGCACGCCGATCGACGCGCGCTCGGCCGCGTGCAGCGCGAGCTCGCGCATCGCCTTGGGCGGTCGGGCGAAGAGCTTGGGGAACACCGTCCACAGCTTCACGAGCAGCAGCGGGACGCAGCCGTAGCCCGCCACGACGTGCACCCCCTGGGTGACCCGGTAGCCCCACGACGGGCTGGTGGGGAACGGCACCGGCTGGGCAGGGTTCTGCGCGTAGTGGCTGATCAGCCCGGTCACGAAGCAGACGGCGAAGGCGATGCCGAGCCAGAGTCCGACGCGGGCGGCCACGGCGGGGCTGCGCAGGTGCGAGCGGAAGTCCTCCTCACGAGGAGCCCTCAGCTGTGTGCCGGTCGTCATGCCGCCTCCGTCAGCACCGCGCACCAGCGGCCGTCGTGCTCGTGGCACTCCAGCGTGCCGAAGCCCGCGGCTCGCGCGAGCGCGCCGATGTCGTCGACGCCGACGACGGCCCAGCGGAACGGCTTGCTGCGCACCCCCTCGCAGACGAGCGAAGCCCACACCGACCGCAGCGGCACGCCGGGCGGTGCGACGTCGACGACGACGCGGCCACGTGGGTCCAGCACCTGACGCAACCGTGCGAGCAGCACCGCGGGGTCGCCGCCGATGCCGACGTTGCCGTCGGCAAGGAGGACGCTGCGCCATCGACCCTCCCCGGGCAGCGCGTCGAAGACGTCGCGCACGAGCGCGGGCACGCCTCGGTCGCGGGTCTGCCGGACGGCTTCGTGGACCACGTCGATCCCCAGCGCGACGTGGCCGCGCTCGGCGAGCCCTTGGGTCATCCGCCCGGGTCCGCAGCCGATGTCGAGGGTCGGGCCGTCGCAATGGTCCAGCAGCGCGGCGTCCGAGCGGTCGGCGGCGCGCGACCACAGATGGACAGGCACCTGTTGCAGACCGTCGCCCAACCCCTCGACGACGCACGCGTGGCCTTGCAGGGCGCGCGCGAACACGTTGGTGAACGAGTCGGAACCCGTCGCGCGGCTCATCGATCCCTCCAGGCCCGAGCGAACTCGGTGTCGGGCGCCTGGTGAGCGACCGCCTCGGCGTCCTCGACGGTGTCGACGTCTCGCAGCTCCGAGGTCGGGCCCACGCGCAGGCCGGCGTGCTCGAGCGCCCTCCAGGTGTCGTCGTACGTCGTCGGGCTCGACATCGGCACGGTGGCGAGCCCCGCGGACCGGCCGGGATCGCGCATCGCCAGCACCCACCAGCCGCCGTCGAGGGCGGGGCCGAGGACGGCGTCGTGCTCGCCGGTGAGGTCTCCGGCGGAGACGAGGTCGGCAGCACACAGCTGCGGCGTGTCCATGCCGATCTGGACGACCGCTCGGTCAGCCGGCATCGACAGGTGCGCGTGAGCCAGCCGGCTCGCGAAGTCGGGTCCGCGCTGCTTGTGGACCGTCCACCCGGCGAGCGCGCTCGCGAGGTCGTCGGACCGGGCTGCTGCTCGCAGGTCACCGGTCAGCGCGAGGTGGCAGCTCGCCACGCCGACGGCCTCGGCACTCGCGCGGAGCGTGTCGAGCAGGCTCGCGGCCGCGAGCTCCGCTGCCCGCTCGAAGCCGACGTCACGGGCCAGCCGCGTCTTGGCCAGCCCAGCGACCGGCGCCTTCGCGACGACGAGCACCCGCGACCCAGCTCGAGAGCGACGAGATGTCATGCGAGGACCCGCCAGAAGTCCCGCGCGGTGCGCGCGGTCCCGGTGACCGAGCCGGACACCTTCGAGCGGGTGCCTTCGGCGCGCGGGTGGTAGGCAACGTCGTGCTCGACGACCCGCCACCCCGCTCGCACCACCTTCTGGAGCAGCTCGACGGGATAGCCGAAGCGCCGGTCCTGGAGGCCGAGGTCGAGCATCGCCTGGCGGCGGAAGACCCGCATCGGCGCTATGTCGTGCGCGGGCAGGTCGATGCGGCGGCGCAGCCAGGCGACGACCAGGGCGTTGCCCAACCGGGCGTGCCACGGCCAGACCCCGCCGCGGACCGGACGGCGCCGGCCCACGGCGAGGTCGGCGCGTCCGGTTCTGACGTCGTCCAGCAACGGGAGCAGGTCGCCGGGGTCGAAGGAGCCGTCGCCGTCCATCACGGCCACGAAGTCCCGGGTCGCCGCCACCAGGCCTGCATGCACCGCCGCGCCGTAGCCGGGCATCGACTCGGAGACGACGCGCGCACCCAGACCCCTTGCCACGTCGGGGGTTCCGTCCGTGGAGCCGTTGTCCACGACGATCACGGAGAAGACGCCGGGGATCTGCGGCAGCAGCAGCCTCAGCGCCGCTGCTTCGTCGCGGCACGGCAGCACGAGATCGCAGACGGCGTCAGGCTCTAGGCCGCGCGCAACTGGCATGTCGTCAACGTAGGTTCGCGCTCGCGCCGACGGGCTCACGAACTCTTACGGTTCGCTGACATCCCCCATCGACCCAGGGTCTCGGACATCGTGCGCACCTACGCTCGCCGGGTGGGCCGGAGGGTGAGCGGGACGACGATCGGTGCCCTCGTCGGTGTCCTCCTGGTCCTCGCCGCCCTCACCGTCCCGCCGTTGACCGGCTGGGAGGTCTGGGCCCGGTCGGCCGGCGGCGGACTGCCCCCGTTGCACGGCTTCTGGGACCCGAAGCTCTTCGGCGCCGGCACCCTCCCGGCTGTCGCGCTCGCCGTCCTCGCGTGGCGGTACGCCGCCGACGTGGCGGCACGGCTCTCCTGGCGCTGGCTCCTCCTGGCGTCGTACGCGGCGGGGCTGGCCTGGCTCGTCTCGCTCGCGCTCGTCGACGGGGTCGCCGGCCTGACCCGGACGATGGACCACGGCTACGACTACCTCCACACCGCGCGCGGGATCACCGACGTACGCGTGATGCTCGAGACCTACGTCGACCGCATCCCCCTGACCAGCCCGGACAACTGGACCGTGCACCCGGCCGGACACCCGCCCCTGGCGCTTCTGTTCTTCGTCGGGCTGGTCGAGATCGGCCTCGGCGGCAGCCTGGCGGCAGGCACCACGGTCGCGGTGCTGGCGGCCACGACCGCCCCTGCGGTGCTGATCACCCTGCGCCGGCTCGGCGCCGAGGTCGCGGCAAGACGCGCCGCGCCGTTCGTGGTGCTCTCCCCCGCGGCGATCTTCGCGGCCGTGTCTGCGGACGGGCTCTTCGCCGCGCTCGCGGCGTGGGCCCTGGCCGCGCTCGCCGTCGCTGCCACCACTAGAGAATCTGTCCCCGCCGCGGCGTGGGCGGCACTCGCCGGGCTGCTCCTCGGTTGCTGCGTGATGGTGTCCTACGGCCTGCCGTTGCTGGGCTTCCTTGCTCTGGCGGTGCTGTGGCCGGGTCGCTCGAAGGGCAGTCCATGGCGTGCGCTCCCGATCGCTGCCCTGTCGGCGCTGGCCGTGGTGCTCGCGTTCGCCGCCCTGGGGTTCGCCTGGTGGGAGGCCTACCCCGTGCTGCACGACCGCTACTGGGACGGACTGGCGAGGCGGCGGCCCGCCGAGTACTGGCTGTGGGGCAACCTCGCCGCCCTCCTCCTCAGCGCCGGCCCCGCGCTGGGCGCCGGGCTCGGACGACTGGTCGAGCTGCGCGGGCGCGCCGACCGGGTGGTCGCGACCCTTGTCGTCGCCGCGGCCACGGCCGTGCTCACGGCAGACCTGTCGCGGATGAGCAAGGCCGAGGTCGAGCGGATCTGGCTCCCCTTCGTGCCGTGGCTGCTGCTGTCGACCGCGCTGTTGCCCGAGCGCTGGCGCCGTCCGGCGCTGGCCGCGCAGCTCGTCACCGCACTGCTCGTGCAGCACCTGCTCTACACGAGCTGGTGATCCCGGAGCGGGTCTTCGGCGAAGGCCGGAAGTCCCGTCTCCGGACCGACCCGGGCAACGAACCCCAGCTGCGCGGCCGCGCGCGCGGGGGACGCGACGATGTGGCGCACGTCGCCCAACCGGTACTGGCCCGTGACGACCGGCGCCACGTCGACGTGGGAGCCGCGGGTCACCAGCTCCGCGACTCCCTGGATGATGACGGGCCTGCCGGAGCAGACGTTGTAAGCGGCGTGCTGCGGAGGCCGGTCCTCGGTCACAGCCTCGAGCGCGAGCACGTTGGCCCGCGCCACGTCGGAGACGTGCACGAAGTCACGTACCTGCCCACCGTCCTCGAAGACGCGCGGCGGCTCCCGCCGCTCCAGGGAGGACCTGAAGATCGCAGCGACGCCGGAGTACGGCGTGTCCCGGGGCATGTGGGGCCCATAGACGTTGTGGTAGCGCAACGCGACGACCGCGCCGTCGACCTGCCGAGCCCAGGCACGCGTGTAGTGCTCCTGGGCGACCTTGCTCGCGGCGTAGCTGCTGCGTGGGTCCAGCCAGGCGTCCTCGTCGACGGCCTCCCAGTCCAGCGCATCGCCGCACTGGGGGCAGTGGTTCTCGAAGTCCCCGGCATCGAGCGCCCCCACCGCGCGGGGACCGGGCACCTGCACGCCGTGACGGAGACACGCGTACCGCCCCTCGCCATACACCACCATCGACGACGCCAGCACCAGCCGGCGTACGCCCGCGTCGTGCATGGCCGCAAGAAGGGAGGCGGTCCCGAGGTCGTTGTGGGCAGCGAAGACAGGCAGGTCGGCCGTCGAGGTCCCGGCCCCGACGACCGCGGCCTGGTGGCACACCGCGTCGCACCCTGCGATCAGGTGCGTCCACGCGGCGGCGTCCCGCACATCGAGCAGCTCGGTGCCCTCCGGTGGGGACGTGTGCCCGTGGGCCTGGGGCAGCATCGCGTCGACCCGCACCACGTCGTGGCCTGCTTCCTCGAGCGCGACGCCGATCGCTCGCCCGATGAAGCCCGCCGATCCCGTGAGCAGCACTCGCATGGTCAGGACCTGTACTCCGGGTTCTCGAAGTCGAAGCGGGTGCCGGCGTCCCACTCCTTGCGCTGGTTGCCGTAGCCCGGCACCCCACCGGCGTCCTTCAGCATCCGCGCCAGGTGCAGGAGGTTCCACGTCATGAAGGTGGTGTTGCGGTTGGTGAAGTCGTTCTCGGGACCGCCGCTGCCGGGGTCGAGGTACGACGGCCCCGGGCCGGCCTCGCCGATCCAGCCCGCGTCGGCGTTGGGCGGGATCGTGTAGCCGACGTGCTGGAGGCTGTAGAGCACGTTCTGCGCGCAGTGCTTGATGCCGTCCTCGTTGCCGGTGATCAGGCAGCCGGCGACCTTGCCGTAGAAGAGGTACTGCCCCTTGTCGTTCAGCTCGCCGCTGTGGGCGTAGATCCGCTCGATGAGCTTCTTGGTCTGTGAGGAGTTGTCCCCCAGCCAGATCGGCCCGGCCACGACGAGGATGTCGCTGCCGATGATCCCCGGCGACAGCTCCGGCCACGCGTCGGTCTCCCACCCGTGCTCGCGCATGTCGGGGTAGACCCCCGTGGCCACGTCGTGGTCGACGAGCCGGATCTCCTCGACCTCGACGCCGTGCTTGCGCATGATCGCGGCGCTGGCGTCGACCAGTCCCTGCGTGTGGCTGCGCTCGGGGCTGCGCTTGAGCGTGCAGTTGACGAAGGTGGCCTTCAGGCCGGTGAAGTCGGGACCGGTGGAATCGGGACTGGCAGTCATGCGCCCACTCTCTTCGCGCCCTCGGCACCGCGCAACGCGTCCCTCATGACGAAGTGGTGACATCGTCGAGCGGTCGCTGCTCCGACGGGTCAGCCTCGATTCTTCAGGCCCTTGTAGAGCGCGATCTCGGTGCGGAGCCGGCGTGGAACCGGAGCTCCCATCCGCGCGATCGCCGCCGCGTAGCGCTCGAGGGAGACGAGCAGGTCGTCGCGCAGCATGCGCTTGTCCCACTCGCGGGTGTTCCGTCGTGCCGTGTGGAGGTGGGCACGGGCGATGTTGAGGTCCTGCAGGCACTCGATCACGCGCTCCCGCTCGCGCGGGCTGGGATGCTGCCGGGGCTGCGACATGGTCGATCCGTCCTGCTCGCTGGGCGCACGCATCATGCGCAAGCGCGACGGGCAGGTTTCACGCTACTCCTTCGCCGGTTGGGCTCGACTCCGTCGGGACGTCATGCGGATCGAGCCCCCTAGCCACTGATCTGCCTGACGTCAGCGTGCTGCGCGGGTCTCGCGCTCCGCGGCCTCGTGGAGCGCGTCGGCGGGCGGGTGTCCGGCCGGCAGCACCAGGCTGATCTGTTCGCGGAGCAACGTGGCCCGGTGGAGGTCGTCGTAGATCGGCCGCGGCTGGTCGTCGTACTCGTCGCCGACGACGACGTCGAGCTGCTGGAGGCGCAGGGCCGGGGTCGACTGCTCGACCTCGGCCTCGCTGACCTCGACGCGGATCCCGGGGTGGCTCCGGGCCGGGCCTGCACCGCGGGAGCGACGACGCGCACCACGGCCGACTGGAGGGCGGCGACCCGCACGACTCCTTCGAGCCGGCCGGCGTAAGCGTATCTGAACGATGTCGTCCCGAAAGGCTCGATGGACACGGACGGTCCGCGTCGCCAGGCTTGACCCGTGGGTGCCGTCTTCGTCCTGCTCTCCGCCGTCGGCTTCGGCCTGATGGCGATCTTCGCCAAGCTCGCCTACGCCGAGGGCGCCGACGTCGGCGGGCTGCTCGTGATCCGTTTCGGGCTCGCGGGTGCGGCCCTGCTCGCGGTATCGCTGGTGACCGGGGCGCTGCGCAGGCTGGATCGACGCACCGTCCTGGCGGGCCTGGGCATGGGCGTCTTCGGGTACGCCGCGCAGGCGGGCCTCTACCTCGCCGCCGTCGCGCGCGTCGACGCGTCGGAGGTCGCCCTGGTGTTCTGCGTCTACCCCGTCCTCGTGATGGTCGCCGCGGTGGCGATCGGCCGCGAACGGGCCTCGGGACGCCGCCTCGTCGCGCTGGCCCTCGCGCTGTCCGGCAGCGCGCTGGTCCTCGGCGGCGTCAGCAGCCGGGGCGGGGGCTTCGACGTGGTCAGCGCGGCGTTGTCGCTCGGTTCCGCGCTGGTCTACACCGTCTACATCCTGGTCGGCGACCGGGTGGTCCGCGACGCTCCCGCCGTGCCCCTCACCGCCCTGGTCTGCGTCGGCGCCTTCGCCAGCTGCACGATCGCCGGCCTGGTCACCGGTGGCCCAGATCTCAGCATGCCCGCCGCCGGCTGGGCGTGGATCGGCGTGATCGCGCTCGTCTGCACCGTCGGCTCGATCCTGCTGTTCTTCAGCGGCCTGGCCCGCGTCGGGCCGTCCATGGCCGCGCTGCTGTCGGGCATCGAACCGGTCGTGACCGTCGGCGCCGCGGCCCTGGTGTTCGGCGAGGTGCTGACGACAGCCCAGACGCTCGGGGGCGTCCTGGTCCTGGCCGCAGTGGTCCTCGTGCAGTGGAGGACGAGCGCACCCCGGGTCGTGGCCCCGCGGGTCCCCGCGCGGGTCTGACCCGTACGGCATCCTGGACGCGGACGAGAGGAGCCGCGGTGGGTGCGGGGCACGGACACGGGCACGGGCCCACGAGTGCGGGCGGTCGGCACCGGTGGCGGCTCACCCTCACCTTCGCGATGGTCGCGGCCTTCTTCGTCGTCGAGCTCGTCGTCGGCCTGGTCGCCGGCTCCCTCGCGCTGATCTCCGACGCCGGTCACATGGCCGCGGACGTGGTCGCCCTCGGAGCCGCGCTGGTGGCCACCAAGGTCGCCGCACGACCGGACTCGACAGGACGGCGGACCTACGGGTCCTACCGGGCCGAGGTGTTCGCCTCCGGGTTCACCGTGCTCATCATGCTCGCCGTGTCGGTGTACGTCGGCGTCGAGGCGATCGGCCGCTTCGGCACGACGGAGGAGATCTCCACGGGTCCGATGCTCGTCGTCGGTCTGCTCGGCCTCGCGGTCAACGGGGTGTCGCTGTTGCTGCTGCGCTCAGGCGCGAAGGAGTCGCTCAACGTCAAGGGTGCCTACTACGAGGTGGTCGCGGACGCCGCGGGCAGCGTCGGTGTGATCGTCGCGGGCTTCCTCGTGCTGGTGTCGGGGAGTCCCGTCTGGGACACCATCGTCGCTCTGGCCATCGGCGTCTTCGTCGCGGTGCGCGCCGTCGGCCTCGGCCGCCAGGTGCTCGCCGTGCTCGGCCAGCACGTGCCCGCCGGCATGGAGGTCGAGGCCGTGACCGCGGACCTGGCCGCCGTGCCCGGCGTACGCGATGTCCACGACCTGCACGTCTGGACCCTCACGTCGGGAATGCACGTGGCGACCGCCCACCTGGTCGTCGAGGACCACGCCGACGGCCAACGGGTGCTGCAGGCCGCCCAGGACGTCCTCCGCGTCACCCACCGCGTCGAGCACGCGACCCTGCAGGTCGAGGACCGGCCGACCAACGCGTGCCACGAGGTGACCTGGTAGCCCTCACCCCGCGTGGTGACCATGAGGTCGGACGACGAGGCTGAGGTTCACGCGCACGCGCGGGGTCGAGGTGGCAGGCATGGTCTGTTCCTTCGGTCGATGTGCCTTCGGATCCTTCGCACGCTAGTCGCGGCCGGAGCCGTGGGCGAGGACTCCGTGCGCCGGTCTGGGTCGGGCGGTTGCGGGTTGGTGCGGGGTCGACTACAATCGAACGTGTGTTCGAACTACTTCGGGACCTGACCGCTGAGCTGTCGGCGTCGTTGGAGTCGGGCAGTGGACTGTGCGACGCCGAGCTGGTCGAGGGGATCAGGACCCTCGAGGAGGCGGTGTGCGTGATGAGCGCGGCGCAGGCGGCGTTGGCCGTGGAGCTGGACCGGTCCCAGCGTGAGGCCCACGAGGCGGCCGGTGTGCCTGCGGCTCGGCGCGGTCAGGGGGTCGCCGCGCAGGTCGCGCTGGCGCGGCGGGAGTCCCCGCACCGCGGTCGGCGGCACCTGGGTCTGGCGAAGGTGGTGACCACCGAGCTGCCGCACACCTGGGCCGCGTGGCGCGCCGGGCGCATCACCGAGTGGAAGGCGACCCTGGTCGCCCGGGAGACCGCGTGCCTGTCACGAGAGGACCGGGCGCTGGTCGACGCCCAGATCGCCTCCGACCTGGCGGCGCTCGAGGCGATGGGTGAGCGTGAGCTGGCCGCGGCCTGCCAACGGGTGGCCTACCAGGTCGACGCCGAGGCGTTCGTCGCGCGGCGCCGCCGGGCCGAGTCCGAGCGGTTCGTGTCGCTGCGGCCCGCACCAGACGCGATGACCTGGCTGACCGCCCTGCTGCCGGTCAAGGACGGGGTCGCGGCGTACGCCGCGCTGCAGCGCCGCGCTGAGTCCGCCCGCGCCGAGGGCGACCCACGCGGCCGGGGGCAGGTCATGGCCGACGAGCTGGTCGCCGCGGTCACCTCAGTCACCTCAGTCACGTCGGTCTCGTCGGGTCTCGACCCTGCTCGACCACCGGATGTCGCCTCGAGGCCGGTGCGGCTCAACCTGGTGATGACCGACACCGCGCTGCTTGGCGACGACGACCAGCCGGCCCGCCTCGACGGCTACGGCCCGATCCCCGCCGAGCTCGCCCGCGAGATCGTGGCCGGCGCCTGCGAGCGCCAGGAGAAGGTCTGGATCCGGCGGCTCTACACCAGCCCCGAGACCGGCCAGCTCGTCGCAGCCGACGCGAGAGCCCGGCTGTTCCCCCACGCGATGGGCCGGTTCATCCGCCTGCGCGACCAGACCTGCCGCACACCCTGGTGCGACGCACCCATCCGACACATCGACCACGCCCAGAGCTACACCAGCGGCGGCCCCACCAGCCAGCACAACGCCCAAGGACTCTGCGAAGCATGCAGCTACGCCAAAGAGGCGCCCGGCTGGTCGGCCAGGGGACCCGACTCACCGCTCGCTGCTCGATCACCCAACACCGTCGAGACCACCACACCCACCGGCCACACCTACACGACGCGACCACCCGCACTCGCGACGATCCGGCGTACCCCCTTCACGATCGACTTCGTGCTGGCCGGCTAGTCGGCGACGCGACGCGCGCGTGGAGATCGGAGCGGGCTCACGTACGGTGGCGGCGTGACGGCGACACCACGCAAGGGGGGCGTCGGGCGCAGCCAGGTCGTGCGACGGCTGCTGGCCCACTACGACGACCCGCGGTACCTCGAGATCGGGGTCTGTGAGGCGAAGACCTTCGACAAGGTGGAGGCGGCCGTCAAGGTCGCGGTCGACCCGGAGTTCCGCTTCGACCAGCACGCGCCGGAGCGGCAGACGCTCGGCACCAGCTATCACGAGATCACCAGCGACGAGTACTTCGGCACGGTCATCGAGCCGGACGCGCAGTTCGACGTCATCTTCCTCGACGGGCTGCACACGGTGGAGCAGACGCTGCGCGACCTGCTCAACGCGCTCCCGCACCTCCAACCCCGCGGCGTGATCGTCATCGACGACGTGCGTCCGCCCACCGACCTCGCGGCGATCGCCGACCGCCAGGAGTTCTTCCGCGTACGCCGCGAGGCCGGACGGGTCGAGGAGAAGGCCTGGATGGGCGACGTGTTCCGGCTGGTCTACTTCATCGACACCTTCTGCCAGCAGCTGTCGTTCCGGGTCATCCAGAACAACCACGGCCAGGCCGTGCTCTGGCGGCACCGACGCCCCGACGTACCCCACAGGACCCTCGCCGAGGTCGGCTCGATGACCTTCGACGACCTGACGCGTCAGGAGGACGCGCTGCGCCTGGCGAGGTTCCCCGACATCGTCGCGGAGCTCCGAGCCGACCTGGGGTTGCCGACCCCCGGCTGATCGACAGCGCCCCTGTCGGCGACCGGTGTGAGGATGGCCGCGTGCCGCCGTCGGGAGTGCCTCGCGTCGCCCTGTCCCGCCTGCCGGGCGAGCGGGTCCGCGTGGTCGGCGCCGACGGCGAGCGTGAGCTGCCCGCGTCCGAGCTGGCTGCTCACGTCGCCGAGATCGAGCAGGACGGCGCCCGCTGGGTGTGGGACGACACCGCCCGGTGGTACCCACCTCTGCTCGAGGCCGGCGTGCGAGTAGCGCGCTGCCACGACCTGCGGCTCTCGCGCCGCATCCTCACGCGTGCCCCTGCCGTCGACCGCGACCTGCTCGAGGGCGATGACGCGGACCTCTGGGACCGGCTCGGCCCGGCGGTCGCCGCGCTGCCGACCCTGTTCCCCGTGGACGACCGCATCGAGCACCTCGACGCCGGCGTGGAGGACAGACGGCAGCTCGCGGCCGTGGCGGCGTCGTCCGAGGCGGGCCGGCTCCGGCTCCTGCTCGCCGCGGAGTCC
Source organism: Nocardioides bigeumensis (assembly GCF_039531755.1). Classification (NCBI taxonomy): domain Bacteria; kingdom Bacillati; phylum Actinomycetota; class Actinomycetes; order Propionibacteriales; family Nocardioidaceae; genus Nocardioides; species Nocardioides bigeumensis. The sequence goes on from NZ_BAAAQQ010000001.1 coordinate 216,078, forward strand.
GCGGGAGCGCTGGCGGCCGCGGAGATGACCCACGCCGGCATCCCGTGGAGCCGGGAGGTCCACGAGCGGATCCTCGACGAGCAGCTGGGCCCGCGACCGCCACGCGGCGCTCGCCCCGCCGAGCTGGAGGCGCTGGCCAACGAGCTCCGCGAGCTGCTCCGCACGCCCGGCCTCAACCCGGACTCCAGGCCCGAGCTGCTGGCGGCCCTCCAGCGCTCCGGCCTGACCCTCACCGACGTCCGCGCCTCGACCCTGCGCCGGCAGACCCACCCGTGCATCGAGCCGCTGCTGCGCTACAAGCGCCTGTCCCACCTGTTCTCCAACAACGGCTGGGAGTGGATCGACCAGTGGGTGCGCGGCGACCGGCTGCACCCTGCGTACCAGCCGGCCGGCTCCAGCACGGGCCGGTGGTCCTCCAACGGGGGCGGCGCCCTCTCGATCCCGATGCAGGTCCGTCCGGCGGCGGTCGCCGACGAGGGGTGGTGCCTGGTCGTCGCCGACGTCGCCCAGCTCGAGCCTCGGGTGCTCGCCGGAATGAGCAACGACCACGCCCTCGCCGGCGCGGCTCGCGGCGCCGACCTCTACCAAGCCATCGTCGACGACGGCGCGGTCGCCAGCCGCGCGGAGGCCAAGGTCGGCATGCTCGGTGCGCTCTACGGCGCGACGACCGGCGACAGCGGCCGGATGCTGCCCGCCCTGATGCGGCGCTACCCCCGCGCCATGGGCCTCGTCGAGGATGCCGCCCGTGCTGGCGAGCGGGCCCAGGTCGTGCGCACCCAGCTCGGACGCGGCTCGACGATCGGCGGCGCCGACGACTGGGGCCACACCGACGAGGGAGCTCCCGCCGACCCCGACGCGCAGGCGAGCCGCCGGAGGTCGTGGGGACGCTTCACCCGCAACTTCGTGGTGCAGGGCACGGGCGCCGAGTGGGCGCTGTGCTGGATCGCCGAGCTGCGCAACAGCCTCTGGCGTCTCGGCGGGCAGGGCGCGCTCACGGCCCGCCCGCACCTCGTCTTCTTCCTGCACGACGAGGTGGTGGTGCATGCCCCGAGCGAGCTCGCCGACAAGGTCACGGCCTGCCTGACCGAGGCCGCCGCCTCGGCAGCGTCGCTGGTGTTCCCCGACGTCTCGATCGACTTCCCGCTCAACGTCACGGTCGTCCGGTCCTATGCCGAGGCCGGCAAGTGAAGGCAGCCCCCGGCTAGTCGCTGAGGTAGGCCGCGAGCCGCGCGACCAGGGCGTCACCGACGCGTTCCGACACGTGGCCCGACACGTGGCCCGACACGTGGCCCGGCACCTGGCCAGGCACCTGGCCAGGCACCTGGCCCGACCGGGCGGCGGCATCGTCGAGCGGGTCCTCGAGCTGCGAGCACCAGTGCACGAACGCACCATGGTGGCCGCGCAGGAGCTTGAGCGTCTCGATCGCGCGCAGCTTCGCGTGCGCTCCCCTGAGCTCCAGCAGCTCGTGGCGCCGATACAAGGTCACCCGCAGCACGCCGTCAGTCGGGACGCCGGCGACCATGGACCGCGTGCGGTAGACGGTCCCGACACCTCCGTCGCCCTCGATCCGCTCGACGGACTCCAGGCGCGGATCCCACCGCGGCGCCTCCTGGTAGTCGCTCAGCCTCGCCCAGATCTGGGCGAACGGGCAGCCGGCGCGGACGATGCGCTCGACCGTGGGCAACGCTGCCTCCTCCACCTCTCGTCGACGAGCTGTGTGGCCGCCCTCCCCAGGTGCGGTGTCGTGCCCTCCCACGGCCAGGTACTTGCCTGCTTGCCCGAAGTACCCGCTACTTAAGTAGCCTACGCCCCGTCAGCCGAACACCGTGCCCGACGTGGCGGTGTTGCGGGCGCGCTTCCGGCTGAACGCGCCGAGGTCGACGCAGCCGCCGGTGTACGTCGCCTCGAAGCGCACCGGGTCCGCGTCGTGGTCGTGGCCGGCCAGCACTTCCTGGATCAGCGTGGCCATCAGGGACCCGACGCTCGGCGCGTTCTTGAACTGGTTGCCGCTGGTCGCCATCGCGACGAAGAACCCGTCGGCATCGACGCGGTCGTAGACGGGCGTCCAGTCAGACGCGGCGTCGTACACCCCCGCGAGGCCGCGCGCACGGTTCGGCACGGCGAGCTCGGGGAAGCGCCGCGCGGCCCGCCACACCTGCTCCTCGAAGCGCGGCTGCGTCGGTCGGGGGTCTGACTCGTCGGGGTCGTCGAGCCACTCCAGCGGGTCGCACTCCGGCTCGGTACCGCCGACCAGCAGGTGGCCGGCGGCATCGGGCCGCACGTAGATCCCCAGGTCGGCGTCGGCGAGGATCGGGAACCGCTCGCCGAGCGCGGCCGGTGCGACCAGGTGGTGCACCTCCTGCCGGAGCGGCCGGACCTCGACGGTGAAGTCGTCGCCCACACCGGCGAGCCGGTTGACTGACGACGACCACGGTCCGGCGGCGTTGACCACCACGGCCGCCTCGAGCACCTGACCGTCGTCGAGCGTCACCCGCCAGTCCGTGCCGACCTGGCGGAGCCCCGTGACCTTGTGCCCGAGCAGGAAGCGCACGCCCTGACGGGCCCCGGCCTCCGCGAGGTTGGCGACCGCGAGCCGAGGGTCGCCGACGTACCCCGCACCAGGGGTGTAGACAGCACCCAGCTCACCGCGGGGCTCGGCCAGGAAGGCCTCGGAGTGCACGGGCTTCGGCGGGTAGTGCCGACCGGCATCGATGCCGGGGTACGCCGCCCGTAGGTCGCCAGGCCCCCACTCCTCGACCGGGATCCCGGCCTGGGTGAGCAGGGCGACCATCCGGTCCCGCGGGAAGATCGGCACGTCGAGGAACGCCATGCCGCACCGGTCGACGGTGGCCAGCCCCTGGTCCGGGACCAGCCCGAGGTGGTCCTCCCATGCGTCCCAGCGAGCGCTGGACTCCCAGGACAGCGCCACCCCGTCAGGCGTCGGGTAGTTGAAGCGGACGATCCCGCTCGAGGCGCTCGTCGACCCGTCCCCCGGGGCACGCCCGCGGTCGACGACGACGCACGTGAAACCCGCCCGGCTGAGCTCGAGAGCGATCGAGGCGCCCATCACGCCGGCGCCGACGACGATCGCGTCCGCTGTCGCCATGTTCATCGCGTCATGTCCATCGCGCCGGGCTCATCGGCCAGGGTCCAGGCGACGCCGGGCAGGAGGTCCGTCACGGGAGGTGCGGCGCCGGGCCACTGATCGAGGGTCAGGCCGGTGATGCCGGGCACGTCGCCGCGCCGGACGAGCAGCGCCCCACCGGGCCAGGAGTAGCGCACCCCGTCGGAGCGCTGCTCCTGCTCGCCGCCGAGCAGGCTCGCGAAGATCTCCTCCGACCGGCCGGGGTCCGTGGTCGTGAGATGGGTGTGGCCCAGGGTCGCCACCCGCAGCGGCTCCTCGGCAGTGACCGGCTGCCACCAGTCGGCGACGTAGTCGTCCGAGCCGTCGGTCTCCGCGAGCTGGATCACCAGGCCGTGGACCCCGTCGGGCGCGAGGAACGCCTCTCGCCAGGCCGGGTGCCCGTAGTCCTCCCCCACGACGACGGCACCGACCGCCCGGGCGTCCGCGACCGCCGCCCGCAGGTCGGGCACGAGGAACGTGACGTGGTGCGGCCCGCTCCCCCGGCGGTCCAGGAACCTGCTCAGGAAGCCCGGCCCGGCCGGGTCCAGGAGCTCGACCGACTGACCGTTGTCTCCGACCCGCAGCTGGAGCCACCGGAACTCGCTCATCGCCTCTCCGGCGAACGGGACGGCACCGAGCTCGCGACGCACCCGCCGGGCCGCCGCGACGGCATCGGGCACGGCGAACGACGTGTGGTCGAAGGTGATCACCCCCGGATTGTGTCCCTGATGCCGCCGGACCGGGCATCAGGACATGCCCACGTTCTCGATGTCAGCCATCGACCGCCGCCGTGGACCGACCTCGCCCAAAGAGGCTGGCGCGGCTAGCGTCACCTCGTGGACTTCGAACTGACCGACGAGCAGCGCAGCATCGTCGAGGTGAGCCGCGCGTTCGTCGAGCGTGAGCTCTACCCCCATGAGCAGGAGGTCGAGCGCACGGGCGTCGTGCGCCCCGATCTGCTCGCCGAGATCCGGCGCAAGGCCATCGCGGCGGGGCTGTACGCCGCCAACATGCCCGAGGAGGTCGGCGGCGCCGGTCTCGACACGGTGAGCCAGGTGCTGTTCGAGAAGGAGCTGGGCAAGGCGAGCTATGCGCTCCACTACACCGGAGTGTTGCGGCCGTCGAACATCCTGCTGGCGGGCACCGCCGACCAGCGCGAGCGCTACCTTCTCCCCTGCGTCCGCGGCGAGAAGACCGACTGCCTGGCGATGACCGAACCCGGCGCCGGCTCCGACGTGCGCGCGATCCGCACCCGGGCGATTCGCGACGGCGACGGCTGGGTCATCCGCGGCAGCAAGCACTTCATCAGCCACGCCGACGAGGCGGACTTCGTGATCCTGCTGGCGCGCACCGGCCCGCAGGACCAGGACGACGAGCGACGGCCGGCGATGTCGATCTTCCTCGTCGACGCCGACACGCCCGGCGTGGCCGTGCACGACGGCTACCGCAACGTGTCCCACCGCGGCTACACCAACTCCATCGTCGACTTCGACGACGTGCGTGTCGGGCCGGACGCCCTGCTCGGCGAGGAGGGCACCGGCTTCGAGCTGGCCGGCACGTGGCTGAGCGCCACCCGCCTCCAGGTCGCGGCCACCTGTCTCGGCCGGGCCGAGCGTGCGCTCGACCTGTCGGTGTCGTACGCCGCGACCCGCGAGCAGTTCGGCCAACCGATCGGCCGGTTCCAAGGCGTCGGGTTCAAGCTCGCCGACATGGCCCTCGAGCTCCGGGCCGCCGAGCTGCTCACCCTGCACACCGCCTGGAAGCACGACCAGGGCACCGCGACCGACGCCGACTACGCGATGGCGAAGCTCAAGGCCAGCGAGGTGCTCGCGATGGTCGCCGACGAGGCGATCCAGATCCACGGCGGGATGGGCCTCATGGACGAGCTGCCCCTGGAGCGGATCTGGCGCGACGCGCGCATCGAACGGATCTGGGACGGCACCTCGGAGATCCAGCGACACATCATCAGCCGTTCGCTGCTGCGGCCGCTGGGAGCGTGACCTCGGTGACCGGCGAGCCCGAGACCGAGGTGCTCCACCTCCACCGCGAGGACGGCGTCCTCGAGGTCACCCTGGACCGGCCGCCGGCCAACGCCATCGACCTGGCGACCAGCCGGACGATGGGCGAGGTCTTCGCGGGCTTCCGCGACGACCCCGAGCTCCGCGTCGCGATCGTGCGCACCGCCGGCGACAAGTTCTTCTGCGCCGGCTGGGACCTCAAGGCCGCCGCGGGCGGCGACGCGGTCGACGGCGACTACGGCGTCGGCGGCTTCGGCGGCCTCCAGGAGCTGCCCGACCTCAACAAACCGGTCATCGCCGCCGTGCACGGCATGGCCGTGGGGGGCGGCTTCGAGCTCGCCCTCTCCTGCGACCTGATCTACGCGTCCACCACCACGACCTTCGGACTGCCCGAGATCAACGCCGGCACCCTGGCCGACGCCGCCACCCTCAAGCTGCCCCGCCGGATGCCCTACCACGTGGCGATGGAACTGCTCCTCACCGGCCGCTGGATGCCCGCCGACGAGGCTGCCCGTTGGGGGCTGGTCAACGAGGTGCTCGCCGACGACGAGGCAGTGCGGACCAAGGCGTGGGAGGTGGCCAGGACGCTGGCCGCCGGACCCCCGCTCGTCTTCGCCGCCATCAAGGAGACCGCGCGCGTCGCGGAGACACTGGGCTTCCAGGACGCCATGGACCTCGTCACCCACAGCCGGCTCCCGACGGTCGCCGCGCTCTACTCCTCCGAGGACCAGCTCGAGGGCGCGCGCGCCTTCGCCGAGAAGCGGCCGCCGGTCTGGAAGGGGCGCTGAGCCCCTCTCAGCCGGTGATCACCGCCAGGCCCTCGATCCGCACCTCGCGGTGCCCCGCCACGACGATGCGCAGCTTGCCCGCGCGAGGCGTGTCGAAGGTCGCCACCGGCTTGAGCCGCAGCGACCGAACGCCCCCTCGCGTGTTGACAGTCTTGAGCACCTTGCTCCCGAGCCTCACCTGGACGCGACCGAACTCGGGGCCGGTGCTCACCGCCAGCCTGATGCCGACAACGTCCGAGACCCGGTAGACGAGCTTGGCGCCCTTGTCGGTGCTGCGGACGTAGTCACCGTCGAACGCCGCCGGCTTCTTGTGGTCCGACCACTCGCCCTTCTGGGTCAGCACGTCGTCGTCGAAGGGCACCGTGAAGGTCCGCTCGGCCGGGGTCGGATCAGCCAGGCCGGTCGCGTCGGTCGCGGCCGCACGCAGCGTGTAGGTCCCGCCCTCGAGGTTGCTCAGGTCCGCACCCGACGTCGTGCAGGTGATCGGCCGGTCGTTCAGCGAGCACGTGAAGCTCGGCGGGGTCGCCGACGACTCGAGGCCGTAGACCACCGCACGCCCGCGCAGCACGACGCCGTCCGGTGGCCCTGACGTGATGGTCGTCTCCGGTGCCGCGGCGGCTCCGGCGGGCCCCGTGAGACCTAGGGGGCCGGCGAGGCTGAGAGGCACGGCCACCGCCAGCGCCACGCCCAGGCTCGTCGTACGGATGGATCGGCCCTTGTGCCAGCCGGACATGACGCCCTCCCGAGAGCGGTCGACTCCCGGGCGGTGCCGGGCCTGCCTCAACGTAGACACAACGAGGCGACCCGGGGCACACCCCCTAGGACGTGCTTCGGCACGGACTGGCTGCTCCGCGGCCTCCGCTCTGGCATCGACCCTCGGACTCACGCCAGGCTGAACCCGTGACAGACGCGATCGACGATGCGACGCACGCCCTCGGCACGACCCTGGCCGTCTGGGCGCACCCCGACGACGAGACCTACCTGTCGGGCGCCGTCCTCGCACGCCTCCGCGACCGCGGGGAGCGGGTCGTCTGTGTGACGGCGACCCGCGGAGAGGCCGCCGATCCCGACGCGACCGACGCCGAGCGGGCGGCGCTGGCGGCGCTGCGCACCACCGAGCTGGAGGCGGCGGCCGCCATCCTCGGCATCGAGGAGCACGTGTGGCTCGACCTGCCCGACGGTGGGTGCGCCGACCTCGACCCCGGGCCGGTCGTGGCCAGGCTGGTCGAGATCGCCGACGACGTACGCCCGCGCACGATCCTGACCTTCGGCCCCGACGGCATCACCGGGCACCCCGACCACTGCACGGTCAGCGCCTGGGTCAGCGCCGCGGCGCCACGGATGGCCTCGCGGCCGCGGGTCCTGCACTCGGCGTTCACGCCCCAGGAGATGGAGACGTTCCGCGACATCAACGAGGGGTACGCCATCTACACCCACGGCCGGCCCCGGCTGTGCACCCCCGACGAGCTGGTGGTCTACCTCGACATCGAGGGCGAGGAACGCGAGCGCAAGGTCGCGGCGCTCCTGGCCCAGGCCAGCCAGACCTCGGGCCTGGTCGACGCGGTCGGCCGGGAGCGGTACGCCGCGTGGGTCGCCAGGGAGGGCTTCGCCGACCCGCTCGATCCGGGGCCTGTCAGCTGAGCTCGAACTCCACCTTGCGCGCGTCCACGTCGGCGCGCGTCAGCAGGGCCGACACCTCGGTGCCCAGCGGCAGCTCCCCCTCGGTCGAGCGGATCGGCGCCTCGACCGCCGGCTCGGCCAGGGTCACGGTCCCGCGCCGCGGGTCCTTCTCGTTGACGTCGACGACGACGCCGTCGAACCTCTCCCCCACGTGCGACGCCAGCAGCGCGGTCTCGACCAGGTCGACCACAGCCCCTTCGTACGCCGCCGCGCGACGGCCCGACTCGGTCATGATCCCCGGCAGGTCGTGCAACCGGTCGAGCACCCATGGCGGCACGTCCGTGCCGGCGCACAGCGCGATGCAGATCTCGCCGGCGTAGCGATCGGCGAGCCGGCGCAGCGGAGCGGTCACGTGGGCGTACTCGCTCGACAGCGCGGAGTGCAGGGGCTGCTCCGGGACGGCGCCGTCGAAGGCGGCGTAACCGCTGCCGCGCAGGAGCCGGGTGCACGCCACCACCATCGCGGCGTGCGCCGGCTTCGCAGGGTCGAGGGTGCGGATGAAGTCGGGATAGAGCTGCTCCGCCGGCCAGTCGATGCCGAGCGCGCGGGCGGTGCGGTGCAACCGCTGCACGTCGCGCGGGTCCGGCGGTGGCAGCGTGCGCAGCAGGCCGACCGCGCCGTAGACCATCAGCGACGCCGCGGCGAAGCCGGTGAGCAGGGAGATCTGGGCGTTCCACAGCTCCACGTCGAGCAGCGGTCGGTACTCGAGGTGCCAGGTGTCCCCCTCGATGTCGACCTCCTGCTCGGGGATCGGCAGGGACACGCCTCCCCGGGCGGCCTCGCGGGCCTGGCGCAGCTTGCCGACCTCGGCCAGCAGCCGCAGCGACTCGTCGGCGTTGCCGGCGTCGAGCTGCTCCTGGACGGACTCGTAGTCGAGCTGCGCGCGCGAGCGGACCAGCGCCCGCTCGACGACCACGTCGGTGCCCTCACCGGTGCTGTCGACGTCGATGGTCCACAGCAGCACCGGCCTGACCTGGTCGGGCAGCAGCGAGCCGGCGTCCTCGGAGATCGAAGCGGGGTGCAGCCGGATCTTCGAGTCGGCGCCGTAGAGCGTCTGGCCGCGCTGGTGCGCCTCGACGTCGACGGGGTCACCGGGTGTGACGAACGCAGCGACGTCGGCGATCGCGTAGTAGACGCGGTAGCCGTCCCCCGCGCGCTCGAGGAAGAGCGCCTGGTCGAGGTCGCGGGCGCCCGGCGGGTCGATCGTGACGAGCTCGAGGTCGGTGCGGTCGAGCTCCGGCAGGCGCGGGTTGGCCGCCGACTCGGCGGCGGCGGCCTCGACGTCCGCCGGGAACTCCGGCTCCGCGCCGAGCTCCTTCTGGATCTTGGCGATCCCCTCGCGCAGGGTCCGGGCGGCCACCCCGTCGTCCGCGGAGCGGACGTGGACGGCTCGGTTGCTCGGCATGGCGACAACCCTAGGACCTGGACGGAAGGAGACCCGGGACCGGCCTTAGGGTGGCGGCCGTGCTGATCCTGCTGCCGCCGAGCGAGGGCAAGGCCGTCCCGCGGCGGGGCAAGCGGCTCGACCTCGACGCCCTGTCGTTCCCCGCGCTCACCACGTCGCGGGCACAGGTGCTCCACGCGCTCGTCGAGCTCGCCCACGGCGACCCGACAGAGGCCGCGAAGGTGCTGGGGCTCGGCGGCACGCAGGCCGACCTCGTCCTGCTGGACCGAGTCCTCCGGACCTCACCCACCGCGCGCGCCGACACGATCTACACCGGCGTCCTCTACGACGCCCTCGGGTTGGTGACCCTCTCCCCCGGCGCCCGACGTCGGGCCACCTCCCGGGTCGCGATCGTGTCCTCCCTCTTCGGCTTGGTGCGGCCGAGCGACCAGATCCCGTCGTACCGCCTCTCCGGCGACGTCTCCCTCCCCGGCGTCGGGCCGGTCGCCGGCGTGTGGCGGGGCACCCTCGACGAGACCGTCCGCGAGACGCTGGGCAGCGGGCTGGTCGTCGACCTCCGCTCGACGACGTACGCCGCCTTCTGGCGGCCCGCTCCCGACCTCGCCCCGCAGGTCGCCACCGTGCGCGTCCTCCACGAGGTCGACGGCCGCCGGCAGGTCGTCAGCCACTTCAACAAGGCCACCAAGGGACGCCTGGTGCGCGCACTGCTCGAGGACGGCCGCACGCCGCGTCGTCCGGCAGCCCTCGCTGCCGTGCTCGGGGACCTGGGCTGGACGGTCGAGGTCGGCGAGTCGACGAAACTAGGCACCCGGCTCGACGTCGTCGTCAGCGAGATCTGACGAGGAGATCGGCTTGCCCAATCGCCCGAGGAGGGCTGCACGCCGGGAGCACGCCGCTTCGCGTCACAGGCGGTGACGCGGTCCCTCACCAGCTCGGCGGGCCACCGAACGTCGTCGCACCGGGCGGCGCGGCGTTGTAGAGGCGCATCGACGCCATCGGCACGTCCTGGTCGGGACCGCTGCCGAAGAAGCTCAGCACCGTCACCGAGGCCGGCGTCAGCTCCATCCGGAACACCGACTCCAGCGGGGCCCGAAGGGCGTGCGCGACCAGGGTCTTGATGGGGGTCACGTGGCTGACCACGACGACGGTCTGTCCGGAGCGCTCGCTGAGCACCCGGTCGAGGGCGTCGAGCACCCGCTTCTCGACGGTGCGGAACGACTCGCCCTCCCGGCCGGGGACCGCGTCGAGGGAGCCCAGCCAGGCGTCGAGCTCCGCCTTGTGCGCCTCGCCCACCTCGGTGAAGGTCAGCCCGTCCCAGGCGCCGAACTCCATCTCGGCGAAGCCGTGCTCCTCCTCCACGGGTCGGCCGAGTCGCTCCGCGAGGATCTCGGCGGACTCGCGGGTGCGGCGCACGGGGGAGGAGATGACCGCGTCGATCCGCTCGGCCAGCGGGGCCAGCCACTCGGCCGTCGCCCGCACCTGGTCGCGGCCCTCGTCGCTGAGTCCGGGGTTGGCACTGGCCAGGCCGCCCGAGAAGCGTTTCTCGGCGGTCAGCGGGGTGACGCCGTGCCGCACCAGGATCACCGTCGTGCGCACGTCGCTGGCGGGCGACCACCCGCGCACCCGCACCTCGTTGGGACTGCGGGGACGGCTGGCCACGGCCTCGCCGCCGGGCCCCTGGGCTCCGTCCGCGCCGGAAGACCCGGCCAGGTGAGTGACGCCCGAGCGCACCCCGTCGAGCGCCTCGTTGGCGAGCCGGTCGGCGTGCTTGTTCTGCTCCCGGGGCACCCAGGTGTAGGTCGTCCCGAACGGCGCGAGCCGGTTGGCCTCGAGGGCCAGCGGCTTCATGTCCGGATGCTTGATCTTCCAGTTGCCCGACATCTGCTCGACCACGAGCTTGGAGTCCATCCGGACCTCGATCTCGGCGTCCGGGGCGAGCTCCGCGGCCATCCGCAGCCCGCCGATCAGGCCGTTGTACTCCGCGACGTTGTTGCTCGCCACGCCCAACGTCGAGCCGTCCTCGGCGATCACCTCACCGGTGTCGGCGTCCTTGAGCACCGCGCCGTACGCCGCTGGGCCGGGGTTGCCGCGCGAGCCGCCGTCGGCCTCGATGATCACCCGCTTGTGGCGGAACGGATCAGTCACAGCCCTGACTCGGGCGTGCGCACCAGGATCCGCTGGCACTCGGCGCACCGGATCACGTCGTCCTCCGGCGCCGCCCTGATCGCGGCCAGCTCGCCTGCGTCGAGGCTGAGCCGGCAGCCCCCGCACTCACGCGCCCGCAGGGCCGCCGCGCCGACGCCATCCTTGCTGGCCCGCAGCTTGTCGTAGAGCGCCAGCAGATCGGCCGGCAGGCCCTCCGCGGCAGGCCCGCGCTGGGCGGCGATGGTCGCCAGCTCGGCCTCGATCTCCGCGGTCTTGGCGTCGCGCGAGGCCACCAGGGCCGCGCCCTTCTCGCGGGCGGCACGGGACTGCTCGGTGAAGTCGGCCAGCTCGCGCTGGGCCTCCTCGAGCTGCTCCATGACGGCGATCTCCTCGTCCTCCAAGGTGCTGATGCGCCGCTCGAGGGACACCAGCTCCTGCTGCATCCGCTCGAGGTCCTTGGGGTTGGTGATCAGCCCCTTGTCCATGCGGTCGCGGTCGCGCGTGCGCCGCGCCTTGACCACCTCGACGTCGGCGTCGGCCTTCTCCTGGTCGGCGGTGAGGTCCTCCACCCGCGTGCGGGCGTCGAGAGCGAGGTTGTCGAGGTCCTGGACCTGGGCGCGGGCGGCCGCGATGTCGGCGTGCTCGGGCATGGAGGCCAAGCGGTGGCGCAGCTGGTCGGCGCGCGCGTCGAGCTCCTGGACGTCGAGAAGCCGCAGCTGGGCGGACGGGTCGGCTTTCAGTTCTGCTCCTCGGGCCATGTTCACTTGGGTGGGGCGTTGACTTCGGTGGGACGCGCTCCGGGCGTTCGCTCAGATGCGGGCTCGCCACGGATCGGTGACGATCCGGCTGACGCGGGCCTCCACCGTATCCCCCAGGCCGCCATCTCCCGTGGCGCGGCCCAGCCGCGACTGGACCAGCGGCAGCCAGGTCCACTCGGCCGCCCAGTGCGGCACGTCGAGCAGGGCGGGGCCGCCCTTCTCGAGGAACTCCGCCGCAGGGTGGTGCCGCAGGTCGCTGGTGACGTAGACGTCGATGTCGTCGCGGGTCGCGAGCTCGTCGAGCAGGAAGTCACCCGCGCCGCCACACACGGCCACCCTGCGTACGACGCGGTCCGGGTCCCCGGCGTAGCGGATCCCGGCGGGCGTCGCGGGGAGCGCCTCGGCGACCCGCGCAGCGAAGGCCGCGAGCGAGGTCTCCGCCACGGTGCCCTCCCGGCCGGTGCCGGTCGCGGAGAGCCCGGCGTCGGCGAGCTCGACGAGGTCCCATGCCGGCTCCTCGTAGGGGTGCGCGGCCAGCATCGCCCGCACGACATGCGAGCGTCGGCCCCGCGGCACGACGCACTCGACCCGCAGCTCGTCGACCACCTCGACCCTGCCGACCTCACCGATGGCCGGGCTGGCGCCGGCCAGTGGTCGGAACCTGCCCTCCCCCGGGCTGGTGAACGACGCGCTGTCGTAGTCGCCGAGCCGGCCACCCCCTGCGTCGGTCATGGCGGTCCGCACCCGCTCGGCGTCCACCACGGGGACGAAGACGACCAGCTTGTCCAAGGGTGCTGCCGCGGCCGGCCGCAGCGGCGCCTGGTCGGCGAGGCCGAGCGTTGTGGCCAGTGCCTCGGAGACACCGCCGACTGCCTGGTCGGCGTTGGTGTGGGCGGTGAGCAGCGCGCACCCCGCAGCGGTCAGGGTCGCCAGGGTGCGGCCCTTGGGCGTGGTGGCGGGCACGCCGTGGACGGCCTTGAGGAAGAGCGGGTGGTGCACGATCAACAGGTCGGCGCCCCACTCCGCGGCCTCGTGCGCCACGGCCGGCGCCGGGTCGACGGCCAGCAGCACCTTCGAGACCGGGGCGTCGGGGTCGCCGGTGACCAGCCCCACCGCGTCCCAGGAGTCGGCGGTCGCAGGCGGGTACCACTCGTCGAGGAGGGCCACGACGTCACGAAGGGCTGGACGCACCGGCATGACCGCAGGCTAGTCGCCCGTCCGGCTCGGGACCCACGACCCAGCACGTGGACGAGCCTCGGTGACCGCTCCCTTTGGGAGGCCACCGAGGCTCGGGTTGCGCGGCGATCCGTCACCCACCCGAGCTGGTGGCAACACGCGGCAGCCACCTCGATCGTAAGGGATCTGGACGGGTGGGCGCAGAGGGGATCGAACCCCCGACCGCTGGTTTGTAAGACCAGAGCTCTACCGCTGAGCTATACGCCCGAAAGCGGCCACACCCTACGGCAGAGACGGGGCGGGAACGGCATCGTCACGTCCCGGTGGCAGACCGCGGGCTACGGCCCCGTCGGTGGTCGAGCAGAGTCGAGAACCACCCCGAAATAGAGTTGAACCGCTGGCGTCTCGGGTCACCAGCGGCTCAACAAGAAGAACGATACAGATGCGTGTGCCGCAACCCAAGACGACACCGAAAATCGGCGTCAGAGGTCTAGACGGGTGTCGAAATCGCCTTTACACAAGACTTTCGAGCACGCGCACGTGCTCGTCGAGGTCACGTCCGAAGGGCGACGCATGGTGCACCGACCAGCGGACGACGCCGTCGCGGTCGATCACGTAGGAGGACCGCTGGGGGCAGCCCCGCGCCTCGTCGAAGACCTGGTAGGACCGCGTCACCTGGCCGTGCGGCCAGTAGTCGGAGAGCAGGGGGAAGTTCAGCCCGTCGGCATCGGCGAACGCTCGCAGCGAGTAGACCGGGTCGCAGGAGATCGCGAGCACCTCCGAGTCGAACGTCAGGAACGACTCCAGGCGCGCCTTGATGCCGCTCATCTCGCTCGTGCAGACGCCCGAGAAGGCGAAGGGGTAGAAGACCAGCGCCACCGCTTTGCGACCCCGGAACGACGACAGCCGGACGTCCTGGCCGAACTGGTCGCGCAGCTCGAAGTCGGGCGCGATCGAGCCCAGCGAGATGCCTGGCTCGACCACGGGCTCGAGCACGGGGTCGGCAAGCCGGTCTGGCAGCCGGTCTGCCAGCTGGTCTGCGAGGGGATCGGGGGACCGCACGCTCGAAGTGTGCCACCCCGCACCGACGTCAGTCGGTGGGCAGGTCTCTCTTGAGCACCTTGCCGGTCGCGTTGCGGGGCAGCTCGTCCACCACGACGATCTCGCGCGGCACCTTGTAGCGGGCGAGGTTGTCCTTGACCCAGGACTTGAGGGCGTCCTCGGTGACGCCCTCCCCCGTGCCCGAGTCCGTGAGCACCACGAAGGCCCGCAGCCGCTTGCCGAAGTCGTCGTCGTCCACGCCGATCGCCGCGGCCTCGACGACCGCCTCGTGCCTGGCCAGGCAGTCCTCGACCTCCTGGGGGAAGACGTTCTCCCCTCCGGAGACGATCATCTCGTCGTCACGGCCCTCGACGCTGAGCCGGCCGTCGGCGCCGATGCGCCCCACGTCGCCGGTCGACATGAGCCCGTCGACGACCTCCTTGCCACCGCCGCCGGTGTAGCCCTCGAACAGCATCGAGTTGCCGACGAAGATGCGGCCGGTCCTGCCGTCGGCGACCTCCCGGCCGTCGTCGTCGAGGATCCTGACGACCGTGCCCACAGGGGGGCGGCCGGCCGTCCCCGGTGCGGCGCGCAGGTCCGCAGGTGTGGCGATGCTGCCGTACGCGACCTCGGTCGAGCCGTACGTCGAGTAGAGGTTGTCGCCGTACTGGTCCATCCAACGGGTGGCCAGGTCGCCGGGCAGCGCCGACCCCGACGACGTCACCACGTGCACCCGCGACAGGTCGAAGCGGCCGCGGATCTCGGGATCGAGCGACATCACCCGCTGCAGCATCACTGGGATCACCACGACGGCGTCGCAGCGTTCGTCCTGGATCGTGGCCAGGAAGTCCTCGGGGTCGAAGCGCCTGCGCAGCACCATCGTCGTGCCCAGCAGCATGCTGAGGGCGAGGTGTGCGAACCCCCAGGTGTGGAAGAGCGGCGCGGCGATGTGCACCCGCATGCCCGCCCGCAAGGGGATCCGCTCGAGGATGGCGACGGCCGCGTCGAGCCCGGGGTCGTTGCGGGGCGCCCCCTTGGGCGTCCCGGTGGTCCCCGAGGTGAGGATCACGACCCGCCCGTGGCGTCGCGGCGGCGGCAGGTCGTCGGTGCTCTCCCGCCCGACCAGCTCGTCGACCGTGGGCAGGTCGTTCGCGCGAGCGTCGGGGTCGTCGGGGTGCTCGACCCAGGCGAGCACCTGGCGCCCGACCGACGTCGAGCCGACCAGCCCGGCGAACTCCTCGTCGTACACCACCACCGACGGCTGCTCGCGCTCGAGCACCTCGACGAGCTGGGGGCCGGCGAAGGCGGTGTTGAGGTAGAGGACGTCGGCGCCGAGCTTGGCCACTCCCACGCTGACGTCGACGAAGTAGCGGTGGTTGCGGCACATCATCGCGACGCTGTCGCCCTCAGCCACCCCGAGGTCGGCCAGGGCGTGCGCGAGCGCGTTGCTGCGCTCGTGGACGTCGCGGTTGGTCAGGGTGCCGCGCTCGTCGACGAGACAGGCCCGGTCGGGCCAACGGTGGTAGAGCGTCTGGAACCCCCCGGCCGGACCGGTCCCCCACTGGAGGACGGTGCGGCCCACGCGGGCGAGCCGCCACGGGGCGTGGGGCTGGACGACGCCGGCGCGCGCCATCGTGCGCACCAGCACGGCGGCCGCCCCGATGCGGTCGAGCCCGTGGGTCAGATGCACTGAGGCACCCTGGTCAAGCGATCGTCTTCGGAGCCATCAGGCGGGTCGCGGTCCAGTCCTTGCTGACGGCGGTGGTGGTGGTCTGCGAGAGGCCGGCGATGGGCGCGGCCTCGGCGATGTCGGCGGCCTCGACGGCCCCCGGCCTGCCGATCTTGGGGGTGAGCAGCCAGATGGCGCCGCCTCCGACGAGGTCGGTGAGCGCGTCGACGAGCCCGTCGACGAGGTCTCCGTCGTCGGCGCGCCACCAGAGCACCACCGCGTCCACGACGTTGCCGTAATCGCCGTCGACCATGTCGGCGTCGATCGCGTCCTCGATGCTCAGGCGCACCTCGTCGTCGGTGTCCTCGTCCCAGCCGAGCTCTTGCACGACCATGCCGGGCGCTATGGAGAGGCGCGCGGCCGGCGTGCTCGCCGTCTGGGTGGACCCGTCACCTGCGGTCCCGCTCACCCGTAGTCCTCCAGCCTCACTCGTCTTGCCTGCACCGGTGGCCGGCTCGACGAATCGTTCCGATCCGACGGGGCGCGGCCCTGAGATGGGGAGTAGTCCACCCGAGTTGGGGCAGGACCGCAAGCCTGGCCTGCCTCCGCAAGCCCGCTCGTCACCGCCCGCCTACCGACCGGTACCTTGTCCGGCTTCATGCCCGCCCTGTGCCCGTCGAGGTCGAAGTGACACGATGAAGGGGTGAGCGACCAACGGCGATCCCCCGCCAGCCCCACCTCGGGCGTGCCAGGCGTCATCCACGAAGGCATGCCCACCCAGCTGCCCGACATCGACCCGGACGAGACCCGCGAGTGGCTCGAGTCGTTCGACGCGATGGTGGCCGACCGCGGTCGCGAGCGCGCCCGCTACGTCATGCTGCGCCTGCTCGAGCGGGCCCGCGAGGAGTCAGTGGGTGTGCCGGCCCTGCGCAGCACCGACTACATCAACACGATCCCGCCGGAGCGCGAGCCGTGGTTCCCGGGCGACGAGCAGATGGAGCGCGACGTACGCCGCCTCATCCGCTGGAACGCCGCGGTCATGGTGTCGTCGGCCAACCGCAAGGGCCTCGAGGTCGGCGGGCACATCGCGACGTACCAGTCGGTCGCCAGCCTCTACGAGGTCGGCTACAACCACTTCTTCCGCGGTAAGGAGCACCCGGGCGGCGGCGACCAGCTGTTCATCCAGGGACACGCCGCCCCGGGCATCTACGCCCGCGCCTACCTGATGAAGCGGCTCACCGCCCAGCAGCTCGGCCGGTTCCGCCAGGAGGTCCAGCACGGACCGGGACAGGGGCT
Source organism: Nocardioides bigeumensis (assembly GCF_039531755.1). Taxonomy (NCBI): domain Bacteria; kingdom Bacillati; phylum Actinomycetota; class Actinomycetes; order Propionibacteriales; family Nocardioidaceae; genus Nocardioides; species Nocardioides bigeumensis. The sequence goes on from NZ_BAAAQQ010000001.1 coordinate 233,178, forward strand.
GTCGTCCTATCCCCACCCCCGGCTGATGCCGGACTTCTGGGAGTTCCCGACCGTCTCGATGGGCCTCGGGGCGATCAACGCGATCTACCAGGCGCGGTTCAACCGCTACCTGCAGCACCGCGGCATCAAGGACACCTCCGACCAGCACGTGTGGGCCTTCCTCGGCGACGGCGAGACCGGCGAGGTCGAGACGCTCGGCGCCATCGGCCTGGCCGCGCGCGAGGAGCTCGACAACCTCACCTTCGTCATCAACTGCAACCTGCAGCAGCTCGACGGTCCCGTGCGCGGCAACGGCAAGATCATCCAGGAGCTCGAGTCGTTCTTCCGCGGCGCGGGCTGGAACGTCATCAAGGTCGTCTGGGGCCGTGAGTGGGACGACCTCCTCGCCCGCGACGTCGACGGCGTGCTGGTCAACCGCATGAACTCCGTCCCGGACGGTCAGTTCCAGACCTACTCCGTCGAGTCGGGCGCCTACATCCGCGAGCACTTCTTCGGCTCCGACGCCCGGCTGCGCAAGATGGTCGAGCACCTCTCCGACCGCGACATCGAGCTGCTGCCGCGCGGCGGCCACGACTACCGCAAGGTGTACGCCGCCTTCAAGGCCGCCACGACCCACGTCGGTCAGCCGACGGTGATCCTCGCCCACACGGTCAAGGGCTGGACGATCGAGGCGCTGGAGGGCAAGAACGCCACCCACCAGATGAAGAAGCTCAACTCCGCCGCGCTCAAGCAGTTCCGCGACCGGCTCGAGCTGCCGATCTCCGACAACGAGATCGACTCCGCCTACGAGGCCGACGGCAGCGCGCCGTTCTACCACCCGGGCGAGGACTCCGACGTGCTCGCCTACCTGCGCGACCGGCGTCGCGAGCTCGGTGGGCCCGTGCCGGAGCGGAAGATCAAGGCGGTGCCGCTGAAGCTGCCCGGCGACGAGATGTACGACGAGCTCAAGCAGGGCTCGGGCAAGCAGTCGATCGCCACCACGATGGCGTTCGTCCGGCTGCTCAAGGACCTGATGAAGGACCCCGAGATCGGGCACCGGATCGTGCCGATCGCGCCCGACGAGTACCGCACGTTCGGCATGGACTCGATGTTCTCGTCCAACAAGATCTACAACCCGCACGGGCAGACCTACGAGTCGGTCGACCGCAAGCTGCTCATGGCCTACAAGGAGTCGCCGCAGGGCCAGCTGCTCCACGAGGGCATCTCCGAGGCCGGGTCCATGGCCTCGGCGACGGCTGCGGGGTCGGCGTACGCCACCCACGGCGAGCACATGATCCCGGTCTACATCTTCTACTCGATGTTCGGCTTCCAGCGGACCGCCGACTCGATCTGGGCGATGACCGACCAGCTGGCGAAGGGCTTCCTCATCGGCGCGACCGCCGGCCGGACGACCCTGACCGGCGAGGGCCTGCAGCACGCCGACGGCCACAGCCCGCTGATCGCCGCGACCAACCCCGCGGTCGTGCACTACGACCCGGCGTTCGCCTACGAGGTCAGCTACATCATGCAGGAGGGCCTGCGCCGGATGTACGGCTCGACCGAGGCGTTCCCGCACGGCGAGCCGCTCGTCTACTACCTCACGGTCTACAACGAGCCCTACACGCACCCCAAGGAGCCCGAGGGGCTCGACGTCGACGGGCTGCTGCGGGGCATCTACCACCTGGCCGTCCCGCCCGAGGGCTTGCCGCCCGACGCTCCGCGCGTGCAGCTGCTCGCCAGCGGCGTCGGCCTGCCCTGGATCCAGCGAGCACAGCAGCTGCTCGCCGACGAGTGGGGCGTCGCCGCCGACATCTGGTCGGTCACGTCGTGGAACGAGCTGGCCCGCGACGCGATCGCCTCGGAGAAGTGGAACCTCCTCAACCCCGCCGCCGACCCGCGCACCGCCTACATCACCGACAAGCTGCGCCACGTCGACGGTCCCGTGGTGGCGGTCTCGGACTACCAGCGCGCCGTACCCCTCCAGATCGCCCGCTGGGTCCCCCGGGACTACCGCGTCCTCGGCGCCGACGGGTTCGGCTTCGCCGACACCCGTCCCGCCGCGCGCCGCTTCTTCCACATCGACGCCGAGTCGGTCGTCGTGCAGGCCCTCCAGGCCCTCGCCGATGCGGGCACCATCCCGCGCGACGCCGTCGTCAAGGCGTTCGAGAACTACCGCATCGACGACCCGACTGCTGTGCGGGGTGTGAAGCAGGAGGGCGGGGACGCGTAGCAGGTCGTCTCACGCCGACGGGGTCCTAGACGGCCCGGATCGGCCGCTCGCCGGCCTCGGCCGACTTCAGCGACGGGTCGCCGCCTGAGCGCAGGGTCTCCCGCCAGGCCTCGACGTCGTACGCCGACGGGGCGGTCGAGCGGACGAAGTCGTTGAGCAGCTTCACGAACCGCTGCGGGTGGTCCTTGTGCGGGAAGTGGCCGGCGTTCGGGACCACCTCGATCCGCGCGCCCGGGGCCACCTCGCGGGCGGTCTCCGCGTGCCGGACCGGGATCACCATGTCGTCGGCGCCCCAGATGATGCAGATCGGCATGTGCTCGGTGAGGTAGGCCCGGTCGGTCATCGTGATGACCTGGCCCTTCCAGTCCACGACGGCCCGGACGACGTGCCGGATCGCCGCGCGCGAGCGGCTGTCGGCGAAGGTGTCGAAGACGTCGGCCACCTCGCCGAGGTCGCGGACCTGGGTCACGGGGAGTCGCGAGAGCATCCGGAGGCCACCGGTGCTCAGCCGCTTGACGCCCCGCATGGTCAGGAGTCCGACGACCTGGTGGAAGCCCGGGCTGGTGACCGCGCGGATGAGCGGGGTGACCTCCGGGCCGAAGCCACCGGGCGCGACCAGCACCAGACGCTCGGTGCGCTCGGGGAACTGGTAGGCGAACTGCATCGCCACACCCCCGCCCAGGCTGTGGCCGACGACGGTGACCCGGTCGATCCCGAGCACCGAGAGCAGGTCGCGCATGCCGTTGGCGTAGCCACCGACGCTGTAGTCGGCGCGGGGCTTGTCCGACTCGCCGTGCCCGAGCAGGTCGGGCGCGATGACGGTGTAGCGCCGCGCGAGCGACTCGATGACGGGGTCCCACGTGGTGTGGTCGCACCCGAGGCCGTGGAGCAGCAGCAGCGCCGGCCCCGACCCGGTGCGGACGTACGCGCGCCGGTGCCCGTGAATCGTGACGTGCTCGACCTGCACCGGACCTCCTCGTCGCCATCGGTGGTCGAGCAGCGACGTCTCGACTCTGCTCGACGACCACTACGCGATTCTGCTCGACGACCACTACGCGATCAGTCGAGACCACCGCGACCGATTCAACCAGAACACGTTCCAGAACGGCACACGGCCTGCCGGAGAGAGGCGGCACTACCCTCGAAGGGTGTCGACCGCCGCGCTCTCCTCCGGTGGTCCCGGCGACGCTCCCGACCGGGGCCGGCCGGCCGATGCGCTCCAGCGGGCCACCGGAGCGCTCAGCACCGCCGCCATGGCCCGCATGGAGCAGGAGATGCCATGGTTCCGCGAGCTCTCCGCCGAGGAGCGCTCCTGGGTCGGGCAGATCGTCCAGGCCGGCATCCGGGGCTTCGTCGACTGGTTCCGCACGGGCGAGACATCCGTGTCGGCCGGGTCCCCGCTCGCCTCGGCGGTGTTCGGCGCCGCCCCACGAGCCCTCACCGGCGTGATCAGTCTCCAGCAGACCGTCGCGCTGATCCGGCTCAGCATCGGCGTCGTCGAGCTGCACGTCGACGAGTACCTCTCCCCCGACGACCTCCCGGACGTCCACGGGGCCGTGCTGCTCTACGGCCGCGAGGTCGCGTTCGCCACGGCCGAGGTGTACGCCCGCGCCGCGGAGGTCCGGGGTGCCTGGGACGCCCGGCTCGAGGCGCTGGTCGTCGACTCGGTGCTGCGCTCGGAGCCGGACGAGGCCGTGCTGTCCCGGGCGAGCGCGCTGGGCTGGGCCGGGCAGGGCCGGGTCACCGTGGTGCTCGGCGCGGTGCCGGCCCGGCGTACCGAGACCGACATCTTCGACGGGGTGCGCCGCGACGCGCGCGCGGCCGGCATGGACGCGCTCTGCGCCACCCAGGGCGACCGACTGGTGGTGGTCCTCGGCGGCGTGGACGACCCGCACAAGGCGGCGGAGAAGGTCGCGGACCGCTTCGGACCGGGACCGGTGGTCGTGGGGCCGGTCACCGACGACCTCAGCACCGCCCACCTGTCGGCTCGCGCCGCGCTGTCAGCGCACCGCGCGGCGACCGGCTGGCCCGAGGCACCGCGGCCGGTGCACAGCGACGACCTGCTGCCCGAGCGGGTGCTCGCGGGTGACGGGCACGCCCGACGGCACCTCGTCGACGAGGTCTACGTGCCGCTCATCGAGGCCAAGGGCGCGCTGATCGACACGCTCTCGACGTACTTCGAGTGCGGCTCCGCGCTCGAGGCGACGGCGCGCGCGCTCTTCGTGCACACCAACACCGTCCGCTACCGGTTGCGCCAGATCGCGGACCTGACCGGCTTCACCGCCTCGGACCCCCGCCACGCCCTGACGCTGCGGATGGCGCTCGCGCTGGGCCGGCAGTCGGGCCGCGGACTGCCGCGCGAATCTCCCTGACCTCGCCCGCCACCACTTCTTTGTAGGAAACCTCCAAAGAAGTGGTCGACAAGTATGTGAGCGCCGGAGGCGAGGACTGGTGGTCGTCTTCGGCAGAGTGGGAGTCGTGCTCGTCATCGTCGCGCCCGGTCAGGGCGCTCAGACCCCTGGCTTCCTGGGTCCGTGGCTCGAGGACCCGACCTTCGCCGAGCGGATCGAGTGGCTCGGCACCGTCGCCGGGATCGACCTGGCTCACCACGGCACCGAGGCCGACGCCGACACCATCCGGCGCACCGAGATCGCGCAGCCGCTCCTGGTGGCCACCGGCCTGGTCGCCGCCCTCGAGCTCTTCCCGCACCCGGCAGACGCGTTCGCGCGGGTCGGAGCGGTCGCCGGGCACAGCGTGGGCGAGCTGACCGCAGCCGCGGGCGCCCGGGCGATCACCGCCGAGCAGGCGATGGTGCTGGTCCGCGAGCGCGGCAAGGCGATGGCCGAGGCCGCGGCCGTGACCGCGACCGGCATGACCGCCGTGCTGGGCGGCGACCGCGACGAGGTCCTCGCCGCGATCGACAAGCACGGGCTCACGCCCGCCAACGACAACGGCCCCGGCCAGATCGTCGCCGCCGGCACCCTCGAGCAGCTCGCCGCACTGGCCGACGAGCCGCCGGCCAAGGCGCGCCTGACTCCGCTCAGCGTCGCCGGCGCCTTCCACACCGAGCACATGCAGCCGGCCGTCGCCCGGCTCGCGCAGCTGGCGCGCGCGGTCTCCACGCACGACCCGCGCTTCCCCGTCATCTCCAACAAGGACGGCAGGGTCGTCCACGACGGCCGCGACGTCGTCGCCCGGATCGTCGGCCAGATCGCCAGCCCGGTGCGCTGGGACCTGTGCATGGACACCATGAGCGACCTCCGGGTCACCGGCATCCTCGAGATGCCTCCGGCCGGCACCCTCACGGGCATCGCCAAGCGCAACCTCAAGGGCGTCGAGACCTTCGCCCTCAAGTCGCCGGACCAGCTCGACGACGCCCGCGACTTCTGCGACAAGCACGGCGAGTCCAGCGCGTTCGACGCCTCGCCCACGTGGCGGATGGTCGTCTCGCCGGGCAAGGGCACCTTCCACCTCGACGAGGCCGCGCGCGATGCCGTCGACCTCGCGCCCGGCGCCACGATCGGCGACCTCGCCAGCAGCCGCGACCGGACGACGGTCGTGGCGCGGCACGGCGGTCAGGTCGTGGAGTGGCTCGTCGAGGACGGCGACCTCGTCTCACCCGGCCAGCCCCTCGTCCGGCTGCACCCCGCAGGAGGCCCCGCATGACCGCCGAGATCAGGGAGTCGACCGCTCCTCGCCACGCACGCATCCTGGGGATCGGCGCCTACCGCCCGTCGCGGGTGGTGCCGAACGCCGAGGTCATCGAGGCCATCGACTCCAGCGACGAGTGGATCCAGCAGCGCTCCGGCATCAAGCAGCGGCGCTGGGCATCGCCGGAGGAGTCCGTGCAGATGATGAGCGTGGCGGCCTCCCGCCAGGCCCTCGAGCGTGCCGGGGTGGACGCCTCCGAGGTCGACTGCGTCGTGGTGGCCACCGTCAGCCACCTGCTCCAGACGCCCGCCATCGCCACCGCCATCGCCCACGAGCTCGGCACCGACCAGGCTGCGGCGTTCGACATCTCGGCCGCCTGTGCCGGCTTCTGCCACGGCATCGCGCTCGCCTCCGACATGGTCCGCGGCGGCAGCGCCACCAACGTCCTGGTCATCGGCGTGGAGCGACTCACCGACCTGCTCGACCTCCACGACCGAGGGACGGCGTTCATCTTCGCCGACGGCGCCGGTGCCGCCCTCGTCGGCGCGTCCGACGTCGCCGGCATCGGCCCGGTCGTCTGGGGCTCCGACGGCGAGCAGTTCGACCTGATCCGGCAGAAGGAGGACTGGCGCGACGTCGTCGGCACTCCCGCCCTCCCGGGCTCGGGTGTGATGCCGCACCTCGTCATGCAGGGCAACCCGGTGTTCCGGTGGGCCTCCTTCGCCATGGCCAAGACCGCCCACCAGGCCCTCGAGAGGGCAGGCTTGAAGGCCGAGGACCTCGACGTCTTCGTGCCCCACCAGGCCAACATGCGCATCATCGACGCGATGGCCCGGGCGATGAAGCTGCCCGACCACGTCAAGATCGCGCGCGACATCGCCGAGCAGGGCAACACCTCCGCGGCCTCGATCCCGCTCGCCCTCGACCGGATGATCGAGGACGGCGAAGCCAAGAGCGGCGACCTCGCCCTGCTCATCGCCTTCGGGGCCGGCCTGGCGTACGCCGCCCAGGTCGTCACCGTCCCCTGAGCCCGCGCTCTCCCCACGTTCCAGCCACACCGACCCACACGAACGCACCAACCAACCGAGAGGAAACCATCAGCATGGCTACCACCGAAGAGATCCGCGCCGACCTCGCCGAGATCGTCAACGAGGTCGCGGGCGTCGACGCCGACGAGGTGCAGCTCGACCGTTCCTTCGTCGACGACCTGGACGTCGACTCGCTGTCCATGGTCGAAGTCGTCGTCGCCGCCGAGGAGAAGTTCGGCGTGTCCATCCCCGACGACGAGGTCAAGAACCTCAAGACCGTCGGCGACGCCGTCGCGTTCATCGAGCGCGCCCAGGGCTGAGCCCACGCCGGCGCCAGGATCCACCGAGACAGTTCGAGCAGAGAGCGGAGGCTTCACACATGAGCCGCACGCGTGTCGTCGTGACCGGAATGGGGACCACCAACCCTCTCGGCGGTGACGTCGCCAGCACCTGGGACGCCATGGTCGAGGGACGGTCGGGCGTCGTCACCTTGACCGATGACTGGGTCGAGCAGATGCCGGTCAAGATCGCCGGCCGGGTGGCCGTCGAGCCGTCCGAGGTCCTCGAACGCGTCAAGGCGCGCCGGTGGGACCGGTCCACCCAGTTCGCCATGGTCGCGGCCATGCAGGCCTGGGCGGATGCCGGTCTCGACGGGGCCGACATGGACCAGGAGCGACTCGGCGTCGCGATGGCGTCGGGCATCGGCGGTGTCACCACGCTGCTCGACAACTACGACATTCTGCTCGAGAAGGGCCCACGGCGGGTCTCTCCGCTCGCCGTGCCGATGCTGATGCCCAACGCCCCGGCCGCCAACATCAGCCTCTACGTCGGGGCCCGGGCCGCCGTCAACACCCCGGTGTCGGCGTGTGCCTCGGGCAACGAGGCCATCGCCCTGGCCGTCGACCAGATCCGACTCGGTCGCGCCGACGTCGTCGTCGCGGGCGGCACCGAGGCGGCGATCCATGCGCTCCCGATGGCGGCGTTCGCCAACATGATGGCGCTGTCCAAGAAGGGCGGCGACCCGACGGCGGTCTCCCGGCCGTGGGACGTCGATCGCGACGGCTTCGTGCTCGGCGAGGGTGCCGGCGTGCTGGTGCTCGAGTCGGAGGAGCACGCCCGGGCGCGCGGCGCGCGGGTGTACGCCGAGGTCCTCGGCGCCGGCATCACGGCCGACGCCCACGACATCGCGCAGCCCGATCCCGCCGGCCGGGGCGGGTCGCGCGCGATCCTGCGGGCTCTCGCGGAGAGCGACATCGGCCCGGAGGCGATCGTGCACGTCAACGCGCACGCCACGTCGACCCCGCAGGGCGACATCGCCGAGGGCCTGATGCTGCACGCCACGCTGGGCTCGCACGTGAGCCAGGTCGTGGTGACCAGCACCAAGTCGATGACCGGGCACCTGCTCGGTGGCGCCGGGGCGCTCGAGTCCATCGCGACCGTGCTCGCCCTGCATCACCGCGTGGTCCCGCCGACCATCAACCTCGACAACCAGGACCCACAGGTCGAGCTCGACATCGCGACCAAGCCACGCGACCTCCCCCAGGGCGACATCGCCGCACTCAACAACTCGTTCGGCTTCGGAGGCGCCAACGTCGCGGTCGCCTTCGGCAGTGCCTGATCCGCCCTCGACCTCTCGGAGCAGGAGAAGCCCGACCGATGACGCAGACCGTTGACGCCCCTGCGGCGGCTCGTGTCCCGAGCTCGTCCCCGAGGCCCGCCAGGCTTCCCCGCGAGCAGGACCCCCGCAACCCGGTCCACCGGCTCACAGCCCTGCTCGACGACGGCACCTTCGAGGCCATCACGCCCGACGACGACTCCGGCATGCTGGCCGCCGTCGGCCGGGTCAACGGCACGCCGGTGGTGGCCTTCTGCTCCGACGCGACCGTGATGGGCGGCGCGATGGGCGACGTCGGCTGCCGCGTCGTCGTCGACGCCTACCACCGTGCGATGACCGACCGGGTCCCGATCATCGGGCTCTGGCACTCCGGTGGGGCCAGGCTCGCCGAGGGCGTGCTGTCCCTGCACGCAGTGGGTCGCATCTTCCAGGCGATGACGCAGGCCTCCGGCAAGATCCCGCAGGTCTCGGTCGTCCTCGGCCCCGCGGCGGGGGGCGCGGCCTACGGTCCGGCCCTCACCGACGTGGTGATCCTGGGCCCCGACGGACGCATCTTCGTCACCGGACCCGACGTCGTCCGCTCCGTCACCGGCGAGGACGTCGACATGCTCCGGCTCGGCGGCCCCGAGCCGCACGGTCGGCGCTCCGGGGTCGTGCACATCCTCACCGACTCCGAGCAGGAAGCGCTGGAGCGGGCCCGCACCGTCGCGCACCTCCTCGGCTCGCAGGGCAGCCTCGACGTCGATGCCGTCGAGGACCGCGACCTGAGCGAGATGCTGCCCGAGTCCAAGAAGCGCGCGTACGACGTGCACCCCCTGGTCGAGTCGGTCCTCGACGACGGCACGACCCAGGAGCTCCACGCCCGTTGGGCGCCCAACATCGTCACTGCCCTCGGCCGCTTCGGCGGCCGTACCGTCGGCGTCGTCGCCAACAACCCGCTGCGCCTCGGCGGCTGCCTCGACTCGCTGTCGGCCGAGAAGGCCTCGCGCTTCGTGCGCATGTGCGACGCGTTCGGCGTCCCGCTGATCGTCCTGGTCGACGTGCCGGGCTACCTCCCCGGTGTCGGACAGGAGTGGGACGGCGTCGTGCGCCGCGGGGCCAAGCTGCTGCACGCCTTCGGGGAGTGCGTCGTGCCCCGGGTCACCCTGGTCACCCGCAAGACCTATGGCGGCGCCTACATCGCCATGAACGCCCGCTCGCTGGGCGCGACGCGCGTCTTCGCCTGGCCCGGCGCCGAGGTGGCCGTGATGGGCGCGGTCGCCGCGATCCGCATCCTGCACCGGCGCAAGCTCGCCGAGGTCGCCCCCGACATCCGGGCCCAGGTCGAGGCCGAGCTGGCCGCCGAGCACGAGCGGATCGCCGGCGGCGTCGACAAGGCCGTCGAGATCGGCGTGGTGGACGAGGTCGTCGAGCCCGGCCGCACCCGCTCGGCGATCGCCCGCGCGATCAACGACTCCGTGCAGAGCCATGGCGTACGCCGGGGCGCGCACGGCAACATCCCGCTGTGACGTAACTCCTGGCCGGGCCTCCCCGTTGGGCTTGGTGACGCCGATCACAGCCCGGGAGGGGTCCATGCCACGGCCGCGCGCCCTGCTCACCGCCGCGCTCGCGTCCGCAGCCGTGCTGGTCGTGCCGAGCGGGGTCGCGCATGCGGCCGACGGCGACCCCAGCAACGTGCTCGCGGGAACCGTCACTGCGGCCGACGGCGTGCTCTGGAACGGCTGCCACACGTACGCCTACTCCTACGCGCTCCAGCCCACGACCGCGACGTGGTACCTCGAGACCAGGCTGCTCGGACCCGACGGAGCCGGAGTGGCCTCAGGGCTCGTGATCAGCGACAGCGATCCCACCACGGGGAGTGCGACCTTCGGGGTGTGCAGTCGGGCGACCTCCCGCGGCGCCTTCCGGATCGAGGCGAGGCTGACCAGCACGAGCGGGAGCAACCAGACGACGGAGGAGCTGCCGCCGGCGAGCTTCACGCTCGGCCTGCCCGCTTCCGCGAGCGCGCTGCGCGTCGCGGACGCCAGCCCGCAGCGAGGTGAACGGGTGGTGTTCACGCTGACCAGCACGCGTCAGACACCGGAGGGGATGGTGCCCAACGACCTCGCCACCGTCGTCCTCCAGCGGCGCACCGCGGCGGGCTGGCGCCGCGTCGGCGGGGGTCTCACCGAGACGAACACGCACGGCCGGGTCCGAGTCCGGGTCACCTGGCACGGCGGCAGGGAGCGCTACCGGATGCTCACCCGAGCCGATCCCGACGCCTACGCCGGCTCTCGCTCGGCCGCCACGACGCTGCGCACCGCTCGCTGAGCAGGGGTCGGCGCAAACCGCCCGACGGCTCAGACGACCTGGTGGAGCCAGCGGACCGGCGCGCCCTCACCTGCGTGCCGGAAGGTCTCCAGCTCGTCGTCCCACGGCTTCCCGAGCAGCTTGTCGATCTCGTGCAGCAGCGAGGTGTCCCCGAGCGCTGCCTTGACCACGGCGGCCTTGAGGCGGTCCTCCGGGATCATGATGTCGCCGTGCAGCCCGGTGACCGCGTGGAAGACACCGAGCTCGGGGGTGTAGGAGTAGCGCGCCCCCTCGGTGCCGGGTGTCGGCTCCTCGGTGACCTCGAAGCGCAGGTGGTTCCACCCGCGCAGCGCAGAGGCGAGGGCCGCTGCCGACCCGGCATCGCCGGACCAGGAGAGCTCGGCTCGGTAGGTGCCGGCCTGGGCAGGCTGAGGTGTCCACTCCGCGGAGACGGCGACGCCGAGCACACCCCCGACGGCCCACTCGATGTGCGGGCACAGCGCTGAGGGCGCAGAGTGCACGAACAGGACGCCCCGCGTCGCAGCCCGGTGGCCCGCGCGGTCGCCTGCATTGCTGGTGACACGTGTGGTCACGGTGACCCCTCCTTCGATCCCGGCGCGAGATGCGCCTTCCCCAGCGACCTGGTCCGGAATCGGAGGTGTGCCCGTGCAACGAGTGACACCTATGTGATTAGTGGCTCCATTGTGACCGATGTGGCGCCCGTGCGCCAGCGGAACGCCTCAACCAAGGTGCTCAGCCCTGTGCGTCGACCCGCTTCTCCAGCGCGTCGGCTCGGTCGCCGGCGTCGGTGAGCTCGTCTGAATCGATCGCCAACGTGCGGTGGAACCAGGTGAGCGCGTCACTGTCCCGGCCGGCGGCCTCGAGGGTGTCGGCGTAGGCGTAGCGCAGTCGCACCACCCAGGGGTCGCGCGACTTCGACAGCAACGGCGCCATCTCGAGCGTGCGCAGGGCCGCGTCGAGCTGGCCCAGGTCGCGGCGGGCGCCCGCCTCCACGATGGTCATCTCGGCCTTCGCCGGGGCGGGGAATCCCGCCACCGAGGGGCTCTTCGCCAGCTTGAGGGCCTCCTTGGGCTGCCCGAGCGCCCGGTGGCAGTCCGCCATGATCGGGATGTACGCCGTCGCGCCGTTCATCCGCTTGGCTGCGCGCAGGTCGGCGAGCGCTTCGGCGTAGTGACCGGCGGCGTACGCCGCCTCACCAGCCGCCTCGCGGACGATCGCGATCCGCGCGGCGCGCGCCTTCGCCGCGAGAGTGTGCTGATAGGCGGTCTCGGGATCGTCGTCGATCAGCTTTTGGGCCGCCGCGAGATGGCGCGCCACTCGGGCCGCCAGCTTCTCCGGCAGGCCCTTGAGCTGCGCGGTGACCGAGCGGTCGAGCTCACGTCCCGTCACGTCCTCGGGCAGCGGCGGACCGTCGTAGGTCGCCTGGTCCGCGGTGCGCGGCAGCTGCTTGTCGGCCGGCCGGCTCCACTCGCCCTTGCGCTGGGGGCGCTGCCCACCGCGACGGTCTCCGTCCGGACGACGGCCTCCCCCACGACCAGCAGAGGCGGCTCCGCGCTGGGCGGGTCGCTCGGGCCGCTGACGGCGCTCGTCGGCCACCGGGGTCTCCTTCACACTCTCTTCAAGAAAACTGCGTCCCCATCCTAGGAGATGCCGACACAGTACTCACACAAACAAATGCAGCAGAGGCCACCCGGATTCGGGTGGCCTCTGCCCAAAGGATGTTCGGCGGCGTCCTACTCTCCCACAGCCTCTCGGTTGCAGTACCATCGGCGCTGGCAGGCTTAACTTCCGGGTTCGGGATGGGTCCGGGTGTTTCCCTGTCGCTATGGCCGCCGTAACTCTATTCACCTGTACACCGCTCCTACCCTTGGGGGGGCTTGGTGGGCCGGCCCTTTGGGTAGGGGTGTTTGGGTTGTTCATGGTGGACGCGAGCATTGGCAGGACCAATTGTTGTTGGTGTGTTGTGCGTGGTGGTGGGTGTGCCGACAACCATCGGTTTGTTTGTGGTTGTGTGGCAAGC
>NZ_BAAAQQ010000002.1:0-960759 GCF_039531755.1 Nocardioides bigeumensis
GCCGCCTCGCCTGCAATGCCGGGCTCATCCCCGCCGTGCTCGGCACCCAGTCCGAGGTCCTCGACCTCGGCCGCACCGCCAGACTCCACACGCCCGCCCAACGCAAAGCCCGCCTCCTCACCACCACCGAGTGCCAGATCGACGGCTGCACCGTCCCCGCCGCCTGGTGCGAGAGTCATCACCGAGACCCGTGGGCGAGCGGCGGGAAGACCAACCACCAAGACCACTACTTCGCCTGCGCCTGGCACCACCACAAGATCCACGACCCCCGATACGAGACCACCTACCACCCCAACGGAACGGTCACCCTGCACCGGCGCACGTGAGCTGCCATCAGCGAGAGACTGCGGATGACCCATCGAGTCCCAGGAAGGTCAGCCGAAGTCATGAGCCAAGGCCCTGAGTACGACGTCGTGGTGGACAACGCTCTGCTGCTCGACGGGTCCACCACGACCCTGGCGGTGCGGGACGGACACTTCGTCGATCGCGCAGCTGCGGACATCCCCGCCAAGGAGCACGTCGACGCCGGCGGGTGCCTGGTCACGCCCGCGTTCGTCAACGCCCACATGCATCTGGACAAGGTCTACACGCTGCCGATGCTCGACGACCGCGGGCTGACGGCGTACACCTCGGGCACCATGGGCGACGCGGCCACCTCCATCGAGCTGGCGTCGGCGGTCAAACGAAGTTATCGCCGGGACTGGATCCTGCCCAACGTGCGCCGGGCACTCGACGAGGCGCTCCGGCATGGGGTTCTCCACGTGCAGGCATTCGTGGACGTCGACACCACCGGTGGGCTCGAAGGCATGCACGCCGTGCTCACGGCACGTGCCGAGTACGCCGGTCGGATCGACCTCCAGGTGGTCGCCTTCCCCCAGGACGGTGTCGTGCGCGACCCAGGCGCGGCGGCGATGTGCGAGCAGGCGTTGGACCTCGGCGCCGACGTCGTCGGCGGGATCCCCTGGATCGAGCACTCCGATGCTGCCGCGCGCGAGCACGTCGAGTGGGCCTGCGCCCTGGCACGGGAGCGTGGCCTCAGGGTCGCGATGCTCGTCGACGACGCGGGGGATCCGACGTTGCGGACGACCCAGATGCTTGCCGACCAGCTGCTTCGGCACGACCTGGTCGGGAGGGGAGTGGCCTGCCACGCGCGCGCCGTCGGCACCTACGAAAAGCCGTCGATCCTCCGCCTAGCGGGGCTGGCCCGCGAGGCCGGCCTCGCCTTCGTGTCCGACCCGCACACCGGTCCGTTGCACCTGCCTGTCAGGACCTTCCTCGACCAAGGCCTCGACGTGGCACTGGGACAGGACGACATCGAGGACGCCTACTACCCCTGGGGTCGGCACAACATGCTCGAGGTCGCCTTCCTCGCCGGTCACCTCCTGGGCTTCCGCACCAACGTTGAACAGCGCCTCCTGGTCGAGATGGTCACGACCAGAGCGGCCGCGGCGATCGGCCTCGCGGGCCACGGACTCGCCGTCGGCGACGTCGCGGACTTCTGCCTCCACGGGCAGCAGCGGGTCGTCGACCTCCTCCGTGAGCACGAGCCGCCGCGGGCGGTCTACCGGCGGGGACGCCTCGTGGCCCGGACCGCGCCCGCCGTCACCACATGGGGTGGTGAGAGGTGGGCTGGTGACTAGTCCGACTGGTGCCTTGCAGCAGCGGGGGTACGTTCGAAAGGTGCGTGCGATCTACGCCCTCTACCTGACCGCCGGGTACGGGATCTTGCTGGCCCTCTTGGTCCTCCTGCTCAGGCAGGTCTAGGCGGGTCCAGCAACAGGCGAAGCTCACGCCAGAGCTCCCGGACCTCCAGGGCGTCGATCTCAGGGTCGATCCCCAGGAACGCCGACGCCTGTCGACACGTCATCCGCCCGTACACGGTCAACGCCAGCAAGGCTCGCGACCTCAGGTCCTGGGTCTTCGCATGGCTCAGGCACCCGTCGACGGCGGCCCGGACGAGCACCGTTCGTGGCTGCTCGCCGTCCCAGCGCGCCCCGCGACAAGCGGCGACGAAAGCCGCGACCACGATGTCGTCGGCTGCCTTCTCGTCGTGACGCGGGCCGAGCACGGTCCGAGTGGAGGCCAGGACCGCCATGCCGTGACCGTCGAAGAGATCAGCGGCAGCCTGCACCTCACCCGCTGCCGCGCGCGGCAACAGATCCCAGTCGCCGTGGGGATCGGCGAGCAGGTGCAGGGACGTTGCCATCTCCCCACGAGTAGCCAGCCGGACCGGGTCGGTACCCGGCGTTCGCGCGAAGCAGGCGCTCGATCGATCACTGGGAGCAGGCACCGAGTGCAGCCGCGGACGGCGACCGTCTTCGCGGTGACTGGGAAGACGTGCCACGGCGATCCTCGCATCCAAGGAGCTCGCCGGGGTCCGGGGCGAAACATGAACGGCGCTGGTTGACGCGCCAGTCCCAGAGTACGCCAGTCTCGGCCGCGGTACATCGCCGACCGCTCGTCGATGGTGGACGTGGGTAGGCTCGGCGTGGCGGGTACATCGCTCTGATCAGAGGAGACTGATGCTCGAGCCGATTCCCGAGACCCGCAAGGCGCTCGCAACATTCCTGCCGCTCGACGAGCCCGACTTCGGGGAGAAGCTGACCGACATGGGTGAGCGGGCCCGCAAGGTCGTGCCCGAGATCGTGGGGATGAGCGTGGGCCTCATCGAGGCTGGGCTGACGTTCACGTTGGCAACCCCCGACCTGCTCGCGTCAGAGCTGGACGCCGCCCAGTACGTCGACGGGGAGGGGCCCTGTCTCGCTGCGGTCGATGAGGCTGTCGTCGTTTCCGCCGACATGGACTCCCTGCTCGACGAAGGACGCTGGCAGCTGTTCGCGCAGGCAGCCTCGGCCAGGGGCGTCGCCAGCAGTCTGTCGATGCCCGTGATGCGCGGCGGTCAGGTCGTGGGTGGCGTCAACGTGTACGCCTCGACACCTGATGCGTTCGCGGGTCATGAGGAGGCACTGGGTGCCGTGCTGGGGGCTGCAGCCGAGCACGCGGTGGCCAATGCCGATCTCTCCTTCTCGACCCGCTTGGCTGCGGTCGACACGCCCCAGCGGTTGCTGGACAACGACAAGCTCGAGACGGCTGTGGGGATGGTCGCGGTCCGGTTCGGTGAGAGCGTCGGTGATGCTCGCGACCGGATCCGGCGCGCCGCTGCTCAGAGCGGGCTGACGGAGTCAGCTGTGGCGAACGTCCTGGTGGCTGTCCACCTCGACTAGTTCCTCCCGGGTGTGGTGCGGATGCTGGGCAGGAAGTCGACGTCGCTCAGCTCGATCACCAGGTCGTAGGTGTAGTTCCGGCTTCCCAGGTTGACGGCTTCGCGCAACATGCCGATGGAGGCCTCGTCGACCGGCCCGCTGACCCGCAGGACGCCTGACGTGAAGTCGACGGACAACGTCAGCGGTCGGGTCTGCATCGGGCCATGTACCCGGTCGTCTGCGAGCTACCCAAGCGGATCTGCCCGAAGACCGCCCGGCAGAGGGCCGGCGGCAGTCGCGTCGACCTGCCATGGGTCGTCGCTCAGCTCGTGCACCTGGGTGTGACACCAGGGACTCACCGACCTGCGCCCGGTCCGCACCGTCAGCCGGAAGTCCGCCCACGCCACCCAGCAGGTCTCGGCGACCTCGGCCGGGTCCGGGTCCAGCGCCGACGGGGTGGAGCACCGCGCGACGGCAACGGGGCACATCTCGTTCTCGACCATGCCGTCTGCCATGACGGCGCGGTACCGGAATCCCGGCAGCGCGACCCGCACGTCGTCGATCGCGATGCCGAGCTCCTGACCGACCCGGCGGCGTACAGCATCAGCGAGGGCCTCTCCTGGAGCCGGATGCCCGCAGCAGGAGTTGGTCCACACGCCGGGCCAGGTCGGCTTCGCCAGCGCCCGACGAGTCACCAGCAGCCGATCGTCGTCGTCGAAGACGTAGCACGAGAAGGCCAGGTGCAGGGGGGTGTCGTGGTGGTGCACCTCCGACTTGGAAGCGGTGCCGATGGCACGCCCCTCCTCGTCCAGCAGCACGACGAGCTCGACACCTGCCCCCTTCATGCCGGCCTCGCTAGCTGGTCGACCACCGCGGAGAAGACACGTGGCGCCAGGGCGGCCGTCCTCACGAGGTGACGGCGGACGAGCGGCACCCGGGTGGTCCCTAGCAGTGCTCTGGTCAGGAGGTCGTGGCGACGACCGATCCGCCGCCAGGCGCGGTCGTACGACGTCAGGTCGCCCGACCGGATCGCCTGGACGGCGGCCTGCGCGTGCGCCAGTCCGATCGCCATGCCCTCGCCGGTGAGGGCGTCGACGTACCCGGACGCATCTCCGGCGAGCAGCACCCGGCCCGCGCGCGGCGCGCTCGCGACCTGTCGCAACGGTCCCGCACCGAGCACGGGCGACAGCTCCAGACCGTCGAGGTGGGCGCCCAGCCCTGGATGGTCCGCGAGGTGCTCGCTCATCGGCCGCCGAAGGCTGCTGAGGACGGCGATGCCGACCAGGTCCGGTCCCACCGGCGTCACGTACGCCTCGCTGGCGGCGGCCCAGTGGACCTCGACGAAGTCGCTCCAGGGCGCCCGCGCGACGTGGGCGCGCAGGCCGAAGCGGCGTGGCCCCGGCGCGGGGTCCTCGAGCCCGGCGAGCCGGCGAACGCGCGAGTGCAGCCCGTCCGCGGCGACGAGGTGACGGGTGGGCTCGTCGTCCACGAGCAGGTGGTCCCCGGCGTCCACGATCATGCCCACCGGCCGCACGACCGGCCGCACCCCGGCCTCGGCCGCGGCGACGAGCAGCGTCTCGTGCAGCGTCGTGCGCCGGACGCCGAGCCCGCCTCCGTGGCGGAACGGCGCCTCGGCGACCCGATCGCCCGCGACGTAGCGGATGCCGGCGATCCGGTGCCCCTCCGGCTGGATGCCGAGCGCTTCCAGTGTCTGCACGGCGCCCGGCATCAGACCCTCGCCGCACGCCTTGTCGATGACGCCGCTGCGACGCTCCCGCACCGTGACGTCGAGCCCGGCCCGGGCCGCGAGGATGGCCGTCACCAGCCCCACAGGGCCGCCGCCGGCGATCACCAGGTCACGCATGCGCGTCTGCTCGGGACGTGGGGCCAGGCGCAGGGAGCCCGGCGAGGGCGGCGTTCTCGACGCGCAGCCGCACGGACAGGACCACCGCGTTGAGGACGGTGAAGCCCACGGCGGTCATCCAGAGGCCGTGCACGAGCGGAAGCGCCAGGCCTTCGGCGACGACGGCCACGTAGTTGGGATGGCTGAGGAGACGGTAGGGCCCGTGGGTGACCGGCGGCAGGTCCGGCACCACGATGACCCGGGTGTTCCAGCGCCGGCCGAGGGTGGCGATGCACCACCAGCGGAGTGCCTGCGACGCCACGACGACGGTGAGCATCGACCAGGCCAGCCCAGGTGGCACGTCCGACCGACGTACGAGCGCCTCGACCACCAGGGCCACGAGGAACGAGGAGTGCAGGACGACCATCCAGACGTAGTGCCGCCGACCCGTCTCCACGCCGTCGCGGGCGAAGCTCCACGCCGCGTTGCGCTTCGACACGACGAGCTCTGCCAACCGCTCGAGGGCGACCAGGGCGACGAGGACCAGGAAGGCGGCCAAGGTGGTCACGCCGGCACCTCCGTGGCGCGCAGGAGCACGAGCTCGGAGCAGAAGCCCGGCCCCATCGCCATCAGCAGGCCGTGGCTGCCGGGCTCGCGGTGACGCTCGCGGAAGGTGTCCTCCAGGACGTGCAGGACGGACGCCGACGAGAGGTTGCCGATCCGGTCGAGCGACCGCCGGGTGACGGCGACGTCCTCCTCGGTCAGCCCCAGCGTGTCGCGGACCGCGTCGATGACCTTGGGCCCGCCGGGGTGGCAGACCCACCAGCCCACGTCGGCGCGCGTGAGGCCGTGGTCGGCCAGGAACGCGTCGACGTCCTCGCCGATGTAGCGGCCCACGATCGCCGGGACCTCGGCGTCCAGCACGATCCTGAGCCCGGTGGCGCCGACGTCGAAGCCCATCGTGCGCTCGCTGTCGGGGTAGAGGCGGCTCCGGGTGTCGAGCACCTCGACCGGACCGCCGTACCCGGCGCCGCGCGCCACGACCGCGGCCGCGCCGTCGCCGAAGAGCCCGCTGGCGACGAGGTTGGCGATCGACACGTCGTCGCGCTGGATGGTCAACGAGCAGAGCTCGACGCTCACCAGGGCCGCGACGTGGTCGGGACGACCCAAGAGGTAGTCGTGCAGCCGGGCCACTCCGGCGGCGCCCGCGACGCACCCCAGACCCACCAGGGGCACCCGGCGCACGTCGGGACGCAGGCCGACCGTCGACGCGATGCGTGCCTCCAGGGAGGGGATGGCGAGGCCCGTGACGGTGGCGCAGACGATGACGTCGACGTCCGTGGGAGTCAGACCTGCCTCCTTCAACGCTTCCTCCAGGGCTCGGGAGCCGAGCTGGACCGCGTGCTCGATGAAGGCGTCGTTGGCGGCGCCGAAGTCCGCAAGGGGGTAGGCGTCGATCGGCAGGACCAGGTGACGGAAGGACACGCCGGCGTTGCCGTGCAGGCGCCGGAGCACCCGCGTGTCGAGACCGTCCGGCGCCATGACCGACGCGAAGGCGTCGGTGATGTCCGCCTGCGCGTACCGCTGGTCGGGCAGGACGCCGCGGACCGCGAGGATCTCCATGCCGGGCTGAGTCATGCCGGGCTGGGTCATGCCGGGCTGGGTCATGCCGGGCTGCTTCATGCCGGGGCTCATGTCAGGCCACCTTCCTACCGGTGAGGTCACGGGCCAGGCCGGCGACGAGACCGACCGCCAGCCCACGGGTGATCCGGCCGTCGCCCAGGCCGAGCTCCACCAGGGCGTCGAAGTGTCGTGGTCGGCGCGCGGCGGCGATCCCGGCGCGCACGACCTCGGGACGGCGGGCCAGGAGGGCGGCGGCCCAGGTGTGGTGCAGGTGCTGGGAGAGCAGGCGTCGTACGTGCGTGCGGTGCGCACCCCCGGCGGCCTGCGGGCGACCTTCGGTCAGGCAGCTCGCAGCCGACGTGCCCGCGAGGGACCCGGTGGCGACGGCGTAGTAGATGCCCTCGCCGGTCATCGGGTTCACCAGTCCGGCGGCGTCACCGGCGAGGAGGACCCGGCCGTCGGGCTGCTCGGATCCCCAGCCCCGGCCGGACAGCGGCAGGTGGTGACCGCGCCAGCGCTCGCCTTGCTCGGCCGCGCCCGGGAGCAGCCGGGCGAGCTCGCCCAGGAGGTGTCGCCGGGTCGGCCCGGCGCCGTCGCCCTGACCGGAGCCAGAGGTGACGAGCTCGCCGTAGCCGATGTTGGACCAGCCGTCGCCACGGTCGAACGCCCAGGCGTACGACGGCTGCCGCACATCCCCCCAGCGGAGCACCTGCCGGGCGCGCAGCTCAGGTGTGGTGGGCGCGTAGCCGCGGATCGCCAGAGCCCGGCGGCTGGTCCGGCCGAGGCCGAGGCCGGTGTGCACGACGGAGTTCGCGCCGTCGGCGCCGACGACGACGTCGGCGGTCAGCAGGTCGTCAAGGCTGACTCCGTCCGGACCAGACGAGACCTCATGGACGCGATGCCGCATCAGCACGGCTCCGGCGTCGCTCGCGTGCTTGACGAGAGCCGCGTCGAAGACCTCGCGCGGTACGACGTGCACTGGTCGGGCCATCTGTCCCTCGACCCGTCGTGAGCCCTGGGCGAGCTCGAGCTGTCGCAGGGGCGTCCATCCGTCGACGACGTCGGCGGCGCCCAGCGGGCGGAGGACGTCGAGCACATGAGGCGCGATGCCGTCTCCGCAGCACTTGTCGCGGGGGAAGTCGTCGCGGTCCACCAGCGCGACGCGGAGGTCCGGGCGGAGGCGAAGCGCAGCCAGCGCCGCGCTGGCGCCGGCGGGTCCGGCCCCGACGATCGCGAGGTCCCAGTGGTGCTGGTTCGCGCTCATCTGGAGATCACCAGCATCAGCACGTCGACCGCGGCGATCCCGATGGCAGCCAAGAAGGGAACCCGCCCGTTGCCGCGCCAGGCGACCAGCGCGAGCACGGCCACCAAGACCAGGGCGCCGACCCGTACCGGCAGCGCCACCGTCACCGCACCGCCTGCGACGACCACGGACGCGACCCCGAGCACCACGACAGCAAGCCCCTGGGCCCTGGTCGGCCCCAGGCGGTGCGGGAAGCCTCGAACTCCGGTGGCGGCGTCGTCGTCGAGGTCGGGCAGGACGTTGACGAGGTGGGCCCCCACGCCGAGCAGCGCCCCGCCGGCGGGGAGCCACCACTGCGGCGCTGCGGCGCCCGGGCGGGCGAGGACGGCGAAGACCGGCAAGGCGCCGAACGCGACGGCGTACGGCGCCCACGACCAGATCGTGGCCTTCAGCCCCAGGTTGTACGCCCAGCCCGACGCCACCACCAGCAGGTGCCAGAGACCGGCCGGCACTCCGCAGGCGAGCGACAGGACCACTGTTGCGACCACGGCCAGGGCGCACGCCGTCCGCACCCACCGGGCGGACACCTCGCCGGTCACCAGGGGTTTGTCCGTCCGCCCCACGGTGCGGTCGCGAGCGAGGTCGAGGAGGTCGTTGGACCAGCCGATCGAGAGCTGACCCGTGAGCACCGCCGCCGCCACCAGTGCGACCCGGCCGGGCGCCGCGCCCGACGCCCAGGCCACGGCCGTGGCGAGCGCCGTCACGGCAGCAGTCGGTCCGGCGTGCGCGGCGCGCAGCAGCGCGAGCAGGGGGGCCGGGCGAAACGGGACGACGGTCCCGCGCGCTCCGTCGGTGATCGGCACAGTCATCGATCCTCCGGGCATCGGTCGGCGGTGGCTATACGAGCGCTCCGCCGGCCGGGATGAGTACCCGTCGCTCGACCTCATCATGCGGCATCCTCCAGCGGACAGGACATGGCGGGACAGGACATGGCGGGCTCCGCCCGTTTCGGATGGACTTCTGGCCGCGGGGTACCAAGGGGCCATGACCTCCGCCTGCCAGCGCTCGTGACCCGGCGGGTGCGGATGACAGAAGTCGTTCCCCAGCCGGATCGACCGATTGAGCCGATCTCCTCCTACGAGCACGACGGCTTGGTGTTCGACGTCGTCGACGCGGGTCCGGCCGACGGCCCGATCGTGCTGTTGCTGCACGGCTTCCCCCAGCGCGCCTCATCGTGGAGAGACGTGGCAGCGTTCCTCGCCGAAGCCGGTTACCGGACGCTCGCCCTGGACCAGCGCGGCTACTCGCCCGGAGCGCGACCACGCACCCGTCTGTCGTACACGTCCGACAAGCTCGTCGGCGACGTCCTGGCCTTGATCGAGTGCGTGGGCACGCCCGTCCACCTGGTCGGCCACGACTGGGGGGCGGTCGTGGCGTGGCGCCTGGCTGCCGCTCACCCGACGCTGGTGCTGTCGTTGACAGCGGTGTCGGTCCCGCACCCGAGCGCACTCGCTGCGTCACTGATGACGAGCTCGCAAGCGCTTCGGTCCTGGTATGTCCTGGCAGTGCAGCCGCCGGCCTTGCCGGAGCTGGTGGCCCGGCTGGCGCCGGAAGCGCTCGAGGCGCTGCTGCGTGGATCGGGCATGACGGAGGACGAGCTGACGTCGTTCCGCGCGGAGATCCTCGCTGACGGTGCCCTCTCGGGTGCCCTTGGTTGGTACAGAGGTGCGGCCCTCGACTGGCACCGGACCGAACATGTCACCGTCCCCACCACCTTCGTGTGGAGCGACGGGGAGCAGGCGATCGCGCGTCGCGGAGCAGAGCTGACCGCGCAGTTCGTGAACGGCCCCTATGACTTCGTGGTGCTGGAGGGAGCGACGCACTGGATCCCCACCCAGGCTCCTCGCGAGCTGGCCGCCATCATCGGCGATCGAGTGGGCTCCTGAACCGAACCGTCCCCCGCTCGTTGTGCAGGCACAACAGAGCGGGGGACGGCCTTACCCCCCGGCAAGGCGCCTCAAGCGCCAGCGAGTGGTACCCGGATTCCGGCGGCCCATCGATCCTGCTGGACTTCTTTACCTTCACGGCCTGGGGAGCGCACCGTGCGCAACGGTTTGAACGCCGGCAGTGCCGTGCAGAGGTGGGCGTCAACTGCGACCGCGCTGAACCCAGTGACGAGCGACACGTGGCGATGCCTCGTAGGACAGTCGGTCGCGGGTACCGAAGTCCAGTCGGCAGCACTCGCTGCCTAAGCGGGGGTCTCTCGCTCTCGAGGGCGGGGCAGCAGGGATGCAGCCCGCGCCAGTGCCCGCCCGTAGTCTCCGTCCGGTGACGACTTCGCGCATCCCGCTCGACGTGAGACGCGTCCTCGCGGCGGCGGAGTCGGCGTCGCCGGTCGATGCCGTGCCCGAGGTCGCGCGCGAGCTGGCGCTGGCGCTGGGTGCGGTCAGGGTGTCCTTCCTCATCTCCGATGCCTCCGGACGCGGTCTGGTCCGGCTGGCCCACACGCCTTTGGTCGGAGACGACGTCGGCGATCCTCGTGCGGCCGGGCGGCGGCACGAGGATGAGGAAGCGGCTGCCGAGCTGCCGTACGACGGTGGCCCCGCCGAGCAGGCGATGCGCACCCAGACCGTGCAGGTCCTGGCCGAACCTGCAGCGAGTGGCGCCGCCCGGTGGCGGGTCCTGGCGCCGGTGACGGAGCGGGGTGAGGCCATCGGGCTCCTCGAGCTGTACCTGCCTGGTGAGCCGAGCTCAGAGGTGGTGTCGGAGATCGGCCAGGTCGCCCACGTGCTCGCCTTCGTGGTGATCGCCAACCGCGGTCACACCGACTTGTACGAGTGGGGGCAACGCAGCCAGGCGTACAGCCTGTCTGCCGAGATCCAGCAGCGCCTGCTTCCCCCGTCGCGCACGTGCGAGGCGGCCGCCTTCACGCTGGCCGGCTGGCTCGAGCCCGCCGCGACCATCGGTGGCGACACCTACGACTACAGCCTGGCGCGTGACCTCCTCCACCTCTCGCTCACGGACGCCATGGGACATGGCGTCCAAGCGTCTCTGACGGCCAGCATGTGCCTGGGCAGTCTGCGGGGGGCCAGGCGACGCGGGCTGTCCTTGCTGGAGCAGGCCAAGGCGACCAACGACGCGATCCTCCAGCATCCCATCAGCCCCTCCGGCAGCGAGTTCGCCTCCGGGCTCGTGGGTCGCCTGGACCTGCGCACGGGCTCGCTCGAGATCGTCAACGCAGGGCACATCCCGCCGTACCTGCTGCGCGACGGCAGGCTGACCACCCTCGACCTGGCCGTCGACCCGCCCTTCGGCATGTTCGCCGAGAGCACCTATCGCGCCACGCAGCTGAGCCTCACACCCGGCGACCGCCTGGTGTTCGTGACCGACGGCATGCTCGAGCGGAACCCGGCGGGGGCACTCCTCGCCGAGACGATCCGGGACAGCGATGCGCTCCACCCTCGCGAGCTGGTGCGGCACCTCGCCGACAACGCTCTCGAGGCCGCGGGTCACGCACTCCTCGACGACGCCACGGTGCTGTGCCTCGACTGGCACGGGATGCATGAAGAGGCCCGAGACTCGGTCGCAGGGGCCGAGCCCGCACGCGCCAGTGCTCCTCTCGGCACGAATGGGACGTCGGACTAGCCCGGCCCCAGGGCGTGCGTGCGTCGGGTCAGCCCTTCGCCTCACCCGCTGGCCGGACAGACCTCGCGCGAGTGAGACGGCAACCCCGTCCGCATCGGCGATCCGGTCGAAACCGGCAACGGACGAGGTCGCCGAACCCGCGGCCGCTCGGGACGACCGCGAGCCTCAAGAGCCGCCGGCATCGTCTGCGGGCTGCTGCGGACGACGATGCCAGATCGGCATGACGACGACAGGTCGATGACATTGCCGTTCCATGACTGTGCACCTGGGCAATCTGGTCATCCGGTCAGGTGCGAGGTGATGTCACCGACGGGTGTTCCATCCGACCCCAGTGCTGGTCAGCGGGCAGGCCGCCTAGAGTTCATCGTGGTGCGCCGGGAAGTCTGGTCGGCATGATGTCGCCGACCCTGGAGCCCAGATGACAGACCCGACCAGCCCCCGCCGCGTGTTCTCGCGTGGATCCTGGAGCGAGACGGCGCGCATCGCCGACGTGCTGCGACAGGAGACGGTGGGCGGTGCCTTGCTGCTCGCGGCCACGCTCATCGCGATGACGTGGGCCAACTCCCCATGGGCAGACGGTTATGACGCGCTGCGCGAGCTCGAGATCGGCCCCGAGACCCTGCACCTGCACCTGTCGCTGGAGACGTGGGCTGCCGACGGACTCCTGGCCATCTTCTTCTTCGTCGTCGGGTTGGAGCTGAAGCGCGAGTTCGTCGCTGGGGACCTCCGCGATCCCCGGCGGGCCGCGCTGCCCATCGCCGCCGCGATCGGTGGGATGGCGGCGCCGGCGCTGATCTTTGTCGGGTTCAACGTCGGCGGAGGCGATGCGCTGCGCGGCTGGGCGATCCCGACCGCGACCGACATCGCCTTCGCGGTGGCGGTCCTCGCCGTGATCAGCACCCACCTGCCGTCTGCGTTGCGCACGTTCCTGCTGACCTTGGCGGTCGTCGACGACCTGCTGGCGATCACGATCATCGCGGTGTTCTACACCAGTGAGCTCGACGTGCTCCTGCTCCTGGCGGCGTTCGCCCCGATCGTCGCGTTCGGAGCTCTCGTGCACTTCAGGATCCGCGCCTGGTGGTTGCTTCTTCCCCTCGCCTTCGCGGCGTGGACCCTCATGCACGCTTCGGGTGTGCATGCCACGGTCGCGGGCGTCCTGCTGGGGTTCACCGTCCCCGTCGTGCGCAGCGCCGCCGCTGGTGGCCCAGACGCGGGCCCCGGCCTCGCGGAGCACTTCGAGCACCTGTTCCGGCCGATCTCAGCGGGAGTGGCTGTCCCGGTCTTCGCGTTCTTCGCTGCCGGTGTGACGATCGGCGGGTGGTCCGGGCTCACCGCCAGCCTCAGCGACAGTGTCGCCCTGGGCATCATCGCCGGGCTGGTGCTGGGCAAGCCGATCGGGATCTTCGGGACCACGTTCGCCCTCGCGAAGCTGACGCGTGCCGACCTGGACCCGAGCGTGACCTGGCTCGACGTCCTCGGTGTCTCGCTCCTGGCCGGCATCGGGTTCACGGTCTCGCTCCTCATCGGCGACCTCGCTTTCGGCCAGGGCAGCGAGCGCGACGAGCACGTCAAGGTCGCCGTGCTGGTCGCGTCGGCCACTGCCTCCGTGCTGGCTGCTGTGCTGCTGCGCTCCCGGAACCGCACGTATCGCAGGATCGAGGAGGAAGAGACCAGGGACGTCGACAACGACGGCGTCCCCGACGTGTACCAGAACGATTGACGAGGCGACTGCCTCCGCACCCTCGCGACGTCGGGGCCGGTCAACGGTCATGGGTCGCGGGTCTGCGCCGACGACACGGATGCGAGGATGACGATCGATGGCGACTCGGCTGCTGATCCTGGAGGACGACGACGGGCTCCGAGCCTCGCTCCGTCTCGTCCTGGAGGACGACGGGTACGACGTGGTCGAGGCCGTCGACGCGGAGACCGCGCTCCGGGTCGTTGCCGGTCCCGGCGTCGACCTGATGCTGGTCGACCTCATGCTCGGCGGCATGGACGGGTTCTCGTTCATCCAGCGGGCGCGGCCCCAGACAGAGGCGCCGATCGTGGTCGTCAGCGCCCGGGACGGCGTGCAGGACGTGGTGGCGGCACTGGAGGCGGGCGCCGACGACTACGTGACGAAGCCGTTCGTCGTGGAGGAGATCAAGGCGCGACTCCGTGCTCTGCTGCGGCGTCCCTCGATGGCAGAGGATCATCACGAGGTGCGCGGTGCTGATGTGTTCGTCCTCGACAGCTTGGCCGGACCTCTCGTCTTCGACCGCGGCGCCGCGCAGCTGACACGTGGGGGTGCTGAGATCCACCTGACCAACACGGAGTTCAGGCTGCTGAGCGTGCTGGTCGACAACGCTGGACGCGTCCTGAACCGGACCTCGCTCCTCGATCACGTGTGGGACACCGGCTTCTTCGGCGACGAGCGCCTCGTCGACGTCCACGTTCGGCGCCTGCGCAAGAAGCTCGAAGCCGACCCCAGCGCACCCTCCACCCTGGTGACCGTGCGCGGCCTCGGCTACCGCCTCGACGTACGGTGACACGCGCTCGTTCTCCCCGCGGGTTGCGGGCCTCGGTCACCGTGGCCTTCGCCCTGGGGGCCCTGACCCTGTCGACCGCGCTCGCCCTCGGCACGTACTTCTCGGCTCGGCACCTGCTGGTCGAGCAGCGCGAACGGACGGCGACCCGCCAGGCCTACACCGATGCCGCCTTGGTGCGTGACGGCCTGCAGACTGCGGGAGCCCAGGTCAGCGACGTGCTCGAATCCATCTCCCCCCCGGCGGGGGCTGTCATCTACGTGCGGCGAGACGGCGAGTGGTACTCCTCGGCGCTGGACACAGCGGGCCCCAGCACCACCGACGAGGTCCAGCCGATCGTGGCCGACGGGTCCGTCGCCGTGGCCTGGACGGAGGAGACCGACCCGAACGCGGTCGTGGTCGGCATCCCGCTGAGCGCGGTCGACGCGGAGTACTACGAGGTGTCGGTTGCCGAGGAGCTGGACCGGACGCTGTGGACGCTGGGGCTGGCGTTGGCCGTCGGTGCGGCGCTGACCACGGCTGCGGGTGCCCTCTTGGGCCGGGCGGCCAGCCGCCGTGTGCTGGCCCCGCTGGGGGAGGTGACCACCGCTGCGGTCCGGGTCTCCGCCGGTGACATGAGCACCCGGCTGTCCGACACCGACGATCCCGATCTCGCGGCGCTGGTCGGTGCCTTCAACAACATGGTCGACGCGCTCCACGAGAGGATCCAGCAGGACTCCCGCTTCGCTGCCGACGTCAGCCACGAGCTGCGCACCCCCGTGACCACCTTGACGACGAGCCTGAGCCTGCTCCAGCAGACCGAAGGTCTCTCACCACGAGCCGAACGCGCCGTCGCTCTGATGGGCGACGAGCTCGAACGCTTTCGCCGGGCGCTCGAGGATCTTCTCGAGCTGGGCCGCCTCGATGCCGACGCCCCTAGCGATCAGATGAGGGTGGTGAGCGCCCAGCAGCTCGTCGAGCAAGCGCTGCGCGTCGGGCGGCGATCAGCAGATCTGGTGGTGCCGGCGGATGTGGGGACCGAGGAACCGCTGGTCAGGGTCGACCGGTCCCAGTTGCTCCGAGTCCTCACGAACCTCTTCCGCAACGCGGACCTGCATGGTGGCGGACTGACCGAGGTCCGTGTCCAGGGCCGCGGCGACTTCGTCGACATCTTCGTCGAGGACCGAGGAAGCGGGGTGTCGCCGGAGGACCGGAAGCGCATCTTCGAACGTTTCGCCAGGGCGGGCGGCCAGAAGTCGGGCACCGGCAGCGGTCTGGGGCTCAGCATCGTGCAGCAGACCATCCGCAACCACCACGGTGATGTGTGGTGCACCGATGGCCGACACGGCGGCGCGGTCTTCGTGGTGCGGTTGCCGCGAGCGCACAGGGAGGCGTTGTCATGACCGGCGGAACGCGACGCGGCCGGACCTGGGTCGTCGTGTCAACGATGGTGGTGGCGACCTGTGCAGCATGCGGCCTTCCGGGCAGCGGCAGCGTGACACGAGTCGATGACGCGACGATTCCCTATCAGCTGCTCGAGCCGGATTCCGGCGAGCCCGGCCCGACTGTGCAGAGCGATCCGGAGGGGTCGGGGGCGCTCACGTTCTGGCTGGTCGAGGATGCTTTGGTTCCCGAGCCCGCCGGCGCCAGCTGTGCAGATCCCCCTCACGTGGTGGCACGGCAGCTCCTCGACGAACTGGTCGCTGGTCCCTCGGAGCGCGCCCGGGCGACGGGTAGGTCGACGGCGGTGGCGCCGGACACCGAGCTGGTGCTCGTCGACCTCGCCGACGCGACCGCCGTGATCGGAGTGGATCCAGGCGCGACGCTCTCCCCGGACCGCCTACCTGTTGCCATCGGGCAGATCGTCCTCACCGTGACGACAGCGCCCGGCGTGCGATCGGTGGAGTTCGCCAGCGGTGACGAGCCGGTGCAGGTGCCGCTACCTGACGGAGTGCTCACCAGCGGCCCGGTGACGGCCGCGGACTATGCCGCCCTGGTCCCCGAGCGATTCGATGCCAGCCAGGGCCTCGGCTGTCCGGGCGCCTGATCTTCAGGCGTCGGGGAGCGGCAGCTCCGTCGGCAGCGCCCCTAGCAGACCGATCCGCTCCAGCGCCGCTGCGCAGTCACGAGAGGGGTCGCGCAGCACGACGGCGACGCCTCGTGCTGCGCAGCGACGCTTGACCCACAGCAGGGCGGCGACACAGGTCGAGGAGAGTCGTGTCAGAGCGGACATGTCCAAGACGACTGTGTGAGGTCCCTGCTCCAAGACAGCGTCGAGCCGCCACTGCAGGTCGTCCAGCATCCCGACGACCCTGGAGTCGAGGAGCTGGACGTCGACCTCACCCGGCCCGCTCGAGGCGGCATGGTCAACGCGGCGACCAGAGCCGTCCCGGCAAGGACGAGTCTCTGCCCGTGTGGGCCCTCCCAGAGGAGGGGGACCCGAACCCGTCTGCATCACGTCACGCTGACATGCCGTGATGACGTCGACAGCGCGGTCAGATGACAGCCGGATGACAATCCTGCGGCGGCCATAGGGCACTTCAACGCCACCTCGCTGTGCACCCTTGTCCGGCCGCTGGGGACGTGTCTGGATGGAGATGTCCTCGTGAACCCACGACGGCATCTCTGACAGAAGGAGGCACGCGAAATGATTGCCATCTCTTCCCGGGCCCTCAAGGTCATCCGCCAGGTGACCGGGCATCCCAGGCTCAAGCACACCTCGGGTCTCCGCATCGCTCGGGGCGACGAGGGCGGAGAGCGCTTGAGGGTCGGAGCCGTCAACGAGCCGGCGGCAGGAGACCAAGTCGTCGAGCGCGACGGCGCACGCCTCTACCTGGGTCCCGTCGCCGCACAGAAGGTTCGAAACGGTGAGCTCGACGCGAGCACCGACGAGAACGGCCGCGTGACCTTCATCCTCAGGGACTCCGCATGAGGCCGAGACTCGACCCCCGGGACGCAGCACGCCGAGAGGCGCTCATCGCGCGAGCTCGTCAGCAAGCAGTGCGCAACGACCGACGTCACCGCAACCTGCTGCTTCACCTGCGCGCCGGATGATGTCGGCACGCGCGGCGACGGCTGGGTAGGCACTGGATGGCCAGGCAGTCGGGCGACCCTCGGACAGCTGACCGAGATCGTCATTGGAGCTTCTGGTCAGCGACGGTCCTTGCTGGCTGTCTCGTCGTGATCGTCCTGGTGATCACGGCACACGCGTTGCGAGGAACCGACGACGCCCGGTCCGGGGCCGAGGTGACACCCTGCGCGGAGGCGGTGGCGTCGCTGGGGTCCCTGATCCCCGACGGAGGACTGCCCGGTGTGAACCTGGGATCGATCAAGTCCGCAGCGGTCGACACCTCAGGCCGCTGTGAGGCGGCTGGTGTTCCCAGCTACTGCCGGACCGCCGCGCGCGCCGCGTGGAACCTCGCCGACGCGGCCAAGACCGACTCCAGGCGGGCGCAAGCCCTGGCGAACTTCCGACGTACCCAACCCCGGTGTCTCCAAGAGCTGACCGGACCCGGTGACCGAGCCGCGCAGCAAGCGACGGTGTCGCAGTCACGCGACCATGGGCGGGGGCTGCGCCCATGAGCCTGCACCACGGAGCGCGCAACATCGGCGGGGTTCCAGAGGGATCCGGATGGTGACAGCCACTGTCGACGACGATGTCATCTCCGCGCTGGTCACGGCTTCCCGAGCGCTGATCGCCATCTCGGCGCGGTCGCTCGCCGGCGTCGAGGACACGCTGACTCTCAGCGAGTTCCGCGCGCTGGTCGTCCTCGAGTCCCAGGGGCCTGCCACTCCCATCAGTCTGGCAGCGCACCTCGACCTCGGGCACGGGCCGACGTGCCGCATCGTCGAGCGGATCCATGACGAGGAGTGGGTGCACTTCACCAGCGACGGTGCATACGCGGTGACGAGCCTCGGGGCCGATCTGGTCGCCAGCGTCACCAGGAAACGGCGTCTCCTCATCGCCGAGGTGACCGCCCGCATGGAAGCAGACGAGCGGCAGGCCCTCGTCGACGCGCTCATCGCCTTCGCCCGGGCAACGGGCGAACCGCTTGCCGTCGAGGCCTGACGCCTCCGGTCCCTGCAGAGCGGAGGCCTGGTCGCGCGCGGGGGGCGCGATCAGGCCTGCGCGGCTGTCATCGGATTGCCATGCGGCTGCCGGGGTGATTGTCGTCTTGGTTGCACAGACTCATGCATCCGACACCGGGACCGGAGACGACACCCGGGACCGGAGACCCGGTCCCGTCCGCGAGCAGAGGAGCAGACATGGAGAACACGGCGACAGCCACCTTGGTCGGACTGCGCGACAGCAGCGACCTCGTCCTGGCCTGCGCCGACGACGACGTGCGCGGCCACATCGTCGTCGACCTGCAAGGACACCGTGTCGGTGAGGTCGACGACCTCGTGGTCGACCAGCGCGAGCGCCGCGTGAGGCTGTTGGTCGTGGCGTCCGGGGGACTTCAAGGATTGGGGCGCACGTGCCACTTGCTCCCGGTCGATGCGGTCACGAACGTCGGCGACAGCATCCAGGTGGAGACAACGCACGAACACGTCCATGCTGCCGAACACCACCTCGGCGTGATGCGGCCACCGCGGTACGAGCAGGCGTACCGACACTTCGGCTACCTGCCCTTCTGGGAGAAGGGGTATGTCGACCCCTATTTCCTGCGGCGATCCGAAGGTGCCGCGACGGGCGGATCCGGCTCTTTCGGCGGCGCGGCCATCAGCCGCGCGGTCTGAACTTTCACCAGGCTCACGGCGTCAGACCGTGGGTACGCGCACGACCACCCTTCGGGCGACCGGCAACTGGCCGGGCTCGGGCTATCGCAAGGAGGCTCAATGCACGCACGTCCCAACAGTCGTCTCAGCGGCTGGATCGCTGCAGGCGCACTGGGAGTCAGCGGCTTGATCGCGGTTCCACCTGCGACCGCCACGACCGGTGCGATCCCCTACAACTGCACGAGTCAGGAGACCGGCGCCTTCGTCGCCACGGTCGAGATCGACACCGATCCGGCGACGATCGCAGCGGGTAGCGACCTGTCGGCGACGAGCATCCTGTCCTTCCCCAGCGACGTCCGCCAGCGCCTGTACGACGCCGGGGCTCGCTCCGTCGCAGGCACCGTCGACCTCGCGGTCAGCGCGTCGGGACAAGGCCGCCAGGTGGGTCAGTCGATCGCCGCCACCGCCGTCTCCGACAGCGGACCGCTGACCCTCACCGCCGTCGGATCCTTGAGCTGGACCACGTCAGGGCAGGTCCGGCTCCGCGCTGGAGACCTGAAGTCGAGCCTCCAGCTGCGCGACGCCACCGGCACCGCACTCGGCGCTCCGGTTGTCCTGGCATGCAGTGAACCTGGCCCCGATCCCACCATCGACATCCTCTCGGTGACCGCCACGACGAGCACGCTTGTCAGCGTCGACGAGCGCCGTGTGAGTCATGGCGAGAAGGCCCGAGCAGTCGCGCGGGTCGCGAGCACCGGCGGCAAGGCCAAGGGGGCGGTGATCTTCCAGCTGGGCTCCCTCACTGATCGGGTCTGGCTCGGCAAGGACGGCGTTGCCCGCACCGCCCTCGAAACCGACCTCTCC
This sequence comes from Nocardioides bigeumensis, assembly GCF_039531755.1. Taxonomy (NCBI): domain Bacteria; kingdom Bacillati; phylum Actinomycetota; class Actinomycetes; order Propionibacteriales; family Nocardioidaceae; genus Nocardioides; species Nocardioides bigeumensis. Next base: position 19,645 of record NZ_BAAAQQ010000002.1, read on the forward strand.
GCCGGAGCCGTCTACCCTCTGACGGCGACCTTCGTGCCGGCTGACGAACGGCACGTCTCACCCAGCACGGCAACGACATCCGTCCGGGTCGTCAAGGACCGGGTTCATGTCCGAGTGCGCGTGCCGGACACTCGCCGAGGCAAGCGAGTGCGAGCACACGTGGCGGTCCGCCCCGTGCACGGGTCTCCTGTGTCCGGCCGCGTCCGAGTCATCCTGAAGCGCAAGGGTGACGTGCTGCGGGAGAAGACCAAGCAGCTTCGTGACGGGAGTCGATCCGTCGGGCTGGTCCACCTCTACGAGACCGGCGTCTACCTGGTTCGCGTGAAGTACCTCGGCCACAACGACTTCCGCAAGTCGAACGACCGTGATTGGTTCCGCGTCGTTCGTCGGTGACCGCCAGGCGTTCGTCTACGAGGGCGGTCTCCACCCCTTCCGAGGCGCTTCGGCGTGGTCTCGTTGACGGTGCTCCCGACCGGAGGGAGGATCGCGACGACGCGGGACGACGCCACCCGCGCCGGCGGAGGGTGGCACAGGTGCTGGAAGCGCTGGGGTTCAGCTCCGTCGAGGAGCAGGTCTACCAACTCCTCGTGGGGCGAGGCAGGGCCTCGCTGACTGAGATCCTCGCCGACGGCGACATCAAGCCCAAACGCCAGCTCGAGGCCCTCGACAAGCTGGTGGCCAAGGGGCTGGTCCGCCGTCTGGCCGGCCCTGACCAGGAGTTCGTGGTCGCGCCCCCTGAGTACGCCATCGAGGCACTCATCGCCGAGCACATGAGTGCTCTGCTGGCGGTGCGCGAGGCGTCGGCCGAGCTCGGGGTCCGGGTGCGCAGGGCGACCCGGGACGCCGATCCGACCGAGCTCGTGGAGGTGGTGTCGGGGAAGGGCTCGGTCCGCCAGCTCTTCCTCCAGGTCATCCAGAGCGCACGCACCGAGATCGCCGTCTTCGACCGTCCGCCCTACGCGTCGAACGTCGACGAGGCCATGAGCGGCCAGGCCGAGCGGCTCCGCACCGACGGGCTGCACCTGCGGACGGTGTTCGACCGGTCGCTGCTGGACGAGCCCGACCACGTGCGCCGCATCCTCCAAGGCGTCGCCGCGGGAGAGCAGGCCCGGCTGGCCAGGGTCCCGCTGAAGCTGGCCGTCATCGACGGCGAGTGGGCGATGCTGCCGCTGCTCCACGCCCGGGGCGAGATCCCTGAGGCCGTGGTGATCGTCCGTCCGTCCGTGCTGCTCGACTCCCTTATCGCGCTGTTCGAGTCGGTGTGGGAGCACGCCGTCGAGGTGCGGCCGACCCTCGAGGGTGAGCTGTCGACGGTCGGTACGTCCGAGGGTGAGCTCCGTCAGCTCGCCAACCTGCTGGCCGCCGGCATGACCGAGACCGCCATCGCCCGGCACCTCGGCTTGAGCCAGCGGACCGTACGACGACGGGTCAAGGACCTGCTCGAGGACCTGGGCGTCGACTCGCGGTTCGAGGCGGGCGTCCGCGCCACCCAGCGCGGCTGGCTCTGAGCCGAACGGTCTAGACATTGGCCTTCTGAGGCCAGTGGCCACACGTGGCCACCTCCACGACTTAAGTTCCTCCGCACGGTGGTTCGCCCAGATGTCGTCCGTGCCGACGAGCTGGGCGTTTGGTGGGTTCTCGGAAAGGAACGCCCGTGCGCAAGTGCATCTCGGTCCTCGTCGCCGCGCTGGTCCCGTTGATGGTCGCCGCAGTGTCGTTGGTGGCCCTCGGATCTGTTCTGCCGGCGCAGGCCAGCCCTGCCGATGACTACGTCGGACCCTTCTACGGCGACGGCAACCTCCCGCCGGGCTGCATCAAGGACATGAGCCGGGACAACCCGGCCAACACCTGCTTCCACGCCAAGGTCGGCCTGAACGCCCTCGACTCCCCGCAGGTCGACGTCGCGGTCCTCGTCCCGGCCTCACCGACGGCGGAGCGGGACCTGCGGATCATGCGGCAGGCGGCCGAGGCCTGGGAGGGCGGCATCGACTACCTCTCCGACGAGATGGGCCTGGACTGGCTGCGTGACGGAGTCGACTTCCACATCTCGTCCGACGTCGTCGGGCTCACCGAGGGCGACGAGGTCAGCACGTATCCGCTCTACGACCCCGAGATCGTGATCGTGGCGACCAACCCGGCCGGTGGTGCCGGCATCGGCGTGGACCCGACGTACCTCACCGACGAGCTGGGCATCTTCTCCGAGGACGGCGTTCCCTGCCACAACATCCCGAACCCGTTCTCGTTGGACACCTGGGAGGGCATGCCGGGGTACGACGGGCACCACGGCGACGGCGGCGGCGTCTACGTGGAGGACTGCGGCGGCGCCGGAGGCAACGTGTGCTTCTCGGTGAACGGCGGCGTGGACCCGGTGCCGGGCACCACCGACACCTTCTCGCTCTTCGACCTGGTGCTCCACGAGACCGGCCACTGCCTGACCCTCGGCCACGTCGGCGACGGTGCGGAGACGCCTTCGTGGGGCCCGGTCCCGACGACGGACATCATGGCCTACAGCTATGACCCGCCCGGGCAGAACAAGTGCGTCTCCACCCTCAACGTCGAGGCCTTCGCGCTGCGGATGAGCCACTACCTCGACGTCAACGGCGACGGGGCCGTGACCGCGGCCGACCAGGTCCAGCCCAACGACGTCCTGGGCGACGGCACCAACTCCTTCCAGGTGCAGAGCCCCGAGAACCACCTCTTCGCGTCGTCGACCGGCTCGGTGTGGGACTGCCCCCAACCCGACCTCGGGACCGTGCCCGGCGCGGCGACCGACTGGACTCCGGAGCCGGTGGAGACACACCAGCCGGTGCTCACCGTGACCACGCCGGAGCACGGGTCGGAGACCGCGGACGGAAACGTCAATGTCAGCGGCAGCGTCGAGCGACGTCCCCTGGACGCTCCGCCGTCGTCGCCGGTCGGCGCTGCTGACGATCCTGAGGGAGACGCGGTCTCCGACCTCACCGACATCCAGCAGGTCTCCGTCGAGGTCACCGACCTGGAGGTCACGACCACCGTCAAGGTGAAGAAGCTGTGGCCCTCGACCTCGGTGACGAGTCCGTCGGAGTACTCCGTCAGCATCGACGGACGCCAGATCAAGACGTTCGTCCCCGATCCGCGCAGCCCCGCCGAGGTGATGGTCTGGGACCACTCGATGGAGCAGCAGCTGCCCGGTGACTGGGCGCAGTGGGACCCGGTCGCCAACACGGTGACGTTCCACATTCCCCGTAGCTATCTCGCGGGGGCCAAGGTGACCGCGCCGTACGACGTCTTCGCGCTCACCGGCTACACCGCCAACAACAAGTTCACCGTCGTCTCCGACGACCGGGCTCCGGACAGCGGTGCGGTCGGTGTGGCCGCCCCCACCAGCGCCGGCTCGGCAGCCGGGGGATCGACCGCCGTGGATGGTGGATCGTCTACTGGCGGCTCGGCGGTGACGGGCACGCTCGACACCGTCGTGCTCGAGCAGCCCGGCGGCAACACGTTCACCGTCGCCGACACGTCGCTCGGCGTGCTCACCGGCAGCCAGGACACCTTCACCCTCGACGTGCCGGAGTCGAGCGACGTCGAGCTGCTGCTGTCGTGGACCGACAACAGTGACCTCGACATGACCGTGACCGGCGCTGCGACGGCATCGGGGGCGACGGCCGGAAATCCCGAGCGGGTGCTGCTGACCAACGTGCGCGGCCGCCTCGACATCAAGGTCGACCCCTACCTCGTGGTCGGCGTGCCCGCGACGACGTACACCCTGACCGCGACCCTGGTCGGTGTCTCCGGAGACGGTGACGGCGACGGCGTCGCCGACGGTGACGACCGGTGTCCCCAGCAGGCAGGACCGGCGCCGAGCGGGTGCCCGGACAGCGACGGCGACGGCGTGCCCGACGTCTACGACCTCTGCCCCTCGGTCGCCGGCAACGGCCACGACGGCTGCGTGATCCCGGCTACGGAGCACGTGAAGGTGTACGTCGACGGGGCGCTTGCCGGCGGCCAGGACGTCGACACCAGTGACGAGCTCGACACCTTCTCGATCGACGTCAGCATCCCCGGCGGAACGCACGAGCTGCGGATCGAGTGGGAGGACGACGGCGAGGTGATCGCGACCGACTACCGCACCGTCGTCCGTACGGCGCCGGGCGTCGACCGCGACGGCGACGGCGTGGGGGACTCGCGGGACAACTGCGTGAAGCAGCCGAACGCCGGACAGGCCGACCTCGACCGCGACGGACAGGGCGACGCCTGTGACAACGACATCGACGGCGACGGCCACGCGAACTCCAAGGAGCGGGCGCAGGGCACCGACCCGTACGACGCTGCGTCCTACCCCGGCAAGAAGACCTCGACGTCGTTGAGGCGCCTCTAGGTCATGGGACGGACCGATGGGGCGGCCCGGCGCAGCGGTGATCCCCGCAAGCGCGCCGGGCACGTCGCGGCCGGCACCGGCTCCGCGAGGTCCCGCGTGGTGGCAGCGTCGTTGGCCGGCGCCACCGTCGTCGCCGTGGTGGGAGTCGTCGGTCTGCGCGGCGGCGCGGAGACCGATGCGGGCCCGGCCGAGGAGCCGGGGCGCGACCACGCCACGTCGGCGTGCGACCTGATGGCCAAGGCGCACGAGGCCGCTGAGGTGGAGTCCGACGCCCGCTACGCGGCGGCGGTGCTGCTGCTCGACCAGGCGATCGTCGAGTCCGCCCGCGCGGCCCGGACGAACCCCGGCTTCGGCGACCTCGACGGCTCGATGCAAGCCCTCCACTCCGCCGCCCACACGGGCGAGAGGTCGCAGTACGACCTCGCAGTCGCCGACGCCCAGGCCGCCTGTGGCAGCTCGGTCGGCTGAGCTCCCGCACCAACGCCTGCGTGACCTACCACCAGGTCCGCTCGTTCTGACACCGATCCCCGACGCACGAGGAGCACAGATGAGTCCCCTGTCACGACGTACCCGCGTCTCCGCGGTGGCCGCGGTCGCCGCCCTCGCCCTGGCCGGCGTCACGCCTGCCCTCGGTGGATCGTCCGCCCAGGCCGACACCGCTCTCTTCGCCCCACGGCTCGTCACCGTGGACACCCCGACCCGCGCCGACAAGGAGCTGCTGCAGAGACTCGGTCTCGACCTCACCGAGCACGCCGGCCACGACTACGTCGAGGTCGTCCTCCACGACGCGACCGACCTCGACGCGCTCCTGCACTCCGGGTTGGGCTACGACGTCCGCATCCCCGACCTGATCGCGCGCTCGGTGCAGAACGAGCAGGTCAACCGCGCGTACGCCGCCGCCACCCTCGAATCGCCGCTGCCGTCGGGACGCGACGCCTACCGGACGCTGGCCGACTACAACGACGACCTGCGCGAGCTCGCCGCGATCCGGCCGGCCATCGCCAAGCGGATCACGCTGCCGCACAAGTCCCTGGACGGTCGCACCGTCTACGGCATCGAGATCGGTCGCAACGTGCAGGCTGCTGAGGACGGACGACCGGTCTTCGTGCTCCTGGGCCTGCACCACGCTCGCGAGTGGCCGTCCGGCGAGCTCGCGATGGAGTTCGCCTACGACCTCGTGCAGAACTACGGGACCGACGCGCGGATCACCGGTCTGCTCGACCGCTCGCGCGTGGTCGTCGTGCCGGTCGTGAACGTCGACGGCTTCGAGCTCTCTCGCACCGACGGCAGCCTCGTCGACCTGCGCGAGGTGGACGCCGGCGGGACGGTGTCGCTCCTGGGCACTCCCGGCAACGCCTACAAGCGCAAGAACTGCCGCGTCGTCGACGGCCAGGACCCGATCGACGGGACGTGCCGGGTCGCCAGCGCCACCAGCCCGGGCGGGTACGGCGTCGGCGTCGACCTCAACCGCAACTACGGCGGGTTCTGGGGCGGACCCGGCGCCTCCGACGTGTTCGCCGACCCGACGTACCGCGGGGCCGGGCCGTTCTCCGAGCCCGAGATCCAGAACGTCCGCGAGCTCATCAGCGGGCGGCAGGTCACGACGATGATCTCCAACCACACCTTCTCCAACCTGGTGCTGCGGCCCAACGGAGTGCACCCCGACACGATCGGCCACGACGGCCTGCCGGTCGGGAACGCGCCGGACGAAGAGGCGCTGAAGGCACTGGGCGCCCGGATGACAGCGGCCAACGGCTACCGCAACATCCATGGCTGGGAGCTCTACGACACCACGGGCACGACCGAGGACTGGTCCTACAACGCGACCGGTGGCTTCGGCTACACCTTCGAGATCGGCCCGGACGAGTTCCACCCGCCGTTCCCGAAGGTCGTCGACGAGTACCTCGGCGCCGGCGCGTACGCCGGCAAGGGCAACCGCGAGGCCTACCTCGCCGCGCTGGAGAACGCCGTCGACACCGCCACGCACGCCGTGATCAGCGGCAAGGCACCGAAGGGTGCGACGTTGAGGCTGCGCAAGGAGTTCTCGACGCCTACGTGGGAGGGCTCGTTCACCGACCGCCTGAACAGCACCATGAAGGTGGGGATGGACGGGCGCTACACCTGGCACGTCAACCAGTCCACCCGTCCGGTGGTGCAGGACAAGCTCGTCGAGATCACCGAGGACCAGCCGGTGCGGAGCCAGTCGTTCCAGGGTGGTCCGACCACCGTCGGGCAGAGCGTCGACCACCCCTTCACGGTGACGGAGACCGGGATCGACGTCCTGCAGGTCGACCTCGACTGGCCGACGCCCGACGACCTCGATCTCGAGGTCTACCGCAAGAACGCGGACGGCTCGCTGACCGAGGTCGGCTCGTCCGGCAACTCGGTCAACGAGAAGGAGCAGACCCAGATCGGCGCACCGGCGCCGGGCGACTACGTGCTGCGGGTCATCAACTTCGCGTCAATCGCACCGTCGTACACCTTGACGGCGACCCTGTTCGACTCCGCCGTGGTGTCCTCCGAGGAGGTTCCCGGCCTGATCGAGACGTGGACGCTCACGTGCGAGAAGGACGGGCGCGTCCTCCAGCGCGAGTCGGTCGTCGTCGACCGTGGCCAGCAGGTCCGTGTCGACCTGGCCGAGTGCTCCCGCCGCTGGTGACAGACGTCGTGGCGGGCGCCCTCGAGTCAGAACGGCATGGCGACGAACGGCGACGCGTACTGGTCGTCGCGGGCGAGCCGCTGCTCGGCCTCGCTCGGTGGGATCCGGTCCTGCTCGGCCTGGAGCAGCATGCCCAGGAGCCGCACGTCGCCGGCCGTGGGGATGCCCGTCACTTCCTCGTGAGCGAGCACCCATGACACCGCTGCCGTGATGCGGTCCTGGGTGTCGTAGGGCTCGTACCAGGTGGCGTGGGTGTGGTCCGTACCGTCGGGCCAGTTGCGGCGGGACACCGCCTTGATGGTCATGAGGCCCACGTCCTGTCGGCGGACTTCTTCGACGAGCGCCTCGTAGTCGGCTCTGTAGGCCTCGTCTCGCCAGAGCACGGGGTTCAGCGGAGTCAGGACGGTCGCGAAGGGGTAGCGACGCAACGCCTCGAGGTGCGTCGAGGGCGCCGCATGGCCATGGCCGGTGATTCCGACGGCGCCTACCAGGCCGGCCTCGTGCGCGCGGACCGCCGCTTCCAGCGCGCCACCGGTCCCGGTAGCCGCGTCCAGCTCATCGAGGTCTCCGATGGCATGCAGCTGCAACAGGTCGACGTGGTCGGTCTGCAGGCGCTCCAACGAGCGGTTGATCTCGCTCCACGCCGGCTCTTGCTCTCGGCGTCCGGTCTTGGTGGCCAGGAAGATCCGATCACGGATGTCGGCCATCCGGGGACCCAGCCGCAGCTCGGCGTCTCCGTAGTCGGCCGCCACGTCGAAGTGGTTGATGCCCCCATCGAGGGCTTGCTGGATCGATCTGTCGGCCACGTCCTGTGGAACGTCGCCGAGCGCCGCCGCGTCGTAGATGAGCACCGAACTCTGATGCCCGAGCCGTCCGAGCCTGCGCGTCTCCATTACCTCACCCTCTGACACGGGCGCATCTGCAGCAAGACGAGGAGCACTTGTCCACCTCTCGACGAGGCTGAGCAACGAGGACATCGCCTGGGACTGGTCATCGCATTGACGTGGCGTGGCCGCCCCTGCCCCCGGCATCATCGCCGCCGACTTCGTCGGCGACGGAGACGACCAAGCCTCCGAGCATGAACGCGACGATGACGCCGGCCAGTGCTCCTGTCGAGATCGAGGGGATGAAGCGACGTACGCCGGTGGCGTTGACGACGCCGTGGTACTCGTGGGTCAGGGCGTGTCCCTTGCCCCGCTGCAGCAGGTAGCGGTTGACCGGGTAGGCGGCGACGAAGGCCACCGCGAGCGCGATCATCATGCCGATCCAGAAGACCGGGTTCACGAGTCCGGCCTCCATCGCGCCTGGGATCAGCGCCATGACGGCGTTGTCGACGGCCTCCATCGTCGCGATGGACAGGGTGTCTGCTGCCAGGACGACCGTGAGGGCGGCGCCCACCCCGAGACCTGACCTGATCAGGGGCAACGTGGACAGGAAGTAGCCGAACACGAAAGCGAGACCGACTGCCAGCACAAGAGTCCATCCGGTGGACAACCCGACCGCGGTGCCGATCATCAGCCCCGCGATCTCTCCGATGGCGCAGCCGGTGAGGCAGTGCAGGGTGGCGCTCGCCGCCATGGCGGTGATGTTGGCGTGGGCATGCGCTGCATGCTCAGCGTGAGCCGCAGGCGCGCGGTGGCCGGCCTGGTCGTCGCCATCATGACCGGCGTGGCGCAGATGGTCGTTCATCTCGGTCACGGAATGCCTTTCCATCAGTGGGTCACCGGGGTCTGGGGCGGGTGCTTGGCATCGACAGTCCTGAGGTTGTTCTCGAAGAGCTATTCGGAGACGAGCGCCCGTCGCCGGAACGCGAGCGCCCCCACACCTCCCAGGAGCAACAAGACCCCGTTGAGGAGGCCGATCCGCGTGCTCCGTTCAAGGACAGGCAGGGTCGCTCCCACGCTAAGCTCCGCATCTACTTGCGGCGAAGCGTCGACGTTCATCACGACCAGGCTCCAATCGCCGGTCGGAGGTTCCAGGTCGAGCTTCAGCCGTCCTGCGCCTGCCGCCGATGTCAGCCAGAAGGACTGATCGCCGGGGGGCGATCCCGGCTGGGAGCCGTCGTGCTCCCGATAGCGCAGATCAGCATCGCTCTCTGTGACGTCGAGGATCTCGCTGTGCGGGACGTTCCTCAAGAACGCGGCGACTTCGTCGCTTGGCCCGATACCCACGAAGTACTCACCGCTTCCGTGACGATCAGCCGTCACGCGTGCTCTTCCGACCAGCGACTCCACGTCGACTGGGCCGCTCACGCCGTTCGCCTCACCACTCAGCACGACCGCCAGCCCGTCCGAGTGTGCGCTCGTGCTGCGGGTCATGAAGTAGCCGTCGCGATCTTGTTGGTGCTGAACGACGAGGAGGGTCAGCCCCACGCCGAGCCACAGGACGGCCGCGGCGACGAGGACGACGCCTACGATCTGACGAGCCGAGCCGCGCATCACGCCGCCTCGTTCTGGTCGAGGGTGAGGCGCTCGAAGCGGCTCAGCCGTCGTCGCATCGCGGCGAGGAGGACGACGGTGACGGCGAGGCTGGCAAGGAGTGCGGCGAAGGTGCGGGCGTCCCCATCGACGAGGTCGGCCACGATTCCGTCGGCGTTGTTGGAGCGGTTGAACGAGGTATGGGTGACAGCGACGAGCAGGACGCTGTTCAGCGCGCCGCGCAGCACGACACCCAGCAGGGTTCGGATCACCAGGCACAGAACGAGGAGCGCGATCAGGTTGCCTACGAGGTCCTCGGGTGCGGCGATCTCGCGCGTCACCACGCGGATCGGAACATGCACCAGCGCGAACGGCACCGCCGTGAGTGCGCTGGCCAGCAGGAGCTGGTTGCGGCGCTCGAGGCGGCTTTGGAGAAACCCTGCCCAACCGGTCTCCTCGGCCAGGTTGATCACAGCGAGGGCGAACAGCATGGCCATCCCTTCGTGCACGAGGGTGCCTGCGCTCGGTGGGGTGAACGAGTCGCCCAGGGCGAGCGCGAGCAGGAAGCTGACGACCGGAAGCGACAGCGCAGCGATCGCCCACCAGCGTGCGGGAACTCGCCACCGGAAGGCTCGCCGCACGAGCTGGCGAACGGCGGATCGTCCGCCCTCGACATACGTCACGAGCAACGCGCTGGCGAGCACCGTCAGGACGAGGACGAAGCTGGCGGCCTCCTCCATGTCCGAGCCGATCAGGCCGGGCACGCCTCGGCCTGGAAGCACGTCGCGCTCGATCAGGACCATGACGGAGAGGAGGGCGTAGGCGCCACCCAGGGACAGCACGAGGTAGGCCGGCACCGGGTGGGATCGGATCCAGGTTGTGGTCCTGGAAGGGGTCATGACTGACATCGGTTCGCCTTTCGGTGAGGTGGATCCACGCTCGCGGGCCGTTGTTGGCTGGCAGTGGAAGGTGGGTGGTGCCGGGCCGTCTTGCCTGGATCGGCGGGAGGCTCAGGCAGCTGACGCTTCGATCCGCACGATCGTGGTCGCCTGCACAAGGTGAGCAGTGTCGGCGCAGGCGTCCGAGGTGGTCTGCAGCTGCAGGAGTCCATTCGCCTCGTCGAGCGGGAACGGCCGGTGCAGTGCCTCGCGGCCGCAGGAGTCGCTGCCCCGGCTCAGGAACCTGAATCGTGAGCCCGCGCTGAGCTCGTCGACGTAGGCGTAACCGGCCGGAAGCCGCGGACGCGTGAATCCCGTGCAGTCGGGAGGATTGCCGCCGTGGTCATGAAGGTGACGGCTGCAGACGGCGCACGGAAGCTGAAGGGGAGGGATCGGCAGGTCGCTGGGCTGGAGGACGAGCGGGCCCGCGCTGCTTGCAGCAGTGGCGACGAGCTCGGCCGCCGTCAGCGGTCGGGTTGTGGTGTCCATGACTCGATCGTTCGCGATCGGCGTTGCGTCGAGGTTGTGGGCGGGTGGCGCCTCGTCACGCCGGTTGAGCGACGTGTCGAGCCGACCACTCCTCTACGAGCAGGGAGAAGAGATGGGTGTCTCGCCAGCGGTCACCCAGGCGCTGGTGTCGCGTCAGAGTGCCGTCCAGGTGCATGCCCACCCGGTGCAGCAGGCGCACCGACGCCGTGTTGAGGGTGTCGCAGGTTGCCTGCAGCCGCTGGACCCCGAGGGAGCCGAAGGCCAGGTCCATCGCCTGCAGCGCGATCGAGGTGCCGACCCCTTGCCGCCACAGGTGTGGGTGGACGGCGTAGCCGAGCTCGGCTCCGCGCGGCTGCTGCTCGAGGATCGTGATCTCGACCAGGCCGACCACGCGATTGCCGCGGACCGCGGACAGCACGTGACGTCGCTGTGGGCGCTCCGTGGCCGCTGCAATGGCGTCGACGACGAAGGTGCGCGTCTCCATGGCCCGGTTGGGTCCCCACAGCTGGTACTGGGTGACGTCGAGCCGGCGCGCCCACTCGTGGATGGTCGGCCAGTCCTCGATGCGGACGGGCCGGAGTCGTACGGGTCCCTCGGATGCGGGTGTGCGGGTCATGGTGACCTCCTTCGGCTTGATGAGCTCACGCTGCCGACGAGGGGTTGTACGACCGTTGGGCGTCGGTGGCATCCGAGCGGGGGACATCGATGGCGAACACGTCGCGCCACGCGTGCGCCATCGACGCCCTGAAGAGACCGTGGTGACCGATGGTTCGCACCCCGAAGTGAGAGGGGTGAACGCGGGCGTGAGTGACGGGCGCGTTGAGGAGCTGGGCCGCCAGAGCCTTGGGTCCACTCGGGGTCACGAGGGCGTCGTCGGTCAGCGAGATGAGGGTCACTGGATGCGTGACGAGGGCGTGGCGCTGCGTGATGTCCTGGACGTCGGCCCCCCAATAGTCCGGGTGCATGCACCAGCGACCCCACTGGCGAGCCACGCGTGACGGGAGGTCGCCCAGGATGCCGAGGCGGCGTCCTGGGAAGTATCCGCTCACCCGTGTGGTCAGCGGGACGACCAACCGCCACAGCAGAGGAGCTCGGCGTCGCAGGTGCGGGGGATTGTGGTGGAAGTACCCGTGGCCGGTCGCGACGAGGATCGCCGCGTTCAGCAGGTCATGACGGACGAAGCCGAGGATCTGGCCACCGAAGCTGTGCCCTATCCAGGTGATCGCCCCTGCGGGGTTCTCGCTCCGGCGCTCGGCGTCCAGATGCTCGAGCGCCGCGGCGGCGTCGGCCGCCCAGGTCAGCAGGTCGGCGTTCTCGCGGCGAAGGGCCGAGGCGTCTGCGGTCGTCCCGCGGTACTCGAACGTCAGGACCGCGAGCTGACGCTCGGATGCCAGCCAGGAAGCGAATTGTCTGTAGAACCGCGCTGGCGTCGCCATCGCCGGAGCGACCAGGACGTATCCGACCGGTGCGCTCTCTGGACGGAACCGTGTACCCCGCAGGAGACGGCCGTCGTCGGCGACGATCCCGACCGGCTCGATGCGGACGCCGACGGTCACGAGTGTTCCCTGACGTCGAGCACCACTTTGCCGGCGCGGAGGGGGCTGTCGAGCCGGGCGTACGCGTCCTGCACGGCGCTGAGCGGGAACACTGAGTCGAGGCTGGGAGCCCACTGGTGGGTGCTGAGGTGGGTGATGAGCGCAGCGAAGTCACGAGGACTCCCCATGGTCGATCCGAGCACGTCGACCTGCTTCCAGTAGACCGACTGGACACCGAGCTGGGCTTGTGCGGCGCCGACCTTGCCGACGACGACGAGCCGGCCCCCAGGGCGGAGAACGTCCACGAAGGCCTGCCACAGCGCACCGGTCGGATCGAGCGCGAGGTCGGCGCCATCGGTCGCGCGCCGCAGCTGCTCCGGGAACTCGCGATGCCGACGGTCGATGGCGACGGAGGCGCCCAGCTTGAGTGCGTGGGCAGCTCGTTCCTCGGAGGAAGTGACAGCGACGACCCGGGCACCGTGCGCGACGGCGATCTGGATCGCCGCGGATCCGACACCCGAGGAGGCGGCGCCCACGACGACGCACTCGTGCTCGGCGAGCCGGCCTCTGGTGACGAGCGCGCGCCATGCCGTCAGTGTCGCCATCGGCAGCGCGGCGGCCTCGGGCCAGCTCAGGTGTCGCGGCTTGGGGTAGAGGTTGGCCGCCGGAACGCAGACGATCTCCGCGTGCGTTCCGTTCGTGGGGGAGCCCAGGATCTCGTACGACGGTCCAGGGGCCGCCGGCGAAGGGCCCCAGAAGAGCGAGGGGAGGATGACGACCTCGTCCCCGGGAGACATGGCGGGCCCGGGCGAGAGCCCGGATCCGAGCGCCTCGACCGTCCCCGCACCGTCCGAGCCGAAGATGGCTCCGGTGTCGTCGGGCGTCCGGGCGGCGAGCTGCACGACGTCGAGCCTGTTGAGCGCAGCGTGGTGGAGGCGGACGTTCACCCAATGGGGCTGAGGTGAGGGGTCGGCGACGCTGGCCACACGAACGGGCTCGGGTGTGCCGGGCGCGGTGACGAGGGAAGCTCTCATGTCAGGTCCTCTGGACGAGTGATGTTGTGGTCGGGAGAGGGCGGCTCGGCAGGCGCTGAGCCGCCCCCGTTCTCAGGCCGTGGACAGGACGGTCTCGAGATTGATCTCGATCGACACGTCCTTCGAGACCAGGAGCCCGCCCGCTTCGAGAGCGACGTTCCAGGTGATGTCGAAGTCCTCGCGATTGATCTTCGTGCGTGCGGAGAACACGGCCCGGTCGCCGCCCCAGGGGTCACGCACGTGGCCCTCGAAGGCGACCTGCAAGGGCACCTCACGAGTGACGCCGTGGATGGTGAGGTCGCCGACGACGGTGCCGCCGGTGCCTCGCCAGTCGACCTGGCGACTGATGAACGTGGCTGTGGGGAACTGCTCGACGTCGAACAGGTCGGTCGAGCGCAGGTGGTCGTCGCGGACCGAGGAGCCCGACTCGATGCTGGCCATTCCGATGGTGACCTCGACCCTGGAGTCCGACAGGTCGGGCGCGACCGTGACCGAGCCCTGGACGTCGGTGAAGCGGCCCCGGACCTTGGTGACCATGAAGTGTCGGCCGATGAAGGCGAGGTCTGTGTGGCCGGGGTCGATCTGCCAGGTTCCGGGCGCGGGGACAAGGTGTCCCTCCACCGTGCGGGTGGCCGGTGGCGTCTGAACGGTTTCGTGCTGGGTCATTTCTTCTCCTGAGGTGAGGTGGTGGAATCAGTGAGCTGTCGTAGGGCGCCGAGACGGTCGATCTGGATCCAGTACTCCTGGATGCGTCCCTCTGCGACTCGGTAGACGGCGGAGGCCGCTTCGCGCAGTGGCCGCCTCGCTGCGTCGACGCCTGCGTTCGGATCCGTCCAGCCCTGCTGGTGCCAGCGGACGTAGACGTGGTCGCCCTCGACGAGGAGCTCCTCGACCTGGATCTGGAAGGGGCCGTTCGCCGCGACCATGTCGGCGACGTGGTCGGCGTACTCCTCCGGACGTCTGACGACGGTCTCGTCGGTCTCGGCGACGACCTGGTGGGCGGAGACTCGATCGGCGAACAGCCGGCGGGCAGCGACGGCATCGCCGGTCAGCCGGAGGTTCGCCAGGAAGTCGGTGACGACTCGGGCAGCGGCCGGCATCTCGGGCCAGGTGTGTGGTTGCCCGGCGACCACGGAGAAGCTCCTCATGGCAGGTCGATCTCGTCGTAGGGCGAGGGCGAGAGCCTCGTGGCCGTCCCGGTGACCTCGATCCCAGGGTGGTCCCCGTCGATGCCGACCATCAGACGGCTCGGGGATCCCATCTGGTGGCCCTGAAGAACGGTCACCGTGCAGGGAACCTCGACGAGGCCGAGCTCGCGAAGGTACCCGCCGAAGGCAGCGGCCGCTGCGCCCGTGGCCGGATCCTCTCGGACCCCGCCCGGCGGGAAGGCGTTGCGGGCCGTGTAGAGGTGGTGTCCTGCGTGGTGGAAGACGTGCACGGTGGTCCACCCCTCCAGGGCCATGAGGGCGTCCAGGGACACGTAGTCGTAGTCCAGGTCATCGAGGACGTGGGCCTCGGTCACCCCGAGGACGAGGTGGTGATTGCCGGCGAACGCGACGCGGGCCGGATAGCGAGGGTCCAGGCTCTCGGGAGGCAACCGAAGGGCGGAGAGAGCGGCGGTCAGGACGCGCGGTGCGACAGGGCGCGACGACGTCGCTGGTGACGTGAGCGTCGCGGTGATCGTCCGGCCGTGTTCCTGAGTCCTGACCGTGACCCTTCCAGCGTTCGTGACCATGACGACATCACCGGCACCGTGGCGCTCTGCGACGGCGACAGCTGCCGCTATGGTCGCGTGGCCGCAGAAGTCGACTTCGGCCTTGGGGCTGAAGTACCTGGTGCGGAACTCGTCGCGAGAACCTGGTCCGATCGGGGCTAGGAATGCGGTCTCCGAGTACCCGATCGTCTCGGCGATGGTCTGCATCTGAGCCTCGGTCAGCGTTTCCGCCCCCAGCACGACGCCGGCGGGGTTGCCGGGTGAGCTACTGGTCGAGTCCTCGTCGGGGAACGCGGCGTACCGCAACACCTCGCCGGTCATCGGTCGGTCCCAGCAGCTCGGGCGCGGCGGATGCGTGGGAACAGCAGGACCGTGAGCCCGAGTCCGAGGGTGACGGCGTATCGCACCCAGTCGTGGTCGCTGTCGACCAGCTCGCTGCTGACGTTGAACGACGCGTGCAGGAGAGCCAGCGCGAGGATGCTGCCGCGCCCCCACTGGTCGAACGCGCCGATGAGGAGACGCATGCCAAGCCCGGAGACGAGCATGACACCGACGTTGTAGAGCACGTCGGCAGTTCCGTCGGCGCCGTAGAACACAAGGGGCATGTGGATGCCGGTGAACAGCATTGCTGTGAGGATCGCGCTGCGGATGAAGCCCCATCGCCGAAGGGCCTGACGTTGGACGAAGCCGGCCCACACCATCTCCTCCCAGAGGTTGATGATCAGCACGCTGGAGAAGACGTTGACGGCCAGGCCGGTGAGGAAGCCGTTGCTCAGCTCGGTCTGGACGCCGAGGCCGGCCGCCACGACCCAGGTGGCGGCGGGGATCATCAGCAGTGCGGGCAAGAGCAGGGCGAGGGGCCGAGGCAACCGGACACTGTCGCGCAGCAGCCCGCCGATGGTCGCGTCCGTGGAGTAGCGCGTGAGTAGGAGGGCTGCGGGCACCATGCCGAGGAACAGTGTGGCGAGCACGAACGGCTCGACGGGCGAGTCGATGAACAGTGGGAGGCCGAGGAACAGCCAGCCTGCGGGCAAGGCGATCGCTGTGAAGCGGAGAAGGGGCCTGGACAACGGCGTCGAGCGTCCGGCCGAGGCGATTGCTGTCGTGGTCATGCTTCCAGGCTGCGGCGGCGGCCTTGGAAGACTGTTGAGTCGATGTTGAGCCGGCTCAGGAGTCGGCCACACGAGCCAGGAGGCCGCTCCAGTCCGCCTCGATGAGAAGGATCATGACGCTCTCGCTGCACGCAGCAGCAGCCAGGGACGGCGTCGAGCGCGACGACGTCCCTGGCTGCCGAAGTGGGCTTCGCACCTCTGGTGCGTCAAGCGTCCCGGCGCTTCATGGCCCACGTGGCCAAGAGCAGCCCGACGACGATCCAGCCCAGCCAGACGAGGGCAGCGGGGCCGGGAGCGAGACCAGCCGGGTTGCCCTCCTGGAGCCGCATCATCGAGGACCCGGCCTCGGAGAGGAGGTAAGGCCAGACTCGGTGCTCGACGCCCGACGGGAGCGCCAGGACGACCAGAGGCAGAGCGAACATCAGCCCGAGAAGCGCGAAGGCGGCCCCCACGGCGCTGCGAAGCAACCAGCCGAGGGCCTGGCCCAGGAGCGCCCAACCTGTGGCGAAGAGCATCATCGCCAGGAGGCTCCACCACACACTTGGCTGGGACCAGGAGAGCTCGGGCATGGGGTGGTCGGCTCGCGCCAGGACCTGGCGCGTCGCCTCGAGAGCGATCACTGTGGAGAGCACGATCGTCGGCACGAGCAGCGTGAGCAGGGCCGCGACCTTGCCTGTCACGGCGAGTCCTCGGCGAGGAACCGCCCACAAGGTGGTGCGGATGAGAGCGGTCGGAAACTCCGAGGTGACGCTCAGGACTCCGAGGACTCCAACGAGGAGCGCCGTGGTCGTGCCTCCGGTGAGTGCCACCGAGATCGCGGCTGACACGGTGCCAAGCGGCTCCGGCTCAGCCTTCGAGAGCACCTGACCGATCGCCTGGATCGGCCCCAGCGCCAGGAGGAACAAGGCACCGGTGCCGAGAAGGACGACGTGCGCGCGCAGACTGCGAAGCTTGATCAGCTCGGAGTGGGTGGCCCGGCTCAAGGTGGGTCCGGACCCTGGTGCGGACGAGCGTGTCGACGCGCTGTGGATCGTGGTCATGACAGGACGGTCCTCTCGGGGCTGGTCTGGGCGCGGAAGTCGGTGGTGTGGTTCGTGAGCTCGAGGAACGCCTCCTCGAGAGAGCGGTCCTGCTCGACGAGCTCGTGGATCTCGATGCGATGCGCGAGTGCCAGCCGGGCGAGGTCACCGGCCGTCAGGCCGTGGATGAGGAGTGCCCCCTCGTCTCCGGCGTCCGTGGTTCCGCCAGCCCCGGTGACGGCGTCCGTCAGGCGAAGTGGATCCGGCGTACGCACGCGCAACGCTGAGGAGGGTCCTTGGAGCAGGTCATGCGTGGCGACATCGGCGACGAGGCGCCCGCGCCCCACGACGATCAGGTGATCGGCCGTCTGCGCCATCTCGCCCATGAGGTGGGAGGACACCAGGACGGTCCGGCCTTCGCGCGCGAGGTGTCGCAGGAGTGATCGCACCCAGATGATCCCGTCGGGGTCGAGACCGTTCATCGGCTCGTCCAGGATGATCGTGCTGGGATCTCCGAGCAGCGCAGCGGCGATCCCGAGCCGTTGGCGCATGCCCAGGGAGAAGGTCCCGACGCGGCGCCTGGCTTGGTCTGGGAGACCCACGAGCTCGAGCACCTCACGCACCCTGCCCTGGCCCGCGCCGATCGTCGCGGCCAGGGAAAGCAGGTGCGCTGACGCGGTCCGTCGTGGATGCACCTGGCCGGCGTCGAGCATCGCGCCGACCGAGCGCAGTGGAGCGTCGAGCGTGCGATAGGACTTGCCGTCGACCAGCGCCTCGCCGGAGGTCGGACGGTCGAGCCCGACGATGACACGCATCGTCGTCGACTTGCCCGCACCGTTGGGGCCGAGGAAGCCGGTGACGAGGCCGGGCGTGACACTGAAGGTCAGGTCGTCCACGGCCAGCGTGTCCTTGAACTGCTTGGTGAGGCGCTGCACCTCGATCATGGTCTTCTCGTTTCTCCTCAGGTGGTGCGCCCAGGCTCCGGGGGCGGCGTTGGGAGCCCGTTGAGCGGGCGTGGGACGCGTCAGGCCGCACGCGCGACCGGGTCTGCCTGCTGGGCAGCAGGCACCTCCGCGAGGAGGCGCGAACCCACGTCGTTCCGAGGGCGGGTCAGCCGGCGTCGCACCAGCTGCGCCACTGCCGGCTGGCCGAGCAGGACGCCGGCGAGAATGAGTCCCATCGCTGCCAGACGTCCAGGTCCGGCAGGTTCGCCCGCGATCACGATCCCGAGACCGGTGGCGACGACGGGACCGACGAGACCGATCAGCGACACCGTTCCCGCCGGTAGCCGGGCCAGGCCGCGGAACCAGCAGACGTAGGCGACGACGGTCCCGACGCCGCCGATCCACAGCAGACCGCCCACTGCAGGGAGGTCCATCGATGGTGGGAGTCCCTCGGCGAGCAGGGCCAACGGAGCGAGGATCAGCCCTCCGACGACCAGCTGCCAGGACACGAGCGTCAGGGTGCTGACCGGGGCGGGCCAGCGACGGACCAGGACGAAGCCGAGGGCCGAGCTCACGACGGAGCCGGCAGCCGCGGCGAAGCCCAGCGGCCCGGCATCGCCGCATGCCGACTGCAGGACGAGCAGTGCGACTCCGCCCACCCCGACCAGCCCGGCCGTGATGCGGAGCAGCCCAGGCTGCTCTCCGAGCAGCATCCACGCAAGTGCCATCACGACGAGGGGGGACGAAGCCTGGACGGTCGCGGCGACTCCTCCGGGAAGCTCGTAGGCCGCCAAGAACAGAAGGGGGAAGAAGGCGCCGAAGTTCAGCAGTCCCAAGAGAGCGGCCCTTCCCCACCAGCGGCCGCGTGGCAGGCGGCGGGTCAGTGCGAGCAGGATGAGGCCGGCTGGCAGTGCCCGCATCGCCGCGGCGAACAAGGGCCGGTCAGGGGGCAGCAGGTGCGAAGTGACGATGTAGGTGGTGCCCCACGCAGCGGGGGCGATGGCCGCGAGGAGGGCGGTCCGCAACGAGTTGTCTTCCATGGAAGACAAAATAGTTTCCAGAGAAGATATATTCCCGCCATGAAACCGCCGCGGGACCATGTCGACCAGGTGATGGAGCAGTGGGCGCGTGAACGGCCCGATCTGGATGTCTCGCCGCAGGGAGTCATCGGGCGGCTGCACCGGGTTGCGGCTGCGCTCACCGAGGAGCTCGTCGAGGTCTACTCACGCTTCGGGCTCGGAGAAGGAGAGTTCGACGTGTTGGCCACCCTCCGGCGCAGTGGTGCGCCGTACGAGCTGACGCCCACGCAGCTGGGCCTCTCGACGATGGTCTCCTCGGGGGCGATCAGCAAGCGGGTGGATCGGTGCGTGCAGCAGGGCTGGGTCAGTCGTCGGGTCGCGGAGACCGACGGGAGGTCGCGAGTCGTCGGTCTGACCGATCAGGGGAAGAGGCTGATCGATGAGGCCTTCACCGCGCACATCGCCAACGAGCACCGTCTCGTGGGCAAGCTGTCGGCGCGACAGCAGGACACCCTGGCGGCGGTCTTGGCCGTCTGGGGGCGCACGCTCGGCGCCTGACGAGCACACGCTCACACCACGGCGACGCAACCGGTCCCGGGCATCCTGCACGAACCGACATCAACATGGGAGGCGCGATGACCGCACCGGAGCTCCTGGCGTCCCTCGAGCGTTTCCGTTCGACGGGGCCGGAGTTCGGCGGCTTCCTCGCCAACCACGGACCGATGGCGGTGGAGGCACTCACGCACGTGGGTGGAACGGACGCCATCGAGGGGTGGGTGGACCGCTACCTGCCCCACCTGGACCTGCCGCCCGTCATGGGACGAGGTGTCGACCACGGGTCGTGGCCCGATCGTCTCGGGGATGAGCGGTTCCTCGGGGACTGGACCGGCTTCTTCTTGGAGCAGACCACCGAGATGCCGTGGAAGGAGCTCGTGCTGATCTGGTGGCCACGGCTGCTCGAGGGGATGGCGGCCAGCGCCACCCACGGAATGATCCGGACCGCCCATGCGGTCCGGTCCCTCCGGTCGGCCGGTGCGGACGCCGACCCGCTTCTGTACGACGAGCTCGCGCGCGGCCTGGCACTGTGGGCGGCGCGCTACGACCCGGTCCCGGGCCTGGACGCCCACCGGCCCCGGCTGGACGCCGTCGCGGCGCTGGCAGCCCTGCCCAGGCTCGACCCGGACGTGCCGGCCAGGGGCGCAGGCATCAACGGCCGTCTGCGAGCACTCGACGAGCTTCCAGGTCTCCCGCTGCAGCTGGGCGAGTGGCGGCAGCCATCCGGCACGGACGTGGCGCTCAGCGACCTGATCAACGCGGCGGCGCGTGTCGTCGCGGCTCGACCGGATGCGCCGATTCCCTTCTGCCACGCGGTCACGGCTCCGGCTGCTGTTCGACTCGTCCTTCCGGTGCTCCCGCACGGCCTGGCTCGCAGGACGGTGCAGGTCTCATGGCGGGTGATCGGTGCTCTCGTCTCGGCCTTCGGAGACCCGCGTGACCCGGCTGAGTCGGATGCACACACGATGACCGACGCAGACCGCCACGCCCTTCTCGACCGGTTGCCGGCGGCGGCTGTGGAACACGGAGACGAGCACGTGGTCAAGCTGACCGAAGCCGCGTTGCGCGAGCACCGGATCAGTGGGGACGACACGCTCTTGGTTGCCGCTGACCGCTTCCGTGACCGAATGCCGCAGGACTGAGCGGCGCCGACGCAGCAGCCCCCGTCGGTCGGCTCACGAGCCTGGACGAGGGCTGCCGACGGCGGCAGATCAGGACGCTTGTGGCACCCAGTCGGTCCACTCGTGCTCGCCGGTGAGGTAGTCCCAGGCCGGCTTGCGGTACTCCTTGAACGGCCGCAGCTCTCCGGTGTTGACCGTCGACACGGCAACGCGAACCGCGGCCGCCTCGAAGCAGCGGTCTCGCTTGAGCACGACGTACTCGAACCACTGGAGGCGGCTCTTCCGGTCGCTCTTGACGCCCGCGTCGGCGACACAGCGACCCTCGGGGGAATGGCTCCACGCGCGCACTCGCTGCTCGGACCATTCCTCGGTGGGGGCGAAGCGGTAGTCGCTCCAGAAGTCCATGAAGTGTCCGTACTCAGGCCCCTCTCGGGCCTCGACGGTGTCCAGGTAGACCATGACCGCCCCCGTGGGGAAGCCGTAGGTCTGGTCGACGCCTGGGAAGTACACCCGAACCTTCAACACGTCGGGCTTGTTGACCACCCGCACGTCCCGGATGTCGAGCTTGGGTTTGCGAACGTCGCCGCTCTCGTCTGCGAACGTGACTCTCGAGCTGCCGGCTGCAGCATCGGCGGTCGTCGCTGGCGCCGATTCGGCCCCGAGGGTACCGAGCACTCCGACCGCCACCAGCCCTACGAACCTTGCGAGCCACGCGGCGCGTGTGTTCTTCATGGTGTTCCTTCCGTTGGGTGATGCGTGCGTGATCACGCGTTTCGACGGTGTCGGGCAGCGGTTGGGTTTCGGTGGTGTCCGGATGGCCCGAAAGAGCCGAGAGCTGAGTTCGGGAAGAGAGCTCGGCAGCTGAGCTGTCGCGACAGCGTTGGGACAGCGTCACGAAAGTGGTCCTGGACAGCGTGCTCCCGACAGCCATCACCCGCTGGTCAGCCCAGCGAGTCAACCGGAGGCACCTGTGGATGACATCCGTACAGCCGAATCAGTGTTGATCGACGTGCTTGGCCCCCTGCGAGTTCGCGTGGCCGAGCGGGAGCTGGCGCTTCCCAGCCACCGGGAGCGGGCGCTCCTCGTCCTCTTGGCCAGCAGGGCCAACCAGGTCGTCTCTGCCGACCGCCT
This sequence comes from Nocardioides bigeumensis, assembly GCF_039531755.1. Lineage (NCBI taxonomy): Bacteria > Bacillati > Actinomycetota > Actinomycetes > Propionibacteriales > Nocardioidaceae > Nocardioides > Nocardioides bigeumensis. Next base: position 41,689 of record NZ_BAAAQQ010000002.1, read on the forward strand.
CGTGGAGGAGCTGTGGGACGGGGCACCTCCGGCAGGCGCGAAGATCACTCTGCGCTCGTACATCTCGCACCTTCGGCGCCTGCTCGACGTCGACGGTCCCGGCACGGGACCGATCGCCACCGTGGCTCGCGGGTACCGCTTGGTGATGTCACCCGACGACCTCGACGTGAGTCGATTCCGCGAGCATGTGGCCGCGGGTCACCGGCATCTGCGGGAGGAGAAGCCCCGCGTGGCGTTGGACGACTTCGACCAGGCCCTCGCGCTCTGGCGCGGCGATCCACTGCACGAGCTGGCCCACCACTCCGCTGTCCTGGCGCTCACCGCGGAGCTGGACGCGCTCCGTGAAGGTGCGCGAGAGGGCAGGCTCCGAGCGCTCGTCGACCTCGGCCGTCACGCCGAGGCGCTGCCCGTGCTGGAGTCGCTCGCAACCCGCGAGCCGCACCGGGAATCGCTCCATGAGCTCTTGATGCTGGCACTGCACCGATCGGGCCGCACCGCAGACGCGCTGGACGCGCACCGACGTCTGCGAGACTCGCTGCGCGAGCAGCTCGGTATCGATCCCGGCCAGCAGATCGGTCAGCTGCTCGAGTCGATCCTCAACCGGGACCCGCGGCTGGAGCTGTCGGGTTCCGTGAGCCACGATCTCGTCGCGGCCCGGACCGACGCGGGTCAGAGCACCAAGGACCTGATCATCGAGCTCACTCGCGCCGTGGAGTCGATGAGCGTGCAGCTCGCGAGGGTCCTCTCGACGGTCGGCTCACCCGACGTGGGGTGGCAGGGTGGCGAACGTGAGCCTTGGACAAGGCGCTCATCGGCCCACGGCGCCCCGACGGCGATGGCGTCCTGAGCGGCCTGACGCAACGTGCACACCGCCCCCACGGCGTGCTCGCCGTGGGGGCGGAACGTGCGACTCACGTCATGCCGAGGCGTAGGACCCGGTGCGCAGCTCCTCACTGATCGTCGGCCGACTCGGCCTCCAACCCAGCTGCGCGGCACGTCGTGCCGTCACGACCTGGCTCAAGGCCAACGCACCGGCGAACGCCGGCCCGAGGTCGCCCACCGCATCTGCGATCGGCCATGACGTCGCCTGGCCCGGCCCACCGGCGGCCTCGTCGGCAGCCCGCGCGATGTCGGAGACGGGGACGGCCGGTTCGCCTACGCCATGCAGGAGCTCGCCCGGCCGGGCGTCGGTCAAGGCCAGCGCGAGCAGCTCCGCCAAGTCGTCCACGTGGACGACCGACCAGACGGGTGACGGGTCTTCACCCACGACGTACCGCGCCGTACCTGTCTCGCGGGCCCAGTGGACCAGGAGACCCGGTATGCCGCTGCCTCTGCCATGGACGACGCCGGCGCGCACCACGATCCCGCCGTGCGCCCGGACGACCGACTCGACGTTCTCTCGTCCGTGCACGATCGCGATCGGCCGAGGAGGTGAGGTCTCGTCGGCTACCTGGTCACGTGTGGTCGCTCCCAGGACCCAGGTCCCGCTCAGGTAGACCAGCCTGCTGGAACCTGCGTCACGCAGACCCTCCAGAAGTGCGAGGACGGCATCCCGGTCCGCGTCCCAGTCGCCCAGCGGAGCACCCGCGTGCACGATGGCATCCACGCTCTGCGCAGCTCTTCGCAGTGAGGACGCGTCGGTCAGGTCGCCGACGCGGAAGTCCGCGCTGGCGATCCGGCTCGGGGTCACCTCTCCCACACGGAGGAAGGGCACGACCTGGTGCCCCGCCCGTTCGAGTGCCTGCGTGGCTGCGGAACCGATGTAACCGGTCGCGCCGATCACGAGAACCTTCATGTCTGACTCCTGTTCGCTCGGTACGACGTGGATGCGTACGGCCTGAACGGTGGTGACCCCTCGTTGGTCGGGAGTGGTGTGCGCGTTGGGACGCGTCCGGTCACGTGCTCGTGTCACGGCCAGGGGCCGCATGGACAGCGGTCAGACAGCCTCGCGGCGCAGGCTGAGAGCCCAGCTTCTCTTCCTCTGCGAGGCACCTGTGCGGACCATGACCTTCGTCGTCGACAGCTTGAACTGCCGTCGATGCGTGCGTGAGGTCACGGCGCGGCTGCGCGACGTACCTGGGGTCGAGACCTTGTCGGCAGACATGGGGCGGTCTCTGATCAGGGTCAGCGGCACGATGACTGTCGATGACGTCCTCGCGGCGTTCGCAGGCCTGTCCTTCTCGGTCCGGCTCGTGGACCCTCCGGACAGCGGGTAGGCCCGTCCGCGTCCCGGTGTGGCGCGGGCTCCCGCGCTCGACAGTCGCGGGACAGCCGGAGGACAGCCGGCCCTACGACGCTCCGACGTGACAGCCGGACGGCTGACTCGTCATCCCAGAAGGGCATCCCATGTCTCCCACCACCTCGCACGGCAGCGCGAGCGGCCGGCGCTGGCTGGCGCTCGGTCTCATCGCCGCCGCCCAGTTCATGGTCATCATGGACACCTCGATCATCGGCGTGGCACTCCCCAAGATGCAGGAAGACCTCGGTTTCACGCCGTCCGGTCTGAGCTGGGTCTTCAATGCCTACGTCATCGCCTTCGGCGGCTTGCTCCTCCTCGGCGGCCGCTTGACCGACCTCCTCGGTGCACGGCGCATCTTCGGGACCGGATGGGTGGTCCTGGCCGTGGGCTCGCTGATGGCTGGTCTCGCCGACAGTGTGACTGTCGAACTAGCTGGTCGTGCCGTCCAGGGCGCCGGCTCCGCCCTCGTCGCGCCGGCCGCACTGACGCTGCTGTTCAGCATCTTCGGCACGAACCCGCATGAGCTCACCAAGGCGCTGGCGCTGTACGGCGCCGCCGCGCCCGCCGGCGGGACCGCCGGGGTCTTCCTGGGGGGCGTCCTGACGCAGTACGTGAGCTGGCCGTGGGTGTTCTTCATCAACGTGCCCATCGCGTTGGCCATCGTGGTGCTCACGCCCTCGGTCATGCCGGCGGGTGCCACCCGTCGCGGCTCTCTCGACGTCGCAGGCGCGGCCACCGTCACTCTTGGCCTGGCAGCCGTCGTCTACGCGGTCGTGCGGGGTCCAGAAGCGGGCTGGACCTCGGCGTCGACGCTGATTGCCGGTACGGGCGGCCTCGTGCTCCTCGGGTTGTTCGTGGCATTGCAGGCAAACCTGCGCGAGCCGTTGATGCGCCTGGGCATCTTCCGAGCTCCCAACCTGGCCGCGTCGAACTTCGCTCAGCTCATGCTGGGAGCTGCCTGGATCCCGATGTTCTTCTTCGTCAACCTGTACCTGCAGCAGGTCATCGGACTCGGAGCCTTCGCCAGTGGCGCGGCGCTGCTGCCGCTGACCGTGACGATCATCATCGGGATGGTCGCCGCCGCACCGAGGTTGATCGCCCGATTCGGTCCGAAGGCTCTGACGGTCGTCGGTCTGGGCACCCTTGCCGTCGGCCTCGGGTGGCTGAGTGAGCTCCGCCCGGACGGCAGCTTCGTCGTCGACGTCCTCCCTGCCTCGCTGGTCACTGCCGCCGGCATGGCGATGGCCTTCATCCCGTCGCTGGGCATGGCGCTGTCGTCCGCTGCCCCTGAGGAAGCGGGACTGGCGTCGGGCCTGGTGAGCACCAGCTACCAGGTCGGCTCAGCCCTCGGCCTGGCCGTCATCACCGCTCTGGCCTCGGGGTTCGGTGCGGACGACGCCGGCGACGTCGTCGCCCAGACCACAGGCTTCTCCGCCGGGCTGCTCGGCGCTGCCGGGATCGCAGCGGTCGGCGCGCTCCTCTCGGCCGCCTGGCTGCGCACTCCGAGCAACGAGGGGTCTTCCCAGGAGGTGCCCTCGGAGACCTCGTCGGCACACTGATCTCGCGCCCCCGGCGGGACGTCCCGAACCACCTGCCGGGGGCACGGCTCCAGGTTCCTGAAGGTTCCGTGCCGCGGAGCGCTCCTGTTCGGGGCATGGTGGCGAGCCCCGCGCCCTTCGTCAGGATGAGTGCGCGACCGCCTCCCGGCCCCTAGCCTTGCCTGGAGGTTGTCCGGGAGAGGATCGCGGGGGGTGCAGGCGCGTGGAGTCGTCGGACCTGCGATTCCGGGTTCTCGGCCCCATGGAGATCTCCGTCGGTGACGCGACGGCGGCGTTGCCCGGGTCGGCCGAACGAGCCCTGCTCGTCCAGCTCCTGCTGTCGCCGGGACGGGTCATCCCCGCAACGCTGCTGGTGGACCGGCTCTGGTCGGAGTCGTCGCTGCCCCTCGACCCGATGAACGCGCTGCAGATCCGCGTGTCGAAGCTGCGCCGGGCGTTGCGCGCGATGGGGGCGCCCGACGTCGTCACGAGAGAGGGCGTCGGCTACCGCGCGAACGTCGACCCCTCCAGCGTGGACGCAGTCGACTTCGAGCTTCGACTTCGTCAGGCGCGCGCCGACACGCCGGTGGACAGCGTCGACCACGACCGACGCCACCTGGACGCCTATGACGCCGCCCTGTCGTTGTGGCGCGGAGAAGCACTGAGCGACTTCGCCACCGAGCAGTGGGCGGTGGCCGAGGCCGCCCGTCTGACGGAGCTGAGGCTGGCGGGACTGACCGAGCGCTCGCAGGTTGCCTTGGCGCTCGGACGTCACCACGAGGTGGTGGCCGACCTCGAACCGTTGGTGTCGGCGGATCCCACCCTCGAGTCGCTCGCGGGGCTGTTGATGGTCGCGCTCTACCGGAGCAACAGGCAGGCGGACGCTCTCGACGTCTACACGCGCACCCGGGAGCTTCTCGACGAGAGTCTTGGTCTGGAACCTTCGTTGACGCTGCGTTCTCTGCATGAGCGGGTGCTTCGGCAGGACGAGGCGCTGGGTGGTCAGGCAGACGTGGCCACGCGTGTGGTGATCAGGACCGCTGAGCCCCGCTCGGACGTCGGTAGGCAGGCCGTCGTCACCAACCTGCCCGCAGTGGTGCGCCCGCTCATCGGTCGCGACCACCAGCTCGACTCGCTCGTGCAGCTGCTCGGCGGAGTGCGGATGCTGACTCTCATCGGACCCGGCGGCGCCGGCAAGACGAGCCTGGCGCTGGCCGCCGTCCTGCGAAGCGTGGGGTCGTACGCGGACGGTGTCTTCGGGGTGAGGCTCGCGCCGGTCAGCGCCCCGGACCAGATCCCCTTGGCCGTCGCGGAGGCCCTCGGCGTACCGATGGACGGTGCGGCAGCGGACGGGGATGTACGTGAGCGGGTGGTCGCTTACCTTGCCAGGCGCGAGATGCTCCTGCTCGTCGACAACTGCGAGCACGTGATCGACGCGGCTGCTGCGCTCGTCGACGAGCTGCTCGGCAGATGTCCCGGGCTGACGGTCATGGCGACCAGTCGAGAGGCGCTGGCCATCCCAGACGAGGTCCAGGTCAACGTGGGTCCGCTCGACGTACCGCCCAAGGACGCCCAGGCCGGCCGCGTGCTCGACTTCCCCGCAGCCCAGCTGTTCGTGGAGCGCGCCCGGTCGGTGCGTCCCGGGATGGTCCTCGATGAGATGAGCCTTCACGCGGTCGGTGCGATCAGTCGCTCCCTGGACGGCATCCCTCTCGCCCTCGAGCTCGCGGCCGCACGCGTGACCGCCATGTCACCGGTGGAGATCGCGCAGCGCCTGGAACATCGGTTCACTCTGCTCACCTCGGGATCACGTACGGCGGAGGCCAGGCAGCAGACCCTGCGGGCCACCGTCGACTGGAGCTACGACCTCCTGACCGAGCCCGAGAAGCGTGCGTTCGAGCGCTTGTCGGTGTTTCGAGGCGGGTGGACATTGACGGCCGCCGAGTCCGTGGCCGCAGACGACGACACGCAGGAAGGCGAGATCCTCGACGTCATGGGACGCCTCGTCGAGAGGTCCATGGTCGTGGTCGAGCCTGGGCCTTACACCCGCTACCGGATGCTGGAGACGCTCCGTGAGTACGCCGGCCAGCGCTTGGTCGACTCCGGGCTGGCACGCACGGTCGAGCGGCGTCACGCGGAGTACTTCCGAGACTTCGCGCTCCATGCGGAGTCGGGCCTGCGCGGGCACGACCAGCGGGACACCATGCGTGCTCTGCGTGACGAGCAGTCCAACATCAGGGCGGCTCTGGCCTGGCTGGTCGGACCGGGTGAGGACATCGATTCCGCGCTCGTCACCGCCAGCGCCCTGGCGCTGTTCTGGCACCTGGGCCGGCACCTCGAAGGCCGCGACCTGCTGGGCCGCCTGCTCGCGCGCGAGTCCGGTTCACCGATGGCGCTGGGCCGGGCACTCCAGGCCGTCTCTCTGGTCGAGCGTCCGCGCGGCTGCCTCGTCCACCCCAGCCCCAAGTGCGCGCAGAGTGCCCGGGAGAGCCTCGAGATCTTCGAAGAGCTCGGTGATGCGCCACGTGCCGCACTCTCCAGGGTGCTGCTCGCCGTCGAAGGTGTGACGGGAGCCGAACCTGAGCTCTCCCGGCAGCTGCTCTCGGAGGCGACCACGGAGTTCCAGAGATCCAGTGACCTGTGGGGCGAGGCAGTGATCGGCTTCGTTCGCATGGAGACCGGTCTCAAGACCGGCCGGGAGGACGACGCGGTCTCGATCGGCAGGGAGACGGCCGCGGCCTTCCGGCAGCTGGACGATCCTTGGGGTCTCTCCGCGATCCTCTACCACCTGGGCTGGGGACTGCGGCAGTTCGGACGCTATGACGAGGGGTCTCGCGTCCTCGAGGAGGCCATCGACGTCGCTGCCAGCGCCGGGCTCTACAACACCGTCCAGTGGGCGCTCGCCGATCTCGCCATCGCGCAGCTCCACCTGGGCGACGAAGCTGCCGCCCGCGACCTGTTCGACAGAGCCAGCGCCGCGTCGGAGCACATCGGCGACGGAGCGGGAACCGTCCTGGCGCACTACGGTCACGGCTTGCTCGCTCAGGTTCGCGAGGACTGGCGCGAGGCTCAGCGACTCTTCGAGCAGGCCCTTTCAGGCTTCGAACAGCTGAGCACCCCGGTGCCCCAGGGACTGGCGCTGGCCGGCCTGGCTCGCTGTGACGAAGCGCTGGGCGACACGATCTCGTCGCGCGCACGTTACGAAGTCGTGCTCGACCAGGGCGGCAGGGTCGGAGAGCCGGCGTTGATCGCCACAGCCCTGGAGGGCCTGGCGCGCCTCGCACACGCGGCAGGCGACGACCAGGTGGCCGACCTGGTCGCACGAGCGCAAGCCGTTCGCCGGCAGTTCGTGCGCCCGGCGCCGCCGCACGAGCGGCGTGACATGGAGCGTCTCCACCTTTAGGTCTCGTCGGCGCTCAGGCGGGTGCGAGGGCCTGTGACGCTCGCAGAAGGATCGCCGAAGCAGTCTTCCTGGCCTTCCCGGGCTTGCTGCGAACAGTGCTGGTCCTGATGACGGGTGCGTGGGGGAGAGCGCTCTGCACGGCTCCTGCTCTGCAGCTGCACCGTGCGGGCATATGCCGTCATGGGGTCCATGAGGTCTCTTCCTTCTCGTTCGGATGGACGTCCGGTCTCACGCCGCCAGGCGCGGCAGAGGACGCGGCCGGTCCAGAGCCGTGACGGCGGCGAGCTGGCGCGGCGTCGCGACGGGGACATCACTGAAGTCACCCGCGTAGTAGCCGTTGTGCGGGTGGATGCGGGTCCGGATCACTCCCGAGTCGTGTTCGCTGATCAGACGGCTGCACATGTCGATCACCTTCCTTGAGCTGCTGGGCCCGCTAGGCGATAGGGCCGGGCGAATGTGTCGAGTCCGAGAGTCGCCTCAGCGACTTGCTCCGGTCTGTCCGTTCACTGTCCGGGTGTCGTCGCAACGTGGAGTCGCGCTACCTGGAGACTCGGGAGTGTCGCTGCCGTGGCGGGCTGGTCTCTCAGGATCTCGGTGGGTCGGTGACCTCGGCGTAACGGCGCTGGTGTCGCCAGACCGGGAAGGAGTGATCAGGCCCTAGCGCCACTTGAGCTCCTAGCAGGCCGGCTACCCCAGTGATCGAGCTGGGCAAGGCCGTGCAAACCATCAGTGAGCAAGCCGCGGTTGCTGTCGACGCGCTCACGCAGGCTGCAACGGCCTGGGGACTGAACGTGACCTCTCCACCGTCGCATAGCAGAGGTCCAAGGTGGGGCGACTTCGGGTTGGTACGCCATCAGGGACTCGAACCCCGAACCCGCTGATCAAGAGGCTGGACAGGTGCGTGTAATCCCATGCCGGAGAGTGCGTTTCACGCTTAGACCCGCCCAGAGCAGTCTTCGCTGGTGCCTGCTCGTACGCCGCGGTTGCAGCCACCGACCGGCTGTAGCTTCAACGTGGACTGCTTGGACCAGAAGTCCGCCAATGCGGGGTCCACGCCGACAACCTCACGGACCGCACGTCGGCCGAAAGTCACGTGAGCACATGGCGCCTCTGCGCGCTCCGCGAACGCGAGCCCCAGGCGCTCGGAGAGCTCCGCTTCCAACAGCGTGTTGTACCGCTCCGTGAGACTCACCACCGCCCTGTGTAACGGTCGCCCATCGACCGCTAGCCAGCACCGTCGGCCAGCGCCTGGACCTTGCTCGAGATCGCCACGTGCGTGTGCAGGTCCGAGTCCCCGCACCGAGCATCACGGTGAGTGAACTGAGCACTGATCAGTCCTCGTGTCGCGACCTGCCGCACGCCTTCGCGCCCGCACCGCGTGAACTGCACCTCCTCGAGATGCCCCAAAATCGCCTCCCGCGGCGCGGATCGTCGCGCAGACTGCGGCGCACTCGGTGACTGTTGTGGAACGTGTCACTGATGGTGAGCTCGCGACGCGTCTTTGACCAATGACGCGCAACTGTCATAAGCACAGCCAACCAGACGGTCCAGAGGCCTGCGAACAGTTACAGGGCAGTGAAGAAACGACGTTGCAAGTCCACCGGGTTTGGAGATCGCGATCCTGCCAATATCGTCGAGCTATCCCCAGCCTCAACCGGAGTCGGCGGTCATGTGCCAACCGGTCGTAGCTTTGCATTCAAAGCAGTGGCAGGAGAGCGGCATCTTGACCATTTCGTCGCTGAGACGTCCACCCCTGACTGAGGCTGCAAAGCCGGGGCTGGTCTTTCGAGGGGGACCGTATTAGACAGAAGGGACAGTGTTGTGACTGGAATTGAGCAGGTACACGAAGGAATGCAGGTGGTCGGCTCGGATGGTGCCCGCGTGGGAACCGTTGACGCCGTCAAGATGGGTGATCCGGGGGCCGTGACCACGGAGGGCCAGCAGGATCCACGAGAGCCAGGTCTTCTGTCGTTCGTCGCCAGGGGGCTGGGAGGCGGCCCCGAGCTCCCGCGCCAAGAGCGGGAGCGGCTGCTGCGGGTGGGCTACATCAAGCTCGACAAAGCGGGGCCATTGAGTGGGAGCGCTTACCTGGCAGCGGACACTATTGACCGGGTGATCGATGACGTGGTGCACCTGGCAGTACCGGGGAAGATCTCCTGAGCTGAGGTTCGCGCTGGGCTAGCGGAACCGAGGGAGCGTCAAAACGGCTTTGATGCTCCGGAAGGGGGATCGCGCCGAGCGCGGGCCTTACGTCAGTTCGAATTGTCGTACGACAGTTTCTGATCGCTCGCCCGCAGCCACGTGTGTGGCGGGGTCGGGTTGAGAGCGGCTGGTGTGGAACATCGCGGCGAGGTTCTTCTGGGCCAAAGGTTTCTTGAGCGAAGAGATTGCTGGCAGCGGGATGCGACGCACTTGATGGCCAACACCTTGCAACGATCGAGTGAGACAGTGACCCAGGCCGACGGCGCCGCGAAGACTCGCCCAGGAGTCCCGGCAAGGGATAGCCACTTAGGCCTGTCGTGGCCAAGCACCACCGCGCATGCTCAGAGCTTCTTCGTCTCAAGGGGTCGCGGCATCTCGTCGACTCAGTTGACCGAACGGTGGGCGATCGGGACTCCGCGCCGCCAGTTGGCTGCCGAATGTCGACATTCCAGCTGCGATCGGCTAGCCACCAAATGGATAGCCGCCCACGGTCTCGGGCCCGTGGACGGCTGGTCTCCAGCCTAGGCAGGCAGAGCGCGCTGTTAGGTGAAGCTCTCGGGACGGTTCTGCGTCAGTTGTCTGACGGCACGAATCGAGCTGGCCCCCCAGACCAACGGCGCGGTCGAACGCTTCGCCCCGCCATTGGCCAGGAGCGGGACTGCGCCGAGGTCCGCGCCTCAGCCGACGTACGCGTTCACACTGTCAGGGAACCAAACCAAGCGCGCGGCGGTCGGCCCTACCAGCCAGGTTCCCTCACTGCGGGTAGAAGGTCCGCGGAGCTCGCCATCGCCACGCTGATGCGTTGCGGTCCGCCCGCGCTTCCGCGTAGCGCAGGTTCGGCGAGCGCATGTCGGCGATCGTGTTCGTCGCGGGGGTGTGAGGGAAGCTAGACAGCCACGGTGTCTCGGGCCGAGCTCGATAGCGTCCGGTGGGGCGTCACCTCGCCTGGAAGTCGAGCAGATGAGGTCATCATCCCAAGCCTTCTTGGTTGCTCACGCCATTGCTCCCACGACCGCTCCCACGACCGCTCCCACGACCGGGCAGGGCAGAGCCGTCTCCGATCCCGTCACCTCGGGGGACGCTGACTCGCGCCTGTCCCGCACCCCCGCGGGGGGTGCGCACGTCCAAATCCGTGGGGAAGACTGGCCGCATGCCACGCTCCGTGCTGTTCATCGAGGACGACGAACGTATCCGTCGCGCCGTGGCGATGGCTCTCAGGGGCGACGGGTTCGACGTGACCGAGTCAGGTACCGGCGAGGATGGGCTGTTCGCGCTCGCCGAACGTGACGTTGACATCGTCCTGGTCGACATCATGCTGCCCGATATCGACGGGTTCGAGGTGTGTCGCCAGATTCGGCGTCGGAGCGACGCGCCCGTCATCATGGTCACCGCCATGACCGACAGCCACGACGTCGTCGCCGGGCTCGAGGCCGGAGCCGACGATTACATCACCAAGCCGTTCGTGGCAAAGGAGCTGTCCGCGCGCATCCGGGCGCTGCTACGTCGCACGAACGCGTCGAGTCAGCGCACCTCGTCGGTCGTGACGGGTGCCCTGGAGATTTCGCCCCAACAGGGGGTTGTCACCCGCCAGGGGGAGCCGGTCAACCTCACCCACACCGAGTTTCGTCTCCTGTGCGAGCTCGCCTCGGAGCCCGGACGCGTCCTGACTCGTGAGGAGCTGCTCGAGCGCGTGTGGGGGTACGACTATTTCGGCGACGAACGACTGGTCGACGTCCACATCCGGCGGCTGCGCACGAAGGTAGAGGACGACCCCTCCCAGCCCACGGTTGTCATGACCGTGCGCGGAATCGGCTACCGACTAGCGCCTGAGCACGGCACCTCCACGAGCGACTAAGCCGCCCCGCGTCTACGGACCGCGTGGCGAGGTCCGACCGCACGGTCAGCACGCCACCGTGCGAACGTAAACGACGGTCGCCTCTGCGTTCGAGAGCCTGAAGAGGGTCTGGCGCCGATCTTCACACGACTGCAAACCACAGCTGTGCGACGGGCTTGCACCATGGCACGCCCACTTGACGATCGCGCTGGCCGACCGTGCAGCGGTGGTCTTTGGATGAGCGCTGCGCAAGACTCGCTCGGTGACGCCACGACCCGACTCGGTGCGTTCCCGGGTCCACCGCGGGCGAACTCGGGCGCGTGATTGGGTGAGCCTGCTGGGGATACGGGCCCGTGCCACGCTTCTCTTCGGGCTGGTGGCCGCGATGCTCGTGGTCCTCGCTGGTACGGCGGTGTGGTTCAGCGTGGCGAGTTACCTGTTGAGCCAACGTCAGGAGGTGGCTGTCGCCCAGGCGGTGTCCAACCATGAACAGGTTGACCTGGGGTTGAGCTCCGCCGGCTCGTCCCCGCCGCAGGTTCTGGCACAGCTGCCGCGCCAGCTGGCTTCGACGTCCCTGTTGCGCACCCCACAGGACGAGTGGTTCACCGATGACCTGACCGTCGATCGCGGCAGCATCCCGGCCTCTCTTGTGGACCGGGTGGCGAGTGGCCGTCCATACTCCCAGCGCACCGAGGTGGCTGGACGTCCGGCGCTGGTGGTGGGCCTACCAGTCGGGAGTGCTGGCGGCACATACTTCGAGGTCTTCTTCCTCGACGAGCTGGACGAGACGCTGCGGACCCTGAGCCTGGTCCTGTTGCTCGGCGGCCTGGTGCTTCCGCTGGCCGGCCTGGCGTTGGGCTGGTGGGTCATGCGGCCCGCGCTCCGGCCGCTCGAGCAGGTTGCCGACGCGGTCGCAGCCATCGCTGCTGGTGATGTTGGAGCGCGCCTCGACGCCCGCGGCGACCCGTCGCTGCGGTCGATCGCCGAGTCGTTCAACGTAACCGCCGCGGCACTGGAACGACGGGTCAAGATGGACGCGAAGTTCGCGGCAGACGTCAGCCACGAGCTGCGCAGTCCGCTGACCACGATGGTCAACACGGTGCACCTCGTGGACCTGCACCGAGACTCGATGGCCCCTGAGGCGCAAGAGGCGCTGGACCTGCTGCACGCTGAGGTCGACGGGTTCCAGCGCCTGGTTCAGGATCTGTTGGAGATCTCGCGCGCGGATGCCGGCAGTCACCAGTTCACCCTGGTCGAGTTTCGCCTCGCCGACCTGGTCCAGCGGGCGCTGCCGGCACGCCTGTCGGAGTGCCTGGAGGTGACATCCTCGGGCGCCGAGGCGGTCGTATACGGCGACAAGCGGCGCCTGGTACGAGTGTTGACGAACCTGGTCGACAACGCGGACCGTCATGGCCACGGCGTGCACCGGGTGGTGGTCGACGCTACGGCCGAGGTGGCGTCTCTCGCGGTGGAGGACGGCGGGTCGGGGTTGATGCCTCGTGAGCTGGAGGGGATCTTTGACCGCTTCTCACGCGGCCGCGGCAGTGAACGCGGGTCCACCGACGGCGCGGGCCTCGGCTTGGCCCTGGTCGCGCAGCACGTACGCCTCATGGGAGGCACCGTCACGGCTGAGAACCGTGCCGGCGGCGGAGCTCGGTTTGTCGTGCGGCTGCCCCGCTCACGCGCGGGGGCGACGCTGTGCTGACCCGTTCACCATCGTCAACTTTCGCGGCGCTGCTGACGGCCGCGTTGCTCGCCGCCGGTTGCGGGGTCCCACTGGAGGAGGACCCGGTGCTCCTGCAGGCCATCCCGACGCCGAGCGTCCCATCGTCGGATCGAGGCGGCAGGAACGTGGTGCGGGTGTACCTCATCAGCGACGGGCGCTTGAAGGCAGCGGCGCGAACCAGCGACGACACGTCCGTGCGGTCGATGGTCGACCTCTTGGCGGAAGGCCCCACCGCGTCGGAGAAGGCAGCGGGGGCGACGACGGCGATCGCCCCCGGGGGGTTCGTGGTCGAGCAGGCCCCGTCTTCGCGGTCGCGACGAGACTCGGTGGTCATCGAGGTGCCGGTGCAATTCACGCAGATCGATGGCGACCTGCAACTGCTCGCCACCGCCCAGTTGGTGTGGACCGTGACTGAGCCACAGCCACTATGGCTGGTGCGGATGACGTTCAACGGTGAGCCGATCGAGCTGCCCACGGACGAGGGGTTGACCAGCGGCCCCGTAGGCCGGTCGGATTACGCCGCCGTGGCTCCCAAGAACTCGCCGCTCGCAGCACCTGACGATCAGTAGACCGAAGCGTCAGTGGGCCGATCGGCCCGTCACCTCGTCATGCATGTGACATCGCCCAGCACGACATTGTGTGCCGCCGTGGCGGCCCGTGTGACGGTTCCTTTGCGTTCTCGGCCGACCGGTTGTGTGGCCGACTCTGGGGGGCAAGTGTGCACAGCGAGGAGGGGTGACGATGCCCGAAGAACAAGTGAAGCTCAACGGCGCCCGCAGCCTGGAGACGTACCCGACGGGCGTCACCGGTGACGACCGTCCGGTGGGCCTGGCCTTGGTGGGGGCGGTAGCGGTCTGGCTCACCGTCTCGCAGTGGGCCATCTACCCATTTACGATCGTGGGACAGAACAACGCCCTGCGAGCCTGCGGCTTCGCCATCGTGCTGGGGTTGGCGGCGCTGCTCGGGTGGCATGCCTCCCGCCGGGTCATCCCAGGGCTCGTGTGTGCCGCTGCCGGGGTGTTGCTTCTCATCGTGGCCGGCCTCATGCCACACGTCGCGGACCGCTCGGTGATCAGCGAGGTGGTGAGCGGGGTGGTCACCCTTCTCGCGGCAGCCCTGGTTCTGCGAGACCCCTGACCGCAACCGAATCCGCGGACAGGGTCGCTGCGCGCCGTCCAGTCGGGGTCAGGTTCGCGACCGCCGCCCGGCACGGACAAGGAGCACCGATGCCCGAACCGACGTATGACAGGCTGACGTAACGGACTGTCGTCGTTCACGGTGTCATGACATCCACGGTGCGTACGTCGCGCTAGGGCGATTCCTGGCAGCCGCCGATGGCGTAGAGGGCGACGTCGAGAGCGACGAGCCCGTGGCCGTGGCGCGACAGCGGCGGGTGGTTCGCTGGTGACCACTCGCCGGTCGCTAGGTCGAGAGCGGCGGCAAACTCGTGGAAGGACACCCACAAGCGCCCGTCGAGGACCGCGGCGCCAGCTCGGGACACCGGCTCGGGTAAGGCGGGACCCTCGGTCCACGTCCCGGTCCGGGGCACGTACACCTGCACCAGCCGAGACGGCGCCCCATCGAGCCAGCCGCCCAGGACGTAGAGCCCGTCCCGTGTTGACACGGTGTCGTGAGACCCGCGGGCGTGCGGCATTGGAGTGCCGGAGGACCACTGGACCAACTGCACGTCGAACACGTCCACCTCCGACACCGCTCCGCCGACCGACTCCCCGCCGGCGACGTAGATGCGGCCCTCGTGCAGCGTCACCGTGTGCGCGTAGCGGGCGTGCGGGACGGGCGGCAGCATCGTCCAACGCCCGGAAGAGGTGTCGAGGACGGCGGAGAAGTCAGTGGGCTGGCCTGCCGCGTCGAGACCGCCGAAGACGAAGATCCGGTCATCGACCGCCACACCCTCGAAGGACGCGAGCCCTACGGGCATCTCTACGTCTGACGTCTCCCAGGCGCGATCGTGCGGGTCGTAGACCTCGACGGAAGTGAGGCGGTTCCCGCGGTCGCCGGTCATGCCGCCGAGCACCCAGATCTCATCGTCGACGACTGCAGTCGCGAAGTCGTCTCGAGGTGTCTGCAGCGTGCCGACCGGCTCCCACGTGGGCATGGAGGGGTGCGGCGCCGGCATCCGCAGAGCGGCCGGACTGCTGGAGGTGACGTGCGCCTCGGGCTCCGCCCGTGGTGGTCCCGAGGAGCATCCGGCTATCAGCCCCACCGTCAGGACCGCTGACACAAGAGCTGGCCGACGGCGGTGCTTGTCACGGGGTGGCAAGCGCGGCTGCGTGCTCCGCATCATCGGCTGGCGGCGCCGTCACCGTCGTGCTCAACCACGTGAGAGCCTCCCGTGCGGACGTCGCGGCGGAGGGCATGGACGACGTCGCGCTCGGTGGCGAAATGACACGCGGACGGGTGTGCTGCTGCGTCGCGGATGACAAGCATCGGCTCATCGGTGGCGCAGATGTCCTCCGCCTTCCAGCAGCGTGTCCGGAACCGACATCCAGACGGGGGATCCACCGGGCTGGGCACGTCACCCTCAAGCACGATGTGGTCGCGATGGTTCCGCAACCGAGGATCGGGCACCGAGACCGCGGACAGCAGCGCCTGGGTGTAGGGATGGGTGGGGTGCTCATAGATCTGGTCCTCGGTGCCGTACTCGACACCTTTGCCGAGATACATCACTAGCACCCGGTCGGAGATGTGGCGGACCACCGAGAGGTCGTGGGCGATGAACACATAGGACAGCCCGAACTCCTGCTGAAGCTGCTCGAAGAGGTTGACGACCTGGGCCTGCACCGACACGTCGAGAGCGGAGACGGGCTCGTCGCAGACGATGATCTCCGGCTTGAGCGCCAGGGCGCGGGCAATGCCGATGCGCTGCCGCTGGCCACCGGAGAACTGGTGCGGGTAGCGATTGACGTGGCTGGGGTCCAGTCCCACCACGTCGAGCAGTTCCTGAACGGTCGTGCGTCGGTCTCGATCACCAAGGGCGTCGGGGTGCACGTCGTAGGGCTCGCCGACGATGTCCCCGACGGTCATCCGCGGGTCCAGGGACGAGTAGGGGTCTTGGAGGACGATCTGGATGTTGCGCCTCATCTTGCGGAGCTCGGGCCCCTTGAGGTCGGCGATCTCGCGCCCGTTCAGCTTGATAGAGCCCGAGGTCGGCCGTTCGAGCCCCATCAGCAACCGTCCCAGGGTGGATTTCCCGCAGCCGGATTCGCCAACGACACCGAGCGTTTCACCGCGGCGCAGCTCGAGCGACACGCCGTCGACTGCCTGGACATGGCCGACTGTGCGTTGGAAGACGATGCCCTTCTTCACCGGGAAGTACTTCTTGACGTCCGTGACCTGCAGGACGACGTCGCCGTCGTCGCGACCGAGCCCGGAGCCCTGCTGAGCTAGTCGGGTGCTCATGAGCCCAGCACCTCCTCCCAGTAGTGGCAGGCGCTCTTGCGCCCGCCCGGCAGGTCGTGGAGCGGCGGCTCGTCGTGCGCGCAGTGGTCGCGGGCGTAGTGGCAGCGCGGATTGAACGAGCACCCCGAGGGTGGGTCGGTCAGAAGGGGCGGCAGTCCCTTGATTGCGGTCAGGCGCTGACCCTTCTGATCCACGCGGGGGATCGATTCAAGGAGAGCCTTGGTGTACGGGTGCGCCGGCTTTTCGTAGATGTCGTACACGTCGGCCTGTTCGACCGCGCCGCCGGCGTACATGACGCAGATCTTGTCGGCCACGTCGGCGACCACCCCCATGTCGTGGGTGATCAGCACCAGTCCGAGCTGCATCTCTTTCTGGAGGCCGGCAAGCAGGTCCATCACCTGGGCCTGGACCGTCACGTCCAGGGCGGTGGTGGGTTCGTCGGCGATGATGACGTCAGGCTCGAGGGCGAGTGCCATAGCGATCATGACCCGCTGGCGCATCCCGCCGGAGAACTGGTGCGGGAAGTCATTGACCCGCTGCTTCGCGGCAGGGATGCCAACCATGTCGAGGAGCTCGACCGCCCGGCGTTTGGCGTCGCCGCGCGAGGCACCGGAGTGCTTGCGCGCGGGCTCGCCGAGTTGCCACCCCACCGTGAACACCGGGTTCAGCGCCGACAGGGCGTCCTGGAAGATCATCGCGATCCGGTTCGCCCTGACGTGCCGTCGCACTCCTTCGTCCAGCGACAAGAGATCGACGCCGCGGTAGCGCACCTCGCCTCCGGCGATCCTCGCCGGAGGGCTGTCCAGGATGCCCATGATGGCCTGGGCGGTCACGGACTTCCCGCAACCCGACTCACCGAGGATGCCGAGGGTCTCCCCGGCCTCGAGCGAGAAGCTGACACCGTTGACCGCGTGGGCCAGCCCGTCGCGGGTGTGGAACTCGACGTGCAGGTCCCGGACTTCCAAGAGGGCCGCGCTCTCGTCGAATGCCAAGGTGTCCAGAGGCGACTGGGTGGCACGGTGCTCTCCACTGGACAGGGTGTCGGTCATCGCCGTCCTCTTATCGGTTTCGGGGGTCGAGAGCATCGCGGAGCACGTCGCCGAGCAGGATGAACGCCAGCACAGTGATGACGATGAACGCGCAGGGGTAGACGAGTAGGTGCCAGAACCCGGCAAGCGCCAGTGTCTGGCCTTCAGCCACGAGCAAGCCCCATGACGCCGCCGGTCGCTGGTAGCCAACACCAAGGAACGTGAGGGTCGCTTCGGCGCTGATGTAGGTGCCGAGGGCGATCGTTGCCAGCACGATGACGGGAGCGATGCTGTTGGCGATGACGTGCTTGCGGATGATGAACATGTTGCTGGCACCGAGCGCTCGCGCCGCGTCGATGTAGTCCTTCTGCTTGGTGGCGATGACGCTTCCTCGCATGACGCGCGTGAGCGAGGTCCATCCGAACACCACGAAGACCAGGGTCAAGGTGTAGACGTTCCGCTCGGGGAACAGCGCCAGGAACACCAGGGCGCCCAGGATGAACGGGAGGCCGAAGAAGATGTCGGTGATCCGGCTGATGATCGTGTCAGTGGTCCCTGCGTAGTAGCCCGCCGCGGTGCCGAGCAGGACGCCGAGGACCGTCGTCCCGGCGGTCACCAGGATTGCCAGGATCACGGACTTCCCGGTGCCCCACACCAGCGACGCCCACATGTCGCAGCCGGAAGCGGTGTAGCCGAACGGATGGTCCCAGGTGGGCTTGCCCCGTGCGTTCGACAGGTCACAGGCGCCTCGCGCGTTCGGCGACTCCGACGCCCACAGTTGGGGGAAGAACGCCATGGTGAGAATGACCAGCACGAGCACCAGGGACACCCAGAAGAGCGGTTTGCGCGCCAGTTCGTAGCGCACGTCGCCCCACAGCGAGCGATTGACGCCCTCGCCTTCTTCGAGGGCACCGGCACTCTGCCCCGACATTGTCTCAGTCATAGCGGATCCTCGGGTCGAGTGCGGCGTACAGGATGTCCACGACTAGGTTCGAAATGAGGAACACGACGGTCAGGATCGTGACCACGCCGATGATCACCGGGGCGTCGTTGGCCTGGATGGCCAGGAACACTAGTTGTCCGACGCCGGGGATGTTGAAGATGCCTTCGGTGACGAGCGAGCCTCCGAGCAGAAACCCGATGTCGATGCCGATGTAGGTGATGACCGGGATGAGCGAGTTTCGCAGCGTGTGGACGCCAACGATCCGGGTGGTGGTCAGGCCCTTGGCTCGTGCGGTGCGGACGTAGTCGGAGCGCAGGTTCTCGGTCAGGCTGGTGCGGGTGAGACGCGCGATGGCCGCCAGGGAGAACGCACCAAGAACGAAGCCGGGAAGCACGAGACTGAGCCATGGATAGTCGGGGTCGTAGCCGACGTTGAGCATCTGTCCGAGCCACTCCGGCGCCCAGTCGCTGTTGCGCAGCGGCAGTCCGACCTTGAGTCCGACGAGGAGCAAGGCCAACGATCCGAAGACGAACACCGGGAAGGCGATCAGTACGACAGTGGTGACGCGCACCAGGTTGTCGACGAGCTTGTCCTTCTTGAGCCCGGCCATGACTCCGGCGCTGATGCCGATGACGATCTCGAAAGCGAGCGCGATCACGGTCAGCCGAGCGGTGACGGGGAACCGCTCGAGGAACATCTCCATCACCGAACGGCCCCGGAAGTTCACACCGAAGTCACCGGTGGCGTATTGCCTGATGCGATCTACGAACAGGCCTACGCACGGGTTGCCGGTCTGGTCGAGGCACGGGTCGTTGAGGTTGTACCGGGCCTGGAGCTCCTCGATAACCGCCTGAGGCGGAGCGTTAGGCCCGAACAGTGCGCGCACCGGGTCGCCAACGATCTGGATGGTCAGTGTGCTCAGCATGTGCAGCAGGAAGAGCGTCCCGAGGATGACTGGGATGAACTGGATCAGCCGCCGAGCGACGTAGCGACCCATGGCGACCCCTTCCGGTGCGACCTGCGATGGTGGTGCCCGAGCGGAGGCGGACACTTGCGTGCCCGGCCCCGCTCGGGACTTGGGGTCCCCGGGTCCCCCGGGTGTCCCCGGGCCTCACACCCAGGAACAGACGCTCGGTGTTGCTAGAGGCTCATTGCTGGACGGTGATCTCGCCGTACGCGATCTCACCCTCCCCCACGTCGAACCGAACGTTGCCGATCTCCTCCGAGTGGGCGATCGCTGTGCCGCCGCTCCACATCGGGATGATTGGCATGTCCTCGAGGGCGAGGTCGCCTGCCTGCTGGTAGAGCTCAATGGCCTCCTCGAGCGAGGGTGCGGCGTCTGCCGCGGCCACCAGGGCATCCAGTTCCGGGTTGGAGTAACCGGTGTAATTGGAGTCACCGCCGGTGCCCACGATCGGTCGGATGTAGTTCTCCGGCGACGGGTAGTCGAGCGACCAGCCGAGCCGGAACGGGCCCTCGAAGTCGCCACCGTCGAGCAGCTCGAGGTACTGCGCCCACTCGGTCGAGTTCAGCTCGTAGTCGAAGCCGAGCGTCTCCTGCACCTGACGGGCCGCCGCCTCGACCCACGCGTCGTGGCCAGCACCGGCGTTGAAGTAGTACTGCAGCGTCATGCCTTCGGGGTCCACGCCGGACTCCTTGAGGAGCTGCTTGGCCCGCTCGGGGTCGAATTGACAGTACTCACACGCGTCGTCACGCGAGCCGGGGATCGGCGGCGTCACGATGTCCGTAGAGGGGTAGGCCAGACCGTTGAGCACCTGCTCGACGATGAGCTGCCGGTCGATCGCCATCGAGATGGCCTGCCGGACCTTTTTGTTGTCGTAGGGCGCGGCGCCGACGGGGAAGCCGAGGTAGGTCAGCGATGCGGTGGGCTTCTCGATGATCGCGTCACCGAGAGTGCCCTTCGCCTGGAGGTAGACCTCCGGGGCCAGGCTCAGCACATCGAGGCCTCCGTTCTGGAAGTCACGGTAGGCCGCGGTCGGCGTCGTGAACATCTTGAAGTCGACCGAATCCGCCATCGCGGGCTGCTCACCCTCATAGTCGGCCCACCGCTCGACCGTGACCTGCTGGTCGTGCGCCCATGGCTGGGTCATCTGGTAGGCGCCGGTTCCGATCGGCTGCTCGTTGCACGCGTCCACGTCGTCGAAGCACTCCTGGGCAATGGGTGCGAATGCTGGGGCGTAGCTGAGCATCTGCCCGAACTGCGAGAACGGGCTCTTCAGCGTCACCTCCAGGGTCTGCTCGTCCACGACCTTTATCCCCGCCGCTTCCGGCCCCTCGCCAGCGCCCTCGATTCGGGACATGAAGCCGGCAGTGGCCTGAGCATTCTTGGGGTTCTGCGAGAAGTTCCACGCGCGGGCGAACGACTCAGCATCGATTGGCTCACCGTTGTGGAACGTGCGCCCCTCCTTGAGCGTGATCGTCCAGACCGTCTGGTCCTCGTTGGAGGAGACCTCCTCGGCCAGGCCGTCGTAGATCAGCTCGCCCGACTCGAAGTCGGTGCTGACCAGAGGGTCGTTGATGAGGTCAAGGACGGCGCTGCACTCGGACTCGTAGCAGTTCGACGCAGGAGCGAGGAACGTGGGCTCCGTCAGCTCGGCCGAGTACGTCCCTCCCGCGGCGCCAGCCGGCATCTCAGAGCTGCCTTCGCCCTCGTCCAAGTCGTCGTCCCCACCCCCGCATGCGGTTAGCCCGAGGACGAGTGCCGTGCAGGCCGCCGTCATGCGCCATGACTGCTTCGCTCGCATGAGATCTCCTAGCAGTGTCGAGGATGCTCGTCTCGCCATGGTTGGCAGCACCGCAGGATCAGGGCAACGGGCGGCTCGTCAACGTCATGTGACTGCAATAGGTGCCGAGGTTTGTGACGCTGGCCTGTGACAATCTGATGCTCCCGCGCCATCTCGGCTGCAGGGTGTTCGTCTCAGGCTTACGGCTGCTAGCGGCTGCCGGGAGTCCCTCTTGGCCCAGCGGAGTTGGACGTCAAGGCGGTGCGTACCGATGATCAGCGATCCGCGAGACAGCATGACGTCCCAGCGATTGAGTCGGCGGACTTGAGCCACCTTGCTTCGACGATCTCTGGCGCCGGCCCGTTCAGGCACGACGTCGACAGGTGGCTGGCACCTCTGCAGCTCAGTGGCCGCCGGCTATCCGTCGCCGGCATGTGCCCTGCCTTCTCGGCGGGCGGCCTGGATGCCACCGAAGGCACAGTCATCGCGTGCAGCCAGCAGCCAAATGATCGCGGCACGTGTTCCCGGTCGTTCCTCGTGACCGTTGACTATGCGTCAGCGGGTTCTGAAACGGCAAAGCCGCAGGTCAGACGGCCTGCGGCTTCGACTTCGGGTTGGTACGCCATCAGGGACTCGAACCCCGAACCCGCTGATTAAGAGTCAGCTGCTCTGCCAATTGAGCTAATGGCGCGTGTGGTGAAGCGCCGTCAACGTTACCAGCGGGCGGCGCGCGCTCGAAATCGAAGGGGAGCGGGCGCGCGATCGTCACGATGAGCCTGCCCGGCGGCCGCTCTGCGGAATATTGAGATTTCAACTACCGTTGGACCTGGCAACACCGACCATCACCCCTGAGGAGCCTCGGATGCCCGCGATCACCGTCGACGACTTGAGTGTCCTGCCGCGCTTGAAGAGCCCCGGTCTGGGCGACCAGCCGCGCCCGGTGTGGCAGGTGACGACCGCTCCGACGGGCTTCGAGGGGGAGGGCTTCCCGGTGCGGAGGGCGTTCGCCGGGATCGACATGGCCCACCTCGACCCGTTCATCATGATGGACCAGATGGGTGAGGTGGAGTACGCGCCGGGAGAGCCCAAGGGCACGCCATGGCACCCGCACCGCGGCTTCGAGACCGTCACCTACATCATCGACGGCACCTTCGACCACCAGGACAGCCACGGCGGCGGCGGCACGATCACCAACGGCGACACCCAGTGGATGACCGCCGGCGCCGGCATCCTCCACATCGAGGCGCCGCCCGAGTGGCTGGTCCAGTCGGGTGGTCTGTTCCACGGCCTCCAGCTCTGGGTGAACCTGCCGCGCGACGCCAAGCTCAACAACCCGAAGTACCAGGACATCCGCTCGGCCCAGGTCGGCCTCACCACCACCTCCGACGCGGGCGTGCTGGTGCGGGTCATCGCCGGGGCCGTCGACGGCGCCGAGGCGCCGGTGACCGGGCCGGGATCGACGTACACGCCGATGGCGCTCGTGCACTCCACCTTGGAGCCGGGCAGCCGCCTCGAGCTCCCGTGGGACCCGGAGTTCAACGCGCTCGGCTACGTCCTCAACGGCAGCGGCACCGTCGGCACCGACCGCAGGCCGGTGCGCCAGGGTCAGGCCGTGCTGTTCGGCGCGGGCGACTACCTCACGATCGAGGCCGACAAGACCCAGGAGAGCCGGTCGCCCAAGCTGGACGTCGTCGTGGTCGGCGGTCGCCCCATCCGGGAGCCCCTGGCGTGGGCCGGGCCGTTCGTGATGAACACCAAGGCCGAGGTGCTGCAGGCCTACGAGGACTTCCAGAAGGGTCACTTCGGGCACATCCCCGGACACCACTGAGCGAGTGCGATCACCGGACGACAGATCGTCAGGATCACCCTAACGGGTGCATTTGCGTCCTTTCGCGTCATCGTCGGGCTGTTGTGTGGTCCTGTTAGCAAGCAGTACCTACGCCAACAGAACCCGACCTCACCCGAGGAGCCCCCCAATGCCTCGTTCGCTGCCGCCTGCCCAAACGCCGCGCAACCCCTTCTCGAGGGCGCTGCGCTGGGCCCGATCGTCCACTCCGGCGCTCGTCGCCGTCACCACCGTCGCCGCCCTCGGGATCGGCTCGGCCTCCTTCGCGGCCGGCATGGTCACCGGTGCCGACGTCAAGAACGGCTCCCTCACCGGCAAGGACGTCAAGGACCGGACCATCACCGGCAACGACGTGAAGCGCGGCACCCTCAAGGGCAAGCACATCAAGAACGGCACGATCGCCGCGGGAGACCTCGCTCCGGGCGTGAAGATCTCCGGCCCGGTAGGACCTGCCGGCCCGACCGGGCAGACCGGCGTGGCCGGCCCCGCCGGAGCGACCGGTCCCCAAGGACCCCAAGGAGTCCAGGGCGGGCAGGGACTCACCGGCCTGCAGGGCGTCAAGGGCGACGACGGCGACCAGGGCCCCAAGGGCGACGACGGCGCCCAAGGCCCCAAGGGTGACGACGGTGCGCAAGGCGCGAAGGGCGACAAGGGTGACCCCGGCACGACCGACGTGTGGTTCGACGACGGCGACGGGGTCTCGGTGCCCAGCGGTGGCGCCAGCGTCGCCCAGGTGACCGTCCCCGCCGGCACGTACGTCGTCAACGCGGGCGCCCTCGTCGTCAACACCGGGCTCGCCGCCACCGCCACCTGCAGCCTTCAGGCCGATGCGGTCGCGGTCGGCACGGGGACGCAGAGCTCCGTCCTCGCGGTCGCCGGCGTCGGTGACCGCAGCACCTTCACCTTCGGGCACGCGCAGACCTTCGCCGCCGAGACCGTCCTGCGGGTCTTCTGCAGCGGCAGCGGCGTCTCCCTCAGCCTCGTCGCCGACGCCGCCCACGTGAGCGCGGTCAAGGTCACCACCGTCCACTGACCTCGGCGCGCGCTTTCCGGCACGACACGAGGCACCCCCATCGGGCCGTCGACCGGTCCTAGAGTGATCGCGTGACGACGCAGACGTGGGAGCGCCGGACCGAGTGGCCGCTCGCCTTCGCCGCGGTGCTCTTCCTGGGCGCCTACGCCTGGCCGATCGTCGACCCCGACCTGGACCGCTACGGCGACCGCTACCCCGTGACAGCGGGCGGCCGTCTCGTCGACGTCGGCCTGATGATCGCCGGCATCGCCGTGCTTGGCACCGTCACCGCCACGATCGCGTCGTGGCTGGTGGACACCGTCTCCGCGGAGACCAGCGAGGAGGTCGACGACCTAGGCATCCAGGTCGCCGAGCTGGTCGCACTCCTCAAGGGGACCCGCCCCGACATCGCTGAGGCCCTCCCGAGCACCGGCCCGAGCGCCGGCCCCATGGCCGGGCTGGGTCCCGCACCCGCGGACCAGACGTGAGGCTCGGTCTGCTGGCGTGCGCAGCCCTGGTCCTGGTCGCCTGCTCCCCGGGGGACCCGGGAGCCGGTGGGGCGCCGACCCCCAGCGTTGCTCCGACCCAGTCCCCGACGGCCGACTCCACGCGGACCGAGGCCGCCGTCCCCGAACCCGAGCAGACCCCGCAGCCTTCCGAAGTCGAGCAGGCCCGTCTGGACGAGCGGTTGCGAGCCGCCGCCTGGGCCGGCGACGTGCTCCGGGCCCGGCGCTTGGTCGAGCGCGGCGCCGATGTCAACGCGAAGGACGAAACCCAGCAGAGCGCCTACCTGATCGCGACGAGTGAGGGCCACCTCGAGCTCCTGGAGCTCACCCTGCGCCACGGAGCCGCTGTCGACGACAAGGACAGCTTCAACGGCACCGGCCTGATCCGTGCCGCCGAGCGTGGGCACGCCGACGTCGTCGGCCGCTTGCTGCGGGCGGGGATCGACAAGGACCACGTCAACAACCTGGGCTGGACCGCGCTGCACGAGGCCGTGCACCTCGGCGACGGCACCGAGCGCTATCTCGACACCGTCCGGGTGCTGGTCGCCGGGGGAGTGGACGTCGACATCGAGTCGCCTCGCGACGGCGCCACACCCCTGGCGTACGCGCGCGCCCGAGGCTTCGACGACCTCGCCAGGCTCATCGAGGTGGCGTCCGCCCAGGACGGGCGACCCCTCGACCGGTCCACCGCCGAACGACGCCTGTTGGACGCGGCCCGGTCCGGTGACGGGGACGCCGCCGCCCTGGCGCTGCGGGCGGGTGCGCGGCTCGAGACTCGCGACGCCGACCGGCGTACGCCGCTGCTGCTGGCCGCGACCCATGACCGGGTGGCCGTCGCACGCCTGCTGGTTGCTCTCGGCGCCGACCCCGACGCCCTCGACGCCATTCACGACACCCCGTGGCTCGTGACCGGCGTGACCGGGTCGGTCGCGATGCTGGAGGCACTGCTTCCCGCCCGGCCGGACCTGACGATCCGCAACCGGTTCGGCGGCGTCTCGGTGATCCCCGCCAGCGAACGTGGCCACGTCGACTACGTACGCCGGGTGGTGCGCACCGGTATCGACGTCAACCACGTCAACGACCTCGGCTGGACCGCACTGCTCGAGGCGGTGATCCTGGGCGACGGCTCGGTGTCCTATCAGAAGATCGTGCGGATCCTTCTCGACGCCGGCGCGGACGCGTCGATCGCCGATGGCGACGGCGTCACGGCGCTCGAGCACGCGCAGACGAGCGACCAGACCGAGGTCGCGCGCATCCTGCGGCGCGCTCAGTAAGGCCAGCCGGACGGTGGGGTGGCGATGACCTCGACCGTCTCGCAGAGCCACGGAGCCGCACCGCCGACCGTGTCGAGCGGGTCGCGCCCACCGACGAGGTAGACCCGGTCGATCCCGGCCCCGCAGTAGATGTTGTCGACGGAGCCGTCGAGGAGCACGTAGACGACGTCGCCGCCCTCCTCGCTGTTGACCTCGTCGTATCCGCTGCCGAGGAAGATCGTGTCGTTGCCCGGGTCGCCGGTCATCTTGTCGTCCCCAGGTCCGTCGATGAGGGTGTCGTCGCCGACGCCGCCGTCCAGCTCGTCGGCACCGAGACCGGCGTCGATGCGATCGTTGCCGACGCCACCGGACACGTGGTCGTCCCCGTCGCCGCCATCCAAGGTGTCATCTCCGGCCGCTCCCTGGAGATCGTCGTCGCCGGTGCCGCCGATGAGCTGGTCCACCCCCGCCATGCCGACGAGCCCGTCCGCGTCGTCACCACCGTCGAGATGGTCGTTGCCCGCGTGCCCGAGCAGCCGGTCCCGCCCCGGACCGCCGAGCGCGAGGTCGTCACCGGCGTGGAGCAGGACCAGGTCGTCGTCCGCCCCTGCGTCGACGGTGTCGTTGCCGGCCTGTCCTTTGACCAGGTCGTCACCTTCGTACGTCATGACGGTGTCGTTGCCCGCCTTGGCGTCGATCACGTCCGGACCGGTGGTGCCGACGAGCGTGTCAGCCCGGCCGCTTGCCTTGTCCTTGGGCTTGTGGGCTGACGCGGGGACCGTCAGGAGGAGCGCGAGCAACACTCCCGCGACCACGTAGGCGTGCTGTCCGGACCTGGTGCTCCGCATGTCGTCCCCCCCATGAGACCGGGCCGCTGGCGTACGGCCCGCCGATGAGACGCGGTGGCAAGCGATTCATGACGGCGTGACGGACCCGCGCTGCGGTGCTCCGGAGCGCGCGAGCCCCGGCCCGCTAGGCGGACCGGGGCTCGACACGAATGGGGTGAGTAACGGGACTTGAACCCGCGACATCCGCCACCACAAGGCGGCGCTCTACCAGCTGAGCTATACCCACCATGCGGCCCCGCCGTGCGGAGCCGGGAAGAGTCTACGGTGCCGGAGCCTGTGCCGCGGAATCGGGAGCCAGTCCGGACCCGACAATTTCGGGCTCGTCCTCGTCGTCGCCGGTGAGTCCGGTGATGGCGCCCCCGTGACGCAGGGCCGCCTCCCGCGCGGTGTCGCTGTCAGGCCCGGGCGCAGGCACGAAGACGGTGTCGCGGTAGTAGCGCAGCTCCTCGATGCTCTCCTGGATGTCGGCCAGGGCGCGGTGGTTGCCGCGCTTGGCCGGTGCCTGGAAGTAGGCACGCGGGAACCACCGGCGTGACAGCTCCTTGATCGAGGAGACGTCGACGATCCGGTAGTGCAGGAACTGCTCCAGCAAAGGCATGTCACGCGACAGGAAGGCGCGGTCCGTGGCCACCGAGTTGCCCGCCAGCGGCGGGCGGCTGTGCGGCCCGCACTGAGACTGGACGAAGGCCAGCACCTGCTCCTCGGCGTCGAGCAGGGTCGTCCCGTGATCGAGCTCCGCGAGCAACCCTGAGGCCTCGTGCATCTGGCGCACGTAGTCGCCCATCTGCTCGAGCGCCTCGGCAGGGGGCTTGATGATGATGTCGACCCCAGGGCCGAGCACGTTGAGGTCGAAGTCGGTGACCAGGGCCGCCACCTCGACCAAGGCGTCGACGCCCAGGTCGAGGCCTGTCATCTCGCAGTCGATCCACACCAGACGCTCACTCATCGCGGGCCCACCCT
Organism: Nocardioides bigeumensis; assembly: GCF_039531755.1. Classification (NCBI taxonomy): domain Bacteria; kingdom Bacillati; phylum Actinomycetota; class Actinomycetes; order Propionibacteriales; family Nocardioidaceae; genus Nocardioides; species Nocardioides bigeumensis. The sequence goes on from NZ_BAAAQQ010000002.1 coordinate 69,191, forward strand.
ACCCATCGGGCGGACAGAGCCGGAGGCTGCCCAGGGCCGGATCTCACGACAATTGAGGACTTTGGGCCCGCCGGTTCCTCAGACTCGGTTCAGGCGCGCTGCCTAGAGTCCGGAGGTGTGCCTCCCAAGTACGCCGTTGCCCTGGGCGTCCTCGCGCGCCTGGTCACCGGCGGAGTGTGGATCGCCGCAGGCCTGATCAAGCTGCCCGACCCCGCCGCGAGCGTCCGCGCCGTGCGCGCCTACGACCTGCTGCCCGAGTCAGCGGTCACCCTCGTGGGCCATGGGCTGCCGCTGCTGGAGATCCTGGTGGGGCTGCTCCTCGTCGCCGGCCTCCTGACCAGGCCGGCGGCCGTCGTCAGCGCCCTCCTCCTGGTCGCCTTCGTGATCGGCATCGCCTCCGCCTGGGCCCGCGGGCTCGAGATCGAGTGCGGGTGCTTCGGGGGTGTCGGCGCCAAGGAAGGTGCGTCGTCGGCGTACCCGTGGGAGATCGCCCGCGACATCGGGCTCCTGGCGCTGTCCGGCTGGCTCGTGTGGCGGCCAGTGACGCCGTACTCGCTCGACGCAGTGCTCTTCCCGACCCCCGCACCCTCACCCGAGAGGATCCTCGATGTCCAAGGCCGATGACCGCCGCAAGGCCCGCGAGGCCGCTGCTCTGGAGCGACAGCGGCAGGAGCAGCGCAAGCGCCGGCTCGTCGTCGGGGGAGTCGTCGTGGCCGTGCTGGCCGTCGTGCTGGGCATCGGCATCGCCGTGCAGGCCTCGCGCGACACCACGGGCGAGGCTGCCGCCGTGGTGCCCGGGTCGAGCGAGGCAGCGGCTCCCGATGCCGTGACCGCCGACTACGGCGTCGTGGTCGGCGACGCGGACGCGCCTGTGACGATCACCTTGTACGAGGACCTCCAGTGCCCGATCTGCGCCGGGCTCGAGGCCGCCGTGGGTGATCGGCTCAACGACGCCATCGACGCCGGGCAGGTTCAGGTCGAGTACCGCATGGTGTCCTTCCTCGACGGCGAGTCGGAGAACGAGTACTCCTCGCGAGCGCTCAACGCCCTGCTCGCCACCCTCGACTCCGGCGGGGTGGACGCGTTCAAGACGCTCCACGACCAGCTGTACGCCGCCCAGCCGGCCGAGGGCACCGCAGGTCCTGAGGACGCCGAGCTGATCGCGGACGCGGTGGCCGCCGGCGCGGAGGAGTCGACCGTGCGCGAACCGATCGAGGACAAGGCCTACGCCCAGTGGATCAAGAACGCCACGGACGCGATGTCCCGGAACGGCGTGAACGGCACGCCCACGGTCTTCGTCGACGGCGAGCGGATGGGCGGAGACCCGGCGCAGGCGGTGCTCGACGCGCTCGGGGGGTGACCTGTAGGTGGTCTCGACTGATCGCTCGCAAGCTCGCTGCTCGACCACCGGCGCGTCCGGCTGCTCGACCACCGGCGCGTCCGGCTGCTCGACCACCGGGTCGAGGAGTTGGCGGCGGGTCGGCGGGTTCGGCAGCATCTGCCGGATGAGCATGAGGGAGTTCATCGTCGGGTTGCCGAAGGCCGAGCTGCACGTCCACCACGTCGGTTCGGCGTCGCCGCGGATCGTCTCCGAGCTGGCGGCACGCCATCCGGGCACGGTCCCCACCGACCTCGACGACCTCAAGGACTTCTTCGCGTTCCGCGACTTCGCGCACTTCATCGAGGTCTACCTCGCCGTGGTCGCCCTGGTGAAGACACCCGAGGACATCCGGTTGCTGACCTACGAGGTCGCCCGCGAGATGGCGGAGGAGCAGCACATCCGGTACGCCGAGCTCACCTGCACGCCGTACACCTCGGTCCTGCCGTTTCGGGAGGGTGTGGGGATGCCGATCGAGGCCTACACCGAGGCGATCGAGGACGCCCGCGTCGCTGCCGAGCGTGACTTCGGGCTGGTGCTGCGCTGGATCTTCGACATCCCCGGCGAGGACGGCATCCAGGGCGCGGACGCGACGCTCACCTACGCGTTGGACCACCGGCCCGATGCCCTGGTGGCCTTCGGCCTCGGCGGACCAGAGATCGGGGTGCCACGGGCGTGGTTCCAGCCGCACTTCGACGCCGCACGGGCCGCGGGGCTGCACAGCGTGCCGCACGCCGGCGAGACGACCGGGCCCGAGACCGTCTGGGACTCGCTCCGGTTGCTCGGCGCCGAGCGCATCGGCCACGGCACCTCGTCGGCCCAGGATCCCGCGCTGCTCGCGCACCTCGCCGAGACCGGCATCCCGCTCGAGGTCTGTCCGTCCTCCAACGTGGCCACGCGTGCCGTCGCGTCTCTCGAGGAGCACCCGCTGGGCGCCTTCGTCGAGGCAGGCGTGACCGTCACGATCAACTCCGACGACCCGCCGATGTTCGGGACCACGCTCGACCGGGAGTACGAGATCGCCGCCGACCTGCTCGGTCTCGACGAGGCGGGCGTGGCCGACCTGGCGCGAGCCGGAGTGGTCGCCAGCTTCGCTCCCGAGGACGTCAAGGACCGCATCCTGGGCGAGATCAACGCCCACCTCGCGGCCGCCACCGGCGTGTCCTGAGAGACACGCCGTACGCCGCGAAATTGGTGCCCGCAGGCTCTTGCGCGGGCGACCGGCGCGGGCGTAGAACTGTCCTGTCAGAAGGGCTTCGGCCCGGAAGACGCCGAAGGCCACCAACTCATACTTGGTGGCCTTCACCTATTTGCGGGCCCCGCGACGTTGGCGCTCGAAAAGTTGGCGCTCGAAGATAGTTCGGGCCCCGCAAACTCATACTTTGCGGGGCCGAGACCATTTGTATCCGGACTCAGGTCCCGGGTCGGGGAGATCGGCCGCGTGTCGCCGCGCAAGATCGAGCAGCCGGCGCCGACGTACCGTCGAAGGGTGCTCGCCCTGCTCCGCCTCGTCGCGCCGCGGGTGGGGGAGCGGGTGGTCGTCGAGACGGCGTCGCGCCCGTTCGTGTCCGACGAGTTCGGCAACCCTGAGCACCGCATCGACAAGATCGGTGTGCTCGTGGCCTCCCGACCCGCATAACGGTCGGTTGCGTTCGGGTGGGTGACCCGGATGTGAACTCTGGTTAGCCTGGCGGTTCGGGGGATGTCAGGCGTGATCCACCACTGAAGGACTCCCCCCATGAATTCCCCCTCTCGGACCCTGCTCACCCTCGCCCTCTCCAGCCTCGTCGCGGTCTTCGCGGCCTGGGCGGCCTCGGCGCCGGCCCACGCCGACGGCATCGACGGCAGCAAGCGCAGCGAGCGACTCGTCGGCACCAAGGACGCCGACACGATCAAGGGCCGGGCCGGCGACGACAAGGTCAACGGCGTCCTCGGCAACGACCGGCTGCTGGGCGGCGTCGGTCGCGACCAGATGATCGGCGCGGTCGGCGACGACTGGATCGACGCCGGGGCCGGCCGCGACGTCATCAACGGCGGCTTCGGCCGCGACGTCATCCATGACGGCCCGGGCGACGACATCGTCAAGGGCGACGAGCAGGACGACGTCCTCTACGTCGGCGACGGGGCCGACATGGTCTACCCCGAGGAGGGGAGCGACACGGTCTACCTGTTCCCGGACGGCGACCGCGACGAGATCTACTGCGGGAAGCCGAACGTCGACCACGACGTCGTCGTGATCGTCGGGGCGCGCGATCCGAAGGACGACTGGGACGACACCAACCAGTCGTGCGAGGAGATCCGCTACGAGGCGCGCCCGGCTGTCCGCCTCGCCGACTGAGGCTCGAGCTGTGCCTGCGACGATGGGGTCGTGACGGAGAAGCGCCGCAAGCACCTGATCGACCCGGCGGCTCCGCGCCCGCAGGTGGATGCGGCTGCCGCCGACCATGCGCTGACCCAGGTGCAGCGCTGGGTGATCTCGGTGCTCGCGGTCACCACGATCCTGCACCTGGCCGTCGGCATCGTGATCGGCTCCTTCCACATCGACGACGCCCGCACCGGCGACCGGGTCGGGCTGTGCGTGATCGGTGGCCTGTTCGGCGTCGTCGCCGTCGCGGCCGGCAGGGCCATCCATGGCCGCAGTCCGGTCTCGCTCTGGCTGCTGCTCGGCACGATCCCCGGCCTGGTCGGCATCTGGCTCACCCTGCGCTGAACGACCCGCGCTGGACGACCCGCGCTGGACGACCCGCGCTGGACGACCCGCGCTGAACGACCCGCGCTGAAGGACCCGCGCTGGACGTCCCTGCGTGACAAGGTGTGCCGGTGCGGCTTGGTCTCGTGGTGGCGTTCGTGTGCCTCTTCCTGGCCGCTGCGCTCTCGCCCATGCCGCCGGGGGAGCGCGCGGCGGATCGACCGGCACTCGTCCCCGTCTCAGGCGAGGTCGTGGAGGATCCCGCCGAGGCTCCGGCAAACCAGCCCGACGAGCCCGAAGCCGACGAGCCGGCGACCGCCGAGGAGCCGCGTCGCTTCGACGTGGTCCTCACCGGCGACGTGCTGCTGCACGAGGGCCTGTGGGACACCGCGCGCCGAGACGGCGGCGGGCGGCTCGACTTCCGCCCGATGCTCGCTCCGATGCGGCGCACCATCGAGCGTGCCGATCTGGCCGTCTGCCACCTCGAGACGCCGCTCGCGCCGCCGCAGGGTCCTTACAGCGGCTACCCCAGGTTCTCAGCCCCACCGCAGATCGCCCCCGCCTTGAAGTGGGCGGGGTACGACGCCTGCACCACCGCCAGCAACCACACCGTCGACACCGGGTTCGAGGGCCTGGTGCGCACCGTGGGCGTCCTCGACCGGACCGGTCTCGCGCACACCGGGTCCTATGCCACGCGACGCGCGTCGACGACGCCGGCCCTGGTCGAGGTGACCACGACCGACGGCCGCGCCGTGCGGGTCGGCCTGGTGTCGGCGACGTACGGCCTGAACGGCCTGCCGGTCCCCTCGGAGGCGCCGTGGTCGGTCGACCTCATCGACGTGCCCAGGATCGTGGCGCGCGCCCGGGCCGCACGCGAGGCCGGCGCCGAGGTCGTGCTGGTCGCGCTGCACTGGGGCACCGACGGCTACGCGTCCATCACCGACGAGCAGCGCAGGGTGGCTGACCTGCTGACCCGCAGCAAGGCGATCGACCTCGTCTACGGCCACCACGCCCACATCGTGCAGCCGATCGAGAAGGTGAACGGCCGTTGGGTGATCTTCGGCCTCGGCAACGCGCTCGCCCAGCAGGACGTCGCGAGCCCGGAGCTCTACGAGGGGGTCGCCGCGCGGGTGGCGTTCCGTGAGAAGCCGTCGGGCCGCTTCGCCATCGTGCGGGTCGGCGCCCGGCCGACGCTGATGACGACGTACGGCGCCCGTCCGATGCGCTACCTCGACGTCGGCAGGGCGCTCGTGGACCCGGCGTGGAGCTACCTACAGCAACGGCTCCTCGCCGCCCGCAGCGCCGTCCTCGCCCGTGTCGCGCTGCCCCGTTGAGGGCGCCTTCGACTCGAGGTACGCCGCCGCCTCGCGCACGAGGAAGAGGCTGACGTCGTCGCGGGTGTGGCCCTCGTCCTGGAACGGGACGCTCACCACCTGGATGAGCCTCTGGAGGTAGACCAGCAGGAAGGTGAAGGTCGCGACGATCAGCGCACCGCCCGCGAACGAGTCCACCTCGGTCAGCAGCAGGATCACGATGATGGTGGCGGTGATCAGCCGGACCAGGAGCATCGCCGACGGGATGAACTGCACCCGCTGGATGTAGTTCACCCGGCTCAGCTGGGTCATCAGGACGGCTTCCTGCTGCTTGAGCTTGGTGACGTAGTTGGGCGGTACGCCGGCGGCGTTCATCTGCCCGAACGTCGTGTGCAGGTCGCCCATCAGGCGTCGCGACTCGCGCCGCCCCTCACGGGTGCCGTGCCGGAACGAGTCGAGCAGCGCGACCAGGTTGCGGCGGAAGGGCTCGAGGTCGAAGTCGTAGGCCTTGCGCAGCTCGGCCGCGTCGTTGAAGAGGTCCTCGACGTTGCCCGCGAAGTCGCCGGGGATCCGCTCGCTCTCCTTGTAGTCCGAGATGGTGGCGACGAGGACGAAGCCGAGCACGAAGATCGCGCTGGACACCAGGGCGTTGTGCACCGACGTCTGGTCGACCGGCTCGAACCGGAACACGTGGTGCAGCAGGATTTTGACCACCAGCGACGCTCCGGCCACGCCGAGCGCCCAGCTGACGATGGAGCGGTTGACGTAGACGGGCAAGGGATCCCCCTCGGCGGCCGGACTAGACGAAGGCGCGTAGCAGGTCGATCGCGTCGGTCGGGACCTTCGCCGCGATCCCGCGACCGATGGTGTGCAGCGTCCACCCTGCACCGTCACGGGTGAGCTTGGCCATCACCACGCCGGTCTCGGGCGGGCCGGCGGTGAGGGTGTAGCGAGCCACCTCCGTCGCGTCGTCGTCGAGCCCGTCGAGCAGCCGGCAGTAGGCGTTGGCCACCCACTCGAGGCTGTGACCCTGATAGCTGCTGACCATCAGCACGATGGTGTCGACGCGGTGATAGACCTTCGACAGGTCGAGGGTGAGCTGCTCGTCGTCGCCCTCCCCGGCTCCCGTCTTGTTGTCGCCGAGGTGCACGACCGAACCGTCGCGGGTCGCCAGGTTGTTGTAGAAGGCGAGGTCGAAGAGCTGGTCGCCGGCGAACTGCACCGCCGTCGCGTCCAGGTCGACGTCCGGTGCGCCGGAGCCGATGAACCCGGCGTTGCGCTCCTTGTCCCAGCCGAGCCCGAGGCGCACCTCGCGCAGCGGCGTACCGTCCGCGCGCTCCACCCGCAGCTGTTGTCCCTGCGTCAGCTCGACCACGCAGCCGAACCTACCTGTCGGGGGTTCCGCGGCGTCCCCTCCGTCGGCGTACGTCTCACCGCGTTTCGACACGCCCTCTCCGCGACTTCGTTCCCCGGTCTCAGCTGCTCGTCGCAGGAAAGGGCAGGGCGATGGGGTCGGCAGCCACGCGGCTGCGCCCGTCGGCGTCGAAGCGGTCGAGGCCGAGGTCGGTGATGTCGAGCAGGTCGGTGCGACCGGTCAGCACGAGGTCCGCGGTCGCGCGGGAGACCCCCGGACCCCACATCATCCCGTGGCCGCCGGCGCTCGAGACGAAGGCGCCCGGCACGGGCCGACCGTCGCGGAGCAGAGGACCGATGATCGGCAGGTGGTCGGGGGTGTAGTCGATGGTGGCCGCCCACGTACGCCGCAGCCCGAGCCCGGCCGCAGCGGGGTAGAGCGTCTCGATCCGCGCCTGCATCAGCTCGTAGTACGCCGTGTCGAAGTTCTGCGCGCGCCCCGGCTGCTCGTCGGGGTTGCTCATCCCCCAGAGCAGGCCGCCCTCCTCGCCCGGGCGCCAGTAGATCCCGGCCGAGACGTCGAAGACCATCGGCAGGTCGCGGGGGTCGGTGCCGGGCACGCGCTCGGTGACCACGACCTGGTGGCGGGTGCCGCCGGTGAAGACCTTGGCGCCCGCTGCCGCACCGACGGTGCCGAGGTCGGGTCCTCCGGTCAGGATGACGGCCCCGGCCTCGACCGGCCCCGAGGTGGTCTCGATCCCGACCGCGCCGTTGCCGTCGACCAGCAGCCCGGTGAACGACGAGCGCTCGCGCACGTCCACCCCCAGCGCGACCAGTGCTGCTGAGTAGGCCAGCACGTTGCGCGGGGCGTCGACGTAGCCGTCACCAGCGGCGTACGACGCCCCGCTGGTCGCACCCGGCGCGATCCCGGTCCTGCGCCGGTCGACCTCGTCGGCGTCCCACCACTCGACGTCGACCCCGAGCGAGCGCTGCAGGGCGATCCGCTCGTGGGCCGCGGCGACGTCGGTCTCGCTGAAGCACGGCATCAGGTAGCCCTGGGCGACGAAGCCCGAGTCGAGCGGGTATCGCCCCCGCTGGCCGGCGTAGAACTCCCGGCTGAAGAGCCCGAGCCGGATCGCGGCCTCGGTGCCGCCCTGCGCGCGCACCATCCCGGCGGCCCAGCGGCTCGCGCCGCTGCCCAGGGTGTCGGCCTCGACCAGCACCACGCGCCGGCCGGCCTCGGCGAGGAAGCAAGCGGTCCAGGCACCGATGGTGCCGCCGCCCACCACGACGACGTCGGCGCTCACCATGGGTCGATGCTGGACCAAACTGAACGGTCAGTCAAACACCGTGGAAATCACACACCGTGGAGCGCCACGAGCGCGGCCAGCTGGGCGCGAGTGGGCTCGGTGAGGCGTACCCGCAGCCGGAGCCCGGCCTCGGCCGGCGTGCGGTCGGCCTTGCGGTGGTTGCACGACGCGCAGGCGGCGACGGTGTTGAGCCAGGTCCATCCGCCGCCACGGCTGCGGGGGAGCAGGTGGTCGATCGTGGTGGCCCGGGCCCCGCAGTAGCCGCACCGGTGCCGGTCGCGGACGAAGACGCCCCGGCGGGACCAGGTGGCCGGCCGGTACATCCAGGTCGCGGCGACGTAGCGCACCAGCCGGATCACCCGGGGCCACGGGTGCGGGCCGATCATCCGACTCTCGTGGGCCTCCTCGACGGTGGCGACCTGGCGGAAGAGCATCTTCACGGCGTGCTGGAAGGTGACGTTGCCGAGCGGCTCGAAGGAGGCGTTGAGCAGCGACACGTTGGTCGCGGTCATGGTCGAGCCCCCTTCCTGAGTCCTATCGACTACTACGGTAGGCGGGCCGCGGGTGCCCAGCCAGCGCATTCGCCGTCCCGGGCGGCCCTGGCGGCATCACGCGGCGGCCTCGAGCCGGCGCAGCACGGGCGTCGCGAGGATGCCGTGCAGGAGCACGGACGCCACCACGGTGAAGCCGATCGTCGACCACAGCCAGTCGTCAGCGAGCACGTCGGACTCGCCGGCGGCGTACGCCAGGTAGTAGAGCGAGCCCACGCCGCGGATGCCGAAGAACGCCGCCGCCCAGCGTTCCGGGCCGGTGAGGTGTCCCGCCCGGGCGGGCGCCGGGCCGCCGATGAGAGCCAGTCGTCCGGCCAGCGGTCGGACGACGAGCAGCAGCCCGAGTCCGATCGCCACCCCCCTCCAGTCGAGGCTCTCCAGCAGGCCGCGGGTCAGCGCGATGCCGAGGACGAGCAGCACGAAGAGGGTGAGGAGCCGCTCGAGCCGCTCCACCACGTCGTGCATCGCAGCGTGGTAGTCGTGGGTGCGCTCGGCCGAGCGGAAGGTCATGGCGCACGCGAAGACAGACAGGAAGCCGTAGCCGCCGCAGACCTCGCCGAGGCCGTACGCCGCCACCAGGGCGGCGATCGCCACGAGCGCCTCCCCTCGGTCGGCGACGCGCAGGGCCGCCGTACGGGACCGGAAGGCGACGTGCGCGAGGGTCCAGCCGACGGCGCCGCCGACGAGGACGCCGACCACGACCTTGCCGACGAGGTACCAACCGAGCCACTCGAGCCACCAGTCGGACACCGAGCCCACCGTCGCCGCCAGGATCGCGGCGTACACGAAGGGGAAGGCGAGGCCGTCGTTGAGCCCGGCCTCCGACGTGAGCGTGAACCGCACCTCGTCGGACTCCTCGACCTCGTGGTCGCCCGTCTGCGGCCCGCCCACCTGCACGTCCGACGCGAGCACGGGGTCGGTCGGGGCCAGGGCGGCCCCCAGCAGCAGCGCCGCGGCGGGTGCGAGCCCGGCCCACCAGCCCAGCAGCGCGACGCCGCCGATGCACAACGGCATCGCCACGAGCAGCAGGCGCCAGGTCGGTGACCACGCCCGCCACGACTCAGGACGCCTGGGCTGGAGTGGCCGGTCGAGAGCGAGCCCGACGCCCATCAGCGAGACGATGACGGTCAGCTCGGTGACGTGCTCGATCACCGCGCGGTTGGCCTGCGGGTCGAGCGGGAGACCGTCGGGGAGCGGCGTCAGCCCGAGGAGCAGTCCGACACCGACGAGCACGATCGGAGCGGACACGGCACGGCTGCCGAGGAGCTCGGGCAGCACGGCCGCGAGCAGGAGGGAGGCGCCGGCCACGACGTAGACGAGGTCAGCGGTCACTCCCGCCCGTACCCCGACCGCATGCCTGTCAGCCCGGTGTCCGGCGGTCCTTGCGCAGGGGGACGAGGACCCAGAGGACGAGGAAGAAGACCAGGGTGACGCCGAGGGTGACGAGGCCGACGACAAGACCCACGACGATCTCGAACACGAGGAACAGGGCACCGGACACCGTGACGGCCAGGAGCACCAACCCGACCCGGGCGCAGATGTTGGCCGCCTCGACGATCCAGTCCCGCCGGTTCTGGCGGAAGAGCAGCCGATGGAAGGCGACCGGAGCAATCACGAAGGCGGTGGTCGCGATCGCGCCCGTGAGCACGGCGAGGTACGTCGTCAGCTGCAACCGGTCGAGCTCCTCGAACCTGCTCGAGAAGGGGACCGTCAGGAGGAAGCCGGTGAGGATCTGCACGCCGGTCTGGGTGACGCGGAGCTCCTGGAGCAGCTCGTCCCAGTTGCGGTCGAGCCGCTCCTGCCCGCTCTGGTCGTCGCCCATGTCCACTCGTACCCAATCAGCGGACTCGAGGTCCACACCGAAGAGCCAACCGGGTCAGAGGTCCTTGCGTGCGAACGCTGCGGCGGCCAGCCCGCCGACCATGCAGAGCCACACGACGACCCAGACCAGGTAGCCCCACGTCAGCGGGGCGATGCTCAGGAACGGGAACGCCTCGACGTCCTGTCCACCCCACGTGACGATCACGGAGGGATCCTGGAAGGCGTTCATCGCGCCGCGCCAGAGCCCGTCGGTCGGGAGGACCATCCGCGAGACCGCCGCGATCCGGGCGAGCCCGTCGTTGTCGAGCGCGGCCCCGATGCCGCCGACGACCCCCGCGACCCACGTGGCTCCGAAGAGCCCGATCGCCACGACCCCGGAAGCCATCGGCGAGACCGCCGTCGCGAGCAGCAACGTGAGGGTGAGCAGCACGACGGTCTGGGCCGCCAGAAGCCCCAGGGCGATCGCCGGCCGGGGTGGCCAGTAGTCAGCGGCGGCCAGCACGATCAAGCACTGGGTCAGCCCGGCGAGGACGACGAAGCCGACGCCGAAACCGACGAGGCCGAGCCACTTGCCGAGCAGCACCGCCGAGCGGCGTACCGGCCGGGCCAGCACCGACAGGGCGATGCCCGACTCGGTCTCGCCGGCCAGCGTCGGACCGGCGAGGAACGCGGTGCCGAGAGCGGCGACGAGGCTGAAGCCGAACATCACCAGGTTGAGCAGCTGGGAGGCGACGAGGCGGACCTCCCCGCTGGTCATCGAGCCGGTGTCCGCCTCCGCGCCGAGCCGCGAGAAGCCCCACCCGCTCAGCAGGAGCAGGAGTGCCGTCAGCACGATCAGCGCGAGCAGCACCCGCCGCCGGGCCGCCTCGCGCAGCGTGAGCCCGGCGATCAGCAGGGCAGTGCGAGCCGAGCCTGGCACCAGCACGCTGGGCACCGTCGTGTCGCTCATGAGTCGGCACCCGCCGGGTCTCGCAGGATGCCGAGCAGCCGCTCCTCGAGCGTGATCCGCGCGGGTTCGACGGCGTGCACCCGGGCGCCCGCGCGCACCAGGTCGGCGACGAGCTCGGCGACCAGGTCGGGCGTTGCGGCCGGCTCGGCCCGCGTGCCCAACGCGACGACGTACCGGTCTCCGGAGCGCTCCACGTGGCCGACGCGCGCGAGGCGCGCATGGACCGCATCGGTGACGCCGGTGAGCTCGAGGCGCAGCTCCGACTGTCCCAACAGCTCGTCGAGCGTCCCCGACGCGGCCACCCGCCCCTGGTCCAGGATCACCACCCGGTCGCAGACCCGCTCGACCTCACCGATCAGGTGTGAGTTGAGCAGCACGGCCACGCCTCGGGTGCGCAGGTCGAGCACGATGTCGCGGACGTCGACGCGCCCCACCGGGTCCAGGGCGCTGGTGGGCTCGTCGAGCACCACCAGCTCCGGTCGCGCGACCAGGGCCACGGCGAGCCCCAGACGCTGCTGCATGCCCTTGGAGAAGCCGCCGACCCGGTCGCCGGCCCTCTCGGCGAGCCCGACCAGGGCGAGGCAGTCGAGCTGCTCCACGTCGGTGACCCGCGCGCCGGCGAGCCGCACGTGCAGGGCCAGCACCTCGCGTGCGGTGAGCCAGGGCTGGTAGCGGAACAGCTCGGGGAGGTACCCCACCCGCGCACGTGCCTCGGGCACGCTCGAGCGGTGGCCGAGGAGCATCGACTCGCCCCGGTCGGGGCGGACCAGGCCGAGCAGCATCTTGATCACGCTCGTCTTGCCTGCGCCGTTGGGGCCGAGCAGCCCCACGACCTCGCCCCGCTCGACGGCGAACGAGACCTCACCGACGGCCTGGCGGGCGCCGTACTTCTTGTGGAGCCCGTAGCACCAGAGGGCGGGCGTGGCCGTCGCCGACAGCGTCATTCGAGTCCCCGCGCGATGTCGAGCAGCTCGTCGCCGGAGTACGCGCCCGCCACGAGCGTCACCACACCTCCCTCGATCCACACGACTGCCGCCAAGGCCCGGTCCGGGGTCTCCAGGACCGTGGCGGTGACGCCGCCGACGTCGGAGGTGGTGGAGTCCGCGAGACCCTCGGGCACGGGCAGCGGCAGCGTCCCGGCCGAGGGGTCGAGACCGTCGAGGGAGGCGACCAGGCCGTCGGGCATCCCCCGCAGCGACAACAGGTAGTCGCGCAAGGCGGCGACGTCCGCCTCGTCCGCCGACAGCTGGGGGGCCCGGGCGGTGCCGACCACGAGCCGAGGCAGGCCGGTGTCCGACGTCCAGATTTGAGCCACCCCGGGACCGGCGTCGACCTGGAACTCCGCTCCGTCGAGCTCCGCCGGAAGGTCCGGCAGGCCAGCCTCGGCGGCGCGTGCCGCGTCGAGGGTCACCGTCGCGCCGACCGGCCCGGCCACCTGGTACGCCGGCGTGCCGGTCACCCCGTCAGGAAGGACCGTCGCCGTCGGGACTGCGAGACCGGTCTCCGTCCCGGCCGCTCGCGCGTCGTCCGCCTCGCGCGGCCGCGGGTCGCCGGCGAGCTCGACCTCGCCGAGACCGCTCAGGTCGGGCAGTGCGACCAGGTCGTCGGCGCGCACCTCGACCGTCTCGAGCTGCTGCGCGCGGAAGACCCGGAAGGCGTCGGTCCCGGCGGCGGCCCCCGCGCCTGCGATCACGAGGGCCACCGCGCTCGCCGCCACCACGGGGTGGCGGGCGAGGTCGCCGAGTCGGCGGCGACGTGCGGGGAAGGCGGGGCGAGCAGAGGGACGCGGGCGGGTGGTCGAGGTCATGCCGTCCACGCTAGGAAGCGACGCTTCCCTGCAAGGCGGATCTTTGTGTGGGTCCTGTGCAGATGCCTGACAGCTGCTTCGTCAGAACAGCGCAGCCGGGTCGAACCCGAGCATCAGCATCATCACGACGTACGCCACCACGCCCCCGCCGGCAGCCGCCGCCGCGCCGAGCCAGCCGGGGTGCGCCCTGGGCGGCCAGACGTCCTGGACGACCCAGGCGACCGCAGCAGCGAGGATCGTGCCGACCGACACCGCGACGAGCACGGCGATCGCATAGGCGTCGGAGTCCGGGCCGGCGACCTGGGTCTCGGTGCTGCCCACGACGGAGACGGCGTGCGCGACGCCGTGGAGGAAGAACAGGTAGGCGCCGACTGCCGACAGGATCGGCAGGGTCGCGCCCGAGAACAGCACGGCGTAGAACACCACGCCGCGGCCCGCCCGCACGAGGCGCCGGGAGTGCAGCATCTCGGCGGGTGCGTTGTCGTGGCTCACCCGCCCAGGGTGCGCTGCAGGCCCCGGCGTGCACATCAGCCCGGATACTCAGGCTCCAGAGCGCGTAGGCTTCGTCGCCCGTGGGACGACTGACCAGGAGGGCGACGTGGGCGGTGGTCTCAAGGGGCGCACCGCCCTGGTGACCGGCGGGGGGCGCGGGCTCGGGCTGGCCATCGCGGAGCGGCTCGCCGGCGACGGCGCGGACGTCGCGCTGGTCGGCCGGGACGAGGCGACGGTACGCCGGGCGGCCCAGCGTCTCGTTGAGGCCGGCCACCGCGCCCTGGCCATCGCCGCTGATGTCAGCCGGCCCGCCGACGTCGACCGGCTCTTCGACGAGCTCGCGGCCTGGTCGCCGCGGCTCGACGTGCTGGTCAACAACGCCGGCATCCTCGACGAGGCGCTCGTCGACGACGTCACGCGCGACGGCTGGGACCGGGTGATCGCCACCAACCTGACCGCGCCCTTCTTCCTCACCCAGGGCGCCGCGCGGCAGATGCCCGCCGGTGGCGCCGTGGTCAACATCGCGTCGATCGACGTGCACGGCGCCGACGGCCCGTTCGCCAGCTATGTCGCGGCCAAGTCCGGGCTGGCCGGGCTCACCCGGGTGCTCGCCGTCGAGCTGGCCGCGCGGGGCATCCGGGTGAACTCCGTGAGCCCCGGCTGGGCCGCGACCGACATGGCCGCCGAGTCGACCTCGCCGACCCGGCTGCGGCACATGCAGACCGACTTCGAGCGCGTCCCGATGCGCCGGCTGGTCACGCCCGAGGAGGTCGCCTCCGCGGTGGCGTACCTCGCATCGCCGGCGGCCTCCGGCATCACCGGCACCGACCTCGTCGTGGACGGCGGGACGATCGCGAACCTCTACATCCTCGAGACCCTCCCTGACGAGTGAGCCCGACGAGTGAGCCCGACGAGTAAGCCCGACGAGTGAGCCCAGAGCTGAGTCCGGAGCTGAGTCCGGGGCTGAGTCCGGGGCTGAGTCCGGGGCTGAGTCCGGGGCTGATTCCGGGGCCTGACGGCGCACAGCGTCGTCCAGGTCGATAGGAGCCATAGAGAGTCCGTCTCCCCAGCCCGGCCGATCCGATTGCGCGCACTGGCCACAGCCGTCACAGTGGCCATCGAGATGACCTCACAGGACCACATCGCCGGCCCCTCGGCGCAGCCACCCGGGCCCGACCGCACCCGGCTCCCGCTCACCGTCGACACGACGGCACGACCGATCCGTCCGGTGGAGACCCCTGAGGGCGCTCCCAACGTGCTGGTCGTGCTGATCGACGACATGGGCTTCGGCGCGTCGACGCCGTACGGCGGCCCGTGCGACATGCCGACGGCCGAGCGACTGGCCGACGAGGGACTGCGCTACAGCCGCTTCCACGTGACCTCGCTCTGCTCGCCCACCCGACAGGCGCTGCTCACCGGCCGCAACCACCACTCGGTCGGCATGGGCGTCACCTCGGAGATGTCGACGCCCGAGCCGGGCTACCACGGGTTCCGGCCCGCCAGCGCGGCCACCGTGGCCCAGATCCTCGGTGGCAACGGCTACAGCACCGCGGCGTTCGGCAAGTGGCACCAGACCCCGCCGGTGGAGGTGAGCCCGTCGGGTCCCTTCACGCGCTGGCCGACGGGGGAGGGGTTCGACCACTTCTACGGGTTCATGGGCGCGGAGATGAACCACTGGTATCCCCAGCTCTTCCAGGGCACCACGCCGGTCGAGCCCGACCGGCTGCCCGAGGACGGCTACCACCTCTCCGAGGACCTCGTCGACCACGCGATCGACTGGGTCACCACGCAACAGGCGATCACTCCTGACCGGCCCTTCTTCGCGTACGTCGCCTTCGGTGCCACGCACGCGCCGTTCCACGTCGCCGCCGAGTGGCGCGACAAGTACGCCGGCCGCTTCGACGCCGGCTGGGACGCGCAGCGCGAGCAGATCCTGGCCCGGCAGCAGGCGCTGGGCATCGTGCCCGAGGACGCCGTGCTCGCCCCGTGGGCCGACGGGTTGCCGCGCTGGGAGGAGCTCGACGACACCGAGAAGGCGGTCGCGGCGCGCTTCATGGAGCTGTACGCCGGGTTCGCCGAGCACACCGACGTGCAGGTCGGCCGGCTCGTCGACACCCTGGACGAGATGGGCGTGCTCGACGACACCCTCGTCTTCTACCTCCTCGGCGACAACGGCGCCTCCGGCGAGGGCGGCCCGCTGGGCACCCTCCGCGAGCACCTGGTGGGGCACGGGCTCTTCGAGGACGCCGCCGACATGGCGCCGCAGCTCGACCAGCTGGGCGACCCCACGACGTACCCCATCTATCCCGCCGGCTGGGCGCTGGCGATGAACACGCCCTACCCCTGGACCAAGCAGATCGCCTCGCACCTCGGCGGTGTGCGCGACGGGATGATCGTGCGCTGGGGCAACGAGATCGCCGACCGCGGCGCGATCCGGCACCAGTACCACCACGTGATCGACGTGCTGCCCACGATCCTCGACGCCGCCGGCCTGCCCCAGCCCGACACCGTGGCCGGGGTCGAGCAGCAGCCGATCGAGGGCACGAGCATGCGTTACACCTTCGACGACGGGGCGGCGCCGGACCGCAGGCGGACGCAGTACTTCGAGATGATCGGCAACCGCGGGATCTACCACGAAGGCTGGGCCGCGGTCGCCCGGCACGGCATCCCCTGGCAGATGGTCGACGTCAGCGACCGCCCGTTCGAGGACGACGTCTGGGAGCTCTACGACCTCGACAACGACTGGAGCCAGGCTCACGACCTCGCCGACCAGTATCCCGAGCGGCTCGCCGAGCTGCAGGCCGTCTTCGACTGGGAGGGCGAGAAGCACAAGGTGTTCCCGCTCGACGCTCGGGTGACCGAGCGCGAGAACCCCGACGTCGCCGGCCGCCTCGATCTCCACCAAGGCCGCACCACCCTGGTCTTCGGGCCCCGGGTCGGCCGGTTGAACGAGGAGGCGGCGCCCAACGTCAAGAACCGCTCCTTCCTCATCACCGCCGACATCGAGGTCGGCGAACGGTCCGGCGGGGTGGTCGTCGCCCAGGGCGGGCGCTTCGGCGGCTGGTCGCTCTACCTGGTCGACGGGGTCCCGGCGTACGCCTACAACTTCGTGGGCCGCGACCTGACCGTCGTGCGGGGGACCACCGCCCTGGAGCCCGGACAGCACCAGCTGGGGCTGAGGTTCGCGTACGACGGCGGGCCCCCCGGCAGTGGCGCGACGGCCGGCATCGAGGTGGACGGGGTGCTGGTCGCCGCGACCCGGATCGAGCACACGACGGCGTACTACTTCTCCTTCGACGAGACCTTCAACGTCGGCGTCGACCGGGGTACGCCCGTGGTGGACGACTACCCGCCGGTGCACAACCGATTCGAGGGTCGGATCGCCACCGTGCGCTTCGACCTCGAGGAGGAGGGCGTGTCGAGCCCCGAGCAGGACCGGGTCCGTGCCCACCTGACCCATCAGTGAGCAGGCCGCTGAGGCACAATCCCGCCATGACCAGATCTCGGATGGCCATCGCCGTCGGCGCGCTCGCGCTCCTGGCCAGCGCGCTCGTCACCATCAGCGGAGCCTCGGCCACCGCCGATCCGCCTGCGGAGTCGGCCTCGGCCGACTCGTCACTCCAGGGAGTGCCGAAGGGCTTGCCCGGCGGCGGCAAGAAGGTCTTCGGTCGCGACCGCTTCCTGTTCGCCTACTACGGCTTCGCGCACCCGTCGACGACATTCGTGCTCGGCGAGACCAACCCCGACCGGGCCTTCGCGAAGATGCGCCGGCAGGGTCGCAAGCTGCTGCGCGACGGTGAGAACCTGCTGCCCGTCTACGAGCTCGTCGTCACCGTGGCCGATGCCGAGCCGGGCACGGACGGCGACTACGCGCACGACACGCTGCACTCGAAGGTGCAGGAGTACGTCGACGCGGCCGAGCGCAACGGGGCGCTGCTCCTGCTGGACCTCCAGCCGGGGCGGGCGAGCTTCCTCGAGGCGGCCAAGCGCTGGGAGTGGGCATTGGTGCATCCCTGGGTCGGACTGGCGCTCGACACCGAGTGGCGCATGAGCTCGACCCAGGTGCCGGGCCGCGACATCGGTGACGTGACGGCCAAGGAGCTGAACAGGGTCGCCGCGTGGGCGTCCGACCTCGTCAAGGCGCAGCGGCTGCCGGAGAAGCTGGTGGTCCTCCACCAGCACCGGCCCGGCAACGTCAAGGGGATCAGCAAGGTGCGCGACCACGACGGGGTGGCGTGGGTGCAGCACGTGGACGCCGCGGGCTCCCCGGCGAGCAAGATCGCGACGTACCGCAACGTGGCGCGGCCGCGGCAGTTCGTGACGGGCTTCATGGTCTTCCTCGAGAGCGACGCCCCCGTGATGAAGCCGCGCGCCATCCGCGGGATCGACGACGCGATCAGGTTCGTCTCGCACCAGTGACAGTCCGCCGAGTGCCCTCGAAGTAGTCGTCGCGGTCCACCTCCAACCATCGGCAGAGCCGGGAGGTGACCCGGTCGGAGCAGTCGCGGTCCTTGCCGCTCTCGAGCAGCGAGATGTATTGCTGGGTCGTCCCCACCAGCGCGGCGAGCTGCTGCTGGGTGAGCCCCTTCTCCATGCGCCGGCGGCGAAGGCTGCCGGGATCCTTGACGAACATGCAGTCCTCTCGGTCGCCCTGTGTCTTCGTTCGGCGTAGGAGCGGGATCATCGTGCCTCGCTGGTGGGTGGCATGCAACTTGCTCCTGTGTCCGTAGCAACCAGTTGTGAACGGGCGGACGGGTCAGTAGGAATCATTTGCGCAGGTCATGCCCCCGACGGCCGCCGAACGGCGGGTGGAAGACTTGTGGTCGCGTCGAGGTGACGGTGCGGTCGTCGAACGACCGACATCCAGGTCAGGCAGGCAAGTCGATGAGGCGTGGAGGCCAAGAGCGTGGCGCAGTCCAGCGAGACCCTCAAGCAGCTGCTCGAGCGACGGCTGGCAGAGCTCGGCAGCCGCCGCGGTCGCGGCGAGAAGCTCAGCCTGCGCGAGGCGTGGCTCAAGCTCCCCGAGAAGCCCGGCGGCGGCAAGGTCATCTCCTACGAGACCGCGCGGCGGATCCGTGAGGACGGTCACCAGAACATCAGCGACGAGACCGCCGACGCGATCGCGCTGATGCTGAAGGTCAAGGTCGACGAGGTCCTCCTGGCGGCCGGCCAGCGCAAGCGCCTGGGCCGGTTCGAGCTGCCCAAGCGCGCCGACCGGCTCACCGAGCGGGAGCGGGAGCTGGTGCTGGGCGTGGTCGACGCGATCCTGGACGCTGCCGAGGGTCAGCGCAGCGCGGCGCCGCTGCGGCAGACCTCGACGCCGATGCAGCGCAAGGCGGCGCGCTACACACGCTCGCGTCACCCCTAGTCAGCCTCGCAGTCCGGGACGCCGGCGTCGGTGGCCGGCTCTACGATCGGCGGCCATGACGAGGGCGATCCATCCGTGGCGGCGCTTCGCGGCGCTCGGGCAGGTGCGGCTGCTGTGGCACGACGGCGGCGAGGCCGGGGTCACCGACTTCGTCGGCGGCACGGTCTCCCTCCGGCGGGGCATGACCCAGGCCGAGCGGCGTACGACGGTGCTCCACGAGTGCCTGCACGTCGAGCGCGGCCCCGTGCCGGTGACGCTCGCCGAGCGGGAGGAGCTGCGTGTCGAGAAGGAGACCGCCCGCCTGCTGCTGCCCGACCTGGAGGTCGTCGCCGTGGCGCTGGAGTGGAGCCGCGACCTCCACGAGGCCGCCGAGGACCTCTGGGTCGACGAGCAGGCCTTGCGGGTGCGGCTGGAGCACCTCGGCGCGGGCGAGCGCGCGTGGCTGGAGGCCCGGCTCGACGGGGTCAGGGGAGCAGGCGGCGCATGACGACGCGAGGAAAGCCGTCCGTCACCGAGTCGGTGTCGTGGACCTTCTGCAAGCCTGCGGCCTCGAAGAGCGAGCGAGTGCCCACGTGCGAGATCCCAGCCAAGACGGCCCAATCACCCCGCCACGTCGGCGAAGCTGGTGGCGGAGCGGACCTCGATGCCCATGGATTCGACGCTAACCAGGCGCACCGACAAGCGCAGCGGCCGCGGCGACGACCTCGTCCTCGCCCAGCAGCACGGTCGCAGCCGCCGGTCCGAGGGGGATGAGGCTGTCGGCGCTGCTCACGCTGCCCAGCCGCGCGGCGTGGCCGGCCCTGGCGAGCGTCGCGACCACCGCGTCGGCGACGCCCCCGCTCGCCCGTGTCTCGTCGACGACGAGCACCGCGGGGAAGCCTCGCGCGACCGCCAGGATCTCCGCCTCGGGGAGCGGGGCGAGCCAGCGCAGGTCGAGGACGGTGCTGCGCACGCCCGAGGACTCCAGCTCTCTGGCTGCCCGCAGCGACATGGGCAACCCGTTGCCGAAGGTGACCATCAACAGGTCGGTGCCGGAGCCGTGACGTCGCGTGCGCCGGCCCGCGTCCCCGTCGGAGGAGGGGGCAGAGGTCCAAAGCCCGTCGCCGGCGGCGTACAGGTCCTTGCGGTGGTAGAGCGCGATCGGCTCGAGGTAGACGCAGACCCTGGCGTCTTCCTCGGCCAGGCGGACGCACTCCCGCAGCAGCGCCGGGGCATCGGACGGATGGCTGGGCACGCACACCACCAGGCCGGGGACGTCCCGCAGCACCGCGACGGAGTTGTCGTTGTGGAAGTGACCACCGAAGCCGGACTGGTAGGCGAGCCCGGCGACCCGCACCACCATCGGGTTGGCGTACTGACCGTCGGAGAAGAAGCCGAGCGTGGCCGCTTCGCCGCGGAGCTGGTCCTCCGCGTTGTGGAGGTAGGCGAGGTACTGGATCTCCGGGATCGGCAGCGCGCCGGCCAGCGCGAGACCGAGCGCGGTGCCCAGGATCGTCTGCTCGTCGAGCAGTGTGTCGACGACCCGGCGGCCCCCGAAGCGTCGGTGCAGACCGCGGGTGACGCCGTACACGCCCCCCTTGCGGCCGACGTCCTCACCGAGCACCAGGGCGTTCGGGTGCGTCGCCAGGATGTCGGCGAGCGTCGCGTTGACAGCCTGCGCCAGGGTGAGCCCGGCCTCCTGGGTCGTCGCGACGGCGGCTGGTCGAGCGCTTCTCTGGCTGCGGGGCGCGGTCAGGGGGCGCATGACGTCGGCGCGCGTGCCCAGACGCTCGGCGCCCACGACGCGCTCGGCCTGCGCGACGACGGCCGCCCGCTGCGACTCGTAGACCTCGAGCACGCCCTCGGCGGTGAGCACGCGCTGGTCCACGAGGTGCCGCGCGGTCGCCACGAGCGGGTCGCGGGCGAGGTCGGCGGCGAGCTCGGCCCGGGTGCGGTACGCCAGCTCGACGTCGGACCCCGCGTGCCCGAGGAACCGCACCGTCGACAGGTGCAGCACGGCCGGACGACGGGTGCTGCGCACCTGGTCGACGGTCTCGCGGACGGCGGTCAGGAGCGGGCCGGGGGAGGGGTCGGGCGCCGCGACGTACGCGATCCCGGGCAACGCCTGCAGCGTGCGTGCGGTCCAGCCGGCGGGGGTGGGCGTGCTGATGCCGAGGCCGTTGTCCTCGCACACGAAGAGGACGGGGACGTCGAGGCCGCGGTGGGTCAGGTACGCCGCCGCGTTGAGGGCGCCCTGGGCCGTCGAGTGGTTGACCGAGGCGTCGCCGAGGCTGCACACGACGATCGCGTCGTCGGGCCACTCGTGGTCGGTCACCGACGCGAGGGCGCCGAGCGCGAGGCCGAGCCCCACCGCTCGGGGCAGGTGCGACGCGATGGTCGAGGTCTGGGGCACGACGTGCAGCGCCGCATGGCCGAACACCTTGTGCCGACCGCCGGAGATCGGGTCGGCCGCAGCCGAGGCGAGGCTGAGCAGGAGGTCGCGGGCCGCGTCGGTCGCCGCCTCGGGTCGCTCCTCGGCGTGACGTGCGGCCCGCGCCGCGTAGAAGCCGCCCGACCGGTAGTGCAGCAACGCCGGGTCGTCGACCCTGGTGACCAGCCCCACGGCCGCGTTGGCCTCGTGGCCGGCCGACGCGATCGTGTAGAAGCCCTCGCCGCGCGCCTGCAGCCACCGGGCCGCGAAGTCCACGTGCCGGCTGAGCGCCTGCGCCCGGAAGAGCGCGAGCACGTCGCGGTCGTCGACAGGGCTCGGCTCCGGGTCCCCGGCGGCCCCCGGGTCCCCCGCGACCAGCGTCCGCGCGACCGCGACGAACGCCTCGTCGACAGGGTGCCGCTCGCTCACGGGGTCCATCCTGTCGGACTAGGGTCGAGGACCATGGCGCGCGACCCGAACATCCCTGACGCCTTCGACGTGGTCACGGTCGTGGTGCTGAGGCGGCCGGCGGACGCGCCCGTGATGTCCGACGAGGAGCTCGACGACCTGCAGGCCCGGCACCTGGCCTACCGCGCGGACCTCGGTCGCCGCGGCCTGCTGGCGGCCAACGGACCGTTCGGTGAGCAGTCGGACCCGGCGTACCGGGGCATGTCGGTCTTCGCCTGCGACGCCGCGGAGGCGGCCCGGCTGTCCGACGCCGACCCGTCCGTGATCGCAGGCCGCCTGGTCTACGACGTCATGGAGTGGTGGGTCCGCGCCGGAGCCCTGGCGTTCCCTCTCGCCGAGGGTCCCGTCGGCGAGCGTCGGACGCTGCCCGACGACTGACCTAGCAGCTTCGGCATGCTGGGTCCATGCCCTCCGCGCCCGATCTGACCCCCGTGCCGCTGACCGCCGACATGGTGCGCGGCGCGGTCGAGCTCGAGCCCACTGGTCGAGGACTGCTGCCGCAGCGACTCCCCGTCTGGGCGCGCCGGCGCGCCGACCCTCAGCTCGCGTTCGCCGCCGCGCAACCCTCCGGCGTACGCCTGGTGCTGCGCACGCGCGCCACCAGGCTGCGTCTCGAGACGGTCCCGACCAAGCAGGTGTACGTCGGCGCCCCGCCGCGTCCGGACGGTGTCTACGACCTCCTGCTCGACGGCGAGCTGGTCGCGCAGGCGACGGCGATCGGGGGTGACACGCTCACCTTCGACCTGGCGACGGGCGGCTACGAGCACACGCCCGGCTCGACCGCGGTCGTGGAGCTCGACGGGCTACCGGCTCACGACAAGCGGGTGGAGGTGTGGCTTCCCTGGAACGAGCGCACCAAGCTCGTCGGACTCGCCGCCGACGCGCCTGTCACCGCCGATCCCGCGACGGCCCCGCGCTGGGTGCACCACGGCAGCTCGATCAGCCACGGCTCCAACGCGAGCAGCCCGACCGCGACCTGGCCGGCCCGCGCGGCGGCGTACGCCGGCATCGAGCTGCTCAACCTCGGCTTCAGCGGCAGCGCGCTGCTCGACCCGTTCGTGGCCCGCGTGCTGCGCGACACGCCCGCCGACCTGATCAGCCTCAAGCTCGGGATCAACGTCGTGAACACCGACCTGATGCGCCTGCGCGCGTTCGTCCCGGCTGTGCACGGGTTCCTCGACACGATCCGCGACGGTCACCCCGACACGCCGTTGCTGGTCGTGTCGCCGATCGCCTGTCCGATCCACGAGTCCACTCCTGGACCCAGCGACATGGACCCGTCCGGGCTCGCCGAGGGACGGCTGCGCTTCGTGGCGGCCGGCGATCCGGCCGACGTCGCGCGGGGCAAGCTCACGTTGGAGGTGATCCGTCGCGAGCTGGCCGGACTGGTGGACCAGCGAGAGGACGCACACCTGCACTACCTCGACGGTCTGTCGCTCTACGGTCTCGACGATGCGGAGCGACTTCCGTTGCCCGACGACCTGCACCCCGACGCAGCCACGCACGCGCTCATCGGCGAGCGCTTCGGGCTGGCGATCGACGGGCTGGCGATCGACGGGCTGGCGATCGACGGGCTGCGGCGCTCCTAGCGCCGGTTGGCGAAGAGCTCGACCTGATGCGTCCAGCTGGGCGGGACCACCCGCTCGTCCCCACAGCGTTCGCAGGCCTCCCCGCCCCACACCCCGCTCTTCGCGACAGCGACCGCAAGGAGTGTCCACTCATGGGTCACGCACGCGTCGCCGGACATGTGCTCGACGCTAGGCGCCTCGCCGGGCGCGCGCACGGTGCGCATGCACCAGTTCGTCTGGTGCGTCCGCTCAGCTCGCGACGGCCAGCGCGGCGGCCGACAGGGCGACAGCCTTCACCGCTGCGCCCGGCCGGGTCACGCGCTCGTCGCCGCAGATCCGGCAGATCTCCTCGGTCCACACCTCGGCCCGGGCGACCTCGACCGCGCTGATGCTCCACTCGTGTCCTGCGCACTCCGGTGTGCTCATGACGTGCTGCCTCTCGATCGGGGGGTGAGGGCGGTTCAGTGCGGAGACGCGCGCCTCGCGCGCCCATGACGCGGGCGCCCGGTGTTGTAGTCCTAGGTATGCCCTCGGTCGGAACCCGCCGTCCGCTGCCACTCGGCGGTGTAGCGGAAGCCGACCCGGCGGCGCACTCGCGACCCGGGCAGGACCTCGTCGAACGCGCGCCGGATCTGGTCGAGCGAGTCCTCGGGGTCCTTCACCGGCATGGGTACGTTGTCGGCGATCGCCCGCTTGGCCACCCGGGGGTGCAGCACCATGCCGATCACGGGGTTGAGGAAGAGGTTGGCCACGTCCCACGCCCAGTCGACACGTGACTCCGGGCGAGCGAGCCCGACCACCAAGAGCCTGCCTCCGGGCGCGAGCAGGCGGCGTACGTCGGCCAACGCCGTGCGCGCGTCGAGGTGGTGCAGCACCGCGACCACGGTGATCACGTCGAAGGTCCCGCGAAGCGCATGAACGTCGTCGGCGACGACGAACGCGTTCGGCCGACCCTTGAGGCGCTGCTGGGCCTCCCGGCGCATGCCGGCGTCGAGGTCGGTGCCGATCGCCGTCTGGAAGGTCTCGGCGAGCTGCTCGAGCAGCGCGCCGCGGCCGCAGCCGATGTCGAGCGCGCGCCGGCGAGACTCCGGCAGCCGGCGCAGGATCCAGGCGTGGAAGAAGTCGTTGTGGCTCCACGGATGCCGGGCGTTGAAGCGGTGCATTTCCGCCACCAGCCGAGGCGCGTACCGATGGCTGAACGCCCGAGGGTCCACCCGGCCACGCTAGTCGCACGCGCCCTCTCACGTGCGTCTGTGCAGGGTGATGGCTCCGTCGGGGTGGTAGGTGGTTTCGTATCGGGGGTCGTGGATCTTGTGGTGGTGCCAGGCGCAGGCGAAGTAGTGGTCCTTCAGGTTGGTCTTGCCGCCTTGTGACCAGGGTTCTGGGTGGTGGCTGTCGCACCAGGCGGCGGGGACGGTGCAGCCGTCGATCTGGCACTCGGTCGTGGTGAGGAGGCGGGCTTTGCGTTGGGCGGGCGTGTGGAGTCTGGCGGTGCGGCCGAGGTCGAGGACTTCGGACTGGGTGCCGAGCACGGCGGGGATGAGCCCGGCATTGCAGGCGAGGCGGCGGGCGTGGCCGGCGGTGATGGTCTCCGCGGTGGACAGCTGGGCGGTGCCGAGCCCGGTGGTGAGCTCTCGGTGGGTGATGGTGACGAACACCGACACGGGCTTGCCGCCGTGCTGGCCGAGGTCTTGGGGGTCGAGGTTGGCGATGAGGTCGCGGAACGCTTCGCCGCGGACTTGGTCGGCGGTGAGCCGTTGCCCGGTGGCTGGGTCGGTCCACCCGCCGGCTTGGTCGCGGCGTCGGGGTGAGGACTTGGCGTCGATGACGGTCTTGAGGATCGCGCCCTCGACGGGGGGCAGGACCCCGGAGTACTCCAGGGAACCGTCGGGTCTGGTCTTGTAGGTCAACCGCGTCCGGGTCTCCGCGCGCCTTTCGGCGGCCTCGAGGGCTTTGCGTTCGGCGTCGTCGGCGACCTGGGGGGCGACGTAGGCCAGGATCCGCTCGCCGAGCTTGACCAGCTCACGCGGCCCGAAGTCGTCAGCGAACTCGAGGAGTTGTTCCTCGGCGAGACGGCGGACCTCGGGGCCGATCTGGGGTGGGAGCTGGTCGAGCGCCCTCACGATCACTCGGGCCTGGTCCAGGTGCACCCGCCCCGAGGTCACACCGCCGCCGATGCGTGTCCACCGTCCGTCCAACGCTTCGGCGAGGGTCTGCTGGGCGTGGGCGGCGCGTTTGTCGCACCTGGTCTGACGGGCGACCCAGTCCGCGACCCTCTTGTCGGCGTGCTCGGCGGCCACGTCGTCGGAGGCTGCGAGCACCTTGAGGCGGAGTCCTTCGATCGGGGAGGTCAGGGTGGTGAGCTCGCGAAGGGCTTCGGCCTTCTCCTCGGTGCGCATGTAGGTGAGGTCGATGTCGACCACGTCGTGAAGAGCGGCTCGGATGACGTCGGTGCAGTCGAGCACCGGGTGCCGGCGGAAGGGTGTGGGATCGATCATCGTGGGCACCACGCTAGGGGTGACCACCGACAACCGAGGACCCCAAGAAGCCCTTGTCCACAGGGTTTTCGAGGGAGTGTTGTGTGATGCTCACCTCACAGTGAGCGCGCACCGCCGAA
The DNA here is from genome assembly GCF_039531755.1 of Nocardioides bigeumensis. NCBI lineage: Bacteria > Bacillati > Actinomycetota > Actinomycetes > Propionibacteriales > Nocardioidaceae > Nocardioides > Nocardioides bigeumensis. The sequence goes on from NZ_BAAAQQ010000002.1 coordinate 95,285, forward strand.
GAGTGGTCACCGTCCTCGTGACGATCGCTGCGCGACCTGTTCGACCACCGAGGGTCGTCCAGCCCGTCCTCGACCCGCGCCTGGCAGGCTGCTGCTCATGTCCTCACGCGCGCTCAGCTTCGGATCCGTGGCGCAGGCGTACGAGCGGTTTCGGCCCGGGTACCCCGACGAGCTGGTCGGCCTCGTGTCGTCGTACGCCGGCCGGCCGATCACGTCCGCGCTCGAGATCGGTGCCGGGACCGGCAAGGCGACGAGGCTCTTCGCGGCGCACGGGGTGGCCGTGACCGCGACCGAGCCAGACGCGGCCATGCTGGCCGAGCTGCGCCGGCACGTCCCCGAGACGGTGCGGACCGTGCAGTCGTCGTTCGAGCAGCTCGACGAGCTCGACGCGGAGACGTACGACCTCGTGTTCGCGGCGGCCTCCGTGCACTGGACCGAGCCCGAGGGCCGGTGGTCCCGCGTGGCCGCGATGCTGCACGCCGACGGGGTCTTCGCGTCCTTCGGAGGGCCGGTCCGGCTGGCCGATCGCGCCGTCGAGGAGGCGGTGCGGTCGGCGCGAGCGCCGTACCTCGAGAGCGACGACATCGCGTCGCCTGACGGGACCCCGCCCGAGAGCACCCTCCAGTGGCCGGGGACCGAGCTCGAGCGGTCCGGTCTCCTCACCGACGTGCAGCAGCGCGTCGTCGAGCGCCGGCTGACGATGAGCGCGGCGGCGTACGTCGGCTACCTCTCGACAGTGTCGGCTTACCTGGAGCTCCCCCCACCCACGCGCTCGGAGGTGCTCGGCGCCATCCAGGAGGTGCTACCGCCCGAGGTGAAGGTCGACGCCGACGTGGTCGTCCACCTGGCCAGGCGATCGGCAGGACGATGAGTTCGCGGCGCTGCCAGGGTCGGCCCTGACATGGCAACAGTGATCATGCACGCCGTGGCGTCGCTCGACGGTTACATCGCCGACCGCAACGACGAGGTCGGGCCGTTGTTCGAGTGGTACTTCAACGGCGACCGCAAGCTCGTCGACGAGGAGAGCGAGGACCGCCACGCGCCCTTCCGCGTCAGCGAGAAGTCCGTCGACTACGTCCGCTCCTTCTGGGGCACCATCGGGGCCACCATCCAGGGGCGGCACCTCTTCGACATCACCAACGGCTGGGAGGCCAAGCCTCCGGCGGGGGACCACCTGCTCGTGGTGTCACACCGGCCCAAGCCCGACGGCTGGCACCCCGAGGCCGACGTCCCCTTCCACGACGACGTCGCCGAGGCGGTCGCGGACGCCGAGGAGCGAGCGGGCGACCGGGTGGTCGCGGTATGCGCCGGCAACGCGGGCGCCCAGGCTCTCGCCCTCGGACTGGTCGACTACGTCGCGATCGACGTGGTGCCGGTGATCTTCGGCGCCGGCAAGCCCTACTTCGGCGGCATCGACGCGCAGCACCTCCTCGAGGACCCCGACGTCGTCATCCAGGGGGACCGCGTCCTGCACCTGCGCTACCCGGTGCGCCGATGAGCGAGCCCATGGCCGGGAGCGTCGCGCGCCGGATGTTCCAGCTCCTCGAGCCGGTCCACCTGGTCACCTTCTACGCCGAGGAACCGTCGGCGGCGCTCGTCGAGCTCGGCCTGCGCGACAACTACTGGGACGGCTACTTCGCGGGCCGCGCCGGCCCGCTCGGACTGGTGCCGTCCGAGGTGGTGCACGCGCTGTTCTACAACTTCGCCGACGGCGAGGTGGCCCGGCACATCCCGCGGGTCTGGACGGTGACCACCCCCGAGGCCGCGGTGGTCGCTCGCCAGCGGGGGAGCGCTGCGGCCCTGCGACGGATCCTCGGTGACCTCGCCGACTCGCCCGAGCTCGCGAACGCGGCCGACCTCTTGACCACCGCGGCGCTCGGCGCGCCGACCGAGGGTCGCGCGATGTACGCCGCACACCGGGCGTTGCCGATCCCCGACGAGCCCGTCGCCCGGCTCTGGCACGCGGGCACCCTGCTGCGCGAGCACCGCGGCGACGGGCACATCGCGGCCCTCGTGACCGAGGGCGTCGGCGGCGCCGAGGCGCACATGCTGCACGGGTTGTCCGAGGGCACGCCCGCTCGGAAGTTCGGCCGGGTGCACCACCTGCCGGCCGCCCGGCTCGACGAGGTGGTGCGCGGTCTGCAGGCGCGCGGCCTCCTCGACGCCGCCGAGGCGCTCACCGACGAGGGTCGCGCGACCAAGGCACGGATCGAGGCTCACACCGACCGTCTCGCCGCGGCGCCGTACGACGCCCTCGGTGCGGCCGACCTCGAACGGCTCGAGGCCGACCTCGCACCGATCGCCGGCCGGCTCGACGCCGTCGGCTCGAGGTAGCGCTACTCCACCGTCACGTCGACGTAGCCGGCCGAGCTGTACTGGTCGGCGAGCAGGTAGTGGATCCGGTAGTCACCGGGCGGCAGCGGCCACGGCTTGCCCTGCGACTCGTCGCCCATCGTCATCTCGCCGAAGACCGTCGGCGGCAGTGCGCCTGCCTCGTGTCCACCGGTGTAGCCCCAGATGAGGTAGTCGTCCTTCTCCGGGTCGGCAGCGTCCGCCTCGTAGACACCCACCCAGTCCCAACGGTTCGCGGGGCCGTCGTCCCAGGTCACCTCGATCGGCTCGCCGACGGCGTACGTCGTCTTGTCGGTCGCGAGCGCGATGTCGTCCTCCTCGGAGCGGATCCAGAACGAGTTGCGCTCCAGCTCCTCTCCGTCGGCGTCGGTCAGCACGACGTCGTAGCCGGCGGGCCGGAGCGTGGTGGTGTCCACCTGGGTAGTGCCGGACTCGCCTGAGACGTCCACGGACACGACCGCCTCGTCGGCGGCGCCACCCTCCGGGACCACGTAGATCGTCCCCTCGTCGTTGCCAGGCGCGTTGTAGAGAGCGCCCAGATCCTCACCCTCGGTGATCAGCCGGCGGTCGAGCGAGAGCGTCTGCCGCAGGGCCACCGGCGTCACGTCGAAGCTCGAGAGGACGGCCCGGTGGTCGGACGTCCAGGGGTCGTACTCACGGTCCACGTTGGGCCCGCCGACCTCGCCGACCATCTCGCTGGTCAGCGTGGTGGCCGGCCCGCCGGCGTACAGGTAGTCGATGCGGTCGCCGAAGCCTCCCTCGTGGAAGTCGGGGTTGCCGTGCGTGAGGCCGGGGTTCTCGACCGGGTCGGGGTGGATCTCGCGGAAGCTGTCGCGCAGGCCGGTGGCGAGCAGCGCCTCGCTGACCGTCCAGGGGATGACGTCGTCGACGCCCTCGCGCATGCCGAGAGTCGCCTCCGTGTAGTCGAGGCTGGAGGGCTGGTTGAGGTCGCCGGTGAGGAACACCGGGTAGCCCTCGTCGATCAGGTTCTGCACGTCGGGTGTGAGCACCTCGATGGAGCTGGTGCGCACCACGTCCTCGGACGCGAGCACGTCCTCGACCGCCATGCCGTTGAGGTAGAGGCGCGGGCCGTAGCGGACGTAGTCGAGGTGGGTGTTGAACATCGCGACGACGTAGCCCGGCTGCACCTCGATGAGGGAGTAGAGCCCGTCGGCGCCGGAGGGCTCGTGGATGGGGTACTTCGACAGGATCTGCAGCCCGAGGTTGTAGTAGGGGTAGCCCGTCTTCTCCGCGATCTCGGGCAGCCGGTCGTAGGACTCCAGGACGCCGACGATGTCGGCGCCGACGTCCTTGATCACCGCGTCGGTGGTCTTGTCGCCGCTGTACTCGATGTTGTAGGTGAGGACGCTGAGCTCCATCTCCTCGCCCGATGCGAGCGGAGTGGGTGACTCCTCGGTGTCGCTCTCTTCGCTGCTGCCCGCGGAGGGTGCGGCGTTCGCTGGGGGACCTGGGTCCTCGCTGGTGCAGGCCGTCAGGGCCGAGAGCACGGTGAGCATCACCGCCGCCGCGCCCAGCGTCGTACGAACGTGACGGGTCGCGTTGCGTGCCATCCCGGTCCCTCCCAGGCCATGCGGGTGAGGGCACAGTAGCGACTCTTGACTGAACGTTCAATCGGCGGGAAGGAGCATCTTCCCCGGGCCGTTAGAGCGACCGCATCCTCGGGACCACGTCGCGGGCGAAGTCGTCGAGGAAGCCGGCCTGGTCGTGGCCGGGGGCGTGGAAGACCAGGTGGGTGAAGCCGGCGTCGACGTACGGCCGGACCTCCGCGACCACCTGCTCGGGGTCCGTGGCGACGATCCACCGCTTGGCCACCTGGTCGATCGGCAGGGCGTCGGCCGCGGCGGCCATCTCGACCGGGTCGTCCAGGCCGTGCTTCTGCTCCGTGGTCAGGGAGAGCGGCGCCCAGAAGCGCGTGTTCTCGAGCGCCTCTTCCTCCGTGCGTGCGTAGGAGAGCTTGATCTCGATCATCTTGTCGAGCCCGGCGAGGTCGCGGCCGGCCGCCTCGGCACCCTCGGCGACAGCGGGCAGCAGCTTGTCGGTGTAGAGGTCCATGCCCTTGCCCGACGTGCAGATGAACCCGTCGCCCGCACGGCCGGCGTACTTGGCGACGACCGGGCCGCCAGCCGCGACGTACACCGGCACGCCGCCGTCCGGGGCGTCGTACACCGTGGCCTCGTCGGTGGCGTAGAAGTCGCCCTCGAAGGTCACTCGCTCGCCGGCCCACAGAGCCCGCATCAGCCGGACCGCCTCCCGCAGCCGTGCGAAGCGCTCCTTGAACTCCGGCCACTCCAGCCCGGCCGAGACGGCGACCTCGTTGAGGGCCTCGCCGGTCCCGACGCCGAGCACGATGCGCTCCGGGTAGAGCTCGCCGAGGGTGCCGAAGGCCTGGGCGAGGACGGCGGGGTTGTAGCGGTACGTCGGGGTCAGCACGCTGGTGCCGAGAGTGACCCTGTGGGTGCGCTCGCCCACTGCGGCGAGCCAGGAGAGGGAGAACGGTGCGTGGCCGCCCACGTGCCGCCACGGCTGGAAGTGGTCGGAGACCCAGACCGAGTCGAGGCCGACCTCTTCGGCGTGCACCGCCAGCTCGACCAGCTCGCGCGGCCCGAACTGCTCGGCCGAAGCCTTGTATCCGATCCGCACGTGGGTTTCCCTTCCGATGAGCAAGCCTCGGGCGCGGTCGAGCGTATCGGGGCGCCGGACACCGACCCGTCGTAGCTGACCCATTCGAGGAAGGTTGGAAGTAAGGCTCCCTGGGTACTGTCGAAGTACTGCGGTGACGCCGCGGCGGCCCCTTAGCCGCTTCGGCCCGGAGTTACGCGCTTCAGACGAGCCGGTCGCGGTCGGCGGGACAGGGTTCCATGCCGACGCTTCACGCCGCGGCCCCCGTTGTGCACGACCATCGGACGCGTCCCCAGCTGGGCGCAGTGATCCGGAGGGTGGCCCTCAGCCTCTTGGTGGCGTGCGTGGCACCCGCCGTGCTCTTCTACGTCGGCTTCCGGCTGACCAGCGTGTGGGTGGCGATGTTCGTCGCGCTCGGCTGGTCCTACGGCGCGATCGCCTGGCGGGCCGTGACCGGGCGCCGGACCTCCGGGCTGCTGATCCTGACCGCGAGCGTCATGACCGGTCGCACGCTGATCGCGGTGCTGACCGACAGCACCTATCTGTACTTCCTCCAGCCCATCATCAGCGACGGCCTGATCGCGGCGATGTTCCTGCTGTCCCTGGCCTCTGCCAGTCCGATGGTCGCCCGGCTCGCCGGGGACTTCTACCCGATGGACCGCGAGCTCTCCCTGAGGCCGGCCCTGCGACGGCTCTTCGGCGGTCTCACGTTGATGTGGGGTGCGCTAGGGCTCGGCAAGGCCGTCTTCATGCTGTGGCTGCTGCGTTCGCAGTCCCTGGACACGTTCGTGCTCGTCAAGAGCATCTCCTTGCCGACGCTCAACATCCTCGCGGTGGCCGCGACGATCGGCGCGGCGGTCGTGGTGGCCCGCAGGGAGAACCTCCTCGGACCCTCGTCCCTCGGGGTCGTCGCCGTCACCTGAGGTCCGTGACCTAGCCTTCAGGGACCATGTCGTCCACGGACCCCGCATCCTCGCCGACCGAGGAGGAACGCTCCCTCGACGTGCTGCTGCACGAGGCGCACCTGGCAGCCGACCACGACCTGCCCGGGCTGTTCGCTCGGCACGCGATTGCGCTCGGGGTGAGCGATCCGGTCACCTACGTCGTCGACCTCCAGCAGCGGATCCTGGTGCCGTTCCAGGACAACGAGCAGCCGGCCCGAGACGTCCACAGCGTGCTCACGATCGACGCGACCCTGGCCGGCCGCGCCTACCAGCACATCGAGGTGCTCACCCAGGCCGTGGACGGGGCGTCCGACGACCTCCGGGTCTGGCTCCCGCTGCTCGACGGCACCGAGCGTCTGGGCCTGCTGGCGGTCACCGTGCCGACCGATGCCTGGCACGACGGCGGTGGCCTGCAGTCGCGCCTTCTCAGGTTCGCCGCGATCGCCGCCGAGATGATTATGACGAAGACGCTGTACGGCGACACGCTGGTGCGGCTGCGGCGCACCAGCGAGATGAGCCTGTCGGCGGAGCTCCAGTGGTCGCTGCTGCCGCCGCTCACGTTCGCCAGCCCCGAGCTCACCATCGCCGGCGGCCTCGAGCCGGCGTACGACGTGGCCGGCGACACCATCGACTACGCCGTCGGCCGCAACCACGCCCACCTCGCCATCTTCGACGGCATGGGCCACGGCCTCCCATCCGCGCAGCTGACCGCCCTGACCGTCGCCGCGTATCGCAACGCCCGGCGTGGCGGCAAGGACCTCGCCGACATCGTGGACTTCATCGACCGGACCGTCGTGGACAGCTTCGCCGGAACCTTCATCACGGGTCAGATCGTCGAGCTGGACGTGGCGACGGGGCTGCTGCGCTGGATCAACGTGGGTCACCCCGACCCCCTGCTGATCCGCAACGGACGGCTCGTCCGCGAGCTGCACGCGAAGCCGCGCCCGCCGTTCGGGCTGGGCGCCCTCAACCAGGCCGTCGCTGAGGTCGGGCAGGAGCACCTGCAGCCCGGTGACCTCGTCGTCCTCTACTCCGACGGGGTGACCGAGGCCAGGTCTCCGAACGGTGACTTCTTCGGGACGGCGCGTCTCGTGGACCTCCTCGTCCGCAACTTCGCCGCCGGGCTGCCGGCACCCGAGACCACGCGACGGGTCATCCGCTCGCTCCTCGACCACCAGGAGGACCAGCTCGCCGACGACGCGAGCCTGCTGGTGCTGCAGTACCGGCCGGCCAACCAGCACGCGATGCTGACGACGCCTGCCTCCCTCTGATCTGGGCCGTCCGATCCCAGCTGGGGCCGGTCGACGAGTACGCCTCATGCGCGCCTCCCTGTTAGTGTCCGACGTGCCCCACCTGTTCGGGTGTGGCCCCTTAGGGAAGACGCCTTGTCGCTCGCGGACCATCGATCCGCGCCTGGTCCGTCGCCTCCTCTGAGCTCATCCGAGGAGACTGAATGTCGTCGTTCCTGCCCGCCGTTGCGCCCGTCGCACCCACCACGCCCACCGCTGTCATCTACTGCGAGGGCCAGTTCGGGGAGCAGGACGGCAAGACCGCCAACGGGCTCGTCCGGCACTCGGAGAAGTACGACGTCCTCAGCGTCATCGACAGCACCCGCGCCGGCGTGGACGCCGGTGAGTTCCTCGACGGGCGCCCGTGCGGCATCCCGGTCGTCAGCGACCTGGCCGGCGCGATGGCGCACGCCGGCCGCGTCCCGGACTTCCTGATCTGCGGGGTGGCGCCCGCCGACGGCCTGCTCTCCGCCGACCAGCGCGCGGTGCTCCTCGACGGCATCGCGCGAGGCATGCACATCGTCAACGGCCTGCACGAGTTCCTGAACGACGACGCCGAGTTCGTGGCGTCGGCGCTCCGCATGGGCGTCACCATCACCGACGTGCGACGTCCCAAGCCGACCAAGGACCTCAAGCTGTTCTCGGGACGTATCTGGGACGTCCCCTGCGTGCGCATCGCCGTGCTCGGCACGGACGGCGCCATCGGCAAGCGCACGACGGCGACGTTGCTCGTCCAGGCGCTCAACGTGCGTGGCCTCAAGGCCGTCCTGGTCGGTACCGGGCAGACGACGATCATGCAGGGCGGGAAGTACGGCGTCGCGCTCGACGCCCTGGTCCCGCAGTTCTGCTCGGGCGCGGTCGAGGAGCAGGTCGTGGCGGCCTACGAGGGCGAGCATCCGGACGTGATCGTGGTCGAGGGTCAAGGCGCGCTGAGCCACCCGGCGTACCTCACCTCCGCCCACATCCTGCGCGGTAGCCAGCCTGCCGGCGTCATCGTCCAGCACGCTCCTGCGCGGAAGGTGCTCGGCGACTTCCCGATGGTCGCGATGCCGACCATCGCCAGCGAGGTGCACCTGATCGAGGCGTTCGCGAAGACCAGGGTCATCGGCGTCACGGTCAACCACGAGGGACTGGACGAGGCCGGGATCTCTCGCGCGATCGACGAGATCGAGCTGGAGCTCGGGGTGCCGGCGACGGACCCGCTGACGCGACCGCTGGACCAGCTCGCCGACATGGTGCTCGACGCGTTCCCCACACTCGCCGGCGACCGCCTCCTCTCGACGAGATGAGTGCCCCGCGCCTCGAGGTCGACCTCGAGGCGATCGAGGCGAACACCCGCGTCCTGGCCGCCCGGCTCGGTTCTCGCGGCATCGGGATCACCGGAGTCACCAAGGCCGTGCTGGGTTCCCCAGCGGTGGCCAGTGCGATGCTGCGCGGCGGGGCCGTCGGGCTCGCTGACTCCCGGGTCGAGAACCTCGCCCGCTTGGCAGCCGGCGACGTCGAGAGCGTCCGGACGTTGATCCGCAGTCCGATGCTCAGCCAGGTCGACGCCGTCGTCAGGGTCGCCGGCGTGAGCCTTCACAGCGAGCCGACCGTGCTCGAGGCGCTCTCGGCGGCTGCCGGCCTGGCCGGCACGACCCACTCCGTCGTGTTGATGCTCGAGCTCGGAGACCTGCGCGAAGGCGTGCTCGGCGAGGCCATGACCGGCCTGGCGCGCACGGCGGCCTCGCTCCCGCACCTCCGGCTGGTCGGGGTCGGCACCAACCTTGCCTGCCAGTCAGGAGTCGCTCCCGACCAGGACAACATGGGCGAGCTCTCCTCCGTCGTGGCGGAGGTCGAGGCCGCGACGGACGCCCGGCTCTCGGTGATCTCGGGCGGGAACTCCGCCAGCCTCGGCTGGGCCTTGCGGACCACCGACGTCGGACGGGTCAACGAGCTCCGCCTGGGCGAGGCACTCCTGCTGGGCCGGGACCCGCTCACCCGGATGCCGCTGGCCGGGCTGCGGCAGGACGCCTTCATCCTGGTGGGCGAGCTGATCGAGGTGCAGTCCAAACCTGCGCAACCCTGGGGCCGGCTGGCTCAGTCGGCCTTCGGCGCACCTCCGGCACGGCTGGGGACCGGCAGTGTCCGGCAGGGCATCGTGGCGTTGGGGCGCCAGGACGTCGAGTCCTCCGGCCTGGTCCCACCTGATGGTGTCCGAGTCCTCGGGATGAGCAGCGACCACCTCGTCCTCGACCTCGGCGACAGCGGCGCACGGGTCGGCGACGAGCTCCGGTTCGGTGTCGACTACGGCGGCCTGTTGCGCGCCGCGACCTCGCCCTTCGTCGAGACGGTCGACGGCTCCTGCCAGGACGTCATACGAACGGAGCCGTCTAGCGCACGGATCGCATGACGTCCTGGCGAGGTTCTTCCGAGCTGATCAGCCCAAGCAGTCCCAGGCGGGGGCGCCGATGGACAGGGGCTTGGACCAGCGGCCGTCGACGTACTGGATCGAGATGTCGACGTAGAAGGCTGCGTCGTCCTCGATGACCCACGAGGCCGTGGTCTCGTTCGTCGTCTTGCTCTGGACGGCCGTGCTCTTGCTGGTGATCGCTGCGCTGCCGGAGGTGACCTGATAGGTCGAGACCATGGCTGGTTCGGACGCCACCCAGCCGACGGTGAACACGCACTGGTCGTGCGTCGCGTTGGGCTGGACGGAGACGTTCGCGCGCAAGGGTTCTGCAGGTTTGCGAGCCGCGTCGGCGGTGCCGCCGACGGTGACCAGCAGACCGGTGGAGAGAGTCGCCAGAGCGCAGGCGACAAGGGATGAACGACGCATGGTGGGGGGTTCCTTTCGGGGGGACGTCGCTGAAATCCCCGAGCCCTACGAAAGTAGCGGGTCCAGCGGCGGGCCGCGCGGGATTGCGGCATCCGTCCTCACTCCGGACGCAGGCGACGACCCCGTCCTGATGCTCGGGGGTGGACGGGGCCGTCGCTCGGGTTCTGCTGGGTTCAGCTCTGCTGTGACCTCGGAGCCTCGCCCGACCCCCTCGGGCGAGACTCCGCAGCCTGACTAGGGCTTCGGGATGGTCACCTTGTAGTTGTGGTCACCCCTCGACTTGTTGTCGTAGTTGGCGTCGAGACCGCAGAGGAACGCCTGCTGGTCGGCAGTGAGGCTGCCAGCCGCCTGGGTGTCCTTCACGCCGCCTGCCGTACCCGGGTCCTCGTCCACCTGGGACACCACGAGCTGCTCGGTCGAGGTGTTGCAGGTGTAGATGATCACCTTGAACAGCGCCGGGTCGACGAACGTGCCGGCGTTGCCGTTGTTCGAGGTCGGGACGTTGGTGGTGTCGAGGTTCACCGTGACGGTGTCGGGGTCGAGGGCGTAGCCCGGAGGCGCCGTCTTCTCCTTGATCGTGTACCGACCCAGGGTCAGGTCCACGAGCTTGAACTCGCCGGGCGTGCTGTCCGTGTCGGGCGCCGAGTCGTCCGTGACGTCGAAGCACGCATCGGGAACGAGGTCCACCATCTCGCCGGTGCCGGTGTTGCCGGTCGTGCTCCAGCTGTGGGTCTTGCAGACCGTGAACACGGCGCCACCGAGCAGGTTGCCGAGGTCGTCGTGCTTGAGCCAGACGATCTCCCCGTCGACGTACGTCTTGACTGCGTCGCCGGTGTTGCCTGCAAGGCCGTTGGTCTGACGCGTGATGGTGATGTTCCCCTCGCTGGTCGTGAGGTTCATGTCCACGCTGGCGTGTCCGGTGACCGTGCCGGCGACGTCGGACTTGAAGACCATGACGCACTTGCCGTTGGCGTCGAGGTTGTCCCCGGCGTCGTCACAGGTGCTCGCCGTCGCGTCGAGCTGCTTCACCGCACCGCCGGCGTCGGTCAGGGTGACCGTCGCGTGGCCGTCCGTCGCCGCCGAGAAGGCGGACGCACTGCCGATCTTCTGCAGCGCCTCCACGGTGAAGGTGTGCGACTCCCCGATGCCGTTCACGGCGGTCGGGGTGATCGAGACCTTCCCGTCCACGTAGACCTTCGTGGCATCCGGGTTCTGACCCGCACCGCTGCCGGTGGACAGGTTGAACGTCTGACCCTGGACAGTGGCGGTGACGGTCGCATGGCCGGTGATCACACCCGCGACTGCCGAGGTGAACGTCACCGTGCACTGACCGCTGGCGTTCGTGCCGGTGGTCGCGCAGGTGTTCGCGGTCGGCGTGATCGTGGCGCCGCCCGAGTCGGTGAGCGTGACCGACGGGTTGACGCCGCTGATCCCGCTCGACGTTCCGGCGAAGACACGTGAGACCGTCACCGTGAACGTGTGCGGGTCGTTGACGTCGTTCACGTCGTCAGGGCCGATCGAGATCGACGCGCTGCAGAGCGGGAAGCCGCCGCCCGTGAAGTCCTTGAGCACCGCGTCGATGCTCGGCGACGACCGGGTCTCGGCGATGAAGCTCGAGACACACGGTTGGGTGCCGCCTCGCAGGGCGCTCAGGTTGACGCCGCCCTCGAAGAAGCCACCGATCGGCACGGCGCCCTGCTGGTCCCCGCCGCCCTTGGCGTCGTAGGGCCAGGGCACGGTGATCGCCTCGGCGTTGACGTTGGCGCACGCGTTCTCGGACGGCGCGGCGGTGTCGCAGTCTGCGTTGGCGCTCGCCAGCTTCAGGAGCATGGTGCCGGCGTTGTCCTTGCAGCCGACGTTGGCGTTGGTGACGGAGGACGGGCACGTGGGCCCGTTGACCGTGGGGTTCCACTCCCAGACCTGGATGGTCGAGACCGCACCGCCGTTGGTGAACTCGCTGAGGACCAACGTGTCGCCTGCAACGTGCGCTCCGCTGAAGAGCCCGGCGGCGACCGGGCCGACCTGCTGCTCGAGGAACCAGAAGCCAACGTTGGCCGAACCGTTCTGGGCATACCTGTCGGCACCGAAGTAGACGATCAGGTCCTGCTCAGTCCCGGGGTCGGCGCCGTCCGGGGCGAGGTACGCCGCGGCGTACGCGTTGGTGATCTCGTCCTTGTCCGGCACGGATCCGGTGGTGTGCCGCCAGCTCGGGATGTCCGCGAAGTCCTTGGACCCACCAGTCGTGAAGATGGTCGTGCCCGCGGGGTCGGCGTCGATGCCGGTGAACGCGACCGAGCTGCCGGCCGGTCCCGTGGTGTCGTTGAACAGGGTGTTCCAGTCTTCGCCCGCAGCGGCGTTGTCGACCGAGTTGGCGTCGAGCTCGAAGATGCTCGCCGGCAGCGCCGTCGCCGGAAGTGCCGGGAGCAGGAGGGCCGTGGCCAGGACGAGTGCCCCGCCGACGGCGATCCGTGCTCGCGTGAGATGTTTCCTCATGCTTACTCCCCCCAGAAGGGTCGGCGCGCCCTGCGCCGACCTGAGGGCGAGGCGGCGCCCGAGCACTGGCGTCCCGCCCCTCTCGTCCGCGCCGGGAGGCCCGGCGCGGAACGACTCGATGCTCGTCCGGGATGGATGTCGGGCGCATACCCCAAATGGGGTATGTGGAGAGAGATCGCCAGCCCGACCGGTTTTGCCCAGGGACGCAACCCGGCCATGAACCACATCTAGTCCACTCGGAAGTTCTTGCGTGACTTGCCCGCAACCCTCTACTTGAGTGGCACGCTGTCGCTGCTCCCTGTCCGGTTATCGGGATGGGGCGTGAACCGACGGGGGAAGCAATGCGGCGTGCACGTCCGACCAGGTCGTCCATCTCCAGCAAGGAGGTGCCGGGCCGGCGGCGACGCTCGGCGGCGATCCTGACGACCCTTGCAGTGCTCGCGGGCCTGGGCGCCGGAGCCCTGGTGCCCGCGTCGGCCGCCGGACCCACGGACGAGAGCTCAGAGCTGCGCATCGGCGTGCTCGCGCTCGCCGACGCGATCGCCGCACTTGGCCAGACACCCGAGCTCGCGGCGCCGCTGCCCTACACGCGTACGTCGCTCGCGAACGTGCTGCAGCTCGACCAGGTCGTCGTCGCCGATCTCGTCGACGCGCTGACCAACCAGGGGCTGGCCGCGGCGATGGAGACGGTGCCCGGCGTCGTGGACGCTGCGCTGACGGACGGTGTGCTGAGCTTCGGCTACGCGCAGCAGGTGACGCTGCCTGACCTGCCGCTCGCCCAGGACGACGGCACGTTCCGCTTCACCGAGCAGTCCACGGCCGGGAGCCTCGACGTGACGCTGGCGACCCCTGCCGGCGGTGAGCGATTCGAGGTGAGGGTCGACGAGAACCAGCCCGACCCGTTGCTGAAGTTCGCCCTGATCACCGAGCCGGAGCTCGAGCTCTCCGTCGACATCGTCACCGACGAGCTCGACTCGTTCGGGGCCCGCGAGGGCTTCACCAACGTGCGCGTGACCGGCGGGCACTACCGACTGCACCGCACCAGCGCCATCACGCTGCGCGACCCCGACGGACGTGGACTGCTGACGCTGGAGGACCTGCGGTACTCCACGTTGCCGGACCTGTTCGCCGTCGTGCGCGGGGACGACGACATCGATGTCGAGCTGGACCTCGCGCTGCCCGACAGCGTCGACGTCGTGGGCGGCGGCGCCGGTGCGGGCACAGGCACCCTCACGCTCACAGAGTCCGACACTCCTGCCGAGGAGGTGTGGCCGGCCGCCGTCGATGCCACCCGGGCCTACGGGAGCGCGCTCGACCAGCTCACCGGACTGACGGCCGTCGACGGTCTCGTCGCCCTCTCCAAGTACACCGGCGTCAGCATCGCCCTCCAGGAAGCGGGCGACGTGCAGTTCCCGCAGCTGGGCGGCGGGACCGGCGACCTGTTCGCCCCGGCCGACCGGCTGCTCGACCTGCTGGCCACGTCCGCCGTGGCGCAGATCCGCTGCGGCGTGGCGCCCGGCAACCCACCGACGGGTACGCCGGCGCCTGGCGACACCGTCTACTGCGACGCAGTGACCCCGGCCAACCTCGGTCCCGTCACGTCAGCGACGTGGAGCCTCGGTGGCTCCGGATCCGTCGAGACGGACGCCGCTGGCCAGACCGACGCCGTCGGGGCCGACCCCGACGCCCACGTCCGCATCGACGGCAGCGACGGCGAGCCCGACCTGATCGTGACCCTGGTAGCCGGTGGCAAGACGTACACCGCGCGCACCCTGCCCCGCACCGTGCAGCAGGTCGTGTCCCGCATCCGCTCGATCGGTGACGGAGGCGCGTCTACGGCGGCCGCGACCCTCGACGTCGCGGCGGAGCGTCTCGACGTCGCGGTGGACATCCAGGACGACTCGGCCACCGAGTCGCTCCCGCTCGGCAACCCGGGCACGCTCGGCACGCTCGTCGGTCTCACGGGGCTCGAGGACAACGACGCCGCGACCGTCCCGGCGACCTCCACCGACGGCCGGTACGACGTCGGCTTCGGTGTCTCGACCGACACTGTTCCTGTCGGCGACGAGCGCGCCACCGTGCTGCTGCCGCGCGACGGCAGCCTGCTCACCATCCAGGGGGTCGCGGCCTCCACGCCGGAGGGTCTCGTCGCCCTGCCCGCGCGCATCGGCTTCCTCGGCGTCCTCGCCGACGTCACCGACGTGAGCCTCGGTCAATCCGTCACAGCGCCAGCGGTCTCACTGGACCTCGACGACTACGACGCTTCGCCGGTCTCCTTCGACGACATCCTCGGCGCGGACGGCACGCTCGCTTCCGGTGTCGTCGACCTGACCAGCACGATCACGGCGTCGGTCGGGTTCACGGCGACGGAGCAGCAGCTGCCCGGCGGCGGGTACGCGACCGGCCCCGGCGGCCCGGGGACCGGGTCCGCCACAGTTCGCTGGGGCGCTTCCGACCTCCCAGAGGTCACCTTCGGCACCGGCTACCAGACCTTGCGCGTCTTCGACCCCGTCCCCGCCAGCTTCCTCGAGGGCACTGCCCGCGTGACGCAGGGCGGGACCGACCTGGTCACCGTCGACATCGACGGTGGCGGCCTGTTCGCCGAGCTCGGCGTCGCCGACGCCGGCAGCGGCGCGACGGAGGTCGCCCGTCGTTTGATGGGTCCGGGCATCGGCTGCCAGAACGTCACGATCGTCGACGCGGACACGCTCACCTGTGAGGGTCTCGCGCCCGAGGGTGAGGCTGCCTTCGGCGATGGCGACCGGGTGCGTCTGATCGTGCTCGGCGACCCGTTCGCCCTGCGCGACGGCATTCTCGAAGGATTCTCGAGCGCCTTGAACTCCTTCGAGCGACTCGACAGCGACAACGTCGACGACAGCCTCACCGACGACCAGTACGCCTCGACGCTGCCTCTCGTCGACCTGACCCCCGCACAGCTCGCGAGCGAGCGTGCTTCCCTGCGCGAGGCGCTCGTCGCCCTCGCCGACGCCGCTACCCAGGACGAGGGCGGCACCGGCGGCCCGAGGCTGCCGGGTGTGTCGAGCGCGCAGGAGCTGGCCGCCGCCGCCCCGCAGGTGCTCGAGGGCTACGACGGCATCGAGTTCGCCCTCGCCCAGGGCGCGCTGAGCGTCAGCCTCACCGGTCGGTCGGTGGCCGACCCGCTGACCGCGCCGCTCCGCTTCCAGGTGGCCGGCACCGGACAGGTGATCGGCAAGGACCCAGTCACCGTCGAGTCGACCTCGACGACCACGCTCGCCGTCGACGTCCTCACCTCGACCGCGCGGCCTGCCGTCTCCTCCGACACCCGCACCGCTTCGCATGCCGAGCTCGACCTGACCACGGCCCTCGACGGCAACGTCCTGCAGGCCGGCGTCGGCGACCTCACCCTCGCGGCCGCGGGCTCCACGGCCGTGCTCGACATCGACGTCGAGACGGCGTACGACGAGTCGGCCGCCGCGTTGACGACCACCCGGAGCACGACTCGCGAAGACGGGTTCGCGGCCGTCGCCGACCTCGGACTGACCACGCTGGACTCGAGCGGCGACCCCGAGCGGCTGGCCTACTCGGCGCTGCCCACCGACTCCTCCGGTGGCGGTGGCGCGGCACAGCCGGCACCCGAGTCCATGGAGGTCAGGTACATCGCGGAGGGCCTCGACGGTCTGGCGACCGCCCTCGGCAACGCACTCGACGGCGGCGCGGTCCGCAACGCGGATGCTGACGGCTCGCCCGTGGCCGCGCCGCTCATCGGCACCGACCTCGACGCGAGCGCCGACGTCGCCGGCACCCTCACCGGCCTCACCAGCGCGCTCCGTGACCAGCTCGAGGGTCTCACCGCGGTCACCCCGGACACGCTGGTCGCCGAGCTCCAGACGGCCGTCGACGCGGCCGTGGCCGGCGCCGACGGTGTCACGGCCGACGGATCCGCCGTCGCGACCGTGGACTGCAAGGGCACCTGCAAGGACGACGACGGCCCGACCGAGTGGGACGAGGTCACTGTGCGCTTCGACCTCGTCGGCGACGAGGTCGAGGACACCGCGACCTTCGACCTCGGCCTGGCCGGAGTCAACGTGAACTCCGACAAGGACATCGAGACCACCACGAGCTGGACGCTGCCCGTCGAGCTGCGGCTCAAGCGGGGCGTCGGTCCGCAGGTCTTCATCGGCGCGGACGACGCGCTCACCCTCGACACGGTCGCCACGCTGCCCGAGGGCGGCATCAAGGCCGTCGTCGGTTACCTGCCTGCGCTGCTCACGTCGCACGAGGACGACGCGGCCGGGGAGGTTCACGTCGGCGTCTCCGTCGACGCCACCGGCGCCGGGCAGGCCTACGACCTGTTCGACCTCTACGACGGCAAGCTGACCGCCAGGCCGTCGTTCCTCGATGACGGCGACTACGCCGACGAGACCGGCATCGACCTCGACTTCGCCACGAGCGCCTCCGGCGTCGGCACCTTTGGCCTGGCCGGCCACATCGCCGTCCCGTGGAGCCCCGGCGGCTTCGAGGAGGTGACCTACGAGGACGTCACCATCGACATGGGTGACGTGGTCACCGCGATCTCCACCCCGTTCAAGACCGTGGACCCCTACCTCGGCCCGGTGCGCGACGTGATGGACGTGCTGCGCACTCCGTTCCCCGTGGTCTCCGAGCTGTCGGAGCTCGGCGGCGGCGAGGAGATCTCCATGCTGAGCCTGCTCGGCACCCTGGGCGGCGGTGACGCCCGCGTCGACCTGGCGCTGCGGATCATCGGTTATGTCTCGACGACCGCCGACCTGATCGCGGCCATCGCCGCCTGGCACCCCGAGGACGGCTCCGACACCGCGATCGAGGGTCTTGCGGCCACCGGTGCGTTGGTCACGCTCGACCCCGCCGAGGCGGAGATCGCCTCGTCCTGCTCGGAGACGGTGAAGAAGACGACGCCGTCGGCGACGGCGGGCGGCGCATCCCGCGTCACCCGCTCCACGGCTCCCTGTGAGCCGGCCGACGACACCGCGGCCGCGACCCCGGGCACCATGGACCAGACGACCAACGAGCGTCGCGCGGGGACCCGCAGGACCAAGGAGAGCGTCACCAACAAGACCAAGAGCCTCACCGGCTCGGTCCCTGGCTTCTCGGTGCCCTTCTTGAGCGACCCGGAGCAGCTCGTCGACCTGGTCACGGGGGAGGGCGAGGCGACGTACTTCCGCATCGACTTCGGCAGCCTCGTCGCCAGCGCGACGTACACCCAGACCTTCGGCCCGATCATGGCCGGACCGGTTCCTATCCGCCCGTTCGTGGGTGGCTCGATCTCGGTCGAGGGGCGGCTCGCCGTCGGCTTCGACTCCTATCCGCAGACCCTGGCCGTGCGTGGGCTCTCGCACCCCGGCGCTGTCGACGAGCTCGAGGCGGCGTACGCCGCGTTCGACGGCGGCGACCTGATCCGCGAGGGCTTCTACATCGACGACCTCGACGCCGAGGGCGAGGACGTCCCGGAGGTCAAGCTCGTCACCACCCTCGAAGCCGGCGCCGGGGTGTCCATCGGCATCATCACCGCCGGCTTGAAGGGCGGGGTCACGCTGACGATCAACCTCGACCTCGCCGACCCGTCGCGCGACGGCAAGCTCAGGGCGGCCGAGATCCGCGACGTCTTCTCCGGGGATGCCAGCTGCATCTTCGACGCCTCGGCGACCATCGAGGCCTTCATCGCTGTCTTCATCGAGATCGAGCTCCTCTTCACCTCGCAGAGCTGGGAGTTCGACCTGCTGCGGCTCGGTCCCTACACGCTCTTCGAGTACGGCTGCGAGCCGAAGGTGCCGACGCTCGTCGTGTGGGAGAACAGCAAGCTCGTGCTCACCTCCGGTGACCACGCCGGGCAGCGCGTGTCGGACCTCGTCGACGCCTCTGACGACTACGAGGTGCGGCAGTTCGACGACGACGACATGACCGTCTTCGAGGTGTCGGGGCTCAACTACACCCAGCGGGTCGAGGTCGACCACACGGCGACAGCCGACGGCTATGCCGTGCGCATCTTCGATCCGTCCGTCGCCATCGCGACGGACGTCAAGGAGACCCACTACGTCGCCACGCTCGGCAGCGTGGCCTTCATGGCCGACGGCGGTGCCGCTGTCGACGTCCTGAAGTTCCTCCAGGGCGAGACCTTCGACGACGACGACCAGCTGGTCACCACGCCGTTCACCGCGCCGGTGACGGCCACAGGCGGCGTCGGCAACGACGCCATCTCCACCGGCGACGGAGCCGACCTGGTCTTCGGTGGTGTCGGCGACGACGCGCTCGACACCGGGCTCGGCAACGACCGCGTCTTCGGTGAGGGCGGCAACGACACCATCAACTCGGACGCCGGCACCGACGACGTCAACGGCGGACCCGACCACGACCGGCTCCAGGGTGGTCCGGGTGCCGACCGTGTCTTCGGCGGGGACGGCAACGACTCCGTCGTCGGCGGCACCGGCCGCGACATCAGGGCCGTGCTGGTGGCCGAGACCACTGCGCTCGCCCAGGAGCAAGCCGGGCTCCAGGCTCGCCTGGGCTTCGACAGCGGCGACGTGCTCGTCGGTGGACGAGGGGTCGACAACGTCGACGGTGGCGACGGTTCTGACGTCGTCGTGGGCGGTACTGCCGACTCGCTCACGGGCGGCGCCGTCGCGGATCGCATGACCACGACCACCCGCGTCGTCAACACGCTCGTCCGAGGCTCCACCAACCCGGTCGGAGTCTCGGTCGTGGTGCCCACGGCCAAGGTGCCAGGCCCCGGGGAGCTCGACACGCTCTGTGTCTCCGGGACATTGGAGTCCTCTGCAGCAGGCATGGACTTCGTGACCGGCGGCCCCGAGGCCGACGTGCTCGTCGGCAGTGACGCTCCCGACGTCCTCGACGGCGGGGCGGGCCGCGACGAGCTGTGCGGCCTCAACGGCGACGACCAGCTGTCCGGCGATGGTGCGGCCCAGGCCAGCAGCAACCCGGTCAACGACGTCGACCTGCTGCGCGGAGGTCTGGGCAACGACCAGATCTCGGGCGACCACGGCGCCGACGTGGCGTACGGCGACGACGTGACGCTGGTGCGCAACGGCACCCGTGTCGTCGACGGCAGTCTCGGCTCCGGCGCCCTAGGCGCGGGCGCCGACTACCTCGACGGCGGCGACGGGGCCGACGTGCTCAGCGGCGGCCGCGGGGCCGACCAGGTGGTCGGCGGAGCAGGCGACGACGTCACCTCAGGTGAGGGCGTGGACACGGCGGCGACCGGGACCGAAGCGTCCTCGGTGGCCAGCCGGCTGCTCGACTGCGCCGCCACGACGCGCGTGATCGGCGGGTTCCTCGACCTCAACGGCGACCTGATCGGTGGACCAACGTCCCTGACGGGCGTCGTGCCCGATCACGGACGTGCGGCGGGTTTCGCCGTCGACGACGGCTCGATCCTCACGCCGGGGAGCAGCACGGCATACACCGGCCTGCTCGGCAACGACGTCGTCGTCATCGACGGCGAGGTCGACCTCGACCGGGACGGTGAGGTGACCGACACCGACACCGGCACGATCGACCTGCCGTCCATGCGGTTCGACACCTCGACCGCCTCCGACGGCGACTGCATCCTCGCGGATGACGGCAGCGACCTGCTGCGCGGCGGTCTCGGCTCCGACTACCTCGGCTCCGGCGAGGGCACCGACCTGGCCGACGGCGGCGACGGCGACGACGTCGTCCTCGGCGACGCCGGCACCGACGTGCTCCTCGGCGGTCCCAACTCCGACGTGCTCGTCGGCGGCGACGACGACGACCACCTCGTCGGCGAGGCCGGCGAGGACCGGCTCCGCGGCAACGACGGCAACGACTCGCTGATCGGCGGCACGGAGGTCAACAGCGCCGCCGACGGCCAGGACGTGCTGCTGGCGGGTCGCGGCGACGACGTGCTCGTCGCCGAGAACGGCTCCGTCGTGAGCGGCGCCGTTGCCGCCGCGGTCGCCGTGGCACCCTGGCGCACCTCCACGCTCGTCCCGGCATCGACCGGCTCGGGCAACACCGCGCTGCGCTTCAACGGCAGTGCGGTCGCGTGTGGCACGGCAGCGGCGACGCGATGGGTCACCTTGCGACCGGGTGCGCCGGGGCAGGTGCGCACCCCGACGGCGTCTCCGGGCACCCCGGTGGCCTACGACGAGCTGTACGGCGGCTACGAGTGCGACTTCGTCTTCGGCTCCGCCGGCGACGACATCGTGCGCGGCGGCCAGGACGACGACGTCGTGGAGGGTGGCCCCGGGGCCGACCTCGCCAACGGCGACGCCGGGTCGGACGTCGTGATCGGTGGCAGCACGACCTCGCGGTCCGTGGCGGCCAAGGTCGACGTCGCGCGCACCGGCAGTGGCGCCCCTGACGGCGGCGACACGATCGCGGGCGATGGCGGACCCGACGGCGAGGTCGCGGCCGACCTGATCGCCGGCGACAACGCCACTCCGCTGCGGCGCACCGACGGCACCTACGACCTCACTCTCTGGGACGTGGCCGCGTCGGCGTCTGCCACGACGGCGGGCAACGACACGATCTACGGTGCAGAGCTGGCCCTGACGACCGGTGCCGACCGTGACCGGATCTTCGCCCAGGGCGGCGACGACGCGGCGTACGGCGGAAGCGACATCGACTACGTCGAGGGCAACGCAGGCGCCGACCGTTTGTACGGCGGCACCGGCGACGACGACCTCATCGGTGGCTCGTCGACGGCGTCCGGCCTGCTCGTCGCGACCGTGCGGTTGACCCAGGTGGTTCCCGACCTCGACACGAGCGCGGCGGGGCTTCCGGACGGTGCCGACCTCATCGAGGGCGGCACCGGCAACGACGTCGTGCTGGGCGACAACGGCCGGATCACCCGACCGACCGGCGTGACGAGCACGGCCCCGGCGCCGGCGTACCGCGACGTCGCCATGGCGGACGTGGCGGCCGGCACCACCTCGGGCTCCGACCGGATCGTCGGCGACGCCGGTGACGACGTCCTCTACGGTCAGCTCGACGACGCGACTGCCACGCTCGGGACGGGCGACCTCCTCGAGGGCGGCGCCGACCAGGACGCTCTGCTCGGCGACCTCGGCGTCGTGACCGTCAAGGCTGCGTCGGATCTCTCGGGAACGCTCACGCGGACGGACAACAGCGGGATGATCAGCGAGATCCTCTACCCCGCCACCAGCTGGGTCCCCGTCACCGTGCTGCTGTCGCCGCACGCGGTGCTCGGTGGCCAGGACGTGCTCCTCGGCGACTCAGGCAACGACGTGGTGCGCGGCGGCGGCGGGCGCGACCTCGCCAACGGCGGCGCCGACGACGACGTCGTGTTCGGCGGCGACGGGGACGACGTGGCGTGGGGAGGCACGGGCCACGACCGCCTCTTCGGCGGTTACGGCGCGGACGACCTCGACCTCAAGGCGCGTGCCGGCGACCTGGCGATCTACGCCACCGTGGCGGGCATCGAGGACCGGGACAGCAAGCTCTCCACGACCAACGGCGCCGACCTGATCTACGGCGGTTGGGGTCCCGACGAGCTCCAGGCCGACCAGGGTGCCGCCGGACCCACGCCGGGCAGCGACCAGCTGCTCGACTGGGTCGGCAACCACAACGTCTACTACGTCTGCCAGGGGGCCTACGGCGCCGGACGCACGATCCGCGAGAGCAGCCCCGACGTGATGCTGCTGCTGAGCGACGTCGCGACAGCGGCGGGGGCCACGGCCCTGACGACCAAGGCCTCTGGAGGCTGGTTCGACCTCGGCATGGTGAACAACGCGGACAAGGGCTCCAACACCAAGCCGACACCGGGCGCGCCGGGCAACTTCACCTGCGAGCCCGCCGACTGATCCAGCGGCACCGAAGAACACCCGGGCTCAGCCACAGGCATCTCGTCAGTCGACCGCGCGCAGCGCCTCGCTCGGCTGCAGCTCGGCCTCCATCGCCGCGCGGGTCTTGCTCACCTCAGACTCGTCGCGGCGAGACACGTCGACCCGTTTGACCACATCACCCGTCTTGACGTCTACCACGTGCAGTTCCTTGGTCATGGAGCTCCTCGCCTTCTCATGGGGGACGCTCCTGAGACTTGCCTGCTCGCCGACCTTGGGTCTACACCCGCGTGGGCGTGCGAAACGAGGCCCGTCATCGGCACGGCCTCGGAGAACGTGAGGTGCCCCCACCAGGATTCGAACCTGGGACCGGCGGATTAGAAGTGGGCTCAACCTCCACGTGATTCTGCGGCACACCGCGTCTGACCTGCGCGTTCATTGTGAACCATCGTGGTCAGTTGTGGTCGCCTGCAGCGGTTGTGTGCCACAGGGGTGCCACGGAGAAGCGGCCGCTGAATGACTCCGGAACGTGCCACTCGCGTGTCGGCCGGCGTCGACGGCGGATGCCAATACGAGGGCTACCAGCCGCATATTCAAAGGACGCAAGGCACGACCACCCGACCAAACCATCATCCTGAGACTCGTGACCAGCTAGCCGAAAGAATCTTGAGCCTCGGCTACGGAACGCACACGAGATCAGGGAATCCCAAGGTCCGTTTAACGTGTTGGGTGAACCGGTCTCTCGCATCGTGGAGGTCGCTCCGATCGAGAGGCTCTACCTCGGGCGACTTGGAGTCGCCGTTGCTGCGGGGGACGAGTCGGACGGGCTGACTCACTCCGCTTCAGGGGACGACTAGCCTCAAGTCAGAGGGGACCCGCGGGGCTTGGCTAGTGACGGCGCACCACTCAGGGACGAACCGCACTGGGAATGTTGGAGGCACCTTCCCCCACATGGCTCTTGGCCGGCGGTCAGCGAAGGTGTGGTCCATCGCGGCCACTGGCTAGCGGTATGACAGCAGATCTGATCCGTCGGCGATCAGCAGTCGATCCTCGGCAGCTCCCAACTGCGCGTCGTCCCCAAATTCGTCATCGAGAGTCCAGGCCGCTGACGACTCGTCATTACGGAAGAAGCTGACCTCGCCTTCAGACAGCTCGTACAGGCCACCGTCGACCGGCTGCACCGAGCCGTCATGGCTCCGACCGAGTGCCTCGAACTCCTCGTCGTAGAGGATTCCCTCGCCGAAATCGAAGGCGTAGACGTCGCCCTCGGACCGCACGGGGAAGGCGTAGAAGAAGGATGTGCCGGGATCGAAACTCGCGACGCGTCCATCACGGTCGTAGATCACCACTTTGGTGTCCTCGGTGTCATCCTCGAACGAGAAATCGTTCTTCTGGATGTAGACCTGGTCCGGAAACATGAGGCCGGCTGATCCGCCATCGTCTCCTGTGTCCACGCTCCACAGCTCTTCGCCGTCCTGGCCGTCGAACGCAATAGCGGTGTCTTCTCCGTTGACCACGACAAAGCCGTCAGCGGTCGTCATGTACGGGTAGTCGCCAAGGGCAAGTTCGGCATCAGCCGTCCACTGCTCCTCGCCGTCGAGCGCAAGTCGACGTAGCTGATCGTCCGCGAGAATGAACACGGAACCTCCGTCCACGGCGATGCTCTCGCCGCCTTCAGTTGTCCACTCGACGTCGCCGCTGTCCAGATTGATGCTGCTCAGCTCGTCGTCGTCCGACACGATGGCCTGGCCCTCGAGCACTGTCTCAAGTTCACCGTCGATGGCTAGGACTTCTTCACCGTCCTCTGTCGAACGCAGCGACCCGCCACCATCCGAGCCAGAGAGCCATAGCAGATCAGTCCGCAGCTCTGCGACGCTCAGGTACTCGGCACCTTCGACTTCGACGTCCCACAGTTCGTCGCCGGAGTCGTCGAGCGCAAATAGGGATCCGGACGTCAAGACGTAGGTGCTCTCGCCCTCAGCGACCGCATCCTCGACATCGCCTGGCGCCTGCCACGACCAATCCAGTTCCGGCTCGCTGGTGACGGCAGACGGCAGCGTCATGACTCGATCGGAGGTGCTGCGGCTATGCGCAACCCGCCACCAGGCGATTCCCGCAGCCATGACCAGAGCGAAGATCAACGCAGCTGCGAGGATGGTCGATCGCCTCGACCGTCGTTTCGGTGGTGTCGACTCTGCGCCCTGGATGACGAACTCCCCCAGCGGTGATTGCGCAGTTGGAGCTGGGGCAGATGCTCCGGCGCTCTTGGCTGCCCTCGTGCCAGGGGGCTGCCCTGAGGGATCGACCCGCCCTTCGACAGTTGCCGCTGTGGCGGTTCCGCAGCTTGGGCAGAAGTTGACCTGCGACGGCAAGGAGGCGCCGCAGTGACCGCAGAATCGCATGTTCCCCCCCGGGGGCTATCCTCCGTGCCTTGCCTGGATGGCCTTGACATCAGGCGGCAGCCTAAGTCGTGGGGCGCAAGTCGTCAGGCCTTCGAGAAAACTGACTGACGGCGAACGGTCACTGATGAGCTCGCACCACAAAAGGCGAGAGCATGGACGGCAACGTGCACGGCGTTACACGGCGCGACGAACGTCCCAATGCGTGGCGGACAGTGGCGCATGCGACCGGCGCATGCTCGGGACTGGGTCTGCTGCACGAACGGGTGACAGTCACCCATCCGTGCAGCAGACCCAGGCTCGCCACGATGTGTGTGCCAAGACGTGCGTCATTGCGCCGCCGACAGACCACGCCTGTCGTCACCCGCATTCACGATGGACTCTGACCGCACGACGGGAATCCGGGCGCCAAACGAGCAAATACAAGTCCTCTCGGGACCTGCTTCGAACCGTAGGAGTGTGTTCGGAACTCCATGACATGATTCGCGCATGTTGGACTCAGGTTCGGTACGGCACGCTGTGGCCCGAGGTGCGGCGATGTTGCTACTAGCCGTCGCTCTAGCTGCGGCGGTACCGCCCGACGACGCCAGCGGGTTGGCGGCGCCGCGGGGGCGGGGAGATGTCCACATCTTTAAGTTAGGCGAGAAGGTGGCGCCGCACGGCGGCCGCGTCAGGATAAAGCCGCCCGTGGAGTGGTGGGGCAACGCTCGCGTCCAGCGCAAGAGCATGACGGTCACAATCGGGGCCCGCAACGTCGCGACAGACGTAGGTAGCGTTCGGCTGGGCCCTGGCAAGTATCAGTTGAAGACGAAGGTCAAGTATCAGACGTGGAAGCTTGTACCTCACGTTTTCGTCTTGCCGCCGGGCTCCGTCGTGCGACTGAACAGCACTACAGGGAACGATGTGATCCGAGTGACGTTCTCAGGATGCAGGGTGACGTCGGTAACCGACGTGACCCAGTCTTCTGGAACTCTGACGTACGGGTGCTACTTCCTAGGGTGGAACAAAGTCACCCAGGAGGAGTTCGTCTTTCCCGTTATGCCTGTCCAGGGCACGTACCAGCCCGGCCAATTCAGCGACCAAGTCTTGGAGCACTTTCTTGGCGGCCAGTACGCCGGGTTCGTCAGCTCCACCAACCCTCAGGACTTGATCGACGAGGACACGGCGCTCGACCAACTCACTCTCCCACTAGAGCTCAGCACTGAGTACCAAGCTCCCGGAAACGTCAAGACGCACCGCGACAGTCGGTCGCAAAGCCTCGTCGTCCGGGCAGGAGTGAAGCCGCGGAAGTGTGCGACGTACGCCGACTTCCGGGCGGTGAACTTCGACTTCTCCGAACCGGAGAAGTACGGCGACTCGATGGGTCAGGTCGCGGACACGCTGCGCAGCGCCGGCAAGCGCATCTCGTTCACCGACTACGGCGACTACGTCATTGAGTTCCGCGAGTACCGCGCCTGTGACGAAAACGCCTCACTTAGAGTCGGGTTCGTCGACGGAAGGGCTTACGCAAAGTCCTATTCCACGTGACCGGGCGGTCGGGGCGGAGACAATATTCGTAGCGACCCGCTCAAGCCCGGAAAGTTTCTGCGGTTTGCAGGAGCGACGGGAGGTTGGTGCACCAGGGTCGTCGACGCTCGCATGACGGGGTGCGTCTTTACGCCGCCTGAGTAGGGGCAGTCGAGCAACGCTCGCAACACCCCGCCATGCTCGGCGTCGGTGATTGTTGGCATGCTCCTCGCATGCGCCATCCCATGTACGTCCCGAGCACGGTCTCGCCGAATCCCTTGAGTATTGCCCTGAGTCAGGGCGCAGCCCTACTCGCAACACCACTGCCCGACGACAGCGGACTCATAGTGCAATACGAGGAGGACGGGGATTCCACTCGGCGGAACTACGCCGGTCGCGCAGGTATCGCGGTGGGGCGACTTGGCTGGACCGGCGGCAACGATCGCAGCATCAGGTGCGCGGCGGAGTGCGTCGTCCCTGTTGGGGCCTACGACGACGTCGAGGGAGTCTTCGTCGTTGAAGACCCCGAGGCGCTGGCTGCCTGGATTGGCTGTGAAATCCTCGAACTCGACGAACAACTGATCGATCGCAGCCCTCGATTCGAGGCTCGCCGCGCTGGCGCAGTCCGAGTGATGCCGAACCGGCCGCCGCGGCCGGACGCCTGAGAGCCGCAGGCGCGTCAAACCGCCGCTTGCGGTCCAGCCTTTCAGTCAGCGGCGGGCGGAGGCGCTGATGTCGACTCCGGCCGATCTCATACAACCAGCCCTAGCCAGGCTCCACAGCCGAGAACGCGAACACGAACGCTGGATGCTCCACGCTATTCGTTTCGAAGAGGCTCTGCTCTCGCAGGCAGGATTCCGCGTCGGCGATGAATCGACCAGAGAAGGCGACGCTGTCGCCCTCCTCGAGCTTCGCGAGCGTGTCATAGAGGTCGGATTGCGGATCGATGAGCGTGCCATCGCCGACATCTGAGAAGCCGTTGTTCCACGTGGCGACGTTGATCCCATCCGCGATCTCCAGATCCAGGACGCCGCTGTCGCCGCCGATAGTGGTGTCAACCGAGTCGACTTTGCCCACCCAGCCGGTCACCGAGAGGTCTTTGGGGAGTAGCTCACACATCTCGGCGCTGCGCTTCTCGTGAGCCTTGTGCACGGCAACCTCGTTTCCTCTGCTGGCTTCTTGCGCAGCCTGAACAATGCCGATGAACTCCTGCTCTTCCTTCGGGGTTGTCGCAACCGAGTCGCCGCCGCCAAGCGCCGCACCGATGACGACCAACACGCCGACGACGCCGACCACCCAGACCCATGCAGGGAGGCCCCGGGGCTGATGGGGCTGCGAGCCAGATGCGCCCGCGAATCCGTGGCCGCCGGGAGGAATGTAGCCCGGAGGAGGCGGGCCATAGTTGTTCGTTGAACCAGTTGCCATCTGGGACGCAGGTGGCGGAGGTGGTGGGAGTTGAGCGCGCTGTGCCTCGATGAGGTGCCGCGGCACCCACGTTCGCCCGTCCCACCAATACGCCCCGTCAAGTGACCACTGTGGTGGTGCGCCAGACGTCTCACCGTCCCCAGGCGTGAGTCCACTCGTCATGTCAGGAGCGTAGGCAGCAGGCGTTCTCGGCGCAGCGGATTCGAGCCGACGGTGCAGCGTGACGCGCATCCCTGCGAGCACGCGAGAGCGCTATGGCGAACCTTTTCACCTAGGCACGCCGCCGCCGTTCATACGGCCCGCTTGCCAATTGGCGGGCGGGATGGCTTGCTGTGAACGGGGACTTTGCCTCCCTGGCCAGTGAGGTTCAGGAGTTCAATGCGCAAAGCACCAGATCTCTTTCGAAGGGGAGCCGCGTCATACCGCCGCGTCCGCGGCATCGCGGAACCGCAGCGCTGCTACCTCAGGGCACGTACGAGCCGACGAGGTATTCGATGAACCGCTCCGCGCGGTCAACGTAGGTGTGCACGGTGTCTGGCGCCTTCCCTGCGGCGATGAGATCTCGTTCGTAGTCAGCCAGTGCGGCGCGGAGGCTCTGCTCAATTCTCGTCATACGACAAGCGTGAGTGAAAACACGGGGGTCGTGTCTAGTGCAACTGCCTCTCGACCTTCTGCGACGCCGGCGCCCCGTGGTGCTGCATTCCGCCGCCTGAGGGACTCCGGGCGGCAGCTCAGTTAGTCGCACCAAGTGCACGACCTTCGTACCGAACAGGCTGGCGTTTCTCGATGCAGGGGCAGCGAGCGGGGCTTGGGTGAAGGACTCAGCATCACACCGAGATTCTTGTCAGCCCCACCCGGATTCCGAACCGTCCGGCCTCATTCGAAGAAGTCTTCATCGATCTCCACAACTTGCACGGTTTGCTTGACCTGGACTCCCACGCCGAACCGAATCATCAACCCGGCGAGACGCCGACCGTCGATTAGAATGACACGCGTCGGCAGGTTGGAGACGTAGTCGCGACCGCCCTGGCTGAAGCGCCCGGAAGTGATGAAGACACCCTGGTTCGCCTGGTTTCCATGCAGGGCGCCGACGAACGCCTGAATCTCGGGCCGTCCCACTGCGGCATCAAGTGCGTAGCGCTTGGCCTGAACGTAGATCCGGCTCAGCCCGAGCGCATCCTGGTCGACGATCCCATCGATACCGCCATCGTTCGAGAGCTGGGTCCGAGTTGCGTTGCCCTCAGCGCCGCCATACCCCATAGCGATCAAGAGGTCGAGCACGGCTTGTTCGAAGAACGCCGGCTCCTGAGCATGCAATCGCGCGAGCAGGTCGTCGGCCACGTCGGCATGGATCAGGTCGATCGCCTGACCAATCTGCTCCTCCGGACTGAGCCGGGACTGCGCGTTCGCGGCAGGCGCATCGATCGCCGATTTGGCCGCCTGAGCGGCAGCCAGCGACTCGGTGTACGCCGGAATTGTCCGTAGTTCCTTCTGGGTAATCCCGCTCGGGTACTGATGCACCAGCGTTCTGCCCACATCGGTGATTCGGTAAAGCCCGCGCGAGGGACGCTCTACTGCTTTGCCTCTGGCCAAGTCTGAGGCTGCCCAGCCGATGCGATCGTGGTGCCGCAGCATCCCAGACGAGATCGTCTCAGCCCGCTCGTCTGGCGTAAGGCCGACGTGATCGGCCACGAGTTCATACAGATCGCGTAACCGCCGGGTCTCGCCGTCAAGGAGGACCTGGAGAACCGGCACCATGAATTGGTCCCACGTCGGCATCGGCATGCTTCACCCTATGGCCATCGCAACCGCGGACGATGCGGCAAGTGCGGTCGACGGATCGTCTCGCTCAGTCGATGCACTCCATCAGCAGCAACGGGCGAGTGCGTCCATCCGCCGCTTGTGGGACGAAGACCACGATGACTTCCTCGGACTGTGCCTCACCGGGACCTCGGAACTCGAAGACGGGCGCCTATGTCAGGCGTAACCTGCGGCCATGACGGACGGGGATCTCCAGGCCACGGGAGGCGGCCATCAACTCAAGCCGGGTTGGTATCCGCATCAGACTATGCGTGACACCCAGCGCTATTGGGACGGCAGCCAGTGGACCGATCACAGCGCACCGATGCCCCACCAGCCCTCCCACGCACCAGCTTCTCCCACACCCAAGGTCGACCCATCGTTTGCCTGGGCCCTCGCGGCGACTCCTCTGCTCGGGTTGGTGATCTATTACCTGATCCCTGACGGAGGCTGGTCGACCGTCTTCCTGATCGCCGCGTGGGTGGGCGCCTTTGCGCTGGCCTGGGCAGACAGCAAGCGTTTGGAATCCGCCTACGTCGACGCCAACCCGGCTACGGCGCTCCTGCTTCCGATCCTGTACCTGTGGAGCCGAACCAAGGCCGCGAAGAGCACTCCCGCCATCCCCCTAGCGTGGGTGGCTTCAGCAGTCGTCTACCTCGCCGTCGTGTTGGCGCTTGGTTCGGTCTACACCTACGAGTCTGAGGAGATGGAGTCCGAGATCGAGAAGTGGTTAGCCGACCAGGGGCTGCCGGGAGCAACAGTGGACTGCCCTGCCGACGTCAGCGGCCGCGACGGCGAGCAATTCGACTGTTCGGCCGCGACGGCGGCGGGCACGCTTCCGGTTGTCGTCACGCTCACGGACGATGGCGGTTACAGCTGGCAGGTCGGCTAAGAGGGGCTGGGCGGACCCAGCCCGCAGCGTCGGCGGCCCGTCGTACGGTCTCGCGCATGAGCG
The DNA here is from genome assembly GCF_039531755.1 of Nocardioides bigeumensis. NCBI lineage: Bacteria > Bacillati > Actinomycetota > Actinomycetes > Propionibacteriales > Nocardioidaceae > Nocardioides > Nocardioides bigeumensis. The sequence goes on from NZ_BAAAQQ010000002.1 coordinate 125,703, forward strand.
ACGCAACCTCCCCTGACCCGACCGCCGAGCGTGGGGCTGGTGTCGACGACAGTGACGGCGTCCTCGACCTCGATAACCTGCCGGACTATTGGGAGCTCCTGGATCGCCGGTTCGCGGTGATCGAAGCGCTCCCGGATGTCGCCAAGACTCCCAGGCTTACAGCTCGTCGCTTCGACGAGGCGCAAACCGCTGGACACCGCACGTACTTCGCCGCGACGCGGTACTTGGGCGTGGCCATGGACAACCACCGTGCGCTCGTCGGCCTGATGAAGCACGTGGGAGCTGGATACGTCGCCCCGTGGTCGCTTTTGAGGCCCTTGTTCGAGGCGGCCTTCTTCGCGTGCTGGATCCTCGACCCGGAGACGGGTCTGGATCGACGTCGTCGGGGGTTGCGTTGCGAGGTGAACGACGAGCGTGAGCGGAAGAACCACCTGGAGGCGTTCAAGGGTGTCCCGCAGGTAAGTAGAGCAATCACCGACGAGCTCGCTGAGCGTGACCGGACGGTGGGCCGAACGTACAGAGCGGAGGCCAAGGAGCTGGGCCTGCCGTGGAGCCGTGCCGGCGAGCGGGTCAACGTGGTTAGGGAACTGTCCACCCTGCGCTTCGTGCGCACGTCTAACGACCCGGTGATGTTGGCGATGCTGGTCTCGACATGGCGGATGCTCTCCGGGATCGAGCACGGGCTTGGGTACGCGCTACTTCGGGCGTCCAAGGCGACGACCGAGGCTGTGGTGCCCGGAGGATTCGTGACGCGGCTCACGATCGATGACACCGCATTCGTCACGGCCTGGAAGAGCACCGCCTACCTCCTGCTCGTCGCGTTCGAGCGGCTGGAGCGGCTGCACACACGCTTCGTCAACTGAAGCCGCGTGATCACGCACCCTTATGACGACCGTCCAGAGGCGTCAACTACGGAGCGGAATGCGATCTTGCTCTGCAAGCGCCTCGACCCGATCCGCCGCCAGTCGGACGCACGTCGGCGTGCTACGCCGTCATTCAGTCGCGGTGAGCCGAGATCTCGCGCCGGCAACCAACTCGCCATACCGGGCATCGAAGGGTTCGAGGAGCTCCCGCTCAAGTAGGCAGGACAGATTCCAGAGCGCGACCTGTTCCCCCGCATGCAGCGGAGGGCTGATGCGCTCCTCGCCCTCCCAGCGGTGCAACAGATCGAACAGAATGAGTGCCTCGTCCGCGGATAGGGAGATGACCACGTCGCCGGGTTCAGGCATCCGCCCATCCTGCACACGCGTCGTTGGCGTGGTCAGGCACAAATGCGTCAACTCGCGGCGACTGACCGGCGGATTGGCGCGTACATCGTGGTTGTCGCGCATCGTTGTGTGCCCTAGACGTGCCCTGACGGACATCCGACCACCGAGAACGAAGCAGGTTGCGGGGCAGAATGTGGCCCCTGACCTCGGAGAACGTGAGGTGCCCCCACCAGGATTCGAACCTGGGACCGGCGGATTAGAAGGCCGCTGCTCTATCCAGCTGAGCTATGAGGGCTGGGCGGGCACCATTGTGGCTCACGTTGATGCGCTGCTTCATGCGGACTCGGCCGCTCGGTCGTCAGAGCCTGAGGATGCTCGCCGAGACGAGGTACGACGCGGCGACGGCCTCTGCGTCGTGAAGGTCGCCCGGGGACGCGAGCGTGGCCTCCGAGCGCGCCCGGATGGCTGCGCCAGGGTCCTCGGCGACGAGGTCGAGGCAGAGTCCTGCGACGACGGCACTCGCGTCGTGCTCGTCGAGCCCGTCGAGGGCCAGCCCGTTGTGGAGCAGCGTCGCGGCCTCGACGAACACCTCACGCGCCAGGTCCGGGTCGACCTCGGGTCTCGCTTGAGCCACGGCGTCGGCGGTGGCGACGAGCTGGTCGAGGGGAGGTTCGAAGACCTGGACGGCTGCGGCCATGTGGCGAGGCTCGCAAGCGGAAAGGGCGCCCGCAACCGGATATCGCCCGCACGCGCTAGCGTCCGGTCGCAGGACGAGCACGGAGGGAGCGGGAGTGATGGGGATGCTCGACGGCACGGTGGCAGTGGTCACCGGAGCGGCGCGCGGGATCGGCAGGGCGACGCTGGAGGTGTTCCTCGAGGAGGGCGCACACGTGGTCGCGACCGACCTCGACGGCGACGGGCTCGCCGCGACGGTCGCGGCGACCGGCCACGACGCCGACCGGCTCGTGACCGTCGTCGGCGACGTGTCGGTGGAGGCCGACGCCGACGCGATGATCGCGAAGGCCGTCGACACGTGGGGGCGGCTCGACTGCCTTGTCGCCAACGCCGGCGTCATCCCGCTCAGCACGATCGACGAGACCTCGGTCGAGGACTGGGACCACGTCATGGCCGTCGACGGGCGCGGCATGTTCCTCACCTGCCGCGCCGCGATCCGGGTGATGGCGGAGCAGGGGAGCGGCAGCATCGTGTGCCTGTCGTCGATCAGCGGCATGGCGGGCCAGGCGAGCCAGGCGGCGTACGGCCCGGCGAAGTTCGTCGCGACCGGCCTCACCAAGCACCTGGCCATCGAGTGGGCCGCGCGTGGCATCCGCGTCAACGCCGTCGCCCCCGGCACCATCCAGACCGACGCGGTCAACGCGCTGCTGGAGTCGGAGTCCGGACGCGCCTACGTGGAGCAGATGGAGGGCCAGCACCCGATGGGCCGGCTCGGACAGCCCCGCGAGGTCGCGCAAGCCATCGCCTTCCTCGCCTCGGACCGCTCGAGCTTCGTCACCGGCGAGGTGCTGGCCGTCGACGGCGGCTACCTGGCGCAGTAGGCGCCGAGCCGGTGAGCCAGACGCCATTTCGAAGCAGAAACGCTGCCTAGCTCACCGCCAGTGCGCGACCAAGACCTCGAGCGGTGAACGCCCGCCGGACCCGCTCGGTGAGGACCTCGCGCGCCGCGGCCTGCCGGCGTACGGCGGCGCGCGCGTCGGCCAGATCGACCAGCTCGAGTCGCGCCTCGTCCCCGGGGCGGAGCTGACCGAGCTGGTCGAGGCCCGTCGTGGTCACCACGGCCACGACGGGGTAGCCCGCAGTGACCAGCCGGCCGCGCATCAGCACCAGCAGGCTGCCGTCGGGCACGACCTCGACGGCGCCGAGAGGGACGCCACGGGACAGGATCTCCTCGGTGTGGTTGCGCTCCACCGGGACTCCCTCGAAGCGAAGCCCGACCTCGTCGGACTGCGGGAGCAGGCGCAGGGTCTGGTCCAGTGACGTTGCGCCCAGCACCAGCCGGTCCAGCTCCGGCCCGACAGTGACGGGCACCCGGGTCGGGAGCCGCAGCGCCGCAGGTGCGGCGCCCAACCGGAACAGCCCTCCGAGGTCGTCGGCGGGAGCGGCGTACCTGCTCTCCACGACGAGGGAGTCACCGGGTGCGAGTCGCGTGCCTATGTCCAGCAGACGATCGGGGGCGACGCTGCCGAGGACCCGCGGCGCATCGAGGGCGCCGTTGACCGCGAGGTAGGAGCGGTAGCCGACGTCGGGCACGGGCACCACGAGGGCCGACCCGGCGGCGAGCGGCAGCGCTTCCCACGCCCCGACTCGCGCGCCGCCCACCACCACCTCTCGGGCGGCGCCCGTCACCGCGACCAGCACGTCGGACTCGGCGCGCACGACGAGCTCGGAGCCGGTGACCTCGACGAGTGGGGCGCCGGGCGGGTTGCCGACCAGCAGGTTCGCCACCTGTGCGGAGTGCTGGTCTGCGGCGCCGTTGACGGCGACCCCGATCCCGCCGTGACCCGGCCGGCCGAGGTCCTGGACGACGGCGTGGCCCGCGCGCTCGACCCGCAGCGCCGACGTCACGCGGGATCCGTCGGGACGAACCGGAGCCGGTCGCCCGCGCGGTAGGGCACGTGCGGCGGCGTGTGCACGTCGAAGAGCGGCTGCCGGGTGCGGCCGATGATCTGCCAGCCACCGGGAGACGCCGCGTTGTAGATGATCGACTGGACCCCGCTCATGCCGACCGATCCCGGCTCCATGCGCACTCGCGGGTTGGCCAGCCGCGGCACGCTCGCCGGGATCGCCGGCCCGTCCATCAGTGGGGCGCCCAGGGGCGAGCCGACGAAGCGCACCGTCCACGGCGTCGAGGAGTGCAGCTCGACCACCTCGGCCGGGGTCAGGTCCAACGCCGCGGCGACGCCGGCCAGGTCCGGGCCGTCGTCGCCGCCGTACGACACCGCGATCTCGAGCTCGCGCGGCTCGACGACCTCCGAGGGCCGGGACGACAGTGCGTCCACAGCCGCGCGCATGGCCTCGTGGTCGGTGCTCAGCGGGTCGAACTGCACGAAGACGTTGACGAAGCTGGCCACCACGTCGACCACGCCCGGCACCTCGGTCGCGGAGACCTCACGCAAAGCCCGTCCGAGGTCGCGCGTGGCCGCCCACCGGACCTCCGGGTCGTCGGCGAGGACGTCGACGAGCAGCCCGGCGTCGCCGTACTCCCGGCAGACCAGCCGGACCGGAGAGGCCAAGACGTCAGCCCGCGGTGGGCCGTGCGAACGGGGCGATCTCGACGCCGGCCTCTTCCAGCGCCGCCCGGATCCGCTCGGCGGTGCGCACCGACGACGGATGGTCGCCGTGCATCAGCAGCGAGTCGCAGGTGACCTCGACCCGCTTGCCGTGGCGCGAGGTCACGGACCCGTCGAGCACCATCGAGAGCGCCCGCTCGACGAGGGCGTCCTCGTCGTGCACCAGGGCCTCCGGGTCACGGCGTGACACCAAGGTCCCGTCGTCCTCGAGGTTGCGGTCGACCAGGCCGTAGACCACGACCGGCAGCCCCCGCGCGTGGGCTTCGCGCTCCAGCTCTCCGGTCATCGTGAGGAGCGTCAGGGTCGGCCCGTTGGCAGCGATCTGCTCGATCGCGTCGGCGACCCCCTTGGCGTAGTGCGGGTCGGTGCCGACCAGGGTGCCGAGGCGACCGTGGGGCGAGACGTGCCGCACCTCGGTGCCGGCCGTGCGTGCGAACGCCTGGAGCGCACCCACCTGGTAGATCACGTCGGTGGCGATCTCCTCGCGCGAGAGCTCCATGGCGCGTCTGCCGAAACCGACCAGGTCGGGAAAGCTCGGGTGCGCGCCGATCGAGACGTCGTGCTCGAGGCAGAGCTCGATCGATCGCTTCATCGTGCGCGGGTCGCCGGCGTGGAAGCCGCACGCGATGTTGGCCGAGGTCAGGGTGCGCAGGATGTGCGCGTCGTCGCCCATCGTCCAGGAGCCGAAGCTCTCCCCGATGTCGGCGACGAGGTCGACGGTGCTGCCCATGCGACAAGGATGCCGGGTGGCACGAGCGCCGTCGACCGGGGTCGCCGACGTGGCAGCTGGCGATCAGCCGAGGACGGTGACCGTGCCGGTGTAGATGTCGCGGATGCCGTCGGGGATCGGTTCGCCGACGAGCTGGCCGGCTCCGTGTGCCCCGGCCAGCACGCCGTCGGAGTCGACGATCGCCCAGGTGCCGTTCGAGCCGCTGTCACCGAAGCGGGCAGACACACTCAGCGTGACGCTGCCCGCGCCTTCCGCGCAGTCGAAGCGACGGATGCCGTGGAAGGCGCCGCCTCTGGGATTGAACGCGGCCATCGAGCGTACGTCGACCGCGACGCCGGTCTCGCACCCGTCAACGTTGAGCCAGAACGGATTGTCCCCGCCGACGAAGCTCTGGTCGTTGACCAGCTCGACGGGATACTTGAACGCGGCCTGAGCCGGCGGGGCCACCGCTGTGGCGGCCAGAAGGGTGGTGCTGAGGATCCCGAGAGCGGTGAGTCGTCTCATGGTGAGACCTCCCTGTGGGATTGGATCCTGCGACGCTACGCCCGCATCGCAGCCGTGGCGCGCCGATATCGACCCGGTATGGACCGGGCCGACATCGGCTGTGCCCCACAGCGCCTCTCGGCGCGCCTTCCCCCTAGGCGCGACGGGCGGTGACGAGCAGGTACTCCCACTCCATGGCGCCGTCCTGGTGGGAGCGGTCGCCCAGGGCCGCCAGCTCGGCGTCCAGCTCGGCGGTGCGCTCGGGGTGCTCCGCCAGCGAGGAGTAGACCGCGATCGTCGGGCCGTAGTTGGTCTTGAAGTAGTCGCGGAACGCGGCCCCGTCGGGGAAGGCCGTCACTCGCAGCGTCTGCTGACGTGCCTCGAAGTCGGTCACCCGGTCTCCGAGCAGCGCGCGCACGTGCTCGACGTGACCCCACAACGGCGGGGGCTGGGCGCCCGGAGGCGGCGGCGGGGCGAACGGCTTCATGGTTGAGAAGAGCTGGCCGATGAAGCCCTCCGGCGTCCAGCTGAGGAGGCCGATCGAGCCGCCGGGGCGGACGACGCGGACCAGCTCGTCCGCGGCCACCTGGTGGTGCGGCGCGAACATGATGCCCACGCAGGAGATCGCGGCGTCGTACTCACCGTCCTCGCAGGGCAGCGCCTCGGCGTCGGCGGTCCGCCACTTGATCGTGAGCCCTTCGGCCTCGGCGGCCTTGCGGCCGAGCTCGACGAGCTCGGGGGTCAGGTCGGTGGCGGTGACGTGGGCGCCGCGGCGGGCGGCGGGCAGGGACTCGTTGCCGGATCCGCCGGCGATGGTCAGCACCTTCTGGCCCGCCTGGATGCCGGTGGTCTCGACGAGGACGTCGCCCAGGTCGTGGATGATCTCGGTGGCGACGGCGTTGTAGTTGCCGAGCGCCCACATCTTGGCGTGCTTGGCCTTCAGCGCGACGTCTTCGGGTGTGGTCGTGATGGTCATGGTGTCTCCCCGTCAGGTGTCTTGTCGTTCTCGACACGACGAACCTAGGAGTTGCTCGCCTCCGGCCACATCGGTGCAACCGCGCATCTTCTGCGCGTACGCGGTCAGCGACCGTGGCGGCGTACGCGTAGTCGGCCTGCCCGACGGCGGCGCCGCGTCAGACCCGGGACAGTAGCCGTGCCACGGCGGCGGTGCGCGCCGCCTTCCCCTGCAGGCCGAGCTTCGCGTAGAGGTTCTGCAGGTGCCGCTCGACCGTCCGCACGGACAGGTGCAGCCTCCCGGCGATGGCGTCGTTGTCGAGCCCGTCGGCCGCGAGTCGCAGGATCTCGACCTCGCGTGGGGAGAGGCCCGTCAGGGTGTCGGACGGCGGGGGCGCGACTGCCCCGTCGGCCGCCACGAAGTCGGTGATCTCGCGCAGCAGCACCTGCCAGGCCGGCTCGTCCTCGAGCACGATGTGGTTCTTGCTCTCCAGGGCCACGAGGCGGGCGCCGGGGATCTGCGCGGCGAGGTAGCGGCTCTCGTCGAAGCTGTTCATCAGGTCGCCCCGACTGTGCACGACGACGGTCGGGAGGCTGAGCCGGGGCAGGACGTGCCGGGCATCCGCCTGGCGGCGCTGGGTGCGCGCGAGCATCGCGGTCTCGGCGGTCGCCGCCATCCGTTGCAGCTCGTCCACCCAGCGCATCTGCTCCTCGGTCGCGTCGGGGATCATCAACGAGGTGAAGACGCGCCGGAACTCCGGCGTCGGACGCTCCCACCCCACCTTGATCAGCGCCTGGAACGCGTCGTCGAGCTCGACCTCCTCGGAGGTCGCGTGCTGCATGGCGTTGGCATAGCTGCCGTAGAGCATCAGCCTGGTCAGCCGCTCGGGGTGACGGTCGGCGTACTCGAGCGCGACCGGGCCCGCCTGCGCCATCGCCAGCATCGCGAACGAATCGAGGCCGGCGTCGTCAGCCACCGCCTCCAGGTCGGCGACCCGCAGCTCGAGGCTGTGGTCGGTCACGCCGCGGTCCGAGAGACCGTGCCCGCGCTCGTCGAACCTGATGACCGTCGCGATCTTGCCGAGCTCGACGAGGTAGTGCCGCCACACCGGGCTCTGCCAGTCGAACTGCAGGTGGCTCAGCCAGCACCCGTCGACCAGCAACGGTGGACCGGAGCCGTGGACGGCGTACGCGATGTTGACCCCGTCGGCAGAACGCGCGAAGCGGATGTCCTGCACGCTGCTGGTCGCCCCCGCCGCCATGGAGCGGATGGTACGCCGCGTCGTGCCGGCATGGGGCTCGTGACAGTTGCCAGCGCAACTTCCTCGAGACCCGGCGACCGGTCAGGGCAGGAGCGAGCCCATCCACTCCTCGACCTCGGCGGAGGTGCGGGGCAGGGCGACCGAGAGGTTGCGGTAGCCGTCGGCCGTCACGACGATGTCGTCCTCGATGCGGATGCCGATGCCGCGCAGCTCCTCGGGGACGAGCAGGTCGTCCTCCTGGAAGTAGAGGCCGGGCTCGACGGTGAGGACCATGCCCTCGGCGAGCTGTCCCTTGGCGTACGCCTCGGGCGCGGACTGGCCGCAGTCGTGCACGTCCATGCCGAGCATGTGGCTGGTGCCGTGCAGCGTCCAGCGGGCGTAGACCTTGGAGTCGGGGTCGAGCGCCTCTGCGGCGGAGACGGGCAGCAGCCCCAGCGACTCGAGGCCGTGCGCCAGCACCTCCATCGCAGCGGTGTGCGGCGCGGTGAAGGGTACGCCGGGGCGCACCGCCTCGTTGCCTGCCTGCTGCGCGGCGTACACGAGGTCGTAGAGCTCGCGCTGCACTGTGGTGAAGGTGCCGTCGACGGGCAGGGTGCGGGTGACGTCGGCGGTGTAGAGGTTGTGGCCCTCCGCGCCCATGTCGAGCAGCACCAGCTCGCCGGGCGTGATCGGGCCGGAGTTCTCGATCCAGTGCAGCGTCGTCGCGTGGCGGCCACCGCCCACGATCGAGTCGTAGCCGATGTCGTTGCCCATCGCCCGTGCGCGGCGGAAGAAGGTTCCCTCGATCCAGCGCTCGCCGAACTCGATCGCCCGGTCCCACTCGCGCACCGAGTCGGCGAACCCGAGCGTGGTGATGTCGCAGGCCTGCTGCAGCTCGGCGAGCTCCCACTCGTCCTTGATGAGCCGCATCTCGGAGGCGACCCGCGCGAAGTCGTTGTCCGTCGCGCTGTCGGCCGCGACCAGCGCGTCGACCCGCGGGTCCACGCCCCTCAGCACGCGTGTCTTGCCCGTGCCGGACAGGGCGGAGGGCAGGTCGTCGATGTGCCGGACCTCGAGGCCGAGCGAGGACGAGATCTCGTGCGCGGACGGCCGGCGCCCGGCCCACAGCTCGCCGTACTGGCGGTCGCGGAAGAACTCGTCCGTGTTGCGCTCCGACCGGGGGCGCGCGTAGAGGACAGACTCGTTGCCGCGGATGACCAGCACCGCGTCGGAGGTCTGGTTCCCGCAGAAGTAGGTGTGGGCGGTGTCGGGCCGGAACCGGTAGTCGGTGTCGTAGGCCCGGACCTTGTAGGGCCCCGCAGGCAGCACCAAGGTCTCGCCCGCGAACATCTCCGCCAGGCGCTGGCGCCGGTCCGCGGCGTACGACGCCACCGGGTGCGGCGGCAGGTCGAGCTCGCGGTCGCCCCAGCCCTGCCGCATGAACGCCGAGTAGGCCTCGGGGACGGCCGGGTCGTGGGACTCGGTCTTGAGCTGGGTCTCCTCGATCTGGCCGTGCTCGATCTGGTTCTCGAGGGGAGCTTCCGGGTGTGTGTGCTCGGTCACCCGGCCACTGTACGCCGGGGCGCGGGCGGCAGGCATGGCCCCGGATAGGCTTCCCGCGTGCCGACCCTTGGGGCCGCCGGACCCCGCAACAGCATCGCCTTCACCCTCGTGGTGACGGTGCTGTCGGTCGTCGGCGCGGTCGGCATGCTGCTCGTCATCGCCCTGTCAGGAGCCCCGGGCTCGCTGGCGCTGGCCACCGTCCTGGCGGCCCTGCCGGTGGGGCCGCTCGTGGCGTGCTACCTCTGGCTGGACCGCTACGAGCCCGAGCCGAAGAGCCTGCTCGCGACCGGCCTGGTCTGGGGCGGCTTCGTCGCCACCGCCGGCACGTTGGTGATCCAGGGCGTCGGGGGACTCTTCGTCCCGATCTCGGAGAGCGCCAGCCTGGCGATCGCCGCGCCGGTCGTCGAGGAGGCGGCCAAGGGGTGCTTCCTGCTGCTCTTGTTGTGGTGGCGCCGCCACGAGCTGGACGGGATCCTCGACGGGCTCGTCTACGCCGGCATGGTCGGCATCGGCTTTGCCTTCGTGGAGAACATCCTCTATCTCGCGGCTGCCTACAACGGCACCGACGCGACCGGGCCTGGCGGGGCTGAGGCGCTCACCGGCACGTTCGTCATCCGGTGCCTGGTCAGCCCGTTCGCCCACCCGCTCTTCACCTCCTTCATCGGCATCGGAGTGGGCCTGGCCGTGAGCCGGAAGTCGCTCGCTGTGCGGATGGGAGCGCCGCTCCTCGGGTACGTCCTCGCTGTGGCGACCCACGCGGCGTGGAACGCCTCGACCCTCGGAGGTCTCGACGGCTTCGTCGGCGTCTACGTCCTGCTCATGACCCCCACGTTCGTGGCGGTCATCGTGTTCGCGGTCTTCGTGCGCCGTCGCGAGCGACGGATGCTGGTCGCCGCGCTGGAAGACGCGTCGCGGCGGGGCCTGCTGCCGGCCAGCGACATCCCGTGGCTGGTCGACCTCGGTGCCCGGCGCACCGCCCGCGCCCACGCCCGGCGAGAGGGCGCGCAAGCGCTCGAGGCGATGCGCGACTACCAGCAGGCTGCCGTCGAGCTCGGCTTCCTCCACCACCGATACCTGCGCGGCACGCCGCCGGTCGACTACGCCGCCCGCGGGGCGGCGTACCTCACCGAGATCCGCGCGGTCCGCCCGTACGTCTCCTTCCCCGGACAGCTGGTGCCTGCACGATGAACGCGCCCAAGGGTGAACGCACGCCCGACCTGCCCACCGACTACGCCGCCATGCTCACCGCACTCGTGAGATTGCGTGGGGCGTTCCAGGAGACCCGGCTGCCGCTCGAGCTGCCCGGGGCGGCCGAGGCCCGCGCCACCGCCACCGAGGTGGTCGATCAGCTCGAGGACTACGTCATCCCGCGGTTGATGACGATCGACGCGCCCCTGTTGACGGTGGTGGGCGGCTCGACCGGGGCCGGCAAGTCGACGCTGGTCAATTCCCTGGTCGGCCGGCGCGTCACCCAGCCGGGGCTGCTGCGGCCGACGACGAGGTCTCCCGTGCTGGTGCACAACCCGGCGGACGCCGAGTGGTTCGGCCAGGACCGGCTGCTGCCCGACCTCGAACGCGTCTCCCACTCGACCAACGACCCGGGGGCTCTCCAGCTGGTGCCCGCTGACACGGTCCCGCCCGGGTTGGCCATCCTCGACGCGCCCGACATCGACTCCGTGGAGGAGCGCAACCGCACGCTGGCGGCCCAGCTGCTCGCCGCCGCCGACATGTGGTTGTTCGTCACCTCGGCGGCGCGCTACGCCGACCAGGTGCCGTGGGACCTCCTGCGCAACGCGGCCGAGCGGTCGGCCGCCGTCGCGGTGGTGCTCGACCGGACGCCCGAGGACGCCGTCGACACGGTCTCGACCCACCTGGCCCGGATGCTGGCGAGCCGTGGTCTCAAGGACTCCCCGCTCTTCGTGGTGCGCGAGGCCGAGGTCGGCGACGACGGCCTGCTCCAGCCGGCCGAGGTGGCCGACATCCGCGGATGGCTCGCCTCGCTGGCCGAGGACGCCGAGGCCCGGGCCGGAGTGGTGAAGCAGACGCTTGAGGGGGCGGTGCGGACCATCGCACGACGCACCCACGAGGTCGCCGACGCCGCTGCCGTGCAGGTCGACTCGGCCGTGCGGCTGCTCGAGGACGCCGACAAGGCGTACGACGACGCGCTGGCGTCGGTCGAGCAGGCGTCCGCCGACGGCACCCTCCTGCGCGGCGAGGTGCTCGCGCGCTGGCAGGAGTACGTCGGCACCGGCGAGCTGCTGCGCTCCCTGGAGACGCGGGTCGGTTGGCTGCGCGACAAGGTCGTCAACCTGGTCAAGGGCAAGCCGCAGCAGGCCGAGCGGGTGACGGTCGCGGTCGAGTCCGGCCTGGAGATGCTGCTCACCGAGCACGCCGAGGCGGCCGCGGAGCGGGCGGAGGCGTCCTGGCAGTCCCACGCGGCCGGGCAGGCGCTGCTGACCGACGCCGGTGAAGACCTCGGGCGGGCCTCGCGTGACTTCCGGCGCAGGGCCGAACGCACCGTGCGTGACTGGCAGGCGGGCGTCCTGGAGATGGTGACCACCGAGGGAGCCGACAAACGGTCGACCGCCCGGTTCCTCGCGTTCGGCGTCAACGGGCTGTCGGTGGCGCTGATGATCGTGGTCTTCGCGCACACGGCCGGCATCACCGGCGCCGAGGCCGGCATCGCGGGAGGGTCGGCCGTGCTCGGGCAGAAGCTCCTCGAGGCGGTCTTCGGTGACCAGGCGGTGCGCACCCTCGCCGAGCGTGCACGCGCCGACCTCCACCAGCGCGTGATCCAGCTCTTCGAGTCGGAGCGGGCGCGCTACACCGACCTCCTCGATGCCCTCGACGTGCGCCCGGGCGCTCCGGACGCGCTGCGCGCCGCCGCCCGCCGGGTCGACGACCTGCGCTTCGCCGCACAGTCCGAGTCCGGCTTCCTGCACCACGCCTGAGGGGCCGGCACCGAGCACACAGGCTCACGCGACGGCAAGCGACCGAGGTAGGTCGGGAGCGTCGGGGCGTACCCCCTACGCTTGGCAGGCGGGGACCACCGACTCGGGGCTGACGAGGGAGAAGATGACGTCGTTGCTGGAGGGAGCCAGGAGACTGGTCACCCGAAGCACTGATCTTGGCGCGCGGCTGGCCGGTCTCGAGGAGGCCGTCGAGGCGAGTCGCGGTCGGCTCCCCGCCGTCTCCGTCCGGCACGCCGCCGGGGTCGTCGAGCGGGCGGGAGCGCGGCTGCGGCTCTCCGCCGACCACACGGTGGTCGCGATCGCAGGAGCGACGGGGTCGGGCAAGTCGTCGACCTTCAACGCTCTGACCGGACTCGAGATCTCCTCGGTCGGCGTGCGCCGCCCCACGACGTCGTGGACCACCGCCTGCGTGTGGGGCCAGCAGGGGGCCGACGAGCTGCTCGACTGGCTGGAGATCCCGCCGCGTCACCGGGTCGTGCGCGACACGCTGCTCGAGTCCGGCCGCGAGGACAAGCAGATGCAGGGCGTGGTGCTCCTCGACCTGCCGGACCACGACTCGACCGAGGTCTCCCACCACCTGGAGGTCGATCGGCTCGTGCAGATCGCCGACATGCTCGTGTGGGTCCTCGATCCGCAGAAGTACGCCGACGCGGCGATCCACGACCGCTACCTCGCCCCGCTCGCGGGGCACCGCGACGTCATGCTCGTGGTCCTCAACCACATCGACACGGTTCCGGAGCAGCGCCGCCAGAGCATGCTCGACGACGTGCAGAAGCTCCTGGTCCAAGACGGTCTGGGCGGTGTCGCGGTGCTCGCGATCAGCGCGCGGCACCAGACCGGCATCCCCGAGCTCCGGACCGAGGTCGTGAAGCGGGTAGCGGTCAAGAAGGTCGCGCGCACCCGCCTCGAGGCTGACGTGCGCGGCGCCGCCCAGGACCTGGCGGAGCTCACCGGCGATGCCAGGCCGGGAGCCCTGCCGAGCGCGCGGGTGCACGCCCTGGACGACGCGATCGCCGACGCGGCCGGGGTGCCGGTCGTCGTGGACGCGGTCGAGAAGTCCACCCGGCTGCGCGCGGGGCGCGCGACCGGCTGGCCGTTGCTGACCTTCGTGTCCAAGCTGCGCCCGGACCCGCTCAAGCGGCTCCACCTCGACCTGGGGCCGGCGGGCCGGGCCCTCACCGGCCGGGCGCGCACGTCGGTGCCCGCGGCCTCGCCGGTCCAGCGCGCGCGCGTCGACAACGAGGTGCGCGCGCTGGCCGACGAGGTCTCGCACGGCCTCGGCGACGCGTGGGCCAAGGCGATCCGCCGCGCGTCCACGACGCGGCTCGACGACCTGTCCGACCGGCTGGACGCCGCTCTTGGCGCGACCGATCTCGGCATGCAGCGGCTGCCGATCTGGGCGGGGCTGGTGCGGGTGGTCCAGTGGGTGCTCATCCTGACCGCGATCGCCGGCGCGCTCTGGCTGACCACTCTGGCCGGCATGTCCTACCTCGCCCTGCCCGACCCTGACGTTCCCTCGATCTACGGTCTGCCGCTCCCGACCCTGATGCTCGCAGGCGGGGTGGTCCTGGGCATCCTGTTCGCGCTCGTGTGCCGGATCCTGGTCGCCTTGACCGCGACCCGACGCGCCCACGTGGCGGACCGCCGGTTGCGCCACGCGATCGGCACGGTCTCCCGCGAGCTGGTCATCGACCCGGTCGAGGCCGAGCTGGCGGCGTACACCCGGGCCCGGGAGGGGTTGGCCAAGGCTCTCAGCTGATCGGCTGAGTGCGGAGCGCCGGGCGGCCCACCTCAGGTCCACAGGGGACGGCCAAGCAGGTTCCTCCACAGGCCGCCAGCGCAGGAGAGGGACCTGTCGGCGCCCACGCCGAGAGTCGGTCGCGATCACCGATCCCGACCGAAGGAGCTGGCAGCGATGCACGAGACCCTCATCACCTTGCAGGGCTACGTGGGCGGCGACGTCCGCATCCGATCCGCCGGCGACACCGAGGTGGCGACCTTCCGGGTCGCCTGCACCCCGCGTCGCTGGTCCCGTCGAGACCAGTCGTGGGTGGACGCGCCGACGCAGTGGTACGCCGTGAACTGCTGGCGGGCGCTGGCCCACCACGTGGACCGGTCCGTGCGCCGGGGCGACCCGGTCGTGGTGCACGGGCGCCTGAGCCCCAACGCGTGGACCAACAGCGAGGGCGTCGAGGTGGTCACCTACGAGGTCGAGGCGCAGTTCGTGGGTCATGACCTCAACCGCGGCACGACCTCGTTCACCAAGCGGGTCCGGCAGGCGCCGGCCCAAGGGGATGCCGGTGCGCCTGCGGCGCCCCAGCCGGGCACACCGGTCGACCTCTCCGACACCGCCGCGGCCTGAGCATGGGGTCCGAAATCGGTCGAGGCCGGCTGCCCGCGTCAGCTAGGCTCGAGCCGTGGAGTGAGTCCGAAGTGCCCCAGCGCCCCTGCCGTCACGACTTCCTGTCCGGACGGCGTCCGCTGACGACCTCAGGACTCCACCATGGCTCACGCCACTGCCGCGACGCTCACCGTCGCCGGCCTCGACGTCTCGCTCGGGGCGCGCACGCTCGTCTCCGGGCTCGACCTGACGCTGGCGCCGGGTGACGTCACCGCGCTCGTCGGTCCCAACGGCTCCGGCAAGTCCACGCTCATGCGACTGCTCGTCGGCGACCTGCCGATCGAGCAGGGGTCGGTGCGGCTCGCCCCACCCGGCGCGACCCTGGCCTGGCTGCCGCAGACGCTCCCGGCACGCGCGGAGTCGCTCCTCGACTACGTCCGCCGCCGCACGGGAGTCGAGGCGGCCGATCGGCGGCTCGAGTCGGCGGCTGACCGGCTCGCCTCGGCAGAGCAGGGGGCGGAGGACGACTACGCTGAGGCACTGGAGCGCTGGCTCGCCCTGGGCGGCGCCAACCTGGTCGACAGGCTGCCGGAAGTGACGGCTCGGGTCGGGCTGACCGTCCCGGCGGACCGCCCGCTCGGCAGTCTCTCCGGCGGTGAGGCGGCCCGGGTCTCGCTCGTGGCGGTGCTGCTGAGCCACTACGACGTGCTGCTCCTCGACGAGCCGACCAACGACCTGGACCGGCGCGGGCAGCGGCTCGTGGTCGACTTCGTGCGCGGACACGAGGGACCCGTCCTCGTGGCCAGCCACGACCGTGCGTTCCTCGACGAGGTGGCGACCGGCGTGGTCGAGCTCGACCTGCACCAGGGGCGGGTCGGCCACTACGCAGGAGGGTGGAGCGACTACGCGCAGGCACGTGACCTCACGAGGGCTCAGGAGTGGGAGGCGTACGCCGGCTACGCCTCGGCGCGCGACGCGCTGGTCGCCCAGTCGCGGCAACGGCAGGGATGGGCCGCGCGCGGGCACCGGGCGGTCCGGTCGGGTGCCGAGGCGGACAAGCACCTGCGCGAGCGCGACCGCGCCCGCGCGGACCGCCAGCTCGGCAAGGCGGCGCGGGTCGCCCGCGCGGTCGACCGGCTGGAGGTGGTGGAACAGCCCCGCAAGGAGTGGCAGCTGAGCTATGCGATCTCCGAAGGGCCACCCTCCACCGACGTCGTCGCGTCCCTGGACGCCGCGGTGGCGGCGCGCGGGTCGTTCCGGATCGGTCCGGTCTCGCTGGTGCTCGGCCGAGGCGACCGGGTGGCGCTCACCGGCGACAACGGCAGCGGCAAGACGACCCTGGTCGGCGCCCTGTTGGGGTCGCTCCCGCTCGAGTCCGGCCGGGCGTCGGTGGGGTCGCGGGTCTCCCTCGGCGTCCTCGACCAGCAGCGGGCGCTGCTCGACAGCGACGACCCGGTGCTGGAGATCGTTCGTGGCGCCCTGGGCGCGCACCTCACCGAGGGCGACGACGGGGAGGTCCGCACCCTCCTCGCCAAGTTCGGGCTCGGGGCGGACCACGTGCACCGGCCCGGACGCAGCCTGAGCCTGGGGGAGCGGACTCGGGCGCTCCTGGCGGTGTTCCAGGGCCGGGCGGTCAACACCCTCGTGCTCGACGAGCCGACCAACCACCTCGACGTGGCGGCGATCCAGCAGCTCGAGCAGGCCGTGGCCGGGTTCGGCGGCACGCTCGTCGTGGTCAGCCATGATCGGCGCTTCCTCCAGTCCGTCGGCGTGACGAGCGAGTGGCACGTGGAGGCCGGTGCGGTCAGCGTCGCCGAGCTGTCGTGAGCCGGGGATTCGGACACGCCACGCGGCGTCGATAGGTTCTGACCATGGCTGAGTACGTCTTCACACTGCGCAACGTGCGCAAGGCCCACGGTGACAAGGTCGTCCTCGACAACGTCACCCTCTCGTTCCTCCACGGGGCCAAGATCGGGGTCGTCGGCCCCAACGGCACCGGCAAGTCGTCGCTGCTGAAGATCATGGCCGGGCTCGACGTGCCCAACAACGGCGACGCGCTCCTCGACCCGGGCGCGACCGTCGGCATGCTCCAGCAGGAGCCGCCCCTCAGCGAGGGCCGGACCGTCCTGGAGAACGTCGAGGAGGCCGTGCACGAGATCAAGGGCAAGCTCGACCGCTTCAACGCGATCTCCGAGGAGCTGGCCGACCCCGAGGCCGACTACGACAAGCTCCTCGCCGAGATGGGCGACCTGCAGACCGACCTCGACCACGCCAACGCCTGGGATCTCGACAGCCGCCTCGACCAGGCCATGGACGCGCTGCGCTGCCCGCCGCCCGACGTCCTCGTCGACAACCTGTCGGGAGGCGAGCGCCGCCGGGTCGCCCTGTGCAAGCTGCTCCTCCAGCAGCCGTCGCTGCTGCTGCTCGACGAGCCCACCAACCACCTCGACGCCGAGTCGGTCCAGTGGCTCGAGGGCCACCTGGCGTCCTACCCCGGCGCCGTCCTGGCCGTCACCCACGACCGCTACTTCCTCGACAACGTCGCCCAGTGGATCCTCGAGCTCGACCGCGGCAAGGCGCACCCCTACGAGGGCAACTACACGACGTACCTCGAGACCAAGCAGAGCCGGCTCAAGATCGAGGGGCAGAAGGACGCCAAGCGCGCGAAGATGCTCGAGCGCGAGCTCGAGTGGGTGCGCTCCAACGCCAAGGCCCGCCAGACCAAGAGCAAGTCCCGGTTGGCGCGCTACGAGGAGATGGCGGCCGAGGCCGACCGGATGCGCAAGATCGACACCTCCGAGATCAACATCCCGGCGGGTCCTCGCCTGGGCGACATCGTGCTGGAGGCCCACGACCTCGAGAAGGGCTTCGAGGGCCGCACGCTCATGCACGACCTGTCCTTCACGCTGCCGCGCGCCGGCATCGTCGGCGTGATCGGCCCCAACGGCGTCGGCAAGACCACGCTCTTCCGGATGATCACCGGCCAGGAGGAGCCCGACGGCGGTGAGCTCAAGGTCGGCACCACCGTGAAGATCTCCTACGTCGACCAGAGCCGCGGCGGCATCGACCCCAACAAGAACGTCTGGGAGGTCGTCTCCGACGGGCTGGACTTCATCAAGGTCGCGAACTTCGAGATGAACTCACGCGCGTACGTCGCGTCCTTCGGCTTCAAGGGACCCGACCAGCAGAAGAAGGCCGGCGTCCTCTCCGGCGGTGAGCGCAACCGCCTCAACCTGGCGCTCACCCTGAAGATGGGCGGCAACATGCTGCTCCTCGACGAGCCGACCAACGACCTCGACGTCGAGACGCTCCAGTCGCTCGAGGACGCGCTGCTCGACTTCCCGGGCTGCGCCGTGGTCACGTCGCACGACCGGTGGTTCCTCGACCGGATCGCCACGCACATCCTGGCCTGGGAGGGCGACGACGAGGACCCGGCCAAGTGGTTCTGGTTCGAGGGCAACTTCGCGGCCTACGAGGAGAACAAGATCGAGCGCCTCGGGCTCGAGGCCGCACGGCCGCACCGGGTCACGCACCGGAGACTCACCCGCGACTGACGGTGGCGGTTCTGAAGCTCGCGTCCCGGCAGGCGCGCGTCACCTGATCTCGGCAGCCGGGTGCCGGCTCACGAGGTGGTCGGCGACCGAGTTCATCGCCCGTCCGAGGGCGGCGAAGTCGTCGTCGGAGACCAGGTCGACGAGGTTGGCGCGGACGCCACTGACGTGCACGTGGGCGGCGCGCTCGAGGAGGGTGTGGCCGGCGTCGGTCATCGAGGCGAGGATGCCGCGGCCGTCCTCGGGGGACATGATGCGCTCGAGGTAGCCGGCGTCCTCCATGCGCTGCACCGTGTGGGTGACGCGGCTGCGGCTGTGGCACATCGCGTCGGCGAGCTGGGCCATCCGCATCCGGCGGCCGGGTTGCTCGGAGAGGCGGACGAGGATCTCGTACTCCGTCAGCGAGACGCGGAAGGACGCCCGCAGGTCGGCGTCCAGGCGGTCCATCAGCAGCGTCGTCCCCATCACCAGGGCGCGCCAGGAGCGCTGCTGGTCCTCGTCCAGCCAACGCGTGACAGGGCCGATCCGAGGGATCGACTCCGCGTCCGTGGGGGCGTCGGTGGGGGGTTCGCCCGAGGTCTGGGTCATGGTGCGAAGTCTAGGAACCGCCCGCGCCCGTCCCGGCAGCGCCACACCGACAGCTCAGCGCCTGGCGTCAGGCGCACCCTGTCAAGGTGACGTCACTGCGTCAGGCGAGCCGCTCGAGGATGAGCGCCATGCCCTGCCCACCGCCGACGCACATGGTGATCAAACCGGTGCTCTTGTCGTGCCAGTCGAGCGAGTTCAGCATCGTGGCCTGCAGACGGGCCCCGGTCATCCCGAAGGGGTGGCCGACCGCGATCGCGCCGCCGTTGACGTTCAGGCGGTCGAGGTCGATGCCGAGGTCCTGGTACGACGGCACCACCTGCGCCGCGAACGCCTCGTTGATCTCGACGAGGTCGATGTCGTCGATGGTCATGCCGGCGTGCGCCAGCGCCCGGCGGCTGGCCTCGACCGGGCCCAGGCCCATGATCTCGGGGGAGAGACCCGACACGCCCGTGGCGACGATCCGGGCGAGCGGGGTGAGCCCCAGCTCGGCCGCCTTCGTGTCCGACATGACGACCACGGCGGCGGCGCCGTCGTTGAGCGGGCAGCAGTTGCCGGCGGTGACCACGCCGTCGGGTCGGAAGACGGGCTTGAGCTGTGACACGGCGTCGTACGTCACGCCCGCACGCGGGCCGTCGTCGGTCGACACCACGGTGCCGTCGGGCAGCGTGACCGGCGTGATCTCCCGGGTCCAGAAGCCGTCCGCGATGGCCTTCTCCGCGAGGTTCTGCGACCGGACGCCGAACTCGTCGAGCTCCTCGCGCCGCAGCCCGCGCAGCGTGGCGACGTTCTCAGCCGTCTGGCCCATCGCGATGTAGACGTCGGGGAGGGCGCCGTCCTCGCGGGGGTCGTGCCACGTGCCGGCGCCCCCGGCTGACGCCGACTCCGATCGCGCGATCGCCTCGGCGAAGACGTCGTTGCGGTTGGCCCCCGCCTCGGAGGTGCCGCGGTCGTAGCGGGAGACCGTCTCGACCCCTGCGGACACGATGACGTCGGCCTCACCGGCCTTGATCGCGTGGAAGGCCATCCGGGTGGTCTGGGTCGACGACGCGCAGTAGCGGGTGAGGGTGGCGCCTGGCACGTCGTCGAGGCCGAGCAGCACGGTGACCACGCGGGCCATGTTGAACCCGCTCTCCCCGCCCGGCCGCCCGCAGCCGAGGAGCAGGTCGTCGATCGTGTGCGGGTCGAGCGCGGGGACCTTGTCGAGCACCGCACGCACCACTTGCGCCGTCAGGTCGTCGGGGCGAAGGTCGACCAGCGAGCCTCTGCCGGCGCGGCCGATGGGGGAGCGGGCGGTTGCGACGATCACGGCCTCAGGCATGCCGCCCACACTAACGACGGGTCGCGCTGCCAGCATGGTGGTGTGCGCCACGTCTACGACTGCCCCATGCGCTGGGCCGACCTCGACCTGCTGGGCCACGTCAACAACGTCGTCTACGTCGACTACCTCCAGGAGGCGCGCGTCGACATGCTTCGCGTGCACGCGCGGGACCGGCGCGCCGACGACCTCGCCGACGGCGTGGTGGTGGTGCGGCACGAGGTGGAGTACGTCCGCCCGCTGGAGTTCAGGTTCGCGCCCGTCCGGATCGAGACATGGGTGACCCAGATCCGCGCCGCGAGCTTCACGGTGGCCTACGAGGTGGTGGACGAGACCCCCGAGGGGCGAGTCGTGCACCTCCGGGCGACCACGGTGCTGACGCCGTACGTCTTCGGCACGGCGCGCCCCAGACGCCTCACGCCTGAGGAGCGAGCGACGCTCGAGCCCTTCCTCGGCGAGGCCCCGACGCTGCGCGGAGCCCCTGACGGCAGTCGGCCGGAGCCACCGCCGCCCTCGGCCGAGCACTTCCCCGTCCGCGTCCGCTGGTCCGACGTGGACGCCTACGGTCACGTGAACAACGTGAAGTACTTCGAGTACCTCCAGGAGGCCCGGATCCCGCTGCTGGCCACGTTCGGCCGGGAGCTGCCCGGCGCGGGCGTGAGCGAGCGGTCCGTGGTGGCGCGGACCGACGTGCAGTACCGCCAGCCGATCCTCTTCAACACCGACCCCTACGACTGCCTCTCGTGGGTGTCGCGGGTCGGCGACCGGTCCCTGGAGCTGTCGAGCGAGATCCGCGACGGCGACGCGGTCCTGGCGCAGGCCCGGGTCGTGCTCGTGTGGTTCGACCCGGCGGCTGGCCGGTCGGCCGCACTCCCGGAGCCTGTGCGCCAGGCGGCCCTGACGCGACTCAGTCGAGCGTGTTGACCATCGACTGAGCGGCGTACGTCACGTAGGTCCAGAACTTCGCGTCCTGCTCGGGCGTGAGCGCGACGCCGTCCAGGCCCTTGCGGAAGGCGGCGAGCCAGTGGTCGCGTGCGTCGGGGGTGACGCGGAAGGGCGCGTGTCGCATCCTCAGGCGCGGATGGCCGCGGGTGTCGGAGTACGTCGTGGGACCACCCCAGTACTGCACGAGGAACAGCGTGAAGCGCTCGGCCGCCGGGCCCAGGTCCTCCTCGGGGTAGAGCGGCCGCAGCACCTCGTCGTGGGCCACCTCTTCGTAGAAGCCCTCGACGATCCTGCGGATCGTCTCGAACCCGCCGATCTCGTCGTAGAAGGTGGTCTGTGCTGCCTCGGTCACCTGTCCATTGTGCCGAGGGGTCGGTCAGCGGCTCTCACGGGGCGGGCGCGGGGGCCAGGGCGATGCCCTCGTGCTCGAAGCGGGCCTTGACCCGTTCGCGCATCTCCCGCGCGACCCGCCACTGCGAGAGCGGTGCCGTCTTGAGCGTCAGCCGGACCGTCATCGCCTCCGACGTCAGCTCCTGGACGCCCCACACCTCCGGTTCCTCGAGCACGACCCCGGTGAAGTCCTCGTCGAGCCAGAGGTCGTGGGCGACCTCCTGCAGCACCGCACGCACCTTGACCAGGTCGGTGCTGGGCACCACCGGGATGTCGAGGACCGTGCGCGCCCAGTTCTGGCTCTGGTTGCCCACGCGCAGGATCTCGCCGTTGCGGATGTACCAGACCGTGCCGTTGACGTCACGCAGCCGGGTGACCCGCAGCGTCACCGCCTCGACCGTGCCGGACACCGTCGCCAGGTCGATGGAGTCGCCGACGCCGAACTGGTCCTCGAAGATCATGAAGATCCCGGCGAGGAAGTCCTTCACCAGGCTCTGCGCGCCGAAGCCGAGCGCGACGCCGAGGATGCCGGCGCTGGCCAGGATCGGCGCGATGTTGACGCCGACCTCGGCCAGGATCGTGACGAAGAGGATCGCGAAGATGACGCCGCTCGCGATGCTCTTCAGGAGACTGCCGAGGGTCTGGGCCCGTTGCACCCGCCGGGTCGTGCCCGGGTCGTCCAGCGACAGCGCGTCGCCGAGCGACACGCCGCGGACCGAGATCTTGCTCAGCCGCTGCGGGAGGATGCCGTCCTCGGCGCTGCGCACGAAGCGGTCGATCGCCCGGTGCGTGAACCACCGCACCACCAGTGCGATGACGAACATCGCCAAGACCCGCAGCGGCTTCCCGACCAGCCAGTGCGTCGCGTCGGTGAAGAACTCGCCGGCGGTGACCTGAGTCAACATTGGACTAGTCTGTCGCGCGTGACGACCTCACGCAGACCCGCCCTTCGTACGACGGCGCGCGTCGCCGCCGTCGCCCTCTCGGCCGGCCTGGTGCTGGCCGGACCGCCAGCGCTCGCCGACGTCCCCGACGGTTGGCCGACGCCGCCGTCGATCCCGCTGCTGGACGGGTTGTTCATCTACGTCTTCGCCCCGCTCGGCCTCGTCGTCCTGATCGCGCTGCTCGTCCTCGCCCCGTCCCTGGCGCGCGGCGAGCGGCTGGGCCCGGAGAAGCCGGGCGGCGACCAGTGGTTCGGCGGCCGCCGCGGGGGGCCGGACGCACTCGAGTCCGGCACGCCCGCCAAGGAGTCGGGTGGGGCCAGTGGCAGCTGGTGAGCTGAGCGCGGCGCAGCGCTTCGAGATCGACCGGGCGATCCGCGCCGCGGAGCAGGCCAGCAGGTGCGAGTTCTCCGTCTTCGTGGGGGCCGCCGGCATCGACCCGCGGCGGCACGCGACGCGCCTGCACTCCTCGCTGGTGGTGCCCGACCGCAGCGTGCTGGTGCTGGTCGACCCCCGCGCCAAGGTGATCGAGGTCGTGACCGGCTCGACGGTGCGGCGTACGCTCACCGACTCGGCCGTCGGTCTTGCCGTCCTCGAGATGCAGTCGGCCTTCGCCGCGGGCGACCTCGTGGGCGGCATCAGGCGTGGGGTCTCGATGCTCGCCGAGCACGCCCGCGCGCCCGAGACGCTGCACGCGGGCGAGTAGCCCTACCGCGCCTCGGCGTCCTTGGCCTGCGCCGCGAGCGCGCGGGCCATGTCGGAGCGCCCTTCGCGCACGTAGCGCTTCGCGGCCGGGTTGGCCTCGGAGGTCTCGAGCCACTCGTCGAGCCGCGCGATCGTCTCGGCGGAGATGAGGGGACGCAGGAACATCAGCTCGAGGGCGGTGGACGCACGCTGCACGCCCTTCTCCTCCCAGACCGTCTCGGCCATCTCGAGGTACTTCTCGAGGTAGGGCTGGAGCAGGTCCTCCTGGCCGCTCACCGGGAACGCGTAGGCGATCTGGCGCATCGTCTCGTTGGCGACGTCGTCACGCTCGACGGCGTCGCGCCAGGCCTCGGCCTTCGCCTCGGCGGTCGGGCGCACGGTGCGCGCGAGCGCGGCGTGCTCCTGGCCGGAGATGGTGTTGTCGCGCGACAGCTCCTCGTTGATGCGGTCCTCCTCGGCCCGGCCTCCGCGGGCCAGCGAGGACAGCAGCGTCCACCGGAGGTCGGTGTCGACGACCAGGCCGTCGAGCGTCTGCGAACCGTCGAGCAGGGCGGCCACGAAGTCGAGGGCCTCGTCGGAACGAGCCGCTGACGCGAACACCCGCACGAACGCGAGCTGGTGGTCCGAGCCGGGCGCCGCGTCGAGCAGCAGCTCGCGCACCCCCTGCTCCCACGAGGCGCGCAACGCGTCGCGACCAGCGGGGTCCGAGTAGTAGTTGACGACCAGCTGCGCGTACATCGGGAACCGCTCGACAGCGGTGATGTCGGACTCGGCGCCGATGCCGTTGAGCACGAGCCGCACGAAGTCGGTCGGGGTCATCTCGGCGTCACGGGTCATGTCCCAGGCGGCGCCCCACAACAGCGCCCGGGCGAGGGAGTCGTCGAACTTGTCCATGTTGGCGACCGCGGTGGCCAGACTCCGCTCGTCGAGGCGGATCTTGGCGTAGGTGAGGTCGCCGTCGTTGAGCAGCAGCAGGTCGGGCTGGGTCTGGCCGACGAGGTCCGGCACCTCGGTGAGCTCGCCGACGACGTCGATCTCGAGCGACGTACGTCGCACGAAGTGCTCGTGACCGGGTGCTCCTTGGACGTCGTACAGACCGACCCCGATGCGGTGCCGGCGGATCGTCGGGAACTCCGGCGCAGCGGTCTGCACGACCGAGAACGAGGTGTAGGCGCCGTCGTCGCCCACCTCGAACCGCGGAGCCAGGGTGTTCACGCCCGAGGTCTGCAGCCACTCCTTGGCCCATGAGTCGAGCTCACGTCCGGACGTCTTCTCGAGCGACTCGAGCAGGTCGCTGAACTCGGAGTTCGAGAACGCGTGCGCCTTGAAGTAGTCGCGCAGGCCGACGAGGAACTCGTCGATGCCGACCCACGCAACCAGCTGCTTGAGCGTGGAGGCGCCCTTGGCGTACGTGATGCCGTCGAAGTTGACCTCGACGGCGTGGAGGTCGTGGTTGTCGGCGGCGATCGGGTGCGTCGAGGGGAGCTGGTCCTGGCGGTAGGCCCAGTTCTTGCGGGCGTTGGTGAAGCCGGTCCACGCCTCGGTGTACTCCGTGGCCTCGACCATGGCGTGGTGGGAGGCCCACTCGGCGAAGGACTCGTTGAGCCACAGGTCGTCCCACCACTTCATGGTGACCAGGTCGCCGAACCACATGTGCGCCATCTCGTGGAGCACGGTGTTGGCGCGCTGCTCGTAGAAGGAGTGCGTCTGCCGGGACCGGGGGAGGTACTCGTCGCGGAAGGTCACCGCGCCGGCGTTCTCCATCGCGCCCATGTTGTACTCCGGCACGTAGAGCTGGTCGTACTTGCCGAAGGGGTAGGGGAAGTCGAAGGCCTGCTCGAAGAACGCGAAGCCCTGCTTGGTCACCTTGTTGAGCTCGTCGTGGTCGAGGTGCTCGGCGAGTGACTGGCGGCAGAAGTGCCCGAGCTCGATGGTGCCGTGCTTGCCTTCGTAGACGTCGTCGACGCGGTGGTACTCGCCCGCGACGAGTGCGGTGATGTAGGTGGACATCCGCTCGGTGGTCGGGAACCGCCACAGCCCCTTGCCGTCACCGAGGTCCTCGGGGTCGGGCGTGGGCGCGTTGGACACGACGACCCAGTGACCCGGGGCGGTGACGTTGAAGGTGAAGACGGACTTGAGGTCGGGCTGCTCGAAGGTGGTGTAGACGCGCCGGGCGTCGGGCACCTCGAACTGGGAGTAGAGGTAGACGCGTTGGTCGGCCGGGTCGACGAACCGGTGCAGGCCCTCGCCGGTGTGGCTGTAGGGCATCTCGGCGTGCACCCGCAGCTCGTTGTCGGTCTGGAGGTCGTCGAGCCTGATCCGGTGGTCGCGATAGACGTCGTGCACCTCCAGCTGACTGCCGTTGAGCGTGATCTCGTGCACGGTGGAGGCGCCGTGCAGGTCGGCGAAGCTCGAGCTCCCGGGCTGAGTGCACCCGAACCGGATCACGGTGGTGCTCTCGAAGACCTTGTCGCCGACGGTGAGGTCGAGGTCGATGGCGTAGGAGTCGACGTCCAGGAGTGCGCCGCGGGTAGCGGCCTCGTCCCGGGTCAGGTTGGTTCCAGGCATGGAGGCGATCATGTCATCCGCTCCTCGGCGCCGGACAACGACTTCGGTGCTGGCCGAAGCAACGGGAATAGGACCATGGTCCGTTTTTGCTGGGACTGACATGAGCGATGCCGACTTCTGGTTCGATCCCGCCTGCCCGTTCGCCTGGATCACGTCCCGCTGGATCAAGGAGGTGCAGGAGGTGCGCGACATCAAGGTCACCTGGCACGTGATGTCGCTGGCGTACCTCAACCAACACCGAGTCGAGTCCGGGGACATCTCGGAGGAGTACCGCGGCTTCCTCGAGCCGACCCGCGGTCCCGTCCGGGTCCTGGTCGCCGCCGAGGACCGGTACGGCGCCGAGGTGCTCGACCGGCTCTACACCGCCTTCGGCGAGCTGATCCACCACGAGAAGCACCCCAAGGACCGGGATCTCGTCGTCCAGGCGCTGGCCCGGGCCGAGCTCGACCCGGCGCTGGTGGACGCGATGGACGACGAGGCGTGGGACGCGTACGTCATCGCCTCGCACCACGAGGGCATGGACCAGGTCGGCGACGACGTCGGCACGCCCACGATCGCCTTCGAGGGCGCGGCCTTCTTCGGCCCGGTGCTCAACAAGATCCCGCGCGGCGAGGAGGCCGGCGTGATCTGGGACGCCACCGTCACGCTGTCCAAGGTGCCGTCCTTCTTCGAGCTCAAGCGCAGCCGCACCGGCGACCTGTCCTTCGACTGAGGCCCGGTACGCCGACTGCTACATGATGCCGAGCAGGCCGAGCGGTTCAGCGAGCTCGGTCTCCTCGTAGGTGAAGTGCGAGCGCAGGACACGCGCGAACGTGCCGACGGCCTCCTCGAGGTCGGGCAGCACGTCGGGGTCCGCGTCGACGCGGGACGCGAGCGCGTCGACGTGCTCGAGGTGCTCGTGGATGACGACGTGCTCCTCGGCGAGACGGTCGACGACCGGCTTGACCCTCGCGTGCGCGCCGAGGGCGGGGAACATCGCCGAGTCCTCGAGCGAGTGGTGCATGGTCACGAAGCGGCACAGCTGCGCGCAGTGCTGCGACAGCGTCGTCCCGCCCGCCGCGCCCAGCGCGGCCGCGAGCTGGCTGACCGACTCGCGGACGTCGGAGGCCGACCCCTCGCCGCGGCGTACCTCGCCCACCCGCGCCTCGAGGCCGGTGAGCTCGGCCCGGAAGACGTCGTGGATCTGGCGCAGGTGCGTCCCGGCCGCCTGCTGGGCCGGGGTCAGGCTCAACCCGAGTCGCACGGTGGGACGCGTCGCCTCGTCGAGGGCAGCCGTCGGCTTCCCCGCCGGTGTCGCGCTCACGAGCCCCCCGTCCCGATGGCCGCAGCGGTGGCCGCGGCCGTGACCGCCGCCATCGTGGCGGCGGTGACCGCGTCGATGGCGTCCTTGACCGCCTTGGCCGCCCAGTTGCCCTCGGCGACCGCCCTGGCGCGTGCCTTGACGTCGCGATCGGTCACACCGAGGTGTGGCACGGTCTTGTGGGCGCGGCCGGCGGCGACGAGGAGAGCCACGATGGTGCCGAGCCGCGGGTCCGGCTCGGTGCCCTCGACCAGCACGGCGGTGAGGTCGCGGCGCAGCGCCTCCTCGTGCCTGCGGTCGGCCGCCGGCCAGGTGGTGCGGGGGAAGATGCCGAGGATCTTCGACTCCTTGCGCTCGAGGATGCCGGCGTCGACCAGGCGGGTGGTGAGCTTGTCGCGCGCGCCCTTGCCGAGCCGGCCCACCAGGTCCTGCGCGGACCTGTCCTTCTCGTGGACCAGCTGGAAGGCCTCCGCCAGCAACGGGTCGCGAGGGGGGAGGTCGGGCGCGTCGGCCATGCTGATCCGGACCTTGGCAGGCACCCAGAGGCCCTTCTTCTCGCCGATCCTGACGGCGTCCATCAGAGCCAGCTCCGCCAGGAGCGCCCCTCCCAGCAACGGGGTGAGCTCGACGCTGCCCTGCACGGTGCCGGTGTCGTCGTCGAGCATGAGGAGGAGCAGGTCCTCCGCGATCAGCGTCATGCGGACTCGTCGGTCGGGGCCATGCCGGCAACGCTAATGGGCGGACCGTCGAGGTGTCGCGCGTCGTTACTAGGCTCTGGTCCATGAGTCATGTCCTGTCCGCCGTCGCCTGGCCGTACGCCAACGGCCCGCGCCACATCGGCCACGTGGCCGGTTTCGGTGTGCCCTCCGACGTCTTCAGCAGGTACATGCGGATGGCCGGCCACGATGTCCTGATGGTCTCGGGCACCGACGAGCACGGGACGCCGATCCTGGTGGCCGCCGACCAGGAGGGCGTCTCGGCCCGTGTCCTGGCCGACAAGAACAACGCGATCATCGTCTCGGACCTGGTCGACCTCGGGCTGTCGTACGACCTCTTCACGCGGACGACGACCGGCAACCACTACCTCGTCGTGCAGGAGCTCTTCGAGACCGTGCACCGCAACGGCTACATGGTCGAGCAGACGGCGCAGGCCGCGATCAGCCCGTCGACCGGGCGCACCTTGCCCGACCGCTACATCGAGGGCACCTGCCCGATCTGCGGGTACGCCGACGCGCGCGGCGACCAGTGCGACAACTGCGGCAACCAGCTCGACCCCATCGACCTGATCAACCCGCGCAGCAAGATCAACGGCGAGACGCCCGAGTTCGTGGAGACGCAGCACTTCTTCCTCGACCTGCCCGCGCTGGCCGAGTCGCTGGGGGAGTGGCTCGACGAGCGCGACGCTAGCGGCACCTGGCGGCCCAACGTCATCAAGTTCTCCAAGAACCTCGTCGAGGACCTCAAGCCGCGGGCGATGACGCGCGACATCGACTGGGGCATCCCGGTGCCGCTCGACGGGTGGCGCGACCAGCCGACCAAGCGGCTCTACGTCTGGTTCGACGCGGTCATCGGCTATCTCTCGGCGTCCATCGAGTGGGCGCGACGCCTCGACCAGCCGGATCGCTGGCGCGACTGGTGGAACGACGCCGACGCCCTGGCGTACTACTTCATGGGCAAGGACAACATCGTCTTCCACAGCGTCATCTGGCCGGCCGAGCTGCTGGCGTACGACGGCCGCGGCGACCGTGGTGGCGAACCGGGCGCCTACGGCGAGCTCAACCTGCCCACGGAGGTCGTGTCGAGCGAGTTCCTGACCATGGGGGACCAGCAGTTCTCGACCAGCCGCGGACACGTGCTCCTCGTGGGCGACTTCCTGGCCCGCTACGGCCCGGACGCCCTGCGCTACTGGATCTGCGCCGCCGGCCCCGAGACCTCCGACGCGCCCTTCACCTGGGCGGACTTCGTGACCCGCAACAACTCCGAGCTGGTCGCCGGGTGGGGCAACCTGGTCAACCGGACCGCGACGATGGTGGCCAAGAGCTTCGGCGAGATCCCCGCGGCCGGACCCCTCGAGCCCGTGGACGAGCAGGTGCTGGCCGCCGTGCGCGCCGGCTTCGAATCGGTCGGCGACCTGCTCCGCCGGCACCGCCTGCGCGCCGCGACCGCCGA
Organism: Nocardioides bigeumensis; assembly: GCF_039531755.1. Lineage (NCBI taxonomy): Bacteria > Bacillati > Actinomycetota > Actinomycetes > Propionibacteriales > Nocardioidaceae > Nocardioides > Nocardioides bigeumensis. Next base: position 154,975 of record NZ_BAAAQQ010000002.1, read on the forward strand.
GGCGATGCGCGTCGTGGGCGAGGTCAACAAGTACCTCACCGTCACCGAGCCCTACAAGATGAAGGACGAGTCGCAGCGCGAGCGCCTCGGCACCGTGCTGCACGTCGCCGCGCAGTGCGTCCTCGACTGCAACACCCTGCTCGCACCGGTGCTCCCGCACGCGTCCAACAAGGTCTGGACGACCTTCGGAGGAGAGGGTGTCTTCATGCCCATGCCGCGCACCGAGACCGTCGAGGAGCTCGATCCCGGCCACGGCGCGGGGCTCGACTTCTACCCGATCATCACCGGCGACTACTCCGCGACTCCGGCGTGGGAGAGCCGCCCGGTCACGGTGGGGGCGAAGGTCGAGAAGCCGACACCGATCTTCACCAAGCTCGACCCGTCGGTGGTCGACGAGGAGCTGGCTCGCGTCCCGGGCTGATCGTTGGGCCACAACCGTGCAATTGCTGGGTTGTTGTCCGGCCAGGACCCGAATCAGGACCACAACCAGACAATTGCGCGGTTGTTGCCCTCCTGTGGGGCCGCCCAGCCTGACAGGCTGACCGCATGACGGGCGAGGTGACCGAGAAGGACCGGGCTGAGGTCGCGGAGACCCGGGCAGGGGCGGCCGAGGACGCGGCCGTCGAGCCCCGAGAGCAGATCGCGTCGGTGCGTGACGTCGACGCGGGCGGCGTCCCGTGCCGGTTCTACTCACCGACCGAGCCGAGGGGCGTGCTGCTCTACTTCCACGGCGGCGGCTTCGTGTACGGCGACCTCGACACTCACGACGCGCACTGCCGCCGGATGGTCAACCGGTCGGGCTGGGCGGTGCTGGCGGTGCACTACAGGCGGGCGCCGGAGCACGCGTTCCCTGCGGCGGTGGACGACGCCGAGCAGGTCGCCGACTGGTTGCTGACCGAAGCGCAGGGCCGCCACCGCCTCGTCGTCGGCGGCGACTCGGCCGGCGCCAACCTGGCGCTCACCGTCGCGCTGCGGCATCCGGACCGGTTCGTCGGGCAGCTGCTCGTCTACCCGTTCCTCGACCCGTCCTGCGACAGCTACGACCGGTCGGTCCCGGACCCCGACTTCGGCATGGAGGACCTGGTGTGGTTCTGGCGGATGTACCTCCAGGGCCAGGGGGCGGCCGGCGACCTGCGCGCCGACCCGCTGCTCGCGGCGTCGTACGCCGGTCTGCCGCCCGCCCTCCTGCAGCTGGCCGAGCTCGACGTGCTCACGCCACCGGGTCGGCTGCTCGCCGACCGGCTCGCCGGTGACGGCGTGCCGACCGACGTCGTGGTCTACCCCGGGGTCGGGCACGGGTTCTGGCGCCATGACGACAACGACCAGGGCGAGCCCGCTCTGGCCGACGTGGCCAGGTTCCTGAGACGTTTCGAGCCGCCTGCGGCGGGTACCGGCCCGTCATGACCCGACCCCACCTCGCCGGTGCCGTCGAGGACGGCTGGAACCGCGCACTCGGCGGCGCGCTGCGGTCGCGTGGCTGGCGGCACCTCGTGGTGCCGCACACGGGCTATGCCCGCGCGGGGGCCGACGGGTTCGTGCGCGTGCTCGCGCGGGTGGTCCTGGGCCCCGACGCGGACCCGCGCCTGGGGGCCGAGCGGGACGAGCGCCGCGCCTACCGCCGGGGCTGGCGCAACTTCCTGACCGCCGAGGCGATGGACGTCGAGGTGGTCGTCGAGATCGGGGGAGCGACGTACTCGACACGCACCGATCGATCCGGGCACGTCGACCTCCGGCTGCCGGTCTCCGGGCTCGAGCCGGGCTGGATCGAGGCGACGCTGACCGCCCCCGGCTCCGAACCCTCCGTCGCGCCGATCCTGTCGGTCGACCCCGCCCAGACCTTCGGGCTGGTCAGCGACATCGACGACACCGTGTTGCAGACCTCGCTGCCGCGGCCGCTGCTGGCGGCGTACAACACGTTCGTCGTGCAGGAGCGGTCGCGCCGGCCGGTGCCCGGCATGGCCTCGCTGTACGACGCCGTGCTGGGCCGGCGCCCCGGAGCGCCGACGGTCTACGTCTCCACTGGCGCCTGGAACACCGCTCCGATGCTGTCGCGCTTCCTGGCTCGCCACGGCTACCCGCCCGGGCCGCTGATGCTCACGGACTGGGGGCCGACGAACACGGGCTGGTTCCGCAGCGGCCAGGAGCACAAGCACGCCTGCTTGGAGTCGCTCGTCGCGGACTTCCCGTCGATCCGGTGGCTGCTCGTGGGCGACGACGGGCAGCACGACCCGGAGATCTACGCAGACTTCGCCGTCAAGCATCCCGATCGCGTCCGCGCGATCGCCCTGCGGGAGCTGTCGGCCGCCCAGCAGGTGCTGAGCCACGGCACGCCGACCGAGAAGGCCGAGTCGGCCGGCGCGCACCCCCCGGCCGGCGTACCGGAGGTCCGCGGGCCGAACGGCGACGCGATCGCGGCCGACCTCCTGCCCCTCGTGTCCGGGCCACCCGACTGACGGTGCCGCCTGACCGACCCGTCTGAGAGACCCGCTGGCAGACTTTGGGCATGCGCGTCCACATCGGGTCCGACCACGCCGGCCTCGAGCTCAAGGCCCACCTGCTCGCCCGGCTGACCGAGCTCGGTCACGAACCCGTCGACCACGGACCGTTCGTCTACGACGCGCTCGACGACTACCCCGTCTTCTGCCTGCGCGCCGCGGCCGCGGTCGTGCGCGACCAGGAGGCCGGCGTCGAGGCGCTCGGCATCGTGGTCGGAGGCTCCGGCAACGGCGAGCAGATCGCGGCCAACAAGGTGCCGGGCGTGCGCTCGGCGCTGGCCTGGTCCGACGAGACGGCCAGCCTGGCCCGCGAGCACAACGACGCCAACGTGATCTCCGTCGGCGGCCGGATGCACACCCTCGAGGACATGACGCGCTTCGTCGAGATCTTCCTGGCCACCCCGTTCAGTGGCGACGAGCGGCACGTGCGCCGCATCGGCATGCTGGCCGACTACGAGTCCACCGGCACGCTGCCGCCGCTCCCCGAGAGCGCGCAGGGTCTCGGGCCGGATGCCTGAGGGACACACCCTCCGCCGGCTCGCGGATGCGCTGACGGACGCCTTCGCCGGTCGTGTGGTCGGGGTCAGCTCGCCCAACGGCCGCTTCGCCGCGGACGCCGAACAGCTCGACGGCACCCTCCTGGTCGGCGCCGACTCGGCCGGCAAGCACCTCTTCGTCGAGCTCGACCATCTCGGCGTGGCCCGCTTCGTGCACATCCACCTCGGGCTGATCGGCAAGCTGGACATCGTCACCGGCGCCGACGAACTGCCGCCGCCCGTCGGTGAGGTGCGCCTGCGGCTGGCCGCTCGCGACGCCCGCGACACGTCGTACGCCGACCTTCGCGGGGCCATCGTCGTCGACCTCGTGGGCGCCGCCCGGCGCGACGAGGTGATCGCCCGGTTGGGGCCCGACCCGTTGCGCCCCGACGCGCAGCCCGAGCGCGCCTGGGCGCGCATCTCCAGGAGCAGCCGCCCGATCGGTGACCTCCTGCTCGACCAGCAGGTCACCGCGGGCGTCGGCAACATCTACCGCTGCGAGGTGCTCTTCCGGCACCGGATCCACCCGTTGCGCCCGGGCAGGACGCTGCGGCGCGGGCAGTGGCAGGCGATCTGGGACGACCTGGTCGTGCTGATGGCCGAAGGCGTGCGCACCGGACGCATCGACACCGTGCGGCCCGAGCACACGCCGGAGGCGATGGGGCGCCCGCCGCGGCAGGACCGGCACGGGAGCGAGGTCTACGTCTATCGGCGCACCGGCCAGCCGTGCCTGGTCTGCGGGAAGGCGGTGCGCTCCGACGTCTTGGCCGGGCGCAACCTGTTCTGGTGTGGGCATTGTCAGCGCGTGTACCGCTCGCGCGCTCTACAGTAGGGCGACCACCACGCCACTGAACGCCCGAAGGACCACCCCTCATGAGCGCTGAACGCGTGGAGATCGCGCGTCCCGGGGGCCTTCTCCGTCGCCGCTGGCTCTCCTGGGCGCGCGGCCTCGAGGAGTCCGAGAGCGGGCCGTTCCTCGTCCTGATGGCCCTCAGCATCGCCTTCGCGACAGCGATCGCGGTGTGGCCCGAGTGGCTGCCGCCCAGCGTGATCCTGCTGCCGCTGACCCTGGGCTCGGTGACGCTGGGCCCGCGCCAGCTGCCGTGGTTCGTCGTGGCCAGCCTCGGCTTCGTCGCGCTCAGCGTGCCCCTGCAGGCGGAGCTCGGCGCCCGGCTCATGGTGTCCTACGGCCTGATCTTCGTCGTCGGCTTCATCTTCCTGGTCATCTCCTTCCGTCGTACGACGCTCGGCGTCGCGGGCTCGCGGGGAGAGTCGATGCTCGTCGAGCTGCGCGACCGGATCATGCGGGTGAGCAACCTCCCGCGGCTGCCGGGCGACTGGTACGCCGAGGTGGTGCTCCGCTCCGCGGGAGGTACGCCGTTCGCGGGCGACTTCGTGGTCGCGGCGCGTCCGGGCAACGGTCAGCGGCTCGAGATCGCCGTCGTCGACGTGTCGGGCAAGGGTGCCCAGGCGGGCGTGCGCGCGCTGCAGCTGTCCGGGGCCTTCGGCGGCCTGCTCGGCGCGGTGCCGCCCCACATGTTCCTGGAGGCGGCCAACGACTACCTGCTCCAGCAGGAGTGGGCCGAGGGCTTCGCCACGGCGATCCACCTCTCGGTCGACCTGAAGACCGGCGTCATCGAGGTGCGCAGCGCCGGACACCCGCCCGCGGTCAAGCTCAACGCGGGCATCGGGCGCTGGTCGGCGGTGCCCTCGGAGGGGCCCGCTCTCGGGCTGATCCCGCACACGACGTACGCCTGCGTGCACGGCCAGCTGCGCCGCGGCGACGCGATCATGCTCTACACCGACGGCCTGGTGGAGACGCCGACGCGCGACATGGGGCTCGGCATCGACCGGCTGCTCGGCCAGGCGGAGCGGGTGCTGCGCTCCGGCTTCGACACCCAGGGCATCGAGAAGCTGATCGAGACGCTCGGCTCGCGCCACGACGACCGGGCGCTGCTGGTGCTCCACCGACGCTGAGCCCAGCCCCGGAGGGGCAGCCGATTGGGACGCGCCGGGCCGCTCTGGCACCATGACACCCGCTGGTCGTGAGACTGTTCACGCCGTCCGGGGCCAGCGCGCGGATGTAGCTCAATGGTAGAGCCCCAGTCTTCCAAACTGGCTACGCGGGTTCGATTCCCGTCATCCGCTCCAGACGGCTCCCGATGTCCAGAACCTGGCGCCGGGGACCGCTGAAACCGGGGCGTAGCGTAGTGGCTAGCGCGCCTGCTTTGGGAGCAGGAGACCGCAGGTTCGAGTCCTGTCGCCCCGACCAGTTCCACCGACGCCCGGACGTCTCGATTCGGGCCGCTTACAGGCGTGCACTACGCTGGCGGATGGCTTCCCGGGGGATCCGCGACGCGTGTCCGCAGCCGGGCGTGTGACTCGTCTGAGGCCGCCGCCCGCACCCCCAGTCACTGAGCACCAGTCCCTGCACCACATCCCTTGGCATTGATCGGAGAAACACCTGTGAAGAGCGCCGTCGAGACCTTGAGCCCGACCAGGGCCAAGCTGACCGTCGAGGTGCCCTTCGAGGAGCTCAAGCCGAGCCTCGACGCGGCGTACAAGCAGATCGCCCAGCAGATCAACGTCCCCGGCTTCCGCCGCGGCAAGGTCCCGCCGATGGTGATCGACCGCCAGGTCGGCCGCGGGGCGGTGCTCAACGAGGCGATCAACGACGTGGTCCCGAAGGCGTACGCCGAGGCGCTGCGCGAGAACGACCTGGTCCCGCTGGCCCAGCCCGAGATCGAGGTCACCAAGCTCGAAGACAACGAGTCCCTGGAGTTCACCGCCGAGGTCGACATCCGGCCCGAAGTCGAGCTGCCGTCCTACGACGACCTGTCGGCGACCGTCGACGACATCACCGTCAGCGACGACGACGTCACCGAGCAGCTCGACGCCCTGCGCGAGCGGTTCGCCACCCTGAGCGACGTCGAGCGCCCGGTCGCCGACGGCGACTTCGTGGTCATGGACCTCAAGGCCACCCAGGACGGCGAGGCCGTCGAGGGTGCCGAGGTCGCCGGGATGTCCTACAAGGTGGGTCGCGGCGGCATGCTCGACGGGCTCGACGAGGCCCTGCTCGGCATGAGCGCCGGCGAGGAGAAGGTGTTCACCTCCCAGCTCGTGGGCGGCGACCTGGTCGGACAGGACGTCGAGGTCGCTGTCTCTGTCGCGCAGGTCCAGGAGCAGGAGCTCCCCGAGCTCGACGACGACTTCGCCCAGCAGGCCAGCGAGTTCGACACCATCGGCGAGCTCACCGACGACGTGCGCGAGCGGCTCGGCCGCGGCAAGCGACTCGAACAGGCCGCCGCTGCCCGCGACGCCGTCCTCGAGTCGCTCATCGCGAAGGTCGACGTGCCGCTCCCCGACGCGCTCGTCGACGAGGAGGTCACCGCCCGCCGGCGCAACATCGAGCAGCAGCTGGCGTACGCCGGGCTGACGATGGACGCCTATCTCGAGGAAGAGGGCCAGACCCTCGAAGAGTTCGAGGCGGACAACGAGCGGCACGCCCGCGACTCCCTGGTCGGCCAGATCCTGCTCGACGAGATCGCCAAGAAGGACGAGATCGGCATCGAGCAGGCGGAGCTCCAGGAGCACATCATCCGGCGCGCGCAGCAGTCCGGGCAGGACCCGCAGTCGTTCGCGAACCACATGTTCGAGCACAACCACATCCCCGAGCTGGTCGCCGAGATCCGCCGGGGCAAGGCGCTCGCGCAGATCGTGGAGTCCGCGACGGTCACCGACGCCTCCGGCAACCGTGTCGAGCTGAAGAACCTCCTGCCCGACGGCACCATCGGCGAGCCGGTGGCCGAGGTCGACGGGGACGAGCCCGACGAGACGCCCGCCGAGGAGTCCTCCGACAAGGAGTGACCTGCTCGGCCGCGCTCGTGAACCAACAGCGCGGCAGCGTCAGCCGAAGCCGTCTCGGTCGAGCCCTGCGAAGACCAGCCGCGGCCGTCCGTCGACGAGCAGCTGCTTCGCGCTCAGCTCGATCACGGCGTCCCCGCCCAGGTGGGGTCGGTGCCGGTGACGCTCAGTGAGACCGACTGCAGGTGGGCGGCGTCGGGACCGGTCATCAGCACGATCTCGCCCGCGTCGAGGCGGGCGACGTGGTCGGGTCCGAAGTAGACGAACGCCGCACCGGACACCTCGAACGTCACGTCCTCGCTCGCGCCGGCGCCCAGCTCGACCCGGCGCCAGTCGAGCAGCTCCACGAGCGGACGGGTGACGCGGGCCACCGGGTCGCGGAAGTACAGCTGGACCACTTCTCCGCAGTCGCGATGGCCGGTGTTGGTCACCCGCACGGAGACGGTGACGGACCCGTCGGCGGCCACTCCGGGGGCAGACAGCATGGGCGCGTCGTACGACACCGACGAGTAGGTCAGCCCGTGACCGAACGGCAGCCGGGGATGGGTCAGCGCATCGACGTAGCGACCCTCCTGGTGGTCGACGTCAGCCCGGATCAGCCGCCCGGTGGGCCGTTGGTGGGTGCTGGTCGGGATGTGGCCGGTCGAGAGGGGGAACGTCATCGGCAGCCGGCCGACCGGGGGGTTGGCACCGGTGAGCACCTCGGCCAGGGCGGGACCGGCCTCGACCCCGGGGTGCCAGACGACGAGCACGGCGTCGGCCAGGTCGAGCACGGCCGTGAGGTCGAGCGGGCGGCCCGTGTAGACGACCGCGACGAGCGGCTTGCCCAGACCGGCCAGCGCACGCAGCCCGTCGAGCTGGCCGGGGGGCAGGCCGAGGTCGACGACGGAGTTGGCCTCGCCGGAGCGGCCCGGGTGCTCGCCGAGGAGCACGACGGTGGTGTCGGCGGTGCGGGTGAGCTTGAGCGTCTCGTCGGCGAACCGGCCCTGGTCGACGGTCAGCCGGTCGCCGAGCGCCTCGCTCAGGGCCGCGGCCGGGGTGACGACGTCGTCGCCGCGCCCGTCGAGCACCCACGTGCCCAGCAGTGCGTCGCCCTCCTCGACGAACGCACCGGTCAGCAGGACCGTGCCGTCACTGTCGAGCGGCAGCACCCCCTCGTTGCGCACCAGCACGTGGGCGGCGTGGGCGGCGCGCCGGGCGAGGGTCCGGGACTCGGGGGTGGGCTCGTTGCCCGTCGGTCGGCGTTCGGGCGTCGCCGACCCGTCGAAGAGGCCCAGGCGGAACTTCATCCGCAGCACCCGTCTGCAGGCGTCGTCGACGAGCTCCTCGGCGACCTCGCCGGAGCGCACCAGGTCGGCGAGGTGGTCGCGGTAGGCACCGCTGACCATGTCGAGGTCGACGCCGGCCACGATCGCCAGCCGGGCCGCCTCCCGGTTGTCCGTCGCCACGCCTTGAGACACGATCTGGCCGATGCCGTTCCAGTCCGCGACCACCACGCCGTCGAAGCCCCACTCGTCCTTCAGGACGTCGCGCAGGAGCCGCCGGTGAGCGTGCATGGGAGTGCCGTCGACGTCGTTGAAGGACGCCATCACGCTGAGCACCCCGGCGTCCACGGCGTCGCGGAACGGACGCAGGTGCAGGTTGCGCAGGGTGTTCTCGCCGACGGACACCGTGTCGTAGTCGCGCCCGCCCGCCGACAGGCCGTAGCCGACGAAGTGCTTGGCGCAGGCGCCCAGCCGGTCGGGTGACGACGGGTCGTCCCCCTGGAAGCCCGCCACCGCCGCCGCCGCCATCCGGCCGGCGAGCACCGGTGCCTCGCCGAACGACTCGGCGACGCGTCCCCAGCGCGGTTCTTCGGAGATGTCCATCATCGGGGCGAAGGTCCAGGCGATCCCGTCGACGGCCGCCTCTCGGGCAGCGGCCTCGGCGCAGTCGCGCACCAGATCGGGGTCGAACGAGGCGGCCAGTCCGAGCGGGATGGGGACCACCGTGCGGTGGCCGTGGATCACGTCGCGGCCGAAGAGGACCGGGATGCCGAGGCGGCTGCCGCCGACGGCCTGCTCCTGGATCTCGTCGATCACCCCGGCCAGGACGCCCTCGTCGCGGATGTTGCCCGCGGTGGCGCCGGAGGCGTACAGGCTGGAGCCGATCCCGCCGGCACGCAGCGTGTCGGTGTCGGCGGCGAGGTCGATGTTGGCGACCTGGTGGGTCTGGCCGACCTTCTCCTCGAGCGTCATCTCGGCCATCAAGGCGGCGACGCGGGACTCCAGGTCGCGAACCGGGTCGAGGGCAGGGTCGAACCAGGGTGCTGCGGGGGCATCCATCAGAAGGTCTCCACGTGGAGGTCGTGCCCGGCGGCGACGGCCGCCACCAGGTCGTCGGTGCGCACGGTCGCGCCGGGGCGGCGGTGCGGGTTGCTCAGCGCGGACAGCTCCAGCTCGCGGTCGCCCGCCGTGACGCGCCGGACGCCGACACCCTCGGGCCCGACCGCGTACTGGAGGCGCGCCTGGTGACCGCCCACCCGGACGAGGGCGACGAGGCCGTCGGCCTCGGGCGGCAGGACCGGGTCGATCTCGACTAGACCGGCCCGGCGGCGTACGCCGAGGAGCCGCTCGACCACCAGGCGCAGCGCGAGTCCGGGGCCGGAGGAGTAGACCCGCCAGCCGCCCTCGAGGGGAACCTCGCCCGCCATGAGGTCCGCGTAGCGAGCCGAGGCGTCGGCGCGGTCGGAGAAGGCGCCGTCGGAGGAGGAGTAATAGCAGCTGCGCTGGCGCGGCCGGCTCTGCGGGACCCGGTCGCTCAGCCCCCACGGGCTCACCTGGGCCAGGGCGCGCAGCAGACCCGCCCCGTCGCCCACGCGGGCCAGCGCCTCGGCGTACCGCAGGTGGGCATGCATGTACATCAGCCCGATCTCCCGGCCCCAGAACGTGCTGGCCTCGGCGCGCTGGAAGACCTCCATCGGGCCGCCACGGTAGGCCACCGGCTTGTCGAAGAGCCGCGCGCCGTCCGGACCGAGCAGGTGCTTTTCGATCAGCGCGAGGTGCCGGGCGGCGTCGTCGGGGCCGAGCACGTCGGAGGCGATGGCGTGGATCCATGGCAGCACGCCGAAGGTGAGACCGGTCCGCCCGTCGCGCGGGTGCACCAGCGGCTCGGGGGCGGACCCGACGTCGGTGTCGTCGAAGAGCAGGTAGCCCGGCAGCACGCCGTCGATGAGCGCGGTCGTGCCGATCTCGGCGCGGGTGCGCGCCGACATCTCCGCCGCCGTCGCCGCCAGCGATGCCGCCGCGCCGGTGGTGACGAGCCCGGCCGCGAGTGCGTCGAGGGCCTGCACCTGCAGGACGGCGGTCCACACCGACGCCAGCTGCTCGGCCAGCCGCGGGTCGGCGGGCTGGAGGGAGTCGTTCCAGTCGCCGTGGCCGTACGCCGGCAGCGCTGTGCCCGGGACGGCCATCGCCTGGATGCGCTCGACCGCGCAGCGCAGGTGCTCCTCGACCGTCGCGGGCTCGGTCGGTCCGTCGTCGCCGACGAACGGCACCTTCTCCTCGAGCAGGCTCGCGTCGCCGGTCGCCTGCAGGTGCTCGCCGACGGCGAGCAGCGGCCAGAAGACCACGTCGCCGTGCGAGTCCTGCTGGCCGTGGTGAGCCGATCCGGCAGGCGGGGCCGTGAACTCGAAGGCCTGAGCCCAGTCGCCCCGGGCGTTCTGCGCGCGCAGGATCCGCAGCAGCACGTCGCGGACGACGTCGTGCCGGTCCAGCGCGGTCAGCAGGCCGACCGGGCCCTGGCAGACGTCCCGGGTGCCCCAACCACCGCCGCTGAACTGCTCGAGACCGCGGGGCGAGAGGTAGTGGACCAAGGCGTCGTGGGCGAACCACGGGGCCGCGGCGGCGAGCGAGGCCACCTGGTCGGCGGCCGGGCCCCCTGCGGGGGCCTCCACGACGAGCGAACCGGTCACCGACTGCCAGAACTGCTGTCCCCACCGTTGCGCCGGGTCCCCGTCCTGGTCGTGATCGTCGTCGCGGCTGGACGTCAGTCGCAGCACCCACGGCTGGTCCCCGAGAGCGGGAGCGTCGAGGACGATCCACTCGGCGTCCCTGGTCGCCATTGCGTCACCGCCGTCGACGGTCCAGTCGTCGACGCGGGCGTCACGGTCGAGGTGCAGGGTGGCGCGCACCCGCGGCGGCGTACCGGACAGGACGCGCACCTCGAGCGCCAGCTCGTGCGCGGCTGCCGGAGCGCGGGACGTGACCTCGATCAGCCCGCCGTCCCCCGTGGCGTACCACCACCAGGCAGCGTCCAGCCCGAGGCACCAGGCGCTCGGCGTCTCCAGGAGGCGCCAGCCCGCGCCCGTGTCGACCAGCAGACGCAGTCCGTGGTGGCGGAACAGGCCGAGGTATGACCGTCGACCGCTCAACAGCGGCTCGCGGCCCACGTGCCCCCGGGTGACCTGGGAGTGGAAGACGCCGCCCATCCAGACGGTCGAGGTGAGGCTGCCGGCGTCGGGGGTCAGGGTGTCGCCGGTGCGGAGCAGCTGCCCGTGCGGCCGCAGCACGGCGAGCTCCTTGGCCGCCGTCACGACCTCGCCGCGAGCGCACTGCCACGCGGCCCAGTGGTCGCCCGCCTCTTGAGAGCCGTCCGCTTGATGGCCCTCCTCGACCCAGCCGACGGTGCCGGTCAGGCCCAGGTCCGCCAGCTCGAGCGCGGTCAGCTCTCGGCACTCGAGCACCGGAGCGCAGGCCAGGAGACGGCCGGTGTCGGTGTCTGTGTCGGGGCCGGTGTCCGGCAGCGTGGAGGGGGCCTCGACCCGAGCCGGCGTCAGTGGTGCGAAGGCCGCCAGGGCGGTGTCGAGGTGGTGGGCGTCGCCCGGCCCGGTGGCGTCGGGGTGGTCGCGCAGCAGCAGGCCCGCGAAGCCGAGGGCGACGGTGTGCCCGGCCGGAAGGTCGACCGCTTCGGCCTGGAGGGCGACCAGCGTGTGCTCGTGCTGGAGCCGCCGCGACGGAAGGTCCACGTCGAGCCCGGTCCAGAGGGCGCCTCGCGGCGTCCTGGTGAGGAGCTGGTGCGCGTCCGTGGCCCAGCCGACGGCGCGGTCGAGGCAGCCGACGAGCAGCCATGGTGCCGCCGGTCCCGGCATGTTCTGACGGACGGCGAGAGCGGTCCCGTGCGCGTCCGTGTCGACAGGGGAGACGTCGAGGTACTGGCTCACGTAGTACTCGTTGGTGTGCACCGCGTCCGGGTGGGCGAGGGCAGGGTCCTGCGTGAGCACAGCGTCCAGCCGGACCGGGCTTTCGCCGTGGTTGGTCACCTGCAGTGCCCACCGCCACGCCAGCGCCCCTTCCGTCTGCCCGTCCCTCTGCCCGTCCGTCTGCCCGTCCGTCTGCCCGTCCGTCCCCCCGCCGGCCAGCTCGAGGGTCAGCTTGTAGGCGAGGCCGTCCCATCGGCCGGTGGCGACCAGCGCGCCGTCGACCACGTCGACGGTCCCGGGCGAGAGCGGTCCGAGCAGGGGTCGGTGACGCGGGCCCTCGTCGTCGTGGCGGCGCAGGTGCACGTTGGTAGGGCCCGCCTCGGCGATGCCTGCGGGGTAGAGCAGCAGGCTGATCGGGTCGCCGCCGGACGCGGCTTCGAAGCGCGTCAGGCCGCCGTGCGACGCGGCCTCGACGACGAGGCCGGCCGCCGACTTGATGGGCGCCGAGTGGACGGAGGCCGAGTGGACGGCGGCCGAGTGGATGGACAGTGGATCGTTCCCGAGAGAAGCCTGGTCACGGCTCATGGCACTCATGCCTACCAGTTACCGACGATCGATCGTCAGGGGGAAGGCGCGTGTAAATACGTGTAAGAAGACGCCGTCTCGCAACAGGTCCTCCATGAAGGTACTTACATGACCGCCGACGAGCCCATCTCCAGCCTCGACGTGTCGATCCGGGCTGCGGACCCATCTACGCTGAGGGCCTCCTGGAAGGAGCCTTCTTGTCGAGTCCCGAGCCCGGTGCTGCGGCTGACGAGCGTCCGGTCACCATCTACACCGTGGCCGACCGTGCCGGGGTGTCCATCGCGACGGTCTCCCGGGTCCTCCGCGGCACCACCCCGACCTCGCCCGTGACGCGTCGCAAGGTGCTCCAGGCGGTGGAGGACCTCGACTACATCCCGCTGCGCGCGGCCAGGAAGGTCGACGTGCCGCGGCACCAGACCCACGGGCTGGTGCTGCCGGGGCTGGTCGGGCCCTATTACTCCGAGCTCCTCACCGGCTTCGAGTCGGCCGCCGCCCGGCTCGGCCAGTCGGTCGTGATCCAGCTCGCGGGTCCGCAGGTCGACCTCGAGGGCGCCGTACGTCGGTTGCTGGCCCGCGTCGACGGCGTGGTGCTGGCCAACGACACCGTGTCCGACAGCTTCGTCCGCGCGGTGTGTCGCGGGACTCCGACCGTGCTCATCGCGCGCAACCCCGTCCTCGGGTGTGACGCGGTCCTCGTGGAGAACCAGGATGCGTCCCGGGAGCTGACCGAGCACCTCCTCGGCCATGACCGACGACGACTGGTCTTCCTCGGCGACCCCGCAGACTCCCACGACGTGACCGAGCGGTACGCCGGCTTCCGCGAGGCGCTGACCGGCGCCGGCGTGGAGGAGACCCGCCCGCCCGTCCGGCTGCGCCTTGAGGAGCAGTCCGGCCCCGCAGCGGTGCAGGCCCTGTTGGAGGTGCCGGACCTCGACGGTGTGGTCTGCGCGAACGACGAGCTGGCGGTCTCGGTCCTCTCGCTGCTGAGCCGGCGCGGCGTACGCGTGCCCGACGACGTGGCGGTCACCGGCTTCGACGACATCATGACCGCGCGGTTCGTGCCGCCCGGGCTCACCACGGTGCGGCAGCCCACGCGGGCCGTCGGCCACTGGGCGGCGATCCGGCTGCACGAGCGGATCGAGGGACGCACCTACGACGTGCACCCGCAGGTGCTGCCCACCACCCTCGTGACGCGCGGCTCGTGCGGCTGCGCCTGGGACGGTCCGTCGTTGCCGGCTGCCACCGCGCCCCTCGTCGAGCATGCCTGAGCCGATCCTGCATCGGGTGGGCGTCGGACACGCGGCGGTCCTTCGTCGCCATGGCCGGGCCGAGCGGGCTGCCGGCGGACAGCGTCCGCGACGACCTGGACCCGTCCAGCCGAGGCGGCTACACCTCGCCCACCGACATCGGCGGCTACCTGTGGCGCACGGCCGCAGTGACTACCCCTGACAGCCCCGGACGATCCGGCCGCCGGGGCAAAGGCGGTCTAGAGCGGGCTATCGCCGGATAGTGCGTACGCACTAGACAACCCCTCACATCATCGGGATGGACTCACCTCTGCGCAAAGGAGACACTCGCATGTCGTTCCAGCTCAAGAAGCCGTCGACCGGCTTCCTCGTCGCCACTGTGGCGCTCGTGCTCGCCCTCGGGGGGACCGCGGTCGCGTCCCAGCAGGACGGAGCCGCCCGGGCGGGCTCCGACGCGGCAGCCGCTCCGCTGACCAAGAAGCAGGTCAAGAAGATCGCCAAGAAGGTCGCGAAGGCTCAGGCAAACAAGGCGATCACCGCCCGTGCGCCGGGCCTCACGGTCGCCAAGGCGGCGTTGGCCGACAAGGCGACGCTGGCGGACAAGGCCACGTTCGCCGACTCCGCCACCAACGCCACCAACGCGGCGAACGCCGCCAAGGTCGGCAACATCGAGGTCGCGAAGTTCAGCTTGAACATCGCGGCCGACGGGCCCGCGGTCACGCTCGTGAACCTGTCCGGGTTGAACCTCGTGGCGTCCTGCCCGGCCGGTGTCCCTGACCTCGAGGCGTTTGCCAACGGCGGCCAGCTGCGCCACTCCACGCTCGACAACGGCGACAACGTCAGCACCGGAGGCACCAGCAGCGTCAGCCCCACCGGCAGCAACGCGATGAGCACGGTCAGCGGTCTCGGCAACGGGTTCGTCGAGTACACCTCGCCGTCCGGCGCCGTCGTGACCGTCCTTCACGGCTACCGCGACGACGTCCCCGACTGCAAGTTCTTCGGCAACGCGTTCAGCGGCTGACCGCACCTCTTCGCAGGGGCCCGCTCCCTTCCGGGAGCGGGCCCTCCGCATTTCCCCGTGGCTCCTCCGCAGCTCTCGTGGCTTTGAGCGGACTCATTCCGCTGGCCGCGAACAGGGGCCCCTTTCGCGTGGATGTGTCCGTCGGTTTGGCTAGGGTCGCTCACGTGAACCAGACTTCGATGACAGGGCCGCAGATGAATGGGGCCGCCTCGTCCTACGGCCTCGACGACCACATCTACCAGCGCCTCCTGCGCGAGCGGATCGTCTTCCTCGGCTCCGAGGTGCGTGACCAGAACGCCAACGCGATCTGCGCCCAGCTCCTGCTGCTGTCCGCCGAGGACCCCGAGGCCGACATCTTCCTGCACATCAACAGCCCTGGTGGCTCGGTCGACGCCGGCATGGCGATCTACGACACGATGCACTACATCCCCAACGACGTCGCCACGGTCGGCATGGGTCTGGCCGCCTCGATGGGCCAGTTCCTCCTGTGCGCGGGCACCAAGGGCAAGCGCTACGCCCTGCCGCACGCGCGGATCATGATGCACCAGCCGTCCTCGGGCATGGGTGGCTCGGCCTCCGACATCAAGATCCAGGCCCAGCAGTCGCTGCACATCAAGAAGGTCCTCTTCGACCTCATCTCCCAGCACACCGGCCAGCCGGTGGAGCAGGTCGAGGCGGACGCCGACCGTGACCGCTGGTTCACCGCCGAGCAGGCGGTCGACTACGGCCTGGTCGACCAGGTCATCAGCAGTGCCCGCCAGGCCGCCGACGAGGGCCGCCCGGCCCGCTCCGACAAGAACTGAGGCTTTTCGATGAACTACTACATCCCCCAGTGGGAGGAGCGGACCTCCTACGGTTTCCGCCGCATCGACCCCTACGGCAAGCTCTTCGAGGACCGCATCATCTTCCTCGGCACGCCGATCTCCGACGACGTCGCCAACGCCGTGATGGCGCAGCTGCTCTGCCTGGAGTCGATGAACCCCGACCAGGACATCAGCATCTACATCAACTCGCCCGGCGGCTCGTTCACCGCGCTGACCGCGATCTACGACACGATGAAGTTCATCAAGGCAGACGTGCAGACGGTGTGCCTGGGACAGGCCGCCTCGGCGGCGGCGGTGCTGCTCGCGGCCGGTGCCCCTGGCAAGCGGCTGGCGCTGCCCAACAGCCGGATCCTGATCCACCAGCCCTACACCGAGGGCACCTTCGGCCAGACCTCCGACATCGAGATCCAGGCCAACGAGATCCTCCGCATGCGTGAGCTGCTGGAGAAGATGATCGCCGACCACTCCGGCAAGGACATGGAGACGGTCAGCCGCGACATCGAGCGCGACAAGATCCTCACCGCCGAGCAGGCCGTCGACTACGGCCTCATCGACGCGGTCCTGGAGTCCCGCAAGGCCGTCCCGGCGCTCGCCTGAGCCCGCGAAAGCACCAGAGGCGTTCCGGTGAAGGTTCCCGTGTCTCGACCCCCAACCGGGGGTCTCACGGGGTACCGTCAAGGGGTTTGCACCCCGCTCGACAGCTCGTCCGACGCTCGATCCCCTGAAAGGACCGCCCGTGGCTCGCATCGGTGACGGTGGTGACCTGCTCAAGTGCTCTTTCTGCGGCAAGAGCCAGAAGCAGGTGAAGAAGCTCATCGCGGGTCCGGGCGTCTACATCTGCGACGAGTGCATCGACCTGTGCAACGAGATCATCGAGGAGGAGCTGAACGAGGGCTCCGACGTTGAGCTCGCCGACCTGCCCAAGCCGCGGGAGATCTTCGAGTTCCTCAACTCCTACGTCATCGGGCAGGAGCAGGCGAAGAAGTCGCTCGCCGTGGCCGTCTACAACCACTACAAGCGGGTCCAGGCCGGCTCCCAGACGCCGCCGTCGGGCAAGCACAGCAAGGACGAGGTCGTCGAGGTCGCCAAGTCCAACATCCTCGTGATCGGCCCCACCGGGTGCGGCAAGACCTATCTCGCCCAGACTCTGGCCCGGATGCTCAACGTCCCGTTCGCCATCGCCGACGCCACGGCCCTGACCGAGGCGGGCTACGTCGGTGAGGACGTGGAGAACATCCTCCTCAAGCTGATCCAGGCGGCCGACTACGACGTCAAGAAGGCCGAGACCGGGATCATCTACATCGACGAGATCGACAAGGTGGCCCGCAAGGCGGAGAACCCCTCGATCACGCGGGACGTGTCCGGCGAGGGAGTGCAGCAGGCGCTGCTCAAGATCCTGGAAGGCACCACCGCGTCCGTGCCGCCGCAGGGCGGGCGCAAGCACCCTCACCAGGAGTTCATCCAGATCGACACCACCAACATCCTGTTCGTGGTGGGTGGCGCCTTCGCCGGGCTCGAGCACATCATCGAGCAGCGCGTCGGCAAGAAGACCCTGGGCTTCACCGCCGAGGTCCGCGGCGCTGCCGAGCGCGAGGCCGAGGACCTGCTCGGCAAGGTGCGCCCCGAGGACCTCACGAAGTACGGCCTGATCCCCGAGTTCATCGGTCGGCTCCCGCTCATCGCGAGCGTCAACAAGCTCGACGAGCAGGCCCTCATCCAGATCCTCACCGAGCCGCGCAACGCGCTGGTCAAGCAGTACCAGAAGCTCTTCGAGCTCGACGGGGTCGAGCTGGAGTTCACCGACGACGCCATCCACGCGATCGCGGAGAAGGCGCTGGAGCGCGGCACCGGCGCGCGCGGGCTGCGGGCGATCATCGAGGAGGTGCTCCTCCACGTGATGTACGACGTGCCGTCGCGCGGCGACGTCGAGAAGGTCGTGATCAGCCGCGAGGTCGTCGACGACGACGTGGCGCCGACCCTCATCCCGCGTGAGGCGGAGTCGAAGAAGAAGAAGTCGGCGTAGGTCTCGACTCTGCTCGACCACCGGTAGCGGCGCTCGCTGCACGATCACTGTGGCGTCGGATCGTCCGCGGAGCTGTCACGGCTGAGCGTGAAGTAGTCCTGTGTGACACGTGGGACTAGTCATAACCTAGTCACAACGGGCCATTCACTTCACCCTCCTCCGGACGACAGACTTAAGTCGTCGCATCGAAGGGAACCGGGTGAGCGATCAACACAGACGACCGTTGTTGGCGTTCCTCCTGGTTCTTCTCGTCTGCGTCATCCTTCTCGGCCATGCGGTTCGAAGCGAGGCTCTGCTGGGCCTGCTGACCTCCGCTGACCGGGAACCGCTCGGATCCGAGCAGGTCAGGCTCTCAGCCCTGGCCCCTGACCGGATTGTGGCGGACGCGAAGAGGCAGGTGCGGTCCCCCCGCGCACCGGCACACGCGTCCGCCACTCCGGTCGTCGGCGTGCAGCGCCCCGCCGCCCGCCCGGTGGCGCGGCCCGCACCCGTCTTCGCCCCGGTCGACGGGGGCGGTCTGCGCGTCCCCACGTCGAAGGTCCACGACAAGGGCCACGACAAGGGCCACGACAAGGGCCGCGGCAAGGTCCGCGGCAAGGGTCACGGCAAGGGTCACGGCAGGGACCACGGCAAGGAAGCCCCTCCGGGCCTGGCCAAGAAGTCAGGCGGCCTCCCGCCGGGCCTGGCCAAGAAGTCAGGCGGCGTTCCGCCGGGTCGGGCCAAGCACGACGGGTGACCCCGTCGAGCTCATGGCGTCTCGGCGAGGTCCGCGTGCACCCGTAGGGCGTCCAACCCGGCATCGACGGTGAACGTCAGCGTGCCGGTGATCTTGCCGGTCTTGCGCAGGTCGTCGGCCGCGGACTCGGCCGCCCGCACCGCGCCCTCGGGTCCGGCGATCTCGACCCGCGCCAGCTCGGCGCGCATCGACACCTTCGCCTCGGACTTGGCGCCTCGGATGCCCGTCAGGGCCTCTGCGACCGCGGCCAGCAGACCTGGGTCGCTGACGCCGTCGAC
Source organism: Nocardioides bigeumensis (assembly GCF_039531755.1). NCBI lineage: Bacteria > Bacillati > Actinomycetota > Actinomycetes > Propionibacteriales > Nocardioidaceae > Nocardioides > Nocardioides bigeumensis. The sequence goes on from NZ_BAAAQQ010000002.1 coordinate 173,763, forward strand.
CGCAATCTCGCCGCGGGCCGGCCAGGTCGTCCGGTGGATCGAGCCGGGCTGCCACCAGGACCAGACCTCCTCGGTGACGTAGGGCAGGAAGGGCGCCAGCAGGCGCAGCTGCACGTGGAGAGCGGCAGCCAGCGTGGCGCGGGCCGAGACGGTGGCGGGGCCGCCGTCCTCGGCGTACGCCCGCTCCTTGACCAGCTCGAGGTAGTCGTCGCAGAACTCCCAGAAGAACCGCTCCGCCGCCTCGAGGGCGGAGGTGTAGTCGTAGGCATCGAACGCCGCGGTCGACTCGTCGACGACCTCGCCGAGGCGCGCCAGCAGGGCGCGGTCGACCGGCTCGGTCACCAGGCCGGGGTCGACGTCTGTCGCACCAAGCCCGAGGACGAACTTCGAGGCGTTGAGCACCTTCATCGCCAGCCGGCGACCGACCTTCATCTGCGACTCGTCGAAGGGCGAGTCCAGGCCCGGCCGGGCCATCGCGGCGCGCCAGCGGACGGCGTCGGCGCCGTACTTGTCGAGCACCTCTGACGGCACCACGACGTTGCCCTTGGACTTGGACATCTTCTTGCGGTCCGGGTCGACGATGAAGCCCGAGATCATCGCGTGCCGCCAGGGTGCGGTGTGGTTCTCGAAGTGCGCGCGCACGACGCGCCCGAAGAGCCAGGTGCGGATGATGTCGTGGGCGTGGGTGCACAGGTCGAACGGGTAGACCGCCTCCCAGAGATCCTTGTCGGACTCCCAGCCGCCCGCGATGTGCGGGGTGAGCGACGACGTGGCCCAGGTGTCCATCACGTCGGGGTCGCCCACGAACCCGCCCGGCTTGCCGCGATGGCTCTCGTCGTAACCCACCGGGGTGTCGGTCGAGGGGTCGACGGGCAGCTCGGCCTCGGTCGGCAGCAACGGGTGGGCGTAGTCGGTCTCTCCCTCGTCGTCGAGCGGGTACCAGACGGGGAAGGGGATGCCGAAGAACCTCTGTCGCGAGATCAGCCAGTCACCGTGCAGGCCGCCGACCCAGTTGTCGTAGCGGTGCTTCATGTGGGCTGGCACCCAGTCGATCTCGGCGCCGCGCTCGAGCATCTCCTGGCGCAGGTGCGGGTCACGCCCGCCGTTGCGGATGTACCACTGGCGGGTGGCGACGATCTCGAGCGGCTTGTCGCCCTTCTCGTAGAAGTTGGCCATCCGGGTGGTCGGTGTCGGCTCGCCGTCGAGGTCACCCGCCTCGCGCAGCAGCGTGACCATCGCCTCGCGGGCGGAGAAGGTGGTCTTGCCGGCCAGCTGCTCGTCGTACGTCGTCGCGGCGTCGCCCGAGAGCCAGTCAGGCGTGTCGCGCGAGAGCCGGCCGTCGCGGCCGATCACCGTGCGGATGGGCAGGTCGAGCTCGCGCCACCACGTCACGTCGGTGAGGTCGCCGAAGGTGCAGCACATCGCGATGCCGGCGCCCTTGTCGGGCTCGGCCAGGGCGTGCGCCAGCACGGGGACCTCGACGCCGAAGACCGGCGACGCCACGCTGGTGCCGAAGAGCGACTGGTAGCGCTCGTCGTCGGGGTGCGCGATGAGGGCCACCACACTGACCACCAGCTCGGGCCGGGTCGTCTCTATGAAGAGCGGGGTGCCGTCGGGCTGGTGGAAAGCGACCCGGTGGTAGTGGCCGGCGTACTCACGCGCCTCGAGCTCGGCCTGGGCGACGGCCGACTGGAACGACACGTCCCAGAGCGTCGGCGCGTCCTGGAGGTAGGCCTCGCCGCGCGCGAAGTTGCGCAGGAACGCGCGTTGGCTGACCACGCGAGCCTTGCTGCCGATCGTGGTGTAGTGCTCGGCCCAGTCGACGGACAGGCCCACGCGCCGCCAGAGCTGCTCGAAGACCTCCTCGTCCTGCTCGACCAGCTGCTCGCAGAGCTCGATGAAGTTGGGCCGCGAGATGGAGATCTGACGCTTGGGGTCTGGCTTCTCGGGCGGCGTGAAGTCGGGGTCGTAGGGCAGCGCCGGGTCGCAGCGCACGCCGAAGTAGTTCTGCACGCGACGCTCGGTCGGCAGCCCGTTGTCGTCCCAGCCCATGGGGTAGAAGACGGACTTGCCGCGCATCCGCTGGTAGCGGGCGACGAGGTCGGTGTGGGTGTAGGAGAAGACGTGGCCGACGTGGAGCGATCCGCTCACGGTCGGCGGCGGGGTGTCGATCGAGTAGACGTTCTCGCGCGGTTGGGTGTGGTCGAACCGATAGGTCTCCTCGGCCTTCCAGGTCGCCCCCCACTTGTCCTCGAGACCCTCCAGCGCCGGCTTGTCCGGTACGACGACGGCGCGGCGGTCTGCGCTCGTCGTGTCCGGTGCCTGCGTCTGGGTGTCGGTCATGGGTCGAAGGCTAATCGGCGGGGGACACGCGGGGCGAACCGGTAACCCGGTGGTCGAGCGAAGCCGAGACCACCTAGCGTGCGCGGATGGCCGCGCTCCCAGCCCCCGAGCTCCAGTTCCTCACCGACCCCGCCGACTTCCTCGCGGCGACGGGGGAGGTGCTGGCCGAGGACCCCGTCCTCAACACCGTGATCGCGACGTACACCGAGCGCTTGCGCGACGAGGACGCCGACGGCGTGCCCGTCGACCCGGACCTGCCGCGCTGGTGGGTCGTCGTCCGCGACGACGCCGGGGCGGTGGCCGGCGTGGGCATGCGCACCGCGCCGTTCGCGCCCTACCCGCTCTACCTGCTGCCGATGCCGGACGAGGCAGCGGTGGCGATCGCGCGCGCCCTGCACGAGCGCGGCGAGGACGCGGCCGGCTGCAACGGAGCGTTGCCTGCGGCCCGGCTCTTCGCGGAGGAGGCGGCGCGGCTGGTCGGCGGCCGCGCCGAGGTGGCCATCCAGTCCCGGCTCTTCGAGCTCGGCGAGCTCGGCGAGCTCGTCGAGCCACCGGCTCCTCCCGGCCGGCTGCGCCGGGCGACACGGGACGACGTCCGGCTCTGCCTCCGGTGGTACGACGCCTTCGCCCGTGACGCCGACGAGCAGGCCGGGAGGCCCGCCGGGTCGCACCACGACGTCGCCGAGACCGAGGAGTCGATGCTCCGGAGGATCGACCGCAAGCGCGTCTGGCTGTGGGAGGACGAGCTCGGCGAGGTCGTGCACCTGACCGCCGCCAACCTGCCGTCGTACGGCGTCGCGCGCATCGGCCCCGTCTACACCCCCGCCCAGCACCGCGGTCACGGCTACGCGAGCGCCACCGTCGCTGCCGTGTCGCGCAGCATCCTCGACGAGGGCGCCAGGGCCTGCCTCTTCACCGACCAGTCCAACCCGACCTCCAACAAGATCTACGAGACCCTCGGCTACCGGCCGGTGGTCGACATGGCCAACCTGGTCATTCGACCTGCCTCCTAGACTCGGCCACGCCATGACTGAGACTCCGCAGCCGCGACCCGCCGAGACGTACGCCGAGGTCGAGGACGCGCTGCTGTCGCGTTGGCCGGAGACCAAGCTGGAGCCCTCGCTGGACCGGATCCGCGCGTTCACCGAGCTCCTGGGCGACCCGCAGGCGTCGTACCCGGTGATCCACCTGACGGGCACCAACGGCAAGACCTCCACGTCGCGGATGATCGACACCCTGCTGCGCGCCTTCGACCTGCGCACCGGGCGCTTCACCAGCCCGCACCTGGAGAAGATCAACGAGCGGATCTGTCTCGACGGCGAGCCGCTGGACGACGAGGCTCTCGTCCGGGCCTTCAACGACGTGGCGCCCTACACCCACCTGGTCGACCAGTCCGAGCCGTTCCCGCTGTCGTTCTTCGAGGCCGTCGTCGGGATGGCGTACGCCGCGTTCGCGGACGCGCCGGTCGACGCGGCCGTCGTCGAGGTCGGCATGGGCGGCACGTGGGACGCGACCAACGTCGCCGACGGCGCGGTGGCGGTGGTGCTGCCGATCGCGGTGGACCACGCGCAGTACCTCGGCGACACCGCGGCCAAGATCGCGGTCGAGAAGGCCGGCATCATCAAGCCGGGGGCCACGGCGGTGCTCGCGCAGCAGGAACCGGGGGTGACGGAGGTGCTGCTCGCCCGGGCCACCGAGGTCGGCGCGACCGTCGTCCGCGAGGGCCTGGACTTCGGGGTGATCGACCGGGCTGCGGCCGTGGGCGGACAGGTCGTCTCCATGCAGGGGCTGCGGGCCCGGTACGACGAGGTCTTCATGCCCCTGTACGGCGCCCACCAGGCCCAGAACGCCGTCCTCGCGCTGGCGGCGGTCGAGGCGCTCATCGGCCACGACGGACCGCTCGACGAGGACGTGGTGCGCGCCGGGTTCGCGGAGGTCACCTCGCCGGGCCGGCTCGAGGTGGTCCGCCGCAGTCCGACGATCGTCCTGGACGCCGCGCACAACCCGCACGGCGCGGAGGCAGCGGCCGCGGCCCTGGAGGACTCCTTCAGCTTCGACCCCCTGATCGGGGTCATGGGCGTGATGTCCGACAAGGACGCCGAGGGGGTCCTGGCGGCGTTCGAGCCGCACCTGGCGCACCTGGTCTGCACGCAGAACTCCACCTCCCGCGCGATGCCGGCCGAGCAGCTGGCCGCGGCCGCGATCGAGGTGTACGGCGCCGACCGCGTCACCGTCGTGGCCGACCTGGCCGACGCGATCGAGGCGGCGGCGACCCTCGCGGAGACCGGCGGGACCTCGTCGGTCGGGAGCGGGGCGGTCCTGGTCACGGGCAGCGTCGTCACCGTCGGCGAGGCGCGGGCGCTGCTGCGACCGCGCGACGACCACGGCCGGCGCTCGTGAGGTCGCTCGGATGAGATCTCCCAGGCGCGGCATGTGCGCCGCGATCCTGTCCCTCGAGGCCATCACCCTCGGTCTGACCGCGCCCGTCCTGATCACGATCGCGGACGTGCCGACCCGCACCGCCCTCGGGATCGGGCTCGGGCTGATGCTTGCCTGCCTGCTGCTCGCCGGCATGCTGCGCGGCGAGTGGGCCTACTGGCTGGGATGGGCGATCCAGCTCGTCGCGATCGGTCTCGGCTTCGTGGTGCCGATCATGTTCGCTCTCGGCGTGGTCTTCGCGACGCTCTGGGGGACGGCGTACTTCCTGGGACTGAAGATCGAGCGCGAGCGGGCCGCCGCGACCGCGGGCGGCCCGGAGGACGTCACCGCAGGGTGACGACCAGGTCCGGGGGCACGCTGGCCGCCCGGACCAGCCGGGCGTTGGCCTCGTCGGAGCGGGCGACCCACTCCTCGGCGTACGCCGGCGGCTTGCCGAACTCGACGTGCCGGGCGACCAGGCGGCGGACGCGGAGCTCGTCGTCGGTCTCGACCAGCCAGGTCTCGGCGAGCTCGCCGCGGGCGCGGGACCAGGAGGGGTCGGGGAGCAGCAGGTAGTTGCCCTCGGTCACCACGACGCGCACGGAGGCCGCCACCGGGACGGCACCTGCCACCGGCTGCTCGAGCCCGCGCTCGAAACCGGGTGCGTAGACGACCTCGGAGGTCTCGCGCCGCAGGCGGGCCAGCAGGGCGGCGTACCCCCACGCGTCGAAGGTGTCGGGGTGCCCCTTCACGTGGCGCAGCCCCAGGCGGTCCAGCTCGACGTCGGCGAGGTGGAAGCCGTCCATCGGGACGTGCCCGACCACATCGTCGCCGAGCCGGCCGCGCAGCCGTGCGACGAGCGCACCGGCGAGGGTGGTCTTGCCGGCGCCCGGCAGCCCGGCGACGCCCAGGACGGCCCGGCCCGTTTCGGGCACGAGCGCGACCGCGCGGGACACGAGCTCGTCGAGCGGGGGCAGGGTCTCCACGCAGGGCAGCGTAGGCGCCTCGATAGGGTGCGGCGCATGGTCGACAACGCCGTGCAGCGCACCCTCGTCCTCCTCAAGCCCGACGCGGTGCAGCGAGGCCTGGTCGGCGAGATCCTCGGCCGCTACGAGCGCAAGGGCCTGGGCATCGTGGCCCTGGAGCACCGGACCATCGACGGCGAGCTCGCGGACACCCACTACGCCGAGCACGTCGGCAAGGACTGGTACCCCCCGCTGCGCGACTTCGTGCTGAGCGGTCCGCTCGTCGCGGTCGTCTTCGAGGGCGACGAGGCGGTCCAGGTCGTGCGCGACCTCAACGGCGCCACGGACGGCCGCAAGGCGGCTCCCGGCACCATCCGCGGCGACCTCTCGCTGTCCAACCGCTACAACCTCGTGCACGGCTCCGACTCGGTCGAGTCCGCGGAGCGTGAGATCGCGATCTGGTTCACCGACCTGTGAGGCGGTCTCACCTGACCCGTGACAGGTGAGACTGGTGTGACTCGGCGTGGCGTGCCGGGTCGAGGCCTCGCGCGCTCTTAACCTCGACGTACGGGGTCGCCGTCGTGGCCGGCTCCGGCGGGCCATGGGGCTGCCGGGGAGGCTGCTCGCGTCCCGCTGACCACCGGGCTCACCACCCACCCTTCCTTCCCCAGGGACGACGAACGCGAGGCAGCGCGGATGGCGAACATCATCGGCCGGGACATGGCCGTGGACCTCGGGACCGCCAACACGCTCGTCTACGTCCGCGGCAAGGGCATCCTGCTCGACGAGCCGTCCGTCGTCGCGCTCAACTCCCGCACGGGGGAGATCGTGGCGGTCGGCCACGAGGCCAAGCGGATGATCGGTCGCACGCCCGAGGCGATCACCCCGATCCGGCCGATGAAGGACGGCGTGATCGCCGACTTCGAGGCCACCGAGCAGATGCTGCGCCACTTCATCCACCAGGTGCACCGGCGCCGCTACTTCGCCAAGCCCCGCATGGTCATCTGCGTGCCGAGCGGGGTCACCGCTGTCGAGCAGCGGGCGGTGAAGGAGGCCGGCTACCAAGCGGGGGCGCGCAAGGTCTACATCGTCGAGGAGCCGATGGCCGCGGCGATCGGCGCCGGGCTGCCCGTGCACGAGGCGACCGGCAACATGGTCGTCGACGTCGGCGGTGGCACCACCGAGGTCGCGGTCATCTCGCTGGGCGGCATCGTCACGTCGATCTCGGTGCGCACGGCCGGCGACGACCTCGACGCGGCGATCGTGGCGTGGATGAAGAAGGAGTACTCCCTCCTGCTCGGCGAGCGCACCGCCGAGGAGGTCAAGACGAGCCTGGGCTCGGCCTTCCCGCTCCCCGAGGAGCCCGAGGCGGAGATCCGCGGCCGCGACATGGTCTCCGGGCTCCCGCGCACCGTCGTCGTGTCGAGCGCCGAGGTGCGTCAGGCTCTCGACGAGCCGCTGCACGTGATCGTCGACGCCGTCCGCGCCACCCTCGACCAGACGCCGCCCGAGCTGGCCGGCGACATCATGGACCGCGGCATCGTGCTCACCGGCGGCGGGGCGCTGCTGCGCGGGCTCGACGAGCGGCTGCGCCACGAGACCGGGATGCCCGTGCACGTCGCGGAGGACCCGCTGACCTCGGTCGCCTTCGGCGCGGGCAGGTGCGTCGAGGAGTTCGACGCCCTCCAGCAGGTCCTCGTGGCCGAGGGCCGGCGGCTCTGATGGCCCTGCTCGAGCGCCCGCCCCGGCTGCCGCGCGCCGCTTCGGAGGTCCGTCCCACGGGCGGCCGGGAGCGCAGGTGGCGCACGCTGCGCGGCGTACGCCGGCCCGACGGGCGCTACTCCCCGGACCCGCGCGGCACCCGGTCGCTGTTGATCGCGCTGCTCATGGCCTGCGCGACCTTGATCACCCTGGACCACCAGGCCGGTGGTGCCGCCCTCGACCCGGCGCGCCGGGTCATCGGCGAGGTGGTCGGACCCGCCGAGTCGGCCGCCGACGCCGTGGTCGGGCCGCTGACGCGCATCCCCGGGTGGTTCCGCACGCAGGACGACCTGCGCGACCAGGTGGCCGGCCTGGAGGCCGAGAACGCCGGACTCCGCAGCGAGCTGGCCACCGCCGACTTCGACCGCAACCGGCTCGCCGAGCTCGACGGGCTGACCGCCGCCGCCGAGCAGGCCAACCATGCTCTGGTCCCCGCGCGGGTGATCGGGGTCGGTCCCGCGCAGTCCTTCTCGCGGACGGTGACCATCGACGCAGGCTCTCGTGCCGGGATCGAGCCGGACATGACGGTGGTCAACGGGGACGGCCTGGTGGGCCGGGTGCTCCGGGTGACCAGCACGACCGCCACGGTGCTCCTCGTCATCGACGGCGACTCGGTCGTCGGGGGCCGGGTCGGGTCCAGCCTCGAGGCGGGGTTCCTGCGCGGGCGCGGGGTCGTCGGGGACGACGGCCGGCTCGACCTGGAGCTGATCGACGACACCGTCGTGCCCGCTCGCGACGACGTGATCGTCACGTGGGGGAGCGAGGACGGCGCGCCTTACGTCTCGGGCGTCCCCGTCGGCCTGGTCACGCAGGTCTTCAGCAACGTGCGTGAGACCACCAAGCGAGCCGTGATCGACCCCTTCGTCGACTTCTCCTCCCTCGACCTGGTCGGTGTCGTCGTGCCGTCCGGCACCGAGAGCGACCGCGCGGTCGTCGAGGCCGACGGGAGCCTGAGATGACCTGGCTGCGCGCGGCCGCCGCGGGCGCGCTCGTCGTCGTGGCCCTCCTGCTCCAGGTGAGCGTCTTCCCGCACATCGCCTGGGAGGGGGTCGTCCCCAACCTCGCGCTGCTCGTCGTCGTGGGCGCGGCGCTGACCCGCGGTCCCCAGTTCGCGATGACCCTCGGCTTCGCCGCCGGCGTCCTCCTCGACCTCGCGCCGCCCGCCGACCACACCGCTGGGCGCTGGGCGCTCGCGCTGCTCCTGGTGGGGTACGTCGCCGGGCGGGTCCGTCAGGACCTGCGCCCCGGCGCGGGGTCGGTCGTCGCGACGGTCGCGGCGTCGTCCTTCCTCGGCACCTCGGTGTTCGCGCTGAGCGGCCTGGTCCTCGGCGACCTCGACGTGGGCCCGGCCATCGGGTCTGGGGGGCTGCTGCAGGTCGTGGCGATCGCGGTCGTCTGGGACGTCCTGCTCACCCCGTTCGTGCTGCCGTTGGTGATGCGGGTGCTCGAACGGCTCGAGCCCGCCACGGCGACCGTGTGATGGGGTCTCGACTCGGCTCGACCCCCGATGGGGGCCGCCGTACGACCGGCCGGCTCCGGCTGGTCGTCATCCAGGCGCTGGTGTTCTCCCTCTTCGCCACCCTCTTCGTCCGCCTCTACTACCTCCAGGTCGTCGGCGGCGCCGACTACCAGGCCCAGGCGGCGTCGCAGTCGGTGCGCGAGATCGTCGAGCAGCCGGCGCGCGGCCTGGTGGTCGACGCCATGGGCCGTCCGCTCGTCGCCAACCGCAGCTCGTGGGTGGTCTCCCTGGACCGGACCATGCTCGGCAAGATGGACGACGACGTGCGGGGGCGCCTGGTCGCCCGGGTCGCGCGAGCGGTGTCCCTGCCGACCAAGGAGATCGAGGCGCGGCTGGTGACCTGCGGTCACGAGGGGAGCGTCGGCGGCACCTGCTGGAACGGCTCGCCCTTCCAGCCCGTGCCGGTGGCCGTGGACGTGCCGCAGCGCGTAGCGCTGAAGATCCTCGAGCAGCCCGAGGACTACCCCGCTGTGCTCGCCCAGCAGCAGAGCCTGCGTGCCTACCCCAGCCCCTACGGCATCAACCTGGCCCACGTGCTCGGCTACCTCAGCCCCATCACCGAGGACGAGCTCGACGCGGCCGAGCAGCGCGACGACGAGTCGGTCAACGGCGCCTCCGTGGTGGGGCGTGCGGGGGTGGAGAAGCAGTACGACAAGTGGCTGCGCGGCATGCCCGGCTACGAGAAGGTCGCCGTCGACTCCATGGGCCGCGTCCTCGGCGAGGACTCCACCACCTCGGCGCGGCCCGGCGACACCCTCGTCACCTCGATCGACGCCCACGTGCAGAGCGTGGTCGAGAAGCAGCTCGACCTGATGATGCGCACCGCGCGGACCGTGACCGACCCGGTCACCCGCCGCCCCTACGTCGCCGACTCGGGCGCGGCGCTGGTGATGGAGGCGCGCACCGGCCGCATCGTGGCGATGGCCAGCCAGCCGACGTACGACCCGGAGACCTGGGTGGGCGGCATCTCCGAGGCGCAGCTGAGGCGGCTCTACTCCGAGGCCGCCGGGACGCCGCTGCTGTCGCGGGCGATGCAGGGCCAGTTCGCACCCGGCTCCACGTGGAAGCCGTTCATGACCGCGGGGGCCCTGACCAACGGCTACTCCACCGACACGGCGCTGCCGTGCACGTCCGGCTTCCAGGTCGGCAACCGCGTCTTCAAGAACTTCGAGTCCGGCGCCTACGGCACCATCGGCTTCGCCAAGGCCCTCGAGGTGTCCTGCAACACCTTCTTCTACCGCGTCGGCTACGACTTCTGGCAGCGCTACGGCTCGGACGTGGCCGACGTGAAGGCCCGGGACCCCTTGGTCGAGGAGGCCAAGAAGTTCGGGTTCGGCCGGCCGACCGGCATCGACATCCCCGGCGAGGCGTCCGGCCGGATCGCCGACCGGCAGTGGAAGCGCGACTACTTCGAGGAGATGAAGGACTACTACTGCGACGTCGCGTCGAAGCCGCAGGACGGCAAGACGTCGGACTTCGTCTACCTCTACGCCCGCGAGTTCTGCATCGAGGGCTACGCCTACCGTGCCGGCGACGCGGTCAACTTCGCCATCGGGCAGGGCGACACCATCGTCACGCCGCTCCAGCTGGCCAGGGCGTACGCCGCGCTGTCCAACGGCGGCACCCTCTACGCCCCGCGCGTCGGCAAGGCGATCGTCAGCGCCGACGGCCACGTCGTGAAGCGCATCAAGCCCAAGAAGGTCGGCGAGGTCGGCCTGCCGGCGCACGTGCTCGACTACATCGACGAGGCGCTGAAGGGCGTGTCCCGCCAGGGCACCATGGCGTGGAAGCTGCCCGGCTTCCCGCTCGACCAGGTGCAGATCCGCTCCAAGACCGGCTCGGCCGAGGTGCACGGCAAGCAGACGACCGGGTGGGTGGCCTCCTACACCGACGACTACGTCGTGGTGATGATGATCAGCCAGGGCGGCACCGGTTCGGGCTCGACCGGCGACGGCATCCGGGCGATCTGGGAGGCGCTGTACGGCGTCTCCGGCGAGACCGTCGACACCGCGCGCGCGCTGATCCCAGGCGTCGTCGCGCCGGCCCGCCTGCCGAGCTTCCGCCGGGACGGGTCGATCCTGCCGCCTGCGCGCCGAGGAGAGGGCTGACTCGATGAGCCCTGCCACCCGCCCTGCCACCCGTCCCGCTCGTACGTCGGCACGCACACCCGCCCCGGCCCGGTCGCTGCTGCCCGCGCGCGGCCTCGACTGGGTCCTGCTGGGTGCGGTCGCGGGACTGCTCGTCCTCGGCACCCTGCTGGTGTGGTCGGCCACCGAGCCGCGCGAGGCGCTCACCGGCGGCGACCCCACGGCGTACCTGCGCAAGCAGCTGGTCAACGTCGGCATCGGTCTGGTGCTGCTGCTCGCCGTGGCGGTGACCGACCACCGGTGGGTGCGGATCCTGGCGCCGCTGGCCTACCTCGCCTCGATCGGCGGGCTGGTGCTGGTGCTGACCATGGGATCGACGGTCAACGGGTCCCGCTCGTGGCTGATGCTCGGCGGCCTGTCCATCCAGCCGTCGGAGTTCGCCAAGCTGGCCGTGGTCGTCGGGATGGCGCTGGTCTGTGCGGAGCGGGCGGACTGGCTCAAGCGCGGGGTGCGGTCCTTCGAGGTGCTGGCGATGCTGGTCATCGCCGGGATCCCCGCGGCGCTGATCCTGCTGCAGCCCGACCTGGGCACGATGCTGGTGCTGTCGGCCACGGTCTTCGGCGTGCTGGCCGCCTCGGGGGCACCGCGGCGCTGGTTGGCGCTGATGGTGGCCGGGGGTGTGACGGGCGCGGTCGCCGCGGTGTCGCTGGGCGTGCTCAAGCCCTACCAGCTCGACCGCTTCCTGGCGTTCACGAACCCCGACCTCGACCCCCGGGGCGCCGGCTACAACGTCGAGCAGGCGCGCATCGCCGTCGGCAACGGCGGCCTCTTCGGCCAAGGTCTCTTCGACGGGTCGCAGACGCGCTCCGGCTTCGTCCCCGAGCAGCACACCGACTTCATCTTCACCGTCGCGGGTGAGGAGCTCGGCCTGGTCGGCTCGGCCGTGCTGATCGGGCTGCTCGGTGTGGTCATCTGGCGGTCGCTGGTCATCGCGCGGGCCACCGACGACGTGTTCGGCCGGGTCGCGGCCGCGGGGATCGCCTGCTGGTTCGCCTTCCAGTCCTTCCAGAACATCGGGATGTGCCTGGGGATCATGCCGGTGACCGGCGTACCCCTCCCGTTCGTGTCCTACGGCGGCTCCTCGATGTTCGCCTCGATGCTCGCCGTCGGGCTGCTGGTCAACATCGCGCGCCGGCCCGCCCGCCCCAGCTGAGGGCGCGGGGGTTTTGGGTAACGCCCCTTCGGTGACTCTCCTGCCCCGATATATCGGGGCAGGAGCGCAGGCCAAGGGGCGTTACCCAGAAATCCGGGCGCCCTACGGCGAGATCGTCATGAAGATGTACGCCGCCAGGATCACCAGGTGCAGCCCGCCGTTGAGGGGCTTGCTGCGCCCGGGTACGACGGTGAGGACCCCGACCACCATCGACGACAGCAGCAGCACCAGCTCGGTCTCACCCAGCCCGAGCTCGAGCGGGCCGTCGAGCCAGATCGAGGCGACGGCGAGGGTCGGGATGGTCAGGCCGATGGAGGCCATCGCCGAGCCGTAGGCGAGGTTCAGGCTGGTCTGCACGCGGTGCCGGGCGGCGGAGCGGACCGCGGAGATCGACTCGGGCAGCAGCACGAGCAGGGCGATCACCACACCGACGACGGCGTGCGGGAACCCCACCGCGGCGACCGCGTCCTCGATGGCCGGCGACTCGACCTTCGCCAGGCCGACGACCGAGACGAGCGCCACCAGCAGCAGCGCCAGGCTCACCAGGGCGGTGCGCGTCGAGGGTGGGTCGGCGTGCCCGTCCGCGTCCTCGTCGGGGAGGCCCCCGTGACCCTGCTCCACGGGCAGGAAGAAGTCGCGGTGCCGGACGGTCTGGGTGAAGACGAACATGGCGTAGATCGCCAGCGAGGCGAGCGCCGCGAACGCGAGCTGTCCGCCGGAGAACTCGGGCCCCGCCTCGGACGTCGTGAAGCGCGGCAGCACGAGCGTGAGGGTGGCCAGGGTCAGCACCGTCGCCAGCGCCGAGCCCGCGCCCTCCGCGTTGAACTCCGCCAGCCCGCGCTTCTTCAGCGCGCTCACCACGAGCGAGATGCCGACGATGCCGTTGACGCTGATCATGACCGCGGCGAAGACGGTGTCCCGGGCCAGGGTCGAGGTGTCCTCGGGGCCGGTCAGCATCAGGGTGACGATGAGCGCCACCTCGATGACCGTGACGGCCACGGCCAGGATCAGCGAGCCGAACGGCTCGCCCACCCGGTGCGCGACCACCTCGGCGTGGTGGACCGCCGCGAGCACGGCGGCGACGAGCACGATGGCGACCAGGCCGAGCACGAGGGCAGGGGGCTTGGTGGTGAACGTCCCGGCCAGCACGACGAGCGCCAGCACCGGCGCGATCGAGGTCCAGTGCCAGCGGCTCTCAGCGGTGGCCCGGCTCATGCGTGAACCCTAAAGGGCCCCTAAAGGGACCCTAGGAGGGCTGTGCCAACCCCCGGACCCACACCGCCACCGGCTGCGAGAGCCGCTTCACGTCACGGGACAGGTCGCCGTCGACCACGAGCAGGTCGGCGGCGTACGACGCCCGCAGCCGGCCGGTCTCCGCGCCCAGGCCGCACTGCTCGGCCGCGAAGGACGTGGCCGTGGCCAACGCCTCGTCGACGGGGTAGGCGTCGGCGAGCCAGTCGACGGCGCTCCAGAGGGCACCGTGGGGCTTCGGCGGCGCTGCGCCGGCGTCGAGGCCGCTGCACACGGGGATCCCGTGCGCGCGGACGCGGGTGAACACCTCCATCCGGCGAGCGCGCATCTCGTCGGGCCGCATGCCGAACTTCTCGAAGACCGCCACGATGGCCGGGGGCAGCTGCTCGAGGGTGGGCAGGCGGTCGAGGAGCTGGCCATGGGTCGGGCCCACGACCACTCCCGCCTCGGCGACGCGGGCGAGCAGGTCCTCCGACCACGAGGGACCGTTCTCGGTGAGGCACGAGAAGTGCTCGATCCCGTCGGCGCCGGCCGCGAGTGCGTGCTCGATGCCGGCGAGGGAGTGGGCGTGCGCGAGGAGGCGCAGGCCGGCGTCGTGCGCGGCGTCGACGGCAGCGCGCAGCTCCTCCGCCGTGAACTGGACGCCGAACACATCGCTGCCCAGCGTGAGCATGCCGCCGCTCGCCATCACCTTGATCACGTCGACGCCGCGGGCGGCGTGTGCGGCCACCGCTGCCCGCATGCCGGCCACCCCTTCGACCTCGCCGCCGAGGTAGTGGCAGTGCCCCCCAGGCGTCGTCAGTGGGGGCCCGGCGGCCACGATCCGGGGGAGACCGGGCTCGGCCCGGTCGCGCCACGCCAGGGTCCGGAAGCCGACGTCGCCGAGGTCGCGCACGGTCGTGACGCCCGCGGCCGCCTGGGCGCGCAGCGAGCCCTCGATCATGGCGTCGAGCCCGTCGTCGTCGAGCGTCCCTGCGCGCTCGAGCGAGCCCATCTCGCCGTCGGAGACCAGGTGCACGTGGGCGTCCACGAGGCCCGGCAGGAGGGTGCCGTCGTACGACGTCAGCTCGACGCCCTCGGGGACCTCGAAACCGCCGGGTTCCACGCCGATGATCCGGTCACCCTCGACGAGGACCGTGGCACCGCCCTGCAGGAACCTTTCGCCGTCGAAGGCGTGCGCAGCCCGGATCGCGTGCATGGAGGCAGTCTGCTCCATTCGCGCCTCGTCCCTCGGCTCCTCAGGACAAGCCGTTTCGACCGGGTCCCGCCCGCGGCGTACCCTGGGGCCTCTTCCCCCGACGAGAGGTGTCACCGTCATGCCCGCAGCGCCCGAGAGCGTCTTCGCGCGACTCGAGCCGTTGCTCCCCACGGTGAGCAAGCCGATCCAGTACGTCGGCGGCGAGCTCAACTCCACCGTCAAGGAGTGGGACTGCGCGGGCTCGTCCGAGGACGGCGGTCCGACGGTGCGCTGGGCGCTGATGTACCCCGACGCCTACGAGGTCGGGCTGCCCAACCAGGGCGTGCAGATCCTCTACGAGGTGCTCAACGAGCGCGACTGGATCGTCGCCGAGCGCACCTACTCGGTGTGGCCGGACCTCGAGGCCGCGATGCGGGCGGGCGAC
Organism: Nocardioides bigeumensis; assembly: GCF_039531755.1. Taxonomy (NCBI): domain Bacteria; kingdom Bacillati; phylum Actinomycetota; class Actinomycetes; order Propionibacteriales; family Nocardioidaceae; genus Nocardioides; species Nocardioides bigeumensis. The sequence continues at coordinate 188,942 of NZ_BAAAQQ010000002.1, forward strand.
GCCGACGGGCCGATCCCGCAGTTCACCGTCGACGGCCACCGGCCGGTGCGCGCGTTCGACGTCTTCGGGCTGAGCTTCTCCACCGAGCTCGGGTACACCAACATGCTCAACGCCCTCGACCTGGCGGGCATCCCGCTGCACGCGGTCGACCGCGGCGACGACGACCCGATCGTGCTGGCCGGAGGGCACGCCGCGTTCAACCCCGAGCCCATCGCCGACTTCCTCGACGCGGCCGTGCTGGGCGACGGCGAGGAGGTCGTGCTCGCGATCTCCGAGGTGGTGCGCGAGTGGAAGGGCGAGGGACGGCCGGGCGGCCGCGTCGAGCTGCTCCGGCGGCTCGCGGTGACCGGCAACGTCTACGTGCCGCGCTTCTACGACGTCGTCTACGCCGCCGACGGGGCCATCGAGGCCGTCGTCCCCAACAAGCCGGGTGTCCCCTTCCGCGTGCGCAAGCACACGCTGATGGACCTCGACGCGTGGCCCTACCCGGCGAAGCCGCTGGTGCCGCTGGCCGAGACCGTCCACGAGCGGTTCTCGGTCGAGATCTTCCGCGGCTGCACGCGCGGGTGCCGCTTCTGCCAGGCCGGCATGATCACCCGCCCGGTGCGGGAGCGGTCGATCGAGACGATCGGCGCGATGGTCGACGCCGGGGTGAAGGCGTCGGGCTTCGAGGAGGTCGGGCTGCTCTCGCTCTCGAGCGCCGATCACACGGAGATCGGCGAGGTGGCCAAGGGGCTCGCGGACCGCTACGAGGGGACCAACGTCTCGCTGTCGCTGCCGTCGACCCGTGTCGACGCCTTCAACATCACGCTGGCCAACGAGTTCTCCCGCAACGGCCGGCGCTCGGGGCTGACGTTCGCCCCCGAGGGCGGCTCGGAGCGGATGCGCAAGGTGATCAACAAGATGGTCACCGAGGAGGACCTCATCAGGACCGTCGCCACGGCGTACTCCCACGGCTGGCGCCAGGTGAAGCTCTACTTCATGGTCGGCCTGCCCACCGAGACCGACGACGACGTCCTCCAGATCGCCGACCTGGCCCGCAAGGTCATCGCCAAGGGCCGTGAGGTCTCCGGCCGCAACGACATCCGCTGCACGGTCTCCATCGGCGGCTTCGTGCCAAAGCCGCACACGCCGTTCCAGTGGGCCGCGCAGCTCGACCACGTCACGACCGACGACCGGTTGAAGAAGCTGCGCGACACCGTGCACCAGGACAAGAAGTACGGCCGGGCGATCGGCTTCCGCTACCACGACGGCAAGCCCGGCATCATCGAGGGACTGCTCTCGCGCGGCGACCGCCGGGTCGGCCGGGTCATCGAGGAGGTCTGGCGCGACGGCGGCCGCTTCGACGGCTGGAGCGAGCACTTCTCCTACGACCGTTGGGTCGCCGCCGCCGAGCGCGGACTGACCGGCACCGACGTCGACCTCGCGTGGTACACCACCCGCGAGCGCGACTACGACGAGGTGCTGCCCTGGGACCACCTCGACTCCGGCCTCGACAAGGACTGGCTGTGGTCGGACTGGGAGGACGCCCTGGCCGTGGCCGACGGCCAGGACATCGAGGTCGAGGACTGCCGCTGGACTCCCTGCTACGACTGCGGCGTCTGCCCCGAGATGGGCACCGAGATCCAGGTCGGCCCCACGGGCAAGCAGCTGCTGCCGCTCTCCGTCGTCTGAGTCGGCTCCCGACTCTCCGGGCGCTCGCTAGCGTCGGGTGCATGATCGACAGCGAAGACCTGGCCAGGCGCTTCCTCTCCACCTTGGAGGCGCGCGACTGGGACGCCTGGGCGGCGCTGCTCGCCGAGGACGTCGTCTACGAGATGCCGCAGACACGGGAGCGGGTCACCGGGCGAGCGGCGTACCTCGCCTTCAACCAGACCTATCCCGGCGAGTGGCACCTCTCGCCCAAGGTGGTGATAGGGAACTCGCAGCGCGCGGTGGCGTGGTTCGGGTTCCGGCTGGACGACGAGAGCGGTGGCGGCCAGGCGTTCATCGAGATCGGTCCCGACGGGCTGATCACGCGGGTGACCGACTTCTGGCCGGAGCCCTACGACCCGCCGGCCAGGCCGGTGCCGGTGGAGCGCTGGTGAGCGACCGCGCGTCCGTCGAGGTCCGCACCGCGACCCTCGACGACCGAGCGGCCGTCGCGGCCCTGCGTCGCGCCTGGACGGAGGAGAACGCCGGCGCCACCATCGACGACCCGACGTTCCTGGCCCGCTTCGACGAGTGGCTGGCCCGCGAGCACGACCAGCGGGTGACCTGGCTCGGGCTGGTCGGGGGCGCGCCGGTGGCGATGCTCAACCTGCTGGTGTTCACGCGGATGCCCGCCCCGCGGCCGCCGGGATCGACCCGGGCGACCCAGTGGGGTTACCTCGCCAACTTCTACGTCCGGCCCGAGCAGCGCGACGTCGGCATCGGCACCGCGATGCTCGGGGCCTGCACGGCGTACGCCGACGAGCACGGCTTCGCCCGCATCGTGCTCAGCCCGACGACGGGATCGGTGCCGTTGTACGCCCGCCACGGGTTCGCTCCGGCGACGTCGCTGATGGTGCGCCAGCCCTAGATCAGCTCGTCGGGGAGACGAGCGTCCCGGTCAGCGGGGCGCCGTCGGCGTTGCGCACGATGCACGGCACCTTGTCGCCGGCGGCGAGCTCGCGGGCGGGGGCCAGCGGCCGCAGCTCGAGCGTCTTGGCGGCGAGCTCGGGTGCGACCTTCGCGCACTCCTGCGCGCCGACGGTGCCCGTGTAGCCGTCCTTGACCATGGCGTCGTCGACGACCAGGCCGGCGACGACCTCCGCGTCGTGGGGGTCGTTGCAGTCCACGACGTCGACGGCGGCGATGCTCTCGCTGCCGGCCCTCAGGTCGTCACTGGACAGGCAGTCACCCACGCGCAGGTCGTCGACAGCCGTCTGCCCCCGCAACCAAAGGACGCCGCCGGCCACCAGCCCGATCAGCACGAGCGTCAGGACGAACCAGAGTCCTGCTTGGCTCTGCGCGGGCAGGCCTGGCGTCGGCTGCTGGTCCGCCATGGTGAAGCCGGGCGGAGGAGCGGCCGCTGGGTTCTGGCTGGCCGCATTCTGACTGGCCGGGTCCTGGCCGGGTGGGGCATACCCCGGCGGGTCGTAGCCGGACGGCTCGTACCCGGGGGGCTCGTACCCCGGCGGCAGGTCGTAGCCGGTGGGCTCGTGGTCCGGGTGGGGGTACCTCGGCGGCTGACCCCCGCCGTAGGGCGGCGGGCCCCCAGGGGGCTGCTCGGTCATGCGGGGCTCCCATCGGGTCTGACCAGGTGGCTGCTGGGACGACCATCTGAGCACACGACCGCCCTCCGAGCACCCACCGGCGTGCGCCGCTGCGCGGCACCGACCGGCCGGCTCCGGCTAGCGGTTCGCGCGTGCGAGCGGCTCGAGCTCGTCCTCAAGGGCCCGCGGCCGGGAGACCCTGGCGCCCAGCACCATCAGCGGGACGACCAGCGCGAGCAGGAGCGTGATCGGGCCACGCCAGCCGCCGGTCGCGTCGTGGAGGGCGCCGACCGCGAAGGGACCCAGGGCGGCGATGAGATAGCCGCTGGACTGGCAGAACGCCGACAGCGCGGCGGTCCCGTCCGGCGTGCGGGCGCGCAGGCCGAGCAGGGTGAGCACGAGGGCGAACGTGCAGGTGCCGATGCCGATCAGGATCGCGGAGGGGATGGCGAGGGTGTGGGGCGCGACGAGCAGGCCGGCGTACCCCACGAGGTAGCAGCTCGCGACGCCCAGGAAGATCCCGACCTGGCTCTCCCGGCGAGCAGCCGCGGCGGGCAGCCACAGCGAGACCGGCACGCTCGTGCCGGCCACGAGCCCGACGAGCGCGCCGGCGGCGACGGGGGAGTAGCCGGCGTCGCGCCAGAGCTGGGCGAACCACCCGAAGATCGCGTAGGCCTGGAGCCCTTGGAGGCCGAAGGCGAACGCCATCGCGAGGCCTAGCCGGGTCCTGGCCACCGCGAGCAGAGGGATGGTCGTCGTCTCGCCGGACGGACGCAGGTCGTGCACCACCAGAACCGTCCACGGCAGAGCGGCGAGCAGGGCGAGCACGGCCCAGATCCCGAGGCCGGTACGCCAGCCGCCCCACGCGTTCGAGATCGGCACCGTCAGGACCAGCGCAGCGGTGAGTCCGGCCGACATGGCGGTGGTGTAGAGCGCCGTGACCGGGCCGACGCGATGGGGGAAGTGCAGCTTCACCAGCGAGGGCAGCAGCACGTTGGCCGTGGCCATGCCGGCCAGGGCGACCATCGAGAGGGCCAGGAACAACCAGGCGTCGTCCGTCAGGACCCGGACGCCGAGGCCGGCGACGACGAGCAGGAGTCCCGCCAGCGTGACGCGGTGCAGGCCGACGAGGCGGGCCAGCCGCGGCGCGAGGGCACCGAAGGAGGCGAAGGCGAGCACCGGTAGCGAGGTGAGCAGGCCGGCCATCGTCGCGGACAGGTGCAGGCCCGCCCGCACCTCGGGGAGGACGGGTCCCACCGCCACAGCCGCAGGACGCAGGTTGAGCGACAGGGCCAGCAGTCCGACGAGCACCAGCAGGCTGCCGCCCAGGGCCTTGGGCAGGTCGCGCCGAGGCCCGCTGGATGGCCCGGTGGATGGTCCAGTGGATGGTCCGGTGGATGGTCCGGTGGTCGACCCGGTCACCGGCGTCGACCGGCCCCCTGCCGGACGCCGGCCCTGGTGGCTCGCCGCCGCTCCCGCTTGGCGTCGCTGGCCACGCGCCGGGTTCCCTCCCACCACTGCGGCAACAGCTCGTCCTGGCCACGGGGCATGCCCCACCGGGCCACGGTCAGGTCCTTCTCCCAGGCGGCGACCGAGCGCGCCCGCGACTGGGACTCGAAGTGGTAGAGCTCGACGTTGCACAGCCAGACGATGCGGCGACCGGAGCGGCGGATCTTGCACGAGAGGTCGACGTCGTTGAAGTTCAAGGGCAGTGCCTCGCAGAAGCCGCCGATCTCCATGAAGACCTCGCGGCTGATCGCCGCGCAGGCCGCCGTCACGCCCGAGGCCTCCCGGTTGAGGGCGAGGGCGCCGAAGGGCCCGAGGGCTCCGCGTGGCTCCATGATGAAGGGGTGCTTGTAGTTCTTGCGGGCATAGGCGTGGCCGGCGTGCTGGATGGTCCCGTTGGCGAAGTAGAGCGCCGCGCCGGTCATCCCGACGCCAGGTTCGAAGAGCGGCGCGACCAGCTGCTCGAGCCAGCCGTGGCTCAGCGCCTCCAGGTCGTCGTTGAGCAGCACGAGGTGGCTGCCACGGGAGTGCAGGACCCCGAGGTTCATCTTGCGGCTGTAGTTGAAGGGCTCGGTGAAGCGCACCAGGGTCAGGTCGTCGCCCGCGACGTCGCGCAGTGCGTCGAGCACGTGGGGTGGGGTCGAGGTGTCGTAGACGACGACGACCTCGACGTGCTCCTGGTCGGTCGCCGCCAGCAGTGACCGGACCGCGTCGACGACGAACACGCGCCGGCGACCCCACACCATGCCCTCGGTGCCGCGGGTCGGGATGATCAGGCTCACCGACACGTCCGGGTCGAGATGACGGCTGACGTGGTAGATGCCGGGAACCGGACCGTGCGTCACCTCCGCCCGGATGCCGATCCGGTCGAGATGATCCTGCACGGCGTTGCGGCCGGCGATGGTGGCGTACGGCTTGGCGTTGCTGTCGCCCGCGGCCGAGCCCGGCACCACGCGCCAGTGGTAGAGCACCTCCGGGATGTGCACGACCCGTCGCGCGACCTCTCCGACCCGCAGGATCAGGTCGTGGTCCTGGGAGCCGTCGTACCCCTCCCGGAAACCGCCGATCGCGCGGACCACCGAGGTGCGGATCACCGAGAGGTGGCCGGTGTACATCTGGCCGCGCAGCCGCTCCGGCGACCACGACGGCTTGCGGAAGAGGTCGTAGTGACGACCCGTGTCGTCGACCTTGTCCTCGTCGGAGTAGAGGTAGTCGACGTCGTCGTGCTCGCGGATCAGCTGGGCGTTGCGCTTCAGGGCGTCGGGGGTGAGGAGGTCGTCGTGGTCGAGGAGCACGATGAACTCGCCCACGGCCGCCTCGATGCCGTCGTTGGAGGCCGCCACGATGTGACCGTTGGTCTCGCGCTCGACGACCTTGATGCGCGGCTCCTCGGCAGCCCGTCGACGCAGCAGCTCGAGAACCTCTGGGTCGGTCGAGCGGTCGTCGACGAGGATGAGCTCCCAGCGCCGGAAGGTCTGCTCGACCACGGAGGTGATCGCGGCGTCCAGCGCGTCGAGCGGGGGGTTGAAGACCGGCGTGACGACCGAGAACAGCGGCGGCTTCGCGCCGGTGGCCCGACCGCTCATCGACCGCGCCTGAAGGGCCGCGTCAACAGCCTGCCCGCGCGCCAGGTCCGCGACGCCAGCAGCGCCTCCGCGCGCCGCTCGCTCTCCTCTGCCCGGCGACGCTGGACGCGGATGCGGCGCTGGAGCTCGGCCGCCTTCTCACGTTGCTGGTTGAGGCGCTCCTTGAAGACGACGAGCAGTCGCGCGGCCTCCTCGGCCTTGGCCTCGAGACCGATGATGTGGTCGCGGGTCGTCAACACCTCGTGCTCGGCGGTGACCTGGGCGTCCTTCAGCTGCTGGGCCTCCTGCTCGAGGGTGGCCAGCCGCTCTCGGAGTCGGCGCACCTCCGCCGTGTCGGCACCGTCGACGTGCAGCCGGGCGATCTCCCTGTGGGACTCGAGGAGCGCGTTGCGCTTCTCCATCACCTCGACGTGCAACGTGGCGTACTGGGACTCGTAGCGGTGGACCAGGTCGCGCGCGGTGGGCTGGGCGTCGGGCGGGGCCTTCTGCACCAGGACCGCCCACGGGGCCAGGAACTCGAGGTTGGCGTCGGTCCTCCGGAAGAAGCCGCGCTCGGCGAACGAGGTCACCCACTCCGCCGTCGGCCGCACGTTGATGTGGGTGGGGTCCTCGAAGTGCCCGGGTGTGGACGTGAAGAGGATCAGGTCCGTGGCAGCGCACATCCGGTCGATGGCGAGCTGCGCGTCGGAGGGCAAGAGGTGCTCGAGCACCTCGACGCAGGTGATCAGGTCGTAGCGGCCGTCGATCGGCTCGGTCGCGGACCCCACGCGCAGCCGGTCGCGGACATCGGCGTGGGCCTTGGCGACGGCATGCTCGGACACGTCGACGCCTCTCGCGTCCACGCCCACGGAGACGAGTGCCTGCACCAGGAGACCCTTCGCGCAACCGACGTCGAGCGAGGTCTGCGCGTTCGTCAGTGCCTTGATCCGGCCGGCGGCGCTGAGGAAGAACTCACGCCAGTGGTCGGTGTCCCAGTCGTAGTCCTCGTGGCCGCGGTAGGTGGCGTAGTAGTCGTCGGCGTAGTCGGCGGACGAGGTGCCCGTGGTCGGGGAGCTCTCCGACAACCTCATCACCCTCTCGCCCTCGTCCACAGGATCCACGGCCACGCGACCCGCGGAAACGCTACCCCACTCCCGCTCGCCGACAGCACGCGGTCACGGCGTCTCCGAGCCGCTGCGCGACGGCGTTCCAGCCGTAGTGCTCGTAGGCCGACGCGGCGGCTGCGGCCGTGCGTGCGGCGTACTCCTGGGGGTCGCGGGCCAGAGCGACGGCCTCGGCGAGCGCGTCGTCCCACTCGTGCGCGCGCACGGCTCGACCGGTGCGTCCGTCGTCGATGGCGGCCGCGAAGGCCGGGGTCGAGCTGGCGACGGTCCACGTGCCCACGGCAGCGGCCTCGAAGTACTTCAGCTCGGACTTGCAGACGGTGAAGGCGTGGTGCTGCAGCGGGGCGATGTTGACCTCCACCTCTGCGATGGACCGCTGCAGGCTCAGGTAGTCCATGAACGGCACCACGTCGATCCGCGAGGACAGCTCGGTGAGGTCGCCGACGACGTCGATGCTCCCGACCACCCGGAGGCGGACGTCGGGGTCGCTCCTCAACAGGCGTCCCAGTGCGGGCGCGGCCACCGCGAAGTCGTGCGCGTGGGTGGGGGAGCCGCTGAAGTACCCGATGGTGATCGGTCCGGTCCGTGCGGCTGAGCCGTCCTGCTTGGCGCCGAGGAGCTCACGCGAGTAGGAGTCCTGCCGACGATCGAGGAAGTTGGGCACGACCTCGACGACTCCGTCGGGGAAGTACGTCGCCAGCCGCTCCTGCAGCGGCGGGACCGTGGTAAGAGCCGCGCGGCACCGGCTTGCGGTGGCCTGGAGCTGACCGGTCAGGGCGTACCAGGTCTGCCACCTCGCGAAGCGCTCGACGTCCTCACCGATCGCCTCCATGACGACGGGCACCATGCCGGGGTCGAAGACCAGGTCGTCCACGTCGAAGATCAGGGGAACCCCTGCGGCGTCGGCGCGCGCCATGAAGCGGCTGAGCGCGGGACCGTAGGGGTAGCGGACGACCACGACGGCGTCGAGGTGGCCGACCAGGTGGTGGAGCCCGTCGAGCTCGGCGTCGCCGAACCACGAGGCGCTGACGTCGCTGTCCTCGTCGGAGTTGAGTGCCGCCACCATGTTGGCCACCCGGTAGCGGAAGGTGCTCGTGTCGGGGGATCGATAGATCCACGCCACCCGGCGCTGCTTGCGGAAGAGCTGGCCGATCCGGTCTGCGAGGGACTGCCCCCACACCGGCGGTGCCGCGGACGGGGGAGCGGGCAGGTCAGCGAACATGCCGACCCGAGCCCAGACGGTCCTCCAGCCTGTCGTGCAGGAAGGCGACCGCCTCCCTCGTCGCCGTCGTCCAGTCGCGCTCGAGCTGGTCGTCCTCGACGTGCCGGCGTCGCAGGTCGTCGTCGAGCCCCAACGTCGCCAGCCGGCCCAACCCCTCGACCATCGACTCGATCGCCGGGTCGCACGCGAGGAGGTTCGCCGAGGCGCTCAGGAGGCTCGGGAGGAGGGCCGCGGTCGTGGTGAGCACGGCCGCTCCGGACGCCGCCTCGCTCACCGACTCGCGGGGGGCGGGGTCGCCTGCGGTCGGGACGAAGACCGCGTCGACGTGCGGACGCTCGGTGAGCCACTCCGTCCGGGTCAGGACGCGAGGGCGGACGTCGCGCGCGAGCACGAGGCCCGGCTCGGCGCCGGCCCATATGACGTCCCACACCTGCGGGTCCACGACGTTGCGCTCGATCGCCTGGCACAGCGCCTCGCCACCACGCCAGTAGAGGCTGCGGGGGTCGTCCGCCTCGGCGAGGACGAGGAGCGTCCGCCGCCCGTCGTCGGCCGGCGACGCGGCCCTGCGCACGTCGGGGAAGGCCGGCTCGAACGAGACCGCCTCGTCACGCAGCTGCGGGAAGTCGGCGCAGAGGCGATCCAGGAGGGCCTGGCCTGCGACGGCCACGGGTGACCCGTGCGGCACCGCCAGCGTCTCCGCGCACATGAGGCGCTCGTCGCCATCGAGGTACGCCGCCCGCTCGTCGTCCAGCAGCACGCGGACGATCTCGTCGGCCCCGAGCGCGCTGGCCATCGCTGACTGCGTCTCCCGCCAGCCCGAGACCAGGACGACGTCACGATCGCCCATCAGCAAGGGATGGGCGCTGCCCGACGGGAGGTGGCTCAGCTCGACGTCGCCGAGCAGCACAGCCCCGTGTCGCCGGGCGACGTGGAGCAGGAGCGCGGCGTCGGGAGCCGCGTCCCGGCCCACCAGGCGCAGGCTGGCGCCCAGGCTGTTCGCCAGCAGGGTGCCCAGGACCAGGAGAGCGTCGAGCGACTCGCCCGCACCCGCGTGGGGGAGCACGAGGCTCACTCGCGGCCCCACTCCGGGCACCCGGACGACGGGCCACGAGGCGATCCCGGCCCACTTGGCGGCGTACTGAGCGCGGAAGCTGCCGCGGCGAGGCGCGCCCCGCAGGCTGTCCAGCCCGCCTGCTCGCCCGTACCTGAGGTAGTGGGCGAGGGGGTTGATGCCCGACTCCTCCACGCCGGGGTTCAGCCGCAGGTAGTCGCTCGTGGAGAAGCCCTCGCTGGGGTCGAGCCCTCGGCCGGCTCCCTCGCGGACGTAGTGGTCCACGGCATCGGCGTCCTCAGGGATCGCCGCGTCGTTCGCCTCGCGGTAGTAGGTCTCGTCGAACAGGCCGGACCCGCGGATGAGCCGGGAGTCGTCACCCATCGGGTCGGGCAGCCGGCCTTCTTCCCGGCCCGACCGCAAGTAGTGCACGAGCGGGTTCCAGGCGGAGAACCTCACGTCGCGGTAGCGGGCGAGGTAACCGGCGCTCGAGAAGTGCGGTGAGGGGTCCCTGCCCTCGCGCGCGCCGCGCGTCAGGTAGTGCCGCGCCAGGTCCGTCCCGGTGGCGACGACGTCGGGGTTCTGCTCCCGGTAGTAGTCCTCGTCGAACAGCCCCGACGACACGATCAGCTCCAGGTCACCGGCCTGGTGACGCGACAGCTTGCGGTTCTTCATGAGGAGCGTCTCCGAGCTACGTGGGTGGGGGCGTCGTCAAGGTGGGGTTCCCAGGGGCGCAGCCGATCCTACGAGATGAGGTGATCGTCTTAGCCCTCGACGGGGTCCAGTCGGTCGGCCATCCACTCCTGCAGGCGACCGATCCCCTCGGCCAGCGAGACGCGCGGTGCCCAGCCGAGCTCCCTGAGCGCGGGGCTCACGTCGCAGGCTGCGTGCCGCACGTCGCCGTCCCGAAACTCGCCCGTGACGTGCGGAGCGGGCGCGGAGTGGAACGAGGCGATGACCGTGGCCAGGTCGCGGATCGTCGTGCGCTCGCCGCTGCCGATGTCGAGGGCGCGGCGGCCATCCGCGGGCGGGTCGGCGATCGCGGCCGCCAGGGCGTCGGCCACGTCGTCGATGTGCACGAAGTCCCGCGTGATCTCGCCGTCCTCGTAGAGCGGGATCGACGTCCCCTTGCGCGCGAGCCGGGAGAAGAGGGTGACGATGCCGGTGTAGGGGTTGGTCAGCGACTGGCCGGCGCCGTAGACGTTCTGGAGCCGCAGCACCGAGAGGTCGACGTCGTGCGACCCGGTCCAGGCGGCGAGGACGTGCTCCTGCGCGAGCTTGGTGGCGCCGTAGACGTTGCCCGGGTTGGGCGTCGTGCTGAGCACCGAGCTGGCGAGGTGCCGGGCGCCGGGGAAGTCCCACTGCGCGGCCGCCAGCTGCGCGTGGGTGCGACCCGCGGGCTGGTACGTCGTCCCGTCGGCGCGCTGCCACGTGCCCTCGCCGTAGACGGCCCGGCTGCTCGTGAGCACGACGTGCTGGGGAAGGTGAGCCACCCTTGTGAGGCCGTCGAGCAGCTGGGTGGTGCCGACCACGTTGACCAGGGCGTGTCGCGAGCTCTCGCTCAGCGACTGGGCCGTGCCGGTCTCGGCAGCAAGGTGGACGACCACGTCGGGACGCACGTCGTCGAGGACGGTGTCCCACGTGTGGGGGTCGGTCACGTCGGCGACGACGAGCTCCGCTGCCTCCGTCAGTGCGTCCGGGCGGGCCCGCGACGCATGCACCTGCGGGTGCAGGTCGTCGACGACCACCCAACGGTCGGCTGCCGCGGCGAGCCGTTCGGCCAGTGCGCACCCGATGAAGCCGGCGCCGCCCGTGACCAGCACGGTCCGCCCGGTCGCAGCGCCGGACGAGGACGGGGACATGCGGGAGGACCTCCAACGGAACGGGCTCGTCTGGACCCCGTGAGCGCCGCCCTAGACTAGTCCATCGCCAACGACCGACCGGGGAGGGAATGTGCCGGCCCAGCCGTGCCGGGCCTGCACCGGGCCCACGTCGCCGTTCGCGACCGCGCGGGTGCTGGGACACGTGGAGGCGACCTACCACCGCTGCGGCGAGTGCGGGATGGTCATGGCGATCGACCCGACCTGGCTGCCCGAGGCCTACAGCGACGCCATCGCGGCCCTCGACGTCGGCCTCCTGGACCGCTGCCAGATCCTGAGCAACGTGACCGCGACGCTCCTGCGCGCCGAACGCCTCCGGGGCGGGACCTTCCTCGACTGGGCAGGGGGCTACGGCACCTTGACGCGGATGATGCGCGACCGCGGCTACGACTTCCACCACACCGACCCGATGGCCGCCAACGTCTTCGCGGCCGGCCACGAGGCACCCGACCTCGCCGGCCGGCGCTACGACCTCGTCACCGCCTTCGAGGTGCTCGAGCACCTCGTCGACCCGGCCGCCGACCTCGCCGAGGTCGCCGGTGCCACCGACCGGTTGCTCGCGACCACGCACCTGGTGCCCCAGCCCGCGCCCGGACCCGAGGACTGGTGGTACTACACGCTCGAGTCGGGCCAGCACATCACCTTCTACACCCGCGCTTCGCTGCAGCGGCTGGCCGAACGGCTCGGTTTCGACGGCGTGGTCACCGGGTCCTTCGTGCACCTCTTCCACCGAGGCCGCGTCGCGCCCGCGACCAGGGCGGTGCTGCGCAGTGCCGGGGCCGCCTACGCCACCGGCCTGCTGACCACGCTCGCCGACCGCCGCCACTCCCTCCTCGAGGCCGACGTCGCTGCGGTCAAGAGGCAGGCGACCGTCGGCCGGGACTGACGGCGCGGCGCACCGGCTTGTGCCGCAACGACGGCCGCTCTACGAGGAACCACGACGCGAAGGCCAGCACCAGCACGATCGGCGTCGCCAGGGCGATCAGCTCCCACGGCTGCAGCGACTCGACCTCCTGCACCAGCACCTGCTGCACGGGGAACGCCCAGATGTAGACGCCGTACGACGCGTCGCCGAGGCGGGTGACGAACCTCCCGACCGGAGGCAGGGCGTAGGCGAACCAGTAGGACAAGTAGACCGCGGCCAGCGTCCAGACCACCACGCGCACCGAGGTGGGCCCGAGCCCCGCCGCCAGGCACACCGGCAGCAGGAGCAGGGCGATCGGCCAGGCGAGCACGATGCGGTCGGCGAAGGAGTACGCCGCTGCCCCGACCGCGAAGGCGGCGATGACGTACGTCGAACCGACGGCGTCCGACGTGAGGGGCACCCAGACCGCGGCCCAGCAGAGCCCGGCGACCGCGATCGACGTGATGACCGCTCGCCGGGCCAGCAGGCCGGAGACGCCGAGGAGGAACAGCAGCAAGTAGGCGAACACCTCGACCGGCAGGCTCCAGAGCGGACCGTTGACGGCGCCGGAGTAGAGGTTGTCCTCGAAGACCCCGGGCAGCCCAGCACCGAAGGGGAACAGGAGGGTGACCCGGATCGGGTAGATCCACGTCTCGAGGGAGGAGAAGTAGTCGCCGAGGGGCTGGGTGGTCATGACCGGGCCGATCACGAAGGCCGTCAGCACCGACACCGTCGCGAGCGCGGGCAGCAGGCGCAGGCCGCGCTTGGCCCAGAAGTCGCGTGGCGTGGGGTCCAGCTCCCAGCTGCGGCGGATGAGCAGTCCGCTGACCGCGAAGAAGACCAGCACCCCGACGTTGCCGAGCGTGGTCCCGAGCTGGTGGAGCGGCTCGGGACGCCCGAGCAGCGCGAAGCTGTGGGAGACCAGGACCGACCACGCCGCGAGGAGCCGGAGGAGATCGAAGTTGTTGTCCCGGCTGCCGAGTCGATCGGCGAGCCGCACCATGGCCCGCAGGCTACCAACGGCCCGGTGCGTGGAGCCTGCGTAGGATCGCCGGTCATGGCGCCGGACCCCAGGAGTGGCCCTGGCGCAGCGGCGCCGGCCACGACGGGACGAGAGCACGGCCTCGTGGTGGGCGCGGCCGTCGCCTACGGGATCTGCGGCTATCTCGTGCTGGTCATCGCCGCCCGCACGCTCTCCACGGCGGACAACTCGCACTTCCTGATCTTCTGGGGCGCCCTGTTCACCTGCTTCGGCACCTTGAACGGCATCGCCTCGGAGGCCACGCGCGCGGTCCGCGCCGGGGGGAGCGGGACAGCCGACGGATCCGCGGCCCCTGGGGCGTCCGTGGTGCGGGTCGCGCTGCTGCTGGGAGCGGCGCTCGCCGCTGCGGTAGCGCTGACGGCGCCGGCGTGGTCGCGTGCCGTGTTCGGTGACGAGGACGCGTTCCCGTGGTCGGCGCTCCTCGTGACGGGCCTGCTGCTCTTCACCGTCCACGCCGGCGTGGTGGGGATCGCTGCGGGGCGCGGCCGGTGGGCGACGTACTCACTGCTGCTGGGTGCCGAGCCGCTCGTGCGTCTCGCGCTGGTCGTCGCCGTGTCGTTGACGGCGCGCCACACGTGGGGCTTCGCCGCCGCGGCTGCGCTGGCGGCGGGGTTCTGGCTGGTCCTGGCCGTCGTCGGTCGACCGGAGCTCGGCTGGCGCACCCGGGCAGCCGGGTTGGATGCGCGCGGGCTCGCCGGCCGGATGGCGAGCGCCTGCGCGGCGGCGGCCGCTTCGGCGGTCCTGCTGGTCGGGTTCCCGGTGCTCGTCCGCATCAGCAGCAGCGACGCCGAGGTGGCGACGGCCGCGCCGCTGGTCCTGGCGGTGTCGTTGTGCCGGGCGCCTCTGCTGGTGCCCCTCGGCATCTATCAGAACGTCGTTATCACCCACGTGATCGTCCGCGGGCTCGGGGCGTTGAAGGTCCCGGCCGGTCTCGTCGGCGCCGGCACGGTCGTCGGGTTCGCCGGTGCCTGGCTGATCGGGCCGTGGTGCCTGCGACTGGTCAACCCCGAGTACGACGTCAGCGGGGCGACCCTCGCGCTGCTGGTGCTGTCGGCGGGGCTGGTCTGCTTGCTGTCCCTCACCGGCGCGGCCTGCCTGGCGCTCGACCACCACCACGTCTCCGTCGCGGGCTGGCTCGTCGCGACGCTGGCCATCTTGTCGGTGCTCCTCGGGCCCGGCGACCTCACCTCACGGACCGTGGTGGCCCTGCTCGCCGGGCCGCCGCTAGGGGTGGCGGTGCACCTGGCCGGGCTCCGCCTCGCCGGCCGTTCCGTCGTTAGAGTGTCCGACCGTCCGACTTCCCCCTGAGCGATTGGTGTCCATGAGCCGGCGTCCTCGCCTCCTGGTCGACCTGCTGTCCTACACGGGGACCAAGGGCGGCATGGAAACCTACACCCAGCAGCTCTATCGCACGTTCGGCGAGATGGACACCGGCCTGGAGATCGTGGGGCTGGCCAGCAAGGAGGGCGGGCGGCGCGATCTGTCGTGGTTCCCCGGCGAGGTGATCAGGTCCCGGATCAGCGGGGAGAACCGCTTCGTCTGGGCCGCCGGCGAGCTGCTGGCCACCGGCTGGGTGGCCGGGAGGCGTGGGGCCGATCTCCTCCACTCACCCGCCACTCTGGGACCGTGGCGGACGCAGATGCCGGCGGTGCTGACCATCCACGACACCCTCTACTGGTCGCACCCGGAGCTGATGTCGACCCCGCTCTACACCGGTCCGGTCAAGTGGATGGAGACCAGGGCGGCCCGCAACGCAGCCCACGTCATCACCGACAGCGAGGCCGCAGCCGTCGACATCCGGAAATACCTCCACGTCCCCGACGACCGTCTGCACGTCGTGCCGCTGGCGGCCACGCCCGTGCCGGCGCGTGCGTCCGACGGCAGGCCCACGGGCGAGGTGCTCCTGCTCGCCAGCGGGCAGCGCCGCCCGCACAAGAACTGGGAAGGCCTCATCGAGGCCATCGCTCTGCTGCCCGCGCCCGAGCGCCCCCGACTGGTCATCACCGGCGGGCGCGGCGACGACCCGTTGCGCGCGGTGGTCGAGCGGCTCGGGGTCGCGGACACCGTCGAGCTGCGCGGCTGGGTCGACGAGGACGAGCTGGCGGCGCTCTACCGCGCCGCGACCGCCATGGTCCTGCCGTCGTTCGTCGAGGGGTTCGGGCTCCCGGTGCTCGAGGCCCTGCAGGCCGGCGTACCCGTGCTCTGCTCCGACATCGCCGCCCATCGCGAGATCGCGGGCGAGGCGGCCGTCTGGTTCGATCCTCACGACGTCGCCTCGATCGCGGCCGCCGTCCGCGTCGCGGTGACGGACCCGGGCCGGATGGCGCGGCTGCGGGTCGAGGGCCGGGAGCGGGCGCGGCTGTTCTCGTGGCAGCGGGTCGCGGACTCGACGCTCGAGGTCTTCCGGACCGCGCTGGCGGGCGGGTCGTGAGCTCGCCGCTCAGCTGCGAGTCGAGATGGCGTGCTCGAGGACGGACCGCACGGCGGACGCGTCACGGGAGCCGATCGCGGCAGGGAGCAGGGTCAGCCCGTGCAGCCGTGAGGTCCAGCGCAGCCGGGCGGCGCGCCGTGCCCTGGTCCAGCCCAGCTCGTCCATCTGCCGCGCGGCGACGCCGTAGTAACGGCGCTCGTCGCGCAGGCGGCGTCCGTTGAGCAGGCTGGTGGCGGAGGCGCTCTGGGTGTGCCGGCGGTAGAGGAAGACGACGGTGGGCTCGAGGACCAGCTGGGCGCCACCGGCCACGAGGTCGATGATCAGTGCGAGGTCCTGGACGATGGGCAGGTTCTCGCGGAAGGCGGGCTTGCGCACCGCGTCCGTGCGGAAGACCAGCGACGGCCAGTAGAGCCAGTCACCGTGGAGCAGGCTGGTCGCCAGCTGCTCGCCGCCGAACACGGTGGGCTCGTCGATGCGCGGTCGGAGCGCCCGCTTGACGCGGTCGGCCAGTGACTCGGTGGGGCGCCCGTCGTCGTCGATGGTGCGCACGCCCGGCTGGATGATCGCTGCGTCGGGAAACCGCTCGTGCGCCGAGCGCACGGTCGCGACGTAGTCGGGGAGCAGGACGTCGTCGCAGCCGAGGAACATCATCAACGGCCCGGTCGCCAGCTCACGGCACTTGTCGTAGTTGCCCGTGATCCCGAGGTTGTGGTCGTTGCGGACGTAGCGGATGCGCGGGTCGGTCTCGGCGGCGAAGTGGGCGGCCACCGAGTCGTCGGGGTAGTCGTCGTCGACGACGGTGACCACCCAGTTGTCGTCGGTCTGGGTGCGGACGCTCTCGACGGTCGCGTAGAGGAGGGCGGGATCGCCCCAGTAGGGGATGAAGATGTCGAGCGGGGCCGAGACGGCACTGGTCACGGCGTGCCGTCGCCCTTTCTGTCGTGGTCGAGGTCGCCGCGGCCGTCGGCATCGCCGTCGCCCTCGTCGTGGTACGCCGCCGGGTCGCGACCGCCCTGCAGGTTCTCCAGGGTGAGTCGGAGGAGCGCGACCTCCTCTGCGAGGGTCCGGCTCTGCTCCTCCAGACGCCCGAGCTCGTAGCTGTGCTGCAGCGTGAGGATCAGCAGGACCAGGGAGGCCACGAAGAAGAGGAGGTTGGTCGGCACCACCAGGCCGAGCGCGTCGCTGGCGCCGATCAGGAGCGCCGGGAACATCGCGGTCAGCAAGGCGGCGATCGCGATGAGGAACCAGATGACGGCGTACTTCTCCCGCAGGCGATGGCGCCGCATCATCTCGAAGAGCGTGAGCAGGATGATGGCCGACCCGACGATGCCCAGGACGTTGACCGCGCTCATCGGGACACCGCTTCCTGGTCGCCGTCCAGGACCGACTGCTGCGTGGCACCCTCGGCGAAGCTGGTGGGCCAGCGGCGCACGAGCGCCATGCTCAGGGCCACGACGGCCCGCAGGAGGTAGATCGCGGCGCGCACGGGGGACGAGGACGCGCGCCCGGCGGCGCGCGGGCGCATGTCGACGGGCACCTGCGTCACGGTGCAGCCCATCCGGGTGGCGATGACGAGGGACTCGACGGTGTCGCCGAGGTACTCCGCTGGGTAGTGCGCCGCGAAGACGCCCATGGCGCGCAGGTTGCATGCCCTGTTGCCCGACGTGACGTCGGTCAGCCTGGTGCGGGCCAGCCTGCTGAGGACCTTGGCGAGCAGGACCATCGCCCAGCGCCGCGGACCGCGCACCTGGTAGGGGTCGCCGTCCCGGGCGAAGCGCGCGCCGATGACGACGTCGGCCTCGCTGAGCTTGTCGAGCAGGACGGGGATGAACGCCGGGTCGTGCTGGCCGTCGGCGTCGACCTGCACGGCAGCGTCGTAGCCGTTGCGCAGGCCGTAGCGGTAGCCGGCCCTCATGGCCCCGCCGACGCCGAGGTTGAAGGGCAGCCGGCACACGGCGGCGCCGGCCTGCTCGGCGCGCTCGGCGGTCGCGTCGGCCGAACCGTCGTCGATGACGAGGACGTCGAGGCCGGGGTTGGTCGCACGGATCTCGGCGACCGTGGCGCCGACCGAGTCCTGCTCGTTCCAGGCCGGGACGATGATCAGCACGCGCGAGGAGGCGGCCGGTCGGGACATGCCGGACAGATTAGTCGTAGGCGATCGGGGGTCAGCCGGAGGAGCCGACGGTGTAGACGCGCTGCCGCTTGCCCACCCAGACGAACTCGCTGCTCTGCGTGAGGCAGGGCGCATCGAGCTTCGTGTGCGTGATCAGCGTCTCCACCTTCAGCACCTCGGGGATCGAGCAGGGATCGACACTGATCAGGACGGTGTCCGGCGTGGGGTTGCTCAGGACGGGCTCGGCTCCGGCCGCCCCGTCGAAGCTCATCCGCAGATAGCTGGCCCCGCGGTTCCAGACGAGCTCCTCGCTGCGGTCGGGATCGAGCTCGACCCAGAGGTCCTCGCGCGGCCCGGCGATCTGCCAGCCGGTCATCGACGGGACACCGTTGGCGACCAGCAGTGCCGAGACCAAGGGGTCGTCGCTGGCGACGTACGACGCGTCGGAGCGGGCGTCGGCGCCGATCTGCCGCACCGCCCCGGCCGCTTGGCTGTCACGCAGGTCGCCGAGGCCCAGGATGACGGGGTTGACCTGGGCGCCGGACCAGAGCAGCACCCCGCAGAGCGGCACGATGGCCAGCCAGCTGTTCGGGAAGACCGTCACCACCCAGATCGCGACGACCACCGCGAGCGAGGAGACCCACACCTCGGTGAGGCTCATCGTGAGCAGCGTCCCCCGCAGGCTGGTGACGCCGTACGCCGTCGCGAGCCCGCACGCGAGCGCCACGACCAGTGCCGACCACGGCCCGACCTTCCGCGTCCGTCCGAGGACGATCACGAGCAGCAGCGTCGCGGCGAAGCCGACCGTCTGCGCCGCGCGGGGCGGGGTGACCAGGTTGAGGAGCGGCAGTGCCGCGCCGAACGAGCCCCACGCCGTGGTGCACCAGGCGACCCAGACCGCGATCGACACTCCGAGGGCAGCGAAAGCCGCGCGCTGCGCGCGGGTCGCGTCGCTGGGCCTGAGCACCAGCAGGAGGGCCCACAGAGCGCAGACCAGGAAGGCCGAGCTGTTCTCGCTCTGGTTGCCGATCGCTGGTCGCTCGCCGCCGGTCAGGTGGTGGAAGCCCGGAGCGCCGAGCAGGTGGAACGGGGCGAGCAGGTCGCCTGTCGCCCGTCGCTGGCCGGGGTAGAGCGTGTCGAGGGTGGCGCGCACGGCCTCGGCGTTCTCCCAGAAGACCAGCGCCAGCAGTGCACCGCCGCAGGCGGCGCCGACGCCGAGGACCAGCAGCCCGGCGCGACGCTGCGGACCGAACAGGATCCAGGCCGCGACGGCGAGCACGAGCGGAACGCCGATCGTCAGGCTCCACGGCACGTAGTAGCCGCCGAGCCGCGCCAGCGCGATGCCGCCCAGAGCCGCGAGCACCAGCGCCGCCGCCCGCGACCTGACAGCCGTGGCCGCCGCCCAGCGTTCGGTCGCCACGACCAGCAGGAAGCAGCCGAGAGACGCGTAGGACAGCACGCGCGGCGGGGTGAAGGACCACCACAGGCTGGCGGGCGCCAGGACGACCAAGGCGTAGCCGAGCCACGACAGCGGCCGGCTCGCGCCCAGGCGCTGGAGCAGCGGCGGCAAGGTGAGCGCGAGGACCAGGAACGGGAGCGCGCGGGAGGCGGCGAACAGCATCGCGTCGGGGAGCCACGGACCCAGCCGCAGGAGGTCCCCGTCGTAGAAGAAGAGAGTCTCGAACGGCTGCCCGGAGGCGACCTGGAGGACGAGGTCAGGTGACTCCGCGAGCGGCGCGGACGACGTGTGTCCGAGCGAGAGGACGTTCAGCTCGGCCGCGGTGCCGGTGAGGAACTCGTCCGAGCGGATGTCTCGAGGGGTGCCCCACATCGTCCCCAGCGGGCTCTGCGGGTCCTGCCTGAGGACGCGGATGCCGAGCGAGGAGGTGGTCGCCCCGGACAGCACGACGCCGGCGTACGCAAGGACGGGGACGAGGACCTCGGCCAGCCGAGCCTTGGAACGAGGAGCGGCGCGAGACCTGAGCCGCGCGAAGCGACGGCCGCTCGGGTCGGTCTCGCTGATGGGTCCTCCTCGGTCCGGTCGCGGACAGGTTAGTCCGTCTCCCGGCTAGGGCTGGGCCGTGGGCTGCTGCCTCCGCCAGCGCATGGTCGCGGCCACCGCGACGGCGAAACCGACCATCGGACCGATCGTCAGAGCCACCGGGATGCGCATGGAGAGTCCTACGACCGGCGCGAACGCGAGCAGGGCCGTGACCGTCAGGGTCGGCGCCAGAGCCAGGGTGGCCAGGCGGTGCCGGTCACCGGACACGGCCAACGCGATGAGGACCTGGACGCCGCCCAGCGCCGCGGCCCCGGTGGTGAGGAGCGCGATCTGCAGGTGCCCGATGACGTAGCTCGAGCCGAGGAGGCTGGACAGGAGCCACGGCCCGGCGACGTACGACGCCACGCCGGACAGCGGGACCACGGCGGACAGGAAGAGCAGGATCGTCCTGTAGTCGCCGCCGGCGTACAACGAGCGCCTGCGCACGAAGACCGGGACCAGCAGCCCCTGGAGCAGCATCAGCGCGATCAAGGGGAACCGGGAGATGACGATCGCGTTCTGCAACCTCCCCACGAAGTCCCGCGACGCGCCGACCATGGCCAGCTCGACGAGCACCGGGGCGCCGGTCAGCAGCGCCGCCGCCATCGCGTTGCCCGCCATCAGCGTGGTCGTCCGCCTCAGCATCGCCCGGACCGACTCGGCGCCCCTCGTCCACGTCGCGTGCCGCAGCAGGACAGGGACCCCGATGAGCGCACTGCAGAACGCGGCCGCGGCCATTCCGGGCACGAGGTCGACCGCGACCCACAAGGCGACGAGGACGACGAGCAGGCGGACCAGTGCCTCGGCGGCGGTCATCGCCGAGAGCGCGGTCAGCCTCATGGATCCCGCCAGGTACCCCCGGGCCGCGAACATGGTGGGGAAAGCCGCTGCGCTGGCGATGACCAGGAGCGCCACCCACACCGAACCCATGTGGAACACGTCGAAGAGCGCCACGACCACGAGCGTCATGCCGCCCGCCGCACAGGCGGCGACGATGGCGGTGACGGCGAGCTGCGTGCCGTCGAGGGGGCCGGGTGCCAGCGAGCGGACCCGGGCGACCTCGGGCTCCAGGGCCGCGACGATGGAGGCGCACCCGAAGACGAGGCCCCAGATCGAGATGAACGAGGCGTTCTCCGCCGGTGACATCGCCCGGGCGGCCAGGAACAGGATGGCCACCCCTGCGAGCGTGGCGACGGCGGCTGCGCCCGCGTTGAGCGCGCCGCCCTGGGTCAATCGCCTGACGGAGATCTCCTCACGATCGACCGACGGCATGGCGTGGAGGCTACCGGGATGAACGGGGACGTCCCCGGGCTGCGGCACGATGCCACCGTGCGACACATCACCGACGACGAGCGACGCGCCAGGCTGGCGATCCGGCACGCCCTCGCTCCGTGGGGCCGGGTCGCCGACCCCGTGGCGGCGACGCGGGCGATGACGGTGCTGCACGCGACCGAGCCGCCGACGGTCCACCTGTCGGTCGCGGCCAGGGTCGACGGCGTGACGGTCGAGGACGTCGAGCGCGCACTCTACGTGGAGCGGTCCCTGGTGAAGCAGCTCGCCATGCGGCGCACGCTCTTCGTCTTCCCTCGAGACCTGCTGCCGGCCGCGTGGGGGGCGCCCGGCGATCGAGTCGCGGCACAGGAGCACCGCAAGATCGCGAAGGACGTGGAGGCCGCGGGCGTGGCGGCAGAGGGGGCGGCGTGGCTCGCCGACGTGCGCGGCCAGCTCCTCCAGGCGCTGCGGGCAGCACCGGAGGGGCTGCCGGCCAGGGAGGTGCGTGCGGCCGTGCCGGCTCTCGACCGCAAGGTGGAGGTCCGGCCCGGCAGCAAGTGGGGCGGTGCGACCCAGGTGGCACCCCGGGTCCTGGCCTGGCTCGGCGCGGCGGGCGACGTCGTCCGGGGCCGCAACGCCGGTCACTGGCGGCTGTCCCGGCCGTCGTACACCCGCATGGACACCTGGCTCGGCGAGGTCCCGCCGGCACTGCCTGAGCCGGACGGCTACGCGGAGCTCGTGCGCCGTTGGCTGTGGACGTTCGGGCCGGGCACCGAGGCCGACCTGGTCTGGTGGCTCGGCGCGACCAAGGCGGCGGTGCGCCGCGCCCTCGCGGACCTGCAGGCGGTCCAGGTGTCGCTCGACGGGGGAGCGGTCGGCTGGGTGCTGCCCGGCGACGACGAGCCGCTCGACCCGGCGGACGAGCCGTGGGCGGCGCTGCTGCCGGTCCTCGACCCGACCACGATGGGGTGGCGCGACCGGGACTGGTACCTCGACCCCCTGCACACGCCATACCTCTTCGACAGCAACGGCAACGGCGGGACCACCGCCTGGTGGAACGGCCGCATCGTCGGCTGCTGGGTGCAGGACGAGGCGGGCCGGGTGCGGGTCGTGCCCCGTCAAGAGCTGCCTCGGGACGCGACCCGGGCGCTGGAGGCGGAGGCCGATCGACTCACCGCATGGCTCGACGGCGTGGTGATCTCCAGCGTCTACAGCTCTCTGCAGATGAAGTCAGCGCGCCTGCCCTGAACTAACCTCCATTCGTGCGTGCCCAGCCCGAGCAGCAGGCGCCGCCGGTGCAGCGGCTACGGATCCGCTACGCCAAGCGCGGCCGGCTGCGGTTCACCTCCCACCGTGACTTCTCGCGCGCCTTCGAGCGGGCGGTCGCCCGAGCCGGGCTGCCGATGGCGTACTCCTCGGGCTTCCACCCGCATCCGCGCATCTCCTACGCCGGCGCCGCCCCGACCGGGGCGGCCAGCGAGGCGGAGTACGTCGAGATCGGCCTCGCCCAGGTCGTGGACCCCGGCGACGTGGCCGCAGCCCTGGCCCAGGCGCTGCCCGACGGTCTCGACGTGCTCACCGTCATCGAGTCCCCGGGCGGCTCGCTGGCCGACCGGCTGACTGCCAGCCGATGGGTGATCCAGGTCCCGGGAGCGGGGGCCGACGCCGAGGAGCTCGAGGCGCGGGTCACGGCGTTCCTGGCCGCGGAGACGATGACGGTCGAGCGGATGACCAAGAAGGGACTGCGCAGCTTCGACAGTCGCGCCGCGGTGATCTCGCTGGTCGTGCGCGAGGAGGGCGGGCGCGCCGTCCTGGACCTGGTGCTTCGGCACACGGTGCCCGCAGTCCGGCCCGACGACGTGCTCGCCGGACTTGCCGCGGTCGCGGGTGAGCAGCCGGTGCAGCCCGCTCTCGTCACGCGGCTCGCGCAGGGCCCACTTGACGAAGCGACCGGCCTGGTGGGCGACCCGTTCGTCCCAGCGGATGGCGGCGTCGCGTAGGTCGGAGGCCGCCGGTGTGCGATACTCGCCGTGGTCGACGTGCTCGACGCCATCGCAGGGATCTTGAGGATCCACGCGGAGCCGCCGCAGCACAACGACACGACGACGTTCTCGCCGGTCTCGCCGCTCCAGCACCATCGCGGTCGTGGCCGGCACATCGAGTGCGGATCGTCGTACCGGACCGCGACGCGGCCCGACTCGAACCGGTGACAGCGGTGGCGGAGTCTGGCCCGGCGACCGCGGCGGGGACGACGCGATGCACACGTTGACGCACACGCGGAGGGTGTCGCCGCCCGACAAGGCTTTGCGTCACCGGCCGACCCGGCCACACCAACCGCAGCACCACCCGCAGCACCGGGCGGGACGGCTCCGGTGGCGCCGACACCCCGAGGCTGAGCCTCGGGCGAGGAGCGCAGATGCTCGACGACGAACTGGTCCCCACGACAGAGACCACCACCCCCGAGGCGGCAGAGGCCGCTGAGGCGCCCGCGCAGACCCCCAAGAAGCGGGTCCGCAAGACCGCGAAGAAGGCGCCTGCCGCAGCTGACGAGGGCGCCCCTGACGCGCCGGCGGACGGCTCGGATGACGGTGCCGAGCCGCCCAAGAAGAAGGCGCGAGCCCGCAAGAAGGCTGCTGCTCCGGAGCCCGCGCCGGTCGCCGAGGCGGCTGCTGCGGTCGAGAGCGCCGACGCCGTTGCGTCGGCTCCGAAGGTCACGACCCGCACCCGCAAGAAGGCCGCGGCCCCGCGACCCGCCGAGGTCGAGACTGCAGAGGAGGAGACTCCCTCCGCCGCCGCGACCGCCGTGCTCTTCCAGGCGCCCGAGCCGACGGGTGAGCCCGAGTCGGCGCCCAAGGCTCGCCGCTCGCGCAAGAAGAAGGCCGAGCCCGACGCGGGCACCACCGCCGAGCAGACCCTGCCTGTCGATGGGCCTGTCGATGGGCCAGTCGATGGGCCTGGCGATGGGCCTGACGATGGGCCTGGCGATAGGCCCGGCGATGGGCCCGGCGACACCCCTGACGAGGACCCGTCCGACGGCACCGACGAGCGCGACGACGCCGACGCGGACGACGAGGACGCGGGCTCCGCCTCGCGCCGCCGCCGCCGCCGTGGCGGACGCCGGCGCCGCAAGGGCGGGGCCGCAGGCGAGGACGCCGGCGACTCCGACACCGACGCCGACCTGTCGGACCCGGGAGCCGACGACCCCGCGGAGAAGTCCGGTGCCCAAGCCGGTGCCCAGTCCGGTGCCCAGTCCGCTGCCCAGTCCGCTGCCAAGTCTGGTGGCAAGTCTGGTGGCAGGTCTGGTGGCAGGGGTGGCGACCGGGCTGAGGAGAAGGACGGCGACAAGGAGGCCGGCGACTCCACCAGCACCCGTCGTCGTCGTCGCCGCCGCCGCGCGGGCGAGGACGGTGGCGACGCCACCGACGATCCCGACAAGACCACCACCCGTGTGCGCCGGGGCCGGTCGGCCGAGGACGAGATCACCGCAGTCAGCGGCTCCACCAGGCTCGAGGCGAAGAAGCAGCGTCGTCGCGAGGGCCGTGAGGCCGGCCGACGTCGCGCACCGATCGTGAGCGAGGCCGAGTTCCTGGCCCGCCGGGAGTCCGTCGACCGGGTGATGGCGGTCCGGCAGCGCAACGACCTGACCCAGATCGCGGTGCTCGAGGACAAGGTGCTCGTCGAGCACTACGTTGCCCGCGAGTCGCAGACCTCGCTGATCGGCAACGTCTACCTCGGCCGCGTGCAGAACGTCCTGCCCTCGATGGAGGCGGCGTTCGTCGACATCGGCAAGGGCCGCAACGCCGTGCTGTACGCCGGTGAGGTGAACTGGTCGGCGCTCGGCCACAAGGAGGGCCAGCCCCGCAAGATCGAGTCGGTGCTGTCCTCCGGCCAGGCCATCCTGGTGCAGGTCACCAAGGACCCGATCGGCCACAAGGGAGCCCGCCTCACCAGCCAGATCAGCCTGGCCGGGCGGTTCCTGGTCTACGTCCCGGACGGGACCACCAGCGGCATCTCGCGCAAGCTGCCCGACACCGAGCGCAACCGCCTCAAGACCCTGCTCAAGGACATCGTCCCCGACACCGCGGGCGTGATCGTGCGCACCGCGGCGGAGGGCGCGGCCGAGGACGAGCTGACCCGGGACGTCGAGCGGCTCAAGGCCCGCTGGGAGGACATCGAGAAGAAGGTCGCCAAGGGCAACTCCCCGCAGCTGCTCTACGGCGAGCCCGACCTCACGCTCAAGGTCGTGCGCGACCTGTTCACCGAGGACTTCTCGCGTCTGGTCGTCCAGGGCGACGACGCATGGGACACGGTGCGTGAGTACGTCGCCCACATGGCGCCCGACCTGGAGGACCGGCTCGAGCACTATGCCGCCGCCGACCACCAGGACGTCGACCTCTTCGCGTCCCTGCGCATCGACGAGCAGATCCACAAGGGCCTGGACCGCAAGGTCTGGCTGCCCTCTGGTGGCTCGCTGATCATCGACCGCACCGAGGCGATGACCGTCGTCGACGTCAACACCGGGAAGTTCACCGGCTCGGGGGGCAACCTCGAGGAGACGGTGACCAAGAACAACCTGGAGGCGGCCGAGGAGATCGTGCGGCAGCTCCGGCTGCGCGACATCGGCGGCATCATCGTCGTCGACTTCATCGACATGGTCCTGGAGTCCAACCGCGAGCTGGTGCTGCGCCGGCTCGTGGAGTGCCTGGGTCGCGACCGCACCCGTCACCAGGTCGCCGAGGTCACGTCGCTGGGCCTGGTGCAGATGACCCGCAAGCGCATCGGCACCGGCCTCCTGGAGGCGTTCTCCGAGACCTGCGACCACTGCGGCGGGCGAGGCCTGATCATCCAGGACGCGCCGGTCGAGCCCAAGCGATCCGACGATGCGTCCGCGCGGGGCTCCGGTCGCCGCACGCGCGGCGGCCGCGGCCGGGACGCCGGGCCCAGCAATGGCAACGGCAACGGCAATGGCAATGGCAACGGCAATGGCAATGGCAACGGCAACGGCAACGGTGGCAAGTCCACCGTTCCGTCGCCGCGCGACGTGGCCGCGATGGCCCGCGAGCACGCGGAGAAGCACCCCACGGACGAGGTGACCGAGGAGCTGGACGCCGAGAGCGGTGCGAGCGCGGACGAGGACGTCCTGACAGCCGCGGACTTCGCTCCCGACGCCGACGAGCTCGATGACACCGCCGACGACACCGCCGAGGCGCTGCCTGAGCGAGACGACGCCGACACGCCTGACGACGACCTCGAGCCGCTGGACAGCGTGACCGACGAGTCTTCACGGGCCCTCGACGACGCGCCCGAGACAGGTGCCGCCGAACCTGCTGCCGAGCAGCACGCAGCCCCCGCGACCACGGTGGTGACCAGGACCCGGCGCCGGGCCGCCAGTCGTCCCGCCGGACCCCCGAACACGGAGGCTTCGCCGACGGCCGCCGAGTCGGCACTGGGTGACGCCCAAGCCGCTGCCGGTGGCGGCGGGCTGCTCGACGACACTCCGCACGTCGAGCATGTCCCGATCAAGAAGAAGGGCACGCGCAAGCGCTGACCCTCGTCCAGGAGCGCTCCTGGCGGCGGTTAGCATGTGCCGACAATGTCGACGACGTGAGGGATCATCCGACCGTGGGGAACGAAAGCACTGCCACGGGGACCGCCGTCGAGGGTCGTGGCTCTCCCACCAGCACGTTGCCCAAGCCGATCGCGGTGGCCGCCGGGTTGCCGGTCCGGGTCGACAAGTGGTTCGAGGCGCGCCGTCGGCTTGCCTGGGTGCTCACCACCGTCCTGCTCGGGGTGGTCGCGGCCATCGTCGTGGTGCCAGCGGCGACGGGCCTCCGTGGCGGTGTCTCGCCGGTGGACGAGTACGTCTACACCGACGCCCTCGACAAAGCCGATCGAGGCGAGTTCAGCAACACCGGCGACAAGGTGGACCAGTACGCCCGGCAGGTCATGGTCTGCCGAGGTGTGGTCGGGCTCCAACCGCCGTCTCCCGAGATCTGTGGCTCGCCGCTGCCCGACGGCTCGGTGCCACTCGGCGGCTACACCAGCGCCGACATCCACCCGCCGACGTACTTCTTCCTGACCGCGGGGGTCGCCAAGGTCATCCGCGCCGTCGGGCTCACCGACGACCTGCTCACCTCGGGGCGGCTTGCCGGCGCTCTCTGGCTCTCGCTCGGCATGCTCGCGCTCGTCGCGCTCGCCCGCGCCTGGGGTGCCGGTTGGGTGATGCCGGTGCTCACGGCCGTTGCGATCGGATGCAGTCCCCTGCTCGTCTCGGTCTCGGGCTACGTCAGCCCGGACTCGATGGGGCTGATGGTGGGCGCGGGCGTCCTGCTGGCCGTGAGGCGGTGGCAGGAGGAACGCCTGCCCCACCTCGCCCTGCTCGCGGTTGCGGTGTTGCCGGCGTTCGTCAAGGTTCCGTTCGTCCTGGCCCCGCTCTTCTCGGCTGTCCTCCTCGTCGTGGCAGCCGCGGCCGGCCAGGCCACGTGGAGGCGCACCCTGACAGGGAGTGCCATCCTCGTCGCTGGTGCTGGTGCCGGCGCCGTGATGTGGCAGGAGCTCCGCGGGCTGCTGGCCGTCGACGTGCCTTTCATCCACCCGGACGCCGCGCCCCCTGGGTTCAGGGTGTTCTACGACTACTTCGGCTACTACCTCGACTCCGTCCCGATCAACAGCGGTGCCCCGCTGCCCGTGACGTACGTGCTCACGTATGGCGCGCAACCACTGCCCTGGTTGTTGCTCGGTGCCGCGTTGGGTGGGGTGTTCCTGCTACGCAGGGAGGACCCGGTCCTGCCCGTCGCCTGGGCCGGGATGGCAGGGATGGTCCTGGGGAGCATCGTGCTCAGCTTCATCGTGTTCCTGGCCAGCGGGGGCTTCCTGGTCGGTACGCCGCGCTACGGGCTCGCGTTGCTGCCGATGTTCGCGGTGCCGCTGATGTGCACGCGGCACCCGGTCGCCGTCCTGGGGATCCTCGGCTCGGCCGGCGTGAGCGTCCTGGCCCACGTGTTGCTGTGGTGAGGGCCCGGCTCGCATGGGCAGCCCTGCTGACTTCCGTGCTCATCGGATTGGCCGGCTGCGCCGAGCCGGTCTTCGTCCCCGTTGCCGGACCCGGAGCACCCGGGTACGGGGAGTCGAGGACGACGCCGCCGCCGCAGGTCGTGATCACCCAGGCGGTGGAGGGCAAGCCGCTGCCGGACGGCGGATACATCGACGCCATCGGCCGCGAGGGTGCCGACCTCAGGGTCACCGGCTGGGCGCTGCTGAACCCCGAGCCTCCGCGCGGCGAGCTCCAGGTCGTCCTGCCGCCGGGTTCGACGGCCGAGGTCCTGCAGGTGGAGGCGCTGCCCCGCGGAGACGTCGTCGGTGTGACCGGCAACCCGGCGGACCTGTGGGCCGGATTCACCTTCCTGCTCAGGGGGTCTCTGCCCGACGACGTGGGCATCTGCATCCTTTCGCAGAGCGACCAGGGAGCGTTCCGGCTCGGCGCTTCCGATCGCAAGCTGTGCCGCAAGCACAAGTAGCAGGGCACCTCCGCTCCGGTCACGGATGTCGCTGTGCTGGCTGGCCCGATCCGCCATGATCCGGCTCTCACCTGTATGTTGGGCCCGATCGGTCGCGATGTTCGCGACGGTGATCGCCCCTCTTCATCAGCGACCGACATTGTTCGGTCCGGGCCGGTTGACCGGCCGGGGCAGAGGTGGCGGATCGCACGGATTCGGCACGAGAGGCTTCACCATGTCCTACCGCCTGGCGCCCACCGCCCAGGTAGCCGAGTCAGCGACCGTCGGCGAGGGCAGCGCGGTCTGGGACCTTGCGCAGCTGCGCGAGGACGTCGTGCTCGGCCCTGGCTGCATCGTCGGCCGGGGGGCCTACGTCGGCACCGGTGTCCAGGTCGGCGCCAACTGCAAGATCCAGAACCACGCGCTGATCTACGAGCCGGCCCGTCTCGGCGACGGCGTGTTCGTCGGGCCGGCCGTCGTCTTCACCAACGACACCCACCCCCGGGCGGTGAACCCCGACGGGTCCCTGAAGTCGGCACACGACTGGGAGCCCGTCGGAGTCGTCGTCGAGGACGGTGCTGCGATCGGTGCCCGAGCCGTGTGCGTCGCCCCGGTGACCATCGGGGCGTGGGCGATGGTCGCGGCGGGAGCCGTGGTCACCAAGGACGTTCCCGCGCACGCCCTGGTCGCGGGTGTGCCCGCGCGCGTGATCGGATGGGTGTCCAAAGCAGGGCAGCGGCTCGAGGAGGGCGTGGACGGGACGTTCCGCGACCCCGGGTCCGGCCAGCACTACACGCTCGTCGACGGCGAGCTCAACGAGAAGGGGTCCGCGTGAGCGACGACTTCATCCCGCCCGCCAAGCCGCTGATCGGCGACGACGAGCGAGCCGCGGTCGATCGCGTGCTCCGGTCGGGCCAGGTCGCTGGCGGCCCCGAGGTGGCGGCGTTCGAGGCGGAGTTCGCCAAGGAGCTGGTGGACGGGCGCGAGTGCGTCGCCGTCAACTCCGGCACGTCCGGACTGCACCTCGGTCTGCTGGCCGCGGGAATCGGCCCCGGCGACGAGGTGATCGTGCCGTCGTTCACCTTCGCCGCGACGGCCAACTCGGTGGCGCTCACCGGAGCCACCCCGGTCTTCGCCGACATCGAGCTGACGCACTTCTGCCTCGACCCCGACGACGTCGCCGCGCGGGTGACGTCCCGGACCAAGGCGATCATGCCCGTGCACCTGTTCGGCCACCCCGCCGACATGAGTGCCCTGGGCGCCGTCGCCGAGAAGCACGGCCTGATGCTTTTCGAGGATGCCGCCCAGGCGCACGGCGCGACGTACGACGGTCGTCAGGTCGGTGGCTTCGGGCGGTTCGCGATGTTCTCGCTCTACCCCACCAAGAACATGACCTCCGGTGAGGGCGGCATGGTCGCCTGCGAGGACGCGCAGCTCAGCCGCCAGGTCCGGCTGCTCCGCAACCAGGGCATGGAGCGCCAGTACGCCAACGAGGTGATCGGGCTCAACAACCGGATGACCGACATCCACGCGGCGATCGGGCGCGTGCAGCTGGGCAGGCTGCCGGGCTGGAACGACACGCGCCGACGCAACGCGGCCTTCCTCGACGAGCACCTGGAGGGTGTCATCGTCCCGGCGGTCGCGGCCACGGCGACGCACGTGTACCACCAGTACACCGTGCGCGTGCCGGAGGGACGCGACGAGATGGTGCGACGTCTGCGCGAGGACTTCAATGTCGGGTCCGGCGTCTACTACCCCATCCCCAACCACCGGCTCGAGTCCTTGGCGGCGTTCGCGCCCGGGCTGGACCTGCCGGCCACCGAGCAGGCGGCGCGCGAGGTGCTCTCGCTGCCCGTGCACCCCTCCTTGTCGGCGGACGACCTCGAGCGCATCGTCACCGCCGTCAACGCGATCGCGGGAGCCGGCGCATGACCGGTCAGCCAGTGCGCGTCGGCCTGATCGGCCTCGGTTCGATGGGTCGTCACCACGCCCGGGTGATCCGGACCACGCCGGGCATGGACCTGGTCGCCGTCGCCGACGCCAGGGGCGACAGCTTCGGCGTGGCGGGCGGGCTGCCCGTGCTGGGCGACGTGGTGGCGCTGATCGACGCCGGCATCGACGCAGCCGTCGTCGCGGTCCCCACTGCTCTGCACGAGGACGTGGCCCTCGCGCTCGCGGCGGCCGGCGTCCACACCATGGTCGAGAAGCCCATCGCCGACAGCGTGGTCGCCGCCGAACGGGTCGCGGCGGCCTTCGAGGCTGCCGACCTGGTCGGTGCGGTCGGGTACGTCGAGCGGTGCAACCCCGCCATGCTCTCGATGCGCAAGCGCATCGAAGAGGGTCTCCTGGGCGAGGTCTACCAGATCACCACGTCACGGCAGGGCCCGTTCCCGAGCCGCATCGCGGACGTCGGCGTGGTCAAGGACCTGGCGACCCACGACGTCGACATCACACCGTGGCTGGCCGGGTCGCCGTACGCCAGGATCACCGCGCACATGACGCACCGGTCGGGACGCGACTTCGAGGACATGCTCGTGGCCTCGGGACGGCTCGCCAACGGGGTGATCGTCAACCACCTGGTGAACTGGCTGTCCCCCCGCAAGGAGCGCCAGTGCGTGGTGACCGGCGAGCGCGGGGCGCTCGTCGCGGACACCCTCACCAGCGACCTCACGTTCTACGAGAACGGCACCTTCGAGACCGAGTGGGAGGCGCTGGCGTCGTTCCGCGGGGTGGCCGAGGGTGACATCACCCGGTTCGCCCTGGAGAAGCGCGAGCCGCTCGCGGTCGAGCAGGCCAACTTCCGCGACGCCATCCGGGGCGACCGGTCGCGCATCGTGTCGATGTCCGAGGGCGTGGCCAGCCTGCGGGTGATCGAGGCCTGCCTCCAGTCGGCGAACGAAGGGCGCGAGATCCGCCTCTGAGGCGGGGTGCGGCGGCGCGCGTCAGCTGGGGTCGAAGGCGTTGGCCAGGTGGCCCTCGCGACGCAGCCGGTCGAGGATGACCCGCGTGGGGTGCTGCTGGTCGAGCCTGGAGGGCCGGCGGTAGTCCTCCCAGTGCGCGAGGAAGTCACGCAGCACCTGCATGTCGAGGCCGGTGAGCACGACGTTCTCCCCGAGGCCCTGTTGCGCCTCCGTGGTCTCGCGCTGCACGGCACACGGCTTGCCGATGACCGCGCACTCCTGCTGGAGCCCCCCGGAATCGGTCACGACGAAGCTGGCCCTGCCCAGGAGTGCGGCGAAGGCGACGTAGGGCTGCTTGTCGATCAGCTGGAACCGCTCGCCGAACAAGCGGGTCAGCCCCAGCTCCTCGATCCGGCGGCGCTCGGTGTTGCCGGCGGGCATCACGAGCGGGACCGTCCTGCTGGCCTCCTCGAGCACCTCGAGGGTCTTGGTGAACACGGCTGCGTTGCGGAGCATCTCGAAGCGGTGCAGGGTCACCAGTCCGAACACCTCGGGGAGCCTCTCGGGCGGCGCTCCGGTCTCCATGACGAGGCGCAGGGCGTCGACGACGGTGTTGGCGCCGGTGTCCACCACCTCGCCCCGCACCAGGCGCTCGGAGCGCAGGTGGGCCACCTCGCGCTCGCTGGGGGCGAAGTGCAGGTGGGCGAGCCGGGCGACCAGGCGCCTGTTCAGCTCCTCGGGCAGCGGGTGCCAGAGGTTGCCGGAGCGCATCCCCGCCTCCACGTGTGCGACCCGGGTCCTCAAGAGGCGGCCGATCAGCGCGCCGAGCACCGTGGTGAACGTGTCGCCGTGGACGACCACGAGCGGCTGCCCCGGCCCGCTGCGCAGCTGGCGGCGCAGCCGGCGGGAGTGGCGCAGCGCGTGCCACAGGATCGCGAGCATCCACCCCGGGACCTGCGCCGAGCTGACGAGCGGTGTCTGCTTGCTCGGCTCGATGAAGTGCTCGTCGGGCTGCGGCAGGTCGAGCGCCTCGAGCGTGGCCCGGAACCCGTCGACGTGCTGACTGGTGTTCCAGAGCCGGTAGCCCTCGCCCTCCTCACGGAGCGCACGCATCAGCGGAGCGAGCTTGATCAGCTCCGCGGTCGTGCCCGCGACGATGATGATGGCCAAACCTGCTCCCTGGGTTCGTCGTGCCGCCCGTGGCTGGATCCTGGGCAATTCCGGACGGCGTCTCCGCCGAGATGCAAGTGACATCCGCACCGCAGGTCGAAACCGACGGCCTGATCCCGAAAGACTGCTGCGGAGGGGGCTGAGCGTCCAGCTCGCAGCCTACAACCCTGGCTCCCGACCACTTGGCCGGTCGCTGTGGTGACCTCGGGCGCGTGCTGCGAGCGATACAGAGACCTTCGCGCGAGCCAGTCCCCACAGGCCTCGCCACATCCCGGCTGAGAACACCACGGCGAAGACGGGCGCGAGCAGGGAGAAGCCACGCACGTCCCGGCTGGACACGCCCATGCGTCGGAACCCGAGCGCGGCAGCGAGCCACGCGGCAGGGGCGGCCAGCAGCAGACGGGGCTTCTTGAGGACGGCCAGCAGCGCGAGAGGGCTGAGCACGAAGTACGCGATGAGCGGTGCGAAGAGTCGAGTGCCGGGATGCAGGTAGCTGTCGAGGATGAAGGTGCCCCGGTGGAAGGAGTGCCGTGCGAAGTCCCGGAACCCCGAGCGGGACAAGTAGTCGGCGGCGTAGTCCGGGGCCATCCAGATCCGCTCACGGGCGGCGATCCATCGGATGAGCGTCGTGTCGTCGGACGCGCTCTTCTCGTCGTCGTAAAGGCTGACGAGCTGCCCGTATGCCTCGAGCAGCAGTTCTCGTGGACAGACGAACCCTCCGGTGCCCTTCGGGTAGTAGTCGAAGTCGTCCTGTCCGAAGCTCACCAGCCGCGGTCGAGCGAGGTATCGCCGCCAGCCGAGGAAGGTCAGGACGTACCAGAACTGAGCCTGTGGGTTCCGCTCGCGGGGGATCTCGATGTGACAGTTCCAGACCCGGGCCTCGGGGTGCTCGACCAGCAGGGAGCGCAGGTTGCGGAGCGAGTCAGGGTGCATGAGAACCCGCTCGCCGATGAAGGACACGAGCGTCCCGTGAGCGAGCTCCGTGCCCGCTCGGCTCGCGGCGAGCCTTCCTTGGTTCGGCTGTCGGTGCACCCGGATCACCGTCTCGGTGGTCGCGGCGATCTCCTCGACGATCGCGACCGTGTCGTCGGTCGAGCCGTCGTCGACGACGACGACCTCGAGACCGTGCCAGTCCGCCCGCTCGACGGCGACGAGCAGGTGGTCGAGGGTGCTCCGGATCAAGCCGGCAGCGTTGTAGGCGATGACCACGAAGGAGAGGGTCGGCGGAGGATCCACCGCTGGCATGTGGGTTCGGTCCCTTCGTCGGTGCTCGTCCGGCTGTGCGCGTCGCGGCAAGCATAAGATCCAGCGTCGGCCGACCAGAGCCCCCTCGACCCGGTGGACGGGCGGCACCGTCGAATTGCTGGTCCCGAGCCCTGTCCGTACTATTGACCCTCGGTGCGCCTGCCGTTCGAGGGGCGCCCGTCCTTGCGTGGCACCCTGCTCCTGCTCGAGCGTCATCGTGAGCAGCCAGTGTGTGCCGCAGACCCCGACGTGATCAGCCCAGACGAAGGAGAACGACGTGTACGCCATCGTGCGCGCTGGCAGCAAGCAGCAGAAGGTTGCCGTCGGCGACGTCTTCGAGATCGACCGCACCTCGACGGCGGTGGGTGAGACGCTGACCCTTCCCGTGGTGATGGTCGTCGACGGCGACAAGGTGACGGCCACCAAGCTCGACAAGGCCGCGGTCACCGTCGAGATCCTCGGTGCCACCAAGGGCCCCAAGATCATCATCCAGAAGTACAAGAACAAGACCGGCTACAAGAAGCGCCAGGGTCACCGCCAGAAGTACACCCAGGTCAAGGTCACCGACATCTCCGTGTGAGGTCCCGCCTCACCACCCCGATCCACCGCCACGCGAAGGACTGAACAACATGGCACACAAGAAGGGCGCGGCCTCGACCAAGAACGGTCGGGACTCCAACTCCCAGCGCCTCGGCGTCAAGCGGTTCGGCGGCCAGGTCGTCAACGCCGGCGAGATCATCGTCCGCCAGCGGGGCACCCACTTCCACCCGGGCACCGGTGTGGGCCGTGGCGGTGACGACACCCTGTTCGCGCTGGTCCCGGGTGCGGTCGAGTTCGGCAAGCGCCGCGGCCGGAGGGTCATCAACATCACGCCCCTCGGCTGAGCCTGCTTGGCCGAGAAGAGGGCGGGAGATTGAGGCAGGCTCGGCTCAGGTCAGAGCCTGCGAGGAGCTGAGCGACCCGTCTCGAGACCCGGTGGCCTCTTAGCGAACATCCAGCAGAGGAGCACCCCGAGATGGCCGTCCCCACCTTCGTGGACCGGGTGACCCTGCACGTCGCGGCGGGTCGCGGTGGCAACGGTGTCGCGTCGGTGCACCGGGAGAAGTTCAAGCCGCTGGGCGGTCCGGACGGCGGCAACGGCGGTCCTGGCGGGTCGGTGATCCTGCGGGTCGACCCCGATGTCACGACGCTCATCGACTACCACCACAGCCCCCGCCGCCGCGCCGAGCACGGTGGTCACGGCGCGGGTGACCACAAGAACGGCGGTCACGGCGCCGACCTCGTGCTCCCGGTCCCCAGCGGGACCATCGTCACGACCAAGGACGGCGAGCAGCTGGCCGACCTGGTCGTCGCCGGCTCCGAGCTGGTCGTCGCCGAAGGCGGTCGCGGCGGTCTGGGCAACGCGGCGCTGGCCAGCTCCAAGCGCAAGGCGCCCGGTTTCGCGCTGCTCGGCGAGCCCGGCGACGAGCTCGACATCGTGCTCGAGCTGAAGGTCGTCGCGGACATCGGCCTGGTCGGCTACCCGAGCGCCGGCAAGTCCAGCCTCATCGCGGCGATCTCCCGGGCCCGCCCCAAGATCGCCGACTACCCCTTCACCACCCTGGTGCCCAACCTCGGTGTGGTGCGCGCCGGCGACACGACCTTCACCGTGGCGGACGTCCCCGGCCTGATCGAGGGCGCCGCGGAGGGTCGCGGTCTCGGGCACGAGTTCCTGCGCCACATCGAGCGCTGCGCAGCGTTGGTGCACGTGGTCGACACCGCGACCATCGAGCCCGGGCGCAACCCCGTGGACGACCTCGACGTGATCGAGTCCGAGCTGGCCCGCTACGGCGGCCTCGAGGACCGCCCGCGTCTGGTGGCTCTCAACAAGGTCGACGTGCCCGACGGCTCCGACATCGCTGGGATGGTCGTCGACGAGCTGCGCGAGCGGGGTCTCGACGTCTTCGAGGTGTCCGCGGCCAGCGGCGCCGGGCTCCGCGAGCTGACCTTCGCGATGGCCGCGCTGGTGGAGAAGGCTCGTCGTGAGACGCCGGTCGACGTCACCGAGCGGATCGTCATCCGTCCGCGTTCGGTCGACGGTGGCGACGACTTCACCGTGGCCGAGTCGCCGGAGGGCTGGCGCGTGCGTGGCACCAAGCCGGAGCGCTGGGTGCGTCAGACGGACTTCTCCAACGACGAGGCCGTCGGCTTCCTCGCTGACCGCCTGAACCGCCTCGGGGTCGAGAAGCGACTGCTGGCGCTGGGCGCGGTCGAGGGCGACACCGTCCTGATCGGGCACCCCGACGACGCGGTCGTCTTCGACTTCAAGCCCGGGGTCGACGCCGGCGGCGAGAACCTCGCCCGGCGCGGGGAGGACCACCGCTTCGAGGAGGAGCGACCCGCGATCCGCCGCCGCAAGGACATCGCGGCCGGCATGGAGACGCGCAGCGAGACCGAGGCGCGCGCCGACGTGGCACGCCGGATCGACCGTCGCGAAGACGAGGACCGGCGCCAGACCGGGCCGACCTCCTACGAGATCGGCTCGGCTCAGGACCCGGACGCCGACCGGTGACCCCCCTGTGATCGCGCCGGCCGACCAGCGCCCCGACGTCGTCGCGGCCAGGCGCGTCGTGGTCAAGGTCGGGTCGTCCTCGCTCACCACCGCCGAGGGCGGCATCGACCCCGAGCGCGTACGCCGCCTCGTCGACGTGCTCGCCTCGGTGCGGGCCAGGGGCGTCGAGGTCGTCCTGGTCTCCAGCGGCGCGATCGCCGCGGGCCTGGCACCGCTCGGCCTCGCCCGCCGGCCTGCCGCTCTCGCGGCCCAGCAGGCGGCGGCCGCCGTGGGTCAGGGACTGCTCGTGCACCGCTACACCGAGGAGCTGGCCCGGCACGGCCTGGTGACGGGGCAGGTGCTGCTGACCGTCGACGACGTGACCCGCCGCTCCCACTACCGCAACGCCCACCAGACCTTCGCCAAGCTGCTCGAGCTCGGCGTGCTGCCGGTGGTCAACGAGAACGACACCGTCGCCACCACCGAGATCCGCTTCGGCGACAACGATCGTCTCGCCGCGCTCGTGGCGCACCTCGTGCACGCCGATCTGCTGGTGCTGCTCTCCGACGTCGACGGTCTCTATGACGCGAGACCGGGCACGGCGGGGGCGACCCTGGTCGCCGAGGTGGCCGCCCTCGAGGACCTGGCCACGGTGCGGATCGGTCGCACCGGCGGCGCCGGCCTCGGCACGGGTGGGATGCGCACGAAGGTCGATGCGGCTCGCATCGCCACCGGCGCCGGCATCCCGGTGGTGCTCACCTCGGCCGAGCAGGCGGGAGCCGCGCTGTCCGGTGCCGCCGTCGGCACCTTGTTCCGGCCTACGGGCAAGCGGCGGCCCACTCGGCTGCTCTGGCTGGCCCACGCCACCGAGCCGAAGGGCACGCTGACCCTCGACGCGGGCGCCGTGCGGGCCGTCACCGAGCGGCGGGCGTCGCTCCTGGCGGCGGGCGTCATCGGTGTCTCGGGCGGCTTCGTCGCCGGCGACCCGGTCGACCTGGTCGGCCCGGACGGCGTGCCCCTGGCGCGCGGCCTGGTGAACTTCGACGCCGAGGAGCTGCCAGGCCTGCTCGGGCGGAGCAGCCACGACCTGAAGCGCGAGCTGGGAGCGGCGTACGAGCGTGAGGTCGTGCACCGCGACGACCTCGTGCTGCTCTGACATCTGTGCTTGCCTAGGCGGTGTGGACGACGAGGAGTTCTTCCGCTGGTACGGCGACTGGGACTCGCTCGACCCACGCGGGCTCGCGGAGGTGATGGCCGGCTTCGACCGGCCGTGGTGGATCGTCGGCGGCTGGGCGATCGAGGCGTTCACGGGAGTGCCGCGCGAGCACGAGGACGTCGACCTGTCGATCCTCACGTGCGACGTCCCGGCCTTCCGGGCCCACCTCGGCGCTGACTGGACGCCCTGGAACATCCACGACGGCACACTGCGCCCGCTCAACGACCAGTTCCCCGACGTCCAGCACCCGGAGAGCCAGATCTGGGTACGCCGCAGCGCCCATGAGCCGTGGGTCCTCGACCTGCCCCTCACCCCCGACCGTGGCGGACTTTGGACCAGCAAGCGTGACCCGACCCACGTCGCACCCGTGGATCAGGTGACGTGGGTGGCCACGGACGGGATCCGCTACCTGTGCCCAGAGATTGTGCTGACCTACAAGGCATCACCGTTGCAGCGGCGGCCGAAGGACGAGCGGGACCGGGATCTCGTGTGGCCGCTCCTCGCGCCGGACCGGCAGGAGTGGCTGCGGGCCACGTTGGACAGGGTCTATCCGGACCATCCGTGGCTGGACCTCTACTAAAGTTTCGCGGAACGACCGTCGGGCAGGGCAGAATTGCCCGCATGTCGACCGAACCGGTGACGGTGTCGACGCTCGGGCGGACATCTGGACAGCTCATGGGTCGTGAGCTGGAGCTCGCTGCCATCGAGCACGCGTTCCGCGCGGAGACCCGCGTGGTGAGCCTGGTAGGCCCCGCAGGCGTGGGCAAGACCCGGCTCGCCGTCGAGCACGCCCAGCGGGCCGACATCGAGGGCGACCTGGTCACCGCGGTCGTGCGCGCCAGCGGACTGCTGGACGCGGCGCTGATGGTCGACGAGGTGATCGCGGCGCTGCCCGGCCCCCAGGGGCTGGCCGTCTCGGCCGCCGAGGCGCTGTGGGAACGCTGCCACGGTGACGACCTGCTGCTGGTGCTCGACGACGTGGAGACCGCCGTCGACGCCGGCTCGCTCGTCGACGAGCTCGTTGCGGGCTACCCAGGCCTGAGGGTGCTCGCGACCGGACTCCGGCCGTTGGGTGCTGAGGGAGAGCAGGTCGTCCGGGTGGCGCCGTTCGACACCGAGGCGCCGCTCGATGGTGACGACCTGCCGCCGGGGGTCCTGGTCTTCGCCCAGAAGGCCGTCGCCGTCGACGCGGGCTTCGCGCTCGGCGAGCACAACCGGGACGACGTGCTGGCCATCTGCCACGAGGTCGGCGGACTGCCGCTGGCCATCGAGCTGGCGGCGTCGCGCACGCCCGCGATCCCCGTCTCGGTGATGGCACGCCAGCTGGCCGGCACGCAGGGCATCGGGCTGCTCCGCGACGGCTCGCGCCGGCGTACCGACCGGCACGCCAGCATGGAGCAGACACTGGACTGGACGTGTGCGCTGCTGAGCGACGACGCAGGCGCGCTGCTGGACCAGCTCTCCGTCTTCGAAGGGCGTTTCGACCTCGAGGCGGCGCTCCGGGTGACGGTCCCCGAAGCCTCGGACACCGCCGAGATGCTGGACCGGTTGTCGGCGCTCGTGGACGTGCAGCTGCTCGACCTGGACGCCCGGGACGCCGACCATCCGCGCTTCGCGATGCCGCGTCTCGTGCGCAGCCACGCCGCACGGCGGCTGACGAGGTCGGGCCGCTCGACCGAGACCGAACGGCGGCACGCGCACTACTTCCAGGCCCGGTGCCGGCGCCCGGTGGGCGCCGACCTGCTGCCCGACATCCTGGCCGCCCTGGACCGAGCCGTCGTCGACGGCTCGGTCGACGACGCGCTGCACGCCGCGGTCGAGGCCACCGCGTCCCAGCGAGGGACCACCCAGGTGCTCCAGCACCGAGTGGACGAGCTGGTCGCACGTCTCGACGAGGAGTCCTCGGACCCGGTCCTGCTCGCCCGGGCGCTGATCCGCTCGGCCACGGGGTCCGAGCGGGTCGTCGAGGGCACGACGTACGCCGAGTGGACCACCGGCCGGGTGCGTGGCGCCGTCGCCGCCGCGCGCCGGTCCGGTGACCAGCAGGCCCTCCTCGAGGCGCTCGTGCTGACGGTGCGCTCGTTGCCGACGACCATGGATGCTCCGAGCGCGTTCGCGGCTGCCGCGGAGGGGCTCGAGCTGGCGCGCGACCTCGGGAACGAGGCGATGACGGCCCAGTTCGAGATGTATGCCGCCATGGGTGCCCAGGTCAGGCAGGACGCAGAGAACACCGCGCTCTTCGGCTACGCCGGTCTGCGCCGGGCTCGTGAGGTGGGCGACCTCTACACCGCGACCCACACGGCACTGCTCCTGCACCGGCTGCCGGCGCGCCTGCGCGACCCCGACGTGGCGCTCCCGTCGCTGGAAGAGCTGTTGGAGGCCTGCGAGCGCCAAGGCGACGGCCGGCTCGGCGGCTCGGTGCTGGCGGCATTGGCGGAGCAGGCGCTGGCCGACGGCGACGACGACGCAGCAGCGCGCTGGGCCTACCGGTTGCAGCGGGTCGCTGCGGACTGGCGGCTGACCGAGCCGCTGGCTGCCACCATCCCGATCGTGACGCTCGTCGTGCTGGCCGCGCGCCGGGGGGACGTCCGAGTCGGGACGGTCCTGCACGCCGCGCTGGGCAAGTTCGAGTCCGTCCTGGCCTTCGCCCTCCAGCCCGACGCCCTCCTCCGCTACCAGGAGGCCGGGGGAACGCTCGCCGCGCTGGCTTCGGCCGGCGAGGGGCCGCACGCCCTCGCGGCGTGGCGTGCCGAGGGGGAGGCCCTGTCGCTCGTCGAGGCACACGACCGCGGCGTCGCGTACGCGCGCACGCTCCTGCGAGGCGGCCGGACCTCTCCGCGGGAGGCTGCCGAGGCCTCACCTGCCTCGGAGCCTGCGTCGGTGCCCGCATCGATGACGGGACTGACCCCTCGCGAGACGAAGGTGCTGCAGGAGATGGTCTCGGGGGCCACCAACCGCGAGATCGGCGAGCGGCTCGGGGTGTCGGCCAAGACCGTGATGCACCACTCGGTCGCCATCTATCGCAAGCTCGGGGTGCGTGGTCGGGCGGAGGCCACGGCGTACGCCGTCCGGGCCGGGCTGGCCGCGTCCTGACCGGCTGGCGCCGGTGTCGCGGTCACGGTGCGGGGCACGCCGTACGCTGGGGGATGCGATGAGCGACCCTTCCCCGACCGTCTACCTCGACCACGCCGCCACCACCCCGATGCTGCCGGCGGCGATCGAGGCCATGACGGTCCACCTGGCGGAGGTCGGCAACGCCAGCTCGCTGCACGCCTCGGGACGGCACGCGCGCCGCGTCGTCGAGGAGTCGCGCGAGACCATCGCGCAGGCGCTCGGCTGCCGGCCCGGCGACGTGGTCTTCACCTCGGGCGGGACGGAGTCCGACAACCTCGCCCTGAAGGGGATCTTCTGGGCCAGGCGCGCCGTCGACCCCCGCCGCACCCGTATCCTGAGCACCGCCATCGAGCACCACGCCGTGCTCGATCCGCTCATGTGGCTGGCCGAGCGCGAGCCGGTCGAGAGGGCGGACGTCGAGCTGCTTCCCGTCGACCAG
The DNA here is from genome assembly GCF_039531755.1 of Nocardioides bigeumensis. Taxonomy (NCBI): domain Bacteria; kingdom Bacillati; phylum Actinomycetota; class Actinomycetes; order Propionibacteriales; family Nocardioidaceae; genus Nocardioides; species Nocardioides bigeumensis. Next base: position 230,439 of record NZ_BAAAQQ010000002.1, read on the forward strand.
CGCGGCACGCTCGACCTCGACGCGCTGCGTGCTGCGGTCGAGCGCGACCCCTCGACCGTCGCGCTGATCTCGGTGATGTGGGCCAACAACGAGGTCGGCACCCTCCAGCCCATCGACGAGGTCGTGGCCATCGCGGCGGAGCACCGGATCCCGGTGCACACCGACGCCGTCCAGGCCGTCGGCGCGGTGCCCGTGGACTTCGCGACGTCGGGGGTGGACGCCCTCACCTACACCGGCCACAAGCTCGGCGGGCCCTACGGAGTGGGCGCGCTGGTCGTGCGTCGCGAGGTCGAGGTGGCGGCCCTGGTGCACGGCGGCGGCCAGGAGCGCGACATCCGCAGCGGCACCCTCGACGCGCCCGCGATCGCCGGGCTCGCGGCGGCCACCGAGCTGGCCGTGAAGCAGCAGGCCGAGCACGCCACCCGTGTCGCGCAGCTGCGCGACGACCTGGTGCGGCGAGTGACCGAGGTGGTCCCCGACGCGCACCTCCACGGACACCCGTCGGAGCGGTTGCCCGGAAACGCGCACCTCGGTTTCCCGGGGTGCGAGGGCGACTCGCTGCTGATGCTGCTCGACGCCCGCGGGATCGAGTGCTCGACCGGCTCGGCGTGCTCGGCGGGGGTGCCGCAGCCCTCCCACGTGCTGCTCGCGATGGGCTGCAGCGAGGAGGAGGCCAGGCACTCCCTGCGCTTCTCCTTCGGGCACACCTCGACTGCCGCCGACGTCGACGCGGTCGTCGCGGCGATCGGCCCCGTCGTCGAGCGCGCGCGCTCCGCCAACCGCAAGAGCCGCTGAGCATGCGCGTCGTCGCCGCCATGTCCGGCGGGGTGGACTCCGCCGTCGCTGCCGCCCGGGCGGTCGAAGCCGGCCACGACGTGACGGGGATCCACCTGGCTCTCTCGCGCAACCCGGCGTCGTACCGCTCCGGCGCCCGCGGCTGCTGCACCATCGAGGACGCCAACGACGCACGCCGGGCCGCCGACGTGATCGGCATCCCGTTCTACGTCTGGGACCTGTCCGATCGTTTCCACGAGGACGTGGTCGAGGACTTCATGGACGAGTACGCCGCCGGGCGCACCCCCAACCCGTGCCTGCGCTGCAACGAGAAGATCAAGTTCGCCGCGGTGCTGGACCGGGCGCTGTCGTTGGGCTTCGACGCGGTCGCCACCGGTCACTACGCGCGTCTGGAGACGGGGCCTGCCTCACGGGGCGGCCTGGTCGAGATGCACCGCGCCGTCGACCACGGCAAGGACCAGTCCTACGTCCTCGGCGTGCTGACCCAGGACCAGCTCGCACACTCGCTCTTCCCGCTCGGAGGGTCCACGAAGGCCGAGGTACGCCGCGAGGCGGCCGCGCGCGGCCTGCTGGTCGCCGACAAGCCGGACTCGCACGACATCTGCTTCGTCGCCGACGGCGACAACGCCGGCTGGCTGCGCGAGAAGCTCGGCGACCGGGCCCCCAACCACGGGGGCGACATCGTCGACGACGCCACCGGTGAGGTGCTCGGGCAGCACGAGGGCACGGTCGGCTTCACGATCGGCCAGCGGCGCGGGCTCCGCATCGGGCGTCCGGCGCCGGACGGCAAGCCGCGCTTCGTGCTCGACATCTCGCCGGTGACAGGCACGGTGACGGTCGGCCCGCGCGAGCGGCTGGCCGTCGACCGGATCACCGGGCGGGCGCCGCGCTGGTGCGGCGCGGAGCCGGGTCTCCTCGAGGGACCCCAGGTGACCGTGCAGCTGCGCGCCCACGGCGCCGAGCTGCCCGCCAGGGTCGCCGTCGACGGCGGCACCGTCGAGATCGAGCTGCTCGAGCCGGCGTTCGGCATCGCGCCCGGGCAGGCCGCGGTCGTGTACGACGGCAGCCGGGTCGTCGGGTCCGCCACCATCGCCGCGGCGGTGGCAGCGCGATGACCGCCACGGGCGTCGGCTCGTATCCCGGCGAGGACGACCGCGACTACGCCGAGACGGTGCGGATCGTGCTCGGTGAGCTCGCGCCGCCCGACGGGCTGCCGCACCTGCCGGAGCTGCCCGGACGGGGTGCGGGCGCGACCATGACGGGCCGTGCGCTCGCGCTGGTCGCTCTCTCCGCCGACCTGCAACCCGCCGGATGGCGGCTCACCGGCTCGTCGGCGACCTCGGGGGTCGACCACCGGCGGGCCCGGTCGCAGCACGCGCAGGACCTCGACCAGGTCGAGGACCAGGGCCAGGACCTCGTCGGGGCCTTCAAGGTGCAGGTCGCCGGGCCGTGGACCCTGGCCGCGACCGTCGAGAAGCCGCGCGGCGACAAGATCCTCTCCGACCACGGCGCCCGGCGTGAGCTCGCCGAGGCGCTGGCCGAGGGCGTGGCCGAGCACGTCGCCGACGTCCGCCGCCGCCTGCCGGGGGTCGAGCGGCTGGTCGTGCAGCTCGACGAGCCGGCGCTGGCGTCCGTGCTGAGGGCCGAGGTGCCGACGGCGTCGGGGTTCGGGCGACACCGTTCGGTGGACCTGCCGGAGGCGAGTGGCTCGCTCGGGCTGGTGCTCGGCGCCGTCTCGGCCGCCGGAGCCGAGCCCTGGGTGCACACCTGCGCGGCCCGGACGCCGCTCGACCTCCTGCGCGGCGCGGGCGCCCGGGGCCTGGCGGTCGACGAGGCCCAGCTGCTGCCGGGTGACCTCGACGAGATCGCCGTGGCGCTCGAGGCGGGGGAGTGGGTCGCGCTCGGCGTCGTACCCTCCCTCGACCCGGGCACCCCGCCCGAGGCCGCGCGGGTCACCGGCCGGGTGCTGGGGCTGCTGGAGATGCTCGGCCTGGATCCGGGCGTGGTCGGCGGCCAGGTCGTCCTCACGCCCGCCTGCGGCCTGGCCGGCGCGTCGCCTGCCTGGGTCCGCCAGGCGCTCGAGATCTGCCGGACCGCCGCGCGCGACCTCGTCCGCTGACGTTGCGGCCCCGGCCGACAACTTCCGCGCAATTGCGCTGATGTTGTCGCTGCTGGCCGCCTTTCGCGACCACAACGGCGCAATTGAACGGAAGTTGTCGTCGTGAGCGGGTTCCAGCGACCACAACGGCGCAATTGCGTGGTTACGGTCGCCCGACGAGTGCAGCAGGACCCGCACCCCTGCGAGGGTGCGGGTCCTGTGTCGCTGCCGCGAGGCGGTGGGCGTCAGCCCACGTGGACACCCTCGGGGCCGTCGGTGGCCAGCTCGTCGTGCTTCACGTTAAGGAACAGCCAGACGACGATCGACGCGCCGAGCATCAGGAAGCCACCCGTGAGGAACGCCTGGGTGGAGCCCTCGGTGAAGATCTGGTGCTGGGCGATCAGCTGGTACGCCGCCGCCTGGTCCGCCGCCGGCGCGGGGCCTCCGGCGTTCGCAGCGGCCGCGGCGATCTCGGCACCGCGGTCCGTGAACGTCTGGGTCGCGACCGTGGCGAGCACGGCGAGGCCGAGCGCACCGCCGACCTGCTGCATGGTGTTCAGGACGCCCGAGCCGATGCCGGAGTCCTCGTTGCGCAGGTGGTGCACGGCGGTCAGCGTGACCGGTACGAAGGTCAGGCCCATGCCGACCGCCATCATCACGACGAACGGCAGGATGTCGGTGGCGTAGGAGCCCGTCACGTCGGTGACCGGGAACTCCGTGTCGAACGGCAGCGTGGAGAAGCCGAACAACGCACCGGCGGCGATCAGCGTGCCGACACCCGCGATGTAGCGGGGGTCGATGCGGCTGACGAGGTTGGACGCGAGTCCGGCGCCGAAGACGATGCCGACGGTGAAGGGCAGGAACGCGACACCGGCCTTGAGCGGGCTGTAGCCCATGACGTTCTGGATGTACTGGCTCAGGAAGTAGAACATCGCGAACATCGCCGCAGGCGCCAGGAACATCGCGACGAAGCTCGATGCGCGGGTGCGGTTGAGGAAGACCCGGAAGGGCAGCAGCGGGTGCTCCACGCGGCTCTCGATGACGATGAACAGCACGATCATCACCGCGCCGGCGATCAGGCTCGCGATCGTCCAGCTGTCGCCCCAGCCCTCGGTGCCGGCCCGCGAGAGGCCGTAGACGACGCCGAGCAGGCCCAGGGTGCCGGTGACGGCGCCGGGCAGGTCGAGCTGACCGGGGTGCGACTCGGACTCGTTGAGGAAGCGGGGAGCCAGGAACGCGGCGACGACGCCGATCGGGAAGTTGATCAGGAACGTCAGGCGCCAGCCGTCGATGTCGAAGCCGAGGAACTCGGGCGAGGTGCCGGTGAGCCAGCCACCGAGGATCAGGCCGACCGCCGCGCCGGCGCCCGACATGGCGGCGTACACGGCGAAGGCGCGGTTGCGCGCCGGGCCGGCCGGGAAGGTCGTGGTGATCAGCGCGAGGGCGGCGGGGGACGCGAGTGCCGCGCCCAGACCCTGCAGGCCGCGGGCGCCGAGCAGCAGCGGCTCGTTGGTGGCGAAGCCCCCAAGCAGCGAGGCCACGGCGAAGATGACCAGACCGGTCATGAAGATCTTCCGCCGGCCGTAGAGGTCACCGAGGCGGCCGCCGAGCAGCAGCAGGCTGCCGAAGGCCAGGGCGTAGCCGGTCACGACCCAGGTCAGGTTGGCCTGCGAGATGTTGAGGTCGGCCTGGATGTAGGGGAGCGCGATGTTGGCGATGGTGGCGTCCAGGACCACCATCAGCTGCGCGATCGAGATCAGGACGAGGGCCCAGCCCAGGTGGAGCTTGCGCTCCGGGCGTGCCTGCGCCGGTTCCGCTACGGGAGCGGTGCTGTCGAGATGGCTCACGAGTCTTCCTTCTGTGTGTTCTGTGTGGCTTTCGAGTCGGGTACGCCGCCCGGCCGCACGCCGCAGGCCGGGAGGATGATCTGGTCGACGAGAGCGGCGATCGTGCTCTCCGTCGGCGGTTCGCCGAGGACGAAGGTCCGGTGCAGGACCATGCCGGCCAGGGCGGGGGCCACGAGGTCGATGTCGACGTCAGGGTCGATCTCGCCGCGCTCCCGGGCACGCTCGAACGCGGCGCGCCCGATGGTGACCTTGGGACCGATGAAGTCGCGGCGGAACGCCGCGGCGAACTCCGGGTCCTTGTTGACCGCGGTGATGAGGCTGGCGAGCACGCCCATGGCGCGCGCGTCGGTGACACCCCCCTGGCCGCAGTGCATCTCCAGCAGGTCGGCGCGGAGGCTGCCGGTGTCGGGTGCCCGCGCGGGACCCTTCTGGGCCAGGATGGCGTCGATGACGAGGGCGGCCTTGCTGCTCCACCGTCGGTAGAGCGTGGCCTTGGACGCCTTGGCCGCCGAGGCGACCGCGTCCATGGTCAGCCGGTCGTAGCCGACCTCGGCGAGCACGTCGAGGGTCGCCTGCAGGATCTCCTGCTCACGATGGCCCTCGATGCGCGGCCGGTGGGCGGCGACGGTGGCTGCTTCTTGCGGGGTCATGCGGGGTGTTGCTCCTGCCGGTCGGTCTGTTCACGCGGATGAAACGAAACAGTTTCGTTTCATCCGGAACCGTAGCTCCGGGGCAGGCATTCCCCAAATCTCGAGAAACTTCGAGAATTCTCAGATCATCGTCAGAACCGCGTCGCGGGCGTGGGCATTCCAGGTCGACGCGCGGCGCAGCATGTAGTGACCGGCGGCGCGCAGGACGACGTGCTCGGCGGTGGCGGCGACCGTGCTCGCCCGCTCGACGAACCGCTCGCTCTGGCGGTACGACGTGATGCGGTCGTTGCTCCCGTGCACCCCGACCAGGTGCTTGCCGCGCAGCGCCTCGACGGGCTCGTCGCCGGGCCACCAGGGCGCGAGGCCGACGACTCCCACGACGGCCGCGTCGTCCGCGACGTGGACGGCGGTGCGCCCGCCCATCGAGTGGCCGAGCAGCACGACCGGCAGGTCGCCGAGCTCGCGGCGTACCTGCTCCAGCGCCCAACGGGCGTCCTCGACCGGTCCGCTGCCGCCGTTCCAGCCGCGGACCCGATAGCTCATCAGGCAGGTGAGCAGCCCGGACTCGGCGAAGGCCGGTGCGAGCGCCCGCTGCATCACCAGTGACCGCCGCCGCGACAGGCTGCGGTCGTCGACGACCTCGGTGGAGCGGTCCTTGCCGCCGTGCAGCATGAGCACCACGCCGCGTACCCGGTCGTCCGGCGGCGCGACGGCGGCCGGGGTCAGGGTCGGCACGGTCATGCAGCTCTCCTTGTGGGCGCTCACGCTGGTGTGTTCGTCGCCGCGAGCGTGGCAGATGGGTGAGGAGCCGGGAGGGATCCGGGCTGAAGGATGTCGGTGGTTCGCGGCAGGATGAGCCCCATGACGCAGCGCGAACAGGATGCGGGCGAGTCGACGTCTGGGCCGACGTCCGAGCCGCCCGTGCCGACCGCCACGGCCCGCGAGCGGCACGCCGAGCTGAGCGAGCAGGTCGAGCAGGCCCGGTGGCGCTACTACGTCCTCGACGACCCGACCCTCTCCGACGCCGACTTCGACGTCCGGCTGCGCGAGCTGGAGGCGCTGGAGGACGAGTTCCCCGAGCTGCGCACCCCGGACTCGCCGACGCAGAAGGTCGGGGGAGCGGTCTCGACCGAGTTCACCGCGGTCGACCACCTCCAGCGCATGGAGTCGCTCGACAACGCGTTCTCCTACGACGAGCTGGAGGCGTGGTACTCCCGGCTCGGCCGTGAGGGTCTCGAGTCGCCCGACCTGCTCTGCGAGCTGAAGGTCGACGGCCTCGCGATCAACCTCCTCTACGAGGACGGCCGACTGGTGCGGGCGCTGACCCGCGGCGACGGACGGACGGGTGAGGACGTGACGCCCAACGTCAAGACCATCGCGTCGGTGCCGCACCGGCTGACCCCGACTGACGAGTTCCCGGTCCCGGCGCTGATCGAGGTACGCGGCGAGGTGTTCCTGCCCGTCGCGGCGTTCGAGCGCCTCAACGTCTCGATGACCGGGGCCGGCAAGCCGGTCTTCGCCAACCCCCGCAACGCCGCCGCCGGCTCGCTGCGCCAGAAGGACCCGCGCGTCACCGCCACCCGAGACCTCGGCATGGTCTGCCACGGCATCGGCGAGCGTCGTGGGTTCGAGCCCAAGGCCCAGTCGCACGCCTACGAGGCGCTCGCCGCCTGGGGCCTGCCCACCTCCGAGCAGGTGCGGGTGCTGCCCACGCTCAAGGACGTCGAGGCCTACATCGAGCACGCGGGCGAGAATCGCCACTCGATCGTCGACTACGAGATCGACGGCGTGGTGGTGAAGGTCGACGACGTCTCGCTCCAGCGCCGGATGGGCTCGACCTCACGGGCGCCGCGCTGGGCGATCGCGTTCAAGTACCCGCCCGAGGAGGTCAACGCCAAGCTCCTCGAGATCCGGGTGAACGTCGGGCGCACCGGCCGCGTCACGCCGTACGGCGTCATGGAGCCCACCCGGGTGGCGGGATCGACCGTCGAGAACGCCACGCTGCACAACCGCTACGAGGTCGAGCGCAAGGACGTGCGACCCGGCGACACGGTGATCCTGCGCAAGGCCGGCGACGTCATCCCGGAGATCGTCGGCCCGGTGAAGGCGCTGCGGCCCAAGGGCCTGCGCAAGTGGAAGATGCCGACCCGCTGCCCCTCCTGCGGCACGCTGCTGGCCGAGCAGAAGGAGGGCGACAAGGACCTCCGCTGCCCCAACTCGCTCGCCTGCCCGGCGCAGGTGCGTGAGCGGGTGTTCCACGTCGCCGGGCGCGGTGCGTTCGACATCGAGGGCCTCGGCTACGAGGCGGCCGCGGCGCTCCTGGACGCGGGCGTGATCGTCAACGAGGGGGACCTCTTCTCGCTCACCCGGGAGCGGCTGGTCGAGGCGCCGCTCTTCACGCGGGCGCCCAAGAAGGGCGAGGACGGCCCCCAGCTGTCCGCCAACGGCGAGCGCCTCGCCGCCAACCTCGAGAAGGCCAAGAGCGTGCCGCTGTGGCGCGTGCTGGTCGCCTTGTCGATCCGGCACGTCGGGCCGACGGCCGCCCGGGCGCTGGCTCAGGAGTTCGGCTCGATGGCCGCCATCCGAGCCGCGTCCGAGGCTGAGCTCGCGGCCGCTGAGGGAGTCGGTCCGACGATCGCCGAGGCGGTCATCGCCTGGTTCGAGGTCGACTGGCACGTCGCCATCGTCGACGCCTGGGAGCGCGACGGGGTGAGCCTGGAGGACGAGCGCGACGAGTCCGTGGCGCGCACGCTCGAAGGGCTCACGGTCGTCGTCACCGGGTCGCTCGAGCGGTTCAGCCGCGACTCCGCCAAGGAGGCGATCCTCAGCCGTGGAGGCAAGGCGGCCGGCTCGGTGTCCAAGAACACCGACTACGTCGTGGTGGGGGAGAATGCCGGCTCCAAGGCCGACAAGGCCGAGTCGCTGGGGGTCCCGATCCTCGACGAGGCCGGATTCGAGCTGCTCCTGGAGAAGGGTCCCGCCGGCCTGTAGGCCGGCCATGTCAGTGGGGCGTCAGGCAGGGTCGGCCCAGTCGAGCCCGTGCCGGCGCCAGTACGCCGCGATCGCCTGCTCGACCTCCCGTGGCCAGGTGCCGCCGACGGCTTCGACGGCTGACCGACCGTGGGTCCGCAGAGCGTCCTTCGCCACCGTCATGGCCGCGACGACGCTCTCGCGCGTGGCGACCGGGCGGGGGAGCGAGGCGAGGAGCTCGCGCTGCTCGGGCGTCAGCCGGCTGCTCCACTGCTTGAGGCCCATCGGCGGAAGAGGTTCGTTGGCCAAGGCCAGCAGGTTGTAGAGCTGGACGTTGCAGTTGTGGGCGGCGACCTGCCCGAGCAGCCAGTCGCGGCGGGCCACGACCGCCGCAGGGAAGATCGCGCCCTGCCGCAGGAACTCCGTCACCACGGCGTCCATCCGCGCGAGGTCCGGGCCGGGCGGATCGTCGACTGACGTCGGGGTGCCCAGCCCGTCCTTGTCGAGGACGGCGACCCGGTGCCGGTAGGGCGTGTCGGCGTGCGCGTCCACGGCTTCGACCACGACGTCGACCCTGAGCCCGGCGCGCGTGGTGAGCGCGAAGCAGCCGGGCAGGCCGGGTATCGGGATCGTGATGACGGGGTCGAGGGCCGCCCACGTGCCGGGGCCGGCCAAGGCGTCCGGGTCGGGGACGGTGAGGATCACGTCGAGGTCGCTGCCGGCGTCCGCGGTGCCGCGCCCGACAGAGCCCGACAGCCAGACCGCACGGATGCGCTCGTCGTCCCGCGCGATCCCGAGCAGCCTGTCCAGCACGGCGTCGTACCCGTCCTCGAGCGGAGCAAGTGCGGCCGCGACGTCCATGCCGAGCAGGCTATGCGCTCGCCGAGGCTGGGTCAGGAGCCGCCGGAGAGCGGGTGCCGGTGCAGCCGGGTGACCAGCAGCCGGCGCTCGGCGTCGGCGAGCGCGTGGGTGGCCTGCTCCGGACCGAGCTGGGCCAAGCTCCCTCTCGACGCCGCAAGGCGCGCGTTCCCGACAGATCCGTCGAAATAGTCGCAGGGAATCTCAGCACCCACGCCGGGCCGGTCTGGTCCGCTGGCCCGCTCGGACAGATTCCGCGTGTGCTCGACGCGGGTGCGTCGCTACGCTCGTTCCTCTCGGGATCCAGTCCAGGACAGGTGCCTCATGGCCGAACCCGAAGAGCTCGACGAGACCGCTCCCGCCGTCTCCCTGGGCGACGGCGCGCGGCACGGAGGGCTGTCCGCCAGCGCGTGGGCAGCCGTGGCTGCCCTCGGTGCGGCCGCGATCACCGGTGCCGTGACACTCACGACCCACTTCCTGCCTCCTCCCGAGACGCCGGATCCGCAGTCGGTCGCCGCGGCCTCGACGAGCGACGCCGGCTCGGACGACGACGAACCGACGTCCGACCAGCCATCCGCTGCCACTCCGTCGGCCACGGCCACGGCCATGGCCACGGCCGGGTCGGCTCCTCGTTCGGCGTTGCTCGACGAGCTGACCGGCACCTGGTCGGGTCCGGCCAGGTCGGGCGTTCAGAAGTTCACGATGACGTTGGTCGTCACCAGTGACTGCGTCGAGGGCGGGCCGTGCGGCACGCTCACCACCGACCTGCTGCCCTGCGTCGGCAACATCACCCTGGTCAAGATCGACGACGGGCCCGCCTTCGACTTCGCGACCGGCTCCTTCAGCAGCGACAGTTCGTCGTCGTGCAAGCTGCGCCTCGAGGGCGGCGACTACTTCACCCTGGGTGACGACGTGCTGTCCTACGCCACCGGCTACGACGGCGGCCTGCGCGGCACCCTGCACAGGGTCGACTAGCAGAGCCACCCATAGGATCGCGGCATGCCCGAGATCTCCCGCGACGAGGTGGCGCACCTGGCCGACCTGGCGCGGATCGACCTGTCCGAAGCCGAGCTCGACCACCTTGCTCCGCAGCTCAGCGTGATCCTCGAGTCGGTCGCGTCGATCGCCGGTGTCGCCGGCGACGACGTGCCGCCGACGTCCCACGCGATCCCGCTGACCAACGTCTTCCGCGAGGACGTCGTCGTCCCGGGACTGTCGGCGGCGGAGGCCCTGTCCGGCGCCCCGGCGCAGGAGCAGCAGCGCTTCGCGGTGCCGCGGATCCTGGGTGACGAGCAGTGAGCGACCAGCACACCGGGGACCTGACCCGTTTCTCCGCCGCGATGCTCGCCGACCTTCTCGACGCGGGCGACGTCTCGAGCGTCGAGCTGACCCAGGCCCATCTCGACCGGATCGCCGCGGTCGACGGCGAGGTGCACGCGTTCCTCCAGGTCGACGGCGACGGTGCGCTCGCGCAGGCGGGCGACTCCGACGAGCGTCGTCGGGCCGGAAACGCGCAGAGCCGCCTCGACGGTGTCCCGATCGCGGTCAAGGACGTGCTCGCCACCCGAGGGCTGCCCACCACGTGCGGCTCCCGGATCCTCGAGGGCTGGGTGCCGCCGTACGACGCCACCGTGGTCGCCCGGCTGCGTGCCGCCGGTTTGCCGATCCTCGGCAAGACCAACATGGACGAGTTCGCGATGGGCTCGTCGACCGAGCACTCGGCGTACGGCCCGACCCACAACCCGTGGGACCTCGACCGGATCCCCGGCGGTTCCGGCGGTGGGTCCGCCGCCGCTGTGGCCGCCTTCGAGGCGCCGCTGGCGATCGGAACCGACACCGGTGGCTCGATCCGTCAGCCGGGTGCGGTCACCGGCACGGTCGGGGTGAAGCCGACGTACGGCGGGGTGTCGCGCTACGGCCTCGTCGCGCTGGCCAACTCCCTCGACCAGGCCGGCCCGGTCACCCGCACCGTCCTCGACGCGGCGCTGCTGCACGAGCTGATCGGCGGGCACGACCCGCTCGACTCGACCAGCATCGACCAACCGCTGCCCGGGCTCGTCGCCGCAGCGGAGCAGGGCGTCACCGGCGACCTCTCCGGCGTGACGATCGGCGTGGTGACCGAGCTCGGCGGCCCAGGATCAGCAGAGGGCTATCAGGCCGGAGTGCTGGAGCGCTTCCAGGAGTCGGTCGACCTGATGGTCGACGCCGGGGCGAAGGTCGTCGAGGTCTCCTGCCCGTCGTTCGTGCACGCGCTGGCGGCCTACTACCTGATCCTGCCGGCCGAGGCGTCGTCCAACCTCGCGAAGTTCGACGCCATGCGCTACGGCCTCCGGGTCCTGCCTGAGGGCGTGGAGTCGCCGTCGGCCGAGGAGGTCATGCGCGCGACGCGTGACGCGGGCTTCGGCGACGAGGTGAAGCGGCGCATCATCCTCGGCACCTACGCGCTGTCGAGCGGCTACTACGACGCCTACTACGGCCAGGCGCAGAAGGTCCGCACGCTGATCACCCGCGACTTCGAGCAGGCCTTCAGCCAGGCCGACGTGCTGGTCTCGCCCACCGCGCCGACGACGGCGTTCAAGCTGGGGGAGAAGCTCGACGACCCGCTGGCGATGTACCTCAACGACCTCGCCACCATCCCTGCCAACCTCGCGGGCGTGCCCGGCATCTCGGTGCCGAGCGGCCTGGCCGAGGAGGACGGGCTGCCCACCGGCGTACAGATCCTCGCGCCGGCGCTCGCCGACGACCGCGTCTACCGCGTCGGCGCCGCGCTCGAGGCGATGCTCGTGCACCAGTGGGGCGGCGCGATCCTCGACAAGGCGCCCGCGCTTCCCACGGAAGGAGGCTCGCGATGACCACCCAGTCAGTGGGGCTGCTGTCGTTCGAGGAGGCGCTCGAGAAGTTCGACCCGGCCCTCGGCCTCGAGGTGCACGTCGAGCTCAACACGGCGTCCAAGATGTTCTGCGGCTGCGCGACGGAGTTCGGCGCCGAGCCCAACTCCCAGGTCTGCCCGACCTGCCTCGGACTGCCCGGAGCGATGCCGGTCGTCAACGGGAAGGCCGTCGAGTCCGCTATCCGCATCGGCCTGGCGCTCAACTGCGAGATCGCGGAGTGGTGTCGCTTCGCGCGGAAGAACTACTTCTACCCCGACATGCCGAAGAACTTCCAGACCTCGCAGTACGACGAGCCGATCGCGTTCGACGGCTTCACCGAAGTAGAGGTGGACGGCACGACGTACCGCATCGGCATCGAGCGCGCCCACATGGAGGAGGACACCGGCAAGTCGCTGCACGTCGGCGGCTCCACCGGCCGCATCCACGGCGCCGACTACTCGCTGGTCGACTACAACCGCGCCGGCATCCCGCTCATCGAGATCGTCACCAAGCCGATCACGGGCACGGGCGCGGCAGCACCCCTCGTGGCGAAGGCGTACGTCGCGCAGCTGCGCGACCTGCTCCTCGCCCTCGGCGTGTCCGACGTGCGCATGGAGCAGGGCTCGTTGCGGTGCGACGTCAACCTGTCGCTCGCCCCGAAGGGGTCCGGGACGCTCGGCACCCGCACCGAGACCAAGAACGTCAACTCGCTGAGGTCGGTCGAGCGGGCGGTGCGCTACGAGATGCAGCGGCACGCGGCCGTGCTGGACGCGGGGGAGACGATCCTGCAGGAGACCCGGCACTGGCACGAGGACACCGGCGTCACCACGAGCGGGCGCGAGAAGTCCGACGCGGAGGACTACCGCTACTTCCCCGAGCCCGACCTGGTGCCCGTGGCGCCGTCGCGCGAGTGGGTCGAGGGGCTGCGCTCCGGGCTGCCCGAGGCGCCCGAGAAGCGCCGGGCCCGGCTGCAGGCCGAGTGGGGCTTCTCCGACCTGGAGATGCGCGACACCGTCGGCGCCGGCGCGCTCGGCCTGGTCGAGGAGACGATCGCGGCCGGGGCGCCGCCCGCCGCTGCGCGCAAGTGGTGGCTCGCCGACCTCGCTCGCCGCGCCAACGACTCGGGTGTCGAGCTCTCGGCGCTCGGCGTGAGCCCCGCGCAGGTGGCCGCCGTCCAGTCGCTCGTCGACGCAGGCACGCTCAACGACAAGCTGGCCCGCCAGGTGTTCGAGGGTCTGCTCGCGGGGGAGGGGACGCCCGAGGAGATCGTCGCCACGCGCGGCCTCGCCATCGTCTCCGACGACGGCGCCCTGTCGGCTGCGGTCGACAACGCCATCGCCGCCAACCCCGACGTCGCCGACAAGATCCGCGACGGCAAGCACGCCGCGGCGGGCGCCCTCATCGGCGCGGTGATGAAGGAGATGCGCGGCCAGGCCGACGCCGGCCGGGTCCGGGAGCTGATCCTGGAGAAGCTGTCCTGACCGGCTCGCGCGTCCGCCGGCCCCGTCCGGCCGACATGACGGCGCCAGTCGGCGCCCGCGAGGTCTACACCGACGGTGCCTGCCGGGGGAACCCCGGACCGGGCGGCTGGGCGTGGGCGCTCGACGAGGCGACGTACGACTCCGGCGGCGAGGCCGTCAGCACCAACCAGCGCATGGAGATCCGTGCTGCCCTCGAGGCGGTGCGCGCGCTGGACGGGCCGCTGGTGGTGGTCAGCGACTCGACGTACGTCGTGAACTGCTTCCGCGACGGCTGGTGGGAGGGCTGGCTGGCCCGCGGCTGGACGACGTCGGCCCGCAAGCCGGTCGCCAACCAGGACCTGTGGCAGCCGCTCGTCGAGCTCGTCCGCGAGCGTGCCGAAGGCGACGGGCTGTCGTTCCGCTGGGTCAAGGGTCACTCTGGTGACCGGATGAACGACTTCGTCGACGCCCTCGCGGTGGCCGCCTCGCGCGCCTGAGGGCTCTCGGTGTCGAAGAGCGAGACAGTTGTCCGACGGCGAGAACCGCCGGACAGCAACCCGACGTAGTGCGAATGCACCTGTGGGTAACGGCTTCTGGCACGCTCGGTTGTCGGTGGTCGCGCCTAGCGTGGTGTCCACGATGATCGATCCCACACTCTTCCGCCCCCACTCGCCAGCGCAGCGCAGAGCCCGGCTCGTCACCACCCACGAGTGCCAGATCAACGGGTGCACCGTGCCCGCCGCGTGGTGCGACAGCCACCACCGAGAACCCTGGGCACTCGGCGGGAAGACCGACCAGAAGGACCACTTCCTCGCCTGCAGTTGGCACCGCGGCAAGATCCACGACCCCCGATACGACACGACGTATCACTCCGACGACACCATCACCCTGCACCGGCGGACGTGACCGACCGCAGTCCACCGAAGGCGCCCGGATTCCCCGCCGACGTCCCGCAGGAGTACGGTGGCGGCGCACACCACACATCCACGTCCGCACGTGGGGGAAGCCGGTCGAAGTCCGGCGCTGACCCGCAACCGTAGGCCGACCCGATCTCGATCGGGGGAGCGAGCCGGAGCACCTGCCGCGGCACGTCCTCATGAATCGCTGTCGAGGTCACAGCGGGTTCGACCACCTGGTCCGACCCGCTCTGCAGCGGGAAGGAACCCAGTGATCACCATCCGAAAGCGCGTCCTCGCGCTCGCCACGGCCACCGCCGTGGCAGCCACCACGGCCCTGGCCACGACGCCGGCCCAGGCGGCGTCGCCCGCCCAGGACACCGCAGCCTGGCTCACGGGCGAGCTGGTCGACGGCTTGATGCCGTCGGGCTACTCACCGCCGTTCGACAAGGACCTCGGGCTCACCCTCGACACGGCGTTCTCGCTGGCCGCCGTCGGGGGGCACGGCGCGACCGTCACCCAGATCCGCAACGCCTTCGAGCCGCGCATCGGTGAGTACGTCGAGTACGTCCCCAACTACATGCTCCCCACGCCCACCGAGGACGACACGCACCGCGGTGCCGGCCAGCTCGCCAAGGCGCTGGCGTTCGTCCAGCTGGCGGGCGGCAACGGGACGTCGTACGGCGGCCGCAACCTCCTCGCCGAGCTCGAGGGCCGGACCGGGGCCGACGGGCGCATCGAGGACAAGCTCGCACAGGGTGACACCAACCCGGACTCGCCGGGGGACCAGCCCGACACCGACTACGCCAACTCGGTCGGCCAGGCCTTCGCCGCCCGCGCGCTGACCATCGCCGGCTCGCCGGAGGCAGCGGCCGCCCGGTCGTTCCTCCTGCAGCAGCAGTGCCCGGCCGGCTTCTTCCGCGAGCAGTTCGCGGCCAAGGGAGCGCCTCAGCAGGCCTGCAACAGCAACGACGCGCCCGCGACCGACGTGACCGCCCTCGCGGTGCTCCAGCTCGTCGCGATCCCCAGCAAGGACAACGCCACCACCGCCGCGATCACCAAGGCCACGGCGTGGCTGCGCTCGACCCAGCGCGCGGACGGTTCCTTCGGGACCGGCCCGGTCGACTCGGTGTCCAACACCAACAGCACCGGGTCCGCCGCGTGGGCGCTGTCCACGCAGGGCGGGTGCGCCGATGCCGGTCGCGCGGGCGCCTGGGTGCAGAAGATCCAGGTCCGCAACCCCGCGTCCGGCTCGCCGCTCGCCGGTGAGAACGGCGCGGTCGCCTTCGACGTCGATACCTTCAACGCCGCCAAGACGTCCGGCATCGACCCGGCCGCGCGCTACGTCTGGCGACGGGCCAGCACGCAGGCCGCTCCCGGACTGCTCGCGGCGCTGACCGCCGCCGACGTCACCTTCGCGGGCCCGAGCGCGTTCCAGCGGGCGGGCACGACCGCGTCGCTGTCCGTTGGTGGCGTGGGCGAGGGGGAGCGAGTCTGCCTCACGGGACCGGGCATCATCGGGGAACGCAGTCTCACCGGCACCGGCCTCGCCGCCCCGCTCGGCACGACCGTCGCACTGCCCACGAAGACGGCGATCTCGACGTTCACCCTCACCACGGCCACTGGCTCCAAGACCGTCGCGGTGAAGACGCTGGCCAAGACGACGCTCAAGGCGAAGGTCAAGAAGAAGACGATCCGCAAGGGCAAGAAGCAGGTCGTCAAGGTCTCGCGTCTCGAGGCGGGAGAGAAGGTCGTCGTCCGGGTGGGCGGCAAGCGCGTGGCCAAGGGCGTGGCCGACGCGAAGGGCGTCTTCAAGGCCAAGTTCAAGATCAAGAAGAAGCTGGCCAAGCCGGGCAAGAAGAAGGTCAAGGTCTTCGGCCAGTTCAAGAACCTGCGGAGGGGCAGCGCGACCTTCCGCGTCGTTCGATGACCCGTTCGTCCCGTCGTACCGTCCGGCTCGTCGCCGCGGCCCTCTTGGCCGCGGCGGCGGCGCCGGTCGCCCTCGTCGCCGGCCTCGTCGCGTCGGCGGCGCCCGCCGCCGCGGCGGTCTGCCAGGACGCAGGCGGGGTCAGCGTCGTCGTCGACTTCCGTGAGCTCGGCGGTGGCACGCAGACGCTGTGCGACGCCGACGGCGGCGGCAAGAGCGCAGCGGCGCTCCTCACCGACAACGGCTACACGGTCACCTACGTCCAGCGCCAGCCGGGCTTCCTCTGCCGGATCGACGGCGTGCCCGCCGAGGACCCCTGCGTCAACACACCCCCGTCCAACGCCTACTGGGCGTTGTACTGGTCCAACGGCACCTCGGGGTCGTGGGCCTACGCCTCCCTGGGCCCCACGGCGTTGACCATCCCGGCAGGAGGGTCTGTCGGATTCGCCTGGCAGGGGGCGTCGCAGGGGCCGCCGGCGGCCGCCCCTCCGGCCACCGCCGCGTCGCCCTCGGCATCCCCCTCGGCTTCCCCGAGCGCCAGCAGCTCGCCGACCTCGGGCGCGTCGCCGTCGACCAGCCCGACCAAGAGTCCGTCGAAGTCGCCCAGCAGCACGCCGACCAAGAGCTCGGGGGGTACGCCGACCAGCGGCGGCCCCCAGGCCGGGTCGTCCGGAAGCGCATCGCCGTCGGCCGATCCAGGGCAGGGCGGCTCGGCAGACCCGGCAGACCCGGCAGAGACGACGCCTCCGGGATCGACGAGGTCGGCAGGGTCGGCAAGCGCGAGCGGGACCACCGATCCTGCGAGCGACCCTGCGAGCGAACCCGCCAGCGAGCCCGCCAGCGACGGCGCCACGACGGCGACCGCAGAGGCGACCGACGCGACCACGCCCGTGTCCAGCGAAGCCGCGGACCCGGCCGCCGGCGGCGGGTCCGTGCCACTGCCACTGGTGCTCGCCATCTTGGCCGTGCTGGGCGCGATCGTGGCCGGCATCGTCGTCGTCCGCGGCCGGAGGGCCGCGTGATCCCACTCGCTCCTCGTGCCGTCCCATGAGCCGCCTGCCGCGTGACCTGCACCCCGTGGCCTGGTGGCTGTGGGCGCTCGGTCTCGCGGCGGGCTCCTCGATGACCACCAACCCGCTGACGCTGCTCCTGCTGATGACGGTGGCAGCCGTGGTCGTCGCCGCCCGGCGGTCGGACCACGCGTGGTCCGGATCGTTCCGGTTGTACGTCGGCCTGGCGATCGTCATCGTCGTCATGCGCGTGGTCTTCCGGCTGGTCTTCGGTGGCGTGGACGGTGGCCGCGTGCTGCTCGACCTTCCCGAGATCCCGCTGCCCGACTGGGTCGCCGGCGTCCGGTTGCTCGGGCCGGTCACGCAGCAGTCCCTGCTGGCCGGGCTGTACGACGGCCTGCGGCTGGCCGCCCTCGTGATCTGCGTGGGCGCGGCCAACTCCCTGGCCAACCCCAAGCGTCTGCTGAAGTCGGTGCCGCCCGCCCTCTACGAGATCGGCACGGCACTGGTCGTCGCCGTCACGATCTTTCCCCAGCTCGCCGACAGCGTGCGCCGCGTGCGGTCGGCACAGAACCTGCGTGGCGGGCCGAGTGGCCGCGTGGGCCGTTTGCGGCGCTTCCTGGTGCCGGTCCTGGAGGACGCGCTGGAACGCTCGCTCGCTCTCGCGGCGGGCATGGACTCGCGCGGCTACGGCCGGGCTCCCGGCCTCGACAGCAGCGCCCGGCGCCTCACCGGGACCCTGCTCGTCGTCGGGCTCCTGGGCATCTGCGTCGGCACGTACGCCGTGCTCGACCTCACGGCTCCACGGGTCCTCGCCGTGCCGATGCTCGCGCTGGGATCAGTCGCCGCCGTCGCGGGTCTCTGGAGCGCCGGCCGCCGCGTCGATCGGACGCGTTACCGACCAGAGCGGTGGCAGGCCGCCGAGCTGCTGGTGGCGGCCTCGGGCGTGGTCGTCGCCGTGGCGATGTGGGAGGTCGGGAGGACCCAGCTGTTCGTCGCGCACCCCGGTGTGGACCTGACGCCGACGTTGAGCGTGCTGGCGCTGGTCGGCTGCCTCGTCGGACTCGCGCCCGCCGTCCTGGCGCCGCCGCCGACGTCGACGGTGCCGAAGGGGGCCCCGGCCCTTGAGGAGGCGTCCGAGCGAGAGGCGGTGGCCGCCCGATGATCGAGCTGCGCGAGGTCACCGTGCGCTACGACGACGCCTCGGCACCCGTCCTCGACCGCGTCGACCTGGTCGTCGAGGAGAGCGAGCTGGTCGTGGTGTCGGGGCGCACCGGTGTGGGCAAGTCCACCCTGCTCGGTGTGCTCACCGGCCTCGTGCCGCGGTTCACGGGAGGCCGGCTCTCCGGGGATGTGCTCCTCGACGGGGCGAGCATCCTGCACGCACCGCCCCGCGAGCGTGCGGACCGGATCGGCTACGTCGGCCAGGACCCGCTCGCGGGGTTCGTCACCGACACCGTCGAGGAGGAGCTGGCCTACGGCATGGAGCAGCTGGGCCTCCCGACCGCCACGATGCGCCGACGCGTCGAGGAGACGCTCGACCTGCTCGGCATCGCCGACCTGCGCGCCCGTGACCTGCGCACCCTCTCCGGAGGACAGCAGCAGCGGGTCGCGATCGGGAGCGTGCTCACGATGCACCCGCGACTGCTGGTGCTCGACGAGCCGACGTCCGCGCTCGACCCGACCGCGGCCGAGGACGTGCTGGCCACGTTGACCCGCCTGGTCCACGACGCCGGGCTCTCGGTGCTGCTGGCGGAGCACCGGCTCGAGCGCGTGCTGCCCTTCGCCGATCGGATCGCGTTGCTGACCGGCGACGGGGGCGTGCTCGTCGGAGTGCCCGACGAGGTGCTGCCGCACTCGCCGGTCGTGCCGCCGATCGTCGAGCTGGGGCGCGCCGCCGGCTGGCAGCCGTTGCCGTTGACGGTCCGGGACGCGCGCCGGCGTACCCGAGGCCTCACGCTGCCGGTGCCGACGGTCGTCCCCGAACGTGCTGCGACGGCGCCGCTGCTGGCGGCGAGCGGGATCACGGTCACCCACGGCAGGGTCGTGGCCCTGCGTGAGGTCGCCCTGACCCTGCCGACGGGCTCGGTGACCGCGCTGATGGGACGCAACGGCTCGGGCAAGTCGACGCTGCTGTGGACGTTGCAGGGGAGCGGTCGGCGTCGCGCAGGCGAGGTCGCGGTCGGTGACGCGACCCCCGTCGATCCCGCTGCCGTCGACGCTGGGCAGCGGCGGGGGCTCGTCGGGCTGGTGCCGCAGACGGCTGCCGACCTGCTCTACCTCGAGACCGTCGACGAGGAGTGCTCGGCCGCGGACGCCGGGTCCGGCACGGCCGCCGGCACCTGCCGCGCGCTGCTCGACCGGCTGGTGCCGGGCCTGCCCGGCGACCAGCACCCGCGCGACCTCTCCGAAGGTCAGCGACTCGCGCTCGCCCTGGCGATCGTGCTGACCTCCCGGCCCCGCGTCGTGCTGCTCGACGAGCCGACGCGCGGCCTCGACTACCCCGCCAAGCGGCACCTCTCCGACCACCTGCGCTCGCTGGCGGCCGAGGGTCACGCGGTGCTGGTCGCCACGCACGACGTCGAGTTCGTGGCGCAGGTCGCCGACGACGTGGTGGTGCTCGCCGACGGCGAGGTCGTCTCGTCGGGCCCGGTACGCCGGGTGGTCGCCGAGTCGCCCGCGTTCGCGCCGCAGGTGACCAAGATCCTCGGCCCGCCGTGGCTGCGGGTCGATGAGCTCGCACTCACCTCGGGAGCGGCCTCGTGAGCGCGCCGGAGATCCGACCGGAGATCCGACCGGAGATCCGGCCAGAGGTCAGGCCAGAGGTCAGGCCAGAGGTCAGGCCGGAAGTCAGGCCGGAAGTCAGGCCGGGGGTCCCTCGTGCGGTGCACGCGGTGCCGCTGCGACCCCGCTCGCTCCTCGTCCTCGGTGTCGCCTCGCTGGCCGGACTGATGATGCTGGTCTGGCCGCTGCTGGTGAAGGTGCCCGTCGGCGAGCGGATGGACCCGCCCTTCCTCTTCCTCGCGCTGCTGCCGCTCGTGGTCGTGGTCGTGCTTGCCGAGATGAGCGAGGGCGGCATGGACGCCCGCGTCCTCGCCGTCCTGGGGGTGCTCAGCGCCATCAACGCCGTGCTGCGCGCGCTGAGCGCGGGGGTAGCCGGCATCGAGCTGGTCTTCTTCCTGCTGGTGCTCGCAGGCCGGGTCTTCGGCCCGGGCTTCGGGTTCGCGCTCGGGTGCACCTCGCTCTTCGCCTCGGCGCTGATGACGGCGGGAGTGGGACCGTGGCTGCCCTTCCAGATGCTGGTCTGCGCCTGGGTCGGCATGTTCGCCGGACTGCTGCCTCGCCGGGTGACCGGCCGCGCGGAGATCATGATGCTCGCGGTCTACGGGATCGTGGCGGCGTACGCCTTCGGGCTCTTCATGAACCTCTCGGGATGGCCGTTCCTGCTCGGGGTGGAGATCCCGGGCGCGGCGCCCGACGGGGGGCTGTCGTTCGTCCCGGGCGACCCGCTGACCGAGAACCTGCAGCGCTTCGCCTACTACACGCTGCTCACCTCGACCGGCTCCTGGGACACCGGCCGGGCGATCACCACGTCCGTCGCGATCCTCGTCCTCGGGCCGGCGGTGCTGCACACCCTGCGCAGGGCGTCCCGCCGAGCGGTGATCGAGGGCACGGTCAGCCGCCGTTGACGTCGACCACCAGGATCCGGTCGTCCTGGGCCGCGGGCTCGCCGCGGCCGTCGCGGTTGGACGTCGTGACCCACAGGTTGCCGTCCGGGGCGACGACGACCGCCCGCATCCGCCCGTAGTCGCCGACGAAGAAGTCCTGCGGGTCCTTGGCGGTGCCGGTCGACACGTCGACGCGCCACAGCCGGGCGCCGCGTAGGGCAGCCATCCAGACGTGCCCGTCGAGGTAGGCGAGCCCGGAGGGCGAGGCGTCCTCGGTGCGCCACACCACCTGCGGGTCGGTGAGCTCCTCGCGGTTGCCCTGCCCCTCGACCTCGGGCCAGCCGTAGTTGTCGCCCTTCTCGATGCGGTTCAGCTCGTCCCAGGTCGAGTCCCCGAACTCCGAGGCCCACAGCCGGTCGTCGTCGTCGAAGGCCAACCCCTGCACGTTGCGGTGACCCCACGACCACACCGGCGAGCCCGCGAACGGGTTGCCCGGCGCTGGTTCGCCGTCGGGGGTGACGCGCAGGATCTTCCCGCCCAGGGAGTCCCGGTCCTGGGCCAGCGAGGGCTCACCGGTCTCGCCGGTCGACACGTAGAGCATCCCGTCCGGGCCGAACGCCAGCCGTCCGCCGTCGTGGATGAAGCCGTTGGGGATGCCGTCGAGCACCACCTCTGGATCGCCGAGCCTGGCGCCGTCGTACGGCACCCGGACGACGCGGTTGTCCTCGGCGGTGGTGAGGTAGAGGTACACGAAGGAGTCGGTGACGAAGTCGGGAGACACGGCGACGCCGAGCAGGCCCCCCTCGCCCTCAGGCTCGGCGCCGACCCGGCCGAGCTCGTCGACCTCCCCGTCGGCGGTGATGCGCAGCACCCGCGTGGTGTCGCGCTCGGTCACGATCGCGGACCCGTCGGGCAGGAAGTCGATGCCCCACGGGACGGACAGGCCGTCGGCGACGGTGGCGACGACCTCGGGCCGAGCTGGCGGGTCGGGCTCGGACCCGTCGTCGGACGGCCCGTCGTCGGACGGCCCGTCGTCGGACGGCCCGTCGTCGGACGGCTCGGCGGTGACGGTCGCCCCGCCGACCTCCGGGGCGCCGTCGCCACAACCGGACACCAGCAGCGCGGTCACCGCGACCAGCAGCAAGCCCGCCGCGGCAGGAGCCCGGACGGTGGTCGACATGCCGCGATTGTGCCCCAGCACCCCGACTAGTTCGGTGCGGGTTCGGCCATGGGCGCCGACGGACTGGAGCGGGTGGCGCCGATGCTCGCCGCGATGACGCACGCGATGGCGAGCACCTGCAGGGAAGTGAGCAGCTCGCGGAGCAGCAGCAGCCCCGCCAGCGCGGCTGCGGCCGGCTCGAGGCTCATGAGCACGCTGAGCAGTCGGGTGGACATGGTGCGCAGCGCGATCAGCTCGAGCGAGTAGGGCACGACCGAGCTGAGCAGGCCCACCAGCGCGCCCAGCGCCAGGATGCGCGGGTCGAGCAGCGCCGACCCCGCCGTGCCGAGCGCGAAGGGGGTGATGAGCAGGGCCGCCACCACGCTCGCCACGGCCAGCCCGTCGAGGCCGGGCCAGTGCCGGCCGGTACGCGCGCTGAGCAGGATGTACGCCGCCCACGACCCGCCCGCGACGAGCGCGAACAGCACCCCCGGGAGCGTCACCTCGCCCGGCTCCAGCCCGAGGAGGGCGACGCCGGCGGCGGCGAGCGCCACCCAGATGAGGTCGCGCGGTCGACGCGACCCGATCACGGCGAGCGCCAACGGGCCGATGAACTCGATGGTCACCGCGATGCCGATCGGGATCCGGGCGAAGGACTGGTAGATCGCCCAGTTCATCAGGCCGAGGCTCAGCCCGAAGGCGACCGCGACCCGCCAGTCCGCCCCGGAGCGCCCTTTCAGCCGCGGCCGCGCGAGCAGCAGCATCACCGCCGCGCTCGTGAGCAGGCGCAGGCACACCATGGCGGTCGGGTCGATCTCGTCGAAGAGGTACTTCGCGATCGCCGCGCCGAACTGCACCGACAAGATGCCGGTGAGCACCAGCCACACGGGCGAGATGTGCAGCGGCGTCGAATCGGAGCGCGGCGGCACCCGGCCACGCTAGCGGAGGCCGCTCACGAGCGCCCTGACAGCGCAATTGCGCGGAAATGGTCTTCGAAACCGCCGCACGACGGCCCTAACGGCGCAATTGCGCGGAAATGGTCATCGTGAAGATCGTGTCCGGATCGAGATGAATCCATGGGGGTGGCCGGGTCTACCGTGACGTCGAGGGTCGAAGTCGATCGAGGAGGAGCACGGATGAGCACGGTTCTGCTGGTCGGGACGCGCAAGGGCCTGTGGGTCGGGCAGTCGGACGACGAGAGGGCGTCCTGGTCGTGGACCGGGCCGCACTTCCAGATGGAGGAGGTCTATTCCGCCACCGTCGAGACCAGCGGTGACCGGCCGCGGATCCTGGCCGGTGCGTCCTCCTCGTGGCTCGGCCCGCAGGTGTGGCGCTCCGACGACCTCGGCGAGTCGTGGCAGGAGACGCCCAACGGCGCCATCCGCTTCCCCGAGGACACCGAGGCGACGCTCGCGCGGGTCTGGCAGCTCACGCAGGGTGCCGAGCCTGGAGTGGTGTACGCCGGCACCGAGCCGGGCGCGATCTTCCGCTCGACCGACCGCGGGGAGAGCTTCGAGTTGGTGCGCGGGCTCTGGGAGCACCCGCACCGCAAGGAGTGGGGCGAGGGCTACGGCGGGCAGGCCTTCCACACGATCCTGCCGCACCCGACCGACCCCCGGTCCGTGATCGCCGCCATCTCGACCGGCGGGGTCTACCGCACCAGCGACGGCGGCTCGACGTGGGAGCCCGCCAACCAGGGCGTGAAGGCGGAGTTCTTCCCTGGCGAGCGCAACTATCCCGAGTTCGGCCAGTGCGTCCACAAGATCGCCCGGCACCCCGGCAAGCCCGACCGGCTCTACCTCCAGAACCACGGAGGGGTCTACCGCTCCGACGACGCCGCCGACTCCTGGCAGGACATCGCGCCGGGTCTCCCGACCGAGTTCGGCTTCGCGATGGTGGTGCACCCGCACGACCCCGACACCGTGTTCACCTTCCCCATCGCCGACGCCGGCGCGCGGTGGCCGGTCGAGGGCAAGGCCCGGGTCTGGCGCTCGCAGGACGCCGGCTCCACGTGGGCGCCGCTCGGCGAGGGCTCCTTGCCCGATGACTACTTCGTCGCGGTGATGCGCGACGCGATGTGCACCGACGGCCACGACACGGCGGGTCTCTACTTCGGAGGCCGCAACGGCGCGGTGTGGGCGTCGGCCGACGAGGGCGCGACCTGGCAGGAGGTCGCCCGGGACCTGCCCGACGTGATGGTGGTGCGCGCGGCCCGGATCTGACAGACCTGCCTCGACACGCCTGACCGCCGCTTCGCAAGCTCAGCGGCGCGGCTGCTCGACCTGGCCGCGCCCACGCCGTCCGCTCGTTCCTCGCGGGCGGGCTCCGCTGCTCAAAACCAACCGATCGGTCAGGAACACTCCCGACCCTCCCTAGGGAGGGTCTAAGGTGCCGCGCATGGCCGAGTTCACCTACGTGCGCGAGATGGACATCGACGCCGACCCGGCGCGTGTGCACGCCCTGATCAACGACTTCCGCAACTGGCAGCAGTGGTCGCCGTGGGAGGACCTGGACCCCGACCTCCAGCGTGAGTACTCCGGCCCCGCCCAGGGGGTCGGCTCCCACTACGCGTGGCGCGGCAACAAGAAGGCCGGGGAGGGGGCGATGGAGATCACCGAGTCCAACCCGGCGCGCATCGACATCAAGCTCTCGTTCCTCAAGCCTTGGAAGGCACGCAACGACGTCAGCTTCGCGATCGAGCCGACCGGCAACGGCGGCGCGGGCAGCCACGTGGCCTGGCGGATGACCGGCGAGAACAAAGGCATGGCCGCCGTGTTCGCCCGGATGTTCAACATGGACAAGATGCTCGGCAAGGACTTCGAGAAGGGGCTCGCGCGGCTCAAGTCCGCCGCGGAGAGCTGATCAGCTCACGGCGTCGACGATCCGCTCCACGGTCGCCAGCGTCACCGGCTCGTCGATCCCCTCCCGCGCCCACGCCTCGACGTGACGCCGCTCCGCCTCGTCCGGGGCGTCGAGCCAGCGCCGGCACGCGATCTCGGTGATGTGACCGAGCTGGGCGACCAGCATGGTGAGGTCGCCAGGGGTGGTCACCCGGCCCGGACCGCCCGCGGCGACGTACGCCGCGTGGAGGGCGCGGATCCGGTCGGGATCCTCGAGCCCGAAGACGAACAGCGCCGACCCGAGCTCCTGGGAGGGGCTGCCCGGGCCGCTGTTCTCCCAGTCCAGCACCACGAGGCCGCCGTCCGCGCCGGGAAGCAGGTTGTCCTCCCACAGGTCGAGGTGGCAGCGCTGGGTCGCGCGGTAGGGCTCGACGATCCCCTCGACCTCGAGCAGCCGCGGCACCAGCGCGGCCAGGTCGTCGGCGAACGGCGCTCCGGCGTCCGCCAACGTGCCGACCAGCTCGCTCCACCGCGCCGCGCCCACCGGAGCGGCGTACCAGTCGTCGGCGGGCTGGTCGACCGGGACGACCACCCGGTGGATCTGAGCCAGCAGCGCGCCCACCTCGGCAGGGTCGAGGCGCCGGTCGCGGGGCAGCACGTCGACCCAGTCGTAGAGCCGTACCAGGGATCCGTCGACCTCGACCAACACCTGCGCGTCGGGAGTCCGCAGCACGGCCGGCATCGGCACGCCGGCCGCGCGCACGAGGTCCTGGTACGCCGCGTCGGCCAGCGCGTCGTCGGGGGTCGTCTCGACGAACGGGTCCTTGACGGCGTACGCCGCCCTGGAGTCGGCCGGTCCGGTCTCCAGCCGCCAGACCTGGCCCTGCTCACCGCGGGCGACGGGGCCGGTCATCATGGCGTCACCCGGCAGCCCGAACGCGGCGGCGACGGCGGGTCCGGACGCGGGCGTCAGCACCCCGGACAACCTAGTGGGCGTGCGCGGGTGCGGCGACTAGGTTGTCCGGCGTGCTCGACGACCGCGCCCTGACCGCCGCCGCCTCGGCCGCCGGGCTCTCCCCCCTGCGGTTCGAGCGGCAGCTCGGAGGCAGCGACCGCAGCCAGGTCTGCCGGGTCGCCGACGCGGACGGCACGACGTACGTCGTCAAGCAGTACCTCTCGCGAGACGGCGGCACCTACGCGCGCGAGCCCGCGGCCCTCGAGGCGCTCGCGGGCACGGGCGTCGGCCCCCGGCTGCTCGGCTCCAGCCACGACCCCGACCTGGTGGTCCTCGCCGACCTGGGCACCCACCCGACCGTCGCCGACGCGCTGCTCGGCCGGGATCCGGACGCGGCGAGCGCCGCCATCGACGGCTGGGTCGACGCGATCGCGGCACTGCACCTGGCCGGCGACGACGACGTCCTCGACACCTACGGCCGTCGCCTCAGCGCCCGCGCGAAGGACATGGACACCCACCGGATGCCCGGAACGTTCAGCTACGCCGCCGACCGCTACGAGGGCGTGGGCCAGCGGCTGGGCGTCGCTGCGCCACCCGGTTTCCTCGAGGCGCTGCGCGACCTCACCGCCGGGTTGGGGCCGGCCCCGCCCGTGCTCACCCCGGGCGACGCCTGCCCGGACAACAACCTGCTGTCCGACGGACGGGTGGTGCTGCTCGACCACGAGTTCGCCGAGGTGCGGCACCCGATCTGGGACGTCGCCTACCTGCGCGTGCCGTGGCCGACGTGCTGGTGCTCCTGGCGGCTGCCCGACGCCGTGGCCGACGGCGCCGTCGACCGCTACCGGGCGGCCGTCGCACCGCGGGTGCCCTCGGTCACCGGCGACCGGTTCCTCGCCGATCTCGACCTCGCCACGCTGGGCTGGTGCCTGTCGTCGTGCTCCTGGCAGATCGAGACCGCCATCGAGGAGGACCGCGGGCCGGACGGCCTGGACGGCCCGACCGCGCGTCCCAAGATCCTGCACCGGCTGTGGCTGGCGTCTCGGCTGCCCGGCCCTGCCCCGCTGACGGCGTACGCCCGCAGGCTGCTGGACGAGCTCTCCCGGCTCTGGGGCGAGCCCACCCTCGTGCTCGCGCCCGCCTTCCGGTCGGACGACATCACCATCCCCTGACCCCCGTAGGCTCACGCCCATGCCCGAGCACGACATCAAGCCCCGTTCGCGCGACGTCACCGACGGACTCGAGAAAGCCGCAGCCCGGGGCATGCTCCGCGCGGTCGGCATGGGCGACGACGACTTCGCCAAGCCGCAGATCGGCGTCGCGTCGTCGTGGAACGAGATCACCCCCTGCAACCTCTCGCTCCAGCGGCTGGCGCAGGCGGTCAAGAACGGCGTGCACGCGGCGGGTGGGTACCCGCTCGAGTTCGGCACCATCTCAGTCTCCGACGGCATCGCCATGGGTCACGAGGGCATGCACTTCTCGCTGGTCAGCCGCGAGGTGATCGCCGACTCCGTCGAGACGGTGATGATGGCCGAGCGCCTCGACGGCTCGGTCCTGCTGGCCGGCTGCGACAAGTCGCTGCCCGGCATGCTGATGGCGGCCGCGCGTCTCGACCTCGCCAGCGTCTTCCTGTACGCCGGCTCGATCATGCCCGGCCAGGTCGACGGCCGTGACGTGACGATCATCGACGCCTTCGAGGCCGTCGGCGCCTGCCTGGCCGGCAAGATCACCCGCGAGGAGGTCGACCGGATCGAGCGGGCGATCTGTCCCGGCGAGGGTGCCTGCGGGGGCATGTACACCGCCAACACCATGGCCTCGGTCGCCGAGGCCCTCGGCATGTCCCTGCCGGGCTCCGCGGCACCGCCCGCGGTCGACCGGCGCCGCGACGGGTTCGCCCACCGCTCGGGCGAGGCGGTCGTCGGCATGCTGCGCCAGGGCATCACCGCCCGCCAGGTGATGACGCGCGAGGCGTTCGAGAACGCCATCGCGGTGGTCATGGCGCTGGGCGGCTCCACCAACGCGGTCCTCCACCTGCTCGCGATCGCGCGCGAGGCCGACGTCGACCTCGAGCTCGACGACTTCAACCGGATCGGCGACAAGGTGCCGCACCTCGGCGACCTCAAGCCGTTCGGCCGCTACGTCATGAACGACGTCGACAAGGTCGGCGGCATCCCCATGGTGATGAAAGCGCTGCTCGACGCCGGGCTGATGCACGGCGACACGCTCACGGTCACCGGCAAGACGATGGCCGAGAACCTCGACGCCCTGGCACCGCCGAAGGTCGACGACGACGTGATCCGCGACCTCGGTCGCCCGATCCACCGCACCGGCGGCCTGACCATCCTCAAAGGCACCCTCGCCCCGGAGGGCGCGGTCGTGAAGAGCGCCGGCTTCGACGAGTCGACCTTCACCGGCACGGCCCGTGTCTTCGACCGCGAGCGCGCCGCCCTCGATGCGCTGACCGCCGGTGAGATCAAGGCAGGCGACGTCGTCGTCATCCGCTACGAAGGTCCCAAGGGCGGCCCGGGCATGCGCGAGATGCTGGCCATCACCGGCGCGATCAAGGGCGCCGGCCTCGGCAAGGACGTGCTGCTGATCACCGACGGCCGCTTCTCGGGTGGCACGACCGGTCTCTGCGTCGGCCACATCGCGCCCGAAGCCGTCGACGGCGGTCCGATCGCGTTCGTTCGCGACGGCGACCCGATCACCCTCGACGTGGCCAACCGGCGCCTCGACATCGACGCCGACCTCGAGTCGCGCAAGGACGGCTGGGAGCCGCTCCCGCCGACGTACACCCGCGGCGTGCTGGCGAAGTACTCCAAGCTGGTGCAGTCCGCAGCCCACGGGGCCATCTGCGGCTGACCCGCTCGCACCGGCGCGGGGTGCCCACCCTCAGGGGTGGAGGCACCTAGGCTCCCCGCATGCGGTCCCAGACCCCCCGCTCGCTGGTCGCCGCCATCGCCGGACTCGTCCTGCTGGCCGTACCCGTGGCCCTGCCGGGCGTGCTCGCCGAGGGGCAGCTCGCCACCGCGACCGACCAGGCCCCTCGGGTCCGTCCGTCGGCGGACAGCACCCCGTCCGCCGTGCCCCAGGAGCGGGAACGCGCCGCGCAGCGAGTGGAACTCCCCGGCGGCGGCACCAAGGTGTTCGGCCACCGACGCTTCCTGACCGCCTACTACGGCACCGCCGGGACCGGCGTGCTCGGCGTGCTCGGCGAGACCGACATCGACGCCGCGCACGAGCGCGTGGTCAAGGCCGGTCAGCCGTTCCTGCGCAACGGCGAGCTGCTGCTCCCGGTCTACGAGCTGATCGTGACCGTCGCGGACGCCGGGCCCGGCGACGACGGTGACTTCAGCCACGACATCAGCCACCGCCTGGTCGAGCCCTACGTCCGGGCCGCCCGTCGCAACGGCGCGCTGCTCGTGCTCGACCTCCAGCCCGGCCGCAGCGACTTCCTCACCGTCGCGAAGCGCTGGCGGTGGGCGCTCGAGAAGCCGTACGTCGGCCTCGCGCTCGACCCCGAGTGGCGGATGGGCCCACGCGAGGTCCCGGGCCGGACCATCGGCCAGGTCAGTGCGAAAGAGGTCAACCGCGTCTCCGCCTGGCTGGCCGGCATCGTCGAGGAGCGCAACCTGCCCGAGAAGGTCTTCATGCTCCACCAGTTCCGCAGCGACATGATCCCGGACATCCACCGCGTGAAGGCGCGCGAGGGACTCGCCCTCGTCCAGCACGTCGACGGCTTCGGCAACCCGGGGCAGAAGCTCGCGACGTACCACGCCGTCGCCCGCCCGAAGCTCTTCACGATGGGCTTCAAGCTGTTCTACGACGAGGACCGGCCGCGGATGACAGCGCAGGCCGTCCGCCGAGTCACGCCGCCGGTGCGTTTCGTCAGCTTCCAGTGAGAGACGATGCGGTCGTGACCGACCTGAACCCAGGCCCTCTCGACGCTGCCGACCCGCTCGCCGCACTCCGCGACCGCTTCGTGGGCGCCGACACCCCGCTGGTCTACTTCGACGGCAACTCCCTGGGCCGTCCGCTGCGCGTCACTGCCGACCACCTCGCGGACTTCGTGCGCGACGAGTGGGGCGGCCGGCTGATCCGCGGCTGGGACGAGCGGTGGTACGAGCTGCCGCTCACGCTCGGCGACGAGATCGGGCGGGTCTGCCTCGGCGCCGCACCCGGCCAGACCTTCGTCGGCGACTCCACGACGGTGCTGCTCTACAAGCTGATCCGGGCCGCCGTGGACGCAGCGCCGCCGGGCCGCACCGAGATCGTCATCGACGACGACAACTTCCCGACCGACCGCTACATCGTGGAGGGCATCGCCGCCGAGCGCGGCCTCACCGTCCGTTGGGCCGAGGTCGATCGTGCCTCCGGGGTCACCACCGAGCTGCTCGCTCCGCTCGTGGGGGAGCAGACCGCGCTGCTGGTCCTCAGCCAGGTCGCCTACCGGTCCGCCCACCTCGCCGACGTGCCCGCGATCACCCGGCTCGCCCACGACGCCGGCGCGCCCGTGCTGTGGGACCTGTGCCACTCCGCCGGCGTGGTGCCGACCGCGCTCGACGAGTGGGAGGTCGACCTCGCGGTCGGCTGCACCTACAAGTACCTCAACGGCGGCCCCGGCTCCCCGGCCTATGGGTACGTCGCCGAGCGGCACCAGGACTCCCTGCGCCAGCCCGTCCAGGGCTGGATGGGACACGCCGACCCGTTCCTGATGGGGCCGGGCTACACCCCCTCCGCCGGCATCCGGCGCTTCATCTCCGGCACCCCCGCCGTGGTCGGGATGCTCGCCCTGGCCGACATGGTCGCCCTCATCGACGAGGCCGGTGTCGACGCCGTGCGCGCGAAGTCGGTGGCCCTCACGTCGTACGCCGTGGAGCTGGCCGACGCCTGGCTGGCCCCGCTCGGCGTCCAGCTCACCTCACCCCGTGACCCGGCCGAGCGCGGCGGTCACGTGACCCTCACCCACCCGCGCATGCGCGAGGTCGTGGCCACGCTCTGGGAGCGCGACATCATCCCCGACTACCGCGACCCCGACGGCCTTCGTGTGGGCCTGTCACCGCTCTCGACCAGCTTCGCCGAGGTCGAGTCGGGCCTCGCCGCCGTACGGGACCTGCTCAGCGACTGACGCCGGCGAGCTCGCCGTTGGCCCACTTCTCGAGGGCCACCCCGGCGAGCCGGTCGGCCGCCTCGCGGATCGACAGGCCGGCCAGGTCGACCGCATGCTCGCCCCCGTAGCGCTGCCCGACGTCGTTGTTGTGCCGGTCGGCCTGTGAGTCCCGTCGGTCAGGCGTACCGACCTCCTGGGCGTCAGCCACCGACCGCGCCAGCTCGACGCCGTGCCGGGCGGTGAGCAGCGCCTGCCACACGAAGTGCCGGGTCGCGTTCTGCCGTCCCGGCACGCCCCGCCCGCGGCGGGTCGCGACCGTGGTCGCCGCCGCGGAGATCGAGACCACCTGGGCCGCGTCGACCGGGGACGCTCCCGCCTTGAGCGCCGCCGTGAAGATGCGGGGGACCCCCGAAGCGGCATGAATGGCTGCGCGCAGGCTCATCACGGGGCCACTCTGGCATTTGCCTTCGCATCGGCCTTCTCGGGTTCCCTGCGGGGGCTTTGCGTTTCCCCTGGGGTCTGGCTGGTCTGTGGGGTCCTCGTCGTTGCGCTGTGCGCCGGGCTCCGGCCCACCAAGGCCCCGCGCGCAAACCACCCTCTTCGCTCGTTCCTCACGAAGAGGGGGCCAGGCCCATCCACAGCGCGCGGGGCCTTGGTGGTCCGGAACCCGGCTTCGCGCAACGCCGAGGACCAACGCGGGCGGCCGGCTCACGGGCCACGCGGGGTGGAGCGGCGCGCCAGGTCAGCTCGGCGAGACCGCCGTCGGCGGCTACCCGGCGGCCGCCGACGCAACGTCTGCCCGAACCCGGCCTGGTGGGCGCTCCTCCACCCGCGGACCCGCAGGCCGGCCGCCAGCGCAGGAGCGAGGACCCCACAGACAACCGACCCGACGGGGAAACGCAAAAGCCCCCCGCAGGGGATCTCACACAGGGTCGAGCCGATCGGCGGTCGGGAGCGCGTCGGCGGGCGTAGGCGCCAAGCGCGACCAGAGGAGCGTGAGCGTGGCCGCGCCGGCCATGCCCAGGAGGGCTCCGCCGATCCAGACCCGACGGTCGCCCCACTCCAACAGGGCCCCGGCCAGCGGGGGAGCGATGACCATGCCGCCGAGCGAGGCGGCGCCGTACAGGCTCTGGTAGCGGCCGTGCATGCCCTCCGGCGCACGGTCGGCCGCCGTCGCTGTCGCTGTCGGCTTGTAGAGCATCTCGCCGGCGGTCACCACGGCGACGGCGACCAGGACGAGGGCGATCCCGGGCGCGGGGGCGACGACCAGCCAGCCGAGACCCACGAGCAGGAAGCCGGCCGCGATGAGCCGCCAGGCCTCCCGGTGGCGTAGTCGGTGGGCGAGGTAGGGCTCGAGCAGCACGATCAGGGCGCAGTTGAGCGAGATCGTCGTGCCGTAGACCCACGGCTCCGCGCCCAGCTCTTCGAGCTGCCACGGGACGGCGGTGTAAGCCCAGCGGTACGCCGTGTCGACGACGGCGACGCTCACCAGCAGCAGCACGAACCGGGGGTCGCGGCGCAGCGCGCCGAGGACCCGGCGCGGCACGCCCTCCGGAACCGGCACCCGCTCCACGTGGGGGACGACGCCGAGCACCACCGCCAGCATCAGCAGGCTGGCCACCGCGTCGCCGACGAAGATCCAGGTGAAGTCGTACGCCGCCACCAAACCGCCCACTGGCGGCCCCAGCACGGTCCCCGCGTTGTTGACTGCGCGCATCAGCGCGCTGGCCTGCCGACGCTGGTCGGAGGGGAGGGCGCCAGTCACGAGAGCGAAGGACACCGGTCGGGCGGCGCCGCCGAGCAGCCCCATCAGTCCGAGCACGACCGGCAGACCCGACGTGGTGGTGACCGGCACCAGGGCGCAGCCCACCGCGGAGGCGAGCGAGGCGGCCGCGAGCGTGCGACGCATCCCGAACCGGTCACCGAGGGAACCGCCCACGAGGTTGCCGCCGATGATGCCGACGCCGTAGACGGCGGCGATCGTGCCGGCCTCGGGGGTGTCGAGTCCGCGGTCGCTGACGAGGTAGAGCGGGATGAAGACCCACGCCATCGACCCGAGCGCGTTGACGAACCGACCCGCTAGCAGCGCCTTCACCCAGAAGGGGAGGTCACCCATCGTCGGGCTCGAGCTCGCCGAGGGCCTCCTCGCCCTTCCGCTGCGCGGCCTGCCGCTGGTCGGCGTCGAGCCCGGCCCAGTAGTCGTCGAACGCCAATCGGGTGCGCTCGGCGTGCAGCGCGAAGTCGGGGTCGGTCGCGAGGGCACGCACGTGCAGGCGTCCGTCGAGGACCGCGGCGATCTTGTCGCCGAGCTCGGTCCCCGCGGTCTCCGCCGCGCGCTCGCGCAGCTCCCGGCGCAGCCACGCAGCCGCCACTGGGTCGCCGGTCAGCTCGAGGAGTGAGTCGGCCGCTGCGCTCATGCGACCCCCAGCTCGCGCAGGTCCGCGAGGGGCTCGCGGGTCGCCTCGGCCAGCTCCTCGTCGCCGACGTCACCGGACTCGCGGAGCTCGGGTCCGTCGACGTCCACCCGAGGATCCTCGCGATGGCGCCACCACCTCACTGGGACTCCGTGTGCTGTCGCGACGTCATAGCGCGTCCAGCTCACGCAGTGCTCTGCGGGCTGCCTCTGCGAGCTCTGCGTCGCCGACGTCCCCCGGCTCGCGCAGCGCGGGCACGTCGACGTACTCCACGCACTCGATGGCGAGCCGATCGAGGATGGGGAACAGCGGCTCGCCAAGGAGCGGGAGGTGCAAGAACGCTTCTCGGTACGCGACGTCGAAGGTCTGGGCGTCGATCTCACCGGCCACGAAGCGGCGGATGAGGCTGATCAACGCCTCGACGCTGGGTTCCATGTCAGCCCCCTCCTAGCTTGCCGGTCTTGATCACGTTGAGGATCTGCTCGTACGACATCCGCCATGCGCTCACGAACGTACCGTCGGGCTTGAGCACGACCACCCAGCCTGTCGACGCGTCGAAGCCGATAGTCACCGAGTCTCCCCGGTAGGTGCCGGCTCGGGTGCGCGTCCCAGGCGCCGTGAGGAAGTCATCGAGGGCCTTCTTGAACGCCTCGAACCCAGCACGCCCGCGTGGCAGCTCGATCCCGAAGTCCTTGGCGTGCTTGAACTTGCTCTCCAGCTGCTTGAGGTTCGTCGTCATCTTGGCCCTTGGGAGCTCCTTCATCCGCACGAGGGCCCGCGCCGTCTTGAGGTTCTCGAGCGCCAGCCGGATCGGGCCGAGCTTGGCGGTAACGGCGCCGATCCGCACGACCGCTCGCGCAGCGCGCAGCGCCTTCAGCGCGGAGAGGATGCGCACGGCGTACTTCACGGCCCGCGCGGCGATCACGCCGCCTGCCACGACACCTGCCCCACCGAAGGTGAAGAAGCTCAGCCCTACGCCGATACCGGCGCTGACCGCGCACTCGACGGCGAGGTCGTGCAGCAGGTCCTTGATGGTCTGGCGGGTCTCGTCGACCTGGGTGCCGTAGTCACGGCAGGCCTCGCCGAGGGCACGCAGCTGGGCAGCCAGGTCGACGACGTGACCCCGCGTGGTCCCGAGGACGGACAGGGCGGTCGGGATCTCGGGCGAGCGCTGCGTCTCGAGCATGGCGACCGCGACGTCGATCTTGCCGGTGAGGCCCTCGACGGTGCTCGCGGCGGACTCCCACGCGGTCGCGGCGTCCCGGAGCTGGTCGGTGTTGGCGCTCGGCCAGCCGAAGCCCTGGAGGTGGTCGACGACGTGGTTCCACCAGTCCGGCAGGTCGTCGTTGTCGCCGCCGAGGCTGGTCGGCGGGGTGAAGGCGGTGACCTCGACGGGTCCGTCGCCGGGCAGGCCGCCGTCGTACGTCGGTCGTGCCCGTCCGTAGACCGAGTCGGCGTTGGCTCGTCGGTGGTTCTGCACCGACGCGAAGGTGACGTCGCCGAGCGTGCCGAGCCCGTCCACGAGCAGCCGCAGCGCGTCCACAGCCGCCTGCGCGGCCTCGTCGTAGCTGGCGACGAACTCCTCCGAGCTGGCGTCGTCGCCACCGAGCGCGTGGTAGCCGGCGAGCTTGTCCGTCAGGGAGTCGTAGGCCATCGCGGCCACCTGGTTGGCGCCGTAGAGCGCCTCGGCCGCCGAGTCATAGCTGGTGCCGCTGACCTCCAGCCTCACGTCAGGCCCTCCCACATCGTCACGTTGGCGTCGGCCGCCGCGAGGTAGTTGCCGTGCGCGATCCGGGCGGCGGCGCGCAGGTCGGTCATCGCCTCCTTCATGGCGGCCATGCCCTGGGCCCACTCCTGGTGGGCCTCGGTGTGTGCCTGCGCGGCAAGCCCCTCCCAGGTCTCCTTCAGCACCGCCATCTGCTTGTCCAAGTCGGCGGCGAGCGTGAGGAGCGCCGACTCGGTGCCTTCGAGCCGGACGACCACGTCGTCGAGGTCGTCCCGGTCGAGGGTGTAGTCGTCGACGTCGCCGCCCGCCCCACCGGCGCCGCCCATCAGCCGAGCCTCTCGATGATGCGCGTCGAGATGGCATCCAGCGCCTGCTGGGAGGCTTCGTCCTGGGCGACGAAGTCGCGGCGCGCGGCCACGAGCAGCCCGCTCATGGCGACGAGGCCCTCCTCGACGTCGACCGCGGCGGTCAGCCAGTCGCCCCACGCGTCGACGAAGGAGTCGGCGGCCACTCCGGTCCAGCCGCTGCCGAGAAAACCGCGCACCCGCTGGTCGATCGCGCGTCGGTCGGTGCCGAGACGGTCGGAGGCGGCGCGCACGTCGCCGAGGCCCTTGTCGAAGGCGTCGAGGATCAGCTGCATCGTCACGCCGGGCAACCTACCCACGACCGCGGACGCGTAATCGCGTTGATCCGCGACCTGTGGATGGACACCATGACGCATGGCCATCGTCCTCCCCGAGCCCCTTCGCCCCGGCGACCGGATCGGGGTCACGTCGCCCTCGAGCGGCGTCCCGGCGCCGCTGGTGCCGCGCTTCGACGTGGCGGTGCGCGCGCTGCGCGACCGTGGCTTCGAGGTCGTCGTCGGCGACTGCATGGACGGCGAGGACGTCATGAGCGCCCCCAAGGCGGAGCGCGCGGCCGAGCTCACCGCCATGCTGACGGACCCGACGATCCGCGCCGTCATACCTCCGTGGGGCGGCGCCGGCACCGGTCTCGACATCCTCGACCAGCTGGACTGGGACGCGATCGCTGCTGCCGAGCCCACGTGGGCGATCGGCTACAGCGACACCACCGCCTGGCTGTTGCCCCTCACGCTGCGGACCGGGTGGGCCTCGCTGCACGGGTCGAACCTGATGGACACGCCGTTCGCCGCGCCCGAGGGCCTCCTGCACTGGACCGACGTCGCCGCGGCCACGGGGCCGGTCACCCAGCGCGGCGTCGGCCGTTTCCGCGACCGGGTCTTCGACGACTATGCCGTCAACCCCACGATCGACACGTTCGACCTCGACGGGACCGGCGACTGGTCCTTGCTGGACCCGACAGCGGGCAGCGTGGACGTCACCGGCCGCCTGGCCGGCGGGTGCATCGAGGTGCTGGGCGCGATCTGCGCGACGTACGCCGACGTGGCCGGCTTCGGACGTGAGCACGCCGCCGACGGCCTCGTCGTCTACGTCGAGGCCTCCGACGAGGAGGCGTACTCCATCTGCCGCAACCTCCACGCGATGCGGTACGCCGGGTGGTTCGACAACGCCTCGGCCGTCCTTGTGGCCAGGACCCTTGCGCCCGGCTCCGAGGGGATGAGCCAACACGATGCCGTGCGCGACGCCCTCGGTGAGCTCGACGTGCCGGTGATCCTGGACGTCGAGTGCGGCCACGTGGCGCCGTACCTGCCCCTCGTCAACGGCGCGCTGGCCCGCGTCGTCATGGACGGGCAGCGGCGCGAGATCACGCAGGACCTCAGCCGCTGACGTGGCTCCCCTGGGCGC
The DNA here is from genome assembly GCF_039531755.1 of Nocardioides bigeumensis. NCBI lineage: Bacteria > Bacillati > Actinomycetota > Actinomycetes > Propionibacteriales > Nocardioidaceae > Nocardioides > Nocardioides bigeumensis. Next base: position 267,455 of record NZ_BAAAQQ010000002.1, read on the forward strand.
GGGCGGGCAGGCGCCTGTCGAGCCGGTGGAAGAGCGCGATGAGTGCGACGAAGAGCACGGTGACGCCGACGCACACGACCGCGACCGAGCGCCAGCCCTCCTCGCGGAAGTCGAGGAACGGGTAGGGGAACCAGTCCGAGGCGGCGCCCACCACCAGCGTCCCGACCAGCCACACGACCGGCCAGGCCAGCGCGACCACGATCTCGCGGTTGCTCACCCGTGGCCGCGGCCCGAAGAGCACCCAGCCGAGGACCGCGAGGACCGGCACCCCCATGTGCAGCGTCTTGTCGCACCACCAGTCCAAGCCCTCGAGGTCCAGCAGCGGCCGCAGCAGGAAGGAGTGCACGAGCCCCGTCACGGTGATGCCGACCAGGCCGGCGAAGCGCACGATCCGCCAGCGCCGGTCGTCGCTCCAGGGATCGCGCGACAGCATCAACGAGGACGCGGCCACCAGCAGGTTGCTCTGGATCGTGAAGTAGGCGAAGAAGCGGTAGAGCGTCTCGGGAGTCGTCGGCTCGGTCTCGTCGACTAGGACCCGGGCGCCGGTGAGCGCGAGCACCAGCTGCACCACGATCGCGACACTCGCCACGACGCCGACCACGAGGTGCCAGCTCCTGGCGAACCGCTCGTCATCGTTCACGCGCGTCAGCGTAGGACGCGGGAGACTGACCCTGTGGGACGCACGAACCAGTACGGTCAGGCCATCGGCGACGACGTACCCGGCTGGTCGCCCCGACCTCGACCGGCGCCGGTGACGCTGCCCGGGCGCACAGTCACGCTCGAGCCGCTCGGCCCCGAGCACGCGGACGCGTTGTACGCCGCGCTGTGCGCGCCGGACGACGCGTGGCGCTGGACCTACCGCCCGCACGAGATGCCGGCGTCGCGGGAGGAGTCCGACGCGTTGATCGACCGGATGGTCGCCGACGACTCCGTCGTGACGTTCGCGATCGTCCCCACCGATGGGGTCGGAGGCGGGCTGGCCCAGGGGCACGCGACACTGATGCGCTGCGACCCGGCGGCGGGCAGCGTCGAGGTCGGCGGGATCATCTACGGCCGCGCCCTGGAGCGCACGGTCGCCGCGACCGAGGCGCAGGTGCTGCTGATGCGCCACGTGTTCGACGACCTCGGTTACCGCCGCTACGAGTGGAAGCTCGACCACCACAACGCACTGTCGGCCGCGGCCGCGCGCCGGCTCGGCTTCACCTATGAGGGGCGCTTCCGCAACGCGCTGGTCTACAAGGGCCGCAACCGCGACACCGACTGGTTCGCCATGACTGACGTCGACTTCGGCCGGCTGCGGCCGGCGTACGACGCCTGGCTCGACCCGACGAACTTCGACGAGCACGGTCGCCAGCGGTCCCGGCTCGACACGACCGTGGGCGTGACAGGCTGAGGAGATGGACCAGCGTGTCAGCTTCATCACCTTGGCCGTGCGCGACATCGGTGCGAGCCGGGCGTTCTTCGTCGACGGGCTCGGCTGGGAGAGCGCCCTGGACGTGCCGGGGGAGGTGCTGATGTTCAAGGTCGCCGACAAGGTGGTGCTCTCGCTGTGGGACGCCGACCACTTCGAGGCGGAGATCGGCGCCCCGCCGAGCTGGGGTGGGGTCCCGCCCGTGACCCTGGCGCACAACTGCGCGACCAAGGCGGGCGTCGACCGCGTGCTCGAGACCGCGCGCCTCGCCGGATCGGACCAGGTCGCCGCGGCCGTCGAGCGGGAGTGGGGCGGCTACTCCGGCTACTTCGCTGACCCCGACGGCTTCCGCTGGGAGGTCGCCTATAACCCCGGCGAGATCGGCCAGGCCGTCCTGCCCTAGCCCCCACCCGTGGGGAGGCTTCCGAGCGACAGCGCGCCGTGCTTGGTTGGACGCATGAGCGACGACAAGCAGGTGCTGTCCGAGGACGACGTGGCCGCCGAGCAGCTCGTGGCGTGGACGTACGACGCCGCTGACGGAGGGAGCCTGAGGTCGACGTTCGACACCGGAGACTTCGCCACCGGCCTGGCGCTGGTCAACAAGATCGGCGAGCTGGCCGAGGCCGTCAACCACCATCCCGACCTCGTCCTCACCTACCCCGCGGTCTCGGTGCTGCTGACCAGCCACGACGTCGGGGGAGTGACCGTGCGGGACGTGCGGATGGCGCGGTCGATCACGGAGCGTGCCGCCGGTCTCGGCGTGATGCCCCAACAGGGCACGGCAGGCGGCTAGTCCCGACCGGTGACGGCGAGGTTGATGCCCAGGCCGATCATCGAGGCGCCGCCGACGGCGCCGATCGCCTCACCCCGCTTGGGCGAGGCGGTGAACCAGTCGCGGACCCGGCTCGCGACGACCGCCCAGAGCGAGTCGGAGACCAGGCCGATGACGACGGCGACCATGCCGAGCAGGAGCAGCTGCGTGGGCACGTGTCCCGCTTCGGGCAGCACGAACTGCGGGAGCAGCGCGCCGATGATCATGAACGCCTTGGGGTTGGAGACGCCGACGAGGTACCCCTGGCGCATCGCGGTCAGCGGCGGCAACGTGCGGTCCTCGATCTCGGCCGCCCGGAAGCCCTGCCGGTGCCGGATCGCCTGCACGCCGAGATAGACGAGGTACGCCGCGCCGACGAGCTTGAGCACGGTGAAGACCACGATCGACTCCGCGACCAGCACTCCGAGCCCCGCGACGACCAGCAGCACGATGGTCAGCAGGCCGAGGGTGTTGCCGACCACGCTGGCCAGCGCCACGGCGCGGCCGTACGAGAGCGCCCTACCGACGACGAAGACGACGCTCGGTCCAGGGATCGCGATGAGGATCGCGGCGGCGATGCCGAAGGTGGCGGCCTGGTCCCAGGTGAGCACCCGGCCAGCATAGGGATGAGACGAGAGTCCCGTATGGTGGGACGCCTGTCACACTGGGTTGACGCCGGGATGGCGGTCCGGGGACCGTGAGTGCATGCGCCTCCTCGTAGTCCCCGACGCGTGAGCTGAGACCACCCGGTCCCGCCGCTCACGCGTCCGCCCCTCCGCCGCCCTCGGCCGAGGGGTTTTTTGTCGCCCGATCCCAGAACAGGACCCACCGATGACCACCAGCCAGGGGAGCTCCGCCAGCTCAGCCCCCGAGCGGATGACCGGCGCCCAGAGCCTGATCAGGTCGCTGGAGAACGCTGGCGCCGAGCACATCTTCGGCATCCCCGGCGGCGCCATCCTCCCGGCGTACGACCCCTTGATGGACTCCACGAAGATCCGGCACTTCTTGGTCAGGCACGAGCAGGGCGCGGGTCACGCCGCCGCCGGCTACGCCTCGGCGACCGGCCGCGTCGGCGTCTGCATGGCCACCAGTGGTCCGGGCGCCACCAACCTGGTCACCCCGATCGCGGACGCACACATGGACTCGGTGCCGATGGTCGCGGTCACCGGTCAGGTCGGCGCGGCGGCCATCGGCACCGACGCCTTCCAGGAGGCCGACATCCGCGGCATCACGATGCCGATCACCAAGCACAACTACCTGATCACCGACCCCGCCGAGATCCCGCGCACCATCGCCGAGGCCTTCCACATCGCCTCGAGCGGGCGCCCGGGACCGGTCCTGGTCGACGTGGCGAAGTCGGCGCTGCAGGCACAGACGACCTTCGAGTGGCCGACCGAGCTGTCGCTGCCGGGCTACCGGCCGACGACCCGCCCCCACAGCAAGCAGATCCGCGAGGCCGCGCGGATGATCCAGGAGGCCAAGCGCCCGGTGCTGTACGTCGGCGGCGGAGTGATCCGCGCGCAGGCCTGGCGCGAGCTCCGCGTGCTGGCCGAGCTGACCGGCATCCCGGTGCTGACCACCCTGATGGCGCGGGGTGCGTTCCCCGACAGCCACCCGCAGCACCTCGGCATGCCCGGGATGCACGGCACCGTCGCCGCCGTCGCGGGCCTGCAGCGCTCCGACCTGATCATCAGCCTGGGCGCCCGCTTCGACGACCGGGTCACCGGCAACCTCGACTCGTTCGCCCCGAACGCCAAGATCATCCACGCCGACATCGACCCGGCCGAGATCGGCAAGAACCGTTTCACCGACGTGCCGATCGTGGGCGACTGCCGTGAGGTGATCAGCGACCTGATCGTCGCGCTCAAGGCCGACGCCGACGCCGGCACGACCGGCGACTACGAGCAGTGGGTGGAGTTCCTCGCGGGCATCAAGAAGCGCTACCCGGTCGGCTACGACGCCCCGGCGGACGGCTCCCTCGCCCCGCAGCTGGTGATGGAGCGGCTGAGTGCGCTCGTCGGACCCGAGGCGATCTACGTCAGCGGGGTCGGCCAGCACCAGATGTGGGCGGCCCAGTTCATCGGCTACGAGAACCCCCGCACCTGGATCAACTCCGGCGGCCTCGGCACCATGGGCTTCTCGGTCCCCGCGGCGATGGGCGCCAAGGTCGGCCGGCCCGACGCGACCGTGTGGGCCGTCGACGGCGACGGCTGCTTCCAGATGACCAACCAGGAGCTCGCCACCTGCACCATCGAGGGCATCCCGATCAAGGTGGCGGTCATCAACAACGAGTCGCTCGGCATGGTCCGGCAGTGGCAGACGCTCTTCTACAACGAGCGCTACTCCAACACCGACCTCCACACCGGCGCCGACCGGCGGATCCCCGACTTCGTCAAGCTAGCGGAGGCCTACGGCGCGGTCGGGCTCTCCTGCGACTCGCCCGGCGACGTGGACGCCACGATCCGCAAGGCCATGGAGGTCGACGACGTGCCCGTCGTGGTGGACTTCCGCGTGCACCGCGACGCGATGGTCTGGCCGATGGTCGCCGCCGGGACCTCCAACGACGACATCAAGTACGCGCGCGACCTGGCGCCGGACTTCGAGGAGGACGAGCTCTGATGTCGACGCACACCCTGTCCGTCCTGGTCGAGGACAAGCCAGGCGTCCTGGCCCGCATCGCCGGGCTGTTCGCCCGCCGCGGCTTCAACATCAACTCGCTGGCCGTGGGCCCCACCGAGCACCCCGACATCTCGCGGATGACCATCGTCGTCAACGTCGAGGAGTCGCCGTTGGAGCAGGTCACCAAGCAGCTCAACAAGCTCGTGGAGGTGATCAAGATCGTCGAGCTCGACGGCTCGGCGTCGGTCAACCGCGAGCTGCTGCTGGTGAAGGTGAAGGCTGACGCCGCCACGCGGGGCCAGGTGCTCGACGCGGCCAACCTGTTCCGGGCCAAGGTGGTCGACGTGGCGCCCGACGCGATCACCATCGAGGTGACCGGCAACGTCGACAAGCTCGCCGACTTCCTCGCGGTGCTGGAGCCCTTCGGCATCCGTGAGCTCGTGCAGTCCGGCATGGTCGCCATCGGTCGTGGCGGCCGGTCCATCTCGGAGCGCACCCCCCGGCCCGTGCCGGTGCAGATCGCCCCCGCCAGCTGACCTTTTCATCCCACTGATCTCGACAAGCACGATCAACAACGAAGGAGAGCCCCCTGTGGCTGAGATGTTCTACGACGACGACGCCGACCTGGCCCTGATCCAGGGGAAGAACGTCGCGGTCCTCGGCTACGGAAGCCAGGGTCACGCCCACTCGCTGTCGCTGCGCGACTCCGGTGTCGACGTGCGCATCGGTCTGCCCGAGGGCTCCAAGTCGCGGGCGAAGGCCGAGGCTGAGGGCCTTCGTGTCCTCACCCCCGCCGAGGCGGTCGAGGAGGCCGACGTCATCGTCATCCTCGCCCCGGACCATGTGCAGCGAAAGCTGTACGCCGAGTCCGTCGAGCCCAACATCGCCGAGGGCGACACGCTCGTCTTCGGCCACGGCTTCAACATCCGCTTCGGCTACATCACCCCGCCGCCCGGCGTCGACGTCTTCATGGTCGCGCCCAAGGGCCCCGGACACCTGGTCCGCCGTGAGTTCGTCGACGGCCGCGGCGTCCCCGTCCTGGTCGCGGTCGAGAAGGACGAGTCCGGTCAGACCTGGCCGCTCGCGCTGTCGTACGCCAAGGCCATCGGCGGCCTGCGCGCGGGCGGCATCAAGACGACGTTCACCGAGGAGACCGAGACCGACCTCTTCGGCGAGCAGGCGGTGCTCTGCGGCGGCGCGTCCAAGCTTGTGCAGTACGGCTTCGAGGTGCTGACCGAGGCGGGCTACCAGCCCGAGGTTGCCTACTTCGAGTGCCTGCACGAGCTGAAGCTGATCGTCGACCTGATGTACGAAGGCGGCATCGCCAAGCAGCGTTGGTCGGTCTCCGACACCGCTGAGTACGGCGACTACGTCTCCGGCTCGCGGGTGATCACCCCGCAGGTGAAGGAGAACATGATCGCCGTCCTCGAGGACATCAAGAACGGCTCGTTCGCCCAGCGCTTCATCGACGACCAGGACGCCGGCGGCCCCGAGTTCAAGGCGTTCCGCGAGGCCGAGGAGAAGCACCCCATCGAGCAGACCGGCCGCGAGCTGCGCAAGCTGATGGCGTGGGTCAAGAGTCACGACTCCGATTACGTCGAGGGCAGCTCCGCTCGCTGAGCTGATTGCCGGCCGTCGCATCGGGAACGGGAGGAGCGTGCAGACTTTCCTCCCGTTCTCCGATTTCGAGGCGTCCGCGCGCGTGCTGGACGTCAAGCGTCTGGGCAAGCAGCGGGTCGAGTGCATCCAGGTGCTGCGCGGAGGCGGTCTGCGAGCTGCCTCAGTGGCTCGGTGACGACGACGTGCACCGCAGCCACCGGTCGGCGCTCGTCCGCAAGGATCCGGACTTCTACCGTCCGGTCTTCCCGGACGTGCCTGACGACCTGCCGTACGTCTGGCCGACTTCGCGCACCACTGGGTGAGTCGATTCAGCGCAGCGCGGTGATGCCGCCGGGGCCTCGCCACTCGAAAACGCCGGTGGGCAGGCGTGTGTAGCGCCAGAGTCCTGCGGTCTTGGCGCGGTGGTGTCGTCGGCAGAGGGCGGCGAGCTTGGAGGGGCTGGTTTGTCCGGGTGGGCCGTGGGGGTTGTAGGGCTCGATGTGGTCGAGGTCGCAGCGTCTGGCGTCGACTTGGCAGCCGGGGAACACGCAGGTCTTGTCGCGGAGGATGACGGTCTCGCGGATCCTCTCGGGTGGGTCGTGCCGGTCGAGGGTGGGTTCGGGGTGGGCTGCTTGGCCGGTGTTCATCCAGATGACGGGTTGGATCTTCACCCGGGTGTGGCCGACCCAGTCGTGGAGCTTGGCGGTGGTGAGGGGGCCAAGTTTCTCGACCTCGCCGATCCCGGTGGTCGAGCCTGTCGAGGCGGGTTCGTCGAGGAGGTCGGTCAGGTCGGCGTGCACGTAGAGCACCGTCTCGCTGGTGGTCGAGGTGGTCGCGCAGCGACTGTCAGGAGAGCCCGGCGGGGTGTTGACGAGTCCGCAGAGGGCTTCTGCTTTCCGGGCCCCGAGGGGTCGGTCGTCGCCGGCCTTGCCCGCAGCGGCGGCTTGTTGGCAGGCGTGTTGGTAGAGGCGGGTGAGTCCGAGGGTGTCGCCGGTGATGTGGAGCTCGCTGGTCCCGGCGTAGGCGGGGGTGTCGGGGGTGAACAGGGTGACCTCCCACCCGGCGGTCGCGGCTTCCTCGGTTTGAGCGTGCTGCTCGGGTTGGTGCTTCGCGATCACCATCGCGATGGCTTTGTCGATGGTGCGGGGTCCGGCGTGCTTGAGCCTGGGGGCGAGGCGTCGGTCGACCTCCGCCGCGGCCTCCCGGGACAGGGCATTGGTGGCGGTGGCGACCCGGCGTGCTTTCCAGGCGGGGACCTTGAGGGTCTCGACCATGGCGTGGCACAGGGGGAGTCGGTGGCGTAGGTCGAGGGCGTCGGCGATCAGCTGCCGGGCGGAGGCGGGGGAGATCTCGAGGGTGACCGCGAGGGGTTCGGCGGCGAACGCCTCCACGCTGGGGCATCCGTCGCCGCCGAGTGATTCGTCGGTGAGCAGGAACGAGTCACCACCCCAGGTGGAGGTGCCGGTCTGGGTGGTGGCGGGGTGGGTGATCGCCCATTGGTAGGCCAGGGCGAGCTTGTCGGCCTCGGCCTGCCGCGACCTGCGGTCCACAGTGGCGAGGGCGTCGAGCAGCGCGGTGGGGCCGAGGTCGTCGAGACCCGGCTCGTGGTCGCGTGCTGCTGTCATGTCACCAATCCAAGCAGTGGCCACCGACAACGCCCCCCGGGTCGCAGGGCCTTGTTCCACAGGTGGTCTCGCACGCTTCCGGGGTCTGGTGACGGTCGCTGCGCCAGCTCCTCGACTGCCGGGTGGTGGTCTCGACTTTCCGCTCGCTTCGCTCGCTGCTCGACCACCGGGGCGCTGGGTGGCGTCCTCGACCGCCGGGGCGCTGGGTGGCCTCCTCGACCACCGGGCGCGTGGCGCGACGTCCTCGACCGCCGGGGCGCTGGGTGGCCTCCTCGACCACCGGGTGGTGGTCTCGACTTTCCGCTCGCTTCGCTCGCTGCTCGACCACCGGGCGCGTGGCGCGACGTCCTCGACCACCGGGGCGCTGGGCGGCCTCCTCGACCACCGGGAAGGCTGGGCGACGTCCTCGACCAGTGGTCACCGCCGGCCATCGCGTTGCGTGCGCTTGGCAGAATCGAGGCATGAGCACGGTGCAGACGCGACCGTCGGGTGGCAAGGTCGCGTTCCCGACCGCGGTCCTTGTGGTCGGCGGGCTCGTGGCGTTCATGTGGGTGCTGGAGGCGTACGACCAGGCGACCCGACACTCCCTGGACCCTTACGGCATCAGGCCGCAGACTGACGAGGGCTTGGTCAGCATCTTCTTGGCGCCGTGGTTGCACGGCGGCTGGCAGCACCTGATCGGCAACTCCCTGCCATTCCTGCTGCTCGGCACCTTGGTGCTGCTCGACGGTTGGCGGAAATGGGCGTGGACGACACTGACGATCGTCGTGGTGTCGGGCGCGGCCGTCTGGCTGTTCTCTCCGCCCAGCTCGATCACTCTCGGCGCGAGCGGGGTGGTCTTCGGTTGGCTGACCTACCTCCTGGTCCGCGGTTTCTACTCCGGGAGCTTCGCGCAGGTCGGAATCGGGATCGTGGTCTTCCTCCTGTACGGCGGCATCCTGTGGGGCGTGCTCCCCGGCGCCGTCGGCATCAGCTGGCAGGGCCACCTGGGCGGCGCGATCGGGGGAGTGCTCGCCGCCCGTTGGCTGCACCGCACGCCCAGCCGACCATGACCGACACCGCTGGGCGTCCGGTGTTCGTCTTGCACGAGCACCGCAAGCCCGCACCCCACTTCGACCTCAGGCTCGAGGAGGACGGCGTGCTGCGCTCGTGGGCGGTGCCCAAGGGGATGCCCACCGACGTCCGGCGCGATCGGCTCGCGGTCGCCGTGGACGACCACGACCTGGAGCACGCGACGTACACCGACCCCGACAAGGACATCGCCGACACGGGCTGGTGGGAGCTGGAGGACCGCACCGCGAAGCGGTTCGTGTTCGTGCTGCACGGGCGTGAGGGCAGCCGTCGCTACGCGCTCATCGACACCGGGCGCGACTGGCTGCTGCACCGCACCAAGGTGCAGCCCCGGTTCGACCCGTGACAGGTCAGCGGGTGACGCGGACCTTGCCGACGGGGTACGACCCGTCGGCCCGCCGTCCCTGGATGGCCAGGTTCATCGGGGCGAGATAGCCGGCGGGGTCCACCACCGACAGCGCGAGCCGATACCTGCCCTCGGGCAGCCTGGGCAGGCGGAGCTTGGACGAATAGGTCCGCTTGCCCGGCAGCAGCCGCCCCAGCTGCACCCCGAGCGGCCGCGTAGCGACGGTCTCGCCCCGTGCGTCACGCACTTGGAGAACGACGTCCCAGTCGTCGTACGTCGGCGCGGACCCCGAGTTGCGCCAGCGGCTGACCACCGTCAGCTTGTCACCGCGACCGATCCGCTTCGGAACGGTCACCTTGCGTACCTCGTAGCGGAATCCCGCCGCGAGCGCGGCGGCGCGGAAACCCCGCTGTTCCTGGGCTGATCGATCCGGGTACGCCGGTTTGAGGTTGCCGCTGGAGACCTGGGAGATGTGGAAGTCCCGCACCTGGCGGGCGCCCAGGACCGTGCTGGTCGTCGGCGTGCCGCACCACTCGCTCAGCACCGGCGCGGTCTTCCACCGCTCCTGCATCTCGGGGCTCGTGGCGAGCACCGAGAACATGTCGACCTCGCCGAGGCAGTCGACCCGCAGTCCGAGCTGCGGATGGGCGCGCATCGCCGCCAGCACATGACGCGGGTCCATCGCGTTCAGCACCACGTGCTTCGACGGGAATGCGGTGATCACCGCCCGGACCACACGGGCGGCGTTCGCGTCCGAGATCTTCTGACCCGACGACACGTGCCCCTCTCCCCAGGCGCCGTAACCGCCGACGTCGACCCACCCCATGCGTGGGTCGTCGTCGTAGCGGGTCCCGAGCTCGCCCATGAGCCGCTCCCAGCCGGACAGGAAGGCTTCGCTGTTCCAGTCGGGGATGTCGGTTCCGGGCTGCAGCGGCACGAAGGAGGGTGTGGCGTCGTCGAACCAGCAACCGGGGCAGTACGCCAGCACGCGGAAGCCGAAGCGGCCACCGCTCTGCTGGGCTGCCTCGAGGCCCGCTTCGAACCACCGGAGGTCGAAGCTGCCGGCGGTGGGTTCGATGCGTCCCCACGGGACCTGGTCCCGGTAGTACACATCGGTGGTCGGCCACCCGGCCGGCTGGGCTGCCTGTCCGAGCCAGGCGTACTGGCCACGGAACGAGTTAGGCACCTCAGCGGCCTCGCCCCTGGGGCCGATCACCCGGGGCCGGTAGGTCGCGGTCCGCGACTCCTCGGAATGGACCCGCGCGCTCGCGCTGACCGTTTCGCCAATCGGGGGGGCTGGGCGATAGAGCACAGCAGTGGCGAGTGTCAGCGCGAGCGCGGGGACAACCATGGAGCGGAAATTCATTTCCGGCGGACGACCTTCGAGCGTTGCGGGGGGTCAACTGGGGGGAGCCCGTTGAGGTGTTGGACTGACCCTAAGGAAGGTCAAGCACCGACTGAGGGTTTCGGCCAAGGTTGGGGCGTCCGTCCGAGGTGTTTAGCCCGAGTGGGCTATGCCGGAGTAGTCCGTTCGGACCTTGCGCAGCCGCCCGTGCGAGCCATCGGTTCCCATTCAGGGGCTCGAGGCTGGACACCGCCACGTCGTGGCGGCAGCCACGGGTAGGCTGGGCGGCGCACAGCGTCGTGCGCACGCCTGCCCTCCGCAGGCACCCATCGTCGCCACATCATCGCGAGGACCTCACGCTGTGACCCCACAGACCCGCCCGGTAGTCCTGATCGCCGAAGAGCTCAGCCCTGCGACCGTCGAGGCGCTCGGGCCCGACTTCGAGATCCGCAGCTGTGACGGGTCCGACCGCGAGTCCCTGCTGGGCGCGATCGGAGACGCCGACGCGATCCTGGTGCGCTCGGCCACCAAGGTCGACGCCGAGGCGCTGGCGGCCGCACCTCGCCTGAAGGTCGTGGCCCGCGCCGGTGTCGGGCTCGACAACGTCGACGTCAAGGCCGCGACCCAGTCGGGCGTCATGGTGGTCAACGCACCGACCTCCAACATCGTCAGCGCAGCCGAGCTCGCCGTCGCGTTGATGCTGGCCGCGGCCCGCCATCTCTCGCCGGCGCACGCGGCGCTCAAGAACGGCGAGTGGAAGCGTTCGCGCTACACCGGCATCGAGCTCTACGAGAAGACCGTCGGCATCGTCGGCCTCGGCCGGATCGGCGTCCTGGTCGCCCAGCGGCTCTCGGCCTTCGGCATGTCGGTCATCGCCTACGACCCCTACGTCCAGGCCGGCCGCGCCGCCCAGATGGGCGTCCGCCTCGTCGACCTCGACACCTTGCTGGCCGAGTCTGACTTCATGTCCGTCCACCTGCCCAAGACGCCCGAGACCGCCGGGCTCATCGGTGCCGACGAGCTGGCCCGCGTCAAGCCGTCCCTCGTCCTGGTCAACGCCGCCCGCGGGGGGATCGTCGACGAAGAAGCGCTGTACGACGCGCTCAAGACCGGTCGCATCGCGGCCGCCGGGCTCGACGTCTTCGCCAAGGAGCCCTGCACCGACAGCCCGCTCTTCGAGCTCGAGAACGTCGTCGCCACCCCGCACCTGGGCGCGTCGACCGACGAGGCGCAGGAGAAGGCCGGCGTCGCCGTCGCCCGCTCGGTGCGGCTCGCGCTCGCCGGCGAGCTGGTGCCGGACGCGGTCAACGTGCAGGGCGGGGTCATCGCCGAGGACGTGCGTCCCGGGCTGCCGCTCACCGAGCGGCTCGGCCGCGTCTTCACCGCCCTGGCCGGCGAGGTCGCCCAGCAGGTCGACGTCGAGGTCCGTGGCGAGATCACCGAGTTCGACGTCAAGGTGCTCGAGCTCGCGGCGCTCAAGGGGATCTTCCACGACATCGTCGAGGACCAGGTGTCCTACGTGAACGCCCCGCTGCTCGCGGCCGAGCGCGGCACCGCCGTACGCCTGGTCACCGATGCGGAGAGCCCCGACCACCGCAACCTCATCACCATCCGCGGCACCCTCGTCGACGGCTCGCAGGTGTCGGTGAGCGGCACCTTGGTCGGGCTGTCGCAGAAGGAGCGGCTGGTCGAGGTCAACGGCTTCGCCGTCGACCTGGAGCCGACCGACCACCTCGCGTTCTTCACCTACGAGGACCGTCCCGGTGTCGTCGGGACCGTCGGCCGGATCCTCGGGGAGTCGGCGGTCAACATCGCCGGCATGCAGGTCTCCCGCGACGAGAAGGGCGGCGCCGCCCTGGTGGCGCTGTCGGTGGACTCGGCGATCCCGGCCGAGGCGCTCGACGAGATCGCGGTCGCGATCGACGCGGCCAAGGTGCGTGGCGTGAACCTCGTCTGACTCTCACACGTGGGGCTTCGTCAAGACCGCGACGGCAAAGGATGCCGCCTTTCTGAGCCGTCGTCGTGGACAATTGTCACGAATCGATAACGATGCGACCTGACGGACCGGTCGGGTGTATCGGCAACAGTCGGTGCGAGCGCAGGATGCCGAGCGGTGGGAAGGCTGGCCTGCCGTCTCGGTCGTGTCGCGGCCTGAGCTCGGGAACCAGTCTGCCCGCCGTCCGTCAGGTCCGACTCGGCGCGATCCGTCGAGCGGCCAAGGAGACAAGGAACCCATGTGAACCGCATCCACCGACGTCGTCGCCAAGGCTTGGTACTGCTCGTCGCGACGACACTCCTGGGGGGCGGCGTCTTCGCCTCCGCTACCGTCGGCGCCTCGGCGCAGGCGCCCAAGAAGCCATCCAAGGCCTACGTGGCCGCGGCCAAGAAGGCCGACCAGGACAGGGGCCACGTCCGCGAGGAGACCTGGGCACTCGCGAAGAAGCGCGAAGCCCAGAAGCAGGCCGCGCTACAGCGCAAGCTCCAGGGCAAGAAGCCCTTCAAGGGCAGCGGCAAGAACAAGACCGTGCCGCTCGAGGTGGAGGGCAAGGACCGCATCTTCGTGGTGCTGGCCGAGTTCGACACCGAGCGGCGCCACCCGGCGTACTGCGATGCCGAGGCCGTAGAGCCCCCAGGCACCCAGCCCTGCACGTATCCCTCCGACGGCACCCCGCAGGAGTACGACGGCCCGCTGCACAACACGATCCCGGCTCCCGACCGCGCCGTCGACAACTCCACGCTGCACCAGACCGACTACAGCGCGGACCACTACCGCGACATGTACTTCAACCGGATGCGGAAGTACTACGAAACCCAGTCCTCGGGTCGCTACACCTTCGACGGTGACGTGACCGAGTGGGTCAAGGTGCCCTTCAACGAGGCCCGCTACGGCCGTGACTTCTGCGGCGACATCGTCTGCAACAACACCTGGTTCCTCCTCCGTGACGCGATGAACGTCTGGACCGCGGACCAGCTCGACAGCGGCAAGTCCTTGGCCGACATCCAGGCGTACCTGAAGACGTTCGACGTCCAGGACCGCTACGACATCGACGGCGACGGCAATTACGACGAGCCGGACAACTTCATCGACCACTTCCAGATCGTGCACGCCGGTGGTGACCAGGCCGCGGGCGACCCGACGTTCGGCAGTGACGCGATCTGGAGCCACCGCTGGCGTGCAGCCCTGAGCCAGCACCCCAACGGAATTCCCGGCTTCAACATCGGCTCGGGCGGTGTGACCGGTGGCATCACGTTGCCGGACAACTCAACCGATGTGTGGGTCGGCGACTACACCATCCAGCCGGAGAACGGCGGCCTCGGCGTTTTCGCGCACGAGTACGGTCACGACCTCGGCCTGCCCGACCTCTACGACACCTCCGGCAACACCGGAGGCGCCGAGAACAACACCGCCTTCTGGTCCCTGATGTCGTCCGGCGCCAACATCGGCGACGGCGGCTCCGAGGGCATCGGCGACGCCCCGACCGACCTGGGTGTCTGGGAGCTGTTCCAGCTCGGCTGGTTGAACGCGCAGGGCAACCAGGGGCCGTTCTACGACGTCGCGTCCGCGGGCGAGAAGTCGTCACACCGGCTGTCGGCCAACGTGCCCGCGACCCGCAACGGCAAGCAGGCGCTGTTCGTCGTGCTGCCCGACAACATCGTGCAGTTCGACGTCGGGACGCCCTACGAGGGAACGCACCAGTTCTACTCCGGCAACGGGAACAACCTGAACAACACGATGACCAAGCTGGGTACCACCGGCACGGCGTTGACGGCACAGGTCCGCCACGAGATCGAGACCGACTGGGACTACGCGTTCCTCGAGGCCACGACCAACGGCGGCCAGACCTGGGTCCCGGTGCTGACGAACCTGTCGGACAACTCCGGTGACCAGAGCGGCTTCAACGGCTCGCTGACCGGCATCACCGGGACGCGTGCCGCGTGGACCCAGCTCACCGCGACGCTGCCCGCCGGCACCAACGGCGTGCGGTTCCGCTACCAGACCGACGGTGCGGAGGCCCCCTCGGGCTTCCGGGTCGACGACATCCGCATCGGGGGCACGGTCATCGGCAACGCCGAGTCGGACGAGGGCTGGACCTTTGACGGGTTCTCCATCGCGACGACCATCGCCGAGCGTGCCGAGTTCAACGCCTACGTGGCCGAGAACCGTCAGTACGACGGCTACGACAGCTCGCTCAGGACGGCGTACAACTTCTCCTACGGCCTCACCCGGCCGGACTGGGTGGAGACGTACCCGTACCAGAACGGGATGCTCGTGTCGTACTGGAACGAGGAGTTCGAGGACAACAACGTCGGAGACCACCCCGGCGGCGGCCTCATCCTCCCCGTAGACGCCCGTCCGGGCTTCACGCACTGGGCGGACAACACCCTGCTGCGCAACCGGATCCTGTCGTTCGACTCGACCTTCGGGACCGAGGCGACCGACGCGATCACCCTCCACCGCGAGGTGGCGGGTCCGGGCGGAACCGTGGTGACCCAGACGGCCACCATCCCCTCCTCGCCGGCGATCCCGACCTTCGACGACACGAAGACCTACTGGTTCAACGGCGACGGGCACGGCGTCACCGGTGCCCACGTGGGTCGCTACCAGCCCGGCTGGTACAGCGTGGACGTGCCGAAGACGGGCACCACGATCAGCGTGCGTGGCGGGTTCCGCGACGGTGTGCTGAAGGTGGACGTGGCCCCGAAGGGCTGATCTGCACTGCTAGCTCCATCCCGAGGGCCTCGTCCGCAGCAGCGGGCGGGGCCCTTGGCCCGTCAGGCGACCATGACTCGGGATCGTGAGGGAACCGAGACGCGGCCCTGGCTCACGGCCGCCCAGGCCTCGGCGAGGCGGTCGACCGCGAGCTCGAGCTCGGCGACCGAGCGGGTCCACGGCACCCGCACGTAGCGGTTCAGGCCGCCCTCGACGGCGAAGACCGGGCCGGGGGCGACGATCACGCCGCGGCGCTCGGCCTCGGTGACGAGCTCGACCGCTCGGTCGGCCGGCAGCTCGCACCACAGCGCGAGCCCTCCTCCCGGCAGCCGGAAGCGCCACTCGGGCAGCCGCGCGGAGATCGCGGCGGCCAGGACATCACGCTGCTCGCGCAACCGGGCCCGGTGGTGCTCGAGGACGTCGGACCCGCCTTCGAGAAGGTGGGCCAGCACGAGCTGCTCGAGCACAGGTGCGCCCAGGTCGAGCGAGATCCGGGCTCGGGTCAGGCGGTCCATCATCCGATGGGGTGCGCGGATCCAGCCGAGGCGCAGACCGCCCCAATAGGGCTTGCTGGCGCTGCCGAGCGTGATCGTGTCGGCGGCGTACGACGCGAACGGGCGCGGCATCCCCTGACCCTCGAGCGGCAGCGCCTGGTGCGCCTCGTCGACGAGCGCGACGGTGCGGGCGCGGCGCAGGTGGTGGGCGTACTCCTCGCGCTGCTCGTCGGGCATCAGGTGGCCGGTGGGGTTCTGGAAGTCGGGGATGAGATAGGCCAGCGTCGGCGCGTGCTGGCGCAGGCCGGCCGCGACCACGGCGAGGTCCCAGCCGTCCGGGTCGACCGGGTTGCCGACCAGCCGGGCGCCGTGGTGGCGCAGCGACTCGGTCGCGTTGGGATAGACAGGCGTCTCGACCAGCACCCGCTGGCCGGGTGCGGTGAACGCCGCCGACACGATCGACGCGGCGCTCAGCGCTCCGGCGGTCACCATGACCTGGTCGGGGTCGGTGGGCAGCCCGCGGGCGTCGTACGTCGCCGCGATCGCCTGCTGGAGGCGGGGGAGCCCGGCGGGGTAGTAGCCGTGGCCGCTGAGGTAGGCGGGCAGGTCGGCCACCGCCGCCTCGTAGGCCTGCTGGATCCCCGGCGGGGACACCGGCGCCGCGCAGTTGAGGTCGATCGCGTCGGCGTCGCCGGCCCGGGGGAGCAGCGCTCGGTCGTGGGTGCGCGCCCGCCCGCCAGGGACGCGGGTGAAGGTGCCCGAGCCGCGGTGCGCCTCGGCGTACCCCGCCTCGACGAGCGCGGCGTAGGCGCGCGTCACGGTGGTGCGCGACACGGCCAGCGCTGCGGTCAGCTCGCGCTCGCTCGGGAGCCGCGCCTCCACCGGCAGCCGGCCGTCGGTGAGCAGGTGCCGGATCGCCTCCGCGAGGCCGGCGTAGGCGGGGGATCGGTCGAAGTCGCCCACCAGCGTGGCCATGCGCGAGGCGCCGATCGTGGGGGTCATGCAGACCACTCTCGCACGATTGGCTATTTGTTCCATAGCCAATCGAGGGAAGAGTGGCCCTCGTGAGCACCAGCACCACGACTGCGAACGGCACTGCGGCCGTCCTCGCCGACCTCGGCCCGATCGCCCAGCTGCGCGCGGGTGGCCTCGGTCGGCGGCTGCCGCAGCTGTACGCCGGCCTGGTGCTCTACGGACTCTCGATCGCCATGATGGTGCGCTCCGACCTGGGGGTGGCCCCCTGGGACGTGCTGCACACCGGTGTCACCCACCACCTGCCGTTCACGATCGGCCAGGTGCTCGTCGGCGTCAGCTTCCTCGTGCTGGTGTTCTGGATCCCGCTGCGCGAGAAGCCCGGGATCGGCACCGTCTCCAACGCGCTGGTGATCGGCTTCAGCGCCGATCTCTTCCTGTCCGTGCTGAGCACGCCCGACTCCCTCGTCGCGCGGGCCGCGCTGGTCGTCGGCGGCGTGGTTCTCTGCGGCTTGGCGACGGCGGTCTACATCGGCGCGCAGCTCGGCCGCGGCCCGCGCGACGGCCTGATGACCGGCCTGTCGCGCCGTACCGGTCTCTCCCTGCGGCTCGTGCGCACCGGTCTCGAGATCACCGTGGTCGTCATCGGCCTGCTGCTCGGCGGAGCGCTGGGCTTCGGGACGGTGCTCTACGCGCTGGGCATCGGCCCGCTGACGCAGGCGATGCTGCCCTACGTCATCGCGCCCGTCTCGGTGCGCGATGTAGTCACTAGCGCCGAGTAGCGATCACCGCGGACGCGTCGGGGGCGATCATCACCTCGACGGCGGTGAAGCGGTCGTCCGTCAGCCACTGCTCGCGCAGGGTGTCGACGCGGTTGTAGGCCACCGGCGGCCAGGACTCGCACGGAGCGAAGTCGTCGAGCACGACGATCCCGCCCGGCTCGACGAGATCGGCGATCGCGTCCACCCGGACGCTCTCGGGGTCGCCGGAGTCGAGGAAGAGCAGGGAGAACGGACCCTTGTCCATCAGCGTCGACCAGTCCGCCGCCAGCACCTCGACCTGGCTGTCGTCCTCGAAGATCTCGGCGGCCGCGCCCGCCAGCCGGGCGTCGAGCTCGGCGGTGAGGATGTGGGCACCGTTGCGGATGCCCGACCGCAGCCACGCCGTGCCGACGCCGCAGCCGGTGCCGAACTCGGCCAGGGTCCCCGACCTCGTCGCGGCCAGCGCGGCCAGCAGGCGACCGGTCTCGTTGCGGCAGAAGGAGACGTAGCCGGCGCGGCGCGAGACGTCGAAGGCACGCTGCACGATCTCGGGGAGGTCGGGGGGTGCGCTCACCGCGCGATCTTTTCATCCGCGCGGGCGGTCTTCCATGCTGGGCTGCAAGTCTCACATCCTGAACGGAACCGCAAAATCCACTGCCGAGGCCGGACCGGCGGCGTACGGTGGATCCATCATGCGGAGCGTCTTCGTACTTATTGACTGCCGCGGCGAGGCCTGACAGCAAGGCCACCTCGCCGCGGTGTTCGGCGTTGATCCCGCTCCCGGGCCTTGCGAATCGCTGAAGATGCCCGCGGCGCGACGCTCCTCAAGGCGTGACCCGCCTCCTGTGCGCCAGCTCGTCTGGCCAGGCTCTTCTCCACGTGATCCGTGACCGGTCTGGTTCCGGCCTCGTGCCTCTTCCGCGATATCTCAAGGCCCGGGCTGCCAACCCATCCACAGAGAAGTCACAGGAAGAGACAGACCGATGTACGACATGTACCCCGACTGGGGTCCCAGCCAGCACGACCCGGAGAACCCCCGCAGCGCCGAGGCAGCCGTCCAGGCCGCGATCGACCTGCGGGACAACGGCGGTCAGCGCCCGGACGACAACTAGCCTCGTCCACTGTGACCTCCCCGCCGTCCCAGCCTGCCTCCGCACCCGCCCGTCTCGCCGTCATCCCGGGTGACGGGATCGGGCCCGAGGTCGTCTCCGAGGCGCTCAAGGTGCTCGAGGTGGCGTCTCCGGTCAAGCTCGAGACCACCCGCTACGACCTGGGTGCCGAGCGCTACCTCGCGACCGGTGAGGTGCTGCCCGACAGCGTGCTGGACGAGATCCGCGGGCACGACGCGATCCTGCTGGGCGCCGTCGGCGGCCGGCCCGGCGACCCGAACCTCCCGGCGGGGCTGCTCGAGCGGGGGCTGCTCCTCAAGCTGCGCTTCGAGCTCGACCACTACGTCAACCTCCGGCCGTCGAAGATCTACCCCGGTGCGGTGACCCCGCTGTCCGAGGCGGTGCTGGCCAGGGGCGAGGTCGACTTCGTCGTCGTCCGCGAGGGCACCGAGGGCCCCTACGTCGGCAACGGCGGCGCGCTGCGGGTCGGCACCCCGGCCGAGATCGCCACGGAGGTCAGCGTCAACACGGCGTACGGCGTCGAGCGGGTCGTCCGTGACGCGTTCTCCCGGGCCCAGCGCCGGCCCCGAAAGAAGCTCACCCTGGTCCACAAGACCAACGTGCTCGTCCACGCCGGCGCCGTCTGGTCGCGGATCGTCGGCGAGGTCGCGCCGGACTTCCCCGACGTGACCGTGGACTACCTCCACGTCGACGCCGCGACGATCTTCCTCAGCACCGACCCGGCCCGCTTCGACGTGATCGTCACCGACAACCTCTTCGGCGACATCATCACCGACCTCGCCGCCGCGGTCACCGGAGGCATCGGGCTCGCGGCGTCGGGCAACATCAACCCCGACCGCACCGCGCCCTCGATGTTCGAGCCGGTGCACGGCTCGGCGCCCGACATCGCCGGGCAGCAGAAGGCCGACCCGACGGCGACCATCCTGTCTGCGGCGCTGCTGCTCGACCACCTCGGCCACGCTGACGCTGCGGCGGCCATCGAGACCGCCGTGCTGGCCGACCTGAGCGAGCGAGTACCCGGCGCACCCCGGCGTACCGCCGAGGTCGGCGACGCGATCGCGTCCCGTCTCTCCTAGGTCCACCAGCGAGCGGTCCGGGGTGCGGTTTCCCACGTCCCCATGACCCTTGAACGAGAGGTCGGATACCGTGCATTTCGTGTCCAGCACCCTGCAGCTCAGCACCACCCAGAACCCCAACCCCGTCCCTGACGAGCGGCTCGCCGAGATCCTCGCGAACCCCGGTTTCGGCACCCACTTCAGCGACCACATGCTCACCCTCGAGTGGACGCCCGACCAGGGTTGGCACGCCGGGCGCATCGAGCCCTACGGTCCGCTGACCCTCGACCCGGCGACCGCCGTCCTGCACTACGCGCAGGAGATCTTCGAGGGCATGAAGGCCTACCGGCACGACGACGGCTCGATCTGGACCTTCCGTCCCGAGGCCAACGCCGAGCGGATGGTCCGCTCCAGCGGGCGGCTGGCGCTGCCGGTGCTGCCGGTCGAGGACTTCGTCGCGGCCGTCGACGCGCTGGTCACCCAGGACGCACGCTGGGTGCCGGACTCGACGGGGGAGAAGAGCCTCTACCTGCGGCCGTTCATGTTCGCGTCCGAGAAGTTCCTCGGCGTCCGGCCCGCCCAGCACGTGACCTTCATGGTGATCGCGAGCCCTGCAGGCGCGTACTTCAAGGGCGGCCTCAAGCCGGTCACCCTGTGGCTCACCGAGGAGTACACCCGCGCCGGCCGCGGCGGCATGGGCGCGGCCAAGACGGGTGGCAACTACGCCAGCTCGCTGGTGGCCCAGCAGGAAGCGACCGAGCAGGGCTGCGACCAGGTCGTCTTCCTCGACGCCGCCGAGGGCAAGTACGTCGAGGAGCTGGGCGGCATGAACATGTACTTCGTGCACGCCGACGGCCGCATCGTCACCCCCGCCACCGGCACGATCCTCGAGGGCATCACCCGCTCCAGCATCATCGAGCTCGCCGGCAAGCTCGGCCACGACGTCGAGGAGCGCAAGCTGTCCATCGACGAGTGGCGCGACGGCGTCGGCAGCGGCGAGATCACCGAGGTGTTCGCCTGCGGCACGGCGGCCGTCGTCACGCCCGTCGGCGCCCTCAAGTGGGACGGCGGCACGACGCCCGACGTCACCGAGGCAGGTCCTGTGACCCGCCAGGTGCGCCAAGCGCTGGTCGACATCCAGTACGGGCGCGCCGACGACACCTTCGGGTGGATGCACCGCGTCTGCTAGCCGCGTGCCCGGACGTGCGAGCCGGTTGCCCTGATGGGCAGCCGTGGGATCCCGGCTCGGGGCGGGTCGCGCGGGTACATTCGACGGCGTGACGACCGCCTCGCCGGCCCCGGCGCCCGGCCAGCCGACCGGCCAGCCGACCGGCCCGCCGACCGGCCAGCCGACCGGTCCGCCGCCGGGGCTGACCGTCGACGGGTACCGGCTGCTGACCCGCATCGGCGAGGGCGGCATGGGTGTGGTGCACCTGGCCCAGCGCCCGGGCGGCGCGCGCGTCGCCCTCAAGGTGCTGCGCCCGCACATCGTGGGCGACGAGGAAGCCCGTCAGCGGCTGTCCCGCGAGGTGGGGTCGCTGTCCCGGATCCGGCACGTCGGCGTCGCGGAGATCGTCGACTCCGACCCGTGGGGCGACGTGCCCTACGTCGCCACCCGTTACGTCCCCGGGCTCTCCCTGCACGACCACGTCCGCGAGGAGGGCCCGATCCCCGCGGGTGACCTGGTGTGGTTCGCGACCAGGCTCGGTGAGGCGCTCATGGCGGTGCACGCCCAAGGGGTGCTGCACCGCGACGTGAAGCCGTCCAACGTCTTGATGGAGGGTCGTGCCCCGATCCTCATCGACTTCGGCCTGGCGCGCGTGGCCGACGACCCCAAGCTGACCCACACCGGATGGCTGCTGGGCACGCCCGGCTTCCTGGCGCCCGAGATCCTGCACGGCGATGACGCCACGACCGCGTCCGACGTGCACGCCTGGGCCGCCACGGTCGCGTTCGCGGGGACCGGTCGCGCACCGTTCGGCCGCGGCCCGTCGATGGCGATCATGGACCGCGTCCGGCGCGGCGAGCACGACCTGTCCGGCCTGCCCCAGCACGTCCGCTCGGTGCTGGTGGGCGCACTGCACCCCGACCCGAGACAGCGACCGTCGCTGCTCGAGGCAGTGCGCCGACTCCAGGAGCCGCCCCCGGTGCCGACCGCCCGGCGTACCGTCGACAAGCCCTTCGAGGACGACTTCTTCACCACTCCGCTGGCGCTGGCGTCGTCGGCACGTGCCCACGACGTGACGCACCCGGAGCCGACGTACGTCGACCCCACCCTCAACGAACGGGCCGACTCCGGGTGGCACGACCCCTGGGCGATGGACCCGCGCTTCGGACCGACGCCGCCCGCGCCCAAGCCGCCGCTGGGCGTGCGGCTGCGCACCAGCGGCTTGCTCGTCGCCACGGGCCTGGCGATGGGCGGGGCGATCGGCGCCTATCCCTACCTCGCGACCTTCCTGGTCGTCATCGTCGTCTGGCTGCTGCGCAGCGGGTCCCTGGCGGCCAGCGCGGCCAGCAACCGACGGATGCTGCGGGGGCGGTCCAGCTGGTACGACGGACCGCAGCTCCTCCTCGCCACCCCCTGGCACCTCGTGCAGTCCGTGCCCGGCACGCTGATGCTGGCGCTGTGGGGGCTCGGCCTGGCGACCGCGGCGGCACTGCTGGGCTACGCGTTCGCGCTCGGCGTGCCCTGGACGCTGGCGTTCTGCGGCGTCACCTTCATGGTCGGGTTGTGG
This sequence comes from Nocardioides bigeumensis, assembly GCF_039531755.1. Lineage (NCBI taxonomy): Bacteria > Bacillati > Actinomycetota > Actinomycetes > Propionibacteriales > Nocardioidaceae > Nocardioides > Nocardioides bigeumensis. The sequence continues at coordinate 290,140 of NZ_BAAAQQ010000002.1, forward strand.
CTCGGCCCGGGCGGCAGCCGGGTGCGGGGACCTGTGCGGCGGGTGGTCCGCCCGCTCACGGCACGACCCGCGCTCTGGCTCGTCACGACCGCGCTCGTGCTGGCCTCGGCGTCGCTGGCCGGCTGGTCGGTCGACACCCGAGGGCCCGACTGGGCGCCGGCCGACGACCACCTGCTGGCGGGCTTCAGCCTCGACTCGTTCCTCCCTGGTCTGCGCTGACCTCTCGGGAGGGCCATTTCCGCGCAATTGCGCAGTTGTTGCCCCTCCCGGGCGCCCACGACGGCAATTTCCGCGCAATTGCGCGGTTACGGTCCCCTCCCGGTCGGCCGGATCGCGAGACCCCGCCCCAGGACGAACAGGACCGTGCCAGACTCGGAGACGTGCAGCAGTCGCTCATCATCATCGCCTAGCGCGTCGGGACCCTCCCGCCGCGCCAACCTCTCGTCCACGCGAGAGGTTTTTTTACGCCCGAACAGGGCGGAAGGATGAGGAGGATGGGCGGCGGTTCGAGCGCAGCGAGGACGGCCGCCCAGCCGTCTCGAAACCCGGTCAGCCAACGAGGAAGACAGAGATGGAACTTCAAGGTTCGTTCCACGTCTACGACACCACCCTGCGCGACGGCGCCCAGCAGGAGGGGCTCAACCTGACGGTCGCCGACAAGCTGACCATCGCCAAGCAGCTGGACGGGCTGGGCGTCGGCTACATCGAGGGCGGCTGGCCAGGAGCGAACCCTAGGGACACCGAGTTCTTCCGCAGGGCCGCCGACGAGCTCGACCTGCGGCACGCCAAGCTCGCGGCCTTCGGCGCCACCCGCCGCGCCGGCGTACGCGCGGCCGACGACCCGCTGGTCGCCGCGCTCCGTGACAGCGGTGCCTCGGTCGTCACCCTGGTCGCCAAGTCGCACGACCGTCACGTCGAGCTGGCGCTGCGGACCACGCTCGAGGAGAACCTCGCCATGGTCCGCGACACGGTCAGCCACCTCCGCGATGAAGGGCAGACGGTGTTCCTGGACGCCGAGCACTTCTTCGACGGCTACCGCGCCAACCGGGCCTACGCGCTCGAGGTGCTGCGCACGGCGTACGACGCCGGGGCCGAGGTCGTGGCGTTGTGCGACACCAACGGCGGCATGCTGCCCAGCTGGGTGGGTGACGTCGTCCACGACGTCGTGTCGACCGGGGTCCGCGTCGGGATCCACTGCCACAACGACACGGGGTGCGCGGTGGCCAACACGCTGACCGCGGTCGACGCCGGCGCCACGCACGTGCAGGGCACGATCAACGGCTACGGCGAGCGCACCGGCAACGCCGACCTGGTCTCCGTGGTCGCCAACCTCGAGCTCAAGCTGGACAAGCGCGTGCTCCCGCAGGGGCTGCTGCGCGACGCCACCCGGATCGCGCACGCGGTCGCCGAGGTGACCAACGTGCCGCCTGCGTCACGGCAGCCGTACGTCGGCACCAGCGCCTTCGCCCACAAGGCGGGTCTGCACGCGTCGGCGATCAAGGTCGACCCGGACCTCTACCAGCACATGGACCCGATCGGCGTCGGCAACGACATGAGGCTGCTGGTCTCCGACATGGCGGGCCGCGCGACCATCGAGCTGAAGGGCCGCGAGCTCGGCTTCGACCTGAGCGGCGACCGCGAGCTGGTCACGCGGGTCACCGAGCGAGTCAAGGAGATGGAGGCGCGCGGGCACAGCTTCGAGGCCGCCGACGCGTCCTTCGAGCTGCTGCTGATCGAGGAGGTCGAGGGCGTCCGGCCGTCGTACTTCGACATCGAGTCCTGGCGCGTCATCACCGACTCGAGCCCGGACGGCGAGGCGGTGTCGGAGGCGACGGTCAAGCTGCGTGCCGAGGGGGTGCGCTACGTCGTCACCGGCGAGGGCAACGGCCCGGTCAACGCCCTCGACGCTGCCTTGAGGTCGGCGATCGAGCAGGCGTTCCCAGAGGTCGCGAAGTTCGAGCTGATCGACTACAAGGTGCGCATCCTCGACCCGTCGCTGCCTGGCGGGCATGGCACCGACGCGATCACGCGGGTGCTGATCGAGACCTCGGACGGCGAGTCGACGTGGGTGACGGTCGGCCTCGGCGCCAACGTGATCGAGGCGTCGTGGGACGCGCTGATCGACGGGCTCACGTTCGGTCTGCGGAAGCACCACCGGCAGGAGGGGGATAGGGGCTAGCGCCCACGATCCTCCCGGCCAGGTCGGCCCAGCCGTCGTACACCCGGCCGACGTCGAGCCCTTCGATGCGCACCTGCTGGTCGAGGATCGGCGCCTCCAGGGGCGCCATCAGCGCCACCGCGAGCAGCTGGAGGTCACCGGCGACGCCGAGCTGGGTCAGGAGGTAGCGCAGGTGCATCGCCGCGAACGAGTAGGCGGCGAAGGAGCGGGTGCCGGCGCGACCGGCGTTGCGGATCAGGTCGGCGTGCTCGAGCGAGGTCTCCAGCCGCGAGCGGCCGAAGGCGAGGAGCCGCTCCCATGGCGGCGCGCCCGGGCCCAGCGGCGGCGGACCGGAGATGACCGCCGCCTGCCACTCCGTCTCGGAGTGGTCGAGCACGGCTGCCATCAGGCCCTCGCGCGACTCGAAGCGCCGGAACACCGTGCCCTTGCCCACGCCGGCTGCCTCGGCGACCGCGTCCATCGTGACCTTGTCGATCCCGTAGTGCTCGATCAGCCGCTGGGCGGCCTCCAGCAGGGCCATGCGGTTGCGCGCGGCGTCGCGCCGCTCGGGCGGACGCTCGTCGAGCAGCGGCAGGGCGCGGGGAGTGAACAGGTCCCCCGGAGTGATGGTCATGACGGGCACACGGTAGCCAGCCGCGCCGACGTCGTCGCCTGACCTCTAGACCGGGTTCCCGGCTCGGGAATAGAAGCGGACTGTAGTCCGTTTTGCCGGTGTCCCCGTACCCACCCTGAGGAGCTCCCTGTGCCCGAAGCTGCCACCCGCGTCGTCGTGCTGCTCGGCAGTCTGCGTCCCGACTCCCTCAACCGCCGCATCGTCGAGCTCCTGGACGCCTCCGCGCCCGCGGGCGTCACGATCGAGGTCGCCGAGGGTCTCGACCAGCTGCCGTTCTACACACCCGAGATCGACGGCCCTGACGGCTGCCCGGCTCCCGCCCAGGCCCTGCGCGACCTCGTCGGCTCCGCCGACCGCGTGCTCGCCGTCACGCCGGAGTTCAACGGCACCATGCCCGCCGTGCTCAACAACGCGATCGACTGGCTGTCCCGCCCGTACGGCGTCGGCGCGATCACCGGCAAGCCCTTCGCCGCGATCGGCGCGACCCCCACCCGCTTCGGCGGGAAGTGGTCCCACGACGACGCCCGCCGTTCTGCACGCATCGCTGGCGCCGACGTCCTCGAGCACGTGGTGGTCTCCGAGTCGGCCGTCGAGGGCGACATCCTCGCGGACCCTGAGGTCGTGGCCCGCTTCGTCGGCGCGCTCACCGCTCTCGTCGAGCACCGTCCGGCGGTCGCCGCCGCCTGACGGTCACTGGTCAGTCGTCGCCGAGCCCGCGGGCCTGGAGCGCGTCCCCGGTCTCGTGGGCGCGGGCCACGACCCTGATCACGAAGGGCGTGAGGTAGGCGCGTGGGTGTCGGCCCAGGCCGCGCGCCCGAGCGGCGTCGCGGGTCTCGAGCGCCAGGGCGACCGTGCCCGGCAGCGCGCCGATGGCCAGGGTGATCGTGAGCGCGACCCGCTCGGGGTTCACCCCTATCCCGCGAGCCGGGCCCACGGCACGCACGAAGGTGTCGAGCATCGCGTTCACCGGAGTCGAGCTCGACACCACGATCGCCATCAGCGCGAGCGCCACCAGGTCGACGAATGTCTCGACCGCCTTGTCGCGGCCGTACCACCACCACTGGAAGGCCGACGCCACCAGCGCGATCGCCAGCACGGCCCGGGTCGCGCGGGCCACCGCGCCCAGGGGGACCCTGGCCACGAGCGCGGCCCCCACGGCGACCGCCAGGAACGCGAACGCCAGCGGCATGCTCCGCGTGAGCACCACGGTCAGGCTGTACGCCGCCAGGGCGACCAGCTTGGCCCCCGGCCACAGCCGGTGCACGACGGTGTCGCGGGGGACGTAGGCGCTGACCAGGACGGTGTCACTCATGGTCACTCACGCTCCGACCGAGGCCACGTAGTCGTCGACCGCGGCGCCCGGGTCGCCGTCGTACCTGATGCGTGCGTCCTCGACGACCAGCACGCGCTCGCAGCGACGGGCCAGGTCGAGGTCGTGCGTGACGAGCACCAGCTGCTGCTCGAGCCTGAAGAGCAGGTCGGCCACCTGCCGCGTGTTGGCCAGGTCGAGCAGCGTGGTCGGCTCGTCGGCGACGAGGACGGCCGGCTCGACGGCGAGGACGCCGGCCAGCGCGAGCAGCTGCTTCTGGCCGCCGGACAAGGAGTGCACGCTGTCGTGGGCGTGGTCGGCCAAGCCGAACCGTTCGAGCACGTCCATGGCACGCGCTCGCCGCGCGCCTGCGTGCCGCTCGAGGGAGCGCAGCGACAGCTCGACGTCCTCGACACAGGTGGGCATCACGAGCTGGGCGGCCGGGTCGGTGAAGGCGAAGGCGACCAGGCGCCGCACCTTGGCGCCCTGACGGGCGACGTCGAACCCGTCGACCACGACCCGACCCGCGCTCGGCTCGACCAGGCCGTTGAGCATCCGGACCAGTGTCGACTTGCCCGACCCGTTGGCCCCGATCACGCCGATGCGGCGCTCGGTGAGGGTGAGCGTGGTCGGCGCGAGGACGACCCTGTCGCCGACGGTCAGGCCGGCGCCGTCGAGCGCGAGGGTCGGCACTCCGTGCGTCGAGACGTCAGTCGCGGTGGAGCAGCCGCGGGAAGGCGCGGTGCACCTCGGCGGCGATCAGCGCGACCAGGGTCGTCTTGAGGACGTCGCCCAGCCAGAACACCACGTCGATCTTGAAAGCCTCACGCAGCGAGATGTCGAGGACCAGCATCAGGCCGCCCATGCCCATCGGGTGGATGACCAGCGCGCTTGCAGTGATGGAGCAGAGGAACACGGCGAGGGCGCGCGTCTTGCCCTTGCGCCCGGCGACGTACTTCACCAGGAAGCCGCCGACCAGGGCGGCGACGGGGAAGGACCAGAGGTAGCCCGCGCTGGCGCCGGTGAAGACCGCCAGGCCGGACGAGTGCTCGGCGAAGACGGGGAGACCGACGGCACCGAGGCCGAGGTAGAGCGCCGCGGCGAGAAAGCCGCGAAGGTGTCCCAGCAGGCAGCCGGCGAGCATGACGCCGAAGGTCTGGAGGGTGATCGGCACGCCGGAGCCGCCGACCGGGATCGCGCCGACGTACGCGCAAGCCGAGATCAGCGCCGCGAAGGCGGCGATGAGCGCGAGGTCGGTGGGGGAGAAGCGGCTCCTGGTGGCGGCCGGGGCGTCGGACTGGATCTGGTCGGACTGGGTCTGGTCTGACTGGTTCGTCATGGTCACGCCTGCGTCGTCCTTAACTCGGGAGAACCTGAACGGTGGTCAGGTGAACGGCGTTCAGGTTAGGGTCGTCGCTCGACGCCGTCAACGAGGGTGGGTGAGACATGCGTTACCGCCGGGCCGACATCGTCACCAGGGCCGTTGCGCTGCTCGACGCCTACGGCCTCGGCGACCTGTCCATGCGTCGCCTCGGAGGTGAGCTGGGGGTGCAGCCGAGTGCCCTCTACCACCACTTCGCCAACAAGCAGACGCTGCTCGCGGCCGTCGCCGACGAGGTCCTGCGCCTGGGCGCCCGGCCCGCTCCCGCCGCGGACGCGGCCTGGGACGACGTCGTGCGGCACGTCTGCGGTGAGCTCCGCGACGCGGTGCTGGCCTACCGCGACGGTGCCGAGCTGGTCGCGACCGTGCACGCCTTCGGGCTCGGCGCTCTCGAGCCCGCGAGGCGGCTGGAGTCGAGCCTGGCAGCGGCCGGCTTCGACCCCTCCCTGGCCTCGGCGGGCGCGCGGACCCTGCTCCACTACGTCTTCGGCCACGCCGCCGACGAGCAGGCCTACCTCCAGGCCGGGTCTGCCGGCGCGGTCGACGGCCCGCCGCGCTCCACCTCCGACTTCGACCTGGGCCTGTCGCTGATCGTCGACGGCCTGGCCGTCCGGCTTCCCGTGCCCGAACTACCCAGAGGTGTCGACGTCCGCGCCCTGCAAGGTGGCGAGGTGGACGGCGCCGGCGAGGTCGAGGCGCGTACGCCGCAGGGTCGCTGACGCGAGGTCCACCCCGTCGAGCGTGGCACCGCGGAGATCAGCCTCCGTCAGGTTCGCCTGTCGGAGGGTGGCTCCGTCGAGCCGGCAGTCGCGCAGCACGGCCCCGGAGAGGTCGGTCATCGACAGGTCCGACTCACGCAGGTCCACGCCAGTGAGGTCGACCTTGGCCAGGCTGCCGCCGCGGAAGGTCACGCCGCGCCAGACACCGCCCGTCACGGTGACCGGCTTCAGCACGCACTCGCTGAAGACCGAGCCCGTCAGCTTGCAGCCGTCCAGCGTCACGTCGAAGAGGCTGGTCCGCTTGAAGTCGCAGCCCACGAACGCCGTCGAGGTGTGCACCGACGAGTTGAGCCGGCAGTTGGAGAAGACGCAGCGTTCGAACGTCGCCCCGTGGCTCGTCGCCTCGGTCAGGTCGACGTCGGTGAACGTGCAGTCACGCCAGACCCGGGCGCCGAGCTCCTCGGCGTACCAGTCCTCGTCGCGGTACGCCAGCCCCACGGTCTCCTGACCGGGGTCAGACATCGACCGAGCCGCCGGTGCGCCAGTAGACACCCTCCTCGCGGGTCAGGAACCCGTCGTCCACGAGATACCGACGCAGGGCTGCATAGTCGGGATGCACCTTCTCCAGGTCATCGCTCACCTCGGCCTCGGAGTAGCGCCGGCCGGGCTCGAACCGTTGTGAGAGGTGGTCGAGCACGACCAGCAGCTTCGAACGCTTCGTCGGGATCGTGTGCAGCGTCCCATCGGGCCTGAGGAACGCCTTGAGCACGCGTTCGTAGGCGGCGGGATCGGCAGGGACAGACTCAGTCACCCGATCGACCTTAAGAGCCTCCCGCACTCCTCAGCCAGCCGATTGCGCAGCGGCGCGGCGCGCTCGGCGAAGCCACGCTGCGCGGCGGCGTACTCCCGCTTGCCCTCGGGCGTCTCGATGCGGATCGGCTCGAAGCCCAGGTCGGCGAGGTCGTAGGGCGAGGCACGCATGTCCATGACCCGGATGTCGCGGGCGAGCTCGAAGCAGTCGGCGACGAGCTCGCTCGGGACCATCGGCGAGAGCCGGAACGCGTGCTTGTAGAGATCCATGTTGCCGTGCAGGCAGGCGGGCTGCTCGTACGCCGGCCGGTCGGCCGGGCCGGGCTGCAGCACGTTGAGCGGGCGGGCCGAGGGGGTGAAGAAGCGGAACGCGTCGAAGTGCGAGCAGGCGATGCGGTGCGACTCGACGACCTGGTCGGTGCCGTCGGGGCCGAGTCGCAGGGGCCAGTCGGGGTGGCGGGTCTCGTCGTCGGCCAGGCGATGGACCATCGCCCACTCGTGCAGGCCGAAGCAGCCGAAGTTGGCCGGACGACCGGCCGTCGCCGTGAGCAGCGCCAGCGTCGACTCGAGGAGCTGATGCTGCGACTCGACGTACGCCGCGGACACGCCGTGCTCGTCGTAGCCCTTCCAGTCCGCTCGCTCGGCGGCGTCCTCGAGGGCCACCCCGAAGCCGGGGTGCCAGCGGCGCAGCTGCGCGGGCCGCTGGGAGTAGTAGGTGAAGAGGAAGTCGTGGACCGGGTGCTGCACGCCGTCGCGGCGGCGCTCGAGGTGCGGCGCGACAAGCGCGTCGACGCGCGCCTCGTGGGCGGCCGCGCGGGCGGTCCACTCGGATCGCGGCAGTCGTACGGCGGTCCGGAGCACTGAGGCAGGCTATCCGTCGAGGTCTCGTGACCGTTGCTGCGAGCTCCTCGACCACCGCTGGGCGACCACCGGTACCTCGATAGGGTCGAGACCGTGCGTATCGCGAGGTTCACGACCGGTGACGAGCCCAGGTTCGGGGTGGTGATGGGCGACGTCGACGACCTCGGCCAGCCCGACGACGACACCGTGGTGGTCGAGCTGGCGGGCGATCCGCTCTTCGCGGGGGTGAAGCCGACGCAGACCGAGCACCGGCTGGCCGACGTGCGGCTGCTCGCACCGGTCATCCCGCGCAGCAAGGTGGTCGCGATCGGGCGCAACTACGCCGCGCACGCCGCCGAGATGGGCCACGACCTGCCGGAGGAGCCGATGATGTTCCTCAAGCCCAACACCTCGGTGATCGGCCCGGGTGACCCGATCATCTATCCGCCGCAGACCCAGAACCTGCACTTCGAGGGCGAGCTCGCCGTCGTCATCAGCGACGTCGCGCGGCACATCGCGCCGGAGCGGGCGACCGACGTGATCTTCGGCTACACCATCGCCAACGACGTCACCGCGCGCGACCTGCAGAAGAAGGACGTGCAGTTCACCCGGGCCAAGGGCTTCGACTCCTTCTGCCCGCTCGGGCCGTGGATCGAGACCGACCTTGACCCGCAGGACTTCGCCGACGGACTCGCCGTGCAGACCTACCTCAACGGCGACCTCAAGCAGGACGGCTCGACCAAGGACCTGATCTTCGACATCCCCACGCTCGTGGCCCACATCACCAGCGTGATGACGCTGCTGCCCGGCGACGTGATCCTGACCGGGACGCCCGACGGCGTCGGACCGATGGAGGTCGGCGACGAGGTCGAGATCGCGATTGCCCGCATCGGCAGCCTCGCCAATAGGGTCGCGTCCCGTGACTGAGCCGCAGAACGACTCCATGGTCAGGGTGCGCATGGCGCCGTCCCCGACCGGCAGCCCGCACGTCGGCCTGGTGCGCACGGCCCTCTTCAACTGGGCGTTCGCGCGCCACCACGGCGGCACCTTCGTGCTGCGCATCGAGGACACCGACGCCTCCCGCAACACCCAGGAGTCCTACGACGGCCTGATCGACCTCTTCACCTGGCTCGGCTTCGACTGGGACGAGGGACCCGACGTCGGCGGCCCGCACGCGCCGTACCGGCAGTCGGAGCGCGGCGACGTCTACCGCGACGCGCTCGACAAGCTGCGCGCCGGCCAGCACACCTACGCCTGCTACTGCACCACGGACGAGGTCGCCGCGCGGCGTCAGGCGTCGGGCTCCAAGAGCATGGGGTACGACGGCTTCTGCCGCGAGCTCACCGCCGACCAGGTCGCGGCGTTCGAGGCGGACGGCCGCGCGCCGGTGACTCGCTTCCGGATGCCCGACGGCGAGATCACCTTCGACGACCTGGTCCGCGGCGACGTGACCTTCCACAGCGACCACGTGCCCGACTTCGCGCTCGCGCGCGCCAACGGCGACCCGCTCTACACCCTGGTCAACCCCGTCGACGACGCATTGATGGGCATCACCCACGTCCTCCGCGGCGAGGACCTGCTGTCGAGCACGCCGCGGCAGATCCCCCTGTACGCCGCGCTCGCCGAGGCCGGCATCGGCACCGGGGCTCCGCGCTTCGGCCACCTGCCCTACGTCATGGGCCAGGGCAACAAGAAGCTCTCCAAGCGCGACCCCGAGGCCCACGCACTGGCCTACCGCGACCAGGGCTTCTTGCCCGAGGGCCTGCTCAACTACATGGCGCTGCTGGGCTGGGCGATCGCCGCCGACCGCGACGTCTTCACCATGCAGGAGATGGTGGCGGCCTTCGACATCAAGGACGTCAACCCGAACCCGGCGAGGTTCGACCTCAAGAAGCTCGAGGCGATCAACGCCTCGCACATGCGGCTGCTCTCCACCGAGGAGATCGGCCGGCGCGTGCTGCCCTACCTCCAGTCCGCCGGGCTCGTCGCCGACCCGCCGACCGCCGGCGAGCAGGCCGTCCTCGACGCGGCGATGCCCCTGGTGTCGGAGCGGATGAACAAGCTGACCGAGGCCGTCGACATGCTGTCCTTCCTGCTGGTGGACGAAGCCGGCTTCACCCGCGTCGACGAGGTCGACGAGGCCGGCCGGCCGGTGGTGCAGGCGGCTTACGACGCCCTGTCGGCGCTGCCCGAGTGGACCACCGCTGCCATCGACGAGGCACTCCGGGTCGCGCTCGTGGAGAAGCTGGAGCTCAAGCCACGCCTGGCCTTCGGGCCGGTACGCATCGCGGTCACCGGGCGCAAGGTCTCGCCGCCCCTGTTCGAGAGCCTCGAGCTCCTCGGACGCGAGCGGTCCCTCGCCCGGTTGGCCGCGGTCGCCGGCTGAGCTGGCGAACGGGGGACGCGATGCAGGGCGGGCGGCTGGAGTACCACGAGCTGCAGCGGGCCGGTCAGCCCGGGATCTGGCGGCCGATCCTCGGCGTGCTCCTCGCGGTGGGCGCCTTCATCGGGGTCACCGCCGCGTGGCTGGTGCCCTTCTCGGCGTACCTCTTCATCCAGGGGTACACCGCTGACGAGGCCCTCAACACGCTGGCCGGCGTCAGCGACCCGACGCCGGTGACGCTGGCCTACCTCAATGTCTCTCTGGCGAGCCTGATCCCGGCGGTGTGGTTGCTCGGCTGGGCGCTGCACGGCCTCAAGCCGGGGTGGCTGTCGTCGATCCGGCCACGGATCCGGTGGGGCTACTTCTGCGCCTGCCTGCTGGTGTCGATGGTGGCGCTCGTCGCGACGGTGCTCGTCTCGCTCGTGCTGCCCGACCAGCAGGGCACCGGCCCCGAGGTGTCGGGCCAGCTCAACGACTTCACGCGGCAGACCCGCGACTTCCTGGTCATCGTGGTGTTCCTGACGCCGTTGCAGGCGGCAGGGGAGGAGTACTTCTTCCGCGGCTACCTGACCCAGGCGTTCGGCGGCTTCTTCTCCCACTTCAGCGAGACCGCCGCCAAGATCCTGGCCGTGGTGGTCCCGTCGATCCTCTTCGCCCTCGCCCACGGGGTCGGTCAGAGCGTGCCCATCTTCTTCGACCGGCTGGCGTTCGGTCTGGTCGCGGGCACGCTGGTGATCCTGACCGGCGGTCTCGAGGCGGGCATCGCGATGCACGTGCTCAACAACCTCCTGGCGTTCGGGCTCGCCCTGGCGTACGGCGACATCGCCTCGAGCCTGAGTCCGTCCGGCGGCACGTGGTGGAGCATTCCAGTGACCCTCACGCAGTCGCTGGTCTACCTCGGGCTCGCGGTCCTCGTGGCCCGCCGGATGGGCCTGTCGACCACTGCCGACCCGGCCGTTTTGGCCGCCTCCCGAGGGCCTGTGTATCGTGTCCCCTCGGCTCGGGCGTGAGGTTCCGCTGGTCGTCAGAACCCCTTGTTGAGATGGGGTTTCGGCCCTCGTCACCGCAGGTCTGGATGCCCCGGTGGGGTATGGTGTAATTGGCAGCACGACTGGTTCTGGTCCAGTTAGTCTAGGTTCGAGTCCTAGTACCCCAGCTCATGATCCCGGTGTCCTCCTCGGAGGAGCCGGGATTTTGTATGACCAGCCCGTGACCGATAAAGTCTCGCGCTGTTGCTCCTCGCACGCTGAGGACACGCCCCCGTTGTGTAGCGGCCTAGCACGCCGCCCTCTCAAGGCGGTAGCGCCGGTTCGAATCCGGTCGGGGGTACACGTAGAAGAGGGGCCCTGACCAGCGGAAGCGCTGGACAGGGCCCTTTCTTGCTCTTGCCGCCTACGTGGCCTTCCGACCATGACGGGGTGTCGTTCCGTCCCGTCTCCAGGACGGAGGACAGGGTTCCGGGGGCGGGCGCGACGCCCTGGCGCTGGTGGTAGCGCAGGTCGAAGTCCCGGGCGTCCGTCTCCATCCCCGGGCGAACGCATCGGTCTTGCGCACGAAGCTGACCATCAGCTTCCTCCAGCGTGTGCCGCGCCTTCCCCCGTCAGGGTGAAGTCGCCCGACTTCCCCCGGGGCTAGCGTGCGGGCGTGGAGTTCCGGGCACTCGTGTGCAGAGTGGATTCGGGATCGGGAACGCTGCTGGTGAGCGGCTCGGTCGACGAGACGCGCGTCGACGATCTCCGGAGTGCGATCGACGAGTGCACAGGGCACTACACGCGCGACCTCACCATCGATCTGGCAGACGTCGACTTCCTGCCGAGCACTGCTGTCGGGGTGCTGGCAGAGGCGCTCCGCGAAGCCGGGAAGCAAGGTCGTCGGCTCGAGCTGCTGGCCCCGGCCGCTTCGATCGCCGGTCGTGTGCTCCTCATCTGTGGACTGCCCCACGTCCACCGCTGAACACTGGGACGCCTGTCGGAGGGGTGAGGCGTCCTGCGGAGTCGCGGGGCAGGCGCAGGACGGGATCGATCGTGCGCTGCGTGTCCGGCCGCCACTGCTCCATGGCGCCAATGCATTCCTCGTCGCTCTCAAGCGGACCGTCGTCCGATCTCGACGGCAGCGCCAGACGTGGGCGTAGGGTCGCGAGCACGGAGCCGATCAGGCTTCCTCTCAGAGAGATCCCCCATGGCCGACAAGTCGCCCCGACAGGGCATGTCCAAGAAGAGCGGGAAGTCCATCAAGGAGAAGCGCGCCGAGAAGCGTGGCAAGGGGGTCGAGGAGACCTTCTCCGACAAGATCCACCCGTCGAAGAAGAAGTAACGCCTCGGCGAGGAGGTGCGCGTGGTCGTCCTGGTTCCGGTGACGTCGGTCAACTGGCGTGAGGTCACCCGCGTCCGGGCGGCGGAGCACCAGCGCCGATGGGTCGCTGACGTCACCTACTACCTGTGTCTCTCGGCGTACGACGGGCTGTGGCGCTCGTGCGCGGTGCAGGACGAGGACAGCGCGACAGTCGGTCACGTCATGTGGGCCGTCGACCCCGAGGATGACAGCCACTGGATCGGCGGCCTCGTGATCGACGCCGCGCACCAGGGCAAGGGCTTCGGCCGGGCCACGGTGCTCGCGTTGATGACGCTCTGGGAGCACGAGGAGCCGTCGCTTTCCGGAACGCCCTACGCGCAGGCGGCGCTCTCCGTCGCACCCGACAACCGTGGAGCGCTCGGGCTCTACCGATCGCTCGGGTTCGTGGAGACCGGCGAGCTCTCGGACGACGAGGTCGTGCTCAGGCGAGGACGGCCCGCACAGGCTCCGCTCAGGGGCAGCGGCTAACGTGGCCGGGTTCCGTCAACGACCAGAAAGCAGTACTCGTGCTCCTCAGTCTTCGTCGTCCCGCCGCCGCCCTGTGCGTCGCCCTCCTGATCCCGGCCCTCGCTGCGTGCGGGGGTGACTCGGGTGAGGCCGACGACAACGGGTCGTCGTCCGAGTCGACCTCGGGGGGTGCCGCAGCAGGTGAGCTGTCCGAAGTGGCCTTCGAGGGCGACGTGGGCGACAGCCTGAAGGCCACCTGGGAGTCGGCGGTCGAGGCTCCCGACGCGACCGAGGTGACCACGCTGGTCGCGGGAGACGGCGACGCGCTCGCCGAGGGCGACACGGTGACCGCCTACCTCTGGCTCGGGAACGGCAAGACCAAGGAAGAGCTCTACAACGGCTACGACGCCGGGGCACCCGAGTCCATCCCGAACACCCCGGAAGTCGGCCCGGTCTTCGTCGACCTGCTGGCAGACGCGACGTACGGCTCCCGGGTGGCGGCGGTGACCAGCGCCGGCGAGCTCTTCGGGGACGGCGTCGAGGGCAACCAGTTCGGGGTCGTGGCCGAGGACCCGCTCGTGGTCGTCGTCGACCTCGTCGAGAAGCAGCAGGAGTCGCCGGAGCCCACTGACGACAAGGTCCACGACGCGGACCCGAGCACCCAGCCGACCGTGGTCGAGGAGGGCGGCAAGCCCACCGGCCTGGACTTCGAGGGCATCGAGGAGCCGGAGCTCGACACGCCGGTGCAGCGCGTGGTGCTCGAGGAGGGCGACGGTGCGGTGGTGAAGAAGTCCGACACCCTCGAGGTCGACTACCTCGGCGCGACGTACGACGCCGAGGCGCCCTTCGACGAGAGCTTCTCCAAGGAGCCCATGACCTCGGCCCTGACCGGTCTCATCCCCGGCTGGTCCATCGGTCTGGAGGGCGTGAAGGTGGGCAGCCGGGTGCTGCTCCAGATCCCGCCGGCCTACGGCTACGGCTCGCAGGGCAGCGGCGCGATCCCGGCCAACGCCACGCTGTGGTTCGTGATCGACGTGATCTCCGCCAAGAAGGGCTAGTCGAGGCCGAGATGGCCTACTCGGCGGCGGGGCCCAGCTCGTCGAGGTACGCCGTCACGCGCTCCTCGGACCAGTCAGCCTCGAGGTCGGCGACGACCCGCTCGCACACCTGCGCCGGGGCGCCGTCGGCCGGGGTCCAGTCGCCGCGGGTCCAGCCCTCCAGGTAGGCGTCGCTGCCGACCGCGCCGAGCCGCATGGCCGCCTCGTCGATGGCCTCCTGGAACCGCTGTGCGAGCGGCGCCTTCGTGGTCGCGTCACCGTCGCGGGCGACGACGAGGGAGGGCAGCTCACGCCAGTGGGTCACTTGATACTCGGTCACGGGGCGAGGCTAACCGTCTCGCGAGCCCCCGACTGGTCCGGTACGGCACGCGGTGACAGCGGCCTCGACGGTCGGGAGCCTGAGAGCATGGCCCATGGCCCTGGTCGGACGCCACGAGGAGACCTCCGCGCTCGCGCAGCTTCTCGGCACGCCGGTCGACGATCCGCGCCGGGCCGCGCGTCTGGTCGTGCTCGAAGGTCCGCCCGGCGTCGGCAAGACGAGCCTGTGGGACCACGCGGTCGGGCAGGCCGCGGCATCCGGCGCGCGGATCCTCCTCGCGCAAGGCTCGGAGGCGGAGGCCCTCCCCTTCGGCGGGATCGTCGACCTGATGTCGGAGGTCGGCCGCACCGAGCTCCAAGCACTGCCGGAGCCGCTGCAGGCGGCACTCGAGGTGGCGACCTACCGAGCCATGCCCGGAGAGCACCCGCCGGCCGCGTCGGTCCTCTCGCTGGCCGTGCTGTCCATCCTCCGGGCGCTGGCCGCTCACACGCCGGTGCTCGCGGCGATCGACGATCTCCAGTGGCTCGACGAGCCGTCCGCCGATGCGCTGTCGTACGCCGCCAAGCGCCTGCGTCACGACCACGTGACCTTCTTGCTGACCCGGCGGCCCGGCCGCGTCTCGACGCTGGAGCGGGCTGTCCGCGGCGAGCAGGTGCACCGGATCGAGGTCGGCCCGCTCAGCCTCGGGGCGCTGCGACAGATCCTGCTCGAGCGGCTCGACGTCCGACTGCCCCACCACCTGCTCCGCCGGGTCTACGACACCACCGGGGGGAACCCGCTCTTCGCGATCGAGGTCGGCCGCCTGCTCGCGGCACGCGATCCCGGATCGTTGGGGGACTCGATCGGCGAGGACCTGCCCGTGCCCGACGACGTGGAGGACCTGCTAGGGCTCCGGGTGGCAGACCTCGGCGACGCCGTGAGAGCCGTCCTCTTCGCGGTGTCGTTGTCGGCCGAGCTGACGATCGAACAGGTCCGGCGGGTGGCCGGGCACCGGGCGCTCGAGGACGCCATCGCCGTCGGGGTCGTGGAGGTCTCGCGAGGTCGTGTGCGGGCCGCCCATCCGCTGCTGGCCGCCGCTGCTCGGCGGCGCGTCGGTGACGACGAGCGGGCTGCTGCCCACCGGGCACTGGCCGAGGTGGTGCCGGACGAGGAGCGCCGCGTCCTCCACTTGTCGCTGGCGACGCCCGAGCCCGACGAGGCGTTGGCCGACCGCGTGGCGGCGGCCGCAGCCCAGGCCGCTGCGCGGGGTGCGACGCGCCTTGCCGTCGACCTGTCCACGCACGCGCTGAGACTGACCCCGGCCACCGTTGCCGCCGACGACCGGCTCCTCGCGCTGGCGGGCCACCTGCACGACGCCGGCGAGAGGCAGCGGTTGACCGAGCTGCTCGCCGGCCGGGTCGAGTCCCTGCCGACGCCGGCCGACCGGGTGCGTGGTCACCTGCTGCTGGCCGGCGGCCTGATCGAGGGCGTGGACGACATGCGGGCCTGCTTCGATCGCGCCTTGGTCGCTGCGGGTGACGATCCCGTGCTGCGCGGTCGGGTGCTCGCCAACCTCGCCGTCAACGACGCGGTCGTAGCCGTGCGCGACGTCGATCGTGCCGACGACCTCGCAGCGGAGGCGGCCAGAGCGACGGCGGGTGCCGAGCCGGAGCTTGAACGCTTCGCGCTCTACGCACACACATGGACCACCGCGCTGCGCGGGCGCCGACTGGCGGACCTGGTGGTTCGGTTCGACGCCGTCGAGGGCGGTGTGGTCTACCTGACTCGGCACCCGTCACGGGTCGCCGGTCAGCAGCACGTGTGGCGGGGCGAGATCACCGCGGCTCGCGCGGTGCTTCGCGGCTACCGCGACCTGGCGGAAGAACGCGCCCAGGCCTCGTCGACCGCTCTCGCCCGACTGCACCTCTGCGAGCTGGAGCTGCGCGCCGGCAACTGGCCGGAGGTGCGTCGGATCGTCGACGAGTGGGCTGCCACCACGGACGCCGAACAGCTGCACTGGCCCATGTTCGAGCGGTGCCGGGCGCTGCTCGCCGCCGGGCGCGGTGATGTCGACGACGCCCAGCGTTGGGGCTCTCACGCGGTGTCCTTGGCCGAGGGGAACGGCGGCCGCTGGGACTGGCTCGAGGCGAGGAGGGCGCTGGGGACGGCGGCGCTCCTCGCGCACGACCTTCCCGTCGCCATCGATCACCTCGGTTCGGTCTGGGATCACGCCGAGACGAACGGCGTGCTCGACCCTGGCGTGTTCCCGGTCGCGCCCGACCTGGTCGAGGCCCTCGTGGAGTGCGGCGACCTCGCGGCCGCGGGTCGGCTCCTGGACGTCCTCTCGGAGCGTGCCGCGACCCAGGACCATCCCTGGGCCGCGCTCGCGGTCCGTCGAGGGCGCACGACGGTCCGGGTCGCCGAGATGTCGTACGACGACGCGGCCGGAGCCGAGCTCGACGCCGTCGCCGCGGCGTACGACGACCTGGAGCTGGCGTTCGACTCAGCGAGGACGCGCCTGTGCCTGGGCCGGTCGCAGCGCCGCGCGCGCAAGTGGGGTGCGGCACGGACCTCGCTCGACACTGCGGCGTCTGCCTTCGACGGCATGGACGCGCCGGGCTGGGCGGCGGCTGCGCGTGCCGAGCTCGAGCGGGTGGGTGCCCGCCGTCCCACAGCGGCCGGCGCGCTCAGCCGGGGCGAGCAGCGCGTCGCCGAGCTGGCCGCCCGGGGCCTGTCCAACAAGGAGATCGCACGGGCTCTCTCGGTCACCGTGCACACGGTGGAATTTCACCTCGGCCACGTGTACTCGAAGCTCGGGCTCCGCTCCCGGGTGCAGCTGGCCGCTCACTTCCCTCCTCAATAACTGGGGTGATCCCTAGTTTCGGGCTCCAGTCACGTGGGCCCACCGTGGACGCGTGCCTGAGTACCTCGTCGAGCTGTACGCCGCCAGAGGTGACGAGCGCGGCGTCCGACTGGCCGCCGAGCGCTTGTCAGCGGCGTGCGACCAGCTGACGCGCGGAGGTCAGGAGGTCCGCTACCTGCGCTCGATCTTCGTGCCGGAGGACGAGACGAGCTTCTCGCTCTGCGAGGCCGAGTCCGCCGAGTCGGTGCGGCAGGCCGTGTCCATCGCCGGCCTCGGGTCCGCGCACGTCTCCACCGCGGTGCCGGTGCCAGGCCGATCACCTGAGGTCCGACAGGAAGGAATCCGCTCGTGACCCTCCCACCACTCCATCGCCGGGCACCGGTCGTCGCCATCGTGGTGGCGGGTCTGTTCCTGGCCACCGCACCGACGGTCGGAGCGGCAGCGCTCATCACCGGCAAGGACGTGAAGAACGGTTCCCTGCGCGGCAAGGACGTGAAGGACGCCAGCCTCACGGGCACCGACGTCCGTGACGGTTCCCTGACCTCCGCCGACTTCAGCGGACTCACCCCTGGACCCCAAGGCGCCCAGGGTCCGACAGGCCCGCAGGGCGACCCGGGTCCGAAGGGAGCGACCGGGCCGACGGGCGCGACCGGCATCGCCGGTCCCGCGGGAGCCACCGGAGCTGCGGGGGTCAACGGTCCGGCGGGCCTGACCTACGTCACGCAGGGGCAGAGCATCACTCCCTCGCCCGACCTGATCTACAACTACGTGTACTGGAGCGTCGCCTGCCCCTCGGGCAAGGAGGCGCTGGGCGGTGGTGTATCGAGTGCCAATCCCTCCGTCGTGTACATCGTCCAGTCCGCACCGACCGCAGACGGTCTCGGGTGGCGCGCCGGAGCCCTGAACCGGTCAGCCAATGCCCAGGACTCGTTCGTCTGGGCGATCTGCGGAGCGGGGTGATGGCGATGAGGGGGAAGGTGAGCAGCGGACGGCGCGCCAGGGCCGCGGTGGTGGTGGCAGCGACCCTCGTGGTGGCCGGGGGCAGCGCGGCTGGCGCAGCGGCGCTGGTCACGGGAAAGCAGGTGAAGGACGGCACCCTGACCGGGAAGGACGTCAAGGACGCGAGCCTGGCGGGAGGGGACGTGAAGGACGGCTCCCTGACGCCGGCAGACGTCGCCGGCGGTCTGGCCGGTCCGGCCGGTCCGCAGGGCGCGCAGGGGGCGGCCGGGCCGAAGGGCGTCACCGGTCCCGCCGGGTCCGTCGGTGCGACCGGGGCCCAGGGGCCGGCCGGCGCGCCGGGAGCCACCGGCGCGCCGGGCACCAGCGGTCTGGAGTACGTCGTCGTCGGCAACAGCGTGGCGGCGGGGGCACGGGAGTTCTGGCAGGCGGACTGCCCCGCCGGCAAGAAGGCCGTGGGCGGTGGCGTGTCCAGCATCAGCCCGAACAAGGACGTGCGCGTCGTCGAGACCGCTCCGCTCGACAACCTGGCCGGCTGGTGGGTGGGGATCCACAACGCCACCGGTGCTGCCAAGAACTCCTACGCCTGGGCCGTGTGCGTGACGGGATGACGACGATGACGAGAAACCTCTCCAGCCGCACCAAGCTGGCGCTCCTGCTGACCGGAGCCTTGGTCCTGGGGTCCTCGACCGGAGCCGGCGCCGCTGCGCTCATCACGAGCAAGGACGTTAAGGACGGCTCCTTGGCCGGCCGCGACGTCAAGAACGGCAGCCTCACCGGGGCCGACGTGCGCGACGGCTCTCTCACGCAGAGCGAGTACACCGGTTCGCTGGTGGGACCTGTCGGGCCACAAGGTCCTGCGGGCCCCAAGGGCGCGCAGGGGGCACAGGGGGCGCCGGGGGCCTCGGGTGCCGCCGGCGCCCAGGGACCGGTCGGGCCCACCGGAGCGCAAGGACCGGCGGGCGTCAGGAACGTGGTGGCCGTCTCCTCGGGCGACGTGACCGTGCCCTGGCAGAACACCGCTTTCTGGGGGGTGAACTGCCCTGCCGGCACCAAGGCGCTCAGCGGCGGCCTGTCCGGCCCCGACGGGGACCTCATCGAGACGGCCCCACAGGACAACGGGGTCGGCTGGTGGGTCGGCGTCTACAACTCGTGGCCCTCGAGCCACACCTACCGGGCGTGGGTGGTCTGCGCGACCGCCTGAGCCAGTCCGCGAACGACGACGGAACCTCGCCGCGCTTCGACGGCTTGAATGAGGTGTGGAGCAGGTCGGGTTCGTCGAGTTCGTGGCCGCGCGGTCGCGATCTCTCATGCGCACGGCGTACCTCCTGACCGGCGACCACCAGCGGTCCGAGGATCCGGTCCAGGCGACGCTGACGAAGGTGTACCTCAAGTGGGCGCGGGTCTCCCGGATGGACCAGCCGGCGGCGTACGCACGCAGGATCCTGGTCAACGAGGCGACCAGGTCGCGATGGTGGAGAGCCTCGGGTGAGCTCACCGGCAGGCTGCCGGAGACGCCCGCCGACGACGCCAGCGAGCGGCTCGCCACCAGCAGCTCCGTGTGGAACGCGGTGCTGAGGCTGCCACCACGCCAGCGTGCCGTAGTGGTCCTGCGCTACTACGAGGACCTCAGCGAGGCTGAGATCGCCGACGTGCTCGGCATCGCGCCGGGGACGGTCAAGAGCACCGCGCACGCGGCGACCCAGCGGCTGGCCGGTGCGCTCGCCGACCTGATGACCGAGGGGAGCACGCCATGACGCTCGACGAGCTCTTGCGCGTCGCGGCGGAGGACGTCGCGAGCCGTTCTGTGGACGCCGACGTCGACGCGGCGCGCATCCGGCCCGGGCGCTCAAGATCAGGCAACGGCGTCGGGTCGGCGCCGCCGTGGGAGCGGCGGTGGCCACGGCCTTGGTTGCTGTCGGCCTGCAGGCGGTCGGGGGTGGCCGTGCGGCGCCGGACCCGATCGACCCACCGTCCCCGACTCCGTCACCGAGCGTGCTCGGGCGCAGCGAGCCGATCGTCACCATCCCCGAGATCGCCCCCGGCGACCTCCGCGAGTACGACGAGCTGGCCACGGTCACCAACGCCCAGGCGGAGGGCCCGCGGCTCACCGAGCTGGTCTTCGACGTGCCGGTCCGGGACCGGTTCGCGTTCGAGTACAGCTTCTTCTGCACCGGTGATCCCGAGACCTGGTACGTCCTGATCGTCGGAGACACGGGTGCGTCGGCGTACGGCTTCTGCGACCAGCCGCCGACGCAGCCCTTCCCGAGCTTCCCCGAGATCATCTCCCCGTTGGACCACAGCGGAGGCGAGGAGGCCACGCTCTCGGTGCGGATGTTCGTCACCGGCCCGCTGCCCCAGGAGCACGAGCGGTGCTTCGTGCGCCAGTCGCCGACCGACTGCCAGGACAAGGAGCCGCCGCTGGAGCCACTGGAGAGCACCGACGTCACCTTCGGCGTCTCCATCTACGAGTACTGGGCGCCTGCTGTCGCCGAGTTCGGCGAGGAGCGCATCTCGGCTCGAGCGTCGGCCGACGGCGTCGACCACGTGCTCAGCCGGGTGCTGGAGTCGACGCCCGGGCAGGACGCCTTCTCCACGACGCTCCCTGCGGTCGACACCGAGCGTCTGGTGACGGTGCTCACGACGTACACGGACGCTGGGGTCACCTGCGCCAGCGAGGCCCCCAGCCAGCAAGAGGCAGACGCATGTTTCCCCGAGGTCGAGCTGAGCATCGGCGATCGGACCGTGCTTCTCGGTCTCGGCAAGGTGGGGGACGTCGAACGCTTGAGCGGTCGCCACGGGTTCTACCGGGTCCCCGCCGGTGAGCGGCGGCTCGGGGTGCGGGTCGCGTCAGGCGACCCCGGGCACGTCCAGTACGCGTTGCTCGTGTTCGACAAAAGTCTCTAGTGGGATAGTCGCTGGACCAGACCGGGTTGCGACTTTGGTCGGGGGTGCGGATCATCCCTCCTGGGGGCAGGAGGGGTGGGATGGGTCGAGCGCGAGAACGTCTGCTGGGCCGACTCGTCGGGACGGTCGTGGCTGTCGGGTGCATCGTCGGGTGCGTCGCCGGGACCTCCACGGCGGGTGCGACGGCGCCGATCACCGGCAAGCAGGTGAAGAACGAGTCGCTGACCGGCAAGGACGTGCGCAACGGCACCCTGACGGGGGCCGACGTGACGGACTCTTCCCTCACGCCCGCGGACTTCACCGGCGGCACGCCGGGACCCCAGGGACCTGCCGGTCTCGTCGGCCCGACCGGGCCGCAGGGTGTCCGCGGGCCGACAGGCCCGTCGGGCCTCGACGGCCCGCGCGGAACCACCGGCCAACAGGGTCCTCCTGGTGAGATGGGGGGCGCCGGCGTCTTCTACAACGTCGTGGGCGAGTCCATCCCGGCCTTCACCACGGAGTACTGGACGGTCGGCTGCCCCTCGCCCTACAGCGCGGTCGGCGGCGGGGTGTCCACGGCCACGACGAGCTTCCGCAACATCACCGACTCGTTCCCGACCAACAACGGCAGCGGCTGGCGGGTCGGGGTCGAGAACGCCACCAGCACGGCGTACGAGTACTTCGCCTGGGCCATCTGCATCGAGACCGGCAGGACGAGCTCATGACGTTCACGACGCTCCTCACCAGCCGGACCAGGGTCGCGCTCGTCCTCGCCGGAGCGATGCTCGTCTCGTCCGCGGCCACGGCGACCGCGGCCGCGCTGATCACCGGCAAGGACGTGAAGGACGGGTCGCTGACGGGCAAGGACGTCCGCGACGGCCGGCTCTCGGGCGCGGACGTGAAGGACGAGTCGCTGACGCCCTCCGACGTCGCCGGGGGCGCGCTCGGTCCGACCGGGCCCGCCGGTCCGGCGGGGGCGCGCGGACCGACCGGGCCAGCAGGCCCGGCGGGTCTGACCGGGCCCAAGGGCAACACCGGGCCCCAGGGATTCACCGGGCCACCAGGCACCACCGGCGCCAGCGGGCTCGAGTACGTCGTCGTCGGGCAGTCGATCGGCGCCGTCTCCACCGAGTTCTGGCAGGCGGACTGCCCGGCCGGCAAGGAGGCCCTGGGTGGCGGGGTGTCGAGCTCGGTGGTCAACAAGACCATCGTCCAGGAGTCGGCCCCGCTCAATGACCTCGCCGGGTGGTACGTCGGCATCTACAACTACGGCGCCGTCCCCCAGACGTCGTACGCCTGGGCCGTGTGCGTGACGAAGTGAGGTGGGGACGATGAAGGACGCAGCGCAGTCGCCGGTCGTCACCCGGACAGGGCTGGCCCTGCTCGTCGCCGGCGCCGTGCTCGCCGCATCGACCACGACGGCCGGAGCTGCTGCGTTGTTCACCGGCAGGGACGTCAAGGACAGCTCGCTGACGGGCAAGGACGTGAAGAGCGCGTCGCTCACAGGATCCGACGTCAGCGACGGGTCACTCACCGCAGACGACTTCTCCGGCCCCACCGAAGGGGCTCCGGGGCCGCAGGGTCCACAAGGGCCTGTGGGCGCGGCGGGGCCAATCGGCCCGGTGGGGGCCGGCGGCCCGACCGGCGACGCGGGCGGCCCGGGCGCGACCGGTCCCAAGGGCCTTGCTGGTGTCCGCAACCCGGTCTACGTGTCGTCGGCCAACACGATCACCGAGCTCAACATCGAGTACTGGCCGGTCTATTGCCCCGCTGGCACCAAAGTGTTGTCCGGAGGGGTGTCCGGCGGGACCAGCAAGGTGATCTACGAGACCGCGCCGCTGGACAACGGTGTCGGCTGGTACGTCGGGGTCCACAACCCCCTCAACCTCCCGGGTGACTCCTCGCAGGACTACTTGGCGTGGGCGGTGTGCGCGACGACCTGACGCCATCCGCCCGGCGAGGGCGTAGCGTGCGGCCGTGATCACGCTCGACCTGGCCGCGCGCATGACGCAGGCCGCGATCGACAAGGCCCAGGCCATCGGTGCGCTCGTGTCGGCCGCGGTCGTCGACCAGGGCGGTCACCTCGTTCACTTCCAGCGCATGGACAAGGCGGAGGTGGCCGGTCCCACGCTCGCGGTCGACAAGGCGTTCACGTCGGTCGCACACCGCATCGAGACCGCCGAGCTCGCCGCCCTCACGCAACCGGGCGCCGATCTGTGGGGCCTGCAGGCCAACGGCGGCGGCCGCTACGTCGTCTTCGGTGGCGGGGTGCCCTGCTGGTACGACGGCGTGGTGGTCGGGGCCGTGGGTGTCAGTGGCGGCACCGCCGAGGAGGACGCCGACTGCGCGCGGGCCGGACTGGCCGTCTTCGAGTCCTTCCTGAGCGAGCGTTCAGGGCAATAGGGTCCGGTCCATGACCGATCAGCGGGTGGGGCGCATCCGCTTCATGGACCAGCAGCGGGTCAACCTCGACGGGTTCGCCCACGAGGACGTGGACCTCGGCCTGATCGCGATGGCGAGCCCGCACGATCCCGATCCGTCCTTGCGGGTCGAGGACGGGCGCGTCGTTGAGATGGACGGTCGTCCGGTCGACGACTTCGACGCGCTCGACGCCCTCATCGCCACGCACGGCATCGACCTGTCCGTGGCGGACGAGGCGATGAGCCTCGACGACGTCGCCTTCGCGCGCCTCTTCGTCGACCCTGCGGTGCCGCGTGCCGAGATCGTGCGTCTCGTCGCGGGCACGACCCCGGCCAAGCTCGCGAAGGTCGTCACGTTGCTGCGCCCGGCTGAGCTCACGCTGGCGATGACCAAGCTGCGCGCGCGGCGCACGCCGAGCAACCAGGCCCACGTCACCAACCGGCTCGACGACCCGCTGCTGCTGGCCGCCGACGCGGCCACCGCGGCGGCGTACGGCTTCCGCGAGGTCGAGACCACCGTGCCCGTCCTCGCCGACGCTCCCTCCAACGCGGTTGCGGTCACCGTCGGCGCCGCGATCGCCTCGCCGGGGGTGCTCGTCCAGTGCTCGGTCGAGGAGGCGATGGAGCTCGAGATGGGCATCCGCGGCCTGGTGTCCTACGCCGAGACCGTCAGCCTCTACGGCACCGAGTCGGTGTTCGTCGACGGCGACGACACGCCCTACAGCAAGGCGATCCTGGCCGCGGGCTACGCCAGCCGGGGCGTGAAGATGCGGGTCTCCTCCGGAGCGGGCGCCGAGGTGCTGATGGGCGGCGCCGAGCAGTGCTCGATGCTCTACCTCGAGTCGCGCTGCGTCTCGCTCGCCCGCGCCATGGGTGTCCAGGGCGTGCAGAACGGCGGCATCGACGGCGCGAGCGTCGCCGCCTCGGTGCCGCGCGGGGTCCGCGAGCTGATGGCGGAGAACGTCATGGTGATGGCCCGCAACCTCGAGGCGTGCACCGGCAACGACGCGCTGATGTCGGAGTCCGACGTACGCCGGACCTCGCGCACCCTCCCGATCCTCCTGGCCGGCAGCGACTACGTCTGCAGCGGCTTCGGCAGCATCCAGCGCTACGACAACATGTTCGGCCCCTCGCAGTGGAACGCCGAGGACCTCGACGACTGGCTCGCGATGCAGCGTGACTGGGGCGTCGACGGTGGCCTGCGCACCGCCCAGCCGGAGGAGGTCGGCCGGGTGCGGCGCGAGGCGGCCGAGGCGTGCCGCGACGTCTACCGCTATCTCGGCCTGGCCGACTTCACCGACGACCACGTCGACCGGGCGGTCGACGCGGTCGGCTCGAAGGATCTCGCCGTCGACGGCGTCGAGCCCGACCCCATGGTGGTCCTCGGTGCCGCGCAGGCGATCCGCAGCTCGGGGCTGGGGTCGCTCGAGGTGGCGAAGGCGCTGCTGGAGTGCGGCTACGAAGCCGCTGCCGGGCGGGTGCTCGACATGCTGGCCGCGCGCGTGCACGGCGACCACCTGCAGACCGCCGCCATCTTCGACGAGTCGATGCGGGTGCTCAGCCTGGTCACCGACCCCAACGACTACGCCGGGCCCGGCACCGGCTACGAGCCCAGCGAGGAACGCCAGGCCGAGATCGACGGCATCCGACAGGCCCGTGGCGTGGAGGACCTCCGCAAGGACCAGGCGCTGGAGGCCGACGGCTCGTTCCGGGTGCTCGGCCCGGCCGCCCAGGGCAGCGACCCGCGCGAGGTCGTCATCGGCGTCTCGCCGGGCGTCGGCCGCAACGTGTGGCAGACGCTGTCGGGCCTGTCCGTCATCGACGCGCTGGGCGAGCTGTTGGCCGGGCTCGAGGAGGAGGGCTGCGTGGCGCGCGTCGTGCGCGTCAACGGGTCGTTGGACCTCGGCATGGTCGGACTCACCGCTGCCCGGCTGTCGGGCTCGGGCATCGGCATCGGTCTGCAGGGCAAGGGCACCGCGCTCATCCATCGCCGAGACCTGCCGCCCCTGGCCAACCTCGAGCTCTACAGCATGGCGCCGGTGATCACGAGGGACCTCTACCGGCTGCTCGGCACCAACGCCGGGAGGCACGCGAAGGGCGCGACGCCGGTGCCGGCCCGCAACCCCTACACCGACGAGGCGATCGAGGCGCGCTACCACACCAGCGTCATCGCGCTGGTCGCCCTCGAGCGTGCGTGCGTCGACCGGTCGCTGGGCAACGAGGACGTGGAGGTCGTCCGATGAGCAGCGAGTCCGTCCGGGCGTTCTCCGGCCGCGACGCCGACGAGCTCACGATCGACCGGCTGTCCCGCGACGAGCTGGTGATGGACGACGTCCGCATCAGTCCCGATCAGCTCGAGCAGCAGGCTCAGGTCGCCGAGCAGCACGCCAACCCGCAGCTCGCGGCCAACTTCCGTCGCGCCGCCGAGCTCGCCCTGATGTCCGAGGCCGACGTGATGGCGCTCTACGAGAGCCTGCGGCCGCACCGCGCCACCGCCGAGGAGCTCGAGGCGCTGGCGGTCACGCTCGAGGGGGTGCCGGCGCCGCTCTGCGCCGCGCTGGTGCGCGAGGCTGCTGCCGTGTACGCGCGCCGCGGGCTGCTGCGTTGACGGCCTCGTGACCTTCATCGCCGGGATCGACGTCGGGAACGCGACGACGGAGGTCCTGCTCGCGCGCGTGCCGGACGGGCCGGACGGGCCGGACGGGCCGGACGGGCCGGACGGGCCAGACGGGCCAGTCGGGCCGGTCGAGGTGATCGGGGTCGGCCGGGCACCGACCCGTCGCGCCAAGGGGTCGCCGGAGAGCCTGGCCGGGGCGGTGGCCGTCGTACGCCGCCTCGAGCGCCAGCACGCCGTGCGGGTCGACCGCGCCGTGGCGGCCCCGCTGCGGCCGGTCGTGACCAGCCGGGCGTCCCTGCCCGAAGAGGTGCCCGACCTCGGGCGCCTCGCGCTCGTCGCCGCGGGGTCGGGCACGGCGGGCGGCACCGGCTTCGGTGCCGGCCGTCCGGTCCTGCTCGGCGAGGTGCCGTCGGAGGGCGAGCCGGTGGTCGCCGTGGTCCCCTCGGGAACGGGGTTCGCCGCCGCGGCCGCCCGGCTCGCGCCGCTGGTCGAGGCGGGGCGGGTCGTGGCCGTGCTGGCCGAGGCCGACGAGGGCGTGCTGCTGGCCAACCGCCTGCCTGGCGGGGTTCCCGTCGTGGACGAGATCGACCCAGGTAGGGCGCTCGCCGCCGAGCGGGTCGCCGTCGAGGTCGCCGGCGACGGCCAGCCGATGCGCGTGCTGCCCGACCCGCTCAGGCTGCGCGCCGCGCTCGGGTTGGGCGAGGAGGAGCTCGTCGACGCCGCACAGCTGGCGCGCCTGCTCTTCGACGCCACCAACGCGGTGGTCACCGTCGGGGGCCGTGTCGCCGCGGTGACGGCGGTCGCGGCGGCGCCGACAGGCTGGATGGACCTCGCCGGTGATCGGCTGCCGTTCGTCGAGGGCCTCGCCAGGGTCCGCGCCGAAAGGGTGGGTGCGGTCTCGGCGTACGCCGTGCCGCCGGACCACGAGACTCGCGCCGTCGACGACCTCTGGGCGCTCGACCTGGCCGCGGTGGCGGCCGCGGTGCAGGCTCGCGTGGGTGCGGCGAGCCGGCGTCCGGTGACGCTGGCGTCCCTGCGGGCCTCCGCCCCCTACGCGGACCCGGCGGACCGGCTGGCGGGGCTGCTCGAGGTGCCCGTGCGGACGGTGGACACCGAGGCGCGAGCCGCCCGGGCCGGCGCGATGTCGACGCCAGGGGTCGGCACGGGAGCGGTGGTCGTCGACCTCGGTGGCGGGACGATCGACGCGGTCTCGCCGGACGGCGACGTCGTGGCAGCCGGCGCGGGCGACCTCCTCACCGAGTCGGTGGCGGCCCTGACCGGCATCACGGCGGCGGCGGCCGAGTGGGTGAAGCGCGGCCCGGCGTACCGCGTCGAGGCACCTCAGGTGCTGCTCGCCGAGGACGGCACCCGGACCTTCCAGGACCGCCCCGCCCCACCGGAGGCCATCGGCCGGCTGGTCGCGTCCGGACCGGCGGGGCTGCTGCCCTTCTCGGCGTCCCTGGCGCCGGGGGAGTGGCGGGCGCTGCGGATCCGGCTCAAGGTCGAGCACGTCGGCGGCAACGTCGCACGCGCGCTGCGCACGTTGGGCGCCGACCCTCGGTCGGTCGTGGTGGTCGGCGGGCTGGCCGGCGACGACGAGATCCTCGCGGCCGTGGCGGGCGCGCTGCCCTCGTCCACCGCCGTCGGCCGCGGCGACGTCGCGGGCACCTTGGGACATCGGTACGCCGTGGCGTACGGGCTGGTCGTCCTCGACGCCGCCAACAACGAGCGGTGAGCGAGACAGGATTCGAGCCCCCAGGAAATGCTGCCTAGGTCACCGCCCAGGCGCGGTCAGGGCTTGAGGCGCGGCCGCAGCGCGACGACGCGGCCCGACCGCTCGCTGCGTGGGGCAGCGGGGGTCCGGACGCTGATCACGGTGCGGTCGGCGCGGAACAGGTCGTGGGAGAACTCGAAGACCTCGCCGTCCGGGTCCCTGGTCGTGCGGGTGATCGACAGCAGCGCGGCGTCGGTCTCCGTGCCGAGGATCGAGGCCTGGTCGTCGCTGGCGGGGACGACCTCGATGTGCTCCTCGGCCTCGCCGGGCACGGTGTCGTAGTGCTCCTCGAGAAGGTCGTAGAGCGAGCCGCCGAGGGGCAGGTCGAGCAGCTGCGGGAACCTCTCGGCCGGGAGTCGCACGTGCTCGAGCGAGATGGGGGACCCGTCTGCGAGCCGGATCCGCACCACGTCGATCACGAAGGCACCCGCGCCGAGACCGAGCGAGGCGGCCGTCTCTTCATCCGCCTCCGTGATCCCGGTGCTGATGATGCGCGAGCCCGACGTCATGCCCTGGGCCCGCAGCAGCGCGGGTACGCCGACCACGCGCGACAGGTCGCGCTCGACCTTCTGTGAGCGCACGAACGTGCCGCCGCCCCGCCCGGGCACGCGTCGTACGGCGCCGGCGGACTCGAGGGCCGCCAGCGCCTGCCGCATCGTCGAGCGGCTCACGCCCATCGACGTGGCCAGGTCGCGCTCGGCCCCGAGTCGCTCGCCCGGCCGCAGCAGCCCGTGCTGGATCTGGTCCAGCAGCTGGCGGCGGACCCGCTCGGCGGCCGGGCCGATCGTGGCGCGGGCGTCTGTCACGAGCGGACCTTAGTGCCCCGCGTTGCAGGACACTAGATGCCTTCGAGCGCCGCAGGTGACTCGGGCAGCACTTGGCCGCCGTCGACGACCAGCGTCTGACCGGTGATGTAGCCGGCCTCGTCGCTGGCGAAGAAGAGCGCGGCGTTGCCGATGTCGTCGACGGTGCCCAGCCGGTGCTGCGGGATCGCAGCCTCCATGCCGCGGATGTAGTCCTCGCCCATGCCGTCGAGCCCTTCGGTCGCGATGTTGCCCGGCATCACCGCGTTGACGGTGATGCCGCGCGGGGCGAGCTCGATCGCAGCCGTGCGCAGGAAGCCGAGCTGGGCAGCCTTGCTGGCGCCGTAGTGGGACCAGCCGGGGTAGCCCGTGATCGGACCGGTGATGGACGACGTGATGACCACGCGTCCCCGGCCGCTCGAGGTGAGGGCGTCGAGGCAGGCCTGGACCGAGAACATCGTGCCCTTGAGGTTGACCCCCAGGACGTCGTCGACGTCGGCCTCGGTCATGTCGGCGAGCGGCTTGTCGGGGAAGATGCCGGCGTTGGCGCAGAGCACGTCGATGCGGCCGAACCGCTCGAGCGCCGTCGCCGCGAGGGCGCGGCAGCCGTCGACGACGGAGACGTCCGCGGCGATCGACTCGACGCGACCGGTCGCCCCGTCGGCGAGCTCGGCGGCCGCGGCGGCCAGGACACCCTCGTCGCGGGCGGCGATCAGCACGTCGGCGCCGGCGCGCACGAAGCAGCGGGCGATGCCCTTGCCGATGCCCTTGCTGGCACCGGTGACGATGACGGCCCGGCCGTCGAGTGAGTTGAACACGTGATCTCCTTGGTGGACGAGGGGCTCAGGCGAAGCGGGAGAGGTAGGACTCCGCGAGGGCGCAGCTCGCGGCGGTGTAGTCGACGCCCATCGACCGGGCCAGGTCGGTGCCGGAGTGCGAGCCGATCCAGGCGACCAGGAGCAGCCGTCGCATCAGCACGAACGTCGGGATCTCGGCCTCGTCCTCAGCGGGCAGCTCGCGCACGGCGCGATAGCCGCGCACCCATGCGTCGGTGAGCTCGGGGACCCTCGGGTCGTCCTCGAAGAAGCTCACGGCGGTGCCGAAGTCGTAGAGGAACCAGCTGAAG
Source organism: Nocardioides bigeumensis (assembly GCF_039531755.1). NCBI lineage: Bacteria > Bacillati > Actinomycetota > Actinomycetes > Propionibacteriales > Nocardioidaceae > Nocardioides > Nocardioides bigeumensis. The sequence continues at coordinate 319,975 of NZ_BAAAQQ010000002.1, forward strand.
CCCGAGTCGTCGAAGTCGATGACGTAGACCTCGTCGCCGTCCTCCAGGAGGTTGGCCAGCCGCAGGTCGGCGTGGACGAGTCCGAAGCGCTGGGGGGCCGACCCGAACCGCTCCAGCCGGGACCGCAACGTGGCGTCGAGGCGCCCGAGCACCTCGAGCTCCTCCGGACCGATGGCCATCCCGTCCTGCCAACGCCCCCAGCGGGCGACTTGGCCGAAGGCGCCGTCGTAGTCCCACGCGAAGCGGGTGAAGCCCGGCGGGCGCCGCCAGGTGAGCGCGTGCTCGTGCATGCGCGCGGTGATGCCGCCGAGCAGCTCGAAGGACGCCGGCAGGCTGGCGCCGCTCTCGTCGGGCTCCGCGCCCGGGAGGAACTCGAAGTGCACGACGTGCCGTGGGTCGCTCTCGCCCTCCTCGGGCATCGCCAGCACCCGGCGACCGTCCCGTGTGGGCAGCACCCGCGGGGTGCGTACGCCGGTGTCGTCGCGGAGGGCGTCGAGCCAGGCGAGCTCGGACTCGATCTCGCGGCCGTCGTGATAGCCGTGCCGGTGCACGCGCAGCACGGTGCGCTCACCGGTGGCGGGATCGTCGACGGCGTACGTCGCGTTCTCGCTGACGTTGAGCAGCGTGAGCTCGGCGCCCGGGTCGATGTCGTACTCGCCGAGCGCGCGTCTGGCGACCGGCTCCAGCCGGGCTGCCACATCGGCAGCGGACAGGTCATGGGTGGTCATTGGTCGCGTCCCTCCACCTCCTGGAGCACCCGCGTGATCTCGTCCCGAGCCTTGACCACGTCGGCCGTGCTTCCACTCATGTAGACGCGCCCGGCCGCGCCGATCATCGACACGTCTACCAAGGTCACGCCCGGGGCCACCTTCTCGGCGGCGTTGGCGGCGACAGTAGCGAACAGCGCCGGCGTCATCTCGTAGACCAGCAGCGACTGACCCGGCATCAGCATCGACGCCTGCCGCGTGCGGTTGATGATCACCGCATGCTGGTCGGTGACGTCCTCGATCACGTCATGGAAGAGCACCTGCGGCCGCAGCTGGTCGGTGGCCTTCGCGCCGAGCCCGCCGAGGATCGCCTCGCCGGCGCGGCGCACGTCGTCGAGGTCCGTCGCGTGCACCTCCAGGACGCCGAACTGCCGCTCGACGAAGAGGATGCCGGGCTCGACCGCGGGCACCGCCCGCAGCGCGAGGTCGGTCACCCGCTCGATCGCCAGGCCCGGAGCCACCTCGACGATGAGGGCGTGCTGTCCCTCGAACGGCGGGTAGCCGCGCGCCCGCGAGGGCGTGCCCATGTAGGCCGCGAACTGACGCTGCAGGTCCTCGAGCAGGAGGTAGACCCGCAGCTCGGGACCCTTCATGTGAACGGTCACTCCTCCGTGCTGGCGGAGGTGTCGAAGTGCCGGCCGAGCTCGGGGTGCGGTCGCGGGATGACGTGCACGGACACCAGCTCGCCGACCTGACCGGCGGTCTCGGCGCCGGCCTCGGTCGCGGCCTTCACCGCGCCGACGTCGCCCACGATGGTGACGGCGACGAGCCCGTCGCCGACCTCCTCGCGGCCGACGATGGTCACGCTGGCTGCCTTCACCATCGCATCCGCCGCCGCGAGCGCGGCCACGTAGCCCTTCGTCTCGATCAGGCCGATCGCCTGGTTCGCCATTTCTCTCTCCTTCGGTTGTGCCGGTTGTCTACCCAGCCGTCATTCGGGGTCGATGGACCCGATCACCAGTGCATCCACGGGCGGATGCGGTGCGGGGAAGTACGCCGCGGCCACGGATCCCGTGGCGACGAGGACGTGCTCGTCGACGCCGGTTCCGAGGACGTCGAACGCGACGATCCGGGCACCGCCGTCGATCTCCACCTCGAGGAAGGCGCCGTTGGGGAGCCCCTCGACCTTCTTGGTCGACCACACCCGGCCGACGACCTTTGCCTTGAGCATCAGCGCTCCTTCTCGATCTGGACTCCCAGCGTCCGGGCCTTGTCCCGGGCCAGCGGGGTCAGCACGGCTCCGCGCCCGAGCACGAGACGGGTACCGGCCGCCGCGGCCCGCACGACCGCGCGCTCGGTGACGGCGCCTCGGTCGATCCTCGTGACGGATCCGTCGTGGCCTGGGCCAGACGCCCGTACCGTCTCCGACCGGTCGGCCAGGCGGAAGCCGTGACGACCACCCTGCAGCTCGGTGCGCACGTGCGGGTCCTCGCAGAGGGCGGCCACCCGGCGTACGAACGCGGTCAGGTCGCCGTCGGAGCCGATGACCACGTCGCCCTGGCCTGCCTGCGGCCCGGCGGGCGGTGCCGGCGGCGTCGGCGCAGCGACCAAGCCGTCGGGCAGCACGTCGCGCAGCACGGCGCGGACGGCGGCGCGCAGGTCGTCGGGGCTCAGGTCGCCGAGAGGGTGGGGGCCGGTCACGTCGCCGTCCTCAACGCCTGCTCGGCGGCATCGGCGGCGGCTCGCACGTCGGACTCGTCTCCGGTGAGGTAGACCCGGCCCGTCGCGCCGATCATGCGGTAGTCCACGACCTTGATGTCGGCGGCCTTCTCGGCCTCGTTGGTCGCGAGGATGGCGTACGACGCCGGCTGCATCTCGAGCACGAAGAGCGACTCGCCCTGCAGCGCCATCGACCCGATCTTGTTGCGGTTGATCAGGAACGCGTGCTGCGCGTCGATGCGCGACACGATCCGCGACGCCAGGATCGTCGGCGCCGTCGCGTCCGAGGCCTGAGCATCGAGCGCCTGCAGCACCGCGGCGGCGGCGGAGCGGACCGCCTCCGTGGACCGCGAGTGGATCTCGAGGTAGCCGAACTGCCGCTCTACCACGAGGATCCCGGCCCCCACGTCGGTGTTCTTGAGCGCCACGTCGGTCAGCGGCTCGATGTCGAGCCCGGGTGCCACCTCGATGATCTGCGCCGCCATGTCGGACCGGGGCAGGCTGCCCTTGATCCACGTGCCGAGATAGCACATCGTCTGCGGCTGGAGCTGGTCCAGGAAGATGAAGGACCGGAGCTCGGCGCCCGTCGAACCCTGCGTCATGTGTCGCCTCAGCCCTTGATGATTGCGGTCAGCTCTTCGACGATGAGGCGGCGCAGCTCCTCGCGGAGCTCGGCCGTCCCCTCCTTCGGAGCGGTCTGGACGGGGGAGTCGGTGAGCGGGCCGGCCGCCGAGCTCGCGACCGGGTACGCCGGCACCGGACCGACCGGCGCCGCCCACGGCTCGATCCCCTCGAACGACGGCAGCACCTCGCTCGGGTCGACGCTGTAGGCGATGCGGGTCAGGTCGACCAGGTGTCGCGGCTCGAGGTTCTCGCTGAGCGAGCTGCGGCCGACGTAGCCCGTGCCGATCGTCATGGAGGGTGCGAGGTTCGTCGCGAACCCCGCGCTGCCGGTGCTGCCGCCCTCGTTGACGGTCACCCGCAGCACGTCCAGCGCGGCGGCGTACTCCATGACGACGCGGGGGTCGTTGCTGTGGATCACCGCGGAGTGTCCGGCCCCACCGATGCGGAGCAGGGCCTGTGCCGTGCGGATCCCCCTGCGCGCGGTGGGCACGCGGGTCACGCCGAGGACCGGGCAGAGCTTCTCGCGGGCGAGCGGCTCCTCCTTGACCGCCAGGTCGAAGGGCGCGAGCAGCACCCGGGTGCGGGCCGGGACGCGGACGCCGGCCTTGTCGGCGATCGTCGCGGCGTCCTTGCCGACGAGCGAGACGTCGAACCTGCCCTCGGGGAACACCGTGTCGCGCACGCGGTCGCGCTCGTCGGGGTCGAGCAGGTGCGCACCGTGGCGGGCCATCTCGCGCAGCAGCCGGTCGGCGACGGGCTCCTCGACGACGAGCACGCTCTCGTTGGTGCAGAGCACCGAGTTGTCGAAGGCCTTGCTGTCCACCAGCTTCTTGGCGGCGCGTGCGAGGTCGGCGGTCGCGTCGACCATGACGGGCACGTTGCCGGGGCCGACGCCGATGGCGGGGTTGCCGGACGAGTACGCCGCCCGCACCACCGCGACTCCGCCGGTGGCCAGGATGACGTCGGTGCGGGAGTCGGTCATCAGCGCCTCGATCAGGGGCACCGACGGCTCCTCCACCCACTGGACGACGCCGTCGGGAGCGCCGGCGGCCACTGCTGCCTCCGCCAGCACGCGAGCGGCGTCGGAGCACGACTCCTTGGCGTAGGGGTGCGGGCTGATCACGACGGCGTTGCGGGTCAGCAGCGAGAGGATCACCTTGAAGTAGACCGTCGACACCGGGTTGGTCGAGGGCGTCAGTGCGAGCACCACCCCGGCCGGACGCGGCACCTCCACGATCTTCCGCTCGGCGTCGATCCGAGGGCTCACGTAGTCGTGGTCGCGGTAGGCCTCGAGGATGCCGCGCGAGCACAGCCTGTTCTTCACGGTCTTGTCGGCGACGATGCCGAAGCCGGTCTCGCGCACCGCCCACTCGGCGTACTGCTCGGCCCGCTCCTCGGCCACCCGCACGACCGCGTCGACGACGCGCAGCACGGACTCGCGGTCGTACTTGGCGAACGACCTGGCCGCCCAGGCGGCCCGCTCGAGCATCTGGCGGGCTCGCGGCACCCCTGCGGCCTCCAGCGGTGGCAGGTCGTACTCGAGTGCGCTCATGCGGCTCGCCAGCCCGAGTCGCGCACCTCGGCCCACGACGACCGGATCGCCACCTCGGTGCGGTCGAGGAGGTCCTCGCACAGCTCTGGCGTCATCAGGATGCCGGGCTTGAACTGCAGCACGCGCGGGTCGAGCGTCGAGAAGATGGCCCAGACGCCGTTGGCGTAGAGGTGCCGCATGACGTACTTGGCCCCCTGCGGGTGCGCGAACTCCAGGCCCATCACGACGCCGTTCTGGCGGATGCCGACGAACCAGTCGGGGTGGTCTGCCTGGATCTCGCGCAGTCCGCGACCGACCAGGTCGCTGATGTAGTGGACCATCGAGCGGGTCTCCGGGCGGGTGCAGATCTCCAGGGTCTTCAACGCGGCGATGCAGCCGAGCTCGGCGCCGCCGAAGGTCGAGATGTGCCCGAAGCCGTCCTCGGCGAGCCACCCGGCAGTGTGCTCGGCCAGCAGCACCGCCGAGATCGGGTACATGCCGCCCGAGAGCCCCTTGCCGGCCACCAGGATGTCGGGCGTGAAGCTGTGCTTGGTGATGCCCCAGAGCTCACCCGTGCGCATCAGCCCGGTCTGCACCTCGTCGGCGATGTAGAGCGTGCCGTGCTGCTCGCAGAGGCGCTTGACGGTCTCGAGGTAGCCGGGCTCCGGCAGCGGGAAGCCGTACGTCGCCGGGATCGTTTCCATGATCACCGCCGCCACGTCCCGTGCGCTGAGCGCCTGCTCCATCGCCTCGAGGTCGTTGAAGGGCACGTGCGCGAACTCGTCGGGCCGATCGGAGAGGAAGAGCTTGCTGAACCTCTCGTCGCCGGTACCGACGGCGAGCCCCGTGTGTCCGTGGTACGCCTTCACGACGGAGACGATCCGGCGCCGCTGTGTGGCGTGCCGGGCGGTCTTGAGGGCGATGTCGATCGCCTCCCCGCCTCCGCTTCCGTACACGACCTTGGTGATGCCCTCGGGTGCGGTTCGCACGAGGGCCTCGGCCAAGGCGGTGCGGGTGAGGGCCGGGAAGTGGTGGTTGCCGATGTCGAAGTGCGACATGGCGGACGCGACGGCCGAGGCGACCTCGGGGTTGCGGTGGCCGAGGTTGTAGGTGCCGCCGTTGAGGTGCACGTCGAGCAGCTGCTTGCCGCTCATGTCGTAGAGGTAGTAGCCCTCGCGGCGGTCGATGACCAGGGGCACGCCTGTCTCGACCCAGAAGTCGGTCTTTCCGGGGTTCCAGAACTCGCGCGACTTGTCGAGCACCTCCTCCTTGGAGGCGAAGGAGAACTCGCCGTAGTCGAAGCTCACGCGGCGCCTCCTAAACGCAGGACAGGGCTGGGACCAAGTGCAGACCAAATGTCTAATTGGTCTGCACTACGGTTTGTAACAGGGTCCTAACGGTCCGGTCAACAGGTCTGGGGGCCTGGACCCTTGTCAGCGCCCTGGTTGCGCTGGCAGCATGCCGCGAAGTGGCTTGGGACACACCGGACCGCACGAACGCAGGTCGCAACGGCGTGCACCGTGCGACAGATTCGGTTCGCTGCTGTCGCCCCCTCGATCTGGTAGGTGGGCCCGAGAGGTTGGAGTGACACGTGTCGACGCAAGAACATGACACGGCGCGGGAGCGCGCCGACGGCGGGGGGCACCGGCACGCCCTGAAGGCAGGCGCGATCGGGCTCGGCAGCGTGCTCTTCATCGCTGTGGCGAACGCCGCGCCCATCACCGCGATGACGGGCAACACCCCCATCGCCATCGGCTACGGCAACGGCATCGGCGCGCCTGCGGGTTTCCTCGTGGCGACCATCGTGCTGACGCTGTTCACGATCGGGTTCATCTCGATGGCCCGGCACATCACGACGGCTGGTGCGTTCTACGGGTTCATCACTCACGGCCTGGGCCAGGTCTGGGGGATGGCGTCCGGTGCGCTCGCGACGATGGCGTACGTCGTCTTCGAGGGCTCGCTGATCGGCATCTTCTCCTACTTCGGCAACAGCGCCTTGAACCGCTGGTTCGACATCGACGTCAACTGGCTGATCATCGCCATCGGCGGGATCATCGTGATCGGGCTCTTCGGCTACTTCGACATCAGCATCGCCGCGACGTTCCTCGGCATCACGCTGATCGCGGAGGTCGTCCTCCTGCTTGCGCTCGCCCTCTCGGTGCTCTTCTCCGGCGGCGGACCCGACGGGATGGTGCCGGAGGCGGTCAACCCGCTCAACGCGTTCAAGTCCCTCGAGACCGGCGGCGGCATGGGACTCGAGATCGACGGCACCGCGATCGCGGCCGGCAGCGCCGCCATCGGCGTGTTCTTCGCGTTCTGGTCGTGGGTCGGCTTCGAGACCACCGCGGTCTACGGCGAGGAGTCGCGCAACCCGCGGCACATCGTGCCGCGGGCGACGTTGATCGCCGTGATCGGGCTGGGCACGTTTTACACCTTCGTGTCCTGGATGATGATCGCCGGCAACGGCAAGGCGACGGCCATCGAGAAGTCCAACACCGACTCCATCGGCCTCTGGGTCGACCTGGCTGAGGACAAGCTCGGTGGCTCCTTCATCGGCGACATCTACCTGTTCCTGATCGTGGTCGGTTCGTTCGCCTGCGGGCTGGCGTTCCACACCGCCGCGAGCCGCTACATCTACGCCATCGGACGCGAGCTGCCGCTGACGGCAGGCACGCTGGGCCGCACGCACGGCACGCACGGGACGCCGCACGTGGCCTCGCTGGTCCAGAGCGCGATCACCCTGGTCTTCACGCTCGGCTTCTTCGTGCTCACCCCCGACGGGAACGACCCGTTCACCGGCGCGTACGTGTTCCAGTACGGCCTCCTGGCCATCCTGGGCACGATGGCGATCCTGATCGTGCAGGCCATCACGTGCCTCGCGGTGATCTGGTACTTCCACGTCAAGAAGGTGCACCCGGGCAACCTGCTCACCACCGGGCTGATCCCGGCCCTGGGCGGGATCGGGATGCTCTTCGTCGTGTGGCTGCTGATCGACAACATCGACTTCGCGGGTGGTCTGGCAGCCGAGTCGGCCTTCTTCAAGCTCATCCCGTGGCTCGTCATCGGCATCTTCGTGGTCGGCCTCCTCGCCGTGCTGGCGCTCCGGTCCCGGAGCCCCGAGGTCTACCGCAAGATCGGCAGGACGGTGTTCGAGGAGGCGCACGAGCGAAAGTGACGTCCGTCCTGAGGTTCGAGCCCGACGCCGAAGGTGACCCCACCAAGCTGGCGTACACCTTCGGCGGGTTCGAGCCGTTGGTCAGCGTGCGTCCCGGCACGACCGTGTCGACCTGGACGCTCGACTGCTTCGCGGGGCGGGTCCGCTCGACGGCGGACCTGCCCTCGCAGGTGTGCGACCCCCGGTTCCTGAACCCGCAGACGGGCCCGTTCTTCGTCGAGGGCGCGGAGCCGGGGGACACGTTGGTGGTGCACTTCCACTCGATCACGCCCCGTGGGGGCAGAGGGGTCAGCTCGACGGTGCCGATGTTCGGGGCGCTCACGACGACGCCGTTCACCGCGCTGCTGCACCCGCCCCTGCCGGAGCGCACGTGGGTCTACGAGATCGACCTGCAGGCGGGTGTGGTGACGTACGACGCCCTGGACTCACCGCACCAGATCGACCTGCCGCTTGACCCGATGCACGGCACCGTCGGGGTGGCCCCGGCCCTCGGCGAGGTGCGCTCGGCCCTCGCTCCTGGCGACTGGGGCGGCAACATGGACACACCGGAGATGCGCGCGGGCACCACCTGCTACCTCGGCGTCAACGTCCCTGGAGCGCTCTTCAGCCTCGGCGACGGCCATGCCCGCCAGGGGGAGGGCGAGACCTGCGGCGTAGCCGTCGAGTGCGCCATGGACACCGTGCTCACGATCGACCTGATCAAGGGGGGCCCGCCCACGCCGTGGCCGCGGCTGGAGGACGACGCCTTCATCATGACGACCGGCTCCGCGCGGCCGCTCGAGGACGCCTTCCGGATCGCGCACACCGAGATGGTCCGCTGGGTCGCGGAGCTCACGGGGCTCTCCGACATGGATGCCTACCAGCTCGTCAGCCAGGCCGCGCTCACTCCCATCGCCCAGGTCGTCGACACCAGCTACACGGTGGTGACCAAGGTGGAGAAGCGCTTCCTGGGCAGCCCGACCGTGATGCAGGGGATGCACGCGCGCTGGCGAGCCTGACGGCTCCTTCCGGCCAGTCGGTCTCCGCAACGTCACCGTCTCCACGGCTGCGTCCTCTCAGTGGCGCGCGGTGGGCTCACGTGCGCCGGTGGAGGGTGAGGGTGCCGTTGGGGTGGTAGGTGGTCTGGTATCGGGGGTCGTGGATCTTGTGGTGGTGCCAGGCGCAGGCGAAGTAGTGGTCTTGGTGGTTGGTCTTCCCGCCGTTTGCCCATGGGTCTCGGTGGTGGCTCTCGCACCAGGCGGCGGGGACGGTGCAGCCGTCGATCTGGCACTCGGTCGTGGTGAGGAGGCGGGCTTTGCGTTGGGCGGGCGTGTGGAGTCTGGCGGTGCGGCCGAGGTCGAGGACTTCGGACTGGGTGCCGAGCACGGCGGGGATGAGCCCGGCATTGCAGGCGAGGCGGCGGGCGTGGCCGGCGGTGATGGTCTCCCCGGTGGACAGCTGGGCGGTGCCGAGCCCGGTGGTGAGCTCTCGGTGGGTGATGGTGACGAACACCGAGACGGGCTTGCCGCCGTGCTGGCCGAGGTCTTGGGGGTCGAGGTTGGCGATGAGGTCGCGGAACGCCTCGCCGCGGACTTGGTCGGCGGTGAGGCGTTGCCCGGTGGCTGGGTCGGTCCACCCACCGGCTTGGTCGCGGCGTCGGGGTGAGGACTTGGCGTCGATGACGGTCTTGAGGATGGCGCCCTCGACGGGGGGCAGGATCCCGGAGTACTCCAGGGACCCGTCGGGTCTGGTCGTGTAGGTCAACCGCGTCCTGGTTTCGGCTCTGCGTTCGGCCGCTTCCAACGCCTTCAGCTCCTCGGCGTCGGCGACCTCGGGTGCCACATAGGCCAGGATCCGGTCACCCAGCTTGACCAGCTCACGCGGCCCGAAGGAGTCAGCGAACTCGAGCAGTCGTTCCTCGGCGAGACGGCGGACCTCGGGGCCGACCTGGGGTGGGAGCAGGTCGAGCGCCCTCACGATCACCCGGGCCTGGTCCAGGTGCACCCGCCCCGAGGTCACCCCGCCGCCGATGCGAGCCCACCGCCCGTCCAACGCTTCGGCGAGGGTCTGCTGGGCGTGCGCGGCGCGTTTGTCGCACCTGGTCTGACGGGCGACCCAGTCCGCGACCCTCTTGTCGGCGTGCTCGGCGGCGACGTCGTCGGAGGCGGCGATCACCTTGAGGCGGAGTCCTTCGACCTGGGAGGAGAGGGTGGTGAACCTGAGGAGGAGGTCCTTCTTGTCCTCGGTCGCGAGGTAGGTGGGGTCGACACCGGCGACGCCGGCGAGGACCTTGTCCAGGTCGTCGGCGGCCTCCACCAGGGGGTGGCGCGGGGTGGGTGTCGAGTAGCTCATCACCGACAACGCTAGGGGTGACCACCGACAACCGAGAGTCTCAGGAACCCCTTGTTCACAGGGCCTTGAGGTCTTGTTGTGTGACGCTCACCTCACAGATGGCTGCACTGTCCGCCGAAAGCAGTACCTCGTCGACCGACGGGGCGTGAGCGTGCTTCCTGACGAAAGGTGCAGGGCCGCCCTACGGTCAGGCGGATGAGACGCCCGGTCGACACCCATCCTCGACCTTCCTTCGGGCGAGCCCGCAGCGGCTGCATGTCGAGATCACGCCGCCGGCTCCGTCCCTGCTGTAGACCAGAGACATCCAGACGGGAGTGGCAGCAGTGGCACAGGTACGCACGTTCGACCACGTCGGCATCACCGTGTCCGACATCGACAGCGCGGCGAGGTTCTTCGTGACCCTCGGCCTCGAGATCGAGGGCCGCACGTTCTTGGAGGGCGAGTTCGTGGACGACGTCATCGGGATCCCCGGCTCGCGGAGCGAGATCATGACGCTCCGACCACCCGACGGTGGGACCGGGGTGGAGCTCTCGTGCTTCGTCCGGCCCGACCATGTGGCGGGGTCGGGCAACCCGATGAGCACGGAGGTCGGGATCCGCAACGTCTGCTTCCAGGTCGAGGGCCTGCGTGAGCTGGTCGTGCGCCTCGCCGTGGACGGCTACGGCCTGGTGGGCAGCATCGGCGAGCACGAAGGTTGGCTCATGACGTATGTCCGCGGACCCGAGGGGATCATCGTCGCGCTCGCCGAGCCGCCCGCCGCTCAAGCCGCGACGCAGGTTGTGGCGGGTGAGTGACGTCCTGGACGAGGGCCCGTTCTTCCACGGCACGAAGGCCGACCTGCAGGTCGGCGACCTCCTGGCTGCGGGATACCGGTCGAACTACCGGCCCGAGATCGTGATGAACCACATGTACTTCACCGCACTGCTGGACGGCGCCGGCCTGGCAGCGGAGCTCGCGGTTGGGGACCGACCGCCACGCGTGTACGCCGTGGAGCCGACGGGGGCGTTCGAGGACGACCCCAACGTGACCGACAAGAAGTTCCCCGGCAACCCCACCCGGTCCTACCGCAGCAAGGACCCGCTCAGGGTGGTCGGGGAGGTGGCTGACTGGACGCGACTGACACCGGAGGCTCTCCAGGAGTGGCGCGACAAGCTGGCAGCGCTCCTTGCGGACGAGCGCGGGGAGATCATCAACTGATCCGCGCCCTCTCGAGGCGCCGCGCGAGGTACGGCGCGGTCGCGCTGCCTGCCGCCGTGGCGACGTCGGCCGGCGTGCCGGTCGCGACGACCTGACCGCCGGCGTCCCCTCCGCCCGGGCCGAGGTCGATGACCCAGTCGGCGGTGGCGATCGCGTCGAGGTCGTGCTCGACAAGGACCACCGTGTTGCCGGCGTCGACGAGCCGGTGCAGCTGGCGCAGCAGCAGCGCGGTGTCAGCGGGGTGCAGACCCGAGGTCGGCTCGTCGAGCAGGTAGAGCGCGTGGCCGCGGTGCGCCCGCTGGAGCTCGGTGGCGAGCTTGATGCGTTGTGCCTCTCCGCCGCTGAGCTCGGTCGCCGGCTGTCCCAGTCGCAGGTAGCCCAGGCCCACCTCGCGCAGCGTCCGGAGGCTGCGCTCGGCGCCAGGCACGTCCGCGAGGAACGTCGCCGCGTCGTCGACGGACAGCGCGAGCACCTCGGCGACGTTCTTGCCGCGGTAGGTGATCTCGAGCGTCTCGGCGTTGTACCGGTCGCCGTGGCACGTCGGGCAGGGTGCGTAGGTGCCGGGCAGGAAGAGCAGCTCGACAGAGATGAACCCCTCGCCCTGGCAGGTCTCGCAACGCCCCTTCGGGACGTTGAAGGAGAACCGGCCGGCGTCGTAGCCGCGGGCCCGGGCCGCGTCCGTGTCGGCGTACAGCTTGCGCACGGCGTCGAACATCCCCGTGTACGTCGCGAGGTTGGACCGCGGCGTCCGACCGATCGGCCGCTGGTCGACGAGCACCAGCCGGTCGAACGACTCGAGAGCAGCCGGGTCCTCGGCGAGCACCTGGCTGACCAAGGTCGACTTGCCGGAACCGGACACGCCCGTGACGGCGGTCAGCACGCAGAGAGGGATGTCGACGGACAGGTCCCGCAGGTTGTGGCGGCGCGCATGGGCCACCCGCAACCAGCCTTGTGGAGGCCGCACGTCGTGCACCAGGCGCTCGGCGCGGCCGAACATGTGGTCGCTGGTCGCCGACTCGGTGACGTGCTCGAGACCAGCCACCGGACCGCTGTAGAGCACTCGTCCCCCGGCCTCGCCCGCACCAGGCCCGATGTCGACGACCCAGTCCGCGCGCCGGACGACGTCGAGGTCGTGCTCCACGACGAACAACGAGTTGCCCGACGCCTTCAGACGGTCCAGGACGTCCATCAAGGGCTCCGCGTCGGCCGGGTGCAGTCCGGCGGAGGGCTCGTCCAGGACGTAGACGACCCCGAACAGCCCGGAGCGCAGCTGGGTGGCGATCCGCAGGCGCTGTGCCTCCCCGGGCGACAGGGTCGTCGAGCTCCGTCCCAGGCTGAGGTAGCCCAGGCCCAGGTCGAGGAGGACCTCGATGCGGGCGACCAGGTCGGCACAGATCCGCACCGCGACCTCGTTGGTCTCCTCGGGCAGCTCGGCGACCGGCCGCAGCAGCTCCACCAGCTGGGTGAACGGCAGGTCGTTGACCTCGGCGATCGAATGCCCGAGGAAGGTCACCGCGAGCGCCTCCGGCCGCAGCCCGCTGCCCTGGCAGTCCGGGCAGGGCGCGTCCTCCACGAACCGCAGCGCCCGCTCGCGCATCCGCTCGCTCTTGGAGTCGGCCAGCACGTGCATGACGTGCTTGCGCGCGCTCCAGAACTTCCCGAAGTAGCCGTGGTCCACGCGATCGGGTTCGGGCTCGATGAGCACCGATGGCTGCTCGTCGGTGAAGAGCAGCCAGTCGCGGTCCTTCTTCCGGAGCCGGTGCCACGGGCGGTCGATGTCGATGCCGAGACCGTTCACGATGCTGCGCAGGTTGGCGCCCTGCCAGGCGCCGGGCCAGGCCGCGATCGCCCCCTCGCGGATGCTCAGGGACGGGTCGGGGACGAGCAGCTCCTCGGTGACGTCGTGCACGACCCCCAGGCCGTGGCACCGGGGGCACGCGCCTGCCACGGTGTTGGGGGAGAACGCCTCGGCCGGAAGATGGTCGCTCCCGGAGGGGTAGTCGCCAGCTCTCGAGTAGAGGATCCGCAGCAAGTTGGACAGCGTGGTGAGGGTGCCGACGGACGAGCGGGACGTGGCCGCGCCGCGACGCTGCTGCAGCGCCACCGCCGGCGGCAGCCCGGTGATCTCCTGGACGTGCGGAGCGCCGACCTGCTGCAAGAGCCGGCGCGCGTAGGGCGCCACCGACTCGAAGTAGCGGCGTTGCGCCTCGGCGTACAGCGTGCCGAAGGCCAGCGACGACTTGCCGGAGCCGGAGATCCCGGTGAACGCCACCAACGCGTCCCGGGGGATCTCGACGTCGACGTTGCGGAGGTTGTGCTCGTTGGCACCGCGGACACGCACGAAGCCGTCGATCGCGTCGGCGGTCACAGGCCCCTCGTACCCAGCCGAGCGCGACCCACCCAGCCCGTCTCGGCGGCGGGGGACCGCGGACAGCCGGTGCTCACGACCTCAGCGCGCCGACGTACTCCTCGAACATCCCTCGCCCGGTGCCGAGCCAGAAGTCGCGCGCGGGTGGCGGCATGTTGGCCTCCATCGTGGCGTTCTCGGTCGGCAGCAGCTGTTCCTGGATGAGGCCGATGACCAGCCACGGCTTGTCACCGGAGAACCGCTGGAACGCGTTGGCGCTCATGGCGCCCCACTCGGCGACGTCGATGCACTGGCCGATCAACGGCACCACGTCCGCCTCTTCGTGGTCGAGGTGCTCGATCAGGCTCTCGCCCAGAGTGTCGAGGGTGCTCAGCAGCTCCGCTCGCGAGCCGTCCGACGGCGCCGCGCGCCAGGAGACCAGGGCCTCCTCGGCCGCCTCGAGCCTGCCGACGACGGCCTCGTGCTCGGCGTTGCCGCGATTGATCAGCTCGGCGTGCTCGGGCAGTCGCTCCAGCATCCACGGGAAGATCGTGTCGTCCTCCGCCTCGTGGTGCGCGTGCAGCAGCGCCAGGACGTTGGCGTAGTAGCCGCCGACATGGTCGGCACGGGCGTGGTCGCCGGCGGCGACCTCGCCGATGAAGCGAGGCGCTGCGTCGAGTGCCTCGCGGAAGATGCGGTGGAAGCGGATCATCGCCGTGGCATCGACGAGGGGCAGTGGGGGTGAGGTCGTCACAGCGGCTCCTTGCTTCGGAAGGCGACGTGACGAGGGTGTTCCCTCCGCGCAGGGGTGGTCAAGCAATGACGACTCCCGCAGCGAGGTCACCGCAACAGGTCGTCGAGCCGATCCACCACCTGGTCTGCCGACGGCATGGCGGCGATCTCCTCAGCCACCAGGGCCGCTCGCGCGGCGAAGCCCTGGTCCTCGAGGACGATGGAGACCGCCTGCCGGATCCGGTCCGGATCCTGTTGGTCCCCTCTCAGCACGATCGCCACTCCTGCCCGCTCGGCTGCTGCCGCGTTGAGGAACTGGTCGGCGCCCTGGGGGACCAACACCTGCGGCAGGCCGTGTGCAAGAGCCGCCAGGAAGGTGCCGGACCCGCCGTGCGACACCACGGCGGCGCAGTGCGGCAGGAGGTCGTCCTGGGGGACGAAGCGCGCCAGGTGCACGTGTTCCGGCTGGTCACCGTACGCCGCCGGGTCGATGTCGAAGCCCACCGTGGCCACCACCGACACGGGCAGGCTCGCGACCGCCCCGACCACCGAGGCAAGCAACCGGGGATCGTTGAACACGGTCCCGAGGGTGGCGTAGACCAGCGAGCGGTCCGTCAGGTGCCGCAGCGGGCCGGGCAGCGGACCGGGCACCGCGCCGAAGGGCGGCACCGGGCGGATCAGCTGGCGCCGGGAGATGTGGTCGCGTGGCGACATCGCGAGGCCGGGCGGGTAGATGTCGAGGTACAGGTGGTCGTAGCTGCCGCCGTACGGGCGCGGGGTCAGCCCGGCAGCGCGCCACAGTCCGGCCACGTCGTCACCGGTCCGGGCGACCCGCACCGTGGGCAGCACGTCACCGAACCCGTGCGAGACGTGGGGGATCCCCAGGGTTCCTGCGACGATCGCGGAGGCGTACTCCGCCTGGTCGTGCACGACCAGCTCGGGCGGCCACTCGGCGACGAGCTCCCTGAGGTCGTGCAGCATCGGTCCCGCCCGACCCGAGCCGAAGATCCAAGGCGCCAGCCAGTTGGGGCGCTCCTCCGGAGGCAGGTGGGCGAAGCGACGCTGGCCCGCGTCGCGTGCGGTGTTGAAGTCTTCTTCAGTGAGGCCGGCCGGGACCGCCCGGAAGCCAAGGCCCTCGACGCGGGCGCAGGCGTCGGGTCCGGTGGCCCACATGACCTCGTGACCACGCGACACCAGGGCAGACGCCAGCGGCAGCAGCGGCCGGAGGTGGCCCCACAGAGGCAGCGTCGCGACCAGGACGCGCACCGGCTCAGGACCTTCTGCCGGCCTGCCAAGCGAGGACGGTGTCGGCCAGGCAGCACAGGGGTGTGGACTGCTCGCATGTTCGCTCGGGCGTAAGCGTCTGGGTGATCTGCATGCCCACGATGCTAAGAGTCCTGAGCGACCGTCACCAGGAGTCCGGGACCGCCGCGGGCAGGGGTCTCCCTATCGGCCCTCGTGTCCGATTCCCGCTAGTACACCTGTGGGTCACCCGGCAGGATGGTGGCATGACGACGACCGAGCAGCCTCAGCGACTGGACGCCCAGTTGGACGACGAGTCCTGCTACCGGGCGGTGAAGTCGAGGGACCGTCGCTTCGACGGCGTCTTCTACACCGCGGTGCACACCACCGGCATCTACTGCCGGCCGAGCTGCCCGGCCCGCACGCCGGCGTACCGCAACGTGAGCTTCCACCCGACGGCGGCCGCGGCCCAGGCTGCGGGCTTCCGCGCCTGCAAGCGCTGCCTTCCCGACGCGACCCCGGGCAGCCCCGACTGGGACGTCGCCGCCGACGCGGCCGGCAGGGCGATGCGGCTGATCGCCGACGGCGTCGTGGACCGCGAAGGCGTCGAGGGCCTGGCGGGCCGGGTCGGCTACACCTCCCGTCACCTGACCCGGTTGCTCAAAGCCCAGCTCGGCGCGGGACCGCTGGCGCTGGCCCGCGCCAAGCGGGCACAGACGGCGCGGACCCTGGTCGAGACGACCGAGCTGCCGCTGTCGGACGTGGCGTTCGCGTCGGGCTTCTCGAGCATCCGTCAGTTCAACGAGACCGTGCGCGAGGTCTACGCGCTGTCGCCCACCGAGCTGCGCGGTCGCCGTCGCGTGGCGGCCCACGCGGTCACCGGCCAGCTCGAGCTGCGCCTCGCGGTGCGCACGCCCTACGCGGGCGGCGCGTTCCTGGGCTTCCTCGCGCACCACCTCGTGCCAGGCGTGGAGACCGCCGGCCCGGACTGGTACGCCCGCACCCTCGACCTTCCCCACGGTCCGGGCACGGTGCGGCTGTCGTTCCCGCAGTCCGAGCAGCCGGGGGAGACGGCCTTCGTGACCGCCGCTTTCACCCTCACCGACCTCCGTGACACCGCAGCAGCTGTCGAGCGCGCGCGCCGGCTCGTCGACGCCGACTGCGACCCGGTGTCCGTGGGCGACCACTTCGCGGGCGACCCGCTCGTCGGCCGGCTCGCGCGTGCGACCCCCGGGCTTCGCGTTCCCGGCCAGGTAGACGGCGACGAGACCTCCGTGCGCACCGTCATCGGGCAGCAGGTCAGCGTGGTGGGGGCGTCGACGGTGACCGGCCGGCTGGTGGCGGCGTACGGACGCCCGGTCGAGACGGGGATCCCCGGCCTCACTCACATCTTCCCCGACGCGGCGACGCTGGCCGCTGTCGACCCCGAGACGCTGCCGATGCCCCGGGCACGCGGTCGCGCGTTGGTCGGTCTGTCGACGTCGCTGGCCAGCGGCGAGGTCGCGCTCGACCGGGGTCCGGACCGCGACGACGTACGCCGTCGGCTGCTGGCCCTGCCTGGCATCGGACCGTGGACGGCCGACTACGTCGCCATGCGTGCCCTGGGCCACCCCGACGTCTTCCTGCCCACCGACCTCGGCGTCCGTCAGGTGCTCGTCCGGCTGGGTCACGACCCGGCCGACGACACTCCGTGGCGCGACGGCGGCTCCTGGTCGCCCTGGCGGTCCTACGCCCTCATGCACCTCTGGAACACCTTGATGCCGGCCCACCCGGCACCCCCTGCACTCGAAGCAGCCCGCAGCACGAAGGAGAACCGACCATGTGGACCCTGATGAGCTCGCCCGTCGGCGACCTGCGCATCGTCGAGCACGACGGGGCGGTGACGGCCATCGAGTTCTCGCCGTTCCGACCGAGCAAGGGACGCCCCCTCGGGGATCGCGACGACACGCACCCGGTCCTGGCGGAGACGGTCGCCCAGCTCACGGCGTACTTCGCCCGTGACCGCAAGGACTTCGACCTGCCGCTCGCCCCCGAGGGCACGGCCTTCCAGCGGACGGTCTGGAACGCACTGCTGGGCGTGGGCTACGGCGACACCGCGACGTACGGCGAGATCGCGCACCGGATCGGCAAGACCAATGCCGCGTCTCGTGCGGTTGGCCTCGCCAACGGCCAGAACCCCATCCCCATCGTGATCCCGTGCCACCGGATCATCGGCGCGAACGGCACGCTGACCGGGTACGCCGGCGGGCTGGAGCGCAAGCAGCTGCTGCTCGAGATCGAGCAGGACGCGCTGTTCTGAGCCGCGTCGCCCGCAGCGGCCGGCGCCGCGTCGCCCACCACAGGGACGCGGCGCCGGCCTCCCCATCCAAGGCCGGGTCGCCCGTGACGACATCGGCCCACGTACTCATCCGTCGGCTCATCTATCGGCTCATCCATCGGCATGATGGCCGCGTGACCGGCTGGCAGACACACGCGTCCACGACGATCTACGCGAACCCCTGGCTGCGGCTGAGGGAGCACGAGGTGACAAAGCCTGACGGCAGTCCGGGCCGATACGGCGTCGTCGAGATGCAGCACCCGTCGGTGTTCGTCGTCGCCGTCACCGACGCCGACGAGGTGGTGCTCGTCGATCTCTTCCGCTACACCACGCAGACGATGTCCACGGAGGTCCCGGCAGGCGGCACCGATGGCGAGGACCCCTTGTCGGCCGCGCAGCGCGAGCTCCGCGAGGAAGCCGGGCTCGAGGCGGACGACTGGACCGAGCTGACGCGGATGTTCGCCCTCAACGGTGTCTGCGACGCGCCCGAGGTCGTCTTCCTAGCGCGGGGGTTGCGCGAGGTCGAGGGTGCCGCGCACGAGGAGGAGGGCATCACCGGCGTACGACGGGTGCCGTGGGCCGAGACGATGCGGATGGTCCGCGACCGCGAGATCGACGACTCGGAGTCGCTGGCTGCGCTGCTGTGCGCGGCGGTGGCGCTCGGGAAGCTGTAGCCGCGGGTTACTCGGCGGCCGCGCGTCGCAGGCTCTCCGAGAGCCGCTCCGCCGCGGCGAGCACGGCAGGCGCGTGCATCCGGCCGGGCTGGCGCGACAGTCGCTCGAGCGGACCGGACACGGACACGGCCGCGATGATCTTGCCTCCGGGGGAGCGGACCGGTGCGGAGACCGACGCCACTCCTTGCTCCCGCTCGCCGACCGACTGGGCCCACCCGCGACGGCGGATGCCCGAGAGGGCGGTGGCGGAGAAGGCAGCGTTCTGCAGTCCGCGGTGCATGCGCTCGGGGTCCTCCCAGGCGAGCAGCACCTGTGCGGCGGAGCCGGCACGCATCGTCAGCTGCGAGCCGACGGGGATGGTGTCGCGCAGCCCCGAGGGCCGCTCGGCCGCGGCGACGCAGACGCGGTGCTCACCCTGGCGGCGCCACAGCTGGGCGGACTCACCGGTGATGTCGCGCAACCGGGCGAGGATCGGGCCTGCGGCGGCGAGCAGCCGGTCCTCGCCGGCGGCGGCGGACAGCTCGGAGAGACGGGGTCCGAGCACGAACCGGCCCTGCATGTCGCGGGCGACGAGGCGGTGGTGCTCGAGGGCGACGGCGAGCCGGTGCGCGGTCGGCCTGGCCAGCCCCGTGCCTGCCACGAGCCCGGCCAGGGTGGCGGGCCCGGACTCGAGGGCGGAGAGTACGAGTGCGGCCTTGTCGAGAACGCCGACACCGGATCCGTTGTCCATATACCGATATTCTCATCTCAGATCATGGGATGCAAGGTCTACATTGCCTGGATAGATCGAACCGTCGTGAAGGAGATGCCGACGCCATGGGCAAGACGTTGTCGGAGAAGGTCTGGGACGAGCACGTCGTGCGCAGCAAGGACGGCGAGCCCGACCTGCTCTACATCGACCTCCACCTGATCCACGAGGTGACGAGTCCGCAGGCGTTCGACGGGCTCCGCCTCGCTGGGCGGACGGTCCGCCGGCCCGACCTGACCCTCGCGACCGAGGACCACAACGTCCCGACGGTCGACCAGGACAAGCCGATCGCCGACCTGGTCAGCCGCACGCAGGTCGAGACCCTGCGCCGCAACGCCCAGGAGTTCGGCGTCCGTCTGCACCCCCTCGGTGACATCGAGCAGGGCATCGTGCACGTCGTCGGCCCGCAGCTCGGACTGACCCAGCCCGGCATGACCATCGTCTGCGGCGACAGCCACACCAGCACGCACGGCGCCTTCGGTGCCCTGGCCTTCGGCATCGGCACCTCCGAGGTAGAGCACGTCCTCGCGACGCAGACGCTGCCGCAGGCCCGACCCAAGACCATGGCGGTCACCGTGAACGGCAGCCTCCCCGAGGGCGTCACCGCCAAGGACCTGGTGCTCACGCTTATCGCCCACACCGGCACCGGAGGCGGTCAGGGGTACGTCGTCGAGTACCGCGGCCAGGCCATCGAGGAGCTCTCGATGGAGGCCCGGATGACGGTGTGCAACATGAGCATCGAGTGGGGCGCCAAGGCCGGACTCGTCGCGCCCGACCAGACCACCTTCGACTACCTGAAGGACCGCCCCGAGGCCCCCAAGGGCGCCGACTGGGATGCCGCGCTCGAGGCCTGGCGCTCGCTGCGCACCGACGACGACGCCGAGTTCGACGAGGAGATCGTGCTCGACGCCTCGACCATGACGCCCTTCGTCACATGGGGCACCAACCCGGGCCAGGGCGTGCCGCTCGGCGGCGTCGTCCCCGGTCCCGAGGACTTCGACGACGCCAACGACAAGATCTCGGCCGAGAAGGCCTTGACCTACATGGGCCTGACGGCCGGTACGCCGCTGCGCGACATCAAGGTGGACACGGTCTTCGTCGGCTCGTGCACCAACGGCCGCATCGAGGACCTGCGCGCGGCCGCAGAGGTCGTCAAGGGCCGCAAGGTGGCCGAGGGCACCCGCCTCCTCGTGGTGCCGGGCTCGGTTCGCGTCCGTCTGCAGGCCGAGGAAGAAGGCCTCGACGTCGTCTTCAAGGAGGCGGGCGGTGAGTGGCGCGGCGCCGGGTGCTCCATGTGCCTGGGCATGAACCCTGACCAGCTCGCTCCTGGCGAGCGCAGCGCATCGACGTCCAACCGCAACTTCGAGGGCAGGCAGGGCAAGGGCGGGCGGACCCACTTGGTGTCCGTTCCCGTGGCCGCCGCAACCGCGATCAGGGGCACGCTGTCGGCGCCCACCGACCTCGAGCCCGTCGTGCTGGAAAGGGTCTGAGCGTCATGGAGAAGTTCACCTCGCACACCGGCGTCGGAGTTCCGCTGCGCCGCAACAACGTCGACACCGACCAGATCATCCCCGCCGTCTACCTCAAGAGGGTCACCCGCACCGGGTTCGAGGACGGCCTCTTCGCGGCCTGGCGCAACGACGAGTCGTTCGTGCTCAACAATCCCGCCTATGCCGGAGCGTCCGTGCTGGTCGCCGGGCCCGACTTCGGCACCGGGTCGTCGCGCGAGCACGCCGTCTGGGCCTTGCAGGACTACGGCTTCAAGGCGGTCGTGTCGTCGCGTTTCGGAGACATCTTCCGCGGCAACTCCGGCAAGTCGGGACTCCTGGCCGCCAAGGTGGACGAGAAGGTCGTGCAGCGACTGTGGGACCTGCTCGAGGAGCAGCCCGGCGCCCAGGTCACCGTCGACCTCGAGAGCCGCACCGTCCGTGCGGGTGAGGGTCCCGACGCGATCGAGGACAGCTTCGACATCGACGACTACACCAGGTGGCGCCTCCTCGAGGGCCTCGATGACGTCAGCATCACGCTCTCGCACGAGGCTGACATCACCGCGTTCGAGGCCCGGCGCCCGGCACACCGTCCGCGCACGATGGCCTGAACGCCCCAAACGTCCCAAAAACCCGTCAATACAAGGAAAAACCGCCTCGCGACGGAGCGTCGCGATTGTGACTGCGTCCACAAGTGCCTAGCGTGCAAGGGAAATGCCGGGCAGTGGCCCGGCTCAAACTCTTCACTGGAAGGGAAGCTAGTGAACAAGTCACAGCTTGTAGACGCGCTTGCCGCGCGTTTCGAGGGCAACCGAAAGGCGGCACAGCACGCGCTCGAGTCCGTCCTCGACACCATCACCCGCGAGGTCGCGAAGGGCGAGAAGGTCGCGATCACGGGGTTCGGCTCGTTCGAGAAGCGAGTCCGGGCCGCGGGCTTCGCCCGCAACCCGGCCACGGGTCAGCGGATCCGCACCAAGAAGAAGTCAGTGCCGAAGTTCACTCCCGGCCAGGACCTCAAGAACGTCATCTCCGGCGCGAAGAAGCTGCCGAAGCTGACGCTCGCCACGGCCACGAAGGCCGCCGCTCCCGCGCCGGCCAAGAAGGCGGCTCCGGCTAAGAAGGCCGCGACCGCCAAGAAGGCTGCACCGGCCAAGAAGGCGACCGCCAAGAAGGCAACGACGAAGAAGGCGGCTCCGGCGAAGAAGGCGGCGCCCGCCAAGAAGGCAGTCACCAAGAAGGCCGCTCCGGCCAAGAAGGCGCCCGCCAAGAAGGCCGTGACCAAGAAGGCCGCTCCGGCCAAGAAGGCCGCAGCCAAGAAGGCCCCGGCCAAGAAGGCGCCCGCCAAGAAGGCGCCGGCCAAGAAGGCCGCCAAGAAGTCCTGAAGAACTACCGAGACGGCGGGTCCCTGAAGGGGCCCGCCGTCTCGGCGTCTCCGGCCCCTCTCCGGTCCGCCCAGACCCCGGTGGTGTGCCGACCGAGGAGCCCGAGCGCGGCCAGCTCCTCCAGGTCCCCGGCGGTGTCGACGTCGCGGCGCAGGGTCGTCAGGTCGCCGGCCAGCGCGACGGCCCCGGCGCTCTCGTGGACCCTGGCCGAGTCCGGCCCGAAGCTCGGCTCGAACCCGCCCGCCGGCGCAGCGTACGTCGTCGTGCCGGAGCCGAGATGGTCGGCGACGTAGGCGCTCTCACCGTCCCGCACCTGCGCCAGCGCGTCGGCGAGGTCGTCGGGGCGCAGCGCCGGAAGGTCTGCGCAGACGGCGACGACCATGCCGGTGAAACGCCCTGCCGCCGCGATCAGGCTCGGGTTCAATCCGCCCACGTCGGGGAGCACGCGACACTCGCGCTGCTGCGCGAGGTGCGCGACCTCGTCGTCCGAGGTGACCACGACCGCCTCCGCGATGCCGGGTGTTGCGCGGATCGCGTCGAGGGTGTCGAGGGCGAAGGCGAGGGCCAGCGCTCTGCGGTCACCGGCGCGGGGGCCGGCGAGCCGCGACTTGCCGAGCGAGGGTGACTTCACTGGTACGACGGCCACCCACCGGCGATGCATCCGCTGCGTCATCGGGGCGAGCATGCCACGGCCGTTCCGCTGCAGGGTGCCCGGTCACCATGCGAGTAGCCTGCTCCGCGTGCGGGTGCGCAAGCTGAACCAGGACCGGCCCTGGACGTTCCTGGTGGGCGCGGGGGTCCTCAAGCCGATCCTGATCCCGCTGGCGTCGCGCACCTGGATCGACGGGGAGAAGATCCCGGCGACCGGCGGGTGCATCGTGGCCGTCAACCACATCTCCCACCTGGACCCGTTGACGATGGCGCACTTCGTCTACGACCACGGCCGCATCCCGCGCTACCTCGCGAAGTCCGGCCTCTTCAAGAACCGCGTGGTCGGAGGCTTCCTGCGGTCGGCCGGTCAGATCCCCGTCGAGCGGCTAAGCCGCAACGCCATCGGCGCCTACGACGCGGCGGTCGACGCGGTGAACGACGGCGAGTGCGTCGTGATCTATCCGGAGGGCACCCTCACCAGGGATCCAGCCCTGTGGCCGATGACCGGCAAGTCGGGTGCCGCGCGGATCGCCCTCGCCACCGGCTGTCCGGTGATCCCGGTCGGGCAGTGGGGAGCGCAGGACATCCTGCCGCCGTACGCGAGGACACCCGATCTCTTCCCGCGCAAGCACATCACGATGAAGGTCGGCGACCCGGTGGCTCTCGACGACCTGCTGGCGCTGCGCGTCACCCGCGAGACGGTTCACCAGACGACGGAGCGGATCATGGCCGCCATCACCGAGATCGTCGCTGAGCTGCGCGGTGAGCCCGCCCCGACGACGAGGTTCGACCAGAGCTCTTCCGGCGGCCAGCAGATCGGCAACCCCAAGGGCAGGCACAACAGCAGGACCGGCAGCAGGAAGAGGCGGCTCAGATGACGAAGGTGGCGGTCTTCAGCGCCGGGTCGTGGGGCACGGCGTTCTCGCTCGTGCTGGCCGACGCCGGCAACGACGTGGTGCTCTGGGCGCGCCGCGAGGAGCTGGCGGACGCGATCAACAGCACCCACCAGAACCCCGACTACCAACCAGGCATCCAGCTGCCCCCGTCGGTGAGCGCCACGCACGATGTCGAGAAGGCGCTCGCGGGCGCCGAGGTGGTCGTGCTGGCGACTCCGTCGCAGACGCTCCGGGGCAACCTCACCGAGTGGGCACCGCACATCGAGCCGGACTCGGTGCTCCTCTCGCTGATGAAGGGCGTCGAGCTCGGCAGCCTCAAGAGGATGAGCGAGGTCATCGCCGAGGTGACCGGGGCGGGACCCGAGCGCATCGCCGTGCTCAGCGGTCCCAATCTCTCCCCGGAGATCGCCCGGCGCGAGCCGGCCGCGTCGGTCGTCGCCTGCGAGGACGAGGACGTCGCGAGACGGCTGCAGGACCTCTGCCACTCGCCGGCGTTCCGCCCCTACACGTCGGTCGACGTGCTGGGCTGCGAGCTCGGCGGTGCCTACAAGAACGTCGTGGGTCTCGCCGTCGGCATGGCGGTCGGCCTCGGCTTCGGCGACAACACGACCGCGTCCGTCATCACCCGTGGCCTGGCCGAGACCGCGCGGCTGGCGATGGCCCTGGGCGCCAACCCGTTGACCCTCATGGGCCTGGCCGGCCTCGGTGACCTCGTCGCCACCTGCTCGTCGCCGCTGTCGCGCAACAGGAGCTTCGGAGAGAAGCTCGGCAAGGGCATGACCACCGACGAGATCTACGCCTCCACGCGACAGGTGGCCGAGGGCGCGAAGTCGTGCTCGTCACTGCTGGCACTGGCCCGGCGTACCGGAGTGGATGCGCCGATCGCCGAGCACGTCGACGCCGTCGTCGCGGGGCGCCTCACCGCCGAGGACATGATGGAGGCCTTCATCGCTCGCGACACCAAGGCCGAGACCGACTGAGGAGGGTCAGCTCCTGCCGGCCCGCAGCTCCTGGAGCCGGCGTACGAGCGTGGCCCGGTCCGTGCCCTTGAGGTGGTCCTTGTCGAGCGCGGACTCGGCCGCGGCCACCAGCTGGTCGAGGGAGGCGTCGTCGAGGGTGGCCGCGAGGGCGACCCCGGCCCGCAGGGCGTGGTACTGCTCGAACGACGACCGCGGCTCGGTGACGCCGGACAACACGATGTCGAGGGTGCCCAGGTCCGGTCGGACGTCGATGGCGCCGAGCGCCACGATCCGCCTGCCTTCCTGCCCGCTTCTCCAGAGGCCTTGCACCTTGTCGGCCGTGATGCGTCCGCTCCGCGCGAGGTCGCCGGCCCTCCGGACCACGCGTCCGAGCTCGCGCGTGCGGTCCCAGCCGGAGGGCTGCTCGGCCCGCACCTGGGTGTAGGTCTGCGCCAGCCCCTCGCGGTCCTCGAACACCTCGGCGCCGCCCACGGTGCTGCGGAACACCCGTCCAGCCGCCACGAGCTCGTCGAGCAGGGGCACCGCCACCTCCGGCCGGAGCCCCGTCTCGGCGAGGATCTGGGAGAGCTCGGCCGGCTCGACGAGCAGGCTGTCGAGCAGGCGCTCCCTCCTGGTCTCGGCGAGCGCCGCCTCCACGTCCAGCGCCCGTGCTCGTGCGGCGCGCTTGCGGCGGCCGGCCGGCAGCGGCCGGGCCGTCTCCAGCAGCACGCTGCGCACGTCACCGGCGGTCTGGCCGCGGTCGGTGGCCCACACGATGATCGCCGCTGCGGCGACGTTGAGCGCCGACACCGACGTCCCCTGGATCGTCGGATCGGCCAGCATGTCGGCCATCGCCCCTTCCGCCACTCGGGCCGGGGCGTAGATGTCGGGCTTGCCCGCGTCTGGGAAGAACGGCGAGTACGCCGTCGGCGATCCCGCCTCGTCGAGCGCTCCGACCGCGAGCACGTCCTCCGCCCACGCCGGGTACGACGGTGCGGCGCTGTTGCCGCCCGCGGCGATCACCAGTCGACCGGCCTCCGTCAGGCGGCCGGCGGCCGCCGCGACGTTCTCGTCGTTCTCGGGACCGCCGAAGTCGAGCACGACGACGTCGGCGGCCACGGCCTGGTCCATCCAGGCGACGATGCGGTCATAGGTGGCCGTCCCGTCCATGAAGGGCGACGTCAGTGTGAGGAGCTCCGCCAGCGACGACGCGACGTCCGTGCCCTCGGAGGTGACCACGCGGCCGGACACCCAGTGCTCGGCCGCGAGCTGGGTGACCGCGCGGCCGAACTCCGCCTCGCGGTTCTCGGTGTGCTGCCCGGCGACCGCGACCCGCAGGGACCTGCGCATCACGTCGGGCGCCGGCTCGTGCCCGCTCTGGGCGACGGTGGGTGGCGGCACCGGCTCGCTGCCGAACACCGGCGGCGGCGGAGCGGGCGTGCCGCTCGTGGGCAGGCTCGCGGCGATCTGGTCGACGATGTCCTTGATGTCCGTGGTCGCGACGTTCGCCCGCTCCTCGATGCGCGCGGCCAGCTCGTCCCACTGCTCCAGGCGGCTCAGGTTGGAGAAGTAGCCTGCGAGGTCGGACTCCTGATACCTCGCCAGGATCGGCTGGTTGCGCCGGATCCACTGCCAGACGTCCTTCCAGTCCAGGCCCTCCAGGAGCACGGGCTGCACGTGGGGACTGGGCAGGTCGGCGGTCAGTGCGACCAGCTCCGTGGTGGAGGCGACCGCGACGCGCACCCGGCTGCGTCGCTGGAGCAGCGCGGCCAGCGCGGCGACGACCAGGTCACCCTTCTCGCCCACGAGCGCGTCGGCGTCGTCGACGACGAGGGCGAGCCGCACGTCCGTCAGCTCCTCGAGGATCCGCTTGTCCCACCAGTCCTTCGCGTCCTTGGGGCGCCGGCCGCCGACCTTGTGCCCAGCGCGGTCGAGCAGCTCCACCACGAGGTCGCACAGCTCGCCCAGTGGATCGTCCTCGGCCATCAGCTGGGTGGCGCTGACCGAGAGGATGCGCACGCCCTCGTCCAGCTCCTCCAGGGTCCTGTCGAGGAAGGACGACTTGCCGCTTCCCGGTCGCCCGACGATCTTGAGCAGCCGCGCCTGGTTGCGCTCCGAGAGCACGTCGACCGCCTGGCGCAGCAACGTGAGTCGGGAGATGAAACGCAGGTCGCGCTGTCGCGCACCCAGTCGCAGGGCGACGCGCGATGGTCGCCTGAAGGGCTCGGCCCGGGCTCCAGGGTCGATCACGGGACCCGGCAGGCTGCCGCCGACGAAGAGGTTGGGCACCGCCCAGTTCACGAGGGTGCCGCCGGTGTGCTCGTCGTCGGCGACTGCCAGGCGCGCCAGCCGGAGGGCCTCGGCGACGGGCTGGCCCGCGGTCAGCGCCTGGTAGAAGAAGCGGGTCAGCAGCCGCTCGGTGCCGAACGGCAGCACCGCCTGCATGCCCACCACCATCGGCGCCGCGTCCCGCACGCACAGGTCGGCGATCGACAGCGGACCGGGCCAGGTGCCGGCCGCCGGGTCGTTCTCCGCCCGTGCGGTCTCGCAGCCGGCGAACACCGCCAGTCGCAGGTCGGGCATCTGTTGCAGCAGTGCGGTGAGCCGTGAGCTCGGCACGAGCACGCCACGACCGTTCGCGCGCTCCAGCCGCAGCCCAGCGGGCTGGGCGTGACCCAGGTAGTGCAGCACGTGGAAACCCCGTTGCTGCTTGCCGATCCGCTCGCGCAGCCGCTCCATCGTCGGCCGGTCCTCGACCTCGATCCGCAGGAGTCCTCGGTCCTCCAGGGGGCGCAGCTCGGTGAGCAGCGCCCGCTTCTCCTCGTAGAGGTCGAAGGGCGTCTCCTCGGCGGTCGACCCCTCGGGCAGCGGGCTCGACATCACCATCAGCAGGTTCAGCGGCGGGTCGAGCGGCTCGGCGCGGACGGCGTACGTGCGTGCCCGTCCCGCACGCACCACGTGGACGTCGCGGGCCATGGCGAGGAACTGCTCGGGTCGCTGGGGGTCGAGGATCGTCTCCCAGGGCCACCGGCTCAGGCTCAACGGTGCAGCGAGCAGGCGGAGCAGGACCTGGGCACCCCGGGTTGCCGCGGCCCCGCGGGTCTGCTGGAAGAGCGCGGCGATGTCGGGGACGCCGAAGACCAGGTCGTGCAGCTGCTTGCCGACCACGAGTGCGTCCGCCCCGGCCTCGCGGCGAGCCAGCCGTACCGCCCCGGCGAGCCAGGCGGACGGGTCGGCCGAGTCACCGGGCAGCGTCCAGGTCAGCGGCTCACGGGGGACGCCGAACACCGAGCCCTGTGACGAGCTCGCCGACACCCACACGTGGCTGCCGGCGTCGAGGACGCTCAGGTCGAAGACGTCGAGGTCGCGCGTGGGGGGAGTCGCCACGGTCTCAGCCGATCGTGGACACGTCGACCACGCTGACCACGTCCGTCACCGCATGGGTGCCCGCACCTCCGACGGTGACCCGGTAGTCGCCCTCGGCGAGCGCGTCGCGCTCCGCCTGCTGCCAGCCGTCGGCGGAGGGCACGAGTGGCACGACGAGCGGGGCGCCGCCGGCGAGTGGCTCCAAGGTCGCCGTGAGGGGGAGGTCGGCCGCGCTGCGCGCCCGCACGACCAGGGGCTCGTCGGTGGTGACGTCCTCGACCTCCAGCGCCACGGAGGTGTCGGCAGCCGGGAAGACGTCGACCGGGTCGAGCGGCGTACGACGCAGCAGGCCGCCGATGTGGTCGAGGACCGGGTCGTCGTTCTGCAGCGACGCGTGCCGTTGGCTCATGAACGCCGCTTGCTGGAACCCCGTGAGCAGCTCGTGGGGGGACGCGGAGATCTTGGGGACGGTGCCGTCGCCGCCGTCCTCCCCGGCCGCCCGGGCGAACATCGCCCGCACGGTCGTCCCGGCGCCGTCGCCGGAACGGTGCAGCGCCCAGCGGGTGCGCTGGAAGTCGCCGATGACCGGTCGTACCTCGTACCCGGGGCCGGCGTCGGCCGCGAGCCGCGCGTCGACGGCGGCCCGCAGGTCGCGCTGCAGGGTGATCGCCTCGACGAGCCGGTCCTGGTGCACGCCGCTGCCCGACCAGTCGACCTCGTCGAGGTTCAGCCAGGCACCGCCGTCGCCTTGGAGGCAGCGGTACGACGGCAGCAGCTGGTAGACCGACGTGAAGGACCGGATCGTGTCGGTGAGGTCGACGGTGAACGGACCCCAGCCCTTCTTGAACCCGTTGACCAGGAACTCGGTCGCGTTGACCGAGCCGCTGTAGGGCGTGCCGAGGGTGATCAGCGTGCGGGTGTCCTTCCAGCCCTCGAGCTGCTCGAGGAAGAGCCGCGCGACGATGCCGCCCATGGAGTGTCCGATCAGCACCAGCTTGGCGTCGTCGTTGCCGGAGCTGTGGCGCCACTCCTTCAGCCAGGCGGCCGAGCGCCGGGCCAGCGTTCGCGCGGCCACCCGGTTGTCACGGCGCCAGTCGTAGGGCAGCTCGAAGAAGTTCTGCCCGGCCACGAGTCCGAACCTCTGCACGACCTGCGCGGCGAAGCGTCCGTACCCGTCGATGCGCCAGTCGAGGCCCGGCACGACGTGGAAGTCGGGCAGCAGCCGCGTCGCGGTGACGCCGTCGCCGAGGTCGTCGGCCGCGGGATCGTCACCGTCGAGGGCGAGGGCCTTGATCGTGCCGCCGCGGCTGAGCACGCCGCGCAGGGCGGCTCCAGCGCTGAAGGACCAGATCTCCTTGCCGTCCTTGCTGAGGGCGGAGCCGCCGATTCCCGGGATGAGCACCACGACGTCGTTCATCACTCGAGGGTGATCCTCGTGCAGGGGAGGGGTCAACGAGTCCTAGGTCGCGGTCTGGTCCAGGCTTGCGGCCGGCTGTCGGCGACGCGTGGTTGGGTCGGGACACAGGACCAACACAGACCTAGGGGGCTTCATGGACGTCGTTCTCGTGCCGGGCGCGTGGCTGGACGGGTCGTGCTGGGACGCGGTCGTGCCGAGGCTGGAGTCGGCCGGGCACCGCGCTTCCCCGCTGACCCTTCCGGGCATGGAGCGTGCCGCGGAGGACCGGGCCCAGGTCCGGCTGGCCGACCAGGTCGCCGCCGTCGTGGCGGCGATCGACGCCGCCGACGGCGCGGCGCTGCTCGTGGGCCACTCGATCGGCAGCGGCATCGCCCACCAGGCCCTCGACGCACGGCCTGACCGGGTGTCCCGGATCGTCCACGTGGGCGGCTTCCCGTCCCCGGATGGCGCTGCCCTCCTGCCCGGCCTGGCCGCCGTGGACGGCGAGGTCGCCATGCCCGACTGGGCCGAGGTGGGGGAGGAGGCCAACGTCCGCGACTTCGACCGCGAACGGCTCGCGAGGTTCTACGCCGAGGCGATCCCGCAGCCGGAGCACGTGTGCACGGACCCGGTCCGGCTGACCGACGACCGCCGCCTCGAGGTCCCGGCCACGATGGTGTGCCCCGAGTACTCCGCCGTCGACCTCCGCTCCTGGGTGGAGGCGGGCGAGGTGCCCGAGGTCGCCGCCCTTCACCACGTGGACTACGTCGACATCGGCGGCGGCCACTGGCCGCAGCTCACCCAGCCCGACCGGTTGGCGCGGGTGCTGATCGAGGTCGCGTCGCGCGGTCTCGACTGAGCTCGAGCACCGAGCTCAGCCACCGGGGGCGATCACGGAAGCTTGTCGAGCGCCTGCTCGAGGTCGGCCCAGAGGTCGTCCACGTCCTCGATGCCGACGCTCATCCGCACCAGCCCTTCGGGGATCGTGGCCGCCTCGGTGCGCCAACGTCGACGGCGCTCGAAGGTCGACTCCACCCCGCCCAGCGACGTCGCGTGCACCCAGGTGCTCGTGGTCCGTGTGAGCAGGTCGGCGCGGTCGGCCCCGTCGACGACCACCGACACGACTGCCCCGAAGCCGGGGTAGCGCACCTCCTGCACCTGCCGGTGGCCGCGGAGACGCTCGACCAGTGCCTGCGCGTTCGCCTGGGCCCGTTCGACGCGCAGGTGCAGGGTCCGCAGGCCGCGCAGCGCGAGCCAGGCCTCGAGGGTGCCGGGGATCGCGCCGACCATGTCACGCCGCTGCTTGAGGACGTCGTGGAGCTGGTCGTCGCGCGTGACGATCGCTCCGAGGACGGCGTCGGAGTGGCCGGCGAGGAACTTCGTCGCCGAGTGCACGACGACGTCGACGCCGAGGTCGAGGGGGCGTTGGAGCAGCGGTGTCGCGAAGGTGTTGTCGACGACGACGTACGCGCCGGCGTCATGGGCGGCCTCGGTGATGGCGGCGATGTCGGCCAGCTCGAGGGCCGGGTTGGTGGGCGACTCGATCCACACCAGCGCAGCGTCGTCGCACGCTGCCACGACCGCGTCCGTGTCGGAGGTGTCCACCAGCAGAGCGCTGAGCCGGCCACGCGACTCGAGGTCGGCGAGCTGGGCGATGGAGCCGTGGTAGGCGTGGTGGGGCGCGACCACCTTGGCGCCCTGGCCGACCAGGTCGAGCACCGTCGAGACGGCGGCCAGCCCTGACGAGAAGGCCAGGCAGCGGCCGCCCTCGAGGGCGCCCAGCGCGTCCTCGAACGCGGTCCAGGTGGGGTTGGCGTAGCGGCCGTACTCCAGATCGCCGCCGGCGACGTACGTCGACGCCATCGTGATCGGGGTGTTCAACGGCGCATCGGGCCGATGCTCGGGACGCCCCGCCGTGACGGCTGTGGTCGCGGGGGACAGACCCGTGGTCTGGGCGGTCGGCTCGTCGGTCATGGGCTCCAGACTAGGAGCGTTAGGGTCGTGACGATGTCCGCCCCCAAGCCCCGCGTCGCCGTCGTCTTCGGCGGTCGTTCCAGCGAGCACGCCATCTCGTGCGTCACGGCCGGCAGCGTGCTGGCGGCGATCGACCCCGAGGCGTACGACGTGGTGCCGATCGGCATCGCCACCGACGGCCGCTGGGTGCTCGAGTCCGGGGACACCAGCAGGCTCACGCTGGACGACCCCGAGAAGCTGCCCGAGGTCGACGGCGGGCGGGTCGGTGTGGCGCTCGAACGGGTGACCACCGGCACCGACCTCGTGGTCTCCGAGGCGGCGGACGCGCCGCGGACCCTGGGTGAGGTCGACGTGGTGTTCCCGCTGCTCCACGGGCCGTGGGGCGAGGACGGCACCATCCAGGGGATGCTCGAGATGGCGGGCGTCCGTTACGTCGGCGCCGGGGTGCTCGCGTCCGCGGTCGGCATGGACAAGGCCTACATGAAGGTGGTGCTGGTCGCCGCGGGGCTGCCGGTGCTGCCCTGGGTGACCGTGACGACGCGAGAGTGGCAGCGCGACGCCGGCTCCGTGCGCGAGAGGGTGGCGGCCCTCGGCTACCCGGTCTTCGTGAAGCCCGCGCGGGCGGGCTCGTCGATGGGCATCTCCAAGGTGCACCACGCCGACGAGCTCGACGCGGCGATCGCCGAGGCGCAGCGCCACGACCCGAAGGTGCTCGTGGAGGTGTCGGCGGAGGGGGCGCGCGAGATCGAGTGCGGCGTCCTGGAGTCCTTCGACGGGCCCCCGGAGTCGAGCCTGCCCGCCGAGATCAGGATCGGCGGCGACCACGAGTTCTATGACTTCGCCGCGAAGTACCTCCCCGAGGAGCACACCGAGCTCGACGTCCCCGCCGACCTCGACGACGCGACGACGGAGGAGGTCCGCGCCCTCGCCGCCAGGACCTTCGAGGCGGTGTCGTGCGAGGGCCTGGCCAGGGTCGACTTCTTCCTCATGCCCGACGGCTCGCTCGTGGTCAACGAGCTCAACACCATGCCGGGCTTCACGCCGCTGTCGATGTTTCCCCGCATGTGGGCCGCCACCGGTCTCGACTACCCCGCGCTGGTGGACCGCCTCATCAGGCTGGCCCTGGCTCGCGACACCGGCCTGCGCTGAGCCGGCCTCATGAGCCGTGCCGCCTGACGGCACGACGCCCCGCCGCCCTGGCGGGCGCGGGGCGTCGGCGTACGTCGCGGGGTGCGGCTAAATGTGCACGACCGGGCAGGTGAGGGTGCGCGTGATGCCGTCGAGCGTCTGCACCTTGGCCACGACCAGCTTGCCGAGCTCGTCGACGTTGCGGGCCTCGGCCCGGACGATGACGTCGTAGGGGCCGGTGACGTCCTCGGCCATCGTGACGCCCTTCACCGCAGCGATCGCCTTGGCTACGTCGGCCGCCTTGCCGACGTCGGTCTGGATCAGGATGTAGGCCTGCACGACCATGGAAGGCTCCTCGGGGTGTCCGGGACTGTGTCGCCGCCAACCTACCGCGCGGCCTTCGCGTGTCGGAAGCCGCCGTGGGCCTCGGGCGCACTCCGTCTGGTGGGATGGGGCACATGGACGAGTCGCTGGGCGAGATCGGTGAGTTCGGCCTGATCGCAGAGCTGACGAAGCTCTTCCCGCAGGGGGAGCACGTGCTCGTGGGCCCAGGGGACGACGCCGCCGTGCTCCGGGTCCGGACCGGGCACGTGGTCGTCTCGACCGACATGATGGTGGAGGGGCGGCACTTCCGGCGCGACTGGGCGCCCGCCGCCGACATCGGCCACCGGGCCGCGGCGGCCAACCTGTCCGACATCAACGCGATGGGGGGCCGGGCCACCTCGCTCACGGTGGCCCTCGCCGCGCCGGCGGACCTGCCGGTCTCGTGGGCGCTGGAGTTCGCGAAGGGCTTCGCCGACGAGGCTGGCCTGGTCGGGGCGAGCGTGGTCGGCGGCGACCTCACCCAGGCCGACCAGGTCGTCGTCGCAGTCACGGTCATCGGCGTGTGCACCGTCTCGCCGGTGCTGCGCTCGGGCGCCCAGGTGGGCGACGTGGTGGCCCTGGCCGGTCGGCAGGGCTGGGCCGCGGGCGGTCTGGCCGTCCTCGGGCGGGGATTCCGCTCGCCGCGGGTGCTCGTGGAGGCCTACCGCCGTCCGGAGCCGCCGTACGACGCCGGGGGGATCGCCGCCGAGGCCGGGGCGACCGCCATGATCGACGTCTCGGACGGCCTGGTCGCCGACGCCGGCCACGTGGCCACGGCCTCGGGCGTGGCGATCGACCTGCACCGCGCGGCGTTCGAGATCCCGGAGCCCCTGCACGCCGTCGGCGCCGCGCTCGGTGCGGACCCCCTGCAGTTCATCCTGGGCGGGGGGGACGACCACGCACTCCTGGCGACCTTCCCTGACGTGGCGTCGGTGCCCGACGGGTGGCTCGTCGTGGGCGGGGTCGGAGACGGCGAAGGCGTCACCGTGGACGGTGACGCCTTCGAGGGACCCTCAGGCTGGACGCACTTCTGACGAGTGCGCTCGTGCTGGGATCAGCGAGCGGTGCGCTGGACCTTGCCGGCCTTGAGGCAGGAGGTGCAGACGTTGAGGCGCTTCGGCGTGCCGTTGACCGTGGCGCGCACCCGCTGGATGTTCGGGTCGAAACGACGCTTGGTGATCTTGCGCGACCAGGGTCGGTTGTTGCCGAAGTTCGGCTTCTTCGCGCAGATGTCGCAGACGGCAGCCACCGGTGACTCCTGACAGGCTCGGGTTCGAATGATCGGGGCCCGCGATCCTCCACGGAGGTGTGACTCCTGGCGAGCGGGCAACCGAGCAAGAGTATCCGAGACACCCGTGCCGGAAGAAATTGCGAGCGGAACGGCCCGACTACTGTCTGACGCCATGCCGTCCGGTACCCCTCCCGACGAACGCGGATCCCGCGTCTCGGCGGAGATCGTCGCACGCTTCGTCGACGTCGCCGTCGACGCGCTGTCCGCCGCGCGCGAGGAGATCGACGCGCTCAACGTCTACCCCGTGCCCGACGGCGACACGGGCACCAACATGTTCCTCACGGTGTCGGCGGCGAGGGACGCCCTGCGCGAGGCCATGGCGGCCGGAGCGGCCCCCGAGGACTCGTTGGCCGCCTTCTCGAAGGGCGCGCTCATGGGTGCGCGCGGCAACTCCGGCGTGATCCTCAGCCAGATCCTCGGGGCGCTGGTCCACCGGCTGACCACCGCCGATCCCGGCGAGCGCAACGCGCAGGTCGTGGCCTCGGCCATCGACCAGGCCACCGTGGCGGCGTACGACGCCGTCGGCACCCCTGTCGAGGGCACGATGCTGAGCGTGGCCCGGGGGGCTGCCGACGCGGCGCTCGCCCACGCGGCGAGCGAGGGGTCGCGGGGCCGGGAGGTGTTCGCTGCCGCCGCCCGTGGTGCGCGGGAGGCGCTCGCCCGCACCCCCGACCAGCTCCAGGTGCTCAAGGACGCCGGGGTCGTCGACGCCGGCGGACGGGGCCTCAGCGTCGTGCTCGACGCGGCGGAGACCGCCCTGACCGGTCGTCGGCCCACTCCGGTCACGGCTCCGATGGGCACCCGGCACATCCCGACGCCGGCGACGGGCCCCCTCGCAGGGTCGGCCGGTGCGGTCGCTGGGGCGCACGCCCTCGTCGAGGACGGGCCGGCGTACGAGGTGATGTACCTCCTCGACGCGCCCGACGACCGTCTGCCCGCGCTCAAGGCGGCTCTCGCCGCCCTCGGTGACTCGCTCGTCGTGGTCGGTGCCGACGGGCTGTGGAACGTCCACGTCCACGTCGACGACGTCGGTGCCGCCGTCGAGGCGGGGATCGAGGCCGGGCGGCCGCACCGCATCCGGGTCACCCACTTCGCCGAGCAGGTCGCCGAGCAGCAGGCGCGGCGGGACGGGGAGCGGAGCGGACGCCGCGTGGTCGCCGTCGCGGCCGGACCCGGACTGCGGGCGTTGTTCGAGGCCGCCGGCGCCACTGTCGTCGACGGTGGGCCGGGGCGGCGGCCGTCGGCGGGGATGCTGCTCGAGGCGATCACTGACTGCGGCGCGGCCGAGGTGGTGGTGCTGCCCAACGACCCGGACTCCGTGCGCTCGGCGGAGGTCGCGGCCCGCACCGCCGAGACCGACGAGGTCACCCGCGGCATCCGGGTGGTGGTGATCCCCACCGTCGCCCAGGTCCAGGGCCTCGCCGCTCTGGCCGTGCACGAGCCCGGCCGGGCCTTCGATCGCGACGTCCTGGAGATGACCGCGACCGCCCGGCACTCGCGTCACGGTGCGGTGACGGTGGCCGCCCGCGCGGCGATGACGATGGCCGGTCCCTGTCGGCCCGGCGACGTGCTCGGTGTCCTGGAGGGCGACTTCGTGGTGGTCGGTGACGACCCCTACGCGGTCGCCACCGACGTGCTCACCCGCCTGCTCGGTGGCGGCGGCGAGCTGGTCACCGTCGTGGTCGGCGCGGAGGAGGGGGCCGCGGAGCTCGGCGCGCGCTGCGCGGCGTACGTCGAGGAGCAGCACCCCCTTGTCGACGTCGTGGTGTACGACGGTGGTCAGGAGCGCTACCCGCTCCTGGTCGGCGTCGAGTGAGCCCCGATCGAGCCCGAGTGAGGAGGAGTCGACCGTGATCACCCTCGACTCGCCGATCGCGACGCTCATCCCGGACCAGGCGAAGAAGCGCACCAAGGTGGCCGACGGCCTCGGCCTCAAGACCGTCGGCGACCTGATGCGGCACTTCCCGCGGCGCTACCTCAAGACCAGCGAGCTGACCGCCGTCGCAGAGCTGGAGGAGGGTCAGCTCCTCACGGTCGTCGGCGAGATCAGCCACAGCGACCTCAAGACCTACCGCGACCGTCGCAGCGGCCGGATGGCCTACCGGTTGGAGACGGTGCTGCGCACCGACGGCCCGAGCCTGCAGATGTCCTTCTTCGCGCAGAAGAAGCACGTCGCCGACTACCACCAGCGCCAGCTCGCCGTCGGAGCGAAGGGGCTGTTCACCGGGCAGGTGAGCCGGTTCCGGGACCGCTGGCAGCTGACCAACCCGAAGATGTTCATGTTCGGCAAGGACCCGGACCAGGACTCCGAGGCCTTGGAGGTGCAGGAGAGCATCCGCGGGCTCTACCCGATCTACCCGCTCACCAAGGGCATCGACACCTGGGACCTGCAACGAGCGGTGACCTTCGCGCGCGGGGTGCTCGACGACGTCCCCGACGTCGTCCCCGCCGACCTGAGGGTCAAGCACGGACTGCCCGACGCCCGCACCGCGCTGGACTGGATCCACGCCCCCGAGGACTACGCGCAGGTCACGAGCGCGCGCAAGCGCTACCGCTACGAGGAGGCGCTGGTGACCCAGCTGGTGCTGGCCCGCCGGCGCGCCTTCTACCGCCAGCTCGGCGGGCGTCCCTGCGCGGGCGGCCAGGGCGGGCTCCTGGCTGCCTTCGACGCGCGACTGCCCTGGCCGCTCACCGACGGTCAACGTGAGGTGAGCGAGACGATCTTCGAGGAGCTCGGCCGCTCCTGGCCGATGAACCGGCTGTTGCAGGGGGAGGTCGGGTCCGGCAAGACCGTGGTCGCGGTGCGGGCGATGCTGCGGGCCATCGACTCCGGCGCCCAGGCCGCGCTGCTTGCGCCCACCGAGGTCCTCGCGCAGCAGCACCACCGCTCCATCACCGCCCTGCTCGGCGACCTCGCTGCCGGGGGGATGCTCGGCGGCGCAGAGGAGGCCACGACGGTCACGCTCCTCACGGGGTCGATGTCGACGACCCAGCGCAAGCAGGCGCTGCTCGACATCGCCTCCGGTCAGGCCGGCATCGTCGTCGGCACGCACGCCCTGTTGGAGGAGCGGGTGCAGTTCGTCGACCTCGGGCTCGTCGTCGTCGACGAGCAGCACCGGTTCGGAGTCGAGCAGCGCGCTGCGCTGGCCGACAAGGCGTTGATGCCACCGCACGTCCTGGTGATGACCGCGACGCCGATCCCGCGCACCGTCGCGATGACGGTCTTCGGCGACCTCGAGGTCTCCACGCTCACCGAGCTGCCCAGCGGGCGGGCGCCGATCCAGACCAACGTCGTCCCGCTCGACGAGCACCCCGAGTGGATCGCCCGGGTGTGGGGCCGTGTCCGGGAGGAGGTCGAGAAGGGCCATCAGGTCTACGTCGTCTGTCCCCGCATCACCGGCGACCAGGCAGAGCAGGGAGAGCGCGACGAGATCTCCGTCGACGCCGACGGCAACGCCGTGCCGCCGAAGGGCACGTTGGCGGCCGTCACCGAGGTCGCGGTCGCCCTGCACGACGGTCCGCTCTCGGGGCTGCGGGTGGCCGTGCTGCACGGCCAGCTCGCCCCGGAGGAGAAGGACCGCACGATGCGCGACTTCGCCGCGGGGCGGATCGACGTGCTCGTCGCGACCACGGTGATCGAGGTCGGCATCGACGTCGCCAACGCCACCGCCATGGTGCTGCTCGACGCCGACCGCTTCGGGGTCAGCCAGCTCCACCAGCTCCGGGGCCGGGTCGGCCGGGGTGGTCTGCCCGGGCTCTGCCTGCTGGTGACCCACGCCGAGAACGGCAGCGCGGCGCGCGAGCGCGTCGACGCGGTGGCCGCGAGCTCAGACGGCTTCGAGCTGTCCCGGGTCGACCTCGAGCTGCGCCGTGAGGGCGACGTGCTCGGCGCGTCGCAGTCGGGTTTTCGCAGCGGTCTGCAGAACCTCCGCGTGCTGCGCGACGAGGACACCATCGTGGCCGCGCGGGAGGACTCGATCGCGCTGCTCGAGGCCGATCCCGGTCTCGACGAGCACCCGCTGCTGCGCACTGCGGTGGACGAGTTGGAGCAATCAAGTCAATCTGGGTTCATGGAGAAGTCATGATCTGCGCGTGGGATTCGCGCTCGGCATGACGCGCATCATCGGGGGAACGGCGGGAGGACGGCGGATCGCCGTACCCCGGGGCGCCGCCACCCGTCCCACCAGCGACCGGGTGCGAGAGGCCCTCTTCTCGACCATCGAGTCGTGGTGCGGGTCCCTCTCGGGGCTGCGCTTCCTCGACCTGTACGCCGGGTCCGGTGCGGTCGGGCTCGAGGCGTGGTCGCGGGGCGCGGGCGTGGTCTCGCTCGTCGAGCAGGACCGGCGCACAGCCGCCCTGATCGAGTCCAACGCCACCTCGCTGGGGTTTCGCAAGGCCGACGTGCGGGCCACCTCGGTGACGGCCGCCCTGGGGCGCCTTCCCACGGCGCCGTACGACGTCGCCTACCTCGACCCGCCCTACCCGCTGGCCGACGCCGACGTCGTCGCCGCGCTCGAGGCGCTGCTGCGCAACGGGTGGCTGGTGCCCGGCGCCCTGGTGGTGGTCGAGCGTGCGGCGCGGGGTCCGGCGCTCGCCTGGCCGGTGGGCTACACCCCGCACAAGTTCCGCACCTACGGCGACAGCGCGCTCTGGTACGGTCACGCGGCCGACGGCCGGACGGCCGCCGCGCACGGCGAGGCCTGAGGCGAGAGGGGGAGGCGAGATGTCCCGAGCGGTGTGCCCCGGGACCTTCGACCCGGTCACCCATGGCCACGTCGACATCGTGACGCGGGCCGCCCGGCTCTTCGACGAGGTCATCGTCGCGATCGGCGTCAACGCGTCCAAGAACAGGCTCTTCTCGGCCGAGGAGCGCATCGACATGCTGCGCCAGGCCACCTCCCACCTCGACAACGTGCGTGTCGACGGCTTCATGGGCCTGGTCACCGCCTACTGCGTCGAGCAGGGCGCGAACGCCATCGTGAAGGGGCTGCGCTCCGGCGGCGACTTCGGCTACGAGCTGCAGATGGCGCAGATGAACGCCGGCCTCGCGCCCGGCGTCGAGACGCTCTTCCTGCCGACGGCGGCCGGCCACGGGTTCGTGTCGTCCTCGCTGGTCAAGGAGGTGGCGTCGTACGGCGGCGACGTCTCCCCGCACGTGCCCGCCTTCGTGCTGGAGGCGCTCACGGAGCGGTTGCGGGAGCGTTGAGGCACCCGGCCGGGGTCTCCCGCGGTGAATTGGCCGCGCACGCACCCTCCGGATACGCTTCTCGACGGATCTGTTGTGTCCGCACCACGGAAGTGATCACCTGAACAGCCTGGACCCGAGAGCGCCGCTCGTGCTCGATACCCGCGAGCTCGGCCGCCGCCCGGGGTCCCAGCGTCAGGTGGCGCGTTCGGTGGCGGCCCCACCGGATCTCGGCATCGAAGTCCTCCGCGTCGTCGAGGGGTCGCCGGTCGAGCTCGACCTGCGCCTCGAGGCGGTCATGGAGGGTGTGCTGGTGACGGGGACGGCCACGGTCGCCCTCGTCGGGGAGTGCACGCGGTGCCTGGAGGCGATCGAGGACGAGACCACGGTCGATCTCCAGGAGCTGTTCATGTACGACGACCAGCACGCCTCGGCCCGCCATCAGGGTGATGACGAGCTCGAGGGCGAGGCCGGGCGACTCGAGGGAGACCTGATCGACCTCGAGCCGCTGCTGCGGGACGCGGTGGTGCTCGCACTCCCGTTCCAACCGTTGTGCCGAGACGACTGTCCCGGTCTGTGCGTCGAGTGCGGCGCGCGGCTCGCGGACGAACCGGACCACACGCACGACGCACCGATCGACCCGCGTTGGCAGGCCCTGCAAGACCTGGGGCAGCAGCCGACCGAATGACCCAGCACCTGTCGAGATGCACCCTGAGCAAGGAGAAGAACAGTGGCAGTCCCGAAGCGGAAGATGTCGCGCAGCAACACGCGTCACCGTCGCTCGCAGTGGAAGGCCGTCGCGCCGACCCTCGTGACGTGCGCCAACCCGGCCTGCGGGGCCAAGCACCTCCCGCACCGGGCGTGCGGCACCTGCGGTCAGTACGGCGCGCGCGCCGCCCGTCGCCAGGTCCTCTGACGCGCATCTCGGTCCACTGACCGACTACGAGGACCTCCGCAAGCAGCTCGGCGATCCGATCCTGGATCCCGGGCTGCTGGACCGCGCCCTCACGCACCGCTCGTACGCCTACGAGAACGGCGGCCTGCCCACCAACGAGCGCCTCGAGTTCCTCGGCGACTCGGTGCTCGGCGTGATCGTCACCGAGACGCTCTACCGCTCCCACCCCGACCTCTCCGAGGGTCGGCTGGCCAAGCTCCGCGCCGCCGTCGTCAACGCCCGCGCGCTGGCCGAGGTCGCCCGCGGGATCGGCCTGGGTGCCTACATCAAGCTGGGCCGCGGCGAGGAGACGACCGGCGGCCGGGCCAAGGCCTCGATCCTGTCCGACACCGTCGAGGCGGTCATCGGGGCCGTCCACCTCAGTGGCGACTTCGAGGCCTCCGGGCCGGTGGTGCACCTGCTCTTCGACCCGCTGATGGCCGCCGCCGCCAAGCTGGGTGCCGGGCTGGACTGGAAGACCTCCCTCCAGGAGCTCTCCGCGCTGCGCGGTCTGGGCGTCCCCGACTACGTCATCGCGTCGGAGGGCCCTGACCACATGAAGACGTTCACCGCCCAGGTGCGCGTGGGCGACCGCCTCTACGGCCACGGCATCGGCCGCTCCAAGAAGGAGGCCGAGCAGCTCGCGGCCGAGACGGCCTACGGCGAGATCTTCGACGACGTGTCCGACCCGGCGGCGGCCGCGATGTCCGAGGAGGTCACCAAGGAGATGTTCGCTCCGGACCCCGACCTCCCGACTGAGCCCGACGCCGAGTCCGACGCCGAGTCCGAGTCCGACACCGAGTCCGACACCGAGTCCCACTCCGCGCCCTAGTGCCCGAGCTGCCCGAGGTCGAGGTCGTCCGGGCCGGCCTCGCGCGCCACGTGCTCGGCCGTTCGATCGAGGGCGTCGAGGTGCTGCACCCGCGTCCCGTACGCCGCGACCCGCGCGGGTCCACCGGCTTCGTGGCCGCGCTCGTCGGGCGCCGGATCGAGGCTGCGCACCGGCGTGGCAAGTACCTCTGGCTGGCGCTGGACAACGACGACGCCCTGCTCGGGCACCTCGGCATGAGCGGCCAGGTGCTCCTGCAGCCGCCGGGGGCCGAGGACGAGCGGCACCTGCGCGTCCGCTTCGCGCTCTCCGGCGTGGACGGCGGCGGCGCGCCGTTGGAGATGCGATTCGTGGACCAGCGGATGTTCGGCGGCCTGCTGGTCTCCGCGGGCGGCGCCGGGCTGCCGACCGAGATCGCTCACATCGCGCGCGACCCGCTCGACCCGGCGTTCGACGACGCGGCGTTCGTCGCCAAGGTGCGGCGGCGCGCGTCGGGGATCAAGCGGCAGCTCCTCGACCAGAACCTCGTCTCGGGCGTCGGCAACATCTACGCCGACGAGGCGCTGTGGCGCGCACGGATCCACGGTGACCGGCCGGGTAGCCGGCTGACCCGGCCGCAGGTGACGGGTCTGCTGGGCCACGCCCGCGAGGTGATGACCGCTGCGCTGGGGGAGGGCGGCACCTCCTTCGACGCGCTCTACGTCAACGTCAACGGCGAGTCGGGCTACTTCGACCGGTCCCTGCACGCCTACGGCCGTGAGGGCGAACCCTGTGACCGGTGCGGCGCGCCGATCCGCCGCATCTCGTTCATGAACCGCTCGTCGTACTTCTGCCCGCGCTGCCAGCCCGCTCCCCGCCGGAGACGTCCGACGGATTGACCGGACCGGGTTGTGGTGGGACTCTTGAAGACAGCCCAGACGCCCCAACAGGGCGGACTACACCTCGGGCGAGACCACTGGGCTCCGCTCCCGATTCGGAAGGCTTCACTACATGGCCAAGGCGCTGATCGGATACCTGGACAGCGACCTGCGCACCCCCACCCGCCTCTCCGTCGACAACAGTCGGCTGCGTCGCCGGGTGGCCGAGCTCGAGTCCCTCGTCCTGCGCCTGCAGGAGGAGAACGACAGGCTCACCGCGGCCCATGCCGCGGCGCTGATCGAGCTCGAGACCGCGTCGCTGACCGCGACGCTGCAGGAGATGCAGCCCGCCTGACAGGCGCGGCACCGCCGACGGTCCCGTCGAGGACGGCCGGCGTTGACGGGCGACCCATGAGGTCGACCGTCAGACGACAGCGCGTGGTTCGATGACCTCGTGGACGTCCTCACGGAGCTGATCAGGTCCCTGCCCGCGGGTGTGGTCGTCACCGACGCCACGGCGACGGAGAAGTATCGCTACGACTGGTCGAGGGATGCCTCGGCCGGCACCCCGCTGGCCGTCGTCCGCGCGGAGGACGCGTCGCAGGTGCAGGCGACGGTGCGCTGGGCAGCCGCGCACCGGGTCCCCGTCGTCCCGCGCGGCGCCGGCAGCGGTCTGTCCGGGGGCTCCAGCGCGGTCGACGGCGGCATCGTCTTGTCGCTGGAGCGGATGCGCGCGATCGAGGTCGACGCCGACTGCCAGGTCGCGGTCGTCGAGCCGGGGGCGTACAACGCGGAGGTCAAGGCGGCCGCGGCCGAGCACGGGCTGTGGTACCCACCCGACCCCTCGTCCTTCGAGATCTGCTCGATCGGCGGCAACGTCGCCACCAACGCCGGCGGTCTCTGCTGCGTGAAGTACGGCGTCACCACCGACTACGTGCTCGGCCTCGACGTCGTCCTCGCCGACGGCACCCTGGTAACCCTGGGCGGCAAGCGGATCAAGGACGTGGCCGGGCTCTCGCTGACCAAGCTCTTCGTCGGCAGCGAGGGGACGCTCGGAGTGGTCACCCGCGCGATCCTGCGCCTGGTCCCGGCCCAGGGAGCCCGGTCGACCCTGGTCGCGTACTTCCCGACGGCGGTCGCGGCCGCTCAGGCCGTCGTCGCCGTCCGGAGCAGGATGCGCCCCTCGATGATGGAGCTGATGGACCGCTGGTCGATCAACTGCATCGAGGACTACAAGCCGATGGGCCTCGACCGCGACGCGGGCGCGCTGCTGATCGCGCAGTCCGACGCGCCCG
Source organism: Nocardioides bigeumensis (assembly GCF_039531755.1). Taxonomy (NCBI): domain Bacteria; kingdom Bacillati; phylum Actinomycetota; class Actinomycetes; order Propionibacteriales; family Nocardioidaceae; genus Nocardioides; species Nocardioides bigeumensis. The sequence continues at coordinate 363,312 of NZ_BAAAQQ010000002.1, forward strand.
GGACCTCCCGGGGCGAGGAGGTCGCGCTCATGGAGCAGGCGTGCAGCGCGGCCGGCGCCTCCGAGGTGTTCGTGACCGACGACGCCGAGGAGGGAGAGATGTTCGTGGCCGCCCGGCGCGCGCACTTCCACGCGACGGAGAGCAGGGGAGCGCTGCTCCTGGAGGACGTCGGCGTCCCGGTGCCGCTGCTGCCCGACCTGCTCGCCCGGGTCGCCGAGATCGCCGCGCGGCACCGGGTCGAGATCCCCGTGGTCGCGCACGCGGGCGACGGCAACACCCACCCCATCGTGGTCTACCCGCCCGGCGACGTCGCGGCCGAGCAGCGGGCTCGCGCCGCCTTCGACGAGGTCATGGCCGCCGCGATCGCCCTCGGCGGCACCATCACGGGCGAGCACGGCGTCGGCCGGGCGAAGAAGCACGCGCTTCCCGACCAGCTGGGCCCCGACGTGATGGCGCTGACGCGCAAGATCAAGGACGCGCTCGACCCCGACGGGATCATGAACCCCGGGGCCGTTCTGTGACGCGCAGCCGATTCGGAGGAACGAGGGATCGGCGTGGTCAGGTCGCGACCTTCCGCTCGCAAGCTCGCTGCTCGACCACCGAGGACCCGTCACCCGCCGAAGGTCAGGCGCCCGGCGGCCCGTCCAGGTCGCGCGGGAGCGCGCGGGCGGCGTACTTCTGCCAGTTGCTCTCGAGCGCCTCCATCAGCTGGGTGACCATCAGGGGCGAGAGGTTCACGCGGGCGACGACCTGCCCGGTGTGCCCGCCCCCGCCGGTGGGGTGCGCGAAGTCCAGGCGCACGAAGTCGATGGTGAACTCGTAGGGCGAGTGCGACACCGTGGCGAAGTTGGCCCAGACGCCCGCGGAGACCCCCTCGGGCACCGTGATCTGGAAGTTGTGGCCGCGGGACTGGCCCTGTCCGGAGGGGGTGTCAGGCATGGAGTCACGCTACCGAGCGGAGGCAGCCACCGGGGCGACACGCTTCCCGGACTCTGACCGCGGGTCGCCCGCCCCGTAGTCTGGGCGGGCTGCCTTCCCCGAGGTCTGCCCTAGGAGCCTTTCGTTGTACCTGAAGAGCCTGACCCTGAAGGGGTTCAAGTCCTTCGCCTCCTCGACGACCCTCCAGCTCGAGCCGGGCATCACCTGCATCGTGGGTCCCAACGGTTCGGGCAAGTCCAACGTCGTCGACGCACTCGCATGGGTGATGGGCGAGCAGGGCGCCAAGAGCCTGCGCGGCGGCAAGATGGAGGACGTCATCTTCGCCGGTACGTCGGGTCGCCCGCCGCTCGGTCGCGCCGAGGTGCTCCTGACCATCGACAACTCCGACGGCGCGCTGCCGATCGAGTACTCCGAGGTCACGATCAGCCGGACGATGTTCCGGTCGGGCGGGTCGGAGTACGCCATCAACGGCACCACCTGCCGGCTGCTCGACGTCCAAGAGCTGCTCAGCGACTCCGGCATCGGCCGTGAGATGCACGTCATCGTCGGCCAGGGCCAGCTGGACCAGATCCTGCACGCGACGCCGGAGGACCGGCGCGGCTTCATCGAGGAGGCGGCCGGCGTCCTCAAGCACCGCAAGCGCAAGGAGAAGGCGCTCCGCAAGCTCGACTCGACCGACGGCAACCTCACCCGCCTGACCGACCTGCTCAGCGAGATCCGCCGCCAGCTCAAGCCGCTGGGTCGCCAGGCCGAGGTGGCCCGCAAGGCCGCGGCCGTGCAGGCGACGGTGCGCGACGCTCGGGCCAGGCTGATGGCCGACGACCTGATGACCGCGCGTGTCGCGCTGGAGCAGGAGCTGGCCGACGAGTCGATCCTGCTCGAGCGCCGCACCGAGGTCGAGGCCGCGCTGGCCAAGACCCGCGAGACCGAGGCCGCCCTCGAGGCCGCCCTGCGCGAGGACCTGCCGGCGCTGTCGCGGGCCCAGGAGACCTGGTTCGCGCTGTCGGGCCTGCGAGAGCGGCTCCGTGGTACCCAGTCGCTGGCCCAGGAGCGGGTGCGCAACGCCGCCGCCTCCCACGAGGTCGAGACGGCCAGCGGGCGCGACCCCGACGAGATCGAGGCCGAGGCGGCCCGGGTCCGCGAGCAGGAGCGCGCGATCGGTGCCGAGGTCGACGGCCTCCGCACAGGACTCGAGCAGGCGCTCGCGGCCAAGCGCACCGCGGAGGACGCCGCGGCCGAGGAGGAGCGTCGGGTGGCCGGTCTCGTCCGGGCCGCAGCAGACCGTCGCGAGGGCCTGGCCCGGCTGCACGGACAGGTCAACGCGCTGAGGTCACGCTCCGCAGCCGCGGCGGACGAGCTGGGGCGCCTGGCTCAGGCCCGCGAGGAGGCGGTGGCGCGCGCCGAGCGTGCGCAGCGCGACTTCACCGCGCTCGAGACGAAGGTGGCCGGCCTCGACGCCGGCGAGGAGGGACTCGACGCCGAGCACGAGGTCGCCGTCTCGACCCTCGACGACCTCGAGTCGCGCCTGCTCAAGCTGCGCGAGGAGGCCCAGCAGGCCGATCGCGACCGCGCCTCGCTGGCCGCACGTCGCGACGCCCTCGAGCTCGGCCTCAACCGCAAGGACGGCGTCGGTGCGCTGCTCGCCGCCTCCGACGAGGTCGGTGGGCTGCTGGGGTCGGTCGCGGCGCTGCTCACCGTCAGGTCCGGCTTCGAGGCCGCGGTCGCGGGTGCGCTCGGCAACGCCGCCGACGCGGTCGCCGTGCGCGACAGCGCCGCGGCCGTCGACGCCTTGGAGCACCTCAAGGCCGCCGACCTCGGCCGCGCCGGGCTGCTGCTCGGTGGGGCGCCGGGAGGAGACCGCGACTGGCCGAGCCTGCCGGCCCACGCGACGTACGCCGTCGACGTCGTCGAGGCGCCCGCCGAGCTCGACGCGGCGGTGGCCCGGCTGCTCTTCAAGGTCGCGGTCGTCCACGACCTGGCCGCGGCCCGTGCGCTGGTCGCCGAGCTGCCCGACGTGACCGCGGTGACCCGGGACGGAGACGTGCTCGGTGCGCACTTCGCTCGAGGCGGGTCCTCGAGCCAGCCGAGCCTCATCGAGATCCAGGCCGCCGTCGACGAGGCCACGTCCTCGCTGGCCGAGGCCGTGGCGGCCTCGGAGCGGCTCGCCTTCGAGACCTCGCGGCTCGAGGCCGAGCGTCTCGACGCCCAGAAGCGCGCCGACGTCGCGCTGGCCCGGCTGCACGAGTCGGACGCCACCCTGGCCGCGGTCGCCGAGGAGCTCGGTCACTACGGCTCGCAGGCACGCGCCGCGCGCGCGGAGGCGGCCCGCGTCGTCGACGCCATCGCAGCGGCCGAGGAGGCCCGCGACCGTGACCTGGCCGGCCTCGCCGAGCTGGAGGAGCGGCTCTCGACCGCTGAGTCCGCGCCCGACGAGGAACCCGACACCACCCGGCGCGAGCAGCTGGCCGAGGCCGCGCGGACGTCGCGCCAGGCCGAGATGGAGGCGCGGCTCGCGCTGCGCACCGCCGAGGAGCGCGCGCGTGCGCTGCACGGCCGGGCCGACCAGCTGGACCGCTCGGCCGCCGCCGAGCGCGAAGCCCGCGCCAAGGCCGCCGAGCGCCGGGAGCGGCTGCTGCGCGAGGGCCGCGCTGCCGAGGCCGTCCTGACCGCCACCCGTGCGGTGCTGGCCGCCCTCGACCGTTCCGTCGACCGGGCGACGTCGGCGCGCGCCGAGGTCGAGCAGGCTCGCGCCGGCCGCGAGGAGCAGCTGCTCGAGTGCCGGGCGGCCTTGCGTGACCTGGCCCGTGAGCACGACGAGCTGGTCAACTCCGTGCACCGCGACGAGATGGCCCGCACCCAGCAGAAGATGCGCATCGAGCAGCTGGAGGAGCGCGCGCTCGAGGAGCTCGGCCTGGACCCCGACGGGCTGGTGACCGACTACGGACCGGAGCTGCCGGTGCCGTTCACCGGCCCGCTGGCCGAGGGGGAGGAGCCGCCCGAGCCGACGGCGTACGTCCGCGAGGAGCAGCAGAAGCGGCTGCGCGCCGCCGAGCGTGACCTGGCCCTCCTGGGGAGGGTGAACCCCCTCGCCCTCGAGGAGTTCACCGCCATGGAGGAGCGCCACAAGTTCCTCACCGAGCAGCTCGAGGACCTCAAGAAGACCCGCAAGGACCTGCTCGACATCGTCAAGGACGTCGACGCCCGGGTCGAGGAGGTCTTCAAGGAGGCGTACGCCGACGTGTCGAAGGCGTTCGACGAGACCTTCGCCCGGCTCTTCCCCGGCGGGGAGGGCCGGCTGGTGCTCACCGAGCCCGGCGACATGCTCGCGACCGGCGTCGAGGTGGAGGCCCGGCCACCGGGCAAGAAGATCAAGCGGCTCTCGCTGCTGTCCGGTGGTGAGAGGTCGCTGGTGGCGGTCGCCTTCCTGGTCGCCCTCTTCAAGGCCCGGCCGTCGCCGTTCTACATCCTCGACGAGGTCGAGGCCGCGCTCGACGACACCAACCTCGGCCGCCTGCTGGAGATCTACGAAGAGCTGCGTGCCCACTCACAGCTTCTCGTCATCACCCACCAGAAGCGGACCATGGAGGTCGGCGACGCCCTCTACGGCGTCACGATGCGGGGTGACGGAGTGTCGACGGTGATCTCGCAGCGGCTGCGCGACGCGGCGTCGGCCTGAGGTCCGCCTCGTGGTCGACGACCTCCGGGGCCGCGAGCTGTGCCGGGCGTTCTTCGAGGAGCACGTCGCGCCGGCGCTCGACCGGGGTGTCCCCGGCCTCCCCTATGCCGCGGCCCTGCTCGGGCGTGGGTCCGAGGTGCTCGGCTACGACGACGAGCTGTCCCGCGACCACAACCACGAGGCGCGGGTCGTCGTCCTCGTCCGTGACGAAGAACGCACCGACGAGGTCGCGGCGCTGCTCGAGGCGGCGCGACCGGAGCGGTTCCTCGGCCGGCCCACCGAGGTCGCCGTCACGACACCGGCGGCGTACGTCCGTGAGTTGCTGGCCGTCGACCTCGACGCCGAGCTGGACCCTGGGCTGTCGGCCCGCGACTGGCTCACCATCCCCGAGCAACAGCTCGTCACGCTCACGTCGGGCGCCGTCTTCCACGACGACATCGGGTTGGACGAGGTGCGGGCGCGGTTCGCCTACTACCCGCGAGACGTCTGGCTCTTCCTGATGGCGGCCACGTGGTGGCGGTTGCACCCGGAGGGCAACCTCGTGGGCCGGATCGGTCACGTGGGGGACGAGCTCGGGTCCACGTTGCTCGGCGCCCGCCTGGTCGAGGCCTCCATGCGGCTCTGCTTCCTGATGGAGCGCACCTACGCGCCGTACGTCAAGTGGTTCGGCACGGCGTTCTCCCGGCTCGCCTGCGCCCCGGACCTCACGCCTCCGCTGACGCGGGCACTCCGTGCCGATCGGTGGCCTGCCCGGGAGGCCGCCCTGTCCGAGGTCTACCGGCTGCTCGGGGCCCAGCACGATCGGCTGAACGTCACCGCACCCGTCCCGATGGAGGACGTGCGGATGTGGGACCGGCCGTTCACGGTCCCGTGGGGGGACTTCCCCGAGGCGTTGCTCGAGCAGGTGACCGACCCCGAGGTGCGCGCGCTCGCCGACGCGTGGCCCTTCGGCGGCGCCGACCAGGTGCGCGAGGTTCTCTGGACCCCGTCGGCGCGGCCGGCGCTGCTGCGCCTGCTGGAGTGACACGCGGCCTGACCTCGACGTTTGGCAGCCCGCCCGACGCTTGTGCCAGGGTGGAAACGACCCCGCCGCCTGCCCCTCGGAGGCTCCCCGTGACCAGCATCATCGTCGCGATGATCGTGATCGTCGCGATCGCCGCCGCCGTCGTCGTGTACGTCGCGTACCCCCACCGCGGCGAGCGGCTGCCCGTCGTCCCGATCCTGGGCGACGCCATGCGCAAGTCCGTCGACGCGCTTCCGACCGTCGCGGTCGAGGATGTCGACCGGCTGCCCGCGGCCGAGCTGACCGACTCCTCGGGGCGCATCCCGCCCACGCCGGTCGCCGGGCGCCACGCGCGCCCCTGATCGGGCCGCCTGATCGCGCCGCCTTATCGGGCCGCCTGATCGACCGGTCCCCGCGAATCGGTGGCTGCTGCCGCCCGTGATTGGATCGGCGCATGGCTGGTGAGACCCTCGCTCTGATCATCGGCATCGCCGTCGTGGCGATCGCCCTGGTGGCCGGGCTGCTGACGACGGGACGTCGACGACCGCCCTCGGTGCAGGGCCGTTCGACCGATGTCATCTCGCCGTCGAAGGCGGCGCCGCCCGCCGCCGACACCGCCGTTGCCGAGGTCCCGGCGGCCACGGTCGAGGCACCGCCCGCTCCGGCTCTCGAGAGGCCGGAGAGCACCGCATCCCGGTTGGTGCGGCTGCGGCAGCGACTGGCGAGCTCCCAGGGGGCGCTCGGTCGCGGTCTGCTCGGGCTGCTCTCGCGCGACAAGCTCGACGAGGACACCTGGGAGTCCATCGAGGACGTGCTGCTGACCGCCGACCTCGGCGTCGCGCCCACGCAGCAGGTGGTGACCAACCTGCGCACCCGCCTTCGCGTCGAGGGCGGCGCCAAGAGTGGGGAGCGCCCCGACGTGCGCGCGGTGCTCCGTGAGGAGCTCATCGCCCTCGTCGACCCCGGCCTCGACCGTCGCCTGGCGGTGACGGGCGACGGAAACCCGGGAGTCCTCCTCGTCGTCGGGGTCAACGGCGCCGGCAAGACCACGACCGTCGGCAAGATCGCCCGCATCCTGGTGGCCGAGGACCGCTCGGTCGTGCTCGGCGCCGCCGACACCTTCCGCGCCGCCGCCGTCGACCAGCTCGCGACGTGGGGCGAACGGGTCGGCGTCGAGGTGGTCCGCGGGGGCGAGGGCACCGACCCGGCGAGCGTCGCGTTCGACGCGGTCAAGTCCGCCGTGGACCGCGGGATCGACACCGTCATCGTCGACACCGCGGGACGCCTGCAGAACAAGGCCGGCCTGATGGACGAGCTCGGCAAGGTCAAGCGGGTCATCGAGAAGCAGGCCCCGGTCACCGAGGTGCTGCTCGTCCTCGATGCGACGACCGGTCAGAACGGTCTCGTGCAGGCCAAGGTCTTCTCCGAGGTCGTCGACGTCACCGGGGTCGTGCTCACCAAGCTCGACGGCTCGGCCAAGGGCGGCATCGTGGTCGCGGTCCAGCAACAGCTCGGCGTGCCCGTCAAGCTGGTCGGCCTCGGCGAGGGCCCCGACGACCTGGCGCCCTTCGACGCCGCAGCGTTCGTCGACGCCCTGCTCGGCTGACGCAGCTCCCGACGAGCCCGACGAGCCCGACGATCTCGACAGGCCGACGAGCCCGACAGGCCGACGATCTCGACAGGCCGGGGATCTCGACAGGCCGGGGATCTCGACGGGTCAGGGATGCCGTTCACACGGGTGTAACAGACGCCGCACGGTCGTTGCCTGACCGCAACACGCGACGGCGTACGACGAAACCTCGCTCGGTGAGGGTTCTGGCATCGGGTGGCCGGTCATCGTGGCCAGGCCGCCTCCCATAACTCGATCCTTGGAGGTTCCATGGACTACGGCTACCACGCCTGGATGCTGGTGGCGGCGTCCCTGGTCATCATGATGACCACGCCGGCGCTGGCACTGTTCTACGGCGGCATGAGCCGTTCGAAGTCAGTGCTGAACATGATGATGATGTCGTTCGGCACGATGGGCATCGCGGCCATCATCTACGTGCTGTGGGGCTGGTCGATGTCCTTCGGCCCGTCCGACGTCGGCATGCTCTTCGCCAACCCGTTCTCGCTCTTCGGCCTCGACGGGGTCAGCGGTCAGGACTACATCTTCGTCGGCTTCCAGCTGACCTTCGCCGTCATCACCGCGGCCCTCATCAGCGGCGCGGTGGCCGACCGGATGAAGTTCTCGGCCTGGATGCTCTTCGTCCCGCTCTGGCTCACTCTGTCCTACTTCCCGATCGCCCACATGGTCTGGGGCGGCGGCTTCCTGGGCACGGCCGAGAACGGCCTCGCGGCGCTGCTCTTCGACGGCGACCCGCTCCCGATCGACTACGCGGGCGGCACGGTCGTGCACATCAACGCCGGTGTCGCGGGCCTGGTGCTCGCCGTGATGCTCGGCAAGCGGATCGGCTTCCTCAAGGAACCGATGCGTCCGCACAACCTGACGCTGACCATGATCGGCGCGGGCCTGCTGTGGCTCGGCTGGTACGGCTTCAACGTCGGCTCGATCGTCTTCGGCGGCTCCAGCCCCGAGGCCGACGCCGAGCAGTTCCTGAGCGAGACCAGCCTGGTCTGGCTGAACACCACCGTCGCGACGGCCGCCGCGATCCTAGGCTGGCTCGCGGTCGAGAAGGTCCGGCACGGCAAGGCCACCTCGCTCGGCGCCGCGTCCGGCGTGGTGGCCGGCCTGGTCGCGATCACCCCTGCCTGTGGCGCCCTGTCGCCGGTCGGGTCGATCATCCTCGGCCTCGTGGCCGGCGCGCTCTGCGCCCTGGCGGTGGGCCTGAAGTACCGGTTCGGCTACGACGACGCGCTCGACGTGGTCGGCGTGCACCTGGTCGGAGGTCTCGTCGGCACCATCGGCGCCGGCTTCCTGGCCACCAGCACCGGACTGTTCTACGGCGGGGGAGCCTCCCAGCTCGTCCTGCAGGTCCTGGTCGCGCTGATCGCGATGCTCTGGTCCGGTGTGGCGACGGTCATCGTCGCCCTGATCGTCAAGGCGGTCATCGGGCTGCGGGTCGACGAGGAGGACGAGATCGACGGCATCGACTTCGCCGAGCACGGCGAGTCCGCCTACGAGATCGGACCGGGCAGTGCCCGTCGTACGGTCATGGTCGGCAGCGCGTCCGGGTCGTCTGGGTCGTCTGGGTCTTCTGGGGCGCCTGGGTCGACGACCGAGTCCAAGGAGAACGAGGGAGCGAACGCATGAAGCTCGTCACCGCGGTGATCAAGCCGCACAAGTGGGAAGACGTCCGCGAGGCTCTCGAGACCTTCGGCGTCACCGGCATGACGGTCTCGGAGGTCAGCGGCTACGGCCGGCAGAAGGGGCACACCGAGGTCTACCGGGGTGCGGAGTACGACATCGCGCTCGTGCCGAAGATCCGCATCGAGATCGTGGTCGACGACGCCGACGTCGAGGACATCACCGGCATCGTCGTCAAGACCGCGCAGACCGGCCGGATCGGTGACGGCAAGGTCTGGGTGAGCCCGGTCGAGACCGTCGTCAGGGTTCGCACGGGAGAGCGCGACGGGGCTGCGCTCTAGGGAGACCGACGCACGCGAGAGCTGTGCCCGGCCGGGCCTCCGGCCGGGCGCACTCATGCCCGAGAGCTCCCACCGGGCCGAGACCAGGAGGTGACGCGTGACCGCAGCCGAGCGTGCAGCGCGCGCCGATCGCGCGGACGAGCTCTGCGCGACCGCGTACGCCGGCGCCGGCGGCCCGCTCGTCGGGGTCGCGCTGGTGGCGGTCGGCGGCTTCGGCCGCCGCGAGCAGGCGCCCTACTCCGATCTCGACCTCGTGCTCGTGCACGACGACGCCGTCGCGCCCGGGGCGGTGGCCGAGAGGGTGTGGTACCCGCTCTGGGACGCCGGCGTCCGGATGGACCACTCGGTGCGGTCGCTCTCGGAGATGGTGGCCGCCGCTCAAGAGGACGTGCGCGTCGCGCTCGGGCTGCTCGACGTACGCCACCTGGCCGGCGACCCGAGCCTCACCCTGCGGCTGCGCACCACGATGCTCGCCGACTGGCGCCAACGAGCCCGCACGCGGATGCCGGCGCTGCGCGAGCTGGTGCGGTCGCGCCACGACCGGCTCGGCGAGCTCGCCCACCTGTCGGTCCCGGACCTCAAGGAGGCCGAGGGCGGGCTGCGCGACACCGTCGTCCTGAAGGCACTGGTCGCGACGTGGCTCGTCGACGTGCCGCACGTCGCGCTGGAGCGGTCTCGGCTGGCCCTGCTCGACGTGCGCGACCACCTGCACGAGGTGGCCGGCCGTCCCACCGACCGGGTGGGTCCCGAGGCCTGGGAGGACCTGTCGGCTCGCCTGGGTCTCGACGACGCGGACGCGGCGCAGCGCCACGTGCGCGAGCTCGGCCGCCGCATCACCCACCTGAGCCGGCTCACCTGGCGCCGCGTCGACGCCGTGCTGGACAAGCCCGCGTCGCGACCGGGGACCCGCGGCCCCGGCCTGGTGCCGGTCGCCGCCGGGGTGGCGACCGCGTCCGGGGAGGTCGTCCTCGATGCCGGCGCCCGACCCGACCACGACCCCGTGCTCCTGCTGCGGGCGGCCGCGGAGGCCGCCGAGCGTGACCTCGTCCTCGCGCCGGCGACGGCGGCCCGGCTGGCGCGGGAGTCCGCGCCGTTGCCCGAGCCGTGGCCCGAGGAGGCGCGACAGCTGCTCGTGCGCCTTCTCGCGGCCGGACCCGGACTGCTGCACGTGTGGGAGACCCTCGAGGAGACCGGCGCCCTCGCCTCGGTGCTGCCGGAGTGGGAACGCATCCGCCTGCAGCCGCACGCGTCGGAGATCCATCGCTTCACCATCGACCGGCACGTGGTCGAGACGTGCCTGGAGGCCTCCGCCCTGATCCGGTCGGTGCGCAGACCCGACGTGCTCATGATCGCCGCTCTTCTCCACGACATCGGCAAGGGCGGTCTGACCGAGCACAGCGTCGCCGGTGAGCCGATCGCGAGGAGCGTCGCCACGCGCATGGGGTACGACGCCGAGGCCGTCGACCTCGTCGCGCTCCTGGTGCGCTGGCACCTGCTGCTGGCGGAGACCGCGACCACCCGGGACCCCGAGGACCCTGCGACGCTGCAGCACATCACCTCGCGCCTCGGGTCGGCCGAGGCGGTGTCGCTGCTCATGGCGCTGACCGAGGCGGACGCGCGCGCGACCTCTCCGCAGGCGTGGTCGAAGTGGCGGTCCTCGCTCGTGCTCCGGGTGGGTGCGGCGGCCCGCGACTCCTTCGAGAGCAGCCCGGCCGCGGCTTCGGTCGTGAGCACGCCGCCACCTGAGGTGAAGATCCCCCGGGCGGTCCGCAAGGGCGCCGTGAGCATCGAGGTCGACGAGACCGACCGGGGGTCACGGGTGACGGTCATCGCGAAGGACCGGGTGGGCCTGCTGGCCGACGGCGCCGCGATGCTGGCACTGCAGCGCTCGTCCGTGCGGGCGGCGCGCACCTGGCTGCAGGGGGAGCACGCCGTTGCCGTCTGGGAGGTCGACGAGGAGGTGCTCGACCCGCGCGTGCTCCGCCAGCGCTTCACCGCGATCGTCGAAGGTCGGCTCGACGCCCGCACGCGGCTGTCCAGGATCACCGCCGAGGGGCTGGCCCCTCGCGTCAGCGTCCGGTCCGACGCGGCCCACGGGGCGACGGTGCTCGAGGTGCGGGCGACCGACCGACCGGGGGTGCTCTACCTCGTGCTGGTCGCGCTCGCCGACCTCGACGTCACCGTCCGCTCCGCCCACGTCGCAACGCTCGGCCCGCAGGCCGTCGACGTGTTCTACGTGCAGGAGGCGCACGCGGGTGTGCTGTCCGACGACAGGTCCGCCCAGGTCGCCCACGCCGTGCGGGCGGTCCTCGGCGGCTGACCGTGCGCCGGCCGGACGCGGGCGAGGCCGCCATGACAACCCTCGGCGGTTAGGCTGAGGAGCCACCAAGCAGGACACCCGCACGACGTACCCGAGGACTCCCCACTTGTTCGCCACGCTCTCCGACCGGCTCGCCGACACCTTCAAGAACCTTCGCGGCAAGGGCCGGCTCTCCGAGGCCGACATCGACGCGACCGCACGCGAGATCCGCATCGCGCTGCTCGAGGCCGACGTCGCGCTGCCGGTGGTCAAGGAGTTCGTCGCCGCGGTCAAGGACCGGGCGCGCGGCGAGGAGGTGAGCGGGGCCCTCAACCCGGCCCAGCAGATCGTCAAGATCGTCAACGAGGAGCTGGTCACGATCCTCGGCGGCGAGACGCGCCGCCTGCGCTACGCCAAGTCCGGGCCCACCGTCATCCTGCTCGCCGGCCTCCAGGGCGCCGGCAAGACCACGCTCGCCGCCAAGCTGGCGCTGTGGCTCAAGGAGCAGGGCAAGGCCCCCGTCCTGGTGGCCGCCGACCTCCAGCGCCCCAACGCCGTCAACCAGCTCCAGATCAACGGGGAGCGCGCCGGGGTGCCGGTCTTCGCCCCTGAGCCGGGCAACGGTGTCGGTGACCCCGTGGCCGTCGCACGGGCCTCGATCGACGAGGCCAAGCGCAAGCTCTACGACGTCGTGATCGTCGACACCGCCGGCCGGCTCGGCGTGGACGCGGAGCTGATGCAGCAGGCGGCCGACATCCGTGACGCGGTCCAGCCCGACGAGGTGCTCTTCGTCGTCGACGCGATGATCGGCCAGGACGCGGTCACGACCGCGCAGGCCTTCCTCGAGGGCGTCGGGTTCGACGGTGTGGTGCTGACCAAGCTCGACGGCGACGCACGCGGTGGCGCGGCCCTGTCGATCCGCTCGGTCACCGGCAAGCCGGTGATGTTCGCCTCGGCGGGCGAGAAGCTCACCGACTTCGACCTCTTCCACCCCGACCGGATGGCCGGCCGGATCCTCGACATGGGCGACATGCTCACCCTGATCGAGCAGGCCGAGAAGACCTTCGACCACGAGCAGGCCCTCAAGGCCGCCGAGAAGCTCACCGGCAAGGGCGACTTCACCCTCGACGACTTCCTGCAGCAGATGCAGCAGGTGCGCAAGCTCGGGTCGATGTCCAAGATCATGGGGATGTTGCCCGGCATGGGTCAGTTCCGCGACCAGCTCGAGAACTTCGACGAGCGCGAGATCGACCGAATCCAGGCGATCATCCAGTCGATGACACCGGCGGAGCGCGACGACCCCAAGATCATCGACGGCTCGCGGCGCCAGCGGATCGCGCGCGGCTCGGGTCGCACCGTCACCGACGTCAACCAGCTCGTCGACCGGTTCTTCGAGGCCCGCAAGATGATGATGCAGTTCGCACAGGGCGGCGGCATGCCGTCCCTCCCCGGGATGCCGGGCTTCGCCGCAGCGGGCGGCCGGAAGAACAAGCAGAAGCAGAAGCCCGCCAAGGGCCGCCGCGTCTCCGGCAACCCCGCCAAGGCCGCTCAGCAGGCCAAGAAGGCCCAGGAGAAGTCAGCGGCCCCGCCCACCAACCCCTTCGGCACTCAGTCGATGGATGGCGAGGGCGAGGACATGGACTACGAGAAGGCCGCGGCGGCGCTCAACCTGCCCAAGGACTTCTCCAAGTACCTCAACTGAGCCCTCGACCGTCCCCGTGCGCACCCTCCTGGTCGTCGACGGCGCCAACGTCGTCGGCGCGGACCCGGCCGGCGAGTGGTGGAAGGACCGTGCAGGCGCCGCGGCGCGGCTGCACGAGAGCCTGATGACCGCCGACACGTCGTACGACGACGTGGTGCTGGTGCTCGAGGGGCAGGCGAAGCAGGGCGTCCGAGCGGGTCGCGACGCCCACCTCCGCACCGTGCACGCGCCCGGCAACGGCGACGACACGATCGTGCGGGAGGCCCGGCTCGGCGTCGAGAAGGGCAGGGTGGTCGCCGTCGTCACCGCCGACCGCCGGTTGAAGGACCGCGTGCACGCCCTCGGCGCGACCACGTTGGGGCCGACCTGGCTGCTCGAGAGGCTCTGAGCCACCGGTTCACGAGCCCCGACAGAGGGCGACCCCGCCGGGCCCGAGCCGACAGGGGTCAGCCCGGGACCGGGGCAGGGGAGCCAGTGACCCGAGAGGGTCAGCCGAGGCCGGCCGGGCGCGCGTCCGGCCGGCCTCGGCGACGAGGAACATCGGCGCATGGGGTCGCCGACGGTCCGGTCAGGACGCGGAGCTGCTGGTCTCCGCGAGTCCTGGAGTCTCGCCCTGCGGTGTCAGGGTCACCGCCGGCGAGGAAGCGACGAAGCTGTGATGACGGCTGGGGGCGAGCTGCGGAAACCGTTGTCAGGTCAGCCCTGATCGACGAGATCGCGTGCATGGAAACCCCTGGGACGGTGAACCGGTCGTCATCGGGGGGACAAAAGTATGATGTCCGGTTCGGGGCCCGACGTCCAGACCCAGATTGGACCGGTCAGCGGACGCGGGTGTCAGCCGATCGGGACCCTGGCCGCTTCGCCGCGGCGGCCCACCGTCCCGCCGAGCCGACCGCCTACTATGACCGGCGTGCTCGACCTTCGACTGATCCGTGACGACCCCGACCTCGTCAAGCGGGCGGTGGAGGCGAAGGGGATCGACCTCGACGTCGACGCCCTGCTCGCTCTCGACGCCGAGGTGCGCCGTCTCAAGGGCAGCTCCGAGGCCGCCCAGGCGGAGAAGAAGCGGCTGTCCAAGGAGTTCGGCCGCGCCGACGAGGAGACCCGCGCGAGGCTTCGCGAGGAGATCGCACGCATCGACGCCGGCCTGCAGAAGGACAAGGACGACCTGGCCGCGAAGCAGGCCGAGCTCGACGAGCTGATGCTGCTGACCCCGGGGATCCCGTGGGAGGGCGCGCCCGTCGGCGCCGACGAGTCCGACAACGTCGTGATCAAGAAGGTCGGGGAGCCGCCGGTCTTCGACTTCGAGCCGCTGGACCACATCACCCTGCTCGAGCAGCGGGGCTGGGCCGAGTTCGCCCGCGCCCGCAACGTCGCGGGTGAGCGCGCGTACGCCCTCGTCGGTGACGCCGTGCTGCTCGAGAGAGCCCTGCTGTCCTACGCCCTCGACGTGCTCGTGACGCGCGACTTCACGCCGATCTCGGTGCCGTCGCTGGTGCGCGAGATGGCGCTGGTCGGCACCGGCATGTTCCCCAAGGGACGCGAGGAGACCTACGAGCTGCCCGCGGACAACCTCTTCCTGGCGGGCACCGCCGAGGTCGCGCTCGTCGGGCTGCACGCGGGGGAGATCCTCGACAAGGCCCGACTGCCGATCAAGTACGCGGGCATCTCACCGTGCTTCCGCCGGGAGATCGGCAGCGCCAGCCGCGACGTGCGCGGTCTGGTCCGCGTGCACCAGTTCGAGAAGGTCGAGCAGTTCATCCTCTGCGAGGCCGACGACGCCGAGTCCGAGCGCTGGCACGCCACGCTCCTCGACTGCGCCGAGTCGCTCCTCCAGGCGCTGGGGCTCGCCTACGAGGTCGTCGAGTGCGCGACCGGCGACATGGGTATCGGCAAGTTCCGCATGAACGACATCAACACGTGGTTCCCGTCCCTGCACACCTTCCGCGAGACGCACAGCTGCTCCACCCTCCACGACTGGCAGGCCCGCCGCGCCGACCTGCGCTACCGCGACAGCGACGGCACGGTCAAGCACGTGCACACCCTCAACAACACCGCCATCGCCACGCCCCGGCTGGTCGCTGCCCTGGTCGAGAACCACCAGAACGCCGATGGCACCGTGACCGTCCCCGAGCCGCTGCGTCCCTACCTCGGTGGTCGGGCCGTCCTCTGAGGGCCATTTCCGCGCAATTGAACGGTAGTGGCCGCTCGCGGGGCGTCACGGGCGCCACAACAGCGCAATTGCGCTGAAGTTGCCCTCGGATAGCGTCGCCTCGTGACGGTCCAGCGCTTCTCCGGTCCTGTCCTCCCCGACGGCGAGGCACGCGACCTCCACGTCGTCGACGGGCGCATCACGCTCGAGCCGCAAGCGGGTGCCGAGACGGTGGCCCGGGGCTGGATCGTGCCGGGGCTCGTCGACGCGCACTGCCACCTCGGCCTCGGCGACGACGGCGCAGTCGACGAAGCCGAGACGGAGGCCCAGGCGATCCAGGACCGCGACGGCGGTGCGCTGCTCATCCGCGACGCCGGCAGCGCGGCGGACACGCGCTGGATCCACGACCGCGACGACCTGCCGAGGCTGATCCGGGCCGGCCGGCACGTCGGCCGGACCAAGCGCTACATCCGCGGCTACGCCCACGAGGTCGAGCCCGAGGACCTGGTCGGCACCGTCGCCCGGGAGGCCAGGTCCGGCGACGGCTGGGTCAAGCTCGTGGGGGACTGGATCTCCCGCGACTCCGGCGACCTCGCCCCGTCGTTCCCCGCCGAGGCCTTCGCCGCGGCGATCGCCGCCGCCCACGCGGAGGGCGCCAAGGTGACCGCGCACTGCTTCGGCCACGAGGTGCTTCCGGGACTGATCGGGGCCGGGATCGACTGCATCGAGCACGGCACCGGGCTCACGACCGACCTCATCGACGAGATGGTCGCGCGCGGCACCGCCCTGGTGCCGACGGTGATGCAGCTGGCCAAGTTCCCCGAGTACGCCGCAGCGGCGACCCGCTTCCCGGCGTACGCCGCCACGATGACCGACCTGCACGAGCGCACCCGGGACACCCTGATGTCGGCGTACGACGCCGGTGTCGCGCTCTACGCCGGCTCCGACGGCGGCGGCATCAGCAAGCACGGCAACCTGGCCGGAGAGGTCATTGCGCTGGCCGGGCTCGGGATGCCGGCCGCCTACGCGCTCGGCGCCGCTTCGTGGCGGGCCCGGGAGTGGCTGGGCTGGAACGCCACCCTCGACGAGGGAGCTCCCGCCGACTTCGTCGTCTACCCCCGCGACCCGCTCGCGGACCTCTCCGTCCTGCGCGAGCCGACGGCGATCGTGCTCCGCGGCAAGGTCGTCGGCAGGGTCGTCGCGTGACCGCCGTCCCCGACCTGCTGCCCATGCTGGGACTGCGCGTGTCCGCCGGCCCGCTCGAGCTGCGCGGGCTGCGCGACGAGGATCTCGCCACGCTCGTCGACGTCGTCGCCGCCGGCGTGCACCCGCCCGAGCGGATGCCGTTCACCTTCCCGTGGACCGACGTGGACCGTGACCGCCTGCCGACCGCGTTCGCGCAGTACCACTGGCGCACCCGTGCCGACTTCTCGCCCGACTCGTGGAGCCTCAACCTCGGGGTCTGGTACGACGGCCGGCTGGTCGGCGTGCAGGGCTTCGACACGTCGAAGTACCTCGTCACCCGCTCCGGCGAGACCGGCTCCTGGCTGGGTCTGGGTCACCAGGGCCGCGGCATCGGCACGGCCATGCGCCAGGTGATGTGCGCCTTCGTCTTCGACCACC
The DNA here is from genome assembly GCF_039531755.1 of Nocardioides bigeumensis. Classification (NCBI taxonomy): domain Bacteria; kingdom Bacillati; phylum Actinomycetota; class Actinomycetes; order Propionibacteriales; family Nocardioidaceae; genus Nocardioides; species Nocardioides bigeumensis. Next base: position 380,294 of record NZ_BAAAQQ010000002.1, read on the forward strand.
TGGACGCCGTGCAGATCACGTCCGGGGCCTTCACCGACAACCCGTCGTCGCAGGCGGTGTCGCGCAAGGTCGGGTACGTCGAGAACGGCCGGATCCGGCGGGAGCGACGTCCCGGCGAGGCGGCGACGACGATCCAGCTGCTGCTGACCCCGGAGGCCTTCGTCCGCGGTGAGCATCCCCTCGAGGTGAGCGGGGTGGAGGCGTTCAGGCGCTCGATCGGGCTGGATTCGGACTGATCGCCCGGTTCTGGCAGAATCAGCCCTCGTGTCCTGCGAGTCCGGGCCCTCTCACCCGGACGCCGTACGGCCCTTCGAGGCTCCGCCCCGGTAACCCACTCCGGGCAACGGCGTCTCACTCCACACCACAGTCCGAGGAGACACCACTCACGTGTCCGTCAAGATCCGTTTGAAGCGCCTGGGCAAGATCCGGGTGCCGCAGTACCGCATCGTCGTCGTCGACTCGCGCAAGAAGCGCGACGGCCGCGTCATCGAGGAGATCGGCAAGTACCACCCCAAGGAGGACCCGTCCTTCATCGAGGTGGTCTCCGACCGCGCGCAGTACTGGCTCGGTGTCGGCGCTCAGCCGTCCGAGCCCGTGGCCGCGATCCTCAAGGTCACCGGCGACTGGCAGAAGTTCAAGGGTGAGCCGGGCGCCGAGGGCACCCTGCGCGTCAAGGAGCCGAAGAGGTCCAAGCTGGACGTCTTCAACGAGGCCCTCAAGGACGCCCAGTCCGAGCCCCGAGGCGAGGCCGTGACCAAGAAGGCCGCAGCCAAGAAGTCGGCTCCCGCCGCGGAGAAGGGCGCTGAGAAGCCCGCCGAGGCGAAGGCCGACGAGGCGAAGGCCGACGAGGCGAAGGCCGACGAGGCGAAGGCCGACGAGGCCGTCGCCGAGACGCCCGCCGAGACGCCTGCACAGGTCCCCGCTTCGGAGACCCCCGAGGGCGCCGCGGAGGAGGCGGAGGCTGCTGAGACGGTCACCGCCGAGGACGCCGGCAAGAGCGAGTCCTGATCATGCTGGCCGACGCTCTCGAGCACCTGGTCCGCGGCATCGTCGAGCACCCGGACGAGGTGTCCGTGCGTGACCGCGCGCTGCGGCGTGGCTCGATCCTCGAGGTCCGGGTCCACCCCGACGACCTCGGCAAGGTGATCGGCCGCAACGGCCGGACGGCGACCGCGTTCCGCACCGTCGTGTCGGCGCTCGCCGGTCGCGGCGGCGCGCGCATCGACTTCGTCGACGTCGACCGCCGCCGCTGACCCTTCGGTCGAGCGCCATCGAGACCGACACCGGGCGTCACCCCTCAGGGGTGGCGCCCGGTTCGCTCTCTAGGCTGACCTCGTGGAGGACATCGAGGTCGTCGTCGGCCGCATCGGCAAGCCGCACGGTCTGCGCGGCGAGGTGACCATCGACGTCCGCACCGACGAGCCGGAGCGGCGCTTCGTCGACGGAGCCGTGCTGATCGCCCGTCCGCCGCAGGGCTCGGCCTCGCCGCTGCGCTCGGTCACCGTCTCCCAGACCCGCTGGCACCAGCAGGTCCTGCTGGCGCGCTTCGACGAGATCGCCGACCGCAATGCCGCCGAGGCCGCCCGCGGGATCGTCCTGCACGCCCTGCTCCCGGCCGACGCGACCCCCGAGGACCCCGAGGAGTTCTACGACCACCAGCTCGTCGGGCTGGCGGCGTACGACGTCGACGGCACGCCGCTCGGCGAGCTGGTCGCCGTGACCCACGGCGCGGCCCAGGACCTGCTGACGATCCGCACGACCGACGGCAGGGAGGCGCTGGTGCCGTTCGTGGCCGCTCTCGTCCCCGAGGTCGACCTCGCCGGCGGCCGCATCGTCATCGCCGACCGGCCGGGCCTGGTGGCGCCGTACCCGGACGCGGACGAGCCGGACCCAGGGCAGGACGACTGAACCGTGCGCGTCGACATCGTCACGATCTTCCCGGCGTACCTCGACCCGCTGACGCTCTCGCTGCCCGGGAAGGCGCGGGAGAGCGGACTGCTCGACCTGCGCGTCCACGACCTGCGCGAGTGGACCCACGACCGGCACCGCACGGTCGACGACACTCCGTACGGCGGTGGCGCGGGCATGGTGATGAAGCCCGAACCGTGGGGCGAGGCCCTGGACGCGCTGGCGACGCCGAACACGACCGTCGTGGTGCCCACGCCGGCGGGACGCCCGTTCAGCCAGGCGCTGGCGCGTGAGCTCGCGACGCGACCGCACCTGCTCGTGGCCTGCGGCCGCTACGAGGGCATCGACCAGCGGGTGCTCGACCATGCGGCCGCGCGACCCGACGTCGCCGAGGTCGTCGAGGTCTCGCTGGGCGACTACGTGCTCAACGGCGGCGAGGTGGCGGCGCTGGCGATCGTCGAGGCGGTCGCGAGGCTGCAGCCCGGCTTCATGGGCAACGCGGCGTCGCTCGCCGAGGAGTCGCACGAGGACGGGCTGCTGGAGTACCCCGTCTACACCAAGCCGGCGTCCTGGCGCGGCCATGACGTGCCCGACGTGCTGCTGTCGGGTGATCACGCCGCCATCGCCTCCTGGCGGCACGAGCAGTCCCAGCGCCGTACCGCGGAACGCCGGCCGGACCTGCTGGCCGCGGCGTCGCTGCCGGGCGGCGTCGAGGTGCGGCCGTCCGTTCTCGCCGACGCCGGTGAGCTGTTGACGCTTCAGCTCGCGTGCTGGGTGCAGGAGGAGAAGGACAATCCCGGCGTGCCGATCCCGCCGCTCGAGGAGTCGCTGGAGGACGTCCGGTCGTGGCTGGCCGAGTGCACGGTCCTCGTCGCTCGCCGCGCGGGTCGTCTGGTCGCGGCGGTGCGTGCGCGGCGCAGGCACGAGGCCTGGGACATCGGTCGCCTGATGGTGGCTCCGGACCTGTGGGGGCAGGGCCTGGGGCGGGGCATGCTCCAGCAGATCGAGGATGCGGCTCCGGCCGGGGTGACGACGTTCGAGCTGTTCACCGGTGCCGGGTCGCGCCGCAACCAGCGGTTGTACAAGAAGGCGGGGTACCGGTTGCGCGGCGAGATCGAGCCCGGCGTCGTACGCCTGACCAAGCGGCGGCCATCGATTTAGTCCTCGGCGGTTGCCTCTGGCAGACTTGCTCGTCGGTCCTGCCGGCCGAAGGACAGCTCCGTGGAGTTCACAGCGGAGGGTCTGCGTCGGGCTCCTGCCACAGGGGGAGCCTCGCGCCGCCGGCCATGACGGTGGGACCGACCCAGCACCACACCTTCCATTCCGCGGCTGACCTGTGGCACCTGCGAGGAGACATCATGAGCAACGTCATCGCCGAGATCGGCGCCACCAGCCTGCGTGACGACGTCCCCGCCTTCCGTGCGGGCGACACGGTCAAGGTCCACGTCAAGGTCATCGAGGGCAACCGCTCCCGCGTCCAGGTCTTCCAGGGCGTCGTGATCCGCGTGCACGGCTCGGGCATCGGCCGCACCTTCACCGTCCGCAAGGTCTCCTTCGGGGTCGGCGTCGAGCGCACCTTCCCGCTCAACTCCCCGATCTTCGAGACGATCGAGATCGTGACCCGCGGCGACGTCCGCCGGGCCAAGCTCTACTACCTGCGCAACCTGCGTGGGAAGGCCGCCAAGATCAAGGAGCGGCGCGAGGCGTGAGCACCCGCCTCGCCAGCCACCGGCTGGTTAGCATCTCCGGGTGACCTCCTTGGACCGCGGCTCGGCGTCGTCCGATCTTCCCGACGACGAGGACCGCGCCGATCCGGGGGGCGGCCGCTGGGGCCGACGCAAGAGCCGCGACGAGCACGAGGACAAGCACCTGCCGCTGTGGCAGGAGACGATCCTGCTGCTCGCCATCGCGCTCGGTCTGGCGATCCTGATCAAGGCCGTGCTCGTGCAGGCCTTCTTCATCCCCTCGCAGTCCATGGAGCCGGGGCTCAAGGTCAACGACCGCATCCTGGTCCAGAAGGTGTCCTACTGGGGCGGCGGCGAGCCCCAGCGCGGTGACGTGGTGGTGTTCAAGGACCCCGGCGGCTGGCTCGGCTCGGCCGAGTCGTCCGGCCCCAGCTCGCTGGTCACCCGCGCGATGTCCAAGATCGGCCTCTACCCCAGCGGCGGCCACCTGGTGAAGCGGGTCATCGGCGTCGAGGGTGACGTCATCACCTGCTGCGACAAGAAGGGCCGCATCTCGGTCAACGGCCAGCCGTTGAACGAGAAGGCCTACATCCAGCTCGACGGCGCCGACTGCAACGGCCCGATGACGCGCACCTGCGACTGGACCGCTGGCCCCGTCCCGCCCGACCGCATCTTCGTGATGGGCGACAACCGCAACAACTCCGCCGACTCGACCCGGCACATGTGCCTCGACGAGAGCACGGGCTGCGTGCCGGGGGAGGAGTTCGTCCCCGTCGACCTGGTCGTCGGCAAGGTGTTCGTGCTCCTGTGGCCACGCGACCACTTCCGCTGGGTGACCCGGCCCGACAGCTTCGACGACGTCCCCGCCTCCCCTGGCGATGAGTGAGCTGCCCAAGGGTCTGACCGTACGCCGGGACGCCGGCCTCTACGGCTACGAACGCGCACTCCGTCGGGTCGGGATCGAGCCCATCGCCGGGGTCGACGAGGCCGGTCGCGGCGCTTGCGCCGGCCCGCTGGTCGCCGGTGCGGCGATCCTGCCGGCGGGCAAGGTCGGCATCGTGCCCGGGCTCGCCGACTCCAAGCTCCTCACCGAGGCGGCGCGCGAGCGGTGCTACGCCCAGATCGTGCGCCGGGCGGTGGCGTGGTCGGTGGTGGTCATCGAGTCCGACGAGTGCGACCGGCTCGGGATGCACGTCGCCAACGTCGAGGCGCTGCGACGCGCGGTGGCGCTGCTGGACCAGCGGCCGGAGTACGTCCTCACCGACGGCTTCCCCGTGGACGGCTTCGACGTCCCCGGCCTGGCGGTGTGGAAGGGCGACCGCGTCGCAGCCTGCATCGCAGCCGCCTCCGTCCTCGCCAAGGTCACCCGCGACCGGATCATGCGCCAGTGGCACGAGTCGCTGCCGGCGTACGACTTCGACGTGCACAAGGGCTACGTCACCGACCTGCACTCCGCGCGCCTGGCCGAGCACGGACCGTCGGCGATCCACCGGATGCGGTTCGTCAACGTCCGGCGGGCCGCGGGACTGGAGCCCGAGGTCGTGGGGCAGGATCAGGAGCGCGCCGGGGACGCGGTGGGACGGTTCGAGCTGGAGGAGTCGCGATGAGTGCCGAGGACCTCGAGAAGTACGAGACCGAGATGGAGCTCACGCTCTACCGCGAGTACCGCGACGTGGTCTCGATCTTCAAGTACGTCGTCGAGACGGACCGCCGGTTCTACCTCTGCAACCAGGTCGACGTGAAGGCGCGCACCGAGGCCGGCGACGTCTTCTTCGAGGTGTCGATGTCGGACGCCTGGGTCTGGGACATGTACCGTCCGGCGCGCTTCGCCAAGAACGTGAAGGTGCTGACCTTCAAGGACGTCAACGTCGAGGAGCTTGCGCCGGCGGAGATAGACCCGCCCAAAGCCTGACGACCTTCGTCTGGGGGTCCTAGGTAGGGCCGACCCTCGGAAGGTATGTCCGCTCGGTTAAATGCCGTCGGCACGCCCGCCCGCCGCCGCTGACTTTCGTCTTCCGACGCTGCGCTGCTCTGCCGGCCCGCCTCCCGCACGTTCACCATTGCCTTCGTCAGTGGTAACCGGGGGAAGGCAAGCACGTGATGGGTCGAAGGTCGCGCAGACGCGCGCCGCTCCGCGAGGACGGCGCCGCCGCCGTGGAGTTCGCTCTCGTGACGCCGATCCTCTTCCTACTCGTGTTCGGCATCATCCAGTACGGCTTGTACTTCTACGACGCCACGGGCACCCGCAACGGCGTGCGCGAGGCCGCCCGCCAGGGCGTGGTCAAGAACTTCCCTGCCTGCACGGGCGCCGCGAACGACTGGGCCAAGCTCAAGTGCAACACCAAGTCGCAGATCGACGCGGTCACCGGTGACACCTACGTCAAGGTGTCGGCCCCCGACGGCTGGGCCAAGGGCAAGCGGCTCGTCGTCTGCGCGATGGTCGACAGCGAGGGAGGGATGGGGCTGCTCCCCATGCCCAACGACGGAGTCATCCGGTCCAAGACGCAGATGTCGATCGAGGTCGACGGAGCGCCGTCGGGCAGCGCCTCGGCCGACACGGCTCCGACAGGACAGGACTGGTCATGGTGCTGACCCGGTTGGCCAGGCGTCGTGCGGCCGAGGACGAGCGGGGTGCGGTCGCGATCTTGGTGGCGGTCCTCGCTGTCAGTCTCTTCCTGATCGCGGCCCTCGTCGTCGATCTGGGCTTGGCGCGCGACAACCGCAGGCAGTCCCAGAACGCGGCCGACGCCTCCGCGCTCGCGGCCGGCAACGTGCTGTACCTGACTGGTGGTGCCTGCTCCACGGCCCCCTGCTTCACCCAGGCGATCGACGCCGCGAAGTCCTACGCCGAGGTGAACTACGGAGTCGCCACGAGTGCGTGGTCGGCCTGCACGGACGCATCGAAGCTCAGCTACGTGCCGACCGGGCAGAGCCCGTGCATCTCCTTCGACAGCGCCACTGCGCCGAAGCACGTGCGCGTCAAGATCCCGGACCGCAGCATCGACACGACGTTCGGGACCTTCGCCGGCGTCGAGAACATCTCGATCGGCGCCGCCGCGCGGGCCAGTCTGCAGACGGGTGGCGTCCTCCCTTGCGGGCTCTGCGTGATCGGCCCCGGGCCTCACGACCTCCAGAACGGTGACACGACGGTCACCGGGGCCGGCGCTCACTTCAACGGCAGCGTGTCGGTCGGCCCCAACGGCCTCGTGTCCACCGGCGGGAACACCGTGCAGGGCACGGTCAACCGCCCGGGCAACTTCACACCCGCGGCCATCACGGGCTCACCGCAGATCCCTGACCCTCTCGCCGAGCTCGCGCTCCCGCCGTCGATGGTCGGTCTCAGCGCCCAGACGGCCAACACCAGCGCGACTCCCTGCGTGCTGCAGCCGGGCATCTACGTCGGCTTCCAGATCCGGGCCAAGACCTGCACGATGAATCCCGGCCTCTATGTCTTCCGGTCGGGGACCCTGGATCTGGCGAGCAACCCGAGCACCCGGCTGCAAGGCACGGGTGTCACGCTCTACTTCACCTGCTCCACGGGGACCACCGTCCGTGCCTGCAACGCCAACGAGTCCGGCGCGACGATGGACTTCAGCGGCAACGGATCGCTCGCCCTCACCGGGCCGACCTCCGGGGAGCTGAAGGGCCTGAGCATCGTCTACGACCGCAACAACACGAGCGGCCTCCGACTGACCGGGAACGGCGTGACAGGCACCAGCGGCACGATCTACATGGCCAACGGGCTGCTCGACATCCGCGGCAACGGCTGCTCCACGGCGTACTCGGCGGTCATCGTGAAGTCACTCGCCTACAGCGGTACGAACTCGTGCCTCAACGTCAACTACAACAGCGGCCAGAACTATCAGCCGCTGCCCGCGGGGCTGCACCTGAGTCGATAGCGCCACGGCGGTCTCACCGCCAGCCCCGACCGAATGGTCCAGACCAGTCCGCTCCAGGGCGTCATGCCTGGGCAAAATAACCGTCCAAGGTACGCCGCACGCGACCTCAGTCGCGCATTCACCTTCGCCTGTCCTCCTGCCGCGCGTAGGCTCGGGTCGGCGAAGAGGCCTACTTTCGTATTGCGGAGGCTCGGTGACTGAGTTTCGAGTGAGGGCACGACGCACCGAACGCGGTGCGGCGGCGGTGGAGTTCGCCCTGGTGATCCCCATTTTCCTGGTCCTGGTGTTCGGAGTTATCCAATACGGGCTCTACTTCTTCGCCATGCAGACCGGCACGACGGCCGTTGGGGACGCTACGCGTCGCATGTCGGTCGGCGACTGCCAGACGGAGGCGCAGGTTAAGTCCTTCATCCACTCGCACCTCGGCAGCGCGACCACGGCTGGCTCCGCGTCGGGCATCACCATCGTCACACGCACCTACACCAAGGCGGACGGCACGGGCAGCGTCGCCTCTCCTGGGGAGATCGGCGGCACGGTGACCCTCACCGCCACGTTTCCTACCCTGAACCTGAACTTTCCGCTGATCCCAGTTCCCGGTGACGGAGTCGTCACCCGGTCGGCGACGGCACGCGTCGAGGACATAACAGCATCGTCAGTGGGAGCTTGCTGATGACTCGCAACAATCCTCGAGACGAGCGTGGGGCTGTCGCTGTAATGACCAGTCTGCTCATGCTGGTGCTTCTCATTGTGGCTGCCTTGGCCGTCGACATCGGAAACGCCTACGTCCACAAGCGCGAGCGTCAGAAAGACTCTGATCACGCGACGCTGGCTGGCGCGGGCATCGGCGGAAGTAATCTCCCGGCTCCGGGAGCAGGGACGTCCTGCTCGCCGACGACGGAGCACTTGGCGTACACCAAGGTCGGCACGACCGACCAGGCTGCCGTTGACGTCGCTGCACACCTGACGCGTCAGTTGGGACGGACCATTACCGCCTCCGAACTCACCAACTGCAAGGTGGGTGAGGACGGGGAGCTGTTCTACGGCACCCCGAAGGTGGTCTCAGGCAAGTGGTCCCTTACCTACAACAAGAACCAGTTGTCGCTCGTGACGCCGCCGGACGAAGTGGACTTCGGTTTCGCGGGGATCATCGGTTACGACAGCACGAACGTTGCAGGGATCTCGACCGTGGAGATCCGCACGCCCAAGATGGAGACGCTGCCGTACTTCGCGCTCGACTCCTGCAGCTACGGCGCCCAGACCCTGCAGCAGCCGAGCAACGGACTCGCGTCCAAGGAGTTGCTGTACCTGAAAGACCAGACCAACGCCGCCACGGTCTCCACGGTGACACCGGCCTCTTATGCCGTCGCCGTGACGCCAACCACGCAACTCACCATCACGGGCAACAACTTCACCAACGTCACCCACGTGGGCTTCTTCGAGCCGGGGGCTTCGGGCCCAGGCCCGGCACCGACCGAGGTAGCCGTCCAGGCTGCCTGGAAGACGGCCACGAGCATCACGATCCCAGCGGCCAGCCTGCCTGCGTCGCTCTTCACCACCAACGCCTATTTCTTCATCCGCGTCAAGATCGGGACCAACTGGTCGGCTGCAACCTTTGGCAACGGCAACAACGAACGGATGACTCCTAACATTATCGTCGGTGCACCGACCCTCAATTGCGGGCAGGGCTCGACGACAGGCAACTTCGGAACGCTCAGGCTCGCGAACTCGCATGTGAGCGGCGAGCCCGACCAGATCGCGTACAACGTGGCCGACGGTTTGGAGTCGACGCTCGCGCCGCACCCCAACCCGAACGCTCCTTTCGACTGCAACAGCACGAACAGCAAGGTCTGGCCGACCGAGGGAACCAACTGCGTCCAGTCCAAGCCCGGCGGCATGGATGCCGGTCCCGCGTGGAAGGGATTTGTGGCCGGTGTCGGCGGCAGCCCGGCCGTACCCGGGTTGTTGACTGACGTGTCCGCCGGGACGGGTTGCGCCACAAATGGCCAGCCTGCCACGACCACAATCCGTGGCGTGACGATCAACAACGACAACCTCACCTGCTTCTTCACCAACGACACGGTGGCTGTGGGCGACGTCAGCAGCCGGACCTACGCTGGCGGGGCTGTCATCTCCTCGAAGATCTACGACTCGCCCAGGTTTGTCAGCGTCCCGGTCTTCGGGAGAGCGTTCGTTGGTGCTGAGTACCTCAAAGTCATAGGCTTCCGGTCCGGCTTCATCACCGACCAGCCGAACTCCGCGACGAAACTGACGGGCGTCACTACCAGTACGAATGGATTGACGACTCAGAACAATGGACCCAATGTCGACTTGCTATCGGTGCAGATCATCTTCTTGAACGAAGCGGCGCTCCCGCCACCGCCGGTAAAGGCTGGGACGATCGCCTATACGGGCATCGGCGTCAAGGTCCCGCTGCTCGTCAACTAGGCGTGTCAGTTTCGTAGGGGGCCCACCTCACGTCCACACGTCGCCAGCGATCTCTCTCGTCCACAGACCCCCTTTCCTGAACCTCGCGTCGTCCTTGCCCTAGGCCATCGTGGTCCGGCGAGGAGGTCGCGATGACAGATCTGACGGAGACGGCGGCAGCAGCGCCGGTGGCATGGGCGGCGACGAGGCACCACCAGGCGCTCGGTGACTACGGTGAGCGGCTCGCCGAGCGACACCTGACCGGGCTGGGGATGCGACTCCTCGACCGCAACTGGCGATGTCGCGACGGAGAGGCAGACCTCGTCCTGCGCGACGGCGACGTCCTCGTGGTCTGCGAGGTCAAGACGCGCACCAGTCTCGACTACGGCAGCCCGCAGGAGGCCGTCACCGACGAGAAGCTCGAGCGCCTCGGCCGGATCGGCCAGGCCTGGGTGACCGCTCACCACGTCCGCCCGTCGGGGGTGCGCATCGACCTGGTCGCGGTACTGCGTCCCCTCAAGGGGCCCTCGACCATCGAGCACGTGCGGGGGCTGAGCAGATGACGGTCGCTATCACCCACACCGTGTCGCTCCAAGGGACCTTGGGCCACCTCATCGACGTCCAGGCCGACGTGTCGAGCGGTCAGGTCGCCCTCAACCTGGTCGGCCGACCAGACGCCTCGCTCAATGAGGCCAAGGAGCGGTGTCGCATGGCCGTGCTCAACAGCGGTGTCGACTGGCCCTCGGCCAAGCGCATCACGATCCTGCTGTCGCCGTCCGACCTCAAGAAGAGGGGCACGCACTTCGACCTGGCGATCGCGGTTGCCGTCGTGGCTGCGAGTGCCGACAAGCCGCTGGCCGGCCTGGCCGGCACGGTGATGATCGGCGAGCTGACCCTCACCGGAGGGCTGCGCTCGGTGCCGGGGGTGCTGCCCATGGTCCTGGCCGCCCAGGCCCGCGGGCACCGGAGAGTCATCGTCCCGGAGCCGCAGGCACGAGAAGCAGCGATGGTGCCCGGGATGGAGGTGCTCGGCTTCCGCTCGCTGGGCCAGGTCCTCGCCGAGCTAGCAGGAGAGGAGGTGCCCGACGCTCCGCCCGTGGCGCCGATGTCGGCGCAGCGCCTCCTGAGCTGGCGGGGGCAGGACCGCCAGGAAGAGTCCGACCTCGCGGACCTCAAGGGGATGCAGGACGCCAGGTTCGCCGTCGAGGTGGCAGCCGCCGGCGGTCACCACCTGATGTTGTCCGGGCCCAAGGGCTCCGGGAAGACGTCGCTCGCCGAACGCATCAGCGGGGTCCTTCCCGACCTGGGCACCGAGGAGATGCTGGAGCTGACCGCGTTGCACTCCCTCGCCGGCGCTCTCGAGCCGGGCGACGACCTCATCCGCCGTCCCCCTTTCTCGGCGCCGCACCACTCGTCGTCGAAGGCCGCCCTGTTGGGCGGCGGCAGCGGCCGGGTCCGCCCGGGCGAGCTCAGTCGGGCGCACGGAGGCGTGCTCTTCCTCGACGAGTTCCCGTTGCTGGCCTCCGACGTGATCGAGGCTCTGCGTCAACCGCTGGAGAGTGGTGAAGTGACCATCGCGCGTGGCGACGAGACGGCGACCTTCCCAGCCAGGGCCATGGTCGTCCTGGCGGCCAATCCGTGCCCGTGCGGCGACTTCAGCCTTCGGCAGCACCTCAACAGGTGCACGTGCCGCGAGGCGGCGCGGCGCGACTACCGACGCAAGCTCACCGGCCCGATGCTCGACCGGGTCGACATCCTGCGGCACGTCGAGCCGCTCACCAAGCCAGAGGCCCGAGATCCGCTGGCCAAGCGTGAGTCCAGCGCCGACGTGCGGCAACGCGTCACCGCTGCCCGGTCCCGGCAAGCCTCGCGGTTCGAAGGGCGCGGCTGGCGGCTCAACGCGCAAGTGCCGGGGCCACAGCTGGTGGCCGAGTGGCGGCTGACCGACGCTGCCACGCGACGGCTCGAGGACGAGCTGTACGCCGGGCGCGTGACGTTCCGCGGCGTGGTGCGCGTGCATCGGCTCGCCTGGACCCTGGCGGACCTGCGCAACGTCGATCAGCCCGGTCTCGACGAGCTCGAGACAGCGCTGCGGCTGCGCTCGGGCGAGCCGCTCCTCGCCGCCACGCTCGAGCGTGCCGGGTGAGCGCGGCGCAGGACGCCCTCGCCCGGGTCGCGCTCAACCAAGTCGTCGAGCCCGGTCGTTTCAGGCTGTTGGACCGGGTGTCGGCCCGAGGCGCGGTCGACGTTCGCGACGAGCTGCTCGCCATGAGCGGCGAGTCCGCAGACCATCAGCTGGTCGCCCAGCGGCTGCGCGCGGTCGACCCCGCCGCTGTGCTCGAGCGCGCACACCGGATGGGGCTGCGATGGGTCGTGCCCGGTGACCCGGAGTGGCCTTCCGGTCTCGACGACCTCGAGCACGTCGAGCCGCTGCACGATCGGTCAGGGGTGCCCCTGGGGTTGTGGGTGAAGGGCCCGCTCCGACTGGATGCATTGGCGAGATCCGTTGCCGTCGTCGGCTCTCGATCGTCCACGGCCTACGGCACTCACGTCGCCCGTGAGATCGCCTGTGAAGTGGTCGACAAGGGGTGGGGCGTCGTCTCGGGCGCGGCGTTCGGGATCGACCAGGCCGCCCACCGGGGTGCCCTGGCGGGAGAAGGACCCACGGTCGCCGTGCTGGCCTGTGGGGCCGACCGGATCTACCCCAAGGACCACGAGACGCTCTTCCGCCTCCTGGCCCAGCAGGGCGCCATCGTGTCCGAGGCGGCGCCGGGGTGGGCACCGATGCGCGTCCGCTTCCTGGCCCGCAACCGGCTGATCGCCGCGCTGACGCGGGGCACCGTCGTCGTGGAGGCCGCCGCGCGCAGCGGCGCCCTCACCACCTCGACCTGGGCGGACCGGTTGAGCCGGCCGGTCATGGGAGTCCCCGGGGCGGTGACCAACCCGCTCGCCCAAGGGGTGCACCAGCTCCTGCGCCGGGGTGGCTCCCTGGTGACGAGCGGCGCCGAGGTGCTCGAGCACCTCGGCGCGGCCGGCGAGCACGTCACCACGGAGCAACGCGGCCCGGACCGGCCGCGCGACCTGCTCAGCCCGGTGGACAGGCAGGTGCTCGAAGCCGTGCCGTTGTCGCGGCCGGCATCCCTCGAGTCCGTCGCCCGGCTCGCGGCCCTCGAGACGGGAGTCGTCAAGGGTGCGCTGGAGTCCTTGGCGGGCCAGGGCATGGTGGTCCACACGGCACGCGGGTGGCGTCAGGGCGCGGCGTCGTCGGACCGGCCGCTGCCGTTCCTAGACTCTCGTGGGTGACAGCGCCGACGGAGCCCCCGACCGGCGACCAGCGCATGGCCACGGCGTCGGCCGTCGCCGACGAGCTCCCGGAGGCGATGGCGGCGGTCCTAGTGGCGTACGAGCGTCACCTGGTCTCCGAGCGGGACCTCACCCCGCACTCCGTGCGCGCCTACCTCGGCGACGTCGCAGGACTCCTCGCGCACGCCGCGCGTTTGGGTCACGAGGAGCCCACCAGCCTCGACCTGCGTGCGCTGCGCAGCTGGCTGGCCAAGCAGCAGACGCTCGGTCGCTCACGCACCACCCTGGCCCGCCGGGCGACCGCGGCGCGCGTCTTCACCGGGTGGCTGGCGCGCACCGGTCGGTCGCCCCAGGATGCGGGCGCGCTGCTCGGCTCGCCACGGCCGCACCGGACGTTGCCGCCCGTGCTCCGCGCCGACGAAGCGGCCGAGCTCCTGCAACAAGCGGTGGCCGATGCCGACGACGGAAGCCCCCTGGGTGTGCGTGACGCCGCGATCCTGGAGTTGCTCTATGCCAGCGGCATCCGGGTCGGTGAGCTGGCCGGCCTCGACGTCGACGACCTCGACCGGGGCCGCAACGTCGTGCGCGTCATGGGCAAGGGCCGCAAGGAGCGCACCGTCCCGTTCGGAGTGCCGGCAGCCCGGGCGTTGGACCGGTGGCTGACCGTAGGACGGCCGGCCCTGCGCGCCGACGGCGCCGGGCCGGCACTGTTCCTGGGCGCGCGTGGACGGCGCATCGACCAGCGGGCCGTGCGAGAGATGGTGCATCGCCGCGTGGCCGCCGTACCGGGGGCTCCCGACATCGGACCGCACGGGCTCCGGCACACAGCCGCCACGCACCTCCTCGAGGGCGGGGCCGACCTGCGCTCCGTGCAGGAGCTGCTCGGTCACGCTTCCCTCGCGACCACGCAGCTCTACACCCACGTCACCACGGACCGGCTCAGGGCCGCCTATCGGCAAGCGCACCCGCGCGCCTGAACCGCGGCCAAGAGGACCACCGCCCAGGGCCGGGCCCCTGGCAACGTTGCCAGCGCAGCGGCCCGCAAAGGGATCTCCGTCGGCAGGGGCCGCAGGCCAGGCGCCGGGGGCTGGGACGGCAGAGGCGCGTCGGACCACAACGGCAGAAGACGGACCGGGCCTCCTCCCACCAGGGTGAGCGGGTCCAGGTAGGCCTCACCCTGCAAGAGCCCCCAGTGCAGACAAGCGCGCGGCAGGCAGTGTCCGCCCGCGAGCTCGAGGGTTCCCAGCTGCTCACCACCAGCGATGCGCGAGCCTCGAGCGACCAGGGCAGCCACGGGCTCGTAGGTGGTGCGCGTCGCGCCGTGCGCGACGACCACGACGCCCCGGCCGGCGATCCGTCCGGCGAACTGGACGGTCCCGGCCAGGGCGGCGCGCACGGACTGGCCGACGGTGCCGGCCAGGTCCACCCCCCGGTGGCCTGCATCCCACGGCTGGCCGGGCGGGTCGAACCCGCTCACCACCTCGGGGACGGGATCGAGCGGCCAGACGCCCTCGTCCGGCGATGGAGACGGTGCCCCTACCGCGCCTGCTGCAGACCAGGCGAGCGACGTCGCGACCATCGCCAAGACGACGGCGCGACGGAGGCTGGGGGAGCGGGGCACGGGACGAGACTGCCCGGGCGGGGCAGGGTGGTCGGGCGCGCGCCGCCGACCCTGTGGACGGGGGGCGCTGTCGGCCGCCTGTGGACGGGGGCGGGGCCGTCTCGCGATTGGGTCGGCGGGCGCCGGTCGTCTAGTCTTGAGGGGCAGTCCCTCGTGGATTGACTTCGCACGCACACAGACCACGACGAGGCTCCTCCTGGAGCCTCGACCGCCCGTGGGCGTCGACCCTCGGTCCCGGCTCACCGTAGCCGGGTCGGTCGCGCGTGTGCGTCAGGGCCGAGGACACCCGTCCGAGGCAGCAACTGAAGACAAACGGCGTGACCACGCGCGGCCGGACCTGCCTGAGCACAGACCAAGGTCCGGCGAGACGCGCGGGTGCGCCACACACCAGGAGAACAAATGGCAGTCGTCACCATGCGCCAGCTGCTCGAGAGCGGCGTGCACTTCGGACACCAGACCCGTCGGTGGAACCCGAAGATGAAGCGCTTCATCATGACCGAGCGCAACGGCATCTACATCATCGACCTGCAGCAGTCGCTGGCCTACATCGACCGCTCGTACGCCTTCATCAAGGACACCGTCGCCAAGGGCGGCACCGTGATGTTCGTGGGCACCAAGAAGCAGGCGCAGGAGGCCATCGCCGAGCAGGCGATGCGCGTGGGGATGCCCTACGTCAACCAGCGCTGGCTCGGCGGCATGCTCACCAACTTCCAGACGGTGCACCAGCGGATCAACCGCCTCAAGGAGCTCGACGAGGTCGACTTCGACGACGTGGCCGGGAGCAGCCGCACCAAGAAGGAGCTGCTCCAGATGCGCCGCGAGCGCGACAAGCTGAACAAGTCGCTGGGCGGCATCCGTGAGATGACCCGGCCGCCTGCCGCGGTGTGGATCGTCGACACCAACAAGGAGCACCTCGCCGTCGAGGAGGCCCGCAAGCTGCGGATCCCGATCATCGGCATCCTGGACTCCAACTGCGACCCCGACCTGGTCGACTTCCCGATCCCGGGCAACGACGACGCGATCCGCGCCGTCGGCCTGCTGACCCGCGTCGTCGCCGACGCCGTCGCGGAGGGCCTGATCGCCCGCTCCGGCGTCAAGACCGAGGGTGCGGAGCAGGTCGGCGCCGAGGAACCCCTCGCCGACTGGGAGCGCGAGCTCCTGGGCGGGGAGGCGACGGAGGCCGCAGTGGCCGCGACCGGTGGGGACGAGTCCGCCGAGACGCCGGCCGCTGAGGCGACCGGCGCGGCCACGGAGGCGACCGAGGCCGCCGCTCCCGCCGAGGAGCCGGCCGCCGAGGAGACCCCGGCCGAGGAGCCGGCTGCTGCCGAGGAGACCCCGGCCGAGCCGGTCGCTGCCGAGGAGACCCCGGCCGAGCCGGTTGCTGCCGAGGAGGCCCCGGCCGAGCCGGTTGCTGCGGAGGAGCCTGCTGCCGAGGAGACCGCCGTCGAGGAGCCTGCTGCCGAGGCGACCGACGAGGCCGCTGCCGAGCCGGAGGCCGAGGCCGACAAGGCCTGAGCCCGACCGCACACCCGTTTCACCGGTGGCCCCGTCCCGTAGGGGCGGGGCCACCGTTCCCTCACCACCACCAGCCGTTCTACGCGGCTTCCGAGGAAGCCGAAGGAAGAAGGTCGCATCCATGCCGAACTTCACCGCCGCCGACGTCAAGCGCCTCCGTGAGCTCACGGGCGCCGGGATGATGGACTGCAAGAAGGCCCTCGACGAGTCCGACGGCGACTTCGACAAGGCCATCGAGCTGCTCCGGGTCAAGGGCGCCGCCAAGGCCGCCCAGCGCGGCGCGGAGCGCGAGGCGACCGCAGGTCTCGTGGCGCACGCCCCCGGTGTGCTGGTTGAGCTCAAGTGCGAGACCGACTTCGTCGCCAAGGGTGCCGACTTCATCGAGGCCGCCCAGAAGATCGCCGACGCGGCCTCCGCGGCCGGCGCCGGCGACCCCGAGGCGCTCAAGGCGGTCAAGATCGGCGACCAGACCGTCGGTGAGCTGGTCGAGTCCCTCGCGGTCTCCATCGGCGAGAAGATCGAGCTCGGCCGGGTCGTCTACTTCGACGGCCCCGTCGTGGCCTACATGCACAAGCGTGCGGCGGACCTGCCGCCGGCCGTGGGCGTGCTGGTGGAGTACGACGGTGCGGACTCCGACGCCGCCCGCGGTGCCGCCATGCAGATCGCGGCCATGCGCCCGCAGTACCTCACCCGCGACGAGGTCCCGGCCGAGATCGTCGCCAAGGAGCGCGAGATCGCCGAGGCCACCTCGCGCGAGGAGGGCAAGCCCGAGCAGGCGATCGCGAAGATCACCGAGGGCCGGCTCAACGGCTTCTTCAAGGACGTCGTGCTCCTCGAGCAGCCGTCGGTCACCGAGAATAAGAAGTCCGTCAAGGCGGTCCTCGACGAGGCCGGCGTGACGCTCAAGCGCTTCGCCCGCTTCGAGGTCGGCGGCTGATCGGATAGGTTCTGTCCCGGATGTGAGGAGGCCGGTTGCGATGTGCTCGATGACCCAGTCACGAGGATCGCGACCGGCCTTCTTCCGTTGACCTGGCCACACGACGAAGGGAACCCACCCGCGTGACGAAGTACGACCGTGTCCTGCTCAAGCTGTCCGGCGAGGAGTTCGGCGGCGGCAAGCTCGGCGTCGACCCCGACGTCGTGGCCCGCATCGCCGGTGAGATCGCGGCGGTGTCGCGAGCCGGGGTGCAGATCGCGGTCGTGATCGGTGGCGGCAACTTCTTCCGCGGCGCCGAGCTGCGCCAGCGCGGCATGGACGGCGTCCGCGCCGACTACATGGGCATGCTCGGCATCGTCATGAACTGCCTGGCCCTCCAGGAGTTCCTCGAGCAGCGCGGCATCGTCACCCGGGTCCAGACCGCCATCGCGATGGGCCAGATCGCCGAGCCCTACATCCCGCTGCGCGCCATCCGTCACCTCGAGAAGGGTCGCGTCGTGATCTTCGGCGCCGGCATGGGGCTGCCGTTCTTCACCACCGACACCGTGGCCGTGCAGCGCGCCCTCGAGACCCACTGCGACGCCGTCCTGTTCACCAAGAACGGCGTCGACGGCGTCTACTCCGCAGACCCCCACCTCGACCCCACCGCGACGAAGTACGACGAGCTGACCTACGACGAGGCGATCAGCAAGAACCTCCGGGTGATCGACCAGACGGCGTTCACCCTGGCCCAGGAGAACAAGATCAAGCTCATCGTGTTCGGGCTCAAGCCCGAGGGCAACGTCCTGCGGGTCGTCGAGGGTGAGAAGATCGGCACACTGGTCAGCTCTGGCTGAGCCCCGCCCAGGCGAGCCCCGGCGAGACCACCCTCCCGTCGTACCCCGCAGCACCCGACCGAGCAGGAGCACCTCCGTGATCAACGACATCCTCAACGACGCCGACCAGAAGATGGACAAGTCGGTCGAGTCCACCCGCGAGGAGTTCTCCGCTGTCCGGGCCGGGCGCGCCAACCCCAACATGTTCAGCAAGATCACCGTCGACTACTACGGCACGCCCACCCCGCTGCAGCAGCTCGCCTCCTTCAGCAGCCCGGAGGCCAAGACCGTGCTGATCGCGCCCTACGACATGAGCCAGATCGGCGCCGTCGAGCGCGCGATCCGCGACTCCGACCTCGGCGTCAACCCGGCCAACGACGGCAAGGTCCTGCGCTGCGTGTTCCCCGAGCTGACCGAGGAGCGGCGCAAGGAGTTCATCAAGGTGGTCCGGGCCAAGGCTGAGGACGGCCGCGTGTCGGTGCGCAACATCCGCCGTCATGCCAAGCAGAGCCTGGAGAAGCTCGCGAACGACGGCGAGGTCGGCAAGGACGACGTGACCGGCGCCGAGAAGCGACTCGACGCGCTGACCAAGGCGCACACCGACAAGATCGACGACCTGCTCAAGCACAAGGAAGCCGAGCTCCTCGAGGTCTGAGGTCCTCCTCATGTGTGCCGGAGCCGCTCGATGACCACCTCGCCCGCGGCGCCGCCGTCACCTGCCGGCCCGCCGGCGCGCGACCACGGCCGCGCCGGTCGCAACCTTCCCGCAGCGGTCGCTTCCGCCGTGGTGCTGCTGGCGGCGATCGCGTCGTCCCTGGTCTTCTGGAAGACCGCCTTCATGCTCATCGTGGTGGTCGCCGTGGTGGTCGCGGTCTGGGAGCTCCACAAGGGCTTCTCGGCCAAGGGCATCGACCTGCCCGAGCAGCCCCTCATGGTGGGCGGCGCGGTGATGGTCGTCGTCGCCTACTTCTGGGGCACCGACGCCCTCGTCACCGCCACCGCCGTCTCTGCCCTGGTGGTCATGCTGTGGCTGCTTCGCCGCGGCGTCGCGGGCTACGTGCAGAACGCCACGGCGTCGGTGTTCACCCTGCTCTACGTCCCCTTCCTCGGCTCCTTCGTCGCGCTGATGCTGGCCGAGGGGGGGAGCACCGGCTTCGACCGGTTCGACCAGGGTGTGAAGGGCGTGCTGACCTTCATCCTGGTGACGGTCGCCTCCGACACGGGCGGGTACGCCGCCGGCGTCCTCTTCGGCAAGCACCCCATGGCCCCGGTGATCTCGCCGAAGAAGTCGTGGGAGGGCTTCGCCGGGTCCCTGGTCTTCTGCGTCGCCGCGGGAGTGGCCCTCGTGGTGCTGATGCTCGACGGCGACTGGTGGGTCGGGGTCGTGCTGGGACTCATCGCGGTGGTGATGGCGACCCTCGGCGACCTCTGCGAGTCGGTCATCAAGCGTGACCTCGGCATCAAGGACATGAGCCAGATCGTCCCTGGGCACGGTGGGCTGATGGACCGGCTCGACTCGCTGCTCGCCACGATCGCCCCGATCTGGCTGTTGCTGCACGTGACCGTGTTCGCGTGATCGCAACGGCAGGCGTCTGGCTGGTACGCCACGGCCGCCCACTCGTCGACCGGAGCCTGCCGGCGCACGCCTGGCCGCTCGACCCGGCGCACGCCGCCGACGTGCTCGCCCTCCGGCCGCGGCTCCCTGCGACGGCCCTCTGGTTCTGCTCGCCCGAGCCCAAGGCCCTCGGCACCGCCCGGCTGCTGACCGAGCGACCGGTCGAGGTCGTCGGCGACCTGCGGGAGCACGAGCGGGCGGCGGGTTGGATCGAGGACTTCCCGTCGGCAGTCCGCCGTGCCTTCGACGAGCCCGACGCGACCGCGGCGCCGGGTTGGGAGCCGCTGGCGCCATGTCGACGACGGGTGGTCGCGGCGTACGACGTGATCCGGGCGGCGCACCCCGACAGCGATCTCGTCCTGGTGGGGCACGGGACCGCCTGGACGCTCCTGGCCGCGCACGTGCGCGGAGACGCGCCAGACCTGAGGGCGTGGGAGCGCCTGGGCCTCCCCGACGTCATCGTGCCCTGACGGCCCCGACCAAGGACCTAGCGGACCAGGCCCACCAGGCCGAGGTCCGGCAGGGTCACGGCAGAGTTGGGGTCGACCTTCATCAGCACGCGCGTCCCCGCGCCGTTCAGCTCGAGGCTGCTGCAGATGTACTGCGCGTTGGTCAGGTTCAGCAGCGCACCACCACTGAGGATGAACGGCTCAGCGTTGGGGGTCATGAAGATCCCGCGGACGTTGAAGATGCCACCACCAGTCATGTTGTAGGTGTCCGAGCTGTTCGTGCCGCTCTCTGCCCACAGCGCCAGGTCCTCGGGCCCGTTGATGTCCGACCAGGCAGCGGCGCTACCCGGCAACGGGTCCATCGTGCTGGGGTCGAGCGTGGCATCGACGGAGTCGGGGGCAGTCCAGTCGATGTCGCCGCCGGTCTGGGTGAACTGCCCGTAGCCGCGACCGGAGTTGATGCCGGGGCAGGGCGCTGCCGTGGGTGGGGTGCCGCTGGTCGTAGGCACGCACCCGGTCGAGCTGCCGCCCATCATGAACGTCGTCGTACGGCACAGCCGGAGCAGGCCGCCGGTCTGCTTGAAGACGCCCGACCTGACGAACAGCGTCGCCTTGCTCGAGCTCTGCCCGGAGCCGCACAGGCCGGTGGCGCCGAGATTGGCTGCGTTGTTGTTGACCTCGACCGAGGCGTTGTTGCCCAGGTCGATGGCGCTCGCGTTCGCGACGTGGTTGCCGATGTAGACCTTCGTCGCGTTGGGCATCCGCAGCGTGCGCGCGGGATTGAGCCAGCCGCGGAAGTAGATCGTCCCGGCGTCGAGCGTGAGTCCGGCGGTGTCGCCGATGAACTTCCCGTTGCAGTCCACATAGAGACGCGATGCCGACGTGAGGCTCAGGGCCGTGACCTGGGCCGGGGTCGGCTTGCACGCATCGACGCTGGCGGGGAACTTCGTCCAGCCGGTGATCGGTCCCGTCGCACCCGTGGCGAAGACGCCGGTGGCGGCGGAGATCGCTCCCTTGACGCCCGTGAAGTACCGCTCGTCGACCAGACGTCGCGTGACGAGGCTGCGCCCGACCACCTCCTGGCTGGTGCCGCCGGTAGTCAGGGCGGTGCTGCCGTGGACGTTGTCCAGAGAGTCACGGATGACCGTCCCCGACAACCCGTTGGTCAAGGCCACCGACGAGATCAGGCCAGGCTTCGATGGGTCGGGAGAGGTGGGATTGGACACCAAGGGGCCCGCGAACGCGACGATGCCGTTGCCGCCACCACCGATGAAGACGTTGGAGTTGCTGCCTCCGGTGCAGCCGACGCCGTCGCCGTCGCTGTGGATGGTGCCGGGCTGCGAGATCCCGTTGTTCGAGACTGCGCCGAACACGTGCACGTAGGAGTCACCACTGTTGGATCCGGTGCGCAGTACGGGGCAGCCGGTCTGCTTGAGGAGCAGGAGAGCAGGGGCGCTGTCGCCCGGTTGGGCCTTGACCCGACCGACGCTGCGGATGCTGGTGACCAGGTCGGACTCGGTCGCGAGACTCCCCAGCCCCGGGGTGCGGCTCTGGGTGATGGTGATGGCCAGCTGGTCGCAGCCGGCCTGAGAGGCCAGCCCGGTGTCCGAGCTGGAGGCTGGGAGGGAGTCCTCGGTCCAGCCAGACCCGGTGAACGTGTAGCCGCTCTCGATCTTGATGTCGAACGACGCTCCGCCCGACTCCCCGGACCAGGTCCAGACCGCCCACGTCGACTTGTCGGTCGGCTTGCAGGCCTTCTTGCGCAGAGAAGCGTCTGTACAGCCGCTGGTGCTGGCCGCGCCCAGGCCGTTCTTCCAGCCGGTAGTGGTGTCGACCCCGGCGAAGCGGCCACTGTTGCGCTGGAGGTACTGCGCCGCGGTGCAGACGCCGATGTAGGAGTGGGGGTAGCCGTCCCCCGCGTTGAGGGCGTGCAGGCCCGCCAGGGTGGCGGAATCGGCCGCCGACTTGTCGATCTGGCGGTCGACCCGCACCAGACCCAGGTCCAGCACGAAGGCAGCGGCGACCATCAGCAAGGTCATGAAGAGCGCGACCATGACCAGGACGGCCCCGCGCTCGTCGCGATCCCGGCGGCTCACTTCGCCGTGCATGAGGTTCCCACGACGCGGCCGTAGTACGCCACGGACTGCGCCCCGATGGTCAGGTCGAGCTCAGTGACGACCAGCTGGATCTGCTCGGGATGGGCCATCCACACCCGCACCGCGCAGCTGCCGGCCGCCATCCCGCTCGGCGCGCTGGGTGCAGTACCGCAGGCGCTGCCGCCGTTCGAGGCCAAGGTGACGCCGGCGGCCGTCACGAGGTCGACGCAGATCTCGTCGTCGGTGGGCGAGGAGCCGGTGCTGCCGAAGTAGGTCTGCTGCACCCGCGTCTGCACTGACGACGCCCAGGTCGCAGGGACGGTGGCGTCGGCGGCCGCGCCGTAGCGCGCCGCCTCGCGCACCGCGTTGGTCGCGGTCAGGTGGTTTGAGTAGACGAGACCGGTGGTGACGGTCCCCATCAGGAGCGTCAGCAGGACAGGGACGATCAGGGCGAACTCGAGCGCGGCCGCGCCGCGCTCGCTGCGCTTCCGGTCGAGGCCGGAGGGATGTGTCGACACCTGAGCCTCCTTAGGACACGTCAACCCCACCAGAAGTAGGGCTCGCCAACTGTGACGGACGACTTTGGACAACGTGACGCGGAACGGCTCACCCGGACGGGGCCTGCACCGGTGCATGCTGTGCTCCGTGGAGCGCGAGACGAGCTGGCTCGCCGTCGTCGGCGGCGTGCTCGGAGGCGTCGTCGCGTTCGGCATCTGGACGATGCTGATGGTGGCACTGGCGTACGGAGTCACCGCGGCGATGGGGGACACCGGCGGGACCGTCGTGCTGCTGACGCTTCTCGTGGTGTCGCTGGGCGCAGCGCTCCTCCTCCTTGTCCTGCCCGGCACCCGGCACGCAGCCTCCGGCCTGGTCGGGGGACTGGCGGGCGGCTTCCTGGTGACCGCCGCCGGCACCGTGCTCCTCGCGCTCGCCGCGGGCTGGTCGCTCTGAGCCGGCGCCCGTTCGGCGAGGTGTCACCCCCCGGCGTACGGCCGGAACTAGCATGAAGTCGATGGGCATCCACGACGTCGAGGACCGCACGATGGCCGGCGAGCCGGCCCGGCAGCAGCCGCCGGACTGGTGGCACCGCGACCACCCGACCTTCACCGCGTTGTCCGGCTTCTTCAGCGGCATCGCGTTCCTGTGTCTGGTGCCCGCCTCCTATGTCGCACTCACCCGGCTGCTCGTCTCGGACGAGACGGCTGAGGCGCTGTTCCCCTTCGTCATCGTGCTGCTGGCGGTCCCGATCGGGCTGGTGGTCACGGCAAGCACCCGCCGGTTCGGCAAGTACATGCTGCTCGGCATGGCGCTGTGCGCCCTCGTGGTCGCGGGCGTCGCGTCCGTGGTGATCTGGGCGCTCGCGCGAGGCGAGCTCTAGATTCGCCCCAGCCTTCGCGCTGCGGGACACTGGAGCGTCATGGTCACCCAGCTTCCGCTCGTCTTCGACGCTCCGCGTCGCGGCAAGCCGCCGCGCCACCTCGCCGACCTCACCGTCGACGAGCGCGTAGAGCTGCTCAAGGAGAAGGGCCTGCCGGGGTTCCGGGCCAAGCAGCTGTCGGCCCACTACTTCGCGCGCCTGGTCGACGACCCCGACCAGATGACCGATCTGCCCGCGGACCAGCGGCACGCGCTGGTCGAGGCCCTGCTGCCCACGCTGATGACACCGGTGCGCACCCTCGAGGCCGATGGCGGCACGACCCGCAAGACGCTGTGGCGGCTGCACGACGGCGCACTGGTCGAGTCGGTGCTGATGCGCTACCGCGACCGCACCACCGTGTGTGTCTCCTCGCAAGCCGGCTGCGGCATGGCCTGTCCCTTCTGCGCGACCGGTCAGGGCGGCCTGCAGCGCAACATGTCGACCGCCGAGATCGTCGAGCAGGTCGTGGCGGGCGCCCGATCCCTCGCCCGTGACGAGGTACCGGGAGGACACGGACGGGTCTCCAACGTGGTCTTCATGGGCATGGGAGAGCCGTTGGCCAACTACAACGCGGTCATCGGCGCCGTACGCCGGCTCACCGAGCCGGCCCCGGCCGGCCTGGGCATGTCGGCGCGCGGCGTCACCGTCTCGACCGTCGGGCTGGTCCCGCGGATGCGGCAGCTCGCCGACGAGGGGATCCCCGTCACGCTGGCTCTCTCGCTGCACGCTCCCGACGACGAGCTCCGCAACGAGCTGGTCCCGGTCAACACCCGCTGGAACGTGCAGGAAGCCGTCGAGGCGGCCTGGCACTACGCCGCCACGACCAAGCGTCGGGTCTCGATCGAGTACGCCATGATGCGCGGCATCAACGACCAGGGCTGGCGTGCCGATCTCCTCGGCGACGTCCTGCAGTCCTACGGCGACTGGGGCTGGGTGCACGTCAACCTCATCCCGCTCAACCCGACCCCGGGCTCGAAGTGGACCGCCTCCGACCCGGCCGACGAGCGCGAGTTCGTGCGCCGGCTCGAGGCCAAGGGCATCCCGACGACGGTGCGTGACACCCGGGGCAGCGACATCGACGGCGCCTGCGGTCAGCTCGCGGCCGTCGAGTAGGACCGATCAACCCGGCGAAGCCGGCGAGTCCAGATCGACGGTGGGGAAGAACGTGCGATAGCGATGCGCGTCCCGGGTCAGCAGCCGATAGCGACCCACTGCGGCGTGCGCACCGATGTAGAGATCGGGGAGGGGTGCGCGACGGACTCCACCGCGCCTTCGGTAGGCGAGAAAGGCCTTTCCGGCGACAAAGCCGGCGCTGTAGGGCAGTGGCTCTCGGCGGAACACGGTCTCGGGCAAGAAGGCATCGAGGTGCTCGATGCGATCGAAACGCGTCGACACCTCTGCGTAGACGACGGGGTTGACGCAGACCTGGCCCAGGTCGATGGCCCTGGCAAGCGCGTCGGCTGACCAGCCGGACCATGTCGCGTCCTCGGTCGCGATGTCGAGCAGGACGTTGGAGTCGACCAGCGTCACCGTCGACTCACTCCCCACGCAAGAGCTCCATCAGCTCGTCGGTGGTGGGTCCGCCCTTTGCTGCAGCGCCGCGCATCCGCTCGACGACGCGGTGGCCGACCGTGGTCGCGGTGCTGCGATGGACGATCCGGAGCGTGACTCCGTCCTCGACCACGTCCACCTCGTCTCCCTCGAAGAAGCCGTGCTTGTGCCGCAGCTCGGCTGGGATGGTGACCTGCCCCTTGCTGTTCAGACGCATCTCGCTCCTCCGTGTCTGGTATTACCCAGGATACGTGTCGGATAGATCCAGCGCCATCAACGCGTCGCTATGACGGCGGCGGCTTCCTCGGGCGAGTCGACCAGGTGCACGCGCGACTCCATCGTCCGCTCGCGCGCGAGCGCCTCGAGAAGAGGCCACGCAGGCAGCCGCTCGGTCCAGTGCTCACGCCCGACGAGCACCATCGGCGCCACGCTCGCGGGGTCGGCGTAGTAGTTCTCGCAGGCGTCCTGAAAGACCTCTTGCACCGTGCCGGCCGCACCTGGCAGGAACACGATCCCCACGTCGCAGACCTCGAGCAGGATCGCCTCCCGAGTCGAGTTGCGGAAGTACTTCGCGATGGCGGTCGCGAAGACGTTGGACGGCTCGTGGCCGTAGTGCCACGTGGGTATGCCCAACGTGCTCGTCAACGTGCTCCCCGCGTCGTCGTCGACGAGATCGGTCACCGCGAAGGCGGCCGCGACCCAAGCGGCGACGTCGGGACGGTACGACGGCACGCTCGCCAGCACGCCGAGGGCACGCTCGAGGAGCGCGGCGGGGGAGCGGGCAGTGAGCGCGCCGAGGTTGGCTGCCTCCATCGCGCCCGGCCCGCCCCCGGTGGCGACCACGTGGGCGACGCCGAGCGCGCGTCCGAGATAGGCGGCGGCGGCGTACTCCTCGCTGCCTCGGACCAGCGCGTGGCCGCCCATGACGCCGACGAGGTGCCGCCCGCGGACCCAGTCGAGGAGCGCGCCGTCGACGGCGTGATCGTGCAGGGCGCGGGCGAGGGAGCGCTCCCGGTCGGCCGGGAGCCGTGACCAGGCGTAGGTGCGGGCGTCCAGAGAGTCGGCGTACGACGAAGCGTCGTAGAGCTCGCGACCGGTGTAGAGGGACGACCGTCCCGTGTCGACCGGGACGTCGGGGATCCGGGGCAGGACCACTGCGCCACGAGCTTGGAGCGCGGCCTGGTCGGCGACGGTGCACGCGACCAGCACCACCCCGGCCACGTCGACGGCAGCGAGGGCGTCTTCGTGCGTGCGCAGGTCGAGGTCGTGCAGGTGCCAGCCGCGCATGGAGGTGGCTCCCGCGGCGAGACGGCGGTCGAGGTCGGTCAACGACGCGACCTCGACCGTCCGCCCGCGGGTCCGCCTCACGTGCCGACCTTAGGACCTCGGGAGCACGGTCCTAGAACGAGGTGGAGATGATGTCCCCGAAGAGCTCGTGCTCGTCGACCTCGAGCCCGCGCGACCTGAACCAGCCACAGACGTTGGTGAGGTCGCGCAGCAGGAAGTCCATGCCTTGCGGGTTGCCGACCAGGTCGACCACCTGCGGAAGGTCGATGATCACCAGGCGCTCGCCCGCGGCGAGGATGTTGTACGCCGACAGGTCGCCGTGCACGAGCCCGGCCTGGGCCATGGTGGCGACGGCCTCGTGCAGCTGCTCGAAGTACCACCCGAGCAGCGCCGGGTCGGGCCGGGTCTGGGCGAGCCGAGGCGCGGTCTCACCGTCGGCGGTGATCCACTCCATCAGGATCTCCGAGCCGTCGACCTGCACCGGATAGGGGACCGGCAGGCCGAGCGTCCAGCAGCGCTTGAGTGCATCCCACTCGGACGTGACCCACTGACCGGCTGCCATCACGCGACCCCAGGTGCTCTTGGCCTTGACCGCGCGGTTGTCGCGCGAGCGCTTCATCGAGCGGCCTTCGGTGTACAGCGCCGAGCGGTGGAAGGTGCGGTGTTCGGTGCTCCGGTAGCGCTTGGCGACCATCACGACGCCGTTGTCGGGGTCGTGCTGGTCGGCACGCTCGACCAGGAAGGCGTCGGCCTCCTTGCCGGTCTTGAGGATGCCGAGCTCGGTGTCGACGGCGCCGCGCGAGGTCACCACCCAGTCGGGGCGTGGCTCCGGGCCGCGGCACAGCGGCTCGACGTCGTACCAAGTCGTCCACCGTTGGGTGGACTCGTCGATCTCGTCGTAGGTGGAGAAGTCGAAGACGAACCGCGAGTCGATCTCGTCGAGCGACTCGCTCTGGCTGCGTGGTGGAAAGAGGTGTGGGAAGGCGTCAGACGGGTCGTCGTACGCCGGAAGCTGTGAGGACAACGGAGGTGCTCCAAGAAGTCGAGAGGGTGTGGTCTGAGGACAGGCCAACGACAGTCGTGGTCATGTCACGCTCCTCTCGACGGGGCACGGCCGGCGCCGCACGGTGACAACAGGGTGCGGCACGCAGCAGGTGGGCGCAACCGCTTTTCAACCGCACGACCGGGGCGGCGAACGTTCACTATCTAAATCAGAGTAACTTACTCATATAACGATGCGAGACGCCGACGCCCACGCTGAGCCGAAGTCCTGCCCGCGGCGGCGTGGGAGCCCGCGCCTATGCTCGACGCCGTCCGGCAAGGACCGCCGATGGAGCCTTGTCAGCATCGACCCGACGGGATCTTGCGCATGCCCCGCTCCGCACGCCGCCACCTCGGCTCCGCCGCGGCGGCCCTCGCACTCACCGTCGCCGCCACCGGAGCCGCGCCGCCGCTCGCTGCGGTCGCCGGGGTCGATAGGCTCGCCGAAGCAGGCGCTCCCGGCATCGGGGATCCCTACTTCCCGCTCGACGGCAACGGCGGCATCGACGTGCTGCACTACGACGTCCGCGACCGTTACGCCTTCGGCAGCCGACGCCTCACGGGGCGCACCCGGCTCGACGTGCGTGCGACCCAGGCCCTGACGTCGTTCCACCTCGACCTGCTGCTGGCGGTCAGAGGAGTGCACGTCGACGGCGCCAAGGCTGCCTACCGCAAGGTCGGCAAGCACGAGCTGCGCATCACGCCGGCCCGACCGCTCGCCTCGGGCCAGGAGTTCCGGGTGACGGTCGCCTACGCCGGCAGACCCGCGACCAAGTCGTACGCCGGCGAGAGCAACTGGCTGGCCAACGCCCACGAGGTCGTCACCATGAACGAGCCGCACATGGCTCCGTGGTGGTTCCCCGCCAACGACCACCCGCTCGACAAGGCGACCTTCGACCTGAGGATCACCGTCCCCAAGGGCAAGCAGGTCATCGCCAACGGTCTGCCCCAGGGTCAGCGCACCCGCGGCGCCTGGACGACGCACCACTGGCGCGCAGCGGACCGGATGGCGACGTACCTCGCCTTCTTCGCCGCGGGCGACTTCGCCGTCGACCGCGGCACGTCCGGCGGGGTGCCGTGGATCAACGCCGCGTCCCGGCACCTCCCCGGCAACGGCCCGAAGGTCGCGCTGCGGTGGCTCGGCAAGACGCCGCGGATCACCAAGTGGCTCGCGAGCGAGCTGGGCGAGTACCCCTTCCGGAGCAACGGAGGGCTGGTCACCAGCCTCGGGGTCGGCTTCGCGCTCGAGAACCAGACCCGCCCCACGTACCCCTACGTCGGCGGCGGCTCGACCTGGCTGCTCGTGCACGAGCTGGCGCACCAGTGGTTCGGCGACTCGGTGTCCATCGCCGGGTGGCGCGACATCTGGCTCAACGAAGGGTTCGCGAGCTACTTCGAGTACCGCTGGGCCGAGACCCACGGCGGGCAGAGCGTCGACAGCTGGCTGCGCCACACCTACACGTTCTACAACGCCGGCGACGGTTTCTGGGCGCTGTCGGTGGCCGACCCCGGGGCCCGGCAGATCTTCAGCGGGCCCGTCTACGAGCGCGGCGCGCTGACGCTGGCGGCCCTGCGCAACGTGGTCGGCGACGACGCCTTCGGCTCGATCCTGCGCACGTGGGTGGAGGAGCGCCGCGACGGCAACGCCACCACCGCCGACTTCGTCGCTCTTGCCGAGCGGCTCAGCGGCCGTGACCTCGACGCGTTCTTCGAGGCCTGGGTGTACGCCGGCGTGAAGCCGGCCGACACCGTGGCCAACGGTCTCGGCTGAGAGGCGTCTCGAAACCCGGTGAGGTGCCCCCGATCTCAGTGCCCGCCCAGGAGCGGCGCCATCGCCTTGGCGACCAGGCTCGGCCGACGGGTGAGCCGCTCCTCGGCGTCGGCGAAGGTCATCGCGCGCAGCCCGGCGTTGATGCCGAGCCAGCGCAGCGGCTCGGGCTCCCACTTCTTGGAGCGGTGGCCGACCCACGGCAGCCGGGTCAGGTCGGAGTCGCGGCGGAGGATGAGGTCGCGCAGCGTGCGGCCCGCGAGGTTGGTGGTGCCGACGCCGTCGCCGACGTACCCGCCGGCCCAGGCGAGCCCGGTGGCCTGGTCGAGCCCGACCGAGGCGCACCAGTCGCGCGCGATGCCCAGCGCGCCGCCCCAGGTGTGCGTGATCCGCGCGTCCGCCACTGACGGGAACAGGTCGACCAGGGTGCGTCGCAGTCCGTTGAACACCCGGGGCTCACGGTCGTACTCCGGCTTGGTGCGGGACGCGAAGTGGTACGGCGCACCGCGGCCGCCGAAGACCAGCCGGTCGTCGTCCGTGCGCTGGCCGTAGATCAGCAGGTGCCGGTAGTCGGAGAAGGTCTCGCGGCGGGCCAGCCCGATCTCGGCCCAGGTGGAGGCGGGCAGCGGCTCGGTGGCGAGGACGAGCGAGTACACCGGGATGACCGCACGCCGCTGTCCCGCCAGTGACGGCGTGTAGCCCTCGGTGGCACGCACCACGACCTCGGCCCGCACGACGCCGTCGGGGGTCACCGCCCGACCGGGCTCGATGCGCGTCACCCGGGACTGCTCGACGATGCGGACGCCGCGACGCTCGACCTCCTCGGCCAGCCGCCGGACCAGCAGCGCCGGGTGGATCGCGGCGCAGTCGGGCGTGTAGACCGACCCACGCGTCCGGGTGGCGCGCAGGATCTCCGCAGTGGCCGCCGCGTCGAGCAGGGAGAGGTCGTCGCGCCCCCAGGTCCGCGTCGCGTGATCGACCTCCTCGCGGGCCCGGCGCAGCTGGGGAGCCGACCGCGCGATCACGATCGTGCCGCCCTTGGCGAACGGCACGCCGAGCCGGTCGGCGACCCGGCCGACCTCGTCGACCGTGGCGCGCATCGCCTCGTGCTGAGCGGTCGCCTTCTCCCGCGACGAGCCCGGGAGCGCGGCGAGCGCGTCGTGCGAGGTCGGGAAGAGCGCCGAGCACCAGCCGCCGTTGCGCCCGGACGCGCCGAAGCCCGCGACCTCCGCCTCCACCACCACGATCCGCAGCGTGGGGTCGGCCTCCACCAGGTAGTACGCCGCCCACAGTCCTGTGAAGCCCGCGCCGACGATCGCCACGTCGGCGTCGAGCGTGGTGTCCAGGCGGGGCCGCGGTGTCCAGGAGAGCCGGGGGTCGGCGTGCCAGAGCGAGAGCCCGGCGTAGGCGGTCAGCGCACGCCCCACGAGTAGGTCTGCTTGACGAGCTTGAGGTACATGAACGTCTCGGTGCCGGCCACGCCCTCGATGTTGCGGATCCGGTCGCTGACGAGCTCGAGCAGGTGCTCGTCGCTCTCGCAGACCGCCTCGACCAAGAGGTCGTAGGGTCCGGAGGTGACCACGACGTAGTCGACCTCGGGCAACGCCGAGATGGTGTCCGCGATCTGGAGGACGGGGCCGCTGAGCCGGATGCCGATCATCGCCTGGCGGGCGAACCCGAGCTCGATCGGGTCGGTCACGGCGACGATCTGCATGACGCCGCTCTCGATGAGCCGCTGGACGCGCTGGCGGACCGCGGCCTCGGACAGGCCGACGACCTTGCCGATGGCGGAGTAGGAGCGACGCCCGTCTTGCTGCAGCTGGTTGATGATCTCCTTGGAGACCTCGTCGAGCTGGACGCGGACCCGGGGGGCGCCATCGCGGTCGTTGTTCACGGAGGTCACCGTCTCACCCCCTGTACGGCTGGTCAAAGCACCACACGGACACGGCGCGTCCTGCGGATTCCGTTGCAGGGGGGTTACGACACGAGGGATTTCCTTGTCGCTGGGGGTGTGGCGTGACACGATCCCGGCACGGGGACGACATCGCGCGAAGGAGCTTGGTTGATGGCAGAACTGTGGCGACCACGACGAGGGGACACCCCGGCGGACCGGTTGGCGGCCGACTTGGCCCGGCGCCTCTACGGCACGCAGCGCAGAGTGTCCCGGCGCGGTCTGCTCAAGACCGCCGGCGTCTCCGCCTTCGCCCTCTCGAGCAGCGGCCTCCTCGCGGCGTGCGGCACCGAGGGCACCCAGCAGACAGCTGACACCTGCACCAGCAAGGACATCAGCGACACCGACAAGAAGCTGGTGTTCTCCAACTGGCCGCTCTACATCGACGAGAAGGGCAAGAAGCTTCCGACACTCGAGGACTTCGAGAGCGAGTCGGGCATCGACGTCACCTACAACACCGACGTCAACGACAACAACCAGTTCTTCGCCAAGGTGCGCAACCAGCTCGGCGCCTGCGAGCCGACCGGCCGCGACATCTTCGTGCTCACCGACTGGATGGCCGCGCGGGTGGTCAGCCTCGGCTGGACGCAGGAGCTCGACATGGCCAACATGCCGAACGTCGAGGCCAACCTGGTCGAGAGCCTGCGCAACCCGTCGTGGGACGAGGGCCGCAAGTACTCCGTGCCGTGGCAGAGCGGCCTCACCGGCATCGCCTACAACGAGAAGGTCACCGGGCCGGTCGCGAGCTTCGAGGAGCTGGTGACCCGGGCGGACCTGAAGGGCAAGGTCACGCTGCTCTCGGAGATGGGCGACACGATGGGCTTCGTGCTGAAGCTGACCGGTGCCGACCCCAACGACTTCAGCGAGGACGAGTGGGGGGCCGCGCTCGACCGACTCCAGGAGATCGTCGGCTCCGGCCAGATCCGGCAGTTCACCGGCAACGACTACACCCGCGGCCTCGGCAACGGAGACATCGCCGCGTGCGAGGCGTGGTCCGGCGACGTGATCGCCATGCAGTACGACCAGCCCGAGATCAAGTTCGTTGCTCCCGAGGAGGGACTCTCCCTCTGGAGCGACAACATGATGGTGCCGAACAAGGCCGACCACAAGGCGAACGCCGAGGCCCTCATGAACTACTACTACGAGCCCGAGGTTGCGGCGCGGCTCGTCGCCTGGGTCAACTACATCTGCCCGGTGCAGGGAGCCCAGGAGGCGATGGAGAAGGTCGACCCGTCGCTGGTCGACAACCCGTTGATCTTCCCGACCGCCGAGGAGCTAGCTGCGACGTTCAGCTTCATGTCCACGGACACCAAGACTCGTGAGCAGTACGACAAGGACTTCAACCAGGTGATCGGGGCCTGACAGGTGAGCGGTTCCGACCTCGTCATCCAAGGTGTCACCAAACGTTTCGGTTCCTTCGTCGCCGTCGACGATCTCGACCTGACCGTCCCAGAGGGCGCGTTCTACGCGTTGCTCGGACCCTCAGGCTGCGGCAAGACGACGACGCTGCGCATGGTCGCCGGTCTCGAGACCCCCACCGAGGGGTCGATCTCCCTCGGTGAGCAGGTGATCACCGACCTCAAGCCCTACAAGCGGCCGGTCAACACGGTGTTCCAGAGCTATGCGCTCTTCCCGCACCTGACGATCTTCGAGAACGTCGCCTTCGGCCTCCGTCGCCAGGGCAAGAAGGACGTCAAGCAGCAGGTGGGCGAGATGCTCGAGCTGGTCGAGCTCGGGCAGTACGCCGAGCGCAAGCCGACCCAGCTCTCCGGCGGGCAGCAGCAGCGCGTGGCGCTGGCCCGGGCGCTCATCAACCGACCCAAGGTGCTCCTCCTCGACGAGCCGCTCGGCGCTCTCGACCTCAAGCTGCGCAGGCAGATGCAGATCGAGCTGAAGCGGATCCAGACCGAGGTCGGCATCACGTTCGTCCACGTCACCCACGACCAGGAGGAGGCCATGACGATGGCCGACAACGTGGCCGTGATGAACGCCGGCGTGATCGAGCAGCAGGGCGAGCCGGTCGAGCTCTACGAGCACCCGCAGACCACGTTCGTCGCCAACTTCCTAGGGCAGTCCAACCTCATCCGGGGAGAGGCGAGCGCCGACGGCTCTCACGTGCGCATCGACGTGGAAGGGGCGGCGCTGCGAGCTCCGAGGGGACGTGCCGCGACGGAGTCCGGCGGGGTCTGGCTCGGCATCCGGCCCGAGAAGGTGTTCCTGTCCGAGGCGGGCACGGAGTCCCAGGACGGCTCCAACGCCCTGCGGGACGGCGTGATCACCGACGTCAGCTTCATCGGCGTCAGCACGCAGTACCTCGCCAAGATGCCGTGGGGCCAGGAGCTCATGGTCTTCGAGCAGAACACCGGCGCCCGCAAGGGCTTCCGGGTCGGTGACAAGGTCGACCTCCACTGGATGCCGGACCACACCTTCCTGCTCGACGCCCAGCAGGACGCGTCAGCGGGAGTCGAGCGCGAGGACGCTCTGTGAGCACAGTCCACGGGGGTGCTCCAGCGGAAGCGGCGGCGGTCGCCGCGGTGCCGGACACCGGGCGCAAGTCCGGGTTGACGGGCTACCTCCTGCTCGCGCCCGCCGGTCTGTGGCTCACGCTCTTCTTCATCGTCCCGCTGGTCAGCCTGATCAGCACCTCGCTCTACGACCCCGCAGGCTCGCTCGAGAACGGCTACGCCATGACCGGGCACGTCGGCAACTACACCTCGGTGCTGGCCGACTACTCCGAGCAGTTCCTCCGCTCGCTCGGGTACGCCGCGGTGGCGACCGTCGCCTGCATCCTGCTGGGCTACCCCCTGGCGTACGCCATCGCCTTCAAAGCAGGCCGGTGGCGCAACCTGATGCTGGTCGCCGTCATCGCGCCGTTCTTCACGTCGTTCCTGATCCGGACGCTCTCGTGGCAGCTGATCCTGAGCGACGAGGGCTGGGTCGTCGACATCCTCAAGTTCGTGCAGGTGCTCGGTGACGACGGACGTCTCTTGGCGACACCTCTCGCGGTCGTCACCGGCCTGACCTACAACTTCCTGCCCTTCATGGTGCTGCCGCTCTACGCATCGCTGGAGAAGATCGACCCGCGCCTGCACGAAGCCGGTGCCGACCTCTACGCGTCACCGTTCACGACCTTCCGCAAGGTGACGTTGCCACTCTCCCTCCCGGGTCTTGTCGCGGGCACGCTGCTCACCTTCATCCCGGCCGCCGGCGACTACATCAACGCCGAGCTGCTGGGCAACACCCGCACCCAGATGGTCGGCAACGTCATCCAGAACCTCTTCGACGGAGGCTCCTACCCCGAGGCAGCAGCACTGTCGGTGACGCTGATGGCCGTCATCGTGGTGATGGTGCTGGTCTACATCCGGAGAGCCGGCACAGAGGAGCTGGTGTGATGACCCGCATCGGGAAGTGGATCGGCGACCACCTGATCCTCGGCATCGGGCTGCTGGTGCTGCTCTACATGTTCGTGCCGATCTTCATCGTGATCCTGATGTCCTTCAACGCGCCCAAGTCGCGCATCGGCTACCGGTTCGACGGCTTCACCCTCGACAACTGGCTCAACCCTTGTGAGCCGTTCGGGATCTGCGACTCGGTCGTGCTCTCCATCCAGATCGGCCTGCTCAGCACGCTCTGCGCGACGATCCTCGGCACGTTGATGGCCTTCGCGCTGGTGCGGCACCGTTTCCGCGGCCGGGCCGTGGCCAACGTCTTCACCTTCCTGCCGATGGCCTCGCCCGAGATCGTGATGGGCTCCTCGCTGTTGGCGCTCTTCGTCACCGCGGGGTTCGCGGGCGTCCTCGGATTCTGGACGATCCTCATCGCCCACATCATGTTCTGTCTCTCGTTCGTGGTGGTCACGGTGAAGGCCCGGCTCGCAGGTCTGGACCCTCGACTGGAGCAGGCGGCCATGGACCTCTACGCCAACGAGTGGCAGACGTTCTGGCGGGTGACCTTCCCCCTGGTCTTCCCCGGCATCGTCGCCGCGGCGCTGCTGAGCTTCTCGTTGTCCTTCGACGACTTCATCATCACCAACCTCAACTCCGGTCAGGCCGTGACCTTCCCGATGTACGTGTGGGGCGCCGCCCAGCGCGGCATCCCGCCGCAGATCAACGTGATCGGCACCGTGATGTTCCTGCTGGCGCTGGCCCTGGTGCTCGCCGGTGAGGTCAACAACCGGCGCCGAGCCCGGGCACGTGCTTGAGTCGAGGCGAGGCCGACTAGCGTGATGCCGTGCATCGAGCGCTGACGTCGGCCGATCCTCGGGTCCTGTGGCTCACCGACCCGGACCGCCCCTCGGCGCTGCCCGCCCTCAGCGCCGACACGACGGCCGACCTGGTCGTCGTGGGCGGCGGCTACACCGGTCTCTGGACGGCGCTGCGTGCCCGCGAGCGCTACCCGGACCTCGACGTGCTCCTGCTCGACGGCGGCACCTGCGGCTGGCAGGCGTCCGGCCGCAACGGCGGTTTCGCGGACGCCTCGCTGACTCATGGCTACGGCAACGGGGTCGCGCGCTGGCCCGACGAGATCGCCGAGCTCGACCGGCTGGGGGAGGCCAACCTCGACGCGATCGAGGAGACGATCCGCCGCTACGACATCGACTGCCGGTTCGAGCGCAACGGCGGGCTCGACGTGGCGACCGAGCCGCACCAGGTCGACGAGCTGCGCGAGCTGGTGGAGGCGCGCCAGGCGGCCGGACACGACGTTCGGCTGCTCGATGCCGACGCCACGCGCGCCCTGGTGAACTCGCCGACGTACCTCGCCGCGCAGCACGATCCCCACGGCACCGCGCTGGTCGAGCCCGCGCGACTCGCCTGGGGGCTTCGGGCGGCCTGCTACGACCTCGGCGTCCGGATCCACGAGCACACCCGCGTCACGGGTCTGGAGGCGGACGCGGCGGGCGTGGTGGCCACCACCGACGCCGGCGTGCAGGTGCGCGCCGGGCGCGTCGCGCTCGGCACCAATGCCTTCACACCGTTGCTGCGCCGGCTGCGACTGATGACCGTGCCGGTCTACGACTACGTGCTGGCCACCGAGCCGCTCTCACCCGCGCAGCGCGACGCGATCGGCTGGGCCGAACGCCAGGGTGTCGGCGACGCGGCCAACCTGTTCCACTACTACCGCCTCACCCGTGACGACCGCATCCTCTGGGGCGGGTACGACGCCGTGTACCGCTACGGCTCGTCGATCCACCCCGAACACGAGCAGTCGGGCCGCACCCACGACCTGCTCGCCGAGCAGTTCTTCCAGACCTTCCCCCAGCTCGAGGGGCTGTCCTTCACCCACCGCTGGGCCGGCGTCATCGACACCTGCACGCGGTTCTCGGCCTTCTTCGGCACCGCTCACGGCGGCAGGACGGCGTACGCGCTCGGCTACACCGGTCTCGGTGTCGCCGCGACCCGCTTCGGCGCCGACGTCGTGCTCGACCTGCTGCACGGCGAGGACACCGAACGCACCCGTCTGGCCATGGTGCGCGAGAAGCCGTTGCCCTTCCCGCCCGAGCCGTTCCGCTCGGTCGGCATCAACCTGACGCGCTGGTCGCTCGAGCGCGCCGACGCGCAGGCCGGCCGTCGGAACCTGTGGCTGCGCGCCCTCGACAAGGCGGGCCTGGGCTTCGACAGCTGACTGCTTGTTGAGTTGGCCCGGAGGGCCCCTCGACTTGGCCCTCCGGGCCCCTCAATCCGTTGCTGTCGTTGCTCTTGACTTTCGCTGGCGCCCGGAGGGCCAAGTCGAGGGGCCCTCCGGGCCAACTCAACAGCTCAGAGCAGCGTCCAGGCTTTCTCGAGCACGACGCGCAGGATGGACTCCATCTCGTCGAAGTGCTCCTGGTCGCAGACCAGCGGGGGAGCGAGCTGGATGACCGGGTCGCCACGGTCGTCGGCGCGGCAGTAGAGGCCCGCGTCGAAGAGCGCGCGGGACAGGAAGCCGCGCAGCAGCCGCTCGGACTCGTCGTCGTCGAAGGTCTCCTTGGTGACCTTGTCCTTGACGAGCTCGATGCCGTAGAAGTACCCGTCGCCGCGCACGTCGCCGACGATCGGGAGGTCGGTGAGCTTCTCCAGCGTGGAGCGGAAGGTGCCCTCGTTGTCGCGGACGTGCTCGTTGATCTTCTCGTTCTCGAAGACGTCGAGGTTGGCCATCGCGACGGCGCAGGACACTGGGTGCCCGCCGAAGGTGTAGCCGTGCAGGAAGGAGTTCTGGCCCTTCAGGAACGGCTCCATCAGCCGGTCGGAGGCGATCATCGCGCCGAGCGGGCTGTAGCCGGAGGTGAGGCCCTTGGCGCAGGTGATGATGTCGGGCTGGTAGCCGTAGCGCTCCGCGCCGAACATGTGGCCGAGCCGCCCGAAGGCGCAGATGACCTCGTCGGAGACCAGCAGCACGTCGTACTGGTCGCAGATCTCGCGCACCCGCTCGAAGTAGCCGGGCGGGGGCGGGAAGCAGCCGCCGGAGTTCTGCACCGGCTCGAGGAAGACGGCGGCGACGGTGTCGGGGCCCTCGAACTCGATGGCCTCGGCGATCCGATCGGCGGCCCAGCGGCCGAACGCCTCGACGTCACCGTCGCCCGACGGGGCACCGGCCATCTCGTGCGCGCGGTAGAAGTTGGTGTTGGGGACCCGGAACGTCGAGGGCACCAGCGGCTCGAAGGGCGCCTTCATGCCGGGGATGCCGGTGATGGAGAGAGCGCCCTGCGGGGTGCCGTGGTAGGCGATCGCCCTGCTGATGACCTTGTGCTTGGTGGGCTTGCCGGTGAGCTTGAAGTACGCCTTGGCGAGCTTCCAGGCCGACTCGACGGCCTCGCCGCCGCCGGTGGTGAAGAAGATGCGGTTCAGGTCGCCCGGGGCGTAGCCCGCGACGCGCTCGGCCAGGGCGATCGCCTGGGGGTGCGCGTAGGACCACAGCGGCATGAACGCCAGCTCCGAGGCCTGCTTCGCGGCGGCCTCGGCCAGCTCGCGGCGGCCGTGGCCGAGCTGGTTCACGAACAGACCCGCGAGACCGTCGAGGTAGCGGCGGCCCTGGTCGTCGTAGATGTAGACGCCCTCGCCGCGCACGATGGTGGGCATCTCGTTGTCGGCGTAGACCGAGTGGCGCGAGAAGTGCAGCCAGAGATGGTCCTTCGCGGCCTGCTGCTGACGCTCCCGATCCTGGGGGTCGAGGGGGGTCGTCATGAGTCATATCCTCCTTGGCTGGTGTCAGCCCATCGTCTCGTCTCCGCCCACAACGCACAAGCGAATCCGCAGGAATCGTAGGTGAAGACGACGGAATTCGCAGATTTTGGACAGGGTGTCAGCGTGGCGCTGCCTCCCGGTGCGCTGGTAGGACTGTCCACCTGGGGAGGGCCAGCCTAGGAGAGGGGCGACCATGACGAGGTACGGCGCGCAGTTCGGACCGGACATCACCTTCCTCGGCGTGCCCGCTGCCGACCTCGACGAGCCGGCGACGTACGCCGACGCGGACGTCGTCATCGTGGGCGCGCCCTTCGACTCCGGCACCTCGCACCGGCCCGGCACACGGTTCGGACCATCCTCGATCCGGGGCACCGACTACCTCGCCCACGACGGTTCGCGACCGCACATGGCGCTGCGCGTCGATGCCCTCCAGGACCTGCGCGTCGTCGACGTCGGCGACGTGGAGATGCCCCCCGGCGAGATCGAGGTGGCGCACGCCGCTCTGGAGGCGGCGGTGTACGCCGTCGCGCAGACCGGCGCGGTCCCGCTCGTGCTCGGCGGCGACCACTCGATCACCCGGGCCGATGCGACCGGGGTGGCCCGGCACCGTGGGTTCGGCCGGGTCTCGATGATCCACTTCGACGCGCACGCCGACACCGGTGACATCGAGTTCGGGTCTCTCTACGGGCACGGACAGCCGATGCGGCGGCTGATCGAGTCCGGCGCCCTGCGGGGAGACCGGTTCCTCCAGATGGGCCTGCGCGGCTACTGGCCCGGCCCCGAGACGCTGGGCTGGATGGCCGAGCAGGACATGCGCTCCTACGAGATGACCGAGATCGTGAAGCGCGGTCTGGGGGCCTGCCTCGACGAGGCCTTCGAGATCGCTCTCGACGACTGCGACGCGGTCTTCCTGTCCGTCGACATCGATGTCTGCGACCCGGGCCACGCTCCCGGGACGGGCACGCCCGAGCCCGGCGGGCTCTCGTCGCGCGAGCTCCTCGACGCCGTACGCCGGATCTGCCGCGAGCTGCCCATCGCCGGCATCGACGTCGTGGAGGTCTCGCCGCCCTACGACCACGCCGAGATCACGACGTACCTCGCCAACCGGGTCTGTCTCGAGGCGCTCTCGGGGCTGGCCGTGGCCAAGCACGGTATCACCCACGACCCTGCCGGCCCGCTGCTCGAGGGGCGCTGATGGGCACGCTCTTCACCAACGGCGCCGTCTTCGACGGGCACCGCTACCTCGGCGCGCGGTCGGTGCTGGTCGAGGACGGCCGCGTCACCTCGGTGGTCGAGGAGGTTGCGCAGCAACCGTCACGAGACCACGACGTCGTCGACCTCGGCGGTGGCCTGGTCTCGCCGAGCTTCACCGATGCCCACGTGCACCCGATCCAGGGTGGGCTGGAGCGGCTGCGCTGCGACCTGTCGGAGCTCTCGACGCGCGAGGAGTACCTCGCCGCCATCAAGGCGTACGCCGACGCGAACCCCGACCTCGAGTGGATCCTCGGTGGTGGCTGGGGC
This sequence comes from Nocardioides bigeumensis, assembly GCF_039531755.1. Lineage (NCBI taxonomy): Bacteria > Bacillati > Actinomycetota > Actinomycetes > Propionibacteriales > Nocardioidaceae > Nocardioides > Nocardioides bigeumensis. The sequence goes on from NZ_BAAAQQ010000002.1 coordinate 420,257, forward strand.
ATGCCGGCCTTCCCGGGCGGCAACCCGACGGCCGCCGACCTGGACGCCGCGGTGCCGGGCCGGGCGGTCTTCCTGCCCAACCGCGACCACCACGGCGCCTGGGTCAGCTCGCGTGCGATGGAGATCGCCGGTCTCGACCGCGACACCCCGGACCCGCCTGACGGGCGGATCGAGCGCGACGCCGACGGCCACCCGACCGGCACCCTGCACGAGGGGGCCACCGCCTTGGTCTCGCGGTTCCTCCCACGCACGACCGGCGCGGACTACTACGCCGCGCTGCTGGCCGGCCAGGCCTACCTGCACTCGCTCGGGGTCACCGCCTGGCAGGACGCGATCGTGGGCGCGTACTCCGGCATGGACGACCCCGCGTCGACGTACACCTCGGCCGCCGCCAACGGCGACCTGCGCTCGCAGGTGGTCGGCGCGCTGTGGTGGGAGCGCCGTCTGGGCGTCGAGCAGGTCGCCGACCTCGTGGGCCGCCGGGACGCGATGACGGCCGGACGCTTCCGCGCGACGACCGTGAAGATCATGCAGGACGGTGTCGCCGAGAACGGCACGGCCGCGATGCTCGACCCCTACCTCGACAGGTGCGGGCACGCGACCGAGAACCGCGGCCACTCCTTCGTGGAGGCCGGGTCACTGCGGGAGGCGGTGACGGCGCTGGACGCGGCGGGCTTCCAGGTGCACGTGCACGCGATCGGCGACCGCGGGATGCGGGAGGCGCTCGACGCCTTCGAGGGCACCGACCCCGAGCGCCGGCACCACATCGCGCACCTGCAGCTCATCCATCCCGACGACGTGCCGCGCTTCGGCGCGCTGGGGGTGGCCGCCAACATGCAGGCGTTGTGGGCGTGCCTCGACGAGCAGATGATCGACCTGACGCTGCCGTTCCTGGGGGAGACCCGGTCGGCGTGGCAGTACCCCTTCGGCGACCTGCACCGCGCCGGCGCCCGCCTGGTCGCCGGCAGCGACTGGCCGGTCTCCACGCCGGACCCGCTGGCCGCCATCCACACCGCGGTGACCAGGACGGCGTACGGCGACGAGGGCCGCGCGGGGTCCGAGCCCTTCCTCCCCGAGCAGGCGCTGGCCCTCGAGACCGCCTTCGCGGCGTACACCTCCGGCTCGGCCTGGATCAACGGCCGCGACCGCACGGACGGCGGAGGAGTCCTCGCACCCGGCGCGGCCGCCGACCTGGTCGTCCTCGACCGCGACCCCTTCTCCGGACGGCCCGAGGAGATCGGCGCCGCCCGCGTGGTCTCCACCTGGATCGACGGCGAGCGGGTCTTCGGCGGCTGAGGCGGGCCATCGAGCGCATGAGCTGCAGGGCGGAGGTGGGGGTCTCGTGCACCAGGAAGAGGGTGGCGCGCTCGTCGATCACGGGGTGGTGACGAGTCGCTGAACCTTCGGGGGTCAGCTGACCTCGTCCTCGTCGGGCAGCTCGTCGTCGGGATTGCGGCGCAGGTAGGCGCCGACCCGGTCGGACTCCATCGCGTCGAAGAGCACCTTGGCGCGGCGCTCGTCGACCACCACGATCGAGCCGGCGGCCGGATCGGTGGCGGTGCCGGAGTTGGGCAGCGTCACGAACCGCACCTTGTCACCGTCGAGCCCGCGCAGCCCGAAAGCGAGTCGTCGGATCTCGTTCTTGGGCCAGTCGTCCGTCGTGAGGTGACCGGTGATCGCTCTGAGGGTGGCGGGGAACCGGGTGACCGAGCCGACGGTCTCCTTCGAGAGCATCTTCTTCATGACCGCGCGCAGGAAGTTCTGCTGCCGGTCCACGCGGTCGAAGTCGCCCTGCGTGAGGCCGTAGCGCATCCGCACGTACTTGAGCGCCAGCACTCCCTCGAGGTGGACCTCGCCCTGCTTCCACTCCTGGTCCTGCTTGGAGTCGTAGACGTCCTCGGGGATGTAGACGTCGACGCCGCCGATCGCGGAGGTCAGCTCGCGGAACCCGTTGAAGTCGATGATCGCCATGTGGTCGATGTGCAGGCCGCTGAGCTCCTCCACGGTGCGCCAGGTGCCGAACGGGCCGTACTGCGAGAACGCCTCGTTGATCTTCGCCTCACCGTGCTCCTCCCCGTCCTGGTCGTAGATCGGCACGAACGAGTCGCGGGGGATCGAGACGAGGTACGCCGCCTTCCGGTCGGCGGGGACGTGCACCACCATCAGCGTGTCGCTGCGGTAGGCGCCGGGGTTCCACGCGCCGTCCTCGAGCAGCTCGGCCACGGTGGGCTTGTCGACGAGCTGCTCGGGGTCGTCGGCCCCCATGAGCAGGATGTTCAGCGACGTGTTCGGCGGCTTCTCGGGCCGTCCCTCGTCGTCGTTCTCGAACGGGGTGGCGATCTGCGTGATGTCGCCGAGCGCGTCGTTGAGGGTCCACAGGTACGCCGACACCGAACCCGCGACGAGCACCGACAGCGCCGTCACGATCGCTGCGAACCGTCGGTAGCCGTGCCGCCACTGCAGCACGGCGAGCACGAGCCCGGCGATCACCAGCACCAGGGCCAGGCCGACCGCGAGCCCGAGGTAGGCGTCGCGGTTGAGGAACCACACAGCGAGCAGCCCGACGGGGGCCACCACCATCACGACGAGGACCGGGCGACGGAGGTCCCGCAGGAAGGACGGCAGCGACGGCATGTGCGCATCGTCCCATCTCGTCTCGCCGACACAGCCATCGTCACCCCCGGCTGCGACGACGGATTCCGTCGTGGAATCGCGCTGCCTCTACAGAATTCGCAGGCCGCTGGCTAGGCTCCCCGCCATGGCCGACCAGACCTTCAAGAACGTCATCAACGGAGAGCTCGTCGACTCGGTGTCGGGGAAGACCTACGACGTCATCGACCCGACCACCGGCGAGGTGTACGCCCAGGCGCCGATGTCGGGCGCCGAGGACGTCGACCGCGCGTACGCCGCCGCGGCGACTGCCTTCGAGGAGTGGGGCGACAGCACGCCGCAGGACCGGGCCCGCGCGCTGCTCAGGATCGCCGACTCCATCGAGGCGCGCGCCGAGGAGATCCTCGCCGTCGAGTCGAAGGACACCGGAAAGCCCCTCGGCCTGACCATGTCGGAGGAGATGCCCTACGCGTCCGACCATTTCCGGTTCTTCGCCGGCGCGGCCCGGATCCTCGAGGGCCGTTCGGCCGGCGAGTACATGGCCGGCCACACGTCGTACGTGCGCCGTGAGCCGATCGGCGTGATCGGGCAGGTGACGCCGTGGAACTACCCGCTGATGATGATGATCTGGAAGATCGCGCCCGCCCTCGCCGCCGGCAACACGATCGTCCTCAAGCCCAGCGACACCACGCCGGCGTCGTCCACGCTGCTGGCCGAGCTGGCCCAGGAGTTCCTGCCGCCGGGCGTGCTCAACGTCGTGTGCGGCGACCGGGACACCGGGCGTCAGCTGATCGAGCACGACACCCCGCAGATGGTCGCGATCACCGGCTCGGTGCGCGCCGGCATGGAGGTCGCCAGGTCGGCGGCCGCCGACCTCAAGAAGGTGCACCTCGAGCTCGGCGGCAAGGCACCCGTCGTCGTCTTCGACGACGCCGACATCGAGGCGGCCGCGGGGTCGATCGCCGAGGCGGGCTACTTCAACGCCGGCCAGGACTGCACGGCCGCCACCCGGGTGATCGCCGGCCCCGGGGCGTACGACGACTTCGTCGCCGCGCTGACCGACGCCGCCAAGGGCATCAAGACGGGCATGCCCGACGACGAGGACGTGCTCTACGGGCCCATCAACAACGCCAACCAGCTCACGCACGTGAGCGGGATGGTCGACCGGTTGCCGGACCACGCGACGCTCAACACCGGCGGCAAGCAGCAGGGCGAGGCGGGCTACTTCTACGAGCCCACCGTGCTCTCCGGCCTGCGGCAGGACGACGAGCAGATCCAGACCGAGATCTTCGGGCCGGTGATCACCGTGCAGAAGTTCTCCGACGAGGCCGAGGCGGTGAAGTGGGCGAACGGCGTGAAGTACGGCTTGGCCTCCAGCGTGTGGACCAAGGACCACGGCCGAGCGATGCGGATGACCAAGCGGCTCGACTTCGGCTGCGTCTGGGTCAACACCCACATCCCGTTCATCTCCGAGATGCCGCACGGCGGCTTCAAGCACTCGGGCTACGGCAAGGACCTGTCCGTCTACGGCTTCGAGGACTACACCCGCCTCAAGCACGTCATGCACTTCTTGGGTGAGTGAGGTCTCGACTGCGCTCGACCACCGAACCGCTCGACCACCGAACCGCTCGACCACCGAACCGCTCGACCACCGAACCGCTCGACCACCGAACCGCTCGACCACCGAACCGCTCGACCACCGAACCGCTCGACCACCGAACCGCTCGACCACCGAGAGTGAGCAACATGAGAATCCTGCTGGTCGGCGCCGGCGGTGTCGGCGGTGCGTTCACCGCGATCGCCGCACGCCGTGACTTCTTCGAGCGGATCGTGGTCGCCGACTACGACGTGGCACGGGCCGAGAAGGGCGCGGCCACCGACGAGCGCTACGCCGCGGCGCAGATCGACGCGTCGTCCGCCGACTCGGTCGAGAGCCTGTGTCGCGAGCACGGCATCACCCACGTGATGAACGCCGTCGACCCTGTCTTCAACATGTCGATCTTCGAGGGCGCCTTCGCTGCCGGTGCCGACTACGTCGACATGGCGATGTCGCTGAGCAAGCCGCATCCCGACGCGCCGTACTCCAAGTGCGGGGTCAAGCTCGGCGACGAGCAGTTCGCGCAGGCGAGCCGCTGGGAGGGCGCCGGACGACTCGCGCTCGTCGGGATGGGGGTCGAGCCAGGTCTGTCCGACGTGTTCGCGCGGTACGCCGCCGACCACCTCTTCTCCGAGATCGACGAGCTCGGCACCCGCGACGGCGCCAACCTGGTCGTGACCGACGACGACGGCAACGAGGTCTTCGCGCCCTCGTTCTCGATGTGGACGACGATCGAGGAGTGCCTCAACCCGCCGGTGATCTACGAGAAGGCGCGGGCCGAGGTCGACGGCGGCTGGTTCACGACGCCGCCGTTCAGCGAGCCCGAGGTCTTCGACTTCCCCGAGGGCATCGGCCCGGTCGAGTGCGTCAACGTCGAGCACGAGGAAGTGCTTCTCATGCCGCGCTGGGTCGACTGCAAGCGGGCGACCTTCAAGTACGGGCTGGGTGACGAGTTCATCAACGTCCTCAAGGTGCTCCACACCCTCGGTCTCGACAAGACCGAGAAGGTGCGGGTCAAGGGCGTCGAGGTCAGCCCGCGTGACGTCGTCGCGGCGGTGTTGCCGGACCCCGCGACCGTGGGCCCGCGGATGAAGGGCAAGACCTGCGCCGGGCTCTGGGTCACCGGCACAGGGAAAGACGGTCAGCCGCGGTCGACGTACCTCTATCACGTCGTCGACAACGAGTGGACGATGCAGGAGTACGGGCACCAGTGCGTGGTCTGGCAGACCGCGATCAACCCCGTGGTCGCGCTCGAGCTGATCGCTCGCGGCATCTGGTCCGGGGCGGGCATCCTCGGCCCGGAGGCCTTCGACGCGCAGCCGTTCCTCGACCTGCTGACGGAGTACGGCTCGCCCTGGGGACAGGTGGAGAAGCAGCCTTAGTCGAGGGCGGCTGTGAGGAGCCGGAGCGTCTCCTCCCGGGTGACGGACCGGTCGGCTGCCGAGCCGGCGTACGCCCCCGCGACGGGGTGCAGCATGACCTCGTCGACGTCGTACGTCGTTGCCAGCTCGCGCACCTGCTCGGCGGCTGCCTTCGCGTCCCCGACGATCCAGCGGTCGAGCATGCCGGTCGCCAGGGCGTGGTGCTCGTCGGGGATCGTCACCGTCTCGGCCTCGTCCACGAGTCTCTGGGGTGCGAGCCGGCCGCCCGTGCGCAGGGCGAGCATCGACAGCAGGTTGGGCAGCACGAGCCGCTCTGCCTCCTCGTGGGTGTCGGCGACCACGGCGTTGACGGTCAGGAACGTGCGCGGCTCGGGGTGCTCCTCGCTGGGCCGGTAGTTCTCCCGGTAGAGGGCGAGCGCCTCTGCTGTGCCGCGACCCGAGAAGTGGTGGGCGAAGACGTACGGCAGGCCCTTCTCCGCGGCCAGGCGAGCGGAGTAGTCGGAGGAGCCGAGCAGCCAGACCGGGGCCACGCTCGTGGCCGCCGGGGTGGCGTTGAGGGCGTGCATGGTGCCGCCGACGCGCAGCCCGGCGCCGCCCGGCGACATCATCGTGATGATGTTGTCGACGTAGTGCGGGAACTGCTCGACCGCGTCGTCGGTCACGCCCCCCGCCCCGTGGCGGAGGGCAAAGCTGGTCACCGGGTCGGTGCCTGGCGCGCGGCCGATGCCGAGGTCGATGCGCCCGGGGTACGCCGCCTCGAGCAGCGCGAACTGCTCGGCCACCACCAACGGAGCATGGTTGGGCAGCATCACCCCGCCGGAGCCGACCCGGATCCGCTCGGTGGCGGCCGCGACCATCGCGACCAGGACCGGCGGGTTGGTCGCCGCCACCGCCGGCATGTTGTGGTGCTCCGCCAGCCAGTAGCGCCGCATGCCCAGCTCGTCAGCAACCCTCGCCAACGACCTGGTCGCGGCCAGCGCGTCACCGGTCGTCTGGTCGGAGCGCACGGGCACCAGGTCGAGCACGGACAGCGCAGGTGTGGTCACCTGGGCACAACCTCAGCTGATCGCCGGCCTATTCCGACCTCCTCGACCACCGGTCGGCCTCAGGCGGTCTGGGCGAAGGCCTCCGCGACCACGTCGAACCCCTCGTTCAGCAGGTCGTCGCCGATCGACAGCGGGGGCAGGAAGCGGAAGACGTTGCCCCAGGTGCCGCAGGTCAGGGTGACCACGCCGGCCTTGTGGCAGGCCGCGTTGACGGCGGCGGCGCGGGCGGCGTCGGGCCTGGTGGTGCCGGGCTCGCAGAGCTCGATCGCCATCATGGCGCCGCGACCGCGGATGTCGCCGATGACCGGGTGGTCGGCCTGGAGTGCCTCGAGCCGGCCGCGCATCAGGTCGCCGATGGCCCGGGCCCGCGAGACGAGGTTGTGCTCGCGCATCTCCTCGATCGAGCCGAGCGCACCCGCGCAGGCAACCGGGTTGCCGCCGTACGTACCGCCCAGGCCGCCCACGTGGACGGCGTCCATGAGGTCGGCGCGGCCGGTGACGCCCGCGAGCGGCATGCCGCCCGCGATGCCCTTGGCGGTGGTGACCAGGTCGGGTACGACGCCTTCGTGGTCGCACGCGAACCAGTCGCCGGTGCGACAGAAGCCGGACTGGATCTCGTCGGCGATGAACACGATGCCCTTGTCGGCGGTCCACTGACGCAGGGCCGGCAGGAAGCCGTCGGCCGGCACCACGAAGCCGCCCTCGCCCAGGATCGGCTCGATCGCCAGGCAGGCGAGGTTGTCGGCGCCCACCTGCTTCTCGAGCACGTCGATCGCGAGCGCCGCCGCGTCCGGGCCGGACAGCCCGTCGCGGAACGGGTAGGACATCGGCGCGCGGTAGACCTCGCCGGCGAACGGACCGAAGCCGTTCTTGTAGGGCATGTTCTTGGCCGTCATCGCCATCGTGAGGTTGGTGCGCCCGTGGTAGGCGTGGTCGAAGACCGCGACCGCGTCGCGGCCGGTGGCCACCCGCGCGATCTTGACGGCGTTCTCGACCGCCTCGGCACCGGAGTTGAAGAGCGCGGACTTCTTCGCGTGGTCGCCGGGGGTCAGCTCGGCGAGCTGCTCGCAGACGTCGACGTAGCCGTCGTACGGCGTGACCATGAAGCAGGTGTGCGTGAACGCCGCCACCTGCTCCTGCACGCGCCTGACGACGCGTGGGGCCGCGTTGCCGACCGACACCACGGCGATGCCGGAGCCGAGGTCGATGAGGGAGTTGCCGTCGACGTCGACGAGCACCCCGCCCCCGGCCGCCTCGATGAAGACCGGCAGCACGTTGCCGACCCCGTCGGCGACGAACGACTTCTTGCGGGCGAGGCGAGCGGACGACTCGGGTCCGGGGATCTCGGTGACGAGGCGACGCTCCTGCGGGAGCGTCGGGCCACCTTCGGCAGGCTGGGGCATGGCTGGAGACTAGTAAGAGTGAGACGCTGACCGCCATGGGTGCCTACCGCGCGACGTACGACCGTTCCCTGCAGGACCCTGAAGGATTCTGGCGGGACCAGGCGAGCCTGGTCGACTGGATCCGGAAGCCCGACAAGATCCTGGACGACAGCCGGGCGCCGTTCTACCGCTGGTACCCCGACGCCAGCCTCAACACCTGCTTCAACGCCCTCGACCGGCACGTCGTGCGCGGTCACGGGGACAGGGTCGCGCTGGTGCACGACTCGGCGTACGACGGGAAGTCCCGGTCGATCACGTACGCCCGCTTGCTCGAGGACGTGGCAGCGTTCGCCGGCGCCCTCCAGCAGCTCGGGGTCGGCAAGGGGGACCGGGTCGTCATCTACCTGCCGATGATCCCGGAGGCGGCGATCGCGATGCTCGCCTGCGCCCGCATCGGGGCGGTCCACTCCGTCGTGTTCGGCGGCTTCGCGCCGGCGGAGCTGGCGGTGCGCATCGACGACGCCCAGCCGAAGGTCGTCGTGTCGGCGTCGTGCGGCATCGAGCCGACCCGGGTCATCGAGTACAAGCCGATCCTCGACAAGGCCCTCGAGCGCGCTCACCACAAGCCGGACGCAGTGGTCCTCAAGCAGCGACCCCAGGCCGAGGCGACCATGGTCGACGGGCGCGACCTCGACTGGGAGGACGTGATGCGCGCGGGCCGCGCCAACCCGGCAGCGTGCGTCGAGGTGGAGGCGACCGACCCTCTCTACATCCTCTACACCTCCGGCACCACCGGGAAGCCGAAGGGCGTCGTGCGCGACAACGGCGGGCACGCGGTGGCGCTGGCCTGGTCGCTGCCGAACATCTACGGCGTGGGAGAGGGCGACGTCTGGTGGACCGCGTCCGACGTGGGCTGGGTGGTCGGCCACTCCTACATCGTCTACGCGCCGCTGCTCACGGGCGCGACGACGATCCTCTACGAGGGCAAGCCTGTCGGGACGCCCGACGCCGGCGCCTTCTGGCGGGTCATCGCCGACCACAAGGTGAAGGCGCTCTTCACCGCGCCGACGGCCTTCCGGGCGATCAAGAAGGAGGACCCGGAGGGACGGCTGCGGGCGGCGTACGACGTCTCGAGCCTGGAGACGCTCTTCCTGGCGGGGGAGCGGACCGACCCCGACACCTACCACTGGGCCAGCGACTCGCTCGGCGTTCCCGTCATCGACCACTGGTGGCAGACCGAGACCGGTTGGCCCATCGCGGCCAACCTGCGCGGCCTCGAGCCGATGCCGATCAAGCCCGGCTCGCCCTCGGTCCCGGTGCCGGGCTGGGACGTGCGGGTGCTCGACGAGCGCGGCCAGGAGGTGCCCGCCGGTACGGAGGGCGCGATCTGCGTGCGGCTGCCGCTGCCGCCAGGGGCGCTCCCGACGCTGTGGAACGACGACGAGCGGTTCGTGGCGTCGTACCTCTCGGCGTTCGAGGGCTACTACCTGTCGGGCGACGGTGGCTACATGGACGAGGACGGCTACCTCTACGTCATGGGGCGCACCGACGACGTGATCAACGTGGCCGGCCACCGCCTCTCGACGGGCTCGATGGAGGCGGTGCTCGCCCAGCACCCAGCCGTCGCCGAGTGCGCCGTCATCGGCGTGGCCGACCAGATGAGGGGTCAGCTGCCGCGCGGCTTCGTCGTCCTCAAGGCCGGCGTGGACAGGGACCCCGACGAGCTGGCTCGCGAGCTCGTGCAGCTGGTGCGCGACGAGATCGGCGCGGTCGCGGCGCTCAAGGACGTGAGCGTGGTGGGCGGCCTCCCCAAGACCCGCAGCGGCAAGATCCTGCGCAAGACGATGCGAGAGATCGCCGACGGGCACGACCCCGCGGTGCCCTCGACCATCGAGGACGCCGCGGTCCTCGACAGCTTGAGGCCGGCGCTGCGCCGCGGGTGACAGCCGGTGACACGGACGCGGACCTCGATGTCGGCAGAATGGCGTCGTGACGCGACGTGACGTAGTGGTCCTGGGGTCGACGGGGTCGATCGGGACACAGGCGCTCGACCTGGTGCGAGAGAGCCCGGACCGGTTCCGCGTCGTCGGGCTCACGGCCGGCGGGTCGAACCCCGAGCTGTTCGAGAAGCAGGTGGCCGAGTTCGCGCCGGCGTACGCCGGGCTGGGCGAGGACGCCTCGTCCGAGGCGGCCGCGATGGACTGCGACGTCGTCCTCAACGGCATCACCGGTGCCGTGGGGCTGCGGCCGACGCTGGCCGCGCTCGAGGCCGGCAACACCCTGGCGCTGGCCAACAAGGAGTCGCTGATCGTCGGCGGCCCGCTCGTCACCCGGCTCGCCGCCCCCGGGCAGATCGTGCCGGTCGACAGCGAGCACTCCGCGCTCGCGCAGTGCCTGCGCGCAGGCCGCGCGGAGGAGGTACGCCGCCTCGTGCTGACCGCGTCGGGTGGCCCGTTCCGCGGCTGGTCGGCCGACCGGCTGCGCGACGTGACACCCCAGCAGGCGTTGGCGCACCCGACGTGGGCGATGGGTCCCGTCATCTCGATCAACTCCGCCACCCTCGTCAACAAGGGACTGGAGGTGATCGAGGCGCACCTGCTCTTCGGGCTCGACTTCGACCGGATCGAGGTCGTGGTGCACCCGACGAGCGTCGTCCACTCGATGGTGGAGTTCATCGACGGCTCGACCATTGCGCAGGCGAGCCCGCCGACGATGCGCATCCCCATCGCGCTCGCGCTCGCGTGGCCCGACCGGGTGCCCGCGGCCGGGGCGCCCGTCGACTGGACCCGACCCGAGACGTGGGAGTTCTTCCCGCTCGACGACGAGGCGTTCCCCGCCGTCGCGCTGGCCCGTGAGGCGGGGGTCGCTGGCGGCACGGCGCCGGCGGCGTACAACGCGGCCAACGAGGTCTGCGTGGAGGCCTTCCTCGACGGCCGGATGAGCTTCGCCGACATCGTGCCGACCGTGCGGATGGTGCTGCACGCCCACGCGGCAGCCGAGGCCCCGGTATCCTCGGAGGCGACCGACCTGACCGTCGACGACGTGCTCGCCGTCGACTCCTGGGCCCGCGAGAGGGCCCTCCTGCCCACCGCCTAGGGGACCAGATGACCGCGCTGCTCTACGTGCTGGGCGTCGTCGTCTTCGTGGCCGCGATCCTGGTGTCGATCGGTCTGCACGAGCTCGGTCACATGATCCCGGCGAAGGCGTTCGGCGGGAAGGTCACCCAATACTTCATCGGCTTCGGCCCGACCGTGTGGAGCAGGCAGGTCGGCGAGACCGAGTACGGCGTGAAGGCGATCCCGCTCGGCGGCTACGTCAAGATCGTGGGGATGCTGCCGCCGGGCGCCGACGACCTCGGAGAGGTCGAGCACGACGAGAACGGCGAACGGGTCCTGCGGGTCCGCAAGTCCAACACCGGCATGTTCACCCAGCTCATCTCCGACGCACGCGCGGCGGAGTGGGAGCACGTGAAGCCCGGTGACGAGGGTCGGCTCTTCTACCGCATGGCGTGGTGGAAGAAGGTCGTGGTGATGGCGGGCGGCCCGACCGTCAACATCCTCATCGCCTTCTTCCTCTTCTGGGGCGTCTACGCGACGTACGGCAACCCGGTCGAGCCGAACGTCGAGCCGGTCGTCGAGGAGGTCCTCGACTGCGTCGTCCCCTACTCCGAGGACGGACGCACGTGCGAGCCCACCGACGAGGTGACCCCTGCCAAGCTCGCCGGCCTCCAGCCCGGCGACGAGTTCGTCGCCGTCAACGGACGGCCGGTGACGTCGTGGGAGGAGCTCCAGGACCAGATCCGCAGCAACTCCGACGGCGAGGTGACGCTGCTCATCGACCGCGGCGGAGAGCAGCTGGAGGTCACCACCAACACCATCGTCACGGCACGGCCCATCAGCGAGGACCCGACGGACGAGACGCTGACGCAGGTGGGCTTCCTCGGCGTCCAGCCCACCGTGGACGGGCTCGTGCACGGCGGTCCGCTCTACACCGTGCGTGACATGGGCGACAAGACCGTGCACAGCCTGCAGGCCCTGGCCCAGCTGCCGGTGAAGGTCTGGGGCGTCGCGAAGGCGATCGTCGGCGTCGAGGAGCGAGCGGCCGACAGCCCGGTGAGCATCGTCGGCGGCGGCCGGATCGCAGGTGAGACCGCGTCGACCGACCTGATCCCCAACGACAGCAAGATCGCCTTCCTCGCGTTGATCGTGGGCGGGTTCAACCTCTTCATCGGGCTCTTCAACTTCGTGCCGTTGCTGCCGCTCGACGGCGGACACATCGCCGGCGCACTCTACGAAGCGCTGCGCCGCGGGCTCGCGCGCCTGCGCCGCCGGCCCGACCCGGGCTACGTCGACGTCGCGCGGCTGCTGCCGGTGGCGTACGTCGTCGCCTCGGCGCTCCTGGTGATGGGGGTCGTGCTCATCGTCGGAGACCTCGTGGCCCCCGTCGACACCGGCTTCTGACGCTCCCGCCAGTAATCTCTGAGGCATGACGTCCGTCGGTCTGGGCATGCCCGCGCTGCCTCCTCCCGTGCTCGCCCCCCGCAGGAAGACCCGGCAGATCCAGGTCGGCAAGGTGGGCGTCGGCAGCGACCACCCGATCTCGGTCCAGTCGATGACGACCACGCTGACCTCCGACGTCAACAGCACGCTCCAGCAGATCGCCGAGCTGACCGCCACGGGCTGCGACATCGTCCGGGTGGCGTGCCCCAGCCAGGACGACGCCGACGCGCTTCCCGAGATCGCGCGGCACTCGCAGATCCCGGTGATCGCCGACATCCACTTCCAGCCCAAGTACGTCTTCGCGGCGATCGAGGCCGGCTGCGCCGCCGTCCGCGTCAACCCCGGCAACATCCGCAAGTTCGACGACCAGGTGAAGGAGATCGCCGCAGCCGCCAAGGACCACGGCACCTCCATCCGCATCGGCGTGAACGCAGGATCGCTCGACAAGCGGCTGCTGGAGAAGTACGGCAAGGCCACTCCCGAGGCGCTCGTCGAGAGCGCGGTGTGGGAGGCGGGCCTCTTCGAGGAGCACGGCTTCCACGACTTCAAGATCTCGGTCAAGCACAACGACCCGGTCGTGATGGTGCGGGCCTACGAGCTGCTCGCCCAGGCCGGGGACTGGCCGCTGCACCTCGGGGTGACCGAGGCGGGGCCGGCGTTCCAGGGCACGATCAAGTCGGCGGTGGCCTTCGGTCACCTGCTGAGCCAGGGGATCGGCGACACCATCAGGGTCTCGCTGTCGGCACCTCCGGTCGAGGAGGTCAAGGTGGGGCTGCAGATCCTCGAGTCGCTCAACCTCAAGCCGCGGCGGCTCGAGATCGTCTCGTGCCCGTCCTGCGGTCGCGCCCAGGTCGACGTCTACAAGCTCGCCGACGAGGTCACCGCCGGGCTCGAGGGCATGGAGGTCCCGCTGCGGGTGGCCGTGATGGGGTGTGTCGTCAACGGTCCCGGTGAGGCCCGCGAGGCCGACCTGGGCGTCGCCTCGGGCAACGGCAAGGGCCAGATCTTCGTCAAGGGCGAGGTGATCAAGACCGTCCCCGAGTCGCAGATCGTCGAGACCCTCATCGAGGAGGCCATGCGGCTCGCCGAGCAGATGGAAGCCGTCGAGGGCTCCGAGCCCTCCGTCAGCGTCAGCTGACTGCGGGTGGCCGACCCTGGGCTGCTCCAGGACAAGGAGTTCGTCCGCTACCTCGTGTCGCGGGGTCTGAGCGGGTTCGGCAGCATGGCGACGTACATCGCGTTGCCGGTCCTGGTCTACCGCACCAGCGACGACCCGGGCCTGACCGCACTGGTCGTCGCGCTCGAGGCGACGCCGTACCTGCTCTTCGGCCTGCTCTCCGGGGCGCTGACGGACCGCTGGAACCGCCAGAGGGTCATGGTCGCCGCCGACCTGCTGAGTGCCGCGCTGCTGCTCACCATCCCGGCCGCCGCCGCGCTCGACGCGCTGACGCTGCCGCACGTCATGGCGGTCGCGTTCCTCGGGCCGACCATCGGGGTGTTCTTCGACGGCGCCGTCTTCGGAGCCATCCCGATGCTCGTCGGGCGGTCCCGGATCGCCGAGGCCAACTCCTACGCATGGAGCCTGCAGAGCGCGATCGAGATCGTGGCCCCCGCAGCCGTCGGTGCGCTGCTCGCCGTGGTCGCGCCTGCGTGGTTGCTGGGCTTCGACTCCGTCACCTTCCTCGTCAGCGCGATGCTGCTGGCGCGCATCGGGCGCCCGATGTGGGACGCCGCGCGACCGCGCGACCCGCTGAGCGTGCGGGTGGTGGTCCGCGACGTCCGCGAGGGCCTCGCCTTCCTCCTCCGGCATGAGGGCGTCCGCTCGATGACCGTGATCGGCACGCTGATGATGATCAGCACGGGCGGCTACATGGCGCTGACCGTCGTCTGGCTCGACCGGGTGCTGGGTCTGGGCACCGAGGGCTGGCGGTTCGGGATCACGTACGTCGCCTGGGCGATCGGCGGCCTGGCCGCCTCCCTGTCCATCCCGCACCTCGTCCGGTTCGTGCGTCCGGCGAGGATCACCCTGGTCGCGGTGCCGATCTCGGCGGCCGTGGGCGTGGTGACCTCCCGCGTCACGCTCTGGTGGCTCGCGGCCCTTCTCTACCTCGTCTGGGCGGCCGCCCTCACCCTGGTCGTCGTCAACTCCATCAGCTATCGCCAGGCCGTCACGCCCGAGCACCTGCAGGGCCGCGTCAACACGGCAGGCCGGATGCTCAGCTGGGGCGTGGGCTGGACGGGCGGAGCGGCCTTGAGCGGCGTCGTCGTGGGTGCCATCGGCGTGCGGCCGACCGGCCTCGCCTTCGCCGGCATCGCGTGTCTCGCGGCCGTGTTCGCCTGGGCCTCGCCGCTGCGGCGCATCGCCGTCGAGCCATCCACAAGCGTGCGGGTCGGCGCGTAGGCTCGCCCCGTGCTGACCACCGACCGCGGGATCCGGGTGCTGGGGCCTGCGGACCTCGACGAGTTCCTGGCGTTGACCGCGCGGGACCCGGTGGCCAACGTGTTCGTCGAGTACCGCGGCCGCAGCACCCGGCTCGACACCCGCTGGCTCGGCGGCGAGGTGTGGGGCAGGTACGACGCCGGCGGCCGCCTCACGTCCGCGTGCCACGTGGGCGCCAACCTGGTGCCGGTCGAGGCCGACGAGGAGGCCGCGCGCGCCTTCGCCGAGCGGGCGCTGGCCAAGCCGCGCACCATCTCGACGATCGTCGGTGCACACGCCGCCGTCGAGGCCTTCTGGGACGTCGTCGGCCCGGAGTGGGAGGACGTGCGCGAGCTGCGCTGGCGCCAACCTCACCTGCTGATCGACCACGACCCTGCGGTCGAGCCCGACCCCGCCGTGCGCCGCAGCGTGCGCTCCGACTTCAACAACCTCTACCCCGCCTGCGTGGCGATGTACGAGGAGGAGATCGGCGTCTCGCCCGAGGCTGCCGGTGGTCGGGAGATGTACCGCGCCCGCGTCCTCCAGCTGATCAGCCGCGGCTGGTCGTTCGCCAGGTACGACGCCGGGCGGGTCGTCTTCAAGGCCGAGGTGGCCTGCGTGTCACCGACCGCCGCGCAGGTGCAGGGGGTCTGGGTGCCCGAGGACCGGCGCGGCGAGGGCCTCGCCACCCGCGGGCTCGCCGCCGTCGTCGAGGTGGTGCGGCGCGAGGTCGCCCCGACCGTGTCCCTCTACGTCAACGAGTGGAACACCCCCGCTCGTGCCGCCTACGCCCGCATCGGCTTCCGCGAGACCGCCCGCTTCTCCACCATCATGTTTTGACCGAGCAGCCGATCCGGAGGAACGAGGGATCGGCGTGGCGAGGTCAGGTCGAGCAGTCCCGCGGCTGAGCCTGCGAAGCCGCGCAAGGGCGTGTCGAGACCCGGCGAGCGTGGTCTCGATTGACCGCTCGCTCCGCTCGCTGCTCGACCACCGGCGGGGGTGTCGAGACCCGGCGAGCGTGGTCTCGACTGACCGCTCGCTCCGCTCGCTGCTCGACCACCGGCGGGGGTGTCGAGACCCGGCGAGACGGGAGCTCGACTGACCGCTCGCTCCGCTCGCTGCTCGACCACCGGCGGGGGTGTCGAGACCCGGTGAGCGTGGTCTCGACTGACCGCTCGCTCCGCTCGCTGCTCGACCATCGACCGTGGCCGTCGCCGGGGCGTCCACCTACGGTGGTCCACATGAGCCTGCCCAAGGACGTCGCCCTGCTCGCGGGCATCTTCGCGGTCTCCGGCGCGATCCACCTGTCGCGCCCGGAGGTCTACGAGCCGCTGATGCCGGCCTTCGTCCCGGCGCACCGCGAGGTGATCCTCGCCTCGGGGGTCGCGGAGCTGGCCTGCGCGGCGGGGCTCGTGCACCCGCGCACCCGGCGGCTCGCGGGCCTGGTCTCCGCGGGGCTCCTGGTCGTCGTCTTCCCCGGCAACCTGAAGATGGCCGACGACGCCCGGCGCAGCCGGAGCACCCGCTTCAAGGCGATCGCCTACGGCCGGCTGCCGCTGCAGGCGCCGATGATCAGGACCGCGTGGCGGGCCGCGCGAGCCACGGCGCCAGGGGGTCCATCAGGCGGTTCGTGACGGAGGGGCGCAGGTCCGGCGCCGGCCCCAGCTTGGATGCGCGCTCGCATTCGGTGCGCACACAACGCACCAGCGCGGTCCGCTTGGTCGTGTGGGTCTGCAGCAGGAGCGTGCGCGCTCGCTCCCAGGTGACCATCCCGAAGTAGTACGGCGCGTCGTAGGTCACCAGGCGCCGCCCCGAGACGCTCCGCACGATGACGCGGTTGGGGCCGAGCCCGTCGGCGAGGAGGTCGACCAGCGCCATCCGCCTGCCGTCGGGGGAGAACTCGTCGACCCGCTCGGTGCACGACCGCGACAGCCGGCTGCTGGGGTCGGAGAGCGAGGAGACGACCGAGCAGCCGCCACGGAACGGATCTGCGTCGAAGACGGCCAACCGGTCGGTGGACAGGTCGGCCTTGTAACCGGCGTCCTTGGCGAGCCGCTCGCGCAGCCCGGTCCCCAGGTCCCAGCGCCAGGTGCGCGCGGGGTTGGTGCTGCCCACGACGCCCACGCCGTCCGCGACGTCGAGGACGGACGCGAAGCCGGGCACGGTGGTCTGTTCCTGGACTGCTCCGGTCATCGCGTCGTGCACCGTGAGCAGCGTCTCCCGGGCCTTGATGCGGGTCTTCGGGACGACAAGCCGGTCGCCCTCGGTCGCCAGCACGGTTGCGTACGCCTCCTGGCTGCGCAGCAGCATCGTCGCGGACCCGTCGCCGTCGACCCGCCACACCTTGGGCGTGCGCGCGTCCTGGCTGCTCCAGACCACGAAGCCGTCGCCCGACCGGCCGACCATGACGGCGTTCGGAGCCGGCAGGGGGAGTGTCCGGTCGCCGTCCACGATCCTCCCGTTGCGGATCATCGGGATCGACGCATCCTCGCCCCGCGAGAGCTCGGTCGGGTCGACGGTGATCGTCGGTGCAGCCGCGGCCGCAGCGTGAACCACCGTCACCGGGGCGGCGAACGGCAGGGTCAGCGCCGCGAGCACCGACGGCAAGAGGTGGCGCAGACGCATGGTGACTCCCAGCTGCCTGTCAAGACCGGACTGTTCGAGCCTACTCGTCGAAGGACGTGGCGCCCGACGGTGCGCTCACGGTGTCTTGTGCGCCTTGATCGCCGTCGCCCTCTCGCAGCCGCCGGAGTCGCAGCGGACGACGGCTCCCTTGGTCTTGGCGAAGGTGTCGGCGAGCACGTGCGTGCCGTCCTCGAACCAGATACGGCCGAAGTACGCCGGCGCGTCGTACACGCCCAGCTTCCTGCCGCTGATCTTGCGCAGCGTGAACCGGTTCGGGCCGATGCCGTCGGCCAGGATGTGAGTGGTCGCGATGCGCGTGCCGTCCGGCGACCAGGCCTCGACCGCTTCGGCGCACGAGCGCCACACGACCTTGCTCGGGTTGGAGAGCCTCGACACCGCCGTGCAGCCACCCTGGTAGGGGTCCTTGGTGAACGTCGCGAGCCGGTCGGTCGCGAGGTCGGCCTCGTAGCCCGCCTGCTCCAGCACGCGGACGGTCTTGTTGCCCAGCACGTCCCAGGCCTGGGTCCCGACGGGAGCGGACCCGCCGACGATCGCGACGCTTCCGTCGTAGTCGAGGACCCTTCCGTAGCCGTCGATCTGAGTCTTCAGCGTGACGTCACCGGTGCCGGCGTCGTACCGGCGCAGCACGGTGCTGCCGGTCGGCCGCGGGCTCCTGGAGGACTTCGAGGCAACGAAGGAGGTGCCGTCGTCCGACAGGGTCGCGTCGCTGAGCGAGCCACCGCGCACGAGCGTCTTGCGGGCACCCTGGGGAGTCACGCGCACCACGACCTCCTTGTCGCGCTTGGAGTCGTAGCCCTGGACGAGGTAGCCGTCGAGGACCTTCCCGACGATCCTGGTGACGCCCTTGGGCAGGTCGACGCTGATCTCGCCGTCGACGAGCACCTGCCCGACGACGTACGGCGTAGCGGGCGCGGCGCCCTTGCTCAGCTTGCTCAGCACGATCTTCTCCGGGGCTGCTGCGGCGGGGCTCACGGTGCTGCCGAGCAGGGCGGTGGTGATCAGTGCGGTGGTGATCAGGGCGGCGAGTGGGCGCCAGGACGGGCTCTTCATGGGTGATGGCTCCGGGTGCGTAGGTGGCTTGGTCGGGTCAGGTGTCTCCAGGGGCGACGTGAGGTAGACGCAACACCTCTACCCGAGGTTGCTCGATCGGCGCCACCATTTCGGCGCGGCGCGCTGTCCGCGGGCGTACGCGCCGCAGACGCGTAACCGAATCGCGGTGGCCCGCCGCCGCGCCGTAGCCTTGCCGCATGATCCTTCGGATGTCGACGCTCTTCGTGCGCACCCTGCGCGAGGACCCCAACGACGCGGAGGTGCCCAGCCACCGGCTGCTCGTCCGTGCCGGCTACATCCGGCGCGTCGCGCCGGGCATGTACACCTGGCTGCCGCTGGGACTGCGGGTGCTGCGCAAGATCGAGCAGATCATCCGCGATGAGATGAACGCGATCGGCGCCCAGGAGCTGCTGTTCCCCGCGCTGCTGCCGCGCGAGCCCTATGAGGCGACCGGCCGCTGGACCGACTACGGCGACGGCATCTTCCGCCTGAAGGACCGCAAGGGGGCCGACTACCTCCTGGGGCCGACCCACGAGGAGATGTTCGCGCTCATCGTCAAGGACCTCTACTCGTCCTACAAGGACCTTCCCCTGTGGATCTACCAGATCCAGACGAAGTACCGCGACGAGGCACGACCCCGTGCCGGCGTGCTCCGCGGTCGTGAGTTCGTGATGAAGGACTCCTACTCGTTCGACGCCACCGACGCCGGGCTGGACGTGTCCTACCAGGCCCACCGTGACGCCTACATCCGGATCTTCGACCGACTCGGCTTCGAATACGTGATCGTCAAGGCGACGTCGGGCGCCATGGGCGGGTCGAAGTCGGAGGAGTTCCTCGCCAAGGCCGCCGTGGGGGAGGACACCTACGTCCGCTGCACCAGCTGCGACTACGCCGCCAACGTCGAGGCGGTCGCCACCCGCCCGCCCGCGCCCGTGGCGTACGACGGCGTGCCCGCCGCGCACGCGGAGGAGACGCCCGACACCCCGACCATCGACACGCTGGTCGACCACCTCAACGAGAAGAGGCCGCGCGACGACAGACCCTGGGCGGCGGGCGACACGCTCAAGAACGTGCTCGTGGTCATCAAGCACCCTGACGGCACCAAGGAGCCGCTGGCGATCGGCGTGCCCGGCGACCGCGAGATCGACCTCAAGCGCCTCTCCGGCCAGCTCGAGCCGCTCGAGGTCGAGGCGATGGACGAGGATGAGCTGCGCAAGCACCCCACCCTCGTCAAGGGCTACATCGGCCCCGGCGCCCTCGGCTCGGACGGCACCTCCGGCATCCGCTTCGTCGTGGACCCCCGCGTCGTCGAGGGCACCCGTTGGGTGACCGGCGCCAACGTCGAGGGCCAGCACGTCCTCGACCTCGTGGTCGGGCGGGACTTCACGCCCGACGGCACCATCGAGGCCGCCGAGGTCCGCGACGGCGACCCCTGCCCCAACTGTGACGACGGGGTGCTCGAGAGCGCGCGCGGCATCGAGATGGGCCACATCTTCCAGCTCGGCCGCCTCTACGCCGACGCGCTCGGCCTCCAGGTGCTCGACGAGAACGGCAAGCTCGTCACGGTCACGATGGGCTCCTACGGCATCGGACCCTCACGGGCCGTCGCCGCGATCGCCGAGAACACCCTCGACGAGCTGGGGCTGTGCTGGCCGCGCGAGGTCGCGCCTGCCGACGTGCACGTCGTTGCGACCGGCAAGGACGAGGCCGTCTTCGAGGCGGCCGCGTCGCTGGTCGCCGACCTGAGCGCCCGTGGGGTCGAGGTGATCTACGACGACCGTCCCAAGGTGAGCCCGGGAGTGAAGTTCAAGGACGCCGAGATCCTGGGCGTCCCGACCATCGTGACCGTTGGTCGCGGCCTCGCGGACGGGGTGGTGGAGGTCAAGGACCGCCGGTCCGGTGAGCGCACCGACGTCGCGGTCGCCGAGGCGGCCGCCTACTTGGCGAGCCTGGCCGGGAAGGGCTAGCCGGTGGAGGGGCTCGACGCCGTCATCTTCGACTGGGGCGGCACCCTCAACCGGTGGCACGACATCGACTTCCACGAGGAGTCGTTCGCCCTGGCCCAGGCCGTGGGTGCCGCGGGCGACCACGACCACACGGTCAACGCGGCGGCCCTGCACGCCGCCGGCCAGACGGTCTGGGGCTGGTCGCGCGACCACCAGCGCAGTGCGACCATCGAGGACCTCTTCGCGGAGGCCGGCCTCGAGCACGATCCCGAGCTCCTGACGGCGTACTTCGAGTTCTGGGAGCCCTACACGCTCACCGACCCCGACGTGCTGCCGATGTTCGAGGAGCTCCGGGCCGAGGGGCTCAAGGTCGGCATCCTCTCCAACACCATCTGGCCGCGCGAGTGGCACCACCGCATCTTCGAGCGCGACGGGTTGATGCCGCTGATCGACGGCGACGTCTACAGCTCGGAGATCCCCTGGACCAAGCCGTCGCCGATGGCCTTCCAGGCGGCGATGGACGCCGTGGGCGTCCAGGACCCCGGCCGCTGCGTGTACGTCGGCGACCGCCTCTTCGACGACATGTGGGGTGCCCACAGCGCCGGGATGCTGGCCGTCCACGTGCCGCACAGCAACATCCCGGCCGTGCAGATCGGGCACACCGAGGGTGATCCGGACGGCGTCGTGCAGCGTCTCGCAGACGTTCCCGCGGTGCTGCGTCAGATCACCGGGCGCATCCGCCCCACCTGACCCAGGCCCTGTCCTGCATGGCCACGGCGCCAGTTCGCAATAGTGCATTGAGCGCATCTTCTGCAGGTTGTTGCAGTGCGAAAAGGTGAGGAACTGTTCTGCTCGGATCCCCCCTTGAGCGCATGCATACTTTTGCAAGAGGTTCCGAAGGGATGCTGGCCCGGACGAACCCAGCGCCGTACGACCAGGGTCTTTGCTGACAGACCCGCATATCGGTCCGCGACCTTGTCAGTCCGGGGGAGATCTCGGGACTTCCCCGGAAGGCAAGCTCGCGGACCGCTGTGTGAACGATCCCTCGACAGGCCCCGAGCATCGCTCGGGGCCTGTCGCCATTTGCGTGCTGCCCGCGGATCTTTGACCTTCGGGACCTGAACAGCCGGCTGGTGGACTGCAAGTACCTCGGCATCGCGACCTTCCCCTGGGACTACGCCCGCACAGGCGGGACCGACCACCGGCTGCCCGAGGGCGCGGAGCAGCAGATGTTCGGCGCCTACGCGCCTGAGGATCGACTCAGGAGCTGATGAGGTCGGCGGCGCCCGGGAGGATCCCGGGTGCCGCTCCCATGTCCACCTGCCGCACGGCGGCCCCCATGAGGGCGGTGACCGCCCAGCGGCGCTGGTCGCCGACGGTCTCGGCGACCAACGCGGCGTACGTCGCCGCGCACCCGTCCTCGAGCGCGGCTGCCGCGGCCCCGATCGCCTCGGGGGTGTCCAGGTCGTCGGGTGCGTCGTAGGCCACCTCGCTGGCCACCGGCTCGACGCCCAGGTCCCTGAGGGTCCGGGTCAGCTGGTCGCGTTGCGACCGGTGCGTGACGTAGGCGTCGCGCACGGCGGCATACAACGTGGGGGTCGCCGACTGGGACGTCCGGCCACCGAGGGCGCCGTAGATGTAGACGGCGGCGTGCTCGGCGGCCAACGTCTCCTGGAGCGCGTCGACGGCCGTCATGGCGCCTCCGGCAGCGCGGCCAGGTGCGCTGCGACACCCGCACCCATGCTCGCGAGCATCCGGGCGAAGGCCCCGCTCGCTGCCCGCACGGACGTGCGACCCAACATCCGCTGGTGGCTCGCCTCGGCGCCGCGGACCTGGGTGAGCGCCGCCGCCGGCCCGTCCGGGGTGATCGGGACACCCGTCGGCACGGCGTCCGACCCCGGTCCGACCTGGTCGAGCAACGCGAGGTGGGCCTCGTGCATCGCCTGCAGCCCGGCCAGCGGCCGGCGGAGGCGCGGGTAGCGCGACCGTGCTGCCTCCACCAGCCCGAGGATGCCGAGCACGCTGAGCCGGAGCCGGTCGCCGAGCTCGACGTCGGCGTCCTCCGACACCGCTGAGGGGACACCGGACGTCGGTGCTGGAGCCGGTTCCCGCTCAGCTCGCGGGTCGAGGTCGCAGCCGGCGAGCAGCGCCGCTCCGCCCCCTGCCAGCACGACCCTTCGGGTGGCGGTACGGCGGGACGCGAGCACCCGCCGACCCTACCCACGACGTGCCGGGGCGACCGCTATCGTGGGTCGTTGACAACAGCACACAGGAGGTCGGAGCACATGAGCCGAGCACCGGACGCGGTTCGCGACCGGATCGCGCAGGAGCTGACCGGACCCCTGGGTGCTCTCGGCCTAGACGTCGAGGCCGTCGAGGTCACCCCCGCTGGCAAGTACCGGGTGCTGCGCATCGCGATCGACGGCGACGAGGGGGTCTCCCTCGACACCATCTCCGACGCGACCCGGGCCGTCACCGAGACGCTCGACGCCTCCGACGTGATGGGCGAGCTGCCCTACACCCTGGAGGTGACCTCCAGAGGTGTCGACAGGCCCCTGACCCTGCCGCGTCATTGGCGCCGCAACGTCAGCCGGCTCGTGAAGGTCTCGCTCGTCGAGGGTGGTTCCGAGCACGAGGTCACCGGCCGGATCACCCGGGCCGACGAGGAGTCCGCGGTGCTCGACGTGGACGGCACCGAACGCGTGCTCGCGTACGACGACGTGGCCAGCGCCCTGGTCCAGATCGAGTTCGACCGTCGAGGAGACAACTGACCATGGACATCGACCTGAGCATCCTGCGGATGCTGGAGCGCGAGAAGGAGATCTCGTTCGAGGTCCTCGTCGAGGCGATCGAGCAGGCGCTGCTGACGGCGTACCACAAGACCCCGGGGGCGCAGGAGCACGCGCGCGTCGTGCTCGACCGCAAGTCCGGCCACGTGACCGTGTTCGCCTCCGAGCTCGACGACGAGGGCGAGGTGGTGGGGGAGTACGACGACACCCCTGACGGCTTCGGCCGCATCGCGGCCACGACGGCCAAGCAGATCATGCTACAGCGGCTGCGCGACGCCGAGGACGACGTGCGCTTCGGGGAGTTCTCGGGCAAGGAGGGCGACCTGATCTCCGGCGTCATCCAGCAGGGCCGCAACCCCGACGACGTGATGATCGACCTGGGCAAGCTCGAGGCGATCCTCCCCGTGGGCGAGCGCGTCCCCGGCGAGCGCTACCAGCACGGCGAGCGCATCAAGACGCTCGTCGTGTCGGTCCGCAAGGGCATGCGCGGCCCCCAGGTCACCCTGTCGCGGTCGCACCCCAACCTCGTGAAGAAGCTCTTCGCGCTCGAGGTGCCCGAGATCGCCGACGGCACCGTCGAGATCGCCGCGATCGCCCGCGAGGCCGGTCACCGGACCAAGATCGCGGTCAAGTCCACGGTCCCGGGGGTGAACGCCAAGGGCGCCTGCATCGGCCCGATGGGCCAGCGGGTGCGCAACGTGATGTCCGAGCTGCACGGCGAGAAGATCGACATCGTGGACTGGGCCGACGACCCGGTCCAGCTCGTGGCCAACGCCCTGTCGCCGGCGCGGGTGACCGCCGTCGAGGTGCTCGACGCCGACGGCCGCTCCGCGCGGGTGGTCGTGCCCGACTTCCAGCTCTCGCTCGCCATCGGCAAGGAGGGCCAGAACGCCCGCCTGGCCGCCCGCCTCACCGGCTGGCGCATCGACATCAAGTCCGACGAGGCAAGCTGACCGCGAGGAACGAGCGGTCGGCGCCGCCTCGAGGAGGTTGTGTAGCCCTCGCGGCTGAGGCACGAGGCCGCGAACAGGGCGTCTCGAAACCCGGTGAGACGAAGGCTGACGACGGGGACGCCACGCAGGCAGCCGGTTAGGCGTTCAACCGCCCCATGACTAGACTGGTGACAGTGGCTCGTACATCGATGCGTCCTGCCCTGATCGTGGGGGAGGGCCCCGTCCGCACCTGCGTCGGGTGTCGTGCGCGGGCCGCGAAGAGCGAGTTGTTGCGGGTGGTCTCCGGCAGGGACACGCACGGCCAGGCGGCCGTCGTACCCGATCCGGATGCCACCGCGCCGGGCCGTGGGGCGCACCTGCACCCCACGTCGGCGTGTTACGACCTCGCGGTGCGGCGGCGAGCGTTCGCCCGGGCCCTCCGGTCCGACGAGCGGCTGGCCACCGAGCCGGTGGGGGACTACCTCGCGTCGCTCGCAGCAGCACCCAGCACCTGAAGCATCAGCACCTGAAGCAACACCGACCAGAGACTGGAGCAGCAGCTCATGAGCACTCGATGAGTAACTCCCGATGAGTTTGCACCACCCATAACGGTCTCGAGCCCCGCCCGACAATTCGGGCACCAGAACCGGGTCTCGAGCCAGAAGGAGAAACGTGGCTAAGACCCGAGTTCACGAACTCGCCAAGACTTACGGCATCGAGAGCAAGGATGTGCTCGAGAAGCTGAAGGAGATGGGCGAGTTCGTCAAGTCGCCCTCCTCGACGATCGAGCTTCCCGTCGAGATGCGGTTCAAGAAGATGTACGGCGAGGCGCTCTTGGCCTCCCAGAAGCCCGCCGACAAGCCGGCCGACGCACCCGCGGCCGCGCCGGCCAAGCCCGCGGCCAAGAAGGCCGCAGCGCCCGCACCCGCGGAGACCGAGGCCCCGAGCGGCGCCGCTGCACCCGCGGCTCCGAAGCCCGGCCCGGCCAAGGCCGCCGAGCCGGCCCCCGAGCCGGTGGTCGAGCAGGCTGCCCCGGCCGCTGAGGTCGTCGAGTCCACCGAGGCTCCCGAGGCACCGGCTGCGAAGGGCGACGACGGCAAGTCGCCGGCCCCGCGCCCGGTCGGCCGACCAGGTGCCCCGCGCCCCGGCAACAACCCGTTCGCCTCCTCGCAGGGCATGGGCCGTCGGCCCGCGCCCGCTCCCGGCACGCCGGGCGACGCGGCGATCCCGCGTCCGCCGGCCGCCCGTGAGGGCGGCGCGGCCGCACGACCCGGCATGCCCAGGCCCAACCCGGCGATGATGCCGAAGTCGCCTGGTCAGTTCGGTCCCGCCGGTCGCGGTGGCCCCGGTGGTGCCGGCGGTCCCGGCCGTCCCGGCGGTGGTCCGGGCGGACGCGGCGGCGCTCCCGCGCGCGGTGGCGCTCCGGGACGCGGTGCTCCCGCCGGTGCCGGCGCAGGTGCTCCCGGTCGCGGCGGTCCCGGCTTCGGCGGTGGACCCGGTGGCGGACGTGGTCGTCCCGGCCAGCGCGGCCAGACGCAGGGCGCGTTCGGCCGTCCCGGCGGCCCGTCTCGCCGTGGACGCAAGTCGAAGCGCGCGCGTCGTCAAGAGTTCGAGCAGATGGAAGCCCCGACGATCGGCGGCATCCGCGTCCGCAAGGGCAACGGCGAGACCGTCCGCCTGGCGCGCGGCGCCTCTCTGACCGACTTCGCCGAGAAGATCAACGTCGACGCCGCTTCGCTGGTGCAGATGCTGTTCTCCCTGGGGGAGATGGTGACCGCGACCGAGTCGGTCAACGACGCCACCCTCGAGCTGCTGGGCGAGGAGCTCAACTACATCGTCGAGGTCGTGTCCCCCGAGGACGAGGACCGCGAGCTGCTCGAGTCCTTCGACCTCGAGTACGGCAGTGACGAGGGCGACGAGAGCGACCTGGTCATCCGGCCGCCGGTCGTCACCGTCATGGGTCACGTCGACCACGGAAAGACCAAGCTCCTCGACGCGCTGCGCGACGCCAACGTCGTCGACAAGGAGGCCGGTGGCATCACCCAGCACATCGGTGCCTACCAGGTCCACACCGAGGTCGACGGCAACGACCGTCGCATCACCTTCATCGACACCCCGGGTCACGAGGCGTTCACCGCCATGCGTGCGCGTGGTGCGCAGGCCACCGACATCGCGGTGCTGGTGGTCGCGGCCGACGACGGCGTGATGCCGCAGACGGTCGAGGCGCTCAACCACGCGAAGGCGGCCAACGTGCCGATCGTCGTGGCGGTCAACAAGATCGACAAGGAGGACGCCGACCCGACCAAGGTGCGCGGTCAGCTCTCCGAGTACGGCCTGGTGCCCGAGGAGTACGGCGGCGACGCGATGTTCGTCGACGTGTCGGCAAAGGCGGGGCTCAACCTCGACAAGCTGCTCGAGGCGATCATCCTGACGGCGGACGCATCCCTGGACCTGCGGGCCAACCCCCACCAGGACGCCCAGGGCCTGGTCGTCGAGGCCCACCTCGACCGCGGTCGCGGTCCGGTGGCCACGGTGCTCATCCAGCGCGGCACGCTGCGCGTGGGCGACACGATCGTCGCGGGCCCGGCCTACGGCCGCGTCCGCGCGATGCTCGACGAGCACGGCGGCAACATCGAGGAAGCCGACCCGTCGCGTCCGGCCATGGTGCTCGGCCTGACGTCGGTCCCAGGCGCCGGGCAGAACCTGCTGGTGGTCGAGGACGACCGCACGGCACGCCAGATCGCCGACAAGCGCGAGGCTCGCGAGCGGGCGGCCAACCAGGCCAAGCGCCGCGTGCGTCGTACGCTCGAGGACTTCATGGCCTCCATGGAGAAGGGCGAGAGCCAGGAGCTCAACCTCATCCTCAAGGGCGACGTGTCCGGTTCGGTCGAGGCGCTCGAGGACGCGCTGTCGCAGATCGACGTGGGCGAGGAGGTCAGCCTCCGGGTCATCGACCGCGGTGTCGGTGCGATCACCGAGACCAACGTCGACCTCGCGGCCGCCTCCGACGCGATCATCATCGGCTTCAACGTCCGCCCGCAGGGCAAGGCGACCGAGATGGCCGACAAGGAGGGCGTGGAGATCCGGTACTACACCGTGATCTACCAGGCCATCGACGAGATCGAGGCCGCGCTCAAGGGCATGCTCAAGCCGGAGTTCGAGGAGAACGTGCTCGGGCAGGCGCAGATCCGCGAGATCTTCCGCTCGTCCAAGCTCGGCAACATCGCCGGCTGCATGGTCACGTCGGGCACGATCCGCCGCAACGCCAAGGTGCGCCTGCTGCGCGACGGTGCCGTGGTGGCCGACAACCTCGACCTGGCGTCGCTGCGCCGGGAGAAGGACGACGCGTCCGAGGTCCGTGAGGGCTTCGAGTGCGGTCTGGTCCTGCGCAACTACCAGGACATCAAGATCGACGACGTCGTCGAGGCGTTCGAGATGCGGGAGATCCCGCGCAGCTGAGCACGTTGAGCTGGCCCTCCGGGCCCCTCGAGTCGGCCCTCCGGGCCCCTCGAGGGCCCGGACGGCCGGCTCGGGTGCTTGGACAGGGGCCCGGGGGGCCAACTCAAGGGGCCTGCAGGGCCAACTCAACGAAAGAGCTTTGTCATGACCAGCCCGCGGGTGCGCAAGATCGCCGACCGGATCCAGGTCATCGTGGCGGAGATGCTCGAGCGACGGGTCAAGGACCCGCGACTGGGCTTCGTCACCGTGACCGACGTCCGCGTCACCGGAGACACCCAGCAGGCCACGATCTTCTACACCGTGCTGGGTGAGGACGAGGAGCTGGCCGGTACGGCAGCGGCGCTCGAGTCGGCCAAGGGGCTGATCCGCTCCGAGGTCGGCAAGCAGCTCGGCATGCGCCACGTCCCTTCGTTGACCTTCGTGCCAGACGCGCTGCCGGAGTCGGCTCGGCACCTCGACGACGTGCTGGCCAAGGCGCGGGCGCTGGACGAGGCCGTGGCCGCGTCCCGGGTCGAGACCTACGCCGGCGAGCCGGACCCGTACAAGAAGCCCCGGGAGCCTGAAGACGTCGCCGACGCCGACGAGCCTGACGAGGCGTGAGCGGCGGCGGCGCCCACGGCAGGGCCGGCCCGACCGGGCTGGTCGTCGTCGACAAGCCCGGCGCGATGACCTCGCACGACGTCGTCGCGCGCGCCCGCCGTGCGCTCGGCACCCGCAAGGTCGGGCACGCCGGGACCCTGGACCCGATGGCGACGGGCGTGCTCGTGCTCGGCGTCGGCAGGGCGACCCGCCTGCTCGGCCACCTGCTGGCGACCGAGAAGACCTACGTCGCCACCGCACGCCTCGGGGTCAGCACGACGACCGACGACGCCGAGGGCGAGGTGACCGGCGCGACGCCGGCCGGGCAGCTGGCGGAGCACGACATCCGTTCGGCCCTGGCGCGCTTCGTCGGCGACATCGAGCAGGTGCCGACCGACGTCTCGGCGATCAAGGTCGACGGCCGCCGCGCCTACGAACGCGTGCGCGCCGGTGAGGAGGTCGAGCTCCCGGCGCGGCCGGTGACCGTGCACGAGATCGAGGTCCATGACGTCCGTTCCGTCGCGGACTTCACCGACGTGGACTTCTCCGTGCGTTGCTCCAGCGGTACCTACGTCCGCGCCCTGGCGCGGGACCTCGGTGCCGCCCTCGGCGTCGGGGGCCATCTCATCGCCCTGCGACGCACGGCGGTCGGGGCGTTCGGCCTCGACGTCGCCGTGACCCTGGAGGACCTGGCGGAGCGGGGCAAGGAAGCCCTCGTCCCGATCGCGGCCGCCGCGCGCGACACCTTCGACTCGCGCGACCTCGACGACGCGCTCGCGGCCGACGTCCGCTTCGGCCGGCAGCTGCGCATCGACCTGCCCGACGGCATCCCTGTGGCCGTCTTCGCGCCGGATGGCGAGTTCCTGGCGCTGTACGAGCGCAAGAGCCAGGGCGTCGCCGCCGCCGTGGCCGTCTTCGTCTGACCTGGCTGGTCTAGTCGACCCGAAAGGGTGTTGGGCAAAGTGCCTCGTCGAGGGCATGGTGGCGGCCAGCAATCCGACCAAAGTCGATGGTCGGTCGATCGGCAACAAACGGGGAGAACACATGTCAGCACCCAAGTACCGCGCTGCCCTCGCGAGCCTCGCGCTCGCAGGCGCGGCCAGCCTCACGGTCGTCGCAGCCTCCGCCCCTGCCCAGGCGGCGACCGCACCGGTACCGGTGAGCATCAGCAAGGGCCACGTCGTGACGATGCCGACGACGCTCCAGCCCGGGGTCACCGAGTTCACCGTCTCGACGAAGCGGAAGCGCGCAGACTTCCAGCTCGTCATCCCGGCCGCGGGCTACACGCCCCAGGAAGCCGCGAGAGACATCGAGAAGGGCCTCGACAGAGGCAAGGTCAAGCCCCTCAAGAGGTTCGAGGCCAACGTCACCCTCGCCGGTGGCACGGCTGCCATGGCCGACCACCCGGGCACCCTCGTCGTCACCTTGACGCCGGGCACCTACTGGGCGCTCGACGTGGGCACCACCGACCCCGCCAAGTTCCTCCCGGTCACCGTGACGGGGGCCGACACCGGCAACGTGATGCCCGCTTCGGCGCAGATCAAGGCCAAGTCCGCGGCCAAGTGGGCTGGCAGCCCGAAGTCCATCCCGAACAAGGGCCTGCTGACCTTCAAGAACGCCGCGACCCAGAACCACTTCGTGGAGATGGTGAAGCTCAAGAAGGGCAAGTCGCTCAGCGACTTCAAGAAGTGGTTCCTCAGCGAGACCGGTCCGTCCGGTCCGCCTCCGGTCGACTTCAACAAGGGCCTGTCGATGGGCGTCGTGAGCCCGGGGTTGAGCGAGACCGTCAGCTACAAGCTGCCCAAGGGCAACTACGTCATGCTCTGCTTCTGGCCTGACGCCTCCATGGGCGGCATGCCGCACGCCTTCATGGGCATGATCCGCGGGATCAAGCTCAAGTAGCAGCCTGACGCAGCACCACCGACGAAGCCTCCCGTGCCGGTAGCCACGAGCGCCGGTATGGGAGGCTTTCGTCTCGTGCGGACCTGGCGAGACGTCTCCGAGGTGCCGGCCGATCTCGGCCGGACCGTCGTCACGATCGGCAACTTCGACGGTGTCCACCGTGGGCACCAGAAGGTCCTGCACGAGGCGCGCGAGGTCGCGTCCGAGCTCGGGGTCGGGACCGTCGTGGCCGTCACCTTCGACCCGCACCCGTTCGCGGTGCTCAGGCCGGAGCACGCGCCGGTGACGCTCTCCTCGATCGCGCAGCGCAGCGCGCTCCTCGTCGAGCACGGTGCCGATGACGTCCTGGTCGTGCCCTTCAGCCGCGAGATCGCGAGCTGGGCGCCGGAGGAGTTCGTCGACCGGGTGGTCGTGGGAGCCCTCCACGCCCGGGGCGTGGTGGTCGGGGCCAACTTCCGCTTCGGCCACAAGGCCGCCGGCGACGTGGCGCTGCTGACCCGCGAGGGCGCGGTGAAGGACTTCACGGTCGTGGGAGTGGCGCTCGATGGTGGGCCACAGGTGTGGTCGTCGACCTACGTCCGCAGCTGTCTCGCCGCGGGCGACGTCGAGGGCGCCGCCGAGGCCCTCGGCCGGTCGTTCACCGTCGTTGGGGTCGTCGTCGAGGGCGACCGGCGCGGCCGCGAGCTCGGCTACCCGACCGCCAACGTGCCTGTGGGCTCGGTGGCCGCTCCCGCCGACGGTGTGTACGCCGGCTGGCTGACCCGTCGTGACACCGGCGAGCGGCTCCCGGCCGCCATCTCGGTCGGCACCAATCCGACCTTCGACGGGGAGCGCTCCCGCCGCGTCGAGGCCTATGTCCTCGATCGCGACGATCTCGAGCTCTACGGCATCGAGGTCGAGATCGGCTTCGTCGCCCACTTGCGGGGGATGATCCGGTTCGCCGGTGCCGACGCGGTCAACGAGCTGGTCGAGCAGATGGCCGACGACGTGCGCCGCGCGCGCGAGCTGCTCGCGTGACCACCGCATGACCGAGGACCCGGAGACCACCGTCCGGGCCACCGAGCGGTGGCTCGACGCGCACGGACTGCCGTGGTTCGTGGAGTCGCAGGGCGTCGCGGTCAGGCGTCGGCTCTCGCGCGGCCATCTGGTGCGTGTAGGGCTCTTGGCGCTGCTGGTCGCGGTGGGAGTGGGCATCTCCGTCGGGTGGTGGCGCGACACCGCGGCCGGTCTGGCGTGGGGCGAGACCGCGTTTGCCGCGCTGGTCGCCGGGTGGGCGCTGCGTTCGCTCTACGGCAGCGCGGTGGCGGGCTGGGCGGCGCGGCGTACCCTCCGCTCGCTCGGTCTCCTCTTCCCGCTCGCGTCGCGGGCGCTGCCGCTGCTGCTGCTCTTCATCACGTTCCTCTTCATCAACACCGAGGTCTGGCAGGTGACCTCGGCGCTGGACACCGGCGTGCTCTGGCAGGCCGTGCTCGTCTTCGCCGTCATCGGGGTGGGCTTCCTGCTGGCCCGGCTGCCCGAGGAGCTCGAGGAGTACGACGCGGAGCTCACCGCCGAGACGGTCGTGACCGCGTGCACCGGCACCCCGGTCGAGCAGGCTGCGGCGGAGCTGGAGGTCACCGAGGAGATGCTCGAGCGGCACTCCGACGTCGTCGGCCTCGAGCGCGGCAACCTCGTGCTGGTCCTGCTCATCGCGCAGGCCATCCAGGTGCTGCTGCTCTCGATCGCCGTCTGGGTGTTCTTCCTCGTCTTCGGCAGCGTGGCGATCCAGGACGAGGTGATCCTCGACTGGGTCGGCCACCGCCCCCACTACGCGCCCGGCTTCGCGCTGGTGAGCCTGGAGCTGGTGAAGGTCTCGACGTTCCTCGCGGCGTTCGCAGGGCTCTACTTCACGGTCTACGCCGTGAGCGACGCCAACTACCGCAAGCAGTTCTTCACCCGGATCCGCCGGGAGCTCGAACGGGCGGTCAGCGTGCGACTGGTCTACAGGTCGTTGCTGGAGAACGGCGGGTCGGAGCCTCGTCGACCTGAGCAAAGCTGAGTCGGCGCCTCGTCGACCCTAGAAGGCCTGGGTGGGCGCGAAGTCGGCGGGCGAGGTCGAAGAAGCGCCGACTCGACGGTCGTGGAGTCGACGAAGCGCCGACTCGCCGTCAGGCGTCGAGGTCCTGCTCGACCAGCGCAGCGATCTTGTCGACGGCGTCCTGGTCGTCGCCGGCGACCTCGACGGTGTCACCATGACCGGCGCCGAGGGTCATGATCAGCAGCGACGAGCTGGCGTCGACGCCGTTGATCGTCACCTCCGAGCCCAGCTCGGACGCGGCCTCGGAGATGAGCGCGGCGGGACGGGCGTGCAGGCCGACCGAGGATCCGACGACGACGGACTTGCTGGGCATACGTTCTCCTAAGGGTGGGGTTCGTTGAGGGTAGTGGGTGGGTCGGGTGCGTGGGCCGGGGTCGGTTGGGTGGTCAGACCGTGGCCAGGTCGGTGTCTTGCGTGCCCATCGACTTGAGCACCACGACGAGAGCGCCGCCCACGAGCGTCCCGGCGACCAGGCTGATGAGGTACCCGAACACGTTGCCGACGGCGAACAGCACGAAGATGCCGCCGTGTGGCGCTCGTACGCTGACGTCCAGACCCATCGACAGCGCCCCGGTGACCGCGCTGCCGGCCATGATCGACGGGATCACCCGGAGCGGGTCGGCGGCCGCGAAGGGGATCGCGCCCTCGGTGATGAACGACGCTCCCAGCAGCCAGGCGGCCTTGCCGTTCTCGCGTTCGGCGGCGTTGAACAGGCCGGGTCGGACCGCGGTGGCGAGGCCCAGCGCCAGCGGAGGAACCATGCCGGCCAGCATCACCGCGGCCATGATCTTCAGCTCGGGAGCGTCGCTCGCCAGCGCCGCGCCCCCCACGCCTGCCGCCGCGAAGCTGTAGGCCACCTTGTTGAGAGGTCCGCCCATGTCGAAGGCCATCATCAGGCCGAGGATGATGCCCAGGATGACGGCACTGCTTCCGCTCAGGGAGTTGAGCCCCTCCTCGAGCTGCCCCATCAGCCAGCCGATCGGCTTGCCCAGGACGACGATCATCAGGAGTCCCGCCAGCACCGAGGTGAAGAGCGGGATGACCAGCACGGGCATCAGGCCCCGTGCCCACTTCGGCACCTTCCACCCGGAGATCCAGTGCGCGATCAGCCCGGCGAGCACGCCACCTGCGATGGCGCCGAGGAAGCCGGTCGCGGGCAGGCCGACACCGTCGGGGTCCGCCACACCGAAGAGGTTCGCGGCGAGGCCGCCCATCACGAAGCCCGGCGCGATGCCGGGCCGGTCCGCGATGGCGTAGGCGATGTAACCGGCGAGCGCGGGGATAAAGAGCATGAACGCGGTCTTGCCGATGATGAAGAACAGAGCGCCGATGTAGGCGAGCACGCCGCTGCCGAACAACGCGTGCTCGAGTCCGAGGGCGTCGACGTCGGGCGGGTCGAGCAGCGTGTTGTTGACCGCGATGTCGCCGTAGGGTCCGACGATCTCGTAACCGCCGAGCAGGAAGCTGAGGGCGATGAGGAGACCGCCCGCGGCGACGAACGGGATCATGTAGGAGACGCCGGTCATCAGCACGCGACGCGTGCGACCGCCCCAAGACTCCTCGGCGCCGTGGCTGCCGGCACCACCGGCGTCGCCGCCGGAGCCCTCGACACGCGGCGCGTTCGGGTCGTCGGCGTAGCGCAGCGCCTCGGCGATCATCGCGTCGGCGTCGTCGATCGGTCGCTTCACCCCCGACGAGACCATCGGCTTCCCGCCGAACCGGCCGCGGTCGCGCACGCCGACGTCGACGGCGAAGATCACCGCCGCGGCCTGGGCGATCGTGTCGGGGGCGAGCGGCGTGGAGCCGGCCGATCCCTGCGTCTCGACGTGGATGGTGACGCCGGCGCGCTCGGCGGCCTGCTCGAGGGCCTCCGCGGCCATGTAGGTGTGGGCGATGCCGGTCGGGCACGCGGTGACCGCCACGAGGCTCTTGGGGCCGGACGTGGCGGTTGCGGCCGGGGCGGGCTCGGCCGATGGGGCGTCCGTCGCCGGGGCGGGGGATGACGGGGCGGACGCCGCGGCAGGAGCCACGGCAGGAGCGGGGGCGGGCGCGTCGCCGAGCGCCTCGCGGACCAGGGCCACGACCTCCTCGGGCGTCTGCGCCTCGCGCAGTGCGGTGGTGAACTCGGCCTTCACCAGCGAGCGGGCGAGCTTGGTCAGCAGCTGCAGGTGTGTGGCGTCGCCACCGGCCGGGGCTGCGATCAGGAACGCGATGTCGGCCGGGCCGTCCTTGGCGCCGAAGTCGACGCCGGGGGAGAGACGCGCGAAGGCGAGGGTCGGCTCGTCGACGCCGGTGGTCCGGCAGTGCGGGATGGCGATCCCGCCTGGCAGGCCGGTGGCCGACGTCTCCTCCCGCGCGAAGGCGTCCGCGACCAGCTGGTCGACGTCGGTCGCGCGCCCGGCAGCGCCGACGACCGCGGCGAGCGCACGGATGACCTCGTGCTTGTCGGCGCCGAGCGGCGTGTCGAGGCGTACGAGATCGGGGGTGATGATGTCGGGCATGCTCGTCAACCTTCCGGGGAGTCGAGTGGGTCGACGACGACGAGGTCGGGGCGGACCTGGCCCGGCTCGGGAATCGTCGTGCCGGGCAGGCCAGCCGCGGCGCTGCCGTACGCCACCGCCAGAGCGAGCCGCTCCGCTGGGGCCAGCCGCCGTAGGTCTCCGAGGACGTACCCGAACAGTGAGGAGTCGCCCGCACCGACAGTGCTCACCACTGTGGTGGGTGGAGGGGTGGCGTGCCAAGCCCCCTCGCGGGTGACCAGGACGGCGCCCTTGCCGCCGAGCGTGGCCAGGACCGCGCCCACGCCCCGGTCGACGAGGGTGCGGGCCGCTGCGGCGGCGGCCCGGGGGTCGTTCTCCAGCTCGTCGGGATCTCCGCCCGTGAAGGACGCCAGCTCCTCGCCGTTGGGCTTCATGAGGTCCGGAGCGGAGCCGGGGAGGGCGTCGACCAGGGCCCTGAGCGGGCCCTCGCTGGTGTCGACGGCGACCTTGCCGCCGCTCCCGGCCTCGAGCACCCCGTGGAGGTCGCGGACGAGGCGCGCGTAGTAGTCGTCGGGGGCCCCGGGCGGCAGCGAGCCCGCCAGGACGACCCAGTCGACGGACGCGGCGCGGTGCAGCAGCGTGCGGGACATGTCGTCGAGGTGCTCGGCGTCCATCATGGCGCCGGGACTGTTGAGCTTGGTCGTGGTGCCGTCGGGCTCGGTGATGGCGAGGTTGACCCGGATCTCTCCGGCGGGCCGGGACGTCCGTGCGTCGATCCCGGCGCTGAGCAGCTCGTGGACGAAGGGGTCGTCCTTGTCGGCCGGCAGCACCGCCACCGAGGGGATCCCGGCGCTGACCGACGCCCGTGAGATGTTGATGCCCTTGCCGCCACCCTGGGAGACCACGGAGGTCACCCGCTGCACCTCACCGCGCTCGAGTGGACCCGCCAGGGCGACCGTGCGGTCGATGCTCGGGTTGGGGGTGAGCGTCAGGATCATGTCACCACGACCTCTACTCCGGCCGCCTCGAAGGCGGTCCGGTCGTCGTTGCTGATGCCGTCGTCGGTGATGAGGGTGTCCACGTCCGAGAGCTGGGCGAAGCGCACCGTGCGCTCGACCCCGATCTTGCTGGAGTCTGACAGCACGACGACGCGGTGCGCGCTGGCGATCAGCGCCGCCTTCGTCGCCGCCTCGGTGTGGTCGGGCGTCGACAGGCCGTGCCGCACGGTGATGCCGTTGGTGCCGAGGAAGGCGACGTCGGCGCGGATCTGGTCGAGCGCGGCCACGGTCTCGGTGCCGACGGCGGCCAGCGTGGTGCTGCGGACGCGGCCCGGCAGCATGTGCACGTCGAGGTTGGGCTGGGCGGCCAGCCGCAGCGCGACGGCGACCGAGTGGGTGATCACGGTGAGCCGGCGGTCGGCCGGGAAGAGCTCGGAGAGGCGGACCGTGGTGCTGCCGGCGTCGATCAGGACGGTCGCGTCGCCCGGCGGCAGCTCGGCGACCGCCGCCGCGGCGATGCGGTCCTTCTCCTCGGGGTGGGACAGGTCGCGGTCGCTCAGCCCGGTCTCCAGCACGGTGATGGCGTCGGCGGCGATGGCGCCGCCATGGACCCGTCGGACCAGGCGCAGCCCTTCCAGGGCCGACAGGTCGCGGCGTACGGTCTCCGTGGTCACCGCGAACTGCTGCGAGAGGTCGCTGACCGACATCCGGCCGCGGCGGGTGATCAGGTCGACGATCGCCTGCTGACGCTCAGCGGCGTACATCGGGGCCTCCCTGGATGGTCGCGGGGCGAACGGGCCGGCCGTCGAGGCCGATGAGCTGTGCGGGCGTTGATCTGTGTTTGTGTTGTTTTAGTCCCGAATCTGTTGACTGTCAAGGGCGGCTCGCGATTGAATGGCCTGCATGGCTGATGCCCCCACTCGCGAACTGACCGGCACCCCCGTCGTCCCCGGCGTGGCCTACGGGCCAGCCCTGCTCGTGCGCGGCGAGGTCTCGCCGGCCGCCATTGAGAGGTTCGGCGACGGGGGGTACGCCGACGGGGAGGCCGCACTGGCGGCCTACGACGAGGCGGCGGAGGCCGTCGCCCAGAGCTTCCTGCGCAAGGCCGGGAAGGCCAGCGGCGCGGCCACCGAGGTGCTGACCGCGAGTGCCGGGCTGGCCCGCGACAAGGGACTGCGCGGCGCGGTCAACAAGAGCCTCACGGGTGGATCCGACCTGCTCGCGGCGGTGCACGCGGCAGTGGAACAGTTCGTCGGGATCTTCACCAGCATGGGCGGGCTGATGGCCGAGCGCGCCACCGACCTCCAGGACATCGAGCGACGCCTGGTCGCCCACCTGGTGGGCGAGCCCGAGCCGGGCGTGCCGACCCCGGACGTCGCCTCGGTCCTGGTGGCGGAGGACCTCGCGCCCTCCGACACCGCCGGTCTCGACCCGGCCGTGGTGGTCGCGCTGGTCACCGAGCGCGGCGGCTCCACGAGCCACACGGCGATCATCGCCCGCCAGCTCGGCATCCCGTGCGTGGTCGGGGTGTCCGGCGCGCTCGGGGTCGCCCCGGGCACCCAGCTCCTGGTCGACGGCGCGGTCGGCTCGATCGAGCTCGAACCGGACGCCGCCGAGGCGGACCGGCGCGTCCAGGTCAGCCGTGAGGAGCGCGAGGTCCTCGCGACGTGGACCGGCCCGGCCGCGACCGCCGACGGCACCGCGGTCAAGCTGCTCGCCAACGTCGCCGACGGTGAGTCCGCACGTTCCGCCTCGGAGAGCCCGGTGCAAGGCGTCGGCCTCTTCCGGACCGAGCTGTGCTTCCTCTCGAGCACGGACGAGCCGAGCGTCGAGGAGCAGGCCGACATCTACCAGCAGGTGCTTGACGCCTTCGGCGAGGACGAGTACGTCGTGATCCGCACGCTCGACGCCGGGTCGGACAAGCCGATCGCCTTCGCCACGCTCGAGGGCGAGGAGAACCCTGCCCTCGGCGTCCGCGGCCTGCGCCTCTCCTTCGACAACCCCGGCCTGCTCGAGCGCCAGCTCGACGGGATCGCGCTCGCTGCCTCCCGGTCGAGGACCGAGACGTGGGTGATGGCGCCGATGGTCGCGACCGTGGCGGAGGCGTCGGACTTCGCCGAGAAGGTCCGCGCCCGAGGTCTCAAGCCCGGGGTGATGGTCGAGATCCCCAGCGCGGCGCTGCTCGCCCACCGCATGCTGGAAGTGGTCGACTTCCTGTCCATCGGCACGAACGACCTGACGCAGTACGCCATGGCCGCCGACCGGATGGCCACGGACCTGGCCCACCTCACCGACCCCTGGCAGCCGGCCGTGCTGCACCTGATCGCCATCACCGCCGAGGCGGGCCGTCAGGCCGGCAAGCCGGTCGGCGTGTGCGGTGAGGCCGCCGCGGACCCGCTGCTCGCGACGGCGCTCATCGGCATGGGCATCACGTCGCTGTCGATGGCGGCCGCCGCCGTGCGTCCGGTCGGCGCGCAGCTCTCCCGCGTCACCATGGAGACCTGCCGCGAGGCCGCCGAGGCCGTCCTCTCGGCCGCCGACCCCAAGGCCGGCCGCGAGGCCGTGCGGGCGCTGCTGGACCGCTAGCTCGGGCCTCTAGGCGGGAGAGACCCGGACGGGTACGCCGCTGAGCGCGGCGTTGCCCGACACGTCGAGCCGCTCGGGGTCGGTCAGGTCGTTGATGGAGACCCCTGGGACCCGGCTGGAGCTGCCCATCTGCGTGCTGCCGTCGCGTGCGTGGCCGTAGCCGTGCGGGAGGCTCACGACCCCGGGCATGACGTCGTCGGTCGCGGCGACCTCGACCTCCACGCGCCCGACGCGTGAGGTGACCGCGACGGTGGCGCCGTCCTCGACGCCGCGCGCGGCGAGGTCGTCGGGGTGCATCAACAGCTGGTGCCGCGGGCGGCCCCGGGTGAGCCGCTCGGCGTTGTGCAGCCATGAGTTGCAGTCGCGCTGGTGCCGACGCCCGATGAGCAGCAGCTCGTCGTCGGCCGGAGGGGCGAGCGCGGCCAGCCGCTCGAGGTCGTCGAGGACCAGCGGCTGGGCCAGGTCGATCCTGCCGGTCTTGGTCTGGAGCTTGCCGGGGAGCGCCCCCGGCCGCAGCGGGCCGAGGTCGACGCCCTCCGGCGAGCGACGCAGGCGGCGTACCGAGAGACCCGAGCGGCCGCGCCGCAGCAGCAGGTCGATGAGCACCGCCGGCGGGGTCGACAACCGGGCGCGGCGCAGGAGCCGGGTCTTGAGGGCCGGCTGGCGGCCCTTCAGCCGCGCGGTCGTGCGCAGTGCGACCTCGCGGAAGATCTCCCAGTCGTGACGCTGGTCGTCGCCCTTCGCGAAGACCGCAGGGGTGAAGCGGGCGGTGTTGCGCACGGCCAGGAGGTGGAAGACGAGGTCGTAGTGGTCGCGCTCGAGGGCGGTCGTCGGCGGCAGGACGACGTCCGCGTGCCTGGTGGTCTCGTTGAGGTAGATGTCCACCGACGCCATGAAGTCGAGCCCGGCCAGGGCCCGGTTCAGCGCAGGCCCGTCGGGGGTCGAGAGCACGGGGTTGCCCGCGACGGTGAGCATCGCGCGCACCTGGCCCTGGCCCGGCGTCTCGATCTCCTCGCGCAGGGCGGCCACCGGGAGCTCGCCGGCGGCCTCGGGCAGTCCGCGCACGCGCGAGCGCCAGACGTCGAAGTGGCCACGGCCGATCAGGCCGGTGCCGACGGCGTCGATCGCCGGGTCGGTGAACATGGCCCCGCCCACCTGGTCGACGTGGCCGGTCAGCAGGTTGAGGGCGTTGATGGCCCAGGCGCAGACGGTGCCGAACTCCTGCGTCGACACCCCGATCCGCCCGTAGACGACCGCCCGCTCAGTGGTGGCGAGCTCGCGCGCGAGGCGCCGGATCTCGTCGGCGGCCAGGCCGCTGTGCTCGGCGGCTCGCTCAGGGGTGTACGCCGCGACGGCGGACTCGACGGCGGCCAGCCCGTCGACGTACGACGGCACCTCGGCGAGGCCCTCGGACGTGACGACCTGCAGCAGGGCGAGCAGCACGAACGCGTCGGACCCAGGGCGCACGAAGTGGTGCTCGCTCGCGGCCTTGGCCGTCTCGGTGCGCCGCGGGTCCAGCACGACCATGCGCCCGCCGCGGTCCTTGAGCGCGCGCAGCCGGCCGGGGAAGTCGGGGACCGTCATCAAGGACCCGTTGGACGCCAGGGGGTTGGCGCCGAGGACGAGGAAGTAGTCGGTGCGGTCGAGGTCCGGGATCGGCAACAGCAGCTGATGGCCGTAGAGCAGATGCGCCACGAGCTGCGCGGGGAGCTGGTCGACCGAGGTCGCGCTGAACCGGTTGCGGGTGCGCAGCGCCTTCACCATCGCCACGCCGTGCGTCATCGAGCCCAGGCTGTGCACGTTGGGGTTGCCGAGGTAGACGCCCAAGGCGTCGTTGCCGTGCTCGTTCACGACGCGGCTGAGACCGTCGGCCACCAGGTCGAACGCCTCGTCCCAGCCGATCTCCTCCCAGCGCGCGCCCTCGGGCGTGTCCACGCGGCGTACCGGCTTGGTGAGTCGGTCGGGGTCGGTGAGCACGTCGGCGATGGCCACCCCCTTCGGGCAGATGTGGCCTCGCGAGAGCGGGTCGGCGGCGTTGCCGCGCACGCCGGTGACCGCGCCGTCGGTGAGGGTGAGCTCGAGCCCGCAGATCGCCTCGCAGAGGTTGCAGACGGCGAGCCGGGTCCCCGTGATCGAACCCGCCGTGCCCGTCGTCGCCATGGCGGCATCCTCGCAGCGGCACCCTCAGACCTAAAGTACACTGACTTACTTCAATCGAGGTCCGGGATGCCTACCGTCTCGATGCTGTTCCGACGTCGTTCGACCGAAGTCGGGGGTGGGACGTCCACCCCTGAGGATGGGGTGCTCCGGGCTTCCTCAGCGCAGACTCTCCGCCATGGGATATGGATTCGGTGTCTTCCTGATCGCAGTCGGCCTCATCATCGTGTACGCGCTCGAGGTCGACATCCCGGGCGTGGGCCAGGAGGCGTTGGGCTGGATCCTCGTCGCGGCCGGCCTCCTCGTCGTGATCCTGACCGCCGTCACGCTCAACTCGCGCCGACGCGCCAACACGGTGCAGACCACGACGCACAGCGACGGCAGCCAGACCGTGCAGCAGCGGCAGTCGGACGTCGACAACCCGCCTCCCGCCGTCTGAGTCGGCCCGCTGCCGGCCGCCCGTCGTGGATTGGGTGCCCGGCGAGCCGCGCTGATAGCCTCCTTCGGTTGTTCAACTGCCGTGCAACGGCCGCGGAATCAGAGTGCCCGGGTGGACAGGCCCCGGCGCGCCGCGCAGACGAGACCGAGAGGAGCCCCGCATGTCGATCGGAACCGACGCGGAGACCAAGAAGAAGATCATCGCCGAGTACGCCACGACCGAGGGCGACACCGGTTCCCCCGAGGTGCAGATCGCGCTGCTGAGCCACCGCATCGCGCACCTCACCGAGCACCTCAAGACCCACAAGCACGACCACCACAGCCGCCGCGGCCTCCTGCTCCTCGTGGGCCAGCGCCGCCGGCTCCTGAACTACCTGCAGAAGACCGAGATCGCGCGCTACCGCTCGATCGTCGAGCGTCTCGGCCTGCGCCGCTGACGCCGTGAGGGCCCGCTTCCCGTTCCGGGGTGCGGGCCCTCGGCACCTGTGCCTCTCTGGCACGATCTAACTGAATTCACACCCAACAGGAGCGATCCGCGACCGTCGGCTCGGTCCTCGGTAGTGGCCTTCGGAATCCCTGGTCTCGACTCAGCTCGACCACCGGGGGCCGCGGGCCTCGATCGAAGACCGGCTCTCATGCGGGTCTACTCGCGGGATCGCTCCGCGAACAGAAAGGGATCCCCTTCGTGGAACCCACCATCTCCACCGTCGAGACCGTTCTCGACAACGGCAAGTTCGGCACCCGCACCATCAAGCTCGAGACCGGGCTGCTGGCCCGGCAGGCCGCAGGCGCCGTGACGGCGTACCTCGACGACGAGACGATGCTGCTCTCGGCCACCACAGCCGGCAAGCACCCCAAGGACCACTTCGACTTCTTCCCCTTGACGATCGACGTCGAGGAGCGGATGTACGCCGCGGGCCAGATCCCGGGCTCGTTCTTCCGCAGCGAGGGCCGGCCGGGCGAGGACGCGATCCTCACCTGCCGCCTCATCGACCGTCCGCTGCGCCCGACCTTCAAGAAGGGTCTGCGCAACGAGGTCCAGGTCGTCATCACCGTGATGGCGCTGGACCCCGACATGCCCTACGACGTGCTGGCGATCAACGCCGCGTCCGCGTCGACCCAGATCTCCGGCCTGCCGTTCTCCGGCCCGGTCGGCGGCGTCCGCGTCGCCCTGATCGAGGGCCAGTGGGTCGCGTTCCCGTCGCACAGCCAGCTCGAGAGCGCCGTGTTCGACATGGTCGTGGCCGGTCGCGTGACCGAGTCCGGCGACGTCGCGATCATGATGGTCGAGGCCGAAGCCACCGAGCAGACCTGGACCCTCGTCCAGAACGGCACCCAGGCGCCGACCGAGGAGGTCGTGGCCGGCGGCCTCGACGCCGCCAAGCCCTTCATCAAGCAGCTGTGCGAGGCCCAGGCCGAGCTGGCCAAGGCCGCAGCGAAGCCGATCCAGGAGTTCCCCGTCTTCCTCGACTACGAGGACGACGTGTACGCCGCCGTCGAGTCCGCCGCCAAGTCGCAGACCGCTGAGGCGATGACCATCGCCGACAAGCAGGAGCGCGAGCTCAAGGTCGACGAGATCAAGGTGTCGCTGCTCGAGCAGCTCACCGGCGAGGGCGGTCAGTTCGAGGGACGCGAGAAGGAGGTCGGCGCGGCGTTCCGCTCGCTGAACAAGCAGCTCGTCCGCGAGCGCGTCCTGCGCGACAAGGTCCGCATCGACGGTCGCGGCCTGGCCGACATCCGTCCGCTGCACGCCGAGGTCGGCGTCATCCCGCGGGTGCACGGTTCCGCGCTCTTCGAGCGCGGTGAGACCCAGATCCTGGGCGTCACCACCCTCAACATGCTGACCATGGAGCAGAAGCTCGACACCCTCTCCCCGGAGAAGTCGCGCCGCTACATGCACAAGTACGTCTTCCCGCCGTTCTCCACCGGCGAGACCGGTCGGGTCGGCTCGCCCAAGCGTCGCGAGGTCGGCCACGGCGCGCTCGCGCGGCGTGCGCTGCTCCCGGTGCTCCCGGGCCGCGAGGAGTTCCCCTACGCCATCCGTCAGCTCTCCGAGGCCATGGGCTCCAACGGCTCCACCTCGATGGGCTCGGTCTGCGCGTCGACCATGTCGCTGCTCCAGGCCGGTGTGCCGCTGCGCGCCGCTGTGGCCGGCATCGCCATGGGCCTGATCAGCGACGAGGTCGACGGTGAGACGCGCTACGTCGCCCTCACCGACATCCTCGGCGCCGAGGACGCGTTCGGCGACATGGACTTCAAGGTCGCCGGCACCCGTGAGTTCGTCACCGCCCTGCAGCTCGACACCAAGCTCGACGGCATCCCCGCCGAGGTGCTGGCTGCCGCGCTGACCCAGGCCAAGGACGCCCGCGTGGCGATCCTCGACGTCATGGCCGAGGCCATCGACGAGCCCGAGGAGATGTCGATCCACGCGCCGCGCATCATCACCGTGCGGGTCCCCGTCGACAAGATCGGCGAGGTCATCGGCCCCAAGGGCAAGGTCATCAACCAGATCCAGGACGACACGGGCGCGACGCTGTCCATCGAGGACGACGGCACGGTCTACATCGGCGCGACCAACGGCGAGGCTGCCGAGGCCGCCCGCCAGGCCGTCAACGCGATCGCCAACCCGACCATGCCCGAGGTCGGCGAGCGCTACCTCGGCACGGTCGTCAAGACGACCAACTTCGGTGCGTTCGTCTCGCTGCTCCCGGGCAAGGACGGCCTGCTGCACATCAGCAAGCTGCGCGCCCTGGCCGGCGGCAAGCGCGTCGAGGCCGTCGAGGACGTGCTGTCGGTGGGCCAGAAGGTCCAGGTCGAGATCGGCGAGATCGACGACCGCGGCAAGCTGTCGCTGATCCCGGTCGTCGAGGACGACGGCACGACGGATGCGGGCGAGGCGCCCGCCGAGGACGCCGCGGCCGCTCCGGCCGAGTGACCTCTCGCGCTTCATCGGCGCCCGGTCGGCAGCGTGCTGCCGGCCGGGCTCCGGCGCGTCCGCAGCCGCCGGGGTCGACCCGCACGCTGCTGAAGACGACCGACGACGACGGCCGGGTCGTGTCCCGGGTCCGGCGTACCGTCCTGCCCTCGGGGCTGCGGGTGATCACCGAGGACATGCCCGGGGTGCGGTCGGCCTCGATCGGCGTCTGGGTGGGCGTCGGCTCGCGTGACGAGTCGCCGCAGCTGCACGGCTGCTCGCACTTCCTCGAGCACCTGCTCTTCAAGGGCACCACCGAGCGCAGCGCGATGGACATCTCGGCGACGCTCGACGAGGTGGGCGCGGAGTTCAACGCCTTCACCGCCAAGGAGTACACCTGCTTCCACGCGCGGGTGCTCGACGAGGACCTGCCCGTGACCATCGACGTGATGGGCGACGTCATCACCGGCTCCCTGATCCGGCCCGAGGACGTGGAGGCCGAGCGCGACGTCATCCTCGACGAGATCGCCATGCACGACGACGACCCCGACGACGTCGTGCACAACCTCTTCGCGGCCCAGGCGTGGGGTGACACCCCGCTCGGCCGCACCATCGCCGGCAGCGTGGCCTCCATCTCGGAGATGAGCCGCGAGCAGGTGTGGCGGTTCTACAAGCGCCACTACCGGCCGGCCAACATGGCGGTCGCGGTCGCCGGCAACGTCGACCACGCGACCGTCGTGCGCCAGGTCAGGGCGGCCTTCGGACGCCAGGACTTCCTCGACCGTGTCGAGGAGCCGGTGCGCGCGCTGGTGAAGGCACGGGCCCGTCGTGTGCAGCCGGGAGCGGCCACCGCCGTACGCCAGTTCGAGCAGGTCAACGTCGTGCTCGGGATGAAGGGCCTGACCCGCAGCGACCCTCGTCGGTTCGCCCTCGGTGTGCTGAACACCGCCCTCGGCGGCGGCACCTCGTCGCGGCTGTTCCAGGAGGTG
This sequence comes from Nocardioides bigeumensis, assembly GCF_039531755.1. NCBI lineage: Bacteria > Bacillati > Actinomycetota > Actinomycetes > Propionibacteriales > Nocardioidaceae > Nocardioides > Nocardioides bigeumensis. The sequence goes on from NZ_BAAAQQ010000002.1 coordinate 465,134, forward strand.
CGTGAGCGCCGCGGCCTGGCGTACGCCGTCTACTCCTTCAGCTCCGCGCACGCCGACGCCGGCCTGGTCGGCGTCGCCGTCGGCTGCCTGCCCAACAAGCTCGACGCCGTGCTCGACACGGTCCGCGCCGAGCTGGCCGCGATCGCGGAGTCGGGGATCACCGAGGACGAGCTGCTCCGCGGCCAGGGGCAGCTGCGTCGTGGCCTCGTGCTCGGCATGGAGGACTCCGGCTCGCGGATGACCCGCCTGGGCAAGGCCGAGATCGTGTACGGCGAGCTGCTCGGCCTCGACGAGGTCATCGAGCGCATCGACGCGGTCACGCTCGACGACGTGCGCGCGGTCGCGCACGAGCTGTTCAGCCAAGCCGAGGTGCTCGCCGTCGTCGGCCCTGCCTGACGCACTCGGCCGCCGGGCCACAACTCAGCAATTGCGCGGTTGTTGCCCCTCGTGAGCCACCAGGAGGGCCATATCTCAGCAATTGCGCGGTTGTTGCCCCTCGCGAGCCACCAGGAGGGCCATATCTCAGCAATTGCGCGGTTGTTGCCCCTCGTGAGCCCCCACGAGGGCCATAACTCAGCAATTGCGCGGTTGTTGCCCCTCGCGGGTCAGATGCTCAGCACAACGACGCCCGCGCAGGCGAGCGCCCAGAGCACGCTGGTGAAGGTGCCGATGATGAAGCGCTCGGTGGCGGCGGGGTGGCCGATTCGGCCGTCCTTGGTCGCGCCCTCGGGAGCGCGCAGCTCGGGGTAGCGGCCGAGGCCTTTGAGGGCCAGCACGATGGCGAGCCCTTCGGGCCAGCCGGCCAGGACGGCGGCGTACGCCGCGATCCGCTCGAGCGCCCCGATCCACGCGCCGCCGCGCAGCACCTCGGCGGCTCCGGCCAGGGAGGTCGTGACGGACTCGCCTGGCCGGTCGACCAGGTCGAAGACGACGGTGGTGAGCGGTCCGCCGCCGGCGAGGGCGAGCAAGCCGGCTCCGGCGACCACGGCGACCCGCTCACGGTCGGAGAGCGCGAGGACGTCGCTGAGGGCGCTCACCAGCCACGCGGCGCCGAGCATCGCGACGGCGAGCGTCATGGCGAACCGGGGGAGCGGGGTGAGCCAGCCGATGAGGGCGAGCGCGGCCGCGCCCGCGAGCAACGCAGCGAGCAGCTGTCCCGAGTCGGTCACCCGAGCACCCCGGTCACCCCGAGCACCCCGGTCACCCCGAGCACCCCGGTCACCCCGGTCATACGGCCTCCAGGCAGCGAGCGGCCAGCTCGGTCACGAGGGCCCGGGCGCGGGTCGTCTCGGCCAGACCTGCCGCGCGGGCTCGCTGGCTGACAGCGGACTGGGTGATGGCGAGCTTGTGCGCGACGGCGTCGTAGGACAGACCGCGGTCGGCGAGGTCGGCGACCTCCCACCCCTTCGTCGTCCTCCGGGCGAGCACCGAGGCCCACAGCCAGACCGCGCTCTCCAGCGCCACCGCGTCGGCCGGTCCCAGCACGCGCACCGGCCACGGCGAGGCCTTCGCGGCGGTGACGGCCTCGCGGGCGAGGAGGTACGCCGGGCCGCGGCCGTCGCGGGCGTCGTCGGGCAGCGGCAGCTCGACCCGACCGATCCCGACGCCGATCCACCACTCGTCCTCGCGCAGCAGCAGCTCGAGGGTGGCCGCCAGCGCGGCAGGCTCGTCCAGCACGCCCTGGAACTCGTCGCCGACGGTGCGCTGGAACGGCCGCAGCGTCGGCACTGCGGACAGCGCCGCGAGAGTCGCCGGGACGAGGTCTGGGCGGCGCCGGCTGTCGCGCTGGTCGACGGTCACCACGAGGGGCATCTGGCACCTCCTCAGGAGCTCTGCCGCCAGGATGGTCCAGGCGGCCTACGTCCAGAGTATTAGAAATTTTCCTAATGGTCTAGCAATATTAGGGGACAGCCTTACTTGCGGCCGATCAAGCCCACGACCGGTGGCGCCTTCTGCTCGACCACCGAGACCCGGAACCCGCCACCCGTCAGGGCGGCGGACGTCTTGCGGACGATGTTGGGGACCAGGTCGGGTCGGTTGGCCTCGTAGAAGAGGAAGGCGGCGCCCCCTGGGACCAGCCGCTCGTGCAGGAGGGCCACCTCGTCGGCGCACTGACGCACCCAGAAGAGGTTCACGTTGAAGGCGAAGACCTTGTTGAGCTTCTTGACCGGTACCCGGAGCGTCGCGAGGTCGATCTGGCGCACGGTCAGCCGGCCGGCCTCGACGTGCTTGGCGTTGCGCCTCTTGGTGCGGTCGACACCGGACTCGGAGCGGTCGATCGCGAAGAGCCGGCCGGTCTCCAACCGGGCACAGATCGCCTCGGCTCCGGCCCCCGGCCCGCAGCCGATCTCGAGGATCTGGTCGTCGGGCTGGACGTCCATCAGGTCCACGGCCCAGCGGATCCGAGGGGGGATCGTCTGCACTGGCATGGGGCCAGCCTGCCACCTCCGGCCCTCGCGTGGCAGGCTCGGGGCGTCCGGACGGCGCGCCGTGCTCCTGAAGTGAGAGGGTGGCCTGGTGACGGACCGGATCAGGGTCGGGGTGCTCGGGGCGCGGGGCAAGGTCGGCAGCGAGGTCTCGAGGGCGGTGTCCAGCGCCGCGGATCTCGACCTCGTCGCCGAGATCGACCAGGGCGACGACATCGCCGACCTCCTGGCCGCCGACGCGCAGGCCGTCGTCGACTTCACCCATCCCGACGTGGTGATGGACAGCCTGGAGTTCTGCATCGACCACGGGATCCACGCCGTGGTCGGCACCACCGGCTTCGACGAGCGTCGGCTCGCGCTGCTTCGCGAGTGGCTCGACCGGTCACCGCGCACCGGCGTGCTCATCGCGCCGAACTTCTCCGTCGGCGCCCTGCTGATGATGCGCTTCGCCGCCGCGGCAGCGCCGTTCTACGAGTCCGCCGAAGTCGTCGAGCTCCACCACCCCGACAAGGCCGACGCCCCGTCGGGCACGGCCCGGCGTACGGCGGAGCTCATCGCCGCGGCTCGTCGCGAGGCCGGCCTGGGGCCCGTCCCCGACGCGACGTCGACGTCCCTCGACGGAGCGCGCGGCGCCGACGTCGACGGCGTCCGCGTGCACGCCCTGCGCGTGCGCGGGCTGGTGGCACACCAGGAGGTCGTCCTCGGCGGTCCCGGGGAGACGCTCACCATCCGGCACGACTCGCTCGACCGGGTGTCGTTCACCCCGGGCGTGCTCGCCGGGTTGCGGCAGATCTCGTCACGCCCGGGTCTGACCGTGGGGCTCGAGCACTTCCTCGACCTGGACTAGCGCTACGGCTCGACCGTGACCTTGATCGCCTCGCCGTTCTTGACGATCTGGAACGCGTCGAGGACCCGGTCGAGGGGGATGTGCTCGGTGATCAGGTCCTTCACCGGCACCTGGCCGGTCGAGATGTACTCCAGCGCCCGCTTGTTGTGCTCGGGGGCGGAGCCGTTGGCGCCGTGGATGTGCAGCTGGCGGTAGTGCACGAGGTTGGAGTCGCAGCGGATGTAGGGGTCGGTCTTGGGGAGGCCCCCGAAGAAGGAGATGCGTCCGTTGCGGGCGGCCATCGAGATGGCCTGCTCCTGCGTGATGTTGGCGGCGGTGGCGGTGATGATGACGTCGGCGCCGCGGCCACCGGTCAGCTCCATCACCCGGTCGACCACATCGACCTGCGAGCCGTCGATGGTCTCCTCCGGCTGGACGGCGTCGGCGGACATCTTGAGGCGCTCGGCGTTCACGTCGACCAGGTACACCGGCCCCGCCTGGTGCACGCCGCGGGCGATCCTGATGTGCATGCACCCGATCGGGCCGGCGCCGAAGACGACGACCGTGTCGCCCGGCTCGATGCCGAGCAGCTCCTGGGCGTTGATCGCGCAGGCGAACGGCTCGGCGGCCGACGCCTCGTCGTACCCCACGTTGTCGGGGATCCGGTTGAGCCCGTCGACCTTGAGGACCTCGCGCGGGACGATCATGTACTCCGCGAAGCCGCCGTCGTACTGGTAGCCGACCGAGGTCTGGTTCTGGCAGACCGCCATCCAGCCCTTCTTGCACTCGTAGCAGTCACCGCACGGCACCGCGGCGATCACCTGGGCGCGGTCGCCGACCGCCCAGCTCGAGCCGTGCGTCTCGTTGACGTCGGCCCCGACCTCGACCACCTCGCCGGCGATCTCGTGGCCGATGGTGCGCGGCGGGGTGAGGTTCTGGTGGCCGTTGTAGAAGATCTTGACGTCGGTGCCGCAGGTCGAGCAGTTCTTGACCCTCAGCTTGATCTCATCCGGCCCGCACTCCGGCTCCGGCACCTCCTCGAGACGGACGTCCTCGGGTGCGTAGAACCTCAGGGCCTTCATCGTGGGCTCTCCTTCGTGCGCGTCTGGGGGCGGAACCGAGGCGGTTTCTGGCGCCTCCAGGCCAACTTAGCGGCCCATCACCACACAAAGCCACATCAAGACGTACCTAATTTGTGCCCGGATGGTTGGCAACGTGCCCGATATGGGGTTTACTACGGCTCATGGCCATGTGACAGCAGTCACGTGGGAGCGATTGACCCTGTGTCGGAGGCGATAGATGTCCACCACCACCACAGCGGCGCCGAGGGGTGGCGCCCGTGTCCACGTGCAGAAGTTCGGCACGTTCCTGTCCAACATGGTCTTGCCCAACATCGGCGCGTTCATCGCGTGGGGCCTGATCACCGCTCTGTTCATCCAGTCCGGATGGATCACGCTGATCGGCAACGAGCTGTTCGGCTACGTCCCGGGACTGGACCCGGGGAAGTACGACTACGGCTTCGTCTCGGCTCTCGGCGGCTGGGACGGCGAGCACGTCGGGATCGTCGGGCCGATGATCACCTACCTGCTGCCGATCCTGATCGGCTACACGGGCGGGCGGATGATGTACGACGACAACATCCGCGGCGGGGTGGTCGGCGCCATCGCCACCATGGGTGCCGTCACCGGTGCCGACGTGCCGATGTTCCTCGGCGCGATGATCATGGGTCCCCTGGGCGGCTGGTCGATGAAGAAGATCGACGCCCTCTGGGACGGCAAGATCAAGCCCGGGTTCGAGATGCTGGTCAACAACTTCTCTGCGGGCATCTGGGGGATGATCCTGGCCATCGTCGGCTTCGTCGTCGCCGGCCCGTTCGTGCAGGCCTTCTCCGACCTCGCCGAGAGCGTCGTCGACTTCCTGGTCGACAACAGCCTGCTCCCGCTGACCTCGATCTTCGTCGAGCCGGCCAAGGTGCTCTTCCTCAACAACGCCATCAACCACGGCGTCTTCACCCCGCTGGGTACTGCTGAGGCCGCCGAGCAGGGCAAGTCCATCCTGTTCCTCATCGAGGCCAACCCCGGCCCCGGCGCCGGCCTGCTGCTCGCCTACATGTTCTTCGGCAAGGGCCTGGCCCGCGCCTCGGCCCCCGGCGCGCTGCTCATCCAGTTCGTCGGCGGCATCCACGAGATCTACTTCCCCTACGTGCTGATGAAGCCCAAGCTGATCCTCGCCGTGATCCTCGGCGGCATGACCGGCGTGGCCACCAACCTCGTCTTCGACTCAGGCCTCCAGGCACCGGCTGCACCGGGCTCGATCATCGCGGTCTGGCTGCAAGCCCCGGCCAGCAGCTTCGTGGGCGTCACGCTGTCGGTGATCCTGGCAGCGACCGTCTCCTTCCTGGTCGCTGCCTTCCTCCTCAAGATCGACAACAGCGACGACGAGGGCGACCTGTCCAAGGCCACCACCGACATGGAGGCGATGAAGGGCAAGCGGTCCTCGGTCGCCGGTGCGCTCACCGGAGCCGGCACGGCTGGCAAGGAGATCCGGAGCATCGTGTTCGCCTGCGACGCGGGCATGGGCTCCTCTGCCATGGGTGCTTCGGTCCTGCGGCGCAAGATCCAGGCTGCCGGGCACGGTGACGTGACGGTCGTCAACAAGGCGATCTCCAACCTCACCGACACCTTCGACCTGGTCGTCACGCACCAGGACCTCACCACCCGGGCCCAGCAGAAGACCCCGTCGGCGATCCACGTGTCCGTCGACAACTTCATGGGCAGCCCGCGTTACGACGAGATCGTCGAGATGATCGACGCTGGTGGCGCCGGTGGGGGAGCGGCTGCTGCGGCGGCACCCGAGGCCGAGATCGGCAGCGACGTGCTCGCCGAGGACTCGATCGTCCTCCGAGGCACGGCCACCTCGCGCGACGAGGCGATCACCGAGGCGGGGCGGCTGCTCGTCGCGGCCGGTGCTGTCGACCCGTCCTACGTCGACGCGATGCACGAGCGGGAGACCTCGGTGTCCACCCACATGGGCAACCTGCTGGCCATCCCGCACGGCACCAACGAGGCGAAGGGCGCGATCCGGCGTACCGCGATCTCCTTCGTGCGGTACCCCGCCCACGTCGACTGGAACGGCAAGCCCGCCGAGTTCGTCATCGGCATCGCCGGTGCGGGCAACGACCACCTGGGGCTGCTGTCCAAGATCGCGGGGATCTTCGTCGACTCCGCCCAGGTCGAGCGGCTGCGCGAGGCGCAGACGCCCGGCGAGGTCCTCGCGGTGCTCGACTCCGTGAAGGTCTGACACCCGCACCCACCAAGGCACCGGTGCCGGTCGCGTCCCCGAGAGACGCGGCCGGCACCGGTCATTTCCCGGCCGGTGCCCCGACCGCGGTCAGGTCCGGCGTACGACGCGTGCCGGCCGGGCCTGGGCGTGGAAGTCGTGGACCAGCGCCCAGGCCGCGGCGATCCCCGCCAGCGTCCCCAGGACAGCCCCGGTGGACCAGGTGAACGGAACGCCACCCAGGCTGCCCAGCCAGGTGCCGGCACCGAGGAAGAGCGCGACGGACACGAAGAAGAGCGCGCCGAGGTGCAGACGGGGAAGCCGACCGAGCATGTGCACCTCCGAGATGCGGGAGCCGAGCATCCATCCTGACCGCCGTTGCCAGGAAATCAAGGCGCGGGCGTCACGTCAGTCGTCGAGACTCGTCACTCAGGGGGCCGCAGGTCGGTGTGCAGTCGGATCTGCTTGACGGTCGTGACCCCGGTGCCGTCGAGGTCGAGCTCACGGTGCGCGCCGTCAGGCGCCCAGCCGGCGCTGGTGAGGAACCCGCGCAGCGCGTCGTCGGTCGCCAGCGACCAGCTCACTGCACGGGTGAACCGGTCGGCGCGCAGGGTGTCGGCGGCTGCTTGGAGCAGGCGCGAGCCGTGCCCGTGGCCGCGCTCGTCGGGGTCGACGGTCAGGTCCGCCAGCTCGCCGTCCGCGACCGGGTCGCAGTCGGGGTCGCCGGCCGGGGCCGTGAGTGCGAACCCGACGATCCGGTGCCGGTCCATCGCGACGAGCACGCGCAGGCGGGCGTCGGGCGGGCGGCTCAGCATCGCCCGCCACTGGTCGGGCTGCGGCTCGAAGGCCTGGTCGGGCAGGACACCGGCGTACATCTCCCGCCAGGCCCTCGCCTGCAGCGCGGCGATCGCCTCCGCGTCGTCGGCCCACGCGACCCGCGCGGAGACGTCGGCGGTCGGCGTGCTCATGGGGCAAGTCTCCCAGTCGGGAGCGGTGCGTGCGTTGGCGGGCTGTACGTTCGAACGATGGAGTACCGCAACCTCGGCGGGCTGAAGATCTCGGCCATCACCTACGGCAACTGGCTCACGCACGGCTCCCAGGTCGAGGAGGACGCCGCGCTCGCCTGCGTACGCCAGGCGCTGGACGAGGGCATCACCACCTTCGACACCGCTGACACGTACGCCGACACCGCGGCCGAGTCCGTGCTGGGCAAGGCGCTGATGGGGGAGCGGCGCGAGGGGCTGGAGATCTTCACCAAGGTCTACTTCCCGATGGGACAGCCGGGCCCCAACGACCACGGACTCTCACGCAAGCACATCCTCGAGTCGATCGACGGCTCGCTGCGGCGGCTCGGCACCGACTACGTCGACCTCTACCAGGCGCACCGCTACGACTACGACACCCCGCTCGAGGAGACGATGGAGGCGTTCGCCGACGTCGTGCGCAGCGGCAAGGCGCTCTACATCGGCGTCAGCGAGTGGACCGCCGACGAGATCCGCCGCGGTCACGCCCTGGCGCGCGAGCTGCACATCCCCCTGGTGTCCAACCAGCCGCAGTACTCCATGCTCTGGCGGGTCATCGAGGCCGAGGTCGTGCCGACGTCGCAGGAGCTCGGCATCGGGCAGATCGTCTGGAGCCCGATCGGTCAGGGCGTGCTCACCGGCAAGTACAAGCCCGGCCAGGACTGGCCGGCCGGCTCCCGGGCGACCGACGAGAAGGGCGGCGCCGACATGATCTCGCGCTGGCTCGAGGACGACGTGCTCACCGCCGTCCAACGCCTGGTCCCGGTCGCCGAGGAGGCCGGGTTGAGCATGGCCCAGCTCGCCGTGGCCTGGGTGCTGCAGAACCCCGGAGTCTCAGCGGCGATCATCGGCGCCAGCCGCCCCGAGCAGGTGACGGAGAACGTCAAGGCGCAGGGCGTGAAGCTCGACGACGCCACCTTGAAGGCGATCGACGAGGCCCTGGGCGACCTGCCGGAGACCGACCCGGCCAAGACCCGCTCACCGCGGCGACGCAGCTTCTAACGCCCCTGAGGTCTCGTGACGGTCCCTGCGCGACCCCCTGACCTCGTCGGCCACCGGTGGTCGTCAACCGGCGGCCGCGGTCTCCGGCTCCACCAGGTCCTGACCGGCAGTCGTCCGGCTGAGCAGGATCGCCCCGACGATGGCGGCGACCATGCCGACCGTGACGGCGACGACGCCGACCCAGCCGTCGCGGACCGCGTCGCCGAGGAACCAGATGCCGACCACCGCCGGCACCAAGGTCTGGCAGACGACCAGAGGTGCCGACGACGCGGCAACCGCCGACCGGCTCAAGGCCAGGGAGTACAGCCAGAAGGCGAGCAGGCCGAAGACCGGCACGGCGGCGGCCGCGGCCGCGACGGGCACGTCCAGGGGGAGGGCGACGCCGCGGACGGCGATCGCCGAACCGGCGTACCCCAGTCCCGCGACGGCGCCGATGGACCCGGCGCCCAGCGCGCGGCCACGGAAGCCGAAGCCGACGAGCATCACGACCGCCACCCACAGCAGCAACGCGAACGTCGTCGACGACCGTCCCTCGCCGGGGGCCCCCGAACCGATGCTCACCAGCACCAGGCCGGCGACGATCGCGAGCACGGCGAGCCAGTCGCGCAGACCGAGGCGCTCGCGCAGCCTGGCGGCGCTGAGCGCGGTCACGGGCAGCGAGAGCGCGACCGCGGACTGGGCGAGGTAGAGCGGGAGGTACCAGATCGACACGGCGTGGAGGACGAAGCCGGCGAGGTACGCCGCCACGACCGCCAGGATGAGCCGGTTGCGCAACGCTGTCGACACGAACTCGCGCAGGGTGTCCATCGGCTCGGACTCCTGCCGGACCCCGTGGGCCTGCAGCACCGCGGCCACGCCGAAGAGCCCCGCCGCGACGACCGCCGCGGCCAGGCCGACGAGCGTGTCGGTCACCGGTAGGTGTCGGGGAGCTGTTGGCCGATCTTGACCTGCGGCTTCGGCATCCGCATGAACTTCATCTGCAGCGAACGCATCACGGCGTAGTAGGTGGTGCCCTTGGTCGGCGCGTCGGGGAACCGGCGGGCCAGCTCGCGACGGAGCCGGAAGCGCAGCATGAAGATGTCGACGACGACGAGCAGGATGATACCGAACATCAGCCCGTTGCCGATGCCCATCAGGCGGGCGTTGCCGGAGTAGCCCAGCGCCATCGTCAGGATCAGCAGCGGGACCAGCAGCTCGACGAACGAGAATCGGCTGTCGATCCAGTCGCGGATGAACCTCTTCACCGGTCCCTTGTCGCGGGTCGGGAGGTAGCGCTCGTCGCCGGTCTTCATGGCCTGGCGCATCTGACGGCTGGACTCTCCGCGGGCCGAGCGCTGGGCCGCCGCCTGCTCCTTGCGAGTGCGGGGAGCCTTGGCACGCGCGCGTGCGGCCGCCTCGGCCTCCTTGCGCGACGGCGTGGGCCGACCCTTGCCGTCCGCCTTCTCGACGGTGGTGGGCGGAGCGGCATCGGTCTTGCTGCGACGGAACAACGTGGTGCCTTCTACTGGCTCGATGACTGGCTGGGTGACGCGGTGGGTCGTGAAGGGCCAGCCTACCGGCGGCGGCGTGCGGCAACGCGGTGTGCGGGGTTGCCGTCACACCCTAGGGTGAGAGGTGACGGACACGATCCCCGGATCGCGCCCTGGATCGAGCACCGCACCTACACGCCAGAACACAGCAGCACAATTGGGGAACCAGAGGGAGCCACCGTCCGATGAGTCTTTGGCAGCGCATCACGATGATCTTCCGGTCCAAGGCCAACAAGGCGCTGGACCGCGCGGAGGATCCGCGCGAGATGCTCGACTACAGCTACCAGCGCCAGACCGAGCTGCTCACGAAGGTACGCCGCGGCGTCGCCGACGTGGCGACCAGCCGCAAGCGCCTGGAGCTCCAGGTGACGCAGCTCGAGCAGCAGTCGGCCAAGCTGCAGCAGCAGGCGGAGAAGGCCATCTCGGTCGGACGCGAGGACCTCGCCCGCGAGGCGCTCACCCGGAAGTCCGGGCTGACCAGCCAGATCACCGATCTCAGGACCCAGCACGCACAGCTGCAGGGCGAGGAGGAGAAGCTCACCCTCGCCCAGCGCCGTCTGCAGGCGAAGATCGAGGCCTTCCGCACCAAGAAGGAGACGATCAAGGCGACCTACACCGCCGCCGAGGCCCAGACCCGCATCAACGAGGCGGTCTCCGGGATCGGCGAGGAGATGGGCGACGTCGGCCTGGCGATCCAGCGGGCCGAGGACAAGACCGCACAGATGCAGGCGCGCGCCGGTGCCATCGACGAGCTGATCGCTTCCGGGGCCCTCGACGACGTCACCGCCACCGGCCCTGCCGACGACATCACCCGCGAGCTCGACGCGATGAGCTCGACGGCCGAGGTCGAGGCCGAGCTCGCCCGGCTCAAGGGCAGCAGCCAGCCCCAGGCCATCGAGGGCGCCGAGGACGGCGGCGACATCCTCAAGGCCGAGCCGGTTGCCGAGCCGGCGGCCCGACCCGTCAGCGAGCAGGCCGAGGCCGAGGGCGAGACCCGGCCGTGATCGTCAGGATCCTCGGCGAGGGCCAGCTCCTCGTCGACGACTCGGCTCTCGAGGAGCTCAACGCTCTCGACGTAGCGGTGGAAGCCGCCGTGGACGCCGGAGACGAGGCGACCTTCGGGGCCGCGCTCGGTGCGCTCCTGGACGCGGTGCGCCGCCACGGCACGCCGCACGCCGACGACAGCCTGGACGAGTCGGACCTGATCCTGCCGCCGGCCGATGCCACGATCGACGAGGTCCGTCAGATGCTCGACGACGACGGTCTGATCCCGGGCTAGACCCACTTGGCCCGCACCCGCTTCCTCCCCGACACGGGGCTCACCGTTCGCATGACGACGGTGCTGTTCCTGCTGGGCGGCCTCTTCGTCGCCATCGTGGTGACGCTGATGTACGTCTTCCCGCCGCAGTACGCCCCGCTCTTCGCCATCGGCGGTATCGCCATCGCCTTCTACCAGTGGTGGTCCTCGGACAAGGTCGCGATGCGCGCGATGCGGGCCCGCGAGGTGAGCCCGCAGGAGGCGCCCGAGCTGCACGAGATGATCGGCCGGCTGTGCGCCCTGGCCGACATGCCCAAGCCGCGCGTCGGCATCGCCGACACCCCGCTGCCCAACGCCTTCGCGACGGGGCGCTCGCCCAGCCGTTCGGTCGTGTGCGTGACCACGGGCATCATGCAGACGCTCAGCGCCGAGGAGCTCGAGGCGGTGCTCGCGCACGAGCTCTCGCACGTCGCGCACCGAGACGTGCTCGTGATGACCCTGGCCTCCTCGGCCGGCATCGTCGCCGGGATGCTGACCCGGTCGGCGCAGTTCGGCGGCTTCGGGATGGCGCGACGGAGCAACAACAACGGCGGCGCGCCGGCCTTCCTCGTCGCGCTCCTGCTCAGCCTGGTCGTCTACGCGATCAGCTTCTTCCTCACTCGGCTGCTCTCTCGCTATCGCGAGCTCAGCGCCGACCGAGCCGGCGCCTACCTCACGATGAAGCCGGCGGCTCTCGCGAGCGCGCTGCAGAAGATCACCGGCGGCATCAACCAGATCCCCCAGCGCGACCTCCGCTCCACCAGCGCGATGAACGCCTTCTTCATCGCCCCCGCCATCAGCGGCGCGACGATGCGGACCATCACCTCCACGCACCCGTCGCTGGAGCAGCGGCTCGAGCAGCTGGCCCGCATCCAGGCCGAGCTGTCCCGCCCGGGCAGCTGAGCCGGAGTCTCACGTGGGTCTCTGGGACGCGATCACGGGGCGCAGCCGCGCGCCGCAGCCCAACCTCGACGCGCTGTTCGCGGTGCCCAGCGCCGCGATCGCGTTGGAGACCGAGCTCGGACTGCACGCGACCGGCGTCGGCTCGGTGTGCTTCCGTGCGCCCGGCGGGGCGGCGTACGCCGACACCGAGGCCGAGATCCTGGCGCTGCTCCGTGACGACGAGCGGGCGCCCGAGGTCACCACGACCACCGACTCCTTCGGCTACACCTGGCTGGTCATCGACGGCGACCCTGCCGCTGCGCCTGCCGACACGGAGGCATTGTGCACCGGCCTGCACGCGGTCAACACCACGCTGGCCGACCAGGGCTTCGCGACCGGGCTGCTCTGCACGGTCGTCGTGTTCGGCGACTCGGCGCAGCGTCGGGTCGGGCTGGTCTACCTCTACAAGCAGGGCACGTTCTACCCGTTCGCGCCGGTGCGCGGGCACCTTGGCCAAGGCGCCGACCCGCTGGCGCGGGACAACCTGCTCGAGCTCTCGGTGCGCGACGTGCTCACCGGCGAGCTGCCCCTCGAGCCGGACCTGACCCGCTGGCTCGGCGTGTACGGCGCGCCCGGCCTCTAGTAGTGGTCGCCTAGTCGCGGTGCGACTTGCCCGGCAGCGACAGCATCCGCTCCAGCGCGACCTTCGCGTCGCGCTCGGTGTCGGGGTCTACCTCGATCTGGTTGACCACGACGCCGTCGACGAGCGACTCCAGCGCCCAGACCAGGTGCGGAAGGTCGATGCGGTTCATCGTCGAGCAGTAGCAGACGTTGCGGTCGAGGAAGGAGATCGACAGGTCGGGGTGGTCCTGCGAGAGCCGCTTGACGAGGTTGAGCTCGGTGCCGATCGCCCACGACGACCCTGCCGGAGCGGCTTCGATGGTCTTGATGATGAACTCCGTCGAGCCGACCAGGTCGGCCTTGAGCACCACGTCGTGCGTGCACTCCGGGTGCACGAGGATGCTGATGTCGGGGTCCTTCGCGCGCAGCTCGTCGATGACGTCGGCGGAGAAGCGCCCGTGCACCGAGCAGTGGCCGCGCCACAGGATCATCCGCGCGTCCCGCAGCTGCTCGACGCTGAGCCCGCCGTTCGGCTGCCGCGGGTCCCAGACCACGCAGTCGTCCAACGAGAGGCCCATCTTGAGCACCGCGGTGTTGCGGCCGAGGTGCTGGTCGGGGAAGAAGAGCACCTTGCCACCGCCAGGAGCATCCGGCTTCTGCGCGAACGCCCACTCCAGGGCTGCGTCGGCATTCGAGGAGGTGCACACGACGCCGCCGTTGCGCCCGCAGAACGCCTTGATGTCGGCGCTGGAGTTCATGTAGGTCACGGGGACGACGTCCTGGGCGACGCCGGCGTCGACCAGCGCGTCCCAGGCATCCTCGACCTGCGCGAGCCTCGCCATGTCCGCCATGGAGCAGCCGGCCGCGAGGTCGGGGAGGATCACCTTCTGCTCAGGCGCGGTGAGGATGTCGGCCGACTCGGCCATGAAGTGCACGCCGCAGAACACGATGAACTCCGCCGCCGGACGCCCGGCCGCGTCGCGCGCGAGCTTGAAGGAGTCACCGGTCACGTCGGCGAACTGGATGACCTCGTCACGCTGGTAGTGGTGCCCCAGGACGAACAGCCGCTCGCCGAGCGCCTCCTTGGCCACCCTGGCCCGCTCGACGAGCGTGGGGTCGGACGCTGACGGCAGGTCACCCGGGCACTCCACGCCACGCTCGGTGCCGAGGTCCCTCCCCTTGCCGAGCGGGAGGAGGGGTAGGTCGATGATGCTCACATGCGTCATCGTAGGGCGCGATCCATAGGCGGGGCACAAGCGAACAGGGGTGAGGCGGATGGCACGTCGGGGCGAGGTGCTGTGCGTCGTACAGGCGGGCGGTCAGGGTTCGCGCATGGACGTGCTGACGCGCGAGCGGGCGAAGCCGGCGCTGCCGTACGGCGGCGTCCACCGGCTCGTCGACTTCACGCTGTCGAGCCTGGCGCACTCCGACTTCGCCGACGTCTGGGTGTCGGTCCAGTACCAGGTCGCCTCGATCGACGACTACCTCTCCGGCGGGCGTCCGTGGAGCCTGGATCGCAACCGCGGCGGTTTCCGACGCGTGGTCCCGCAGACAGGCACCGGTCCTGCGACCGAGGAGGGCTTCGCGCACGGGAACGCCGACCTGCTGCTGCGGATGCGGGCCGATCTGGAGTCGTTCGGAGCGCCGCACGTGCTCGTCTCGAGCGCGGACCACGTGTTCTCGATGGACCTCGCGCCGATCGTGGACGAGCACGTCGAGTCGGGGCGGGTGGCCACCGTCCTCACCAGCGAGGTGACGAAGAAGGAGGCGTCCGACAACGTGGTCGTGCTCACCGGGCGCGGCGGCCGGGTGACCGGCGTCGAGGTGAAGCCCTCGAGACCCTCGTCGGGCACCGTCGCGACCGAGATCTTCGTGTACCGCACCGACGCGCTGATCGGCGCGCTGGACGCGCTGCGGGCCGAGCTCGACGACGAGGCGGGCGAGGACCTCGAGGGTGACAGCGGGCTGGGCGACTTCGGGGAGCACCTCCTGCCGCGCCTGATCTCGTCCGGTGACGTGCGCGCGGTGCCGTTGACCGGCTACTGGCGCGATCTCGGGCAACCGGGTCAGTACCTCCAGGGTCACCGCGACCTGCTGGCCGGGAAGGTGGACGTCTTCGACCACCCCGGTCGCCCCGTGATCTCGCACTGGCCGGACCGGCCGGCGGCGCGGGTGCGGGGTGGCACCGTGGTCGACAGCCTGGTCTCGCCGGGCTGTGACATCGCCGGCGAGGTGGTCAACAGCGTGCTCGGACCCGGCGTGGTCGTGGAGAAGGGCGCCCGCGTCGAGGACTGCGTGCTGTTCGAGGACGTCGTGGTCGAGCGGGGAGCCGAGCTGCGCACGGCCATCGTCGACGAGCACAGCCGGGTCGGCCGCGGTGCCGTGGTCGGCGAGGCCCCCACCGCTCGGATCGCGCGCGACGAGGACCTGGTGCTCGTCGGCATGGGCTCGACGCTCGGCCGGGGCCGGCTCCCTGCCGGTTCCCGCTTGGAACCGGGAACGACGACGTAGAGAGATTCCCCGGTCGACCGGGCGGGGAATCTCACAGAAAGCTGCCGTGGTGGAGGTAGGGCGCGGGCGGCTTCATCCGGCGTACGGCGAGATAGCCGAGCGTGTGGAGATCGAGGCGGGCAGCGATGCCGAGGTCGATGGCCCACTGGTTGGCCGCCGTGACGTGAGGGATCTCGACGGCGACGTCGGGCGGGCTCATTGCGAGTGCGGCCCAGGTGAGGTCGGCGGCCGTACGACGGTTGGTCGCGGCGAGCAGGACCGGCGAGCCGGTCTCCGTGGCGTAGACGTAGCCGGAGCCGGTGCTCCGGTCCGCCACTAGCAGCAGGAACTCGGCGGCGAGCACGGCGTGGTCGGGGCCGTGCGCGGCACCGCGGGCTCGCCTGTCGACGGAGTCCATGAGGTCGTAGTCGCCGGCCGAGCCCTCACGGACCCGGTCGACGACGGGGATCGCGGACCGCTCGACGTGCCCGCGGAGGAGCATCTGGGGGTGCAGGTCGAAGCCCGCCAGCTTGTAGCGGCGCGCCGCCTTCGGGTCCGCGGACGCGGACAGGATGCCGCGCAGGCAGCCCCGTCCGTGGTGGAGCGCGCCGGCGAGCAGCTGCGCCCCGATCCCCGCGCCCTGCAGGTCCGGACGCACCGCGAAGGACGCCAGGACCCACATCAGCTCGCGGTTGAACGAGACCGCCGTCCCGACCACTGCACCGTCGACCTCGGCGACCCAGCAACCACCCGGGTCGGTGCCCAGCAGGTGGTGGACGCGCCGCTGCCACAAGAGTCCGCGCGCGGCCGAGCGGGGCGACGGGTCGGACGCTCCACGGGGTGAGGTCCGCTGGTCGAGCTCGTAGTAGCTCTGCGACGTGAGCCGCTCCACGGCCGCGACGTCGTCGGGGCGCATGGGCCTGATGCGGACGTCGCTGCCCGAGGTCGGCTCAGCGTTGCTCATCGGCCCCGATCCTAGGAGTAGCACACGACCGGCAGGATGGACCCGTGCGCAAGGTCGGGGTGGAGGAGGAGCTGCTCATCGTCGACCCCTCGAGCGGCGAGGTGGTCAGTCTCTCCGCCGCCGTCCTGCGCGCCCGTGTCGAAGCGGCCGACAGCCGATCCGCGCGGGGTGGGGGCCGTGTCGAGGACGCCCAGCTGCGCGCAGCTCGCGTGCCTCGTCGATCGGCCGAGCCGGACCGCATCGTGAGAAGCCGCATCGTGAGAGGACAGGCATGAGAGTGCTGGTCGCGCCCGACAAGTTCGCGGGGACGCTCACCGCCGGCGAGGCCGCCGAGGCCATCGCTGCCGGCTGGGCGCGGCACGCTCCGGACGACGTGCTCGACCAGGCGCCGATGGCCGACGGGGGGCCCGGGTTCCTCGACGTCCTGCACCAGGCCCTGGGGGGTGAGCTGCTCGCGGTGACGGTGCGTGGTCCGTTCGGCGAGCCCACCCCTGCGGGCGTGCTGCGGGTGGGGGAGCGTGCCTACATCGAGTCCGCCCAGGGGTGCGGGCTGCACCTCACCGGCGGCCGGACCGAGGCACGGGCCGAGCACGCCTCGTCGTACGGCGTCGGTCAGCTCGTCGCCGCGGCGGTCGAGTCGGGGGCGAGCGAGATCGTCGTCGGCCTCGGCGGCAGCGGCTCGACCGACGGCGGGGCCGGTGTGCTGGCGGCGCTCGGCGCGACCGCGGACCGGCCTCTCGACGACGGCGCGGCCGGCCTCGAGGGGATCACCACCGTCGACCTTGCTGCGGCTCGACGCGCCGTCGAGGGTGTCCGGATCATCGCCGCGAGCGACGTCGACAGCCCGCTCACCGGCCTGTTCGGCGCGGCGAAGACGTTCGGCCCGCAGAAGGGCATCCCCGAGGAGCGGCTCCCAGCCGTCGACGCGCTGCTGGAGGCGTTCGCGGAGGCGACCGACCGGCGTACGTCCCTCGAGCCGGGCGCGGGAGCGGCAGGAGGCGTCGGCTACGCGCTCCTCGTGCTGGGTGGTGAACGCCGCCCCGGCATCGACCTGGTCGTCGAGGCGGTCGACCTCCCTGCTCGCGCCCGGGCTGCGGACCTGGTCATCACGGGGGAGGGGTCCTTCGACTTCTCCTCACGTGCGGGGAAGGTGCCCTTCGGTGTCGCGCAGGTGGCCGCCGAGGCGATCCGCCCGTGCGTGGCCCTGGCCGGCCGGGTGGACGTCGGCGCCCGCGAGATGCGCGCTCTGGGTATAGAGGCGGCCCACTCGCTGGTCGACCACGTGGGACTCGAGCGTGCGCTCGGGGCGCCCGCCGACTCACTCGCCGACCTCGCCGAGCGGGTCGCCCGCAGCTGGTCGCGCTGAGGTGTCCGGTTGCCGTGTGGAAGCCCGGGAATAACCCCTCGTGTGCGACGATTGAGACCGACGTACGCACCTCCACAGACCTACGGGAGCCCCGACGATGACCGACCAGGTCCAGACCGAGCGCCACACCGACTCCATCAACCTGAGCCCGGTGGCCGCGGCGAAGGTGAAGAGCCTCCTCGAGCAGGAGGGTCGCGACGACCTGAGCCTGCGCATCTCCGTCCAGCCGGGCGGTTGCAGCGGCCTTCGCTACCAGCTGTTCTTCGACGAGCGCTCGCTCGACGGCGACGAGATCACCGACTTCGACGGCGTCTCCGTCGTGGTCGACCGGATGAGCGTGCCTTACCTCAACGGCGCGATGATCGACTTCGTCGACTCGATCGACAAGCAGGGGTTCACCATCGACAACCCCAACGCGACCGGGTCCTGCGCCTGCGGCGACTCGTTCCACTGATGTGAGCCGAACGCAGACATGAACGAAGGCCCCCGTCGTCGACGGGGGCCTTCTGCTTCCCAGCTCAGTCGAGGTGCAGGTGCAGCGCGGCGGCCAAGCGGGCTGCGGCCTCGCTGACCTCGATGTCGCGCTTGGGACGCTCCGGCGCCTGGTCCTCGTAGCGCAGGCTCGGAGCGGGGCGCAGAACGGCCTCCCGGAGCCGCTCCCGGGTCGCTAGGGCGTCGGCGAACATCCGGTCGGAGGCGGTCATGGCTCGACGCTAGTGCTCTCGTGAAGGGGTCACAATGGTGACTGACCGGTAGTGTTCGCGCACGTGTCCTTGTTGATCGCGGGCTCCATCGCCACCGACCACCTGATGAGCTTCGGCGGGAAGTTCGCCGACTCGCTGGTCGTCGAGCAGCTCGAGAAGCTCTCGGTCTCCTTCCTCGTCGACGACCTCGAGATCCGCCGCGGCGGGGTCGCCCCCAACATGTGCTTCGGGCTCGCCCGGCTCGGCCTCCGACCGGTGCTCGTCGGCGCGGCCGGCGAGGACTTCGCCGAGTACCGGTCGTGGCTCGAGCGGCACGGCGTCGACACGGCGTCGGTGCACATCTCGTCGACCAGGCACACCGCGCGCTTCGTGTGCACGACCGACTCCACGATGGCGCAGTTCGCCTCGTTCTACCCCGGCGCGATGAGCGAGGCGCGGCAGATCGAGCTCGGTCCGATCGTGGCCCGTGTCGGCACGCCGGAGTACGTCCTGATCGGGGCCGACGACCCCGTCGCGATGCGACGGCACACACAGGAGTGCAGAACCCGCGGCTACCCCTTCATCGCCGACTGCAGCCAGCAGCTCGCCTTCGCCGAGGGCGAGCTGATTCGCGACCTGATCGACGGGGCGGCCATCCTGTTCTCCAACGAGTACGAGTCGCACCTGATCGAGTCCAAGACCGGCTGGTCGGCCGACGAGGTCCTCTCACGCGTGGGCTGCCAGGTCAAGACGCTCGGCGCGAAGGGCGTCCGCGTGACGCGACCGGGCGGTGAGCCGGTCGAGGTCGCCGCTGCGTCCGACGTGACCGCCGTCGAGCCGACCGGGGTGGGCGACGCCTTCCGGGCCGGTTTCCTGGCCGGGCTGGCGTGGGGGCTCGACGACGCGGGCGCGGCCCAGGTGGGCTGCGTGCTGGCGGCGTACGTCGTCGAGACGGTCGGCACGCAGGAGTACACCTTCACCGGTTCGGAGTTCGTCAAGCGCGTCGAGATGTCCTACGGCATCGAGGCCGCGGAGAAGGTCGCTCCCCACCTCACCTGACACCGGACGTCGCGCGGCTCGACCTAGACGATCCTTCGCACCAGGAAGCGGGGCGCGCCGTCGTCGGCGTCGTCCTCACCGGCGTACTCCTGCCCCTTCATCCGGCACCACGCCGGCACGTCGACGCGCGCGGCGGCATCGTGCGTGACCACGCCGACCAGATCGCCGACCTCGACCTCGTCGATCCGCTTGGCCAGCTCGATCACCGGCATCGGGCAGCGCAGCCCACGGCAGTCGATCTCCAGGGTCACGTCGGCACTCACAGGCCGATCCTGCCGCGCAGCTCCACCAGCACCTCCGGAAGCAGGGCCAGGAACCGGTCGACCTCAGCCTCCACGGCTGCCATGGGATGGTCCGCCGTCGGCCAGGGAAGTCCGAGGCGCACGTTGCCGTGGGTCAGCACCCCCATCGCCTCCAGCACGTGGCTCGGCGCGAGCGTCGAGGCCGTGCAGGCCGATCCGCTGGCCACCCCGAAGCCGTGCCGGTCGAGCTCGGTCACGAGGGCCTCGCCGTCGACGTAGAGGCACGAGAAGGTCAGCACGTGGGGGAGCCGCGCGTGGGGGTGGCCGACGACCTCGACGTCGGGCAGGGTCGCGACAGCGGCCCGGATCCGGTCGAGCAGCGCCGCCTGCGCGCGGCCGACCTCGTCCCTCTCGGCGACGACGGCCTGGAGGGCAGCGGCGGCAGCGAGCGCGGCCGGCACGTTCTCGAAGCCGGACACCCGCTCGTCGATCCGGTCGTCGGCGGGGAAGGCGTTGCGCCACCTGGCCCCCTTGCGGACCAGCAGAAGCCCCAGGCCGGCCGGGCCGCCCCACTTGTGCGCGGACGCGGCAGCGACCGACCACCCCGACGGAAGCGGCAGTCGTCCGGCTGAGGCGGCGACGCTGACGAAGATCGGCACGTCGGGCACGGCGGCCGCGATCTCCGCCACGGGCTGAAGGGTGCCGACCTCGTGGTTCGCGGACTGCACGGCGACGACGGCCGCACCACCGTCCGCGGACCCGACGGCCGACCGGACGTCGTCGGGGTCCACCCGTCCGTCCCGGTCGACGGGCACCTCGACCTGCGGGGTGCCGCGCCAGTCCAGCGCGTGACGCACCGAGGAGTGCTCCACGGCCGTGCGGACCACGCTCGCCCCGTCGCGCACCCGTCCCGTGACCAGCCCGAGGAGACCTCGGTGCACGGCTTCGGTGCCGCTGGCCGTGAAGCTCACCTCGTCCGCTCGCACTCCCAAGCAGGAGGCGGTCACCTCTCGCGCATTGTCCAGGAGGAGCCTCGCGGCACGCCCGCTGCCGTGCAGGCGCCGAGGGTCGGCGTACCCCTTGTCGAGTGCGGCGAGCAGGGCTTCGCGACCGGCAGGGTGCAGAGCCTCGCCGGACGCCGCGTCCCAGTGATGTGTACGGGCCTGCACATGGGGAACCTACCTCCGGTAAGCGACTGATCCCATGACAAGCCCTGTCGCTGAACCGGCGGTGGATTGCGATAGCGTGCGTGGTGTCGAGTGCCGTTCGAGAGAGAGGCTTCCTGTGGCTGTGCCGGAAGGTGCTGGTCGAGTCCGTGGACTGGCGTTCCTCGCCGTGGTCGCCCTTGCGGTCGTCGTGCTGTCCGGCTGCAGTGCAGCCGACACCGAGGCGTTGAAGAACCTCGCGATGCCCGACCGCGACGCGACCACGACCTCCCACTACGTGTTCGACCTGTGGCGCTGGGGCTGGGTCGCCGCGATGGCGACCGGCGTCGTCGTCTGGGGGCTGATCTTCTACGCCTGCTTCGCCTTCCGCCGGCGCAGCGACGACGAGATCCCGATCCAGACGCGCTACAACCTGCCGCTCGAGATCTTCTACACGATCGCCCCGGTCATCATGGTCGTGGTGTTCTTCTTCCACACGGTCAACGCCCAGAACGCCCTCCTGGAAGAGGTCGACGACCCCGACCACACCATCGCGGTGGTGGGCCAGCAGTGGCAGTGGACCTTCAACTACACCGAAGAGGACGCCGTCGACGCGCCCAACGTCTTCGAGGTCGGCACGGCGCAGTACGTCCCGACGCTCTACCTGCCCGTCGGTGAGACCGTCGAGTTCCAGCTCCGGTCGCCCGACGTGATCCACAACTTCTGGATCACCGGCTTCCTGATCAAGATGGACGTCGTCCCGGGACGGGTGAACTCCTTCCAGGTGACCCCGATGAAGGAGGGCGACTACGTCGGCAAGTGCGCCGAGCTCTGCGGCGTCTCGCACTCGCGGATGCTCTTCAACGTCAAGGTGGTCAGTCCCGAGGAGTACGACGCCGAGCTCCAGCGCTTGGAGGAGAAGGGCAACACCAGCGACGCCCCGCTGTTCGGCGGTGCCGAGGCCTACACCCAGGCCGGCCTGGATGACGCTGAGTCCGAGGAAGGAGAGTCCGAGTGACCGCCATCGCCGCGCGCGCCGAGAGCGCCGCGCCCGTGCGTCGCCCGATCGGCCAGCAACTGGTCCGGATCCTGACGACGACCGACCACAAGCTGATCGGCAAGCTCTACCTCACGACTTCGTTCGTGTGGTTCATGATCGGCGGCCTGATGGCCATGCTGATTCGGTCCGAGCTGGCCTTTCCGGGCAACCAGGTCGTCGGCGACCACCTCTACAACCAGCTGTTCACCATGCACGGCACGATCATGCTGCTGCTCTTCGCGACGCCGCTGTTCTTCGGCTTCGGCAACGTGCTCATGCCGCTGCAGATCGGGTCGCCCGACGTCGCGTTCCCGCGGCTCAACATGCTGTCCTACTGGCTCTACCTCTTCGGCGGCATCATCGCCGCCTCCGGCTTCCTGACACCCAGCGGTGCGGCCGACTTCGGCTGGTTCGCCTACACGCCGCTCTCCGACGCGATCCGCTCGCCCGGCGTCGGCGGCGACCTCTGGATCATGGGCCTGTGGATGGCCGGTCTCGGCACCATCCTCGGCGCGGTCAACTTCATCACCACGATCATCTGCATGCGCGCCCCCGGCATGACCATGTTCCGGATGCCGATCTTCGTGTGGAACACCCTGGTGACGAGCCTGCTGGTGCTGATCGCGTTCCCGATCTTCGCCGCGGCGCTGCTCTCCCTGGGCGCCGACCGGCTCCTCGGGGCGCACGTCTTCGATCCTTCGCACGGCGGACCGATCCTGTGGCAACACCTGTTCTGGTTCTTCGGCCACCCCGAGGTCTACATCATCGCGCTGCCGTTCTTCGGCATCGTGACCGAGATCCTGCCCGTCTTCAGCCGCAAGCCGATCTTCGGCTACATCGGGCTGGTCGGCGCCACGCTCGGCATCGCGATGCTCTCGGTGGCGGTGTGGGCGCACCACATGTTCGTCACCGGCGCGGTCGACCTGGCGTTCTTCTCCGGCATGACGTTCTTGATCGCGGTGCCCACCGGGGTCAAGTTCTTCAACTGGATCGGCACGATGTGGGGCGGAAGCCTGTCCTTCGACACCCCGATGCTCTGGTCGGTCGGCTTCCTCACCACGTTCCTCTTCGGCGGCCTGACCGGCATCATCCTGGCCTCGCCCCCGCTGGACTTCCAGGTGTCGGACTCCTACTTCGTGGTGGCGCACTTCCACTACGTCGTCTTCGGCACGGTGGTGTTCGCGATGTTCGCGGGCTTCTACTTCTGGTGGCCCAAGATGACGGGTCGGATGCTCGACGAGCGCCTCGGCAAGCTGCACTTCTGGATGCTGTTCATCGGCTTCCACACCACCTTCCTGGTCCAGCACTGGCTGGGCGTCGAGGGCATGCCGCGCCGTTACGCCGACTACCTCGCCGCGGACGGGTTCACCACGCTCAACCAGATCTCGACCGTCGGTGCCTTCTTGCTGGGTGCCTCGACGCTGCCGTTCCTCTACAACGTCTACATCTCGCGCAACGCCCCGCTTGTCGAGACCGACGACCCCTGGGGCTGGGGCCGCTCCCTGGAGTGGGCCACGAGCTGCCCGCCGCCGCGCCACAACTTCGTGACCCTGCCGCGGATCCGCTCGGAGTCGCCGGCCTTCGACCTGCACCACCCGGAAGTCGCCGCACTCGAGCTCGAGCACAACGACGCCGAGCGCGAGGGCGGCATCGCCGACGCGCCGCAGGTCGAAGGCCGTCAGGAGATGCTCGCCGACAGGCTCGACGACCCTGATCAGGAAGGTGGCGCTCGGTGAAGGCTGAGGCCTGGATCTTCATCAGCACGACGATCTTCTTCGCGCTGGTCACGCCGGCGTACTGGCTCCTCACCCACGACTGGACCGGCACCTCGGCGCTGACCATGACCATGCTCCTTGCGGCGATGGTCTCGGTCTACCTCGGGTTCCACGCGGCCAAGATGGAGCCGCGTCCAGAGGACCGCAAGGACGCCGAGATCGCCGACGGCGCCGGCGAGCTGGGCTTCTTCCCGCCGTACTCCTGGTGGCCCCTGTGGTGCGGCCTGGCCCTGAGCGTCATCGTCGTCGGCGTCGCGCTGAGCGCCTGGTGGCTCGTGGTGATCGGCTTCGCCCTCGGGTTCCTCGCCCTCACCGGGCTCGTCTTCGAGTACTACCGCGGCGTGCACGCCCACTGACGCTGGACGGCAGCGCTCTCATGAGCTCAGCCGCCGGGGCCACCAGAAGCGGTCGCCCAGGAGCAGCGCGATCGCGGGGACCAGGACCGTCCGGACGAGCAGGGTGTCGAGCAGGACGCCGATGCAGATGACGGTGCCGAGCTGCGCGAGCACGACCAGGGGAAGCACACCGAGGACGGCGAAGACCGCGGCGAGCAGGATGCCCGCGCTCGTGATGACCCCGCCGGTCGTGGCCAGAGCGCGGAGCATGCCCTGCCGGGTGCCGTGCTCGCGGCTCTCCTCGGCGGCGCGCGTCACGAGGAAGATGTTGTAGTCCACGCCGAGCGCGACGAGGAAGAGGAACGCCAGCAGGGGCACGCCGACGTCCAGACGGTCGAATCCCAGGACCTGCGTGAAGATCCACCAGGACGCCCCGAGGCTGGCGAGGTAGGTGGCGACGACGGTGGCCACCAGGATCAGCGGCGCGACCAGGGAGCGCAGCAGCCCGATGAGGGCGACGATGACGACGGCCAGGATGAGCGGGATGATGACGCGGCGGTCGCGGGCTGCGGCGTTGGCGGCGTCGAGCTGCTCGGCCTCGGTGCCGCCGACGTAGGTGTCCGGCACGTCGGCCAGGCTCTCGCGGAGCCGCTCCACGGTCGCCGTGGCCGCTTCGGAGCCGGCGGGGTCCGCGAGCACGACGTCGATGCGGGCCAGCCCGTCGTCCTGCGGTCCCGGTCGGGTCGAGTCCACTCCCGGCACCTGGCCGGCGAGCGTCGTGACGCGGTCCGGATCGGCACGGGTCAAGAGGACCGTGGGGTCCGAGGAACCCGCTGGGAACGACTCGGCAAGCCGTTCGGCGGCGCTGATCGACTCAGGCTGGTCCAGGAACTGATCAGCCTCGCGCAGACCGGTCTGCACCTGGGTCAGGCCGAACGCGAGCACGCCCAGCAGCAGGACGCTGCCGAGCGCGGCCGGGCTGGGGCGTCGGTCGACGAGCCCGCCGACGCGACTCCAGAAGGACCGGCTCTCGGCGAGCGTGGGCTGGCCGACGTGCGGGACCAGCGGCCAGAAGACCCACCGACCGCACAACACCAGGGCGCAGGGGAGCACCACGAGCGCGGCGAAGGCGGCGACGACGATCCCGACGGCGCACGCGAGGCCGAGCCCACGTGTCGTGGGGAGGACGGAGAGGAGCAGCGTCAGCAGGGCGGCGACGACGGTGACCGACGACGTGAGCACCGCCTCTGCCGTGGCGGTCCAGGCGCGGCGCATGGCGGCGTACCGGTCCTCGTGCTGCTTGAGCTCGTCTCGGTAGCGCGAGATCAGCAGCAGGGCGTAGTCGGTCCCGGCGCCGAACACCAGCACCGAGAGGATGCCGACCGTCGACTCGTCCCACGCCACGCCGGTCACCTCCAAGGTGCGGGTGGCCAGGACCGCAGCGACCCGGTCGGCCACGCCCACCACAGCGAGCGGTACCAGCCACAGCACGGGACTGCGGTAGGTCACGAGGAGCAGCACGGCGACGATGCCCGCCGTGGTGAGGAGCAGCCGCAGGTCGGCCCCCTCGAACACGTCGGCCAGGTCGGCCTGGATGGCGGCCGGACCGGTCACCTGGGCGGTCACGCCGTCGGGCACGCCCTCGCGCAAAGCGTTGCGAAGCCGCTCTACCTCGTCGCCGATCGCCGTGGCGCCGGCGGCGTCGACGGGCAGGGTGGCGACGGCCGCGGTCCCGTCGTCGCTCGGGACCACGCGCGGCTCGCCACCGGTGATCTCGCGGAGCAGTCCCTCCAGCGTGCGCAGCGTCGCGGTGTCGAGCCCGTCGTCATCGGTGAGGAGGACGACCGCGGTCTCGTCGCTTCCACTGGGCAGCGACTGCTGGAGCTCGAGGACCGTCGTGCTGTCCGCGCCGTCAGGGGCGGCGTCGGTCGGACCAGGCTGCAGGTTTGCCTCGCCCAGCGCGCCGAGCAGGGCACCGGCCGCCAGCACGGCGATGATGACGACGCCGACGGCGGCGATGGGCCGGAGCAGACGAGCGAAGCGTTCCCGCATGGGAGCGATCCCCTTAGGATGTGTTGATAGTTCGGCGGGTGACTAACAAGATTGCTAATCTGATGAATGATTCTAGGGACAGTCTGCCGGGTTCGTCCATCCCGGCCAGCGGGATGGAGACCTCCACCCTGCGCGCGCTCCGCGCCCTGATGAAGACCGCCGGGCTGGTGCCGGGAGCCGTGGCACGCCGCGCCGGGCTGAGCGAGACCGAGCTGAGCGCGCTTGAGGTGCTGGCCGACGCGCCCACGGGACCGGCCGAGCTGGCGCGCCACCTCGGCGTGACCACGGCGGCGTCGTCCGGGATCGTCGACCGGCTGGCGGCGCGCGGACACGTCGAGCGCCGCCCGCACGCCTCTGACGGAAGGCGCACCGACGTCGAGCTGACCGCGTCCGGGCGTGCGGAGGTGCTGGCGCACCTGATGCCCATGTTCGAGGGCCTCTACGAGCTGGACTCGCGGCTCACGCCGGAGGAAGCCGCCGTGGTCGAGGCCTACCTGCGCGAGGCGACCGCCGCGCTCCGGCGCCTGCTCTGATCCGACGTCGGTCCCGAGCAGGCGACTCGAGTCCGGTCAGTCGAGGGCGGAGCCCTCCGCGTAGGCCGCGAAGGGGAGATTCCAGTCGCCGTAACCGTTGTCGAGGGTCATCGGACGGTCGGTGCCGGTGTACTCGACGACGTCGCCGCGCTTGGAGATGTTGTAGATCCAAGCGGCGTCCGCCGTGGACATGCCGGTGCAGCCGTGGGAGACGTTGGCATAGCCCTGGCTGCCGACCGACCACGGTGCAGCGTGGAGGAACTCGCCGGAGTAGGTGACGCGCATGGCGTACTCGACGTCGTCGATGTCGTAGGCCTCGGCGGAGCCGGCCGCGATGCCGACGGTCTCGGAGTTCATCCGCTTGGTGCGGAACTTCTCGATGATGACCTTCACCCCGGAGCGGGTGGTGAAGCCGGGCTTGCCGGTGGTGATCGGCGTGGTCCTGGCGAGGGTGCCGTTGATGAAGGTCTGCATCTGGTGGGTCTGCGCGTTGACCTTCGAGATCACCGCGTCACCCACGTGGAAGGACACCTGGCGGCTCTCCTGGCCGTAGACGCCCCTGCCGGCCGGCACGGAGTTGACGTCCGCGTCGACGGTGACGTCGGTGCCGGCCTTCCAGTACGTCGCCGGGCGCCAGTGCACCTCGTAGTCGCTCATCCAGTGCCAGGCGCCCTTCTGACGGGGCGTGCTCGTCACCTTCAGGTGCTTCTCGATCGAGGCCTTGTCGGTCACCGCCACGTCGAAGCTGACGATCACCGGCATGCCGACACCGACGGTCTCGCCGGCCAGCGGAGCCACCGACGGATAGGTCTGCTGGTCGAGGGTGAGGTCGACGGTCGAGAACCGCGAGCTGCTGCGCTTCACCTTGCCGTCGGAGCGCTCCGCGACCGAGCGCACGGTGTACGTCGTGCCGGGCTCCAGCCGCTCGCTGGCCGTCCATGACGAGCCGTCGGGGGAGAGGTCGCCGGGCAGCTGTCCGGCGGGGGAGCTGACCTTGACGCTGCGCAGGAGGCCGTCGGTGGCCGTCACCTCGACGGTCCGGTCGACCGACACGGCGGTCCGGTCAGGGCCGACCCGGGTGACCACGCGAACAGGGTCGGGCGTGTCCACCGCAGGCGCTTCGCCGACGTCCTCGCCCACGACTCGATCGTCGGCGGGGGAGTCGGGGCCGCCGCTGGCGCTCGTGCAGGCCGTGAGCGCCGAGGTCACCAGCAACAGCGAGGTGAACCCGAGGACGGCGCGTGAGGCCCGGAGACGGCGTGCGGACATGCGGGAGGTTCCCCCTGAGATGTGCGGAGCGAGCGTGGTCGACTCCCTCAAGGGTAAAGGCCGGGGCACGCGCACCGCGAAATGACGACGCGCGCCCACCCGATCGGGTGAACGCGCGCCGGTCGACCTCGACCTGCTAGCGGAGCTGCTCGTCCTCCACGGTGTGGAACCGGTGGCCGTCGAACTGGTGGCCGTCGGCCGGGTGCCCCTCCATCGGCGCCTGGAGCTCGTGCTCGTGCTCCGCGTGGTGGTGGGCCTCCTCGAGCTGCTCCTTGGTGGGCTTCTGGATGTTGTTGGCGTACATCGCCGCCGACAGCCTGGCCCGCACCTTCTGCACCCGAGAGCCCGGGGCCACGACCCCGTTGGCGTCGGTCTCCGACTCGACGGAGTAGACCTCGTCGCGCTCGCGGGCGGTGAGGGTGTAGGCCTGCGCCTCGGGCAGCGGCAGGTGCTTCTCGGAGTAGCCGCCCTCCGGGGAGCGCATGATGACGCCGGTCTCGTAGCCGTGCAGCAGCTTCTGCTCGTCGTGGCGCTGCAGCGAGATGCACCACCGGTAGGTGATCGCGAACGCGATCGCCGGCCCGACGAACACCGCGGCTCGGTTGAAGTAGGTGATCTGGTTGATGCTCAGGTCGAAGAGGATCGCGATGATGTCGTTACCGCCGGCCATCCACAGCAGACCGATGAACGTCATCAGCGAGACCATCGTGGCGGTGCGGAACGGCGCGTTGCGCGGGCGTTGGAGCAGGTGGTGCTCGCGCTTGTCACCGGTGATCCAGGACTCGATGAAGGGCAGCGCGATCAGGACCTGGAGCATCACCACGGGCAGGATGATGATCGGGATCAGCACGTTCCACGGGATCGTGACGGCCGGCAGGCCACCGGGCCCCGTGAAGAGGTGTGACTCCCACCCGGGCATGATCCGCAGCGCGCCGTCGGGCCAGCCCATGTACCAGTCGGGCTGGGATCCCGCCGTCACCTTCGACGGGTCGTAGGGACCGTACTTCCAGATCGGGTTGATCGAGACCAGCGCACCCATCAGGGCCGTGACGCCGAAGACGATGAAGAAGAACCCACCGGCCTTGGCGGCGTAGATCGGCAGCAAGGGGTAGCCCACGACGTTCTGCTCGGTCTTGCCGGGGCCGGGCCACTGGGTGTGCTTGTGGTAGACGAGCAGCACCATGTGGAGGCCGACCAGGGCCAGCAGGATGCCCGGGATGAGAAGGATGTGCACGGCGTAGAGACGCGGGATGATCGCTTCGCCCGGGAACTCGCCGTCGAAGAGGAAGAACGACATGTAGGTGCCGATGACCGGCTGGGACTTGATGAACCCGTCGGCGGCGCGGATGCCGGTGCCGGAGAGCAGGTCGTCGGGCAGGGAGTAGCCGGTGAAGCCCTCGAGCATGCCCAGGATGAGCAGCAGGCAGCCGACCACCCAGTTGAGCTCACGCGGCTTGCGGAACGCGCCGGTGAAGTAGACGCGCATGAGGTGCACGAACATGGCCGCGATGAACAGCATCGCCGCCCAGTGGTGCATCTGCCGCATGAGCAGACCGCCCCGGACGTCGAACGAGATGTGCATGGTCGAGGCGAAGGCCTCGGACATGTGCACGCCGCGCAGCTCGTCGTAGGAGCCCTGGTACTCGATCTCGCCCATGCTGGGGTTGAACCACAGAGTCAGGAAGACGCCGGTCAGCAACAGGATGACGAACGACCAGAGCGCGATCTCGCCGAGCATGAAGGACCAGTGGTCCGGGAAGACCTTGCGGACCTGCTTCTTCATCGCCGAGGCGAGACCGAGGCGCTCGTCGGCCCAGTTGGCCGCCGCGCCGACCTTGCTCGGCTTGGTGGCGGTCGCCGCCGAGGTCTTGTTGCTCGTGGCGACCTTGCTGGTGTCGATACGTCCGCTCATGATCAGCTCCCGTCCTCGGGCAGGGTGTCCCGCTCCCAGAAGCTGGGTCCTACCGCCTCGATGAAGTCGGACTGCGCGATGAGGTAGCCCTCGTCGTCGAGCGCCAGTGGCAGCTGGGGGAGCGGACGGGCCGCCGGACCGAAGACGACCTTCGCGCTGTCCGCGAGGTCGAACGTGGACTGGTGGCAGGGGCACAGCACGTGGTGCGTGGTGCGCTCGTAGAGGGAGATCGGGCAGCCGACGTGCGTGCAGATCTTGGAGTAGCAGAGCACCCCGTCGACGGTCCAGTTGTCGCGTCCCTTGCCGTGGATGATGTCGCCGGGCTCCATCTTGACGAGGATCACCGAGCCCTTGGACTTGGCGACCTGGAGGTCGACGCCCTCGTAGAGCGGCTCGCCCTCCTCGTTCTCCTCGTAGAGCGACATCGGCTGGCCGTTGACCAGGCTGCCGATCTCCATGTCGGCCGGACGGATCGGGGTGCCGAGCACGTCGACCGCCACGCGCATGCCCTCGGTCCAGGGCGTGTGGTAGAGCGAGTCGCCGGGCAGCGGTCCCAGGTCGCGCAGAGCCAGCACCGGGGTGATGCCGACCAGCCCGAGCGCCCCGAGGAGCGTGTTGCGGATCAGGGGGCGACGGGCGATACCGGAGTCCTCGGCGCCCTGCAGCACGTCGGCGACGACCTTCTCGCGGTCCTCGTCGGACGAGCGGCCGGGGTGGCGCATCTCGACGATCTCGTGGTCGTTCATCAGCTTGCGCGCCCACTGGATCATGCCGATGCCGATGGCCAGCAGCGCGCCACCGAGGGTCAGGCCGAGGGCGAGGGTCGACGCGCCCAGGCCGCCGACGGTGTCGTGGTTGTCGGCGATGTCGAAGACGAAGTAGGACACCGCGAACCCGACCACGCAGAGCATCGCGAAGACGAACAGCCCAGCGATCTGGCGCTCGGCGCGCTTCTCGGCCGCCGGGTCGATGTCGGTGGGCCGGTAGACGTGCGCCGGCAGTCCGGGGTTGGCGATGGGCTCCTCGACGACGGCGGACGCGGCGTCGTGGCGCTTCTCCAAGGTGGTGTCGTCGCTCATGCCTGGTCCTCTCCGGCCGCCGCCTTGGTCTTGCGGGTGGTCCGAGTGGTGTGGGCTGCGATCCAGACGGCGAAGCCAACGAGGGCACCGATGCCGCCCAGCCAGGCGACCATGCCCTCGGCCACGGGGCCGTAGCCGCCGAGGCCGAATCCGCCGTAGGACGGGTTCTCGTCGATCGAGTTGAGGTAGGCGATGACGTCGCGCTTGGCCTCCGGCGTCATCGTCCCTTCGGAGAAGGTCGGCATCTGCTGCGGTCCGGTCAGCATCGCCTCGTAGATGTACTTGGGCTCGACGCCGCGGATCTTCGGAGCGTGGCCGCCGCGCGGCATCGCGCCGCCGGAGCCCTCGAAGTTGTGGCAGGCGGTGCAGTTGGCCAGGAAGATCTGGCCGCCGCGCACGATGGCCTCCTGCTTCTCCTCGTCGGTCATGCCCTCGAGCGAGTACTGAGCCGAGCTCGGGATCGCCGGGCCGACGCCCAACGAGGCGACGTACGCCGCCAACGCCGCGACCTCCTCGTCGGAGTAGGCGACCTCCTTCTGGGGCGCCTGCTGGCCGGGCTGGGCCATCGGCATCCGGCCGGTGCCGACCTGGAAGTCGACGGCCGCCGCACCGACACCGACCAGGGGCGGGCCGAAGTTCTGGCCGTTCTGGTCGCGCTGGCCCTCGCCGTTCTGGCCGTGGCAGTAGGAGCATCCGACCAGGAACAGGTCGCGGCCCTTGGCGACCAGCTCGGCGTCGCTCGTGGCCTGCTCGGCTTGGGCGGGGGACAACGCGGAGTAGACCGTGCCGGTCGCGAGCAGGGCGAACAGCATCAGGACGAAGCCCGCGAGCCGGCTGCGACGGTGCCGGGACACCCGCCGAGCGGTTCGGTTCAGGAGGCGCACTCTGGGTCCAATCGGGTCTCGGTTGCTTCGGTGGCTACTTGATGAGGTAGATCGTGGCGAAGAGGGCCACCCAGACCACGTCGACGAAGTGCCAGTAGTAGGACACGACGATGGCGCTGACCGCCTGCTCGTGGGTGAACTTCTTGGCGACGTAGGTGCGGCCGAGCACGAACAGGAAGGCGATCAGCCCTCCGGTCACGTGCAGTCCGTGGAAGCCGGTGGCGAGGTAGAACATCGTGCCGTAGGCCGAGTCGGGGATGGTCATGCCGTGGTGCACGAGCTCGGCGTACTCCAGCGCCTGGCCGCCGATGAAGATCGCGCCCATGACGTAGGTGAGGCAGAACCACTCACGCAGGCCCCAGCCGCCGACGTAGGCGATCGAGCCGGAGCGGCCCACCTGGCCACGCTCGGCCGCGAAGACGCCGAGCTGGCAGGTCACCGACGAGAGCACCAGGACGATGGTGTTGCCCGTGGAGAACGGGACGTTGAGCAGATCGGTCTGCTCGGCCCACAGGTCGGGGCTGACCGCGCGGATCGTGAAGTAGGCCGCGAACAGCGCGGCAAAGAACATGAGCTCGCTGGACAGCCAGATGATGGTGCCCACGCTGACCATGCTCGGGCGGTCGTGGTGCCCGTGGAGCCGGGACGCCGGGATCGCTGTCGTTGTCGCCACGGGACTCATTATGTCGGTCCTGACCGACAAGGCCACCCCGACCCCCGGCGACGGGGCACCTTATTCTCGATCACGTGATCCGAGCGTCCCTCGCGGCGGTCCCGGACCTGCCGGAGCTCACCTGGGGACGGGTGTTCACGACCTGGGGCCTGGAGCCGTTGCTCTTCGTCCCCACCGTGTGGGTGGCCGGCGCGTACCTGGTCGGCGTGGCGGTGCTGCGCCGCCGCGGCGACCGCTGGCCGGTGGGACGCACGGTGTCGTTCGTGGCCCTCGGGATCGGGGCGTTCCTCTTCGTCACCTGCTCCGGCGTCGGCGCCTACGACACCACCCTGCTGAGCGTGCACATGGTCCAGCACATGGTGCTGTCGATGTTCGTTCCGATCGCGCTCGCGCTGGGGGCGCCCGTGACGCTCGCGCTGCGCACCCTGCCGGCGCGGCCGCGCCGCTGGCTCCTCGTCGTGCTCCACTCCCGGCTCGCGAAGGTGCTGTCCTTCCCGCCGCTCACGCTGGCGCTGTTCGTGGTCTCGCCCTGGGCGCTCTACTTCTCGGGTTGGTACGACGGCACGCTGTCCTCGCCGTGGGTCCACGACATGACCCACGTCCACCTGGTCCTCGTCGGCTGCCTCTTCTTCTGGCCGCTGGTGGGGATCGACCCGGTTCCGGGGCGCGTCGGCTACCCCTTCCGCATCCTGATGGTGCTGATGACGCTGCCCTTCCACGCGTTCCTGGGGGTGACGATCATGGGGCAGACGACGCTCATCGGCGGCGCGCACTACGAGGCGCTCCGCGACGGACCGATGGGGGCCTGGCTGCCGACCGCTGCCGACGACCAGCACCTCGCGGGCGGGGTCCTGTGGGCCTCGGGCGACCTCGTCGGGGCGCTGCTCTTCCTCGTGCTCTTCACCCAGTGGGTGCGCTCGTCCTTGCGGGAGGCGGTCCGGGAGGACCGCCGCCTCGACCTGATCGAGGCGCGCGAGGCGCGCCGGACCGGGACGCAGGTCGACGACCCCGAGCGGTAGCATCGCGGCCGTGAGTGACGCGACCGCCCGCACCAAGCCTCTGAAGGTCCTGGTCTACAGCGACGACGTGTCGACCCGCGAGCAGGTCATCCTCGCTCTGGGCCGCCGCCCGCACCCCGACCTCCCCGAGCTGGAGTACGTCGAGGTCGCGACCGAGCCCGTCGTGATCCAGAACATGGACGCCGGCGGCATCGCGCTGGCCATCCTCGACGGCGAGGCGGTCCCCGCCGGGGGCATGGGCGTCGCCAAGCAGCTGAAGGACGAGATCTACCAGTGCCCGCCGCTCCTGGTGCTGACCGGGCGGCCGCAGGACGCGTGGTTGGCCACCTGGTCGCGTGCGGACGCCGCGGTGTCGCACCCGATCGACCCCATCCGACTGGCCGACGCGGTCGTGGCGTTGCTGCGCTCACGCGTGCCCGCCACCACCTGACGGGCCCGTGAGATGGCTGGCGCGATGAGTCTGGCGAGATGACGAGCTGGCCCGACGTCCTCGGCGCCCTGGTCGGCGGGCACGACCTGTCCGAGGGGCAGGCCGGCTGGGCCATGGGCGAGATCCTCGGGGGTGACGCGACCCCCACGCAGATCGCCGGCTTCGCCGTGGCCCTGCGCGCCAAGGGCGAGACCATCGAGGAGGTCACCGGTCTCGCGGAGGCGATGCTCGGCGCCGCCAACACCATCCACGTGCCGGGCCGCCTGCTCGATGTCGTCGGCACCGGCGGCGACCGGTCGATGTCGGTCAACATCTCGACGATGGCGGCGATCGTCGCCGCAGGCGCCGGTGTCACAGTGGTCAAGCACGGCAACCGGTCGGCGTCGTCGCAGGCCGGGTCCGCCGACGTGCTCGAGGTGCTCGGCGTCCGCCTCGACCTGCCGCCGGCGCGCGTGGGCGAGGTCGCGACCGAGGCGGGCATCACCTTCTGCTTCTCGGCGGCCTTCCACCCCGCGATGCGCTTCGCGGCGGTGCCGCGTCGCGAGCTCGGCATCGCCACGACGTTCAACATCCTCGGCCCCCTCACCAACCCTGCCCGGCCGGCCGCACAGGCGATCGGCTGCGCGGACCCCCGGCTGGCCCCGGTGATGGCGGGCGTCTTCGCCGGACGTGGCGTCGACGCCTGGGTGTTCCGCGGCGACGACGGGCTCGACGAGCTCACCACGACCACGTCCTCGTCGGTCTGGACTGTGCGCGCCGGTCAGGTGGCGCAGGAGTCCCTCGACCCGGCTTCGCTGGACATCCGCCCGGCGACGGCCGCCGACCTGCGCGGCGGCGACGCCGAGCACAACGCGGGCGTCGTACGACGGGTCCTCGACGGCGAGCACGGGCCGGTCCGCGACGCGGTGCTGCTCAACGCTGCCGCCGCGCTGGCCGTGCACGAGGCGGGCGAGGGCGACCTCACCGAGCGGGTGGCCGCGGGGCTGGCGCGGGCGCGCGAGTCGGTCGACTCCGGGGCCGCCGCGGCGTTGCTCCGGCGCTGGGTCGCCGCGACCTCGTCGTGACCTCGTGCTGGGCCGTCAGGGCTCCAGGTCGAGCACGTAGCGCCCGCCCTCACGCCGGAAGCCGACGTCGAGACGGTCGTAGTAGGGCGAGACCATGCCGGGCGGCGTCTCGACCCGCCGGAACCCTCGGTCGCGCAGCCGTGGCCACCGTCGCCAGACGAACTCGCCGGGGGAGAAGTCGCGGTAGCGCGGCGTGACGTAGTCGAGCACCACGCGGGCGACAGCCGGATCCCTGTCGTCGGCCCGCAGCAGCACGACGCCGACGGTCTCGTCACCGCGCTGGACCTGGAAGGCCAGGTCGTCGGCCCGCGTGCCTCCCCAGGCGGGGAAGTAACGTTCGAGGTCGAGCTCGTGCACGTGGAGGAAGTGCTGGTAGTACGCCTCGTCCGAGCCCACCTGCAGCACCTCGAACGATGCCTCGTCGTGCCGCGCCCTCAAGAGACCGCGGATCATCCACAGGTTGATGCACGTGGTGGCGATGTTCATGCCGACCATGGGCCAGACGCCGACCAGGGCGTTGAAGGCGATGAGGCTGGCGGACGCCGCCAGGTTGAGCAGCCGGAAGCGCAGGATCCGGGTCTGCAGCAGCGAGACGATCAGCAGGGCGCTGCCGGCCCAGCCGAACGCGTCGAGCCAGTGGTCACGCAGGAAGTCCACCGGCGCAGGCTACTGGCGAGTGGCAGCGCGCGACGCAACGGACTCTGATGAGTCTTGCCTCGCCGTTGTCAAGAGGCAGGCGAAAGTATGGCCGATCGGACAATTGTCGATCGATGCCCGGACAGCCGCGTGCCTGGCTGGTGAAGATGTTCACGAGCCCGGGGGGGCCAAGGTGGCTTCCCCATATCTACTCAGTGGGGGGAACCACAATGCTTGACTACCTTCGTGTCCTCGTGGACGCACACAAGGCCCGCCTCGACGAGCGCGGTGCCTCCGCCGTCGAGTACGGCCTCCTGATCGCCGGCATCGCCGCGCTCATCGTCGCCGTCGTCTTCCTCTTCGGTGGCGCACTCAGCAACATCTTCAGCGACACCTGCGACTCGATCGGCGCCAGCTCGGGCAACACCTGCTGACCATCCGGGGCAGACATGTCAGCCGCGTCACCTGTTGGGTGACGCGGCTGAATGCGTTTGTCCGCGGACTGTGAAAGTGCAGCGTGACCAACGTGCCCAGCGCGTCCCCATGGCCGAACCAGCGTCATCCGGCCTTGGTAGGCGGTCGGCATGTGATGTTCAGCGTCAAGCGCACCGTTTTCCGCTGCGGCTATACAGCGACGGACTCGTACACCCGGGTCAGCAGCCGTTCCTCAGGGAATGCACGCACAGTCGTATCGAATCCGTGGGCCGTAAGAAGGCCGGGCAGGTCGGTTCCCAGTCGGTCACGACCGGGATCTCCGCGCCGGGGTCGTCCATGTGCATCACGATCTTCGGAGCGTCGACTGCGTCCGGGACTGTAAATACGGGTCGGCCACCGCGACGTAGCAACCGGCGGATCTCGTCGAATGCTGCCCCCGGATCGGCGACGTGCTCGAAGACCTCGCTGGTGAGCACCAGTCGAATCTGGCGCCTGCGAAGGCGAGTCGTTGCAGGTCTTGGCGTACAACGCCGCCCTGGCCGATCGACCGCGTCTTCTACGTACGCCGACAGCACGGTCGAGCCCCGCCCGCCTATCGGGTTCCCGTGAAGGTCGTGAAGGTCTCGGCCTGGTAGGCATCTGCACCTTAGCGTGGGGCCAGGCGATCCGCGCGAGCATCCTCATGCGGTATGACCGGCGGCACCAGGCGCAGAACCAGTTGTCGCGGGTCAGGAAGTCGCTCTGGTACCTCTCCGGGTAGGGCCTGCTGCGGAAGAGCGCGACTTGAGCCGGATCGACAAGCCGCAGAAACGTTGACTTGCGTCCACACGAATCGCCGATGCCGACGTGGAGCGCTCTGATCAGCTCTTCGCGCCGCACGAGCATCGCGGGGAGTCTGAGCAGCATACCGGTGCGCACACTCACATCCTCTGGGGGCAGTGCGAGCTACCGGTCCGGGTGACTGTCGCCGAGATCCCGGGGTCGTTTGGTGCTCAAACGCGGGTGCGTCCCTCGGACAAACGCGCCAATCCCAGGTCGAAGAGGATGTTGAGGGCATTGATGTTCGACTGGCCCCGGGACCGCGAGTAGTCGGTGTAGTCAATGGTGACGGGTACCTCGACGTGCCGCAGTCGATGGTGCGCGATCTGGTTGAGCAGCTCGCTGGCGTGTGCCATCCCAGCCTGCGTAAGGCTAATACGCTGCGCAGCGTATCTGCTGAGAACCCGTAGCCCGTTGTGCGCATCCGTTAGGGCGAGGCCGGTTGTGGCCCTGGTGAACCCGACCGCGGCCCGCAGGACCGCGCGGCGAGCCGCTGTCATCCCACTGGAGGTACTCTCGAGGAACCGAGAGCCGAGCACGATGTCGACTCCCGACGTCCTTGCGACTTCGACCATGCGGTCTGCGTCGGCGACCCTGTGCTGCCCGTCAGCGTCGAACGTCACGATGTACTTGGTGCGCCCATCGTCGAGGGCGAACGTGACGCCGCTCTGCAGGGCTGCGCCCTGTCCCAAATTGCTCGGGTGCGTGACCACCCGGGCTCCGGCTGCCCTCGCGAGCTCGCCGCACTTGTCCGTGCTGCCGTCGTCGACGCAGATCACGTGCTCGAAGCTGCACCGCAACCCAGCGACGACGTCGCCAATGACGGCGGCCTCATTGAGCATTGGGACGACGACCGTGGTGTCCTCGTTAAGGGCAGGCGGTTGCACGACAACACGTTAGAGCGATGTGGCGGCCAGCGGGGGCGTTTTGACCTAGTCTCGACGTGCACCCTTCCAGACAGGTTCGGAGTCGAGATGGTCCTCATCCTGGTGAAGGTCGCGCTGGTTGCGGCGATCGCGCTGGCGGGCATCCTCGCCCTGCGAGGAAGCCGCCGCGCCTATCACAAGGTCGTGTGGCGCGTCCTCCTCCTTCTCGTGATGCTGGCCGGAGGACTCAGCGTGATCTTCCCCGATGCACTGACGGAGATCGCAAACGCCGTCGGGATCGGCCGAGGCGCCGACCTCTTGCTGTACGTCACGGCAGTCACCTTCATGTTGGTTTCGGTCTCGCTCTTCCGCAGGCTTTCAGGGCTCGAGCGGCGTTACGTTGAGCTCGCACGCCAGGTCGCGTTGACAGACGCGAGGCTCGCGCAGCCAGACGAACTGGGCGCTCATACGCCTAAGGGAACGGCGTGACCCACGCCGACATCTCGGTCGTGCTGCCTGTGCACCGTGGCGTGGTGCCGGCTCACCTTGAGCGGGCACTCCGGAGCATCGCGGAGCAGACGGCCCTTCCGCGGGAGGTGATCCTGGTCGAGGACGGTCCGCTGGACTCCGGTCATGACCTGGCCATACGCAGGGTGCGTCTGCCAGGTCTCAAGCGCATCAGGCTGGAGGTCAACCAAGGCGCGGGCGTCGCCAATCAAGCCGGTCTAGAGGCAGCTTCATCCACCTGGATCGCGAAGTGCGACGCCGACGATGTCAATGTGCCTGACCGGTTCGAACGGCAGTTCGCCGTGGTGACGGAGACCGGTGCCGAACTTTGCGGGAGCGCCATGCTCGAATTCGTCGGGGCCGAGAGCGACGTGCGGAACTACCGGGCTACTCCGCTCACTCACGAAGCAATCGTGAGGCGGCTTCCCGTCAACAACCCCATCAACCACCCGACGGCCTTCTTCAACCGCGAGGTCGCGCTGAGAGTGGGCGGCTACCCAGAGTGGCGATACATGCAGGATTACGGTCTCTTCATGCGTCTGGTTTTCGGCGGCGCACGCATGGTCAACCTGCCCGAGCCTCTTGTCCTTTTCAGATCGGGGGAGCAGTTCACGCGTCGACGGCGTTCAACGGGAGTACGTCAGTGCGAGCGGCACGTCCAACGGTCGCTCCACGAGCTAGGTTTCGTGTCGGCACCCCGCATGTGGTTCAACCTCGCATGGCGACTCGCCTTTCGCAGGCTACCTGCTCCGATCCTCGCTCTGGTCTACAAGCGCATGCTCTCGCAGTCAGCGTCGCCTCACCGCGACTTATCCCGGCGGAAGATGCGGGGCGCGATTCCAGCGGCCAGCCCACCCGAACGCAGCACGAACTTCCAGTAGCCGAGGATCCTGTTCTGGTAGGCGGTCTCGCTCTCTCCACGCAGCGCGAGTCGAAGTGGCCATCGGACGAGCCTGTGACCGCGGGGCATGATGCGACCGATGGCGGCCACTGACGAGCCGTCCGGGAGTCGTGCCGCGACCGCGCCATCGGGGCCGCCCGCTCTTACGCCTGCGAAGTACAGGTCGAATGAAGTCGGCACGTACCAGAACCGGCTGGCGGTGAACCAGTCGTCGAGAGGGAAACCGCTGAAGTCCCGCTCCGTCAGGTTTTGGTAGTAGTCGGAGCCCACGAACTGCGTGCCTGGGCTCATGCTTGGCTGGGTCCGTTGAGTGCCGTGCTCGGGGCGTCCGCGCGAGGCGCAGGTGAAGGTGACCAGGCCTCCTGGTCGAGTCAACCGCACCATGTTGGCAAAGGTCTCGCGCCAGTGCGGATCGTGCTCGAAGCACTCAGTCGACAACGTGATGTCATAGGTGCCGGTCGCGTCGACCACCTCGTGACCGAATCCGATCCGATCGACGCCGGGACCTTCTACGAGGTCGACGCCGACGTGTTCAGAGGCCGCGGCGAAGGTGCGACGCACCGAGCCATTGACGTCGTAGGACCCGATCTCGAGAACCTTCGCATCCTTGATGAGCGCGACGTTCTCGCGCGCCACGATCGAGAGGAACGCTTGTTGCTCTGGGTGACTCACGTGGGGATGTTCGCATTTCGCCGACGAGCCTGCTGGCAGAACACGACGTGCGGTGCCTGCGGAGGGATACGATGAGCAAGTGGGACGTGCCTCGCGACCGGCACGTCGCAGCGGCCTGGTTGCCAGGCTCGACTTGACGGCGGACCCGCAGTTATCGCCGGTGCCAAACGTCGTCCTGAGTTTCACGGGTGTCGTTGCTCAGGGCGTCGTGCGTCTCATCTACAGCCTCCTCATCGCTGCCAACTTCGGACCGGCGGTGCTCGGCGATGTCAACAGCCTCATTGCGCTGGTGATGTTCGCGGCGATGCTATGGCCGACAGCCGTTGCCATTGCCGCGAGCAAGTACGTCGCGCTTGCTCGCGGTGCCGGAGACGACGAACGCGTGGACGCCGTCGCGACGCACCTGGCGTGGAAGATCGCCATTACCAGCGCCGCGCTGGCGGTCGCAACGGCGATCGTGGCCGTCTTGTTGCTGAGCGCATCAGCTGTGGACACCGCGCTTTCCTCACTGCTTGTGGTGACCTATTCCGCGTACGGCTATGTCCGCGGAGTTGGCTACGGAGCTGCGCAGATCGCCCGCGCCACCGTCCTAGACCTTGTCTCGTCCTCGATCGCAATCCTTGGCCTGGTAGCAGTCCTCGCGGCGGGCTACGACGCGCTGGTGCTGCTGCCGCTCGCAGTCGGTTACGGGGTGTACGCCGCTTGCAACTGGCCACGCCTCGGCGGAGCGCAACTCTCGGAGGACGTGGTCCGCGAGATCCGGAGCTTCACCGCCTACGGCGTGCTCGGAGTTCTCGCGGGAACTGGGCTATCGCAGATGGCCATGCTGATGGCCC
Source organism: Nocardioides bigeumensis (assembly GCF_039531755.1). Classification (NCBI taxonomy): domain Bacteria; kingdom Bacillati; phylum Actinomycetota; class Actinomycetes; order Propionibacteriales; family Nocardioidaceae; genus Nocardioides; species Nocardioides bigeumensis. The sequence goes on from NZ_BAAAQQ010000002.1 coordinate 505,703, forward strand.
GCGTGGCTCTCGGGGCGTCCGATGCCGGGCAGCTCGCGGCCGCTCTGTCGCTAGCGACGCCGACTGCGATGCTCGGCAGCGCGATCGCCTTGGTGTTCTCGCCAGCGCTGGCCCGTCTGGTGGGACGGGGCGAAAGCGCGACCGCGACGCACCACACCGACCTCGCCACCCGAGCGTTGAATTCGGTGATGGTGGCGTGCTTCGGTGTGCTGATCCTCATGTCCGACGAGCTCATCGTCCTCTTATATCCTCCGGGCTACGAAGAGGCCGCGTCGCTGCTTCCGCTCTTGCTAGCGGCCGGATTGCTCCCGTCCGTAGCAACCGGCGTTGTGGCGCACCTGCTCGTCGCGCACCCTGGAGGGCAGCGCATCTTTGCCGCGTGCAACGTGGCTGCGTTAGTCGCAGCGGTCACAGTTTCGGGTTGCCTGCTCGCCACGCTCGGCGGCTTGTGGGCCGTCGCGATTGGCTACCTGGTCGGCGGGCTGCTTGTAGGCAGCCTTCCTCTGGTGATCGTCTGGCGCCGAGAAGGCTTCGCGTGGGGAGAGGTTATCGCCAAGATGGCGGTGGGAAGCGCCCTCGTGTCCTTCGGCCTGTGCCTCGAGCGCACGACCCTCACGTCGACCACGGAAGGTTTGGCGGTGTCGGCCGCTTTCCTCGCCCTCTGGCTGGTGGCGTGCCGCCGCGATCTCGCCAGGGCATATCCGTACCTCACACGGAGGGGCGGCTGATCGTCACCAGCCCTCAGCGCGAGCCCGTCTGGCCCAGTAGCGCAATCCCTCGTACTTGACGCGTGCGATCTCGCCGCGGCGTCGATGGCTGCCGGTCGTAGCATGCTCCCCGTGCCTTAGCCGGATCTCAGGCACGTAGCGGACCTCACCGCCGAGGCGCTCGACCTCGGCGCCCAGCCACAGTTCCTCTCCAAACAACTTGAAGGGGTAGGTCAGGGCGCCACCGGCGCTGAAGAAGAGTGCGGTGAGGACGATGCAGCTGCCGTGCCCCGCCCAGACGCTCTCACCGGCGCGGCCCGGTTTCGGCAGCGTAGCCCCGTGACCGTTGCGACGGAGCACAGCAAGGTCGGCGGCGCGGGGGAACCGGTGCAAGGCGGCGAGCAGGCGAAGGCGTTTGGCGGAGGGTCGCCGTCGGAGCATCGGATTCTGGTCACGCCTGAGTGCTCCGATGATGCTCGGTGCGATCCACATCGCGGTGGGGTAGTGCTCTGCCGCGACAGTGATTTCCGCAAGGCACTTGGGACCTGCCACCAGGTCCGCGTTCGAGATGACAACAGGGCCGCCCCTCAATCCGAACTGCTCGACGGCGCGGGCGGCTGCCGGCAGGTAGCCAGGGTTGTCCGGGTAGTCCGCGATCGTGACAAGCCCATCATCCAGCAGATCGTCCAGCCGACTGGTGGCCTCATCGGCATCGCCCGGCTTGTTGCACGCGACGACGACCCGCCAGGTCGACCTGGCCACTCCCAGCGACTCGATCAACGCCGCAGCATCAGGTACGCCGCCGTAGGTCACGACAATCCACGTCGGCGGAGCGCTTGGCCCACGCTCACTCATGCGGCGCACGCAGCAGCGCCACGTTGTCTTCATCGCGCTCGACCATGGTCCAGTCGAGATGCTCCTGCAGGGCATAGGCCAGCGCACTCTCTGGGCGGAGCAGGGCGACTTCTGCGCCGGTCTCTTCGACCATGTGATCCCAGCCCGGCTGTACGGCGATGATGTCGCTGTTGCGCTGCAGTTCGGCTGTCGTGAATGTGTCGCCGTACCCGTGTGTCACCAGGTCAACCTGCGGATAGGCCCACATGAGGTAGCCGCCCCACTCCCAGTCGTTCAGGACGACCGTGCCGGCCGGCATCGCGGTGAACTCGCTGTCGATCCAGTCCGGCGTCGCGCCCCCGCGCACGTTCGTCCCGGGCACCAGCACCGCCAGTAGCGCCACGCAGCCGACCAGCGCGCCCGCGACGGTCAACTTCTCCCACCGCTGAATCGGCTGAGGAGCCAGGTAGGGCGCAAGGCTCGCCGCGAGCAGCGGGGTCACGATGGCTACAGCGACAGGAAGGGTGCGGATCGAGTAGAGCGTGGCGCCGGCGGCAAGGGCGAGGAAGCCGATCTCGCCCCACGGCAGGGCGACCGGTCGACGAAGGCGCAGGAAGATGGTGGCGGCGACCATCGTTGCGGTGAGGTAGGACATGGAGTTGCCGAAGTCGGGTGACGACCATTCGCTGAAGAACTTGGAGTTCTGGCCGACGCTCAACACGGCGCCATACAGCGCCGGACCCAGCGGAGTGACGGCAGCCGCGACGGCGCAGGCAGCGGGCACTCCGAACAACGTCAAGCGGGCGCGGACGGAATGCTGACGCTCGAGCAGTGCGCCCGTGGCCCCCACGAGGCCGATCACGATCGCGAGCGGCCACATCCCGTGGGACACAGCCCAGACCCACGTCAGCGGGACCAGCCACCAGCGCGGTCGGCCATCGCGCTGCGAGTCGCGCCATGCCACGGTGAAGACGACGACCAACAAGTAGCTGAGGACTTGGGGCCGCGCGGACAAGGCAGGCTGCGTGGCCGCCAAGGCGAGCACGGTGATGGCCGCCGCCGCCAGCGCCGACGCGTCACGCCGGGCGGCGATGTAGATCGCTGCGGCGAAGGCGAGGAACCACACCCCGGCGAGCACGGCCACTCCGTCGAGCCCGAGGTTCTGCTCAGTCCACGCCATCAGTTCCTGGGACGCCCATTGCGTAGGCAGCCATTCGTTGGTCGCGAACGTGGTGACGGAGCCCGGGTCGCGCAGGCCCCACTCGCCGGTAAGGAACTCGTGACCGAACCTCAGGTGGAAGAAGGTGTCCGGGTTCACCAGCGGCTGCAGCGCGTACTTCACCATGGCCAGACAGGTTCCGACGAAGACCAGGACCGGAATGACCCGAAGGGCGCGCCGGGTCAGGTCCTCACGAGGCGGAGGCGGGACCGCCGCGCCAGGAGTCACGGTGGCCTCCCGCTCGAGGCGGCTCCCGGCGGTTGCCGGGGGCATGCTGTTCACCTCATTCACTGACCAATCGTGACGGCTTGGCCTCCGGCCAGTGGGTTGCCACGCAGATCTTTGATCTTCGTCGTGGCGTGCAGGACGTAGGTCCCGGGCTTGAAGCGCTTCTTCACGTCGACGATCGCCTTGGTCTTCTTCTTGTTGATGGTGACCTTGGCCTTCATCGGCTTCTTCTTGCCCTCCGGCGTGATGTAGAGCGACTTCTTGGTCACGCCCTTCACAGCCTCGCTGAACTTCACGTAGACCAGTGACTTAGGCTTGAGCTTGTCGCGCGGAGGCTTGACCTTGACGATCGTCGGGGCTGTCGCGTCCACCTTGAAGACGCCATTTGCGCTGGTGCCGAGCACTTGGCCGGCAGTGTCCTTGGCGATGACCCGCCACATGTAGTCGGCTGTGCCCAGCGCCTTGACGGGCGCGTGGGCCGTCGCGGTCGTAGCCACGGAGAGCACGCTCGTCGAGGTGTTGCTGCGTACCTCGAGCACGTACGACGCTGCGCCGGCCACTTCGGTCCACTCGAAGAGCGGGCCAGCGCTCGGCTGCCAGGAGTTCCCGGGGGCCAAGAGCTGCGGCACACTGCCTAGCGAGGTGAAGCGCATCGTCTGCGACCACGGGCCGATGTTGCCGTCCGCGTCGGTGCGCCGCACTCGCCAGGTGTACGGGGTGTCACTTGCCGGCACCGCCTGGTTCCAGGCGTAGGCCGCAGTCTTGACCGTGGCGGAGAACACTCGGTTCACCGTCGAGAAAGCGGCGTCGTTGTTCCTGTAGACCTCGAGCGTGTACGACTGGGCGTAAGGCTGAGCCGCCCAGGTGAAAGGGACCGTTCCGGGCGCCGCTGCTCCATTGCCTGGAGAGGTCGGGACAACCGCCGGGCTCGACTTCACGATGCTGGTCACTCCCGTCGACCACGGCAGGCCGAACAGCCCATTGTCGAGGGCTTGCACCCTCCAGTGCAGCGTCCCCTCGGGGTACAGGGACGTATACGCCGTGTAGGTGGTCTGGTCGACGACGGCGGTGTCGATGACGTTCGAAAACGTCGAGTCCGTCGCAACCTGGAGGCGATACTGACGGGCGGACTGATTGCCGGATTCGCCCTGCCAGATCGTTGCCTGGTTGGTCGTGAAGTAGTCCTCCCAGTGGAAGGTGATTTCGGTTCCCGCGGGATCACTGCTCGACAGGCCAGCGACGGCAGGGGAAACCTTACGGAACTGCTTCACGCCTGGGAGCCCGTCGACAGACCGCGGGTCCGGACCACAGCCTGTCGGCAGGTCAGCAGAACCAGTACGGCACGGGACGACGTACCAGTAGTAGCTGCCACCGGCTGAACTCTCCCGGAGAGCACCCGTGAAGGCGAGGCGTGACCGGGTCGTCACGGTGTTGGCGGCGATGTTGGTGAAGTCCGCGTCCTCGGACACGAGCACGCGGTAGTACTTGGCGTACTGCTGGGCGTCCCAGTCGAAGACGGGCGTCGTCGACAGAATGCCGCAATCGTCGAGAGTGCACCCGCCGGGGACATCGAGGCGGCGACCGCCAATGGCGATCTGGGTGCCGTCGACGGGGCTGAAGGGAGTGTCTGGCGGCGCGGCGTCGACGGTAGGTGCCGCGTAGGTGAACGCTTGACCTGCCGAGTAGAGCCCGAGGATCGCGGTGCTGCCGCTTTGAGCGTTGTCGAGGGGGCGGACCCGCCACCAGTTGACGCCGTTGTCGAGGTGGCACGGGTGCGGGTCGTCTGGGTCATGCGGACCCGGGAAAATGGTGTACGTGGTCAGCGCGGTCGTGCAGGTCCGGACGTCGGTGGAGAAATTCTCGTCGTCGGCCATCTGGATCTCGTAGCTGCTGGCGTGAGCGACTGGGGTCCAGTCGAGGTATGGCTCGTCGGATGGCATCGTCGCAGGGCTTCCGGCGCTGCCGATGGGGAAGTTGGCGACGGGACGGTCTGGCCAGTTGCGTCGGAAGCCGTTGACCGACGTCGTCCAGGGCGTGGCTTGGCCGAGAGCATCGAAGCCGCGCACGCGCCACCAGTACTGGTTGTTGGGCAGACTCTGTGGACGTGAGTAACGCGTGCCGAGGATGTTGGACCTCGATTCGATGACGTTCGTGAAAGCCGCATCCAGGGCGACCTCGACTTGGTAGTAGCGGGCGCCGTTGACGGGGTTCCAGTCGAGAACGACGTCCTGCAGCGTGAAGTCAACGCTGTTGGGCGGGTAGGTCTGCCCCGGAGCGGGTAGCGCGGCGATTGAGAAACTGCTAGTGGCTGACGGCACGGACGCGATCCCGGCGGCCTTGGATGCGATGACTCGCCAGTAGTAGTCACCTACCGCCAACGGGTCGGGGGCGACCAGCGAGGTCGTCTTCGTGGTGTAGCTCTTCGCACCGATGAAGTCGGCATCTCCGTCCAGTTGCACGGTGTACGACGTGGCGCCCTGGGCTCCCTCCCATCGCAGCAGCGGCGGACTGTCTGGTTGCTGAAGCACCGCGCCGTTGCCCGGCGCGGACGGGACTGGCACGCCGACCGGACTGACGCTGAGGTTGCCCCCACTCCACGACGACGTGGTCGAGCCGGCTGTTGCACGAACTCGCCAGAAGTTGGCGCCCGGACGCAGTGCCGTTGTCGGAACAACTCGGAAGTTGACAGTCGAGACGCTGAACTCCGGCGAGGCGAAGCTTGCGTCGTTGTCGACCTGCACTTGGTACCCGCTAGCGCCCTTGACCTTGACCCACGACAGGATCGGAGTGCTGGAGTTCTTGTTGGCCACCGACAGCCCGCCCGGCGCCGCGAGTGCAGCCGCCTGTGCGGCAGGCGCGAGCGGCGCGAGCAAAGACAGTGTGGTTGCGGCCACGAGGCCTGCGAGCGAGGTGGCGCGAAGGCCCGAGCGTCGAAGGGTCACGCGCAGAGGGTAAGTGGCGGCGTGGCCTCAGGACTCGCGAACGGTAAAACTTTCACACCCGAATTGTCAGGGGTGTTTTGGCGGCCCGACTCTTAATCGAGGCCCAGCGAGAAGGCTGATTCGAGGTCGTGTCGGGAGTACGCCCGGAAGGCGATGTGCGTCTCTGTGGAGGTCACGCCCGGGACCTTGTTGAGCCGGTCGGCGACGACTGCAGCCACGTCGTCGTGCGCCCGGACCCGCACCAGCGCGATCAGGTCGATCTGCCCGGTGACGGAGTAGACCTCGCTGACCCCGTCAAGAGTGGCGATCTCCTCGGCGACCTCGGGGATACGGGCGACGTCGGCCTTCACGAACACGATGGCGGTGATCACGCGAGTCACCCTATCGAGGATCGTGCTGTATCCGAACGAGCATCAGGGACGGTGCACGACGGGCAGGCCCCGCCGCTCGTCGAAGGGCACGAGAGAGAGACGCGAATGGTTGACCGCGTCGTGCAAAGCCAGGTGGCGGGTGGCGCCACGGACGGGGCAGCACCACACCCCCTCGACCGAAACGAGGCGGACTCCTGGCGACTCCAGCCACCGGAGCACCTTCTCCGACTCCTCGGCGGTGGCGGCCGGCACCGGGCCTGGGGCCGACGCCACCGTCTCGGCGGACTTGCGCAGTCCCTCGACGTAGGTGTGCGCGTCGGTGCCAGCCGGGATCACGCCTGCGGCTGCCAGCCGACCGTGCCGTACGACATGCACCGCCCACCTGCCGTCGTCCTCGCGACGGGCGCCGACGATCTCCGGGCAGCTGGTCAAGGCGCTGAGCCGCTGCGTGCGGGCTGCGGCACGCAAGAACGCGCTGAGCCGGTCGCGGTGGACTTGCGCCTCCTCGAAGCGCTCCTCGTCGGCCAGCCGGAGCATGCGCCGCTGCAGCACCTCGACGACGTCGTCGGGGTCATGGACGAGGCTGTCGCGCAGTGATCGCACGACGGCGGCGTAGGACGTCAGATCGGTCGAGCCGTCGCAGGGGGACAGGCACCTGCCCATCTCGGCGAGCACGCACGGTGTCCGCGACGGTTGTCGTGACAGGTGGTCGCTGCACTGGCGGACAGGAAAGGCCTCATGCAGGGCCGCGAGGCACTTCTCGGCGGTCTTGCGGCTCGCGAACGGCCCTAGGTAGTCGGCGTCGTCGTCGATGACGCGGCGCACGAGGGAGAGCCGCGGCCAGATCTCGCGCGTGAGCTTGAGGAAGTGGACCTTCTCGGGAAACCGGGACCGGCGGTTGTAGCGCGGCTTGTGCTGGGCGATGAGGCGCAGCTCGCGCACCTCCGCCTCGAGCGGAGTCGCGCAGACGACTCCGTCGACGCGGCTGGCGATGCCGACCATCTCGCCCATCCTCGAGCGTGTCTCGGACGCGGTGAAGTAGCTGCGCACGCGCGTGCGCAGGTCTCGGGAGGTGCCGACGTAGAGCACGCGCTCCTGATCGTCGCGGAAGAGGTAGACACCAGGGGCATGGGGGAGCCTCTCCGCCAGATGCCGCTTGCGGCGCTGCTCGGGAGTCACCCGAGACGAGAAGGTCTGCAGCTCCTCAAGGGTGTGGACGCCGACGCCGCCGAGCCGCTCCATGAGTCCGTGGAGCACGTCGACGGTCGCCCGCGCGTCGGCGAGGGCCCGGTGGTTGGGAGTCGTGCTGGAGTTGAAGACGCGGGCGAGGGACGACAGCTTGCAGTTGGGCGCGTCGTCTCGAGTGACCACGCGGCGCGCCAGGCGTGCGGTGTCGAGCACCTCGAACGTTGGCCAGGCGCGCCCCTGTGCGAGTGCGAAATGGCGGAGGAACCCCACGTCGAACTGCGCGTTGTGGGCCACGAGGACGGAGCCTGCCGCGAACTCTAGGAACGCGGGAAGTGCGGAGTCGATCGACGGTGCGTCCGCCACCATGGAATTGGTGATCCCGGTCAGTACCGCGATGAAGGCGGGGATGGGAGTGTGCGGATTGACCAGGGTCTGGAACTCGCCCAGCACTTCACCGGCACGCACCTTGACCGCGCCGATCTCGGTGATCATCGAGCCGCCCTCCGCTGAGCCGCCGGTCGTCTCGAGGTCGACGACGCAGAAGGTGATGTCGCGGAGCGGACGACCGAGCTCGTCTAAAGAGCGTTGAGCCTCCCACGTTGAGGCGGCACTCGCGACTCCGGTAACCATGGTCCGACGGTAGGAGCGAGCGCCGACAGCCATCGGCGCGACGCGCGGGCCGCAGTAGGTTGATGGAATGATCCCGGGTGTCGGTCAGCGCTGGAGGTGCGCGGGCTGCGGCAATCTCACTCGCTTTGACGTGACGCGATCGCGGCGAACGACGGAATACTGGCACTTTGACCTCGGGGGTGACCACGAGGTTGAGGACGTCAACCTCCTTGCCGAGGCGATCGAGTCGGTCCGCTGTCGCTGGTGCGGCCGGGAGGACGCCATCGAGCTCGTGGCGCACGCCGAGGTCTCCGACAGGCCGGACTGAACGCAGACGATCGATCAGAGACGACGCCGCGTTGCTTGCTGCTCAGCATGCATTTGCTCCCGAGTCGGCGGCCTAGCGCGATCGCCAGACAGTCAGCGCGAGCCTGGCGCAAACTCTCACGATGCGCCGCGTCCCAGCTCTTGACGGTCTACGTGGCATCGCCCTGATTCTAGTCGTCGTGACCCACTTCGACCGAGACAATCTAACTCTGGGTGGAGTCATGGGCGTGAAGATGTTCTTCGCGCTGTCCGGGTTTCTCATCATGACGCTCCTCCTGGACGAGCAAGCAGCAACGGCCGGGTGAGCCTTCGTCGGTTCTAGTGCGGCGAGCCGTGCGCCTCTTCCCAGCGCTGGTCTTCCTCGTGGCCGTGCTCGGCGCTATCACGCTCGCGGGGTTCTCTCTTGTCACCGCGAAATGGTGGCTGCAAACCTCGCGTGCGTCAGTAGCTGGTATCTCTTGGTCGCCAGCGGCGGATCGCTCGTGGGGGCCACTTGGTCACACGTGATCACTCTCGATTGAGGAACATTGCTACGTGTTGTGGCCGCCTCTCCTGTTGGCGGCTGCGACCCGGGGACCGCGGGCGATGCTCGTCCTCGCTGGCAGTTGCGCGGTCGTGTCGCTTGGCTGGTGGCTGGCCAGCGGGAGGTCGACGCTCGCTTCGACGTCTCGGCGGGTGCCTGCTCGCCGGGGTGCACGCCCGGTTTGGCAACGCACGGCGGCCGCGGCCCCCGAGGGCCCGCTTGGGTGGCAGCCGTCGCGCTGATGCCGATTGCGGCGCTCTTCGTGGGATCTCAGACCGCCGCCGCAGGCCAGTCGCGCACGTGGGACGCCCCTCCTCACCGGTTTGGTCATCTACACCGCTTGGCAAACGCGGGTTCGATGGCTCGCGGCAGATGGCTGGTTTGGGTCGGGCAGCGGTCCTAGGGCCTGTACCTCTGGCACGCGGCGATCGCTTAGGTGGCGCACAACGTCGACGTCTCGTGGCGGATTCTCGCGCCGCTCGGCATCAGGTCGTCGTTTGCGTTGACGCTTCTGTCTTTACACCTGATCGAGGTCCCAGCTCTGCGTCTGAAGCGGCGCTTCGGGTGGGACCGGAGCGCGGTGGTGGCTTCCCAATTGACGCACCGCATCCGACACGTCGGGGATGTCGCAAGGAGCCTGGGTTTCCAAGCCGGGGGTCCCGAACAGCCGCGGTAACCAATCGACAACGGGCCACGTGACCCGGCTGCGGCCAGCGCACTGGGCGGCGCCGCCGATGCGCACCGGTACGGAAAGCGGCGCATGACGGAGAGGAGGGAACGATCGGCCGTGCTGAACTGCACAGTCACTCGACCGCAGACGGCGCAGGCTCAAGCGAGGGGCGAGGAGATCCCCCGTTTGGTGGCGAGCCTCGCCGCCTTCGCGTCGGTCCGGGCGTCCAACTTGGCGCAGAGCCGGTGGACGACCGCGGCCAGCAGTCCACCCGCGACGATGTCGATGACGTAGTGCTCGCCGAAGTAAACGAGCATCAAGGACATGAGGGTGGGGTAGACGAAAACCGCCGAGCGCCAAGGCGAGCGGATGCGGGAGAACAAGAAGAGCGCGATGAGGATGCTGGTACCTGCGTGGAGCGAGGGCATCGCGGCTACCTCGTTCGCGATCGGACCGTTGAGAACGTTGACGAACAAGGAGCCGACCCACTCCCACCCGCGACCGGGTAAGCGGTCGACGTGCGAGTCGAGGTAGCCCCATTCGTTGGCCAACCACGGCGGTGCCATTGGGTAGAGCACGTAGACAACCAGGCCGCTCGTGGTGAGGACCAGATATCGGCGGATCCACGCGACCCACTCACGCCGATCCTTGACCCAGAGCACAGCGGCCAGAACGAGAGCCGCGAAGTAGTGAGACACGTAGACACCGGTGAGAATCGCGTCGAACCACTTGCCGGCGTAGAGGTCCGCGCAGGTCGAACCGCATAGCCAGTCCTGCATTCGCACCGTCGGCAGCACCCCTCCGCCGAGCCATTCGTCGGCGACGATCGGCATCGTCACGTGGATCGGCATGCCCAAGCCGTCCGCGAGGCCACGGGTGTAGGTGTAGGTGAGGAGCATGGCCACCGGCAGCGCCCAGTCGCGTACGAACAACAAGTGCTCGCGCGGCGGGCGATGAATGTTCCATGCGATCGAGCCGAGCCAGAACCACAGCACTAGCAGCGGCAGGTCGATGGGGAAGCCGATGAGCACCCCTACGATGACGAAGGCCGCCGCGTAGAGCTCCATCGCGACGATGCGCACCAAGCGCGACTTCTTGGGGTCTTTTCCCTGGCCTTCGGGCGCGGCGACGACATCGTTCGCGTGGGTCGTCGCCATGGGGAAAGGCTAGGCGTCCCAGGGAGCCTCTGTGCGCGGTTGCGCGAATTTGGCGCTGACCAAACCATGGCCGCGCATGTCTGATTCGCGGACACGGGCTGCCGGGCCTGCTGTACTGCCGCGTGTGGTTGCCGCCATCGACCTAGCTGACTGGGCCCGCCTTGCATTGGCAGTCGCCGTGCTCTTCGGGATCGTTGTGCTGCCCGGTGTCGTTCTCGCGCGCTTGGCGCACTTGCCCACCGCGGACGCCTGGTTGGTGGGCGCCCCGGCGGGCGCTTCGGTCCTCATGGTTGCCGCGACCATTGCCCGGTTCGCCTCCATCGAATGGACACCGATCAAGGGGATGCTCGCCGGAGGTGCCGTGTGGGCCGTTGCGGCGGCTCTGCTCTGGGTGGTCGGAGGGCGCCGTCAGCTCGCCCCGGAGGAGCGTGTCGAGCACTCCAGCTCCGCTGAGGGCCTGCTCCTCGGGCTTTCGAGCGCCGCGCTCCTGGCTCTGGTAGTCATAGTCAGCGCGATGCGCGATCCAGGTGTGTTGCCGCAGACTCCCGACACCAACTTCCACCTCTTCGCGACGAAGTGGATGTCGGACGCAGGCACTGCGTCTGTTCTGGACGCGACCGGCGTCCGGTTGGACCCCGAGAACTACTACCCAGGCGGCTTCTTCTCCCTGTCTGCGACCGTGGGCGGGTGGCTCGGCGTTCCGCCCACCATTGCTGCCCACTCCGTCGTGCTGCTCTGCCTGATGTGGCTATGGCCGACGTCTTGCACGGCCCTGGCTCGTGCCGTGCTCGGGCCCAGCGCGGCTGTGTCCGCCCTCGCGGCTCCTGTCGCCCTCGTGTTCATGGCGTTCCCGTGGCGGATGCTCTCGTGGGGGGCTCTGTGGCCCGTTCTCCTGGCCACGAGCATGCTCCCCGCGCTTCTGGCGGTCCTGTGGAAGCTGTGGGAACCGTCCGAGCCGAGGCCGACATTGAGGACGACTCTCGTTCAGCTGGCGTTCGCGTCGCTCTTGCTCGTCAGCATGGTCCTTGCGCATACATCGGCTCTGTTCTCCGCTGTGCTCTTCGTCTTCTTCCTGGGCTTTGCCGCTCTGGTTGGACGTCGACAAGGGACAGCCCGGGTCCTCTTGACGGTAGCTGCCGCCGTCGTCCTGATCGGCGCGGTGTGGCTGTCTGGCGTCGTTCGTCCGCAGGGGATGTACCAGCGCGTCGACGACGCGTTGCCGTGGTCGGACGCCGTCCTCACGGCGCTTACGTTCGGGGCATCTCCACGGGTGGCTCTGCTCGCCTTCCCGGTTGTCGCGTTGGGCGCCGTTGTCCTGACAAGAAGACGCGGTGGCTGGTGGGTGCCCGGACTGCTGGCCGGGCTGTTGGCCACATACGTCTGCATGATCGTGGCCCCCGGGGCGATGTCGCTGCGCCTGACCTGGCCGTGGTTCCACGATCTGTTTCGGATCATCGGACTGGCGGTGATCCCGGGCGTGCTCTGTTTCCTGGCCGGCCTTCTTGAGCTAGGAAGGCACCTGCGCGCGCTGTGGATCCCTGTAGCGGGCATCACCGTGGTCCTTCTACTGCTGCCGGTGGTCGCCGTCATCCTGGACGAGTTCCGCAGTGTGCGGTCCGTGTACGACGCGAGTCCCGACCGGCAGTGGATCAGCGCCAGGCAGCTGACCGAACTCTCGAAGCTGGCAAAGTCCGTGCCTGATGGATCTGCCGTCATCGGGAACCCCTGGACCGGCTACCAATACATCTACCTGGCGACGGGGATCCCAGCAGTCATTCCTACGGAGAAGAACCTCCACGTCCCAGGTCTCGAACTGCTGGGCGAGCGGTTGACCGACATCGAGGAATCGGCCGAGGTCTGTGGTGCTGCCCACCGCCTTCACGTCGACTACGTCATCACCGGCGGTCCTGTGGTGTACGCCGCGGAGCCCGCCGACCTGACTCCGTACGTCGGAATCGACGCGGTCGCAGATGACAGCCGTTTTCCGGTTGTGGCGCGAGCCGGGGACCTTGCCCTGCACGAGGTACCTGCCTGTTCGCAATGACTTTCTGTTTGCCTCTCGGCGGGGGTTGTCGGTGGCCTCTGTCACGGTGCTCCCATGACGACACGGATCGATTGCGACACCTGCGTGGTGCGCGGCCTCGCCTGCCACGACTGCGTGGTCACCGTGCTGCTGGGGCCTCCCGAGGAGCTCACCTTCGACGACGACGAGGCACGCGCGCTCGACGCGCTCGCGGCCGGCGGGCTGCTGCCACCGCTGCGCATGGTCCGCCCGATGGCAGGCCCGGAGATCGAGTCGGCGTAGGTCTCGACTTCGCTCGACCACCGGGAGAGTCGCTCGACCACCGGGAGAGTCGCTCGACCACCGGGAGAGTCGCTCGACCACCGGGGGACTCGCTCGACCACCGGGGGACTCGCCCGACCACCGGGGGACTCGCCCGACCACCGGGAGAGTCGCTCGACCACCAGGAGAGTCGCTCGACCACCGGAAGGATCGCTCGACCACTGGGAGCAAACCGACGGACAATCAAGCGCTGGGGCGCGTGTGACGGAAGGGATCAGGAGCTCAAAGTAAAATCCCGCCCGCCCGACGAACCCCTGTCTTGGTGGGCGTGCCGAAACTTGGCGGCGTCCACACGTGACCATTAGTCTCTTCCGCGGTGCCTGTGGAAGTGGATCAGTCGGGATTCGCGCGGGCACCGCGCTCAATCCGGTAGCGCGTGGTCGGGGGACGATCGCGAGACCGGAGCCGGGGAACCACCAGTCCGAGAGATCGGGCACCTGGGGTGAACCACGTGCAAGGCGGCCGCGATCTTGATCGCGACCGAGGAGAACGTGCAGGGCAGGTCGTGCCCGAACCCGTCAGCTCACCCGGTAGGCGTAACGACTGAACAAGGGAGACCGTCCGCTCGTGACGCACGGCCGGAAGCGCCTCAGCACCGTCCTCACCGCGGCAGCTGCACTCGCCGCGACGCTCGCCATCAGCCTGGTGCCGATGTCGCCGACGTTCGCGGAGCCCGACATCGACGAGGTCCAGGGCCGCGTCGACCGCCTCTACCACCAGGCGGAGGAGGCGCAGGAGCGCTGGCACGACGCCAACCTCGAGCTCAGCGAGCTCAAGCGTGACCTCGCCGCCCTACAAGCCGACCAGCGTCGCCAAGAGGAGCAGCTGGAGCTGGTCCAGGACGAGGTCGAGCAGTCCGTGGTCCGCCAGTACGAGGGCGAGAGCCTGACCGCCGTCGGCGAGGTGGTGGTCTCCGACGACCCGAGCGCCCTGCTGGGCCAGCTCACCACCATGTCGGCCTACAACGACCTCCAGGCCGATCTCTTCGACGACTACGCCGTCGAGCTCAAGGCCCTCCAGATCCGCAAGCAGGCCACGTCCAAGCGGACCTCCGAGGTCGCCGCTGTCGAGGCTCAGATGGCCAAGGAGAAGAAGGCCGTCGACGCCAAGCTCGCCGAGGCCAAGGAGCTCCTGGCGCGGCTGAAGGAGGAGGAGCGCCAGGCGATCCTCTCCCGCGGCACCTCCCGCATCATCCCCTCCACCGTCCCGGCCTCGGGACGCGCCGCCGTCGCGGTACGCACCGCGCTGGCCCAGGTGGGCGACTCCTACGTCTACGGCGCGATGGGACCGGACGCCTTCGACTGCTCCGGGCTGACCATGTACGCCTGGGGCGCCGCCGGCGTCGGTCTCCCGCACTCGTCCAGCGCGCAGTTCGGCAGCGGGCCGCGCATCGCGGCGAGCGCGCTCCAGCCGGGCGACCTGGTCTTCTACTACTCGCCGATCAGCCACGTGGGCATGTACATCGGCAACGGCCTGATCGTGCACGCTGCCAACCCCGGCACCGACGTCGTGGTCTCCGGCCTCTACTCCATGCCGTACGTCGGCGCCGTCCGCCCTGGCTGATCGCGCCAGCATTCGACCCCGGCGCTGGCTGGGGCTGTTGGTGCTCGTCGTCGCGCTCGTCGCGACGGCGGTGGCCTGGACGAGCCTGCGCGACACGCCGTACGTCGCGCCGACCCCGGACGACCCAGCGCCCCGGCCGCTCACGACCGAGGCCGCCCGGACCCTGGACCGCCTCGCTTCCGCGCTGGAGGCGGGCGACGAGCAGGCGGCCGGTGACCTCGCCCCCGACGACGATGCTGAGGCTCAGGCGCTCCTGACAGCCCTGAGCGCCAACGCGCGAGAGCTTCGCCTCAGTGACGTCGACCTGCGCTACGTCGACGAGGAGGCTGTCGGCGAAGCCGGCGCCTGGGTCGCGAGCGTAGCCGCGCAATGGCAGCTGCCCGAGGACGAGCGGGTCACCGAGATGGAGATCCACGTGCGGCTGGTAGCCGCAGGCGCCGAGGTCCGGGTGCTCGGGTTTGCAGGCGGCGACGGCAGCCGCACCCCGGTCTGGCTCTCCGGGCCCGCACGCGTGCTGCGCTCCGACGACGTGCTGGTGATCGACCAAGCGGGGGAGGGGCGCCGCACGCTCCGGCTGGCCGCCCGCGCCCTGCCAGTCGTGCAGCGCGTGCTGCCCGACTGGCAAGGCCCGCTCGTCGTCGAGTCACCGGAGACCGGTGCCGGCCTCGACGCCGCGCTAGGCGTCGAGGGCGGCACCTTCGCGGACGTTGCCGCTGTGACGGACATCGTCGACGGCTCCACCGGTCCCGGCGCGCCGGAGCACGTGTTCGTGAACCCGCAGGTCATGGCTCGGCTGACCCCCGTCGGCGCCCAGGTCGTGATGAACCACGAGGCGGCGCACGTCGCGGTGGGAGCCGCAGACGCGGACCTCCCCCTGTGGCTGCTGGAGGGCTTCGCCGACTACGTCGCCCTCCGTGCCATCCGGCTGCCAGCGAGCACGACCGCCGCCCAGGTGGTGGCCGAGGTTCGCCGCGACGGCCTTCCCGACTCGTTGCCCTCGGACTCGGACTTCGAACCGACAGGAGCGCGTCTGGGGGCGGCGTACGAGGCGGCCTGGCTGGCGTGCGTGGTGATCGCCGAAGAGGCGGGAGAACCAGCGCTGGTCGACTTCTACCATGCCGTGGATGCAGGCGGAGACCTCGAGGCCGAGCTCGAGGGAGCCACCGGCCTCACGCTGGCAGCCCTGACCGGACGCTGGCAGGACCGACTGTCAGACTTGGCCGGGTGACGATCGGCCGCCTCCAGGGGACTCCCGACAGGACCCCCGGCAGGATTCAGAGCCCCGACCCAGCGCGGCGCACGTCCCTCGTCGTGTCCCTGGTCGGCCTGGCGGTCTTTGTCGGCCTCGTCGTCGCCCTGGTGCCCTGGGACCCGGCTGGGACGCCGTTGCGCGTCCCCTCGGCGTCGACCCTGCTCACCGCGGACGAGATCGCCCGGGCGGAGAGCTACAGCCGTGCCGCGCGGTGGACCGGCTGGGGCGCGTTGGCGATCTCCCTGGTCGCGGTGATCTGGCTGGCAGCGGTGCCACGTGGGCGTCGGCTCGCCAGCCGGATCCTGGAGCGGCTTCGTGGGCCCTGGTGGGTCCGCGTGGTGCTCGGCGTGCTGCTGATGACCGTCGCGGTCCGGGTGCTCACGTTGCCGTTCGCGGTGGTCACGCAGTCACGGCGCCACGACGTCGGGTTGTCGACGCAGAGCTGGCTCGGCTGGGCGCGCGACGTCGCGACCAACCTGCTGGTCGGAGTCGTCGTCACCTCGTTGGTCGTCCTGGTGCTCGTCGCCTGTGCGCGGCGATGGTCTCGGGCCTGGCCAGTGGTCGCCGGCAGCACGCTGGCCGGCGCTGTGCTGCTGGGCTCGTTCGTCTATCCCCTGGTGGTGGAGCCGCTCTTCAACTCGTTCACGTCACTGCCCGACGGCGACCTCCGCGCCCAGGTGCTGGCCATCGCGGACCGCGAGGGTGTGCCGGTCAGCGACGTGCTCGTCGCCGACGCGTCGCGGCGTACGACGACCTTGAACGCCTACGTGTCCGGCTTCGGCAGCACCCGCAGGGTGGTGCTCTACGACAACCTGGTGGACGACCTGCCGGAGGACGAGGCGCTGTCGGTCGTGGCGCACGAGCTCGCGCATGCCAAGCATCGTGACGTGCTGGTCGGCTCGGTGCTCGGGGCCGCCGGCGCGTTCATGGGCGTCGGCCTGCTCGGAATGGTCCTGTCCAGCGGCTTCGTACGCCGCAGGCTGGGCGTCACCCTCGCCGCAGGGGCGTTGGCCGTGCCTTTGCTGATCGCGCTGGTCGACCTCGGCTCGCTGATGGCGAGCCCGGTGCAGAACGGGATCAGCCGTCGGATCGAGATGCGGGCCGACGTGGACGCCCTGCGAGTGACCCGCGACCCGGATGCGTTCGTGGAGATGCAGCGCATGCTCGCTCGTCGCTCCCTGAGCGACCCGACCCCACCGGCGCTGTCACAGTGGTGGTTCGGGAGCCACCCGACGATGTTGGAGCGAGTGGCGCTCGCGCGTCGGTCGGGCAGCGTCAGGTAGCTGTTCGGTCGATCAGCAGGTGGTGCCGCGGGACGCCTGGATGTCGCCGCACGTGTCGGAGAAGAGGTGTTCCACCTGGCCACCGAAGGCGTAGACGACGATGACGATCAGAGCGGCGATGCCTGTGATGAGAAGGCCATATTCGACCGCGGAGGCACCACGCTCGGAGTGTTTCGCAACTCTCGCGAGCGCAAGCTCCCAGGTCAACTGGACGAGAGACATTGTGGCTCCCTAGATCGGGGGGAAGTCGGAAAAGCGCAAGTGGCCGCGGACCACGCGGTCCGCGGCCACTCGCAGTGTGTATGAAGTCAGCAGCTCTGGCCGGACGAGGCACCGATCGAGTTGCAGGTGTCGCTGAAGATGCCGCTCAGCGCGCCACCGAACAGGAAGACAACAGCAACGATGAGGGCCGCGATGCCGGCGATGAGCAGGCCGTACTCGACGGCGGACGCGCCGCGCTCGTCCATCTTGGCCTTCTGAGCGTCGATCATCATGCGCAGGTAGTCGATCATTTCGTGATTCTCCTTGAAGAGTTCCCCATGCGGAGGAGATGAACCAGGCGGCCAGGGTGGGTTCGCCTTGTGATGACAAGTGTGGCCGACCCAGTCGCTTCGCGGATCAGAATTCCGGTTCTTCCGGCGTAGTCATTTGTGACTACGGCGACGACATCCAGGGGTGGAGGACACCCCGGTCGGTCCTAGGCGGGTCAGCTGTGGGGCGGAGCGATGGTCGACAGCAGCCCGCGTCTCATGGCAGTGACCAGGGCCTGGGCCCTGTTGCTCGCGCCGAGCTTGGTGTAGATCTGCGCGATGTGCGACTTGACGGTCGAGTCGCTCATGTAGAGGCGCGACGCGATGCTGCTGGTGCCGAGGCCGTCGGCCAGGAGGACCAGGACCTCCATCTCGCGGTCCGACAGCCGGCTGGACGTGGTGTCGGTGCGACGCATCACGGCGCCGACCAGGCCGGTGCTCATGAAGCTGCGCGGCGATGCGATCGCGTGCCGGGCCGCCTGGACGACCTCCGTGGACGGCGCGTCCTTGCCCACGAAGGCGGAGGCGCCGGCCTCCATGGCGGCGAAGATCTGCTCGTCGCCCGAGTGCATCGTGACGATCACCAGCCCCGTGCTGGCGTGGCTGCGGCGCACGGCGCGGACGATGTCGAGCCCGGTGCCGTCCGGCAGCTGGAGGTCGGTCACGACGGCGTCCGGTGTGGTTCGCTCGAAGATGGCCAGCGCCTCGGCGACAGTCCCGGCCTGACCGACGACGTCGAAGCCGTGGGCCTCGAAGACGGTGGCCAGGCCGTGCCTGACCAGCTCGTGGTCGTCGACGATGAGGGCGCGTTGTTGGGCGGCAGAAGCCCCGGACGGTGCCTGTGTCTCGCTCATGGTGCCTCCATGGTGACCGATGAGGGTGCCGACGGGGTACCGGCACGCTCAGATGGAGTCGTAGAGGCGCCGATCTGAACCCGGACCATGGCCCCGCCGTCGTCGCCGTCGCGCACCTCGAGCTCGGCCCCGATGAGCCGGGCCCGCTCCTTCATGATGTTGAGACCGTGTGAGTCGCTGCGACCCCCTTGCAAGCCTCGACCGTTGTCAACCACGAGCAGCTCGACCTGCGGTGGGTCGACCCGGCAGCTCACGTCGATCTGGGTGGCACGCGCATGCTTGACCGCGTTGTTCATCGCCTCTTGGCCGATGCGCAGCAGCTCTGCCTCGACCTCGGGGCGCAGCCGAGTGGTCCGCTCGTCGACGGTGACCTGGATCGGGATGCCGGACACGTCGCTCAGGTGTCGGGCCAGTCGACCCAGTCCGGCGCCCAGGCTCTCGCTGGCACCGACCTGGGTGCGCAGCGTGAGCACCGAGCGTCGCACCTCGGCCACCACGCCGGAGATGCGCCGGCGCAGGTCCTGGAGCTGGGTGCGCTGCTCGTCAGAGGTGGCCTGCGCAGCCAGCGCGTCGACGGCGTAGCCGAGGTAGGCGATGTCCTGAGCCACCCCGTCATGCATCTCCCGGGCCCACCGGCCGCGCTCCTCGGCCGTCGCCTGGTGCTTCAGAGCGGCGAACAGCAGGGCGGTGTCGAGGCGGACCGAGGTCGAGACCAGCTGCTCGGGCAACCGGTACACCGCCTCGACGATGCCCACGCCCGTCGGGTCGAAGTCCTCCGAGAGGACGCCGGACACGACGGCGATGAGCTCGGCGTCGGCTACCAGCGGGAACGCGAACGAGCGACTCTGGAAGCGCACCCGCCCGTTGCCGACCACCTCCTCGGCGAGCATTGCCGTGGTGTCATCGACCGGTTCTCCCTCGGAGACCAAGGTAGTCAGGCCGCCCTCGTGGGGGACGTGCACAGCGAGGCCGACCGTCGGCACCACGTCGCGCACCTCGCCGAGGATCACGGCTCCGAGGCCGACGGCATCCAGGCCGGACGACAGGTTCTGAGACAGGTCGAGCAGCTCCTTGATGAGCGAGCGAGCCTCCCGGTACGACGCGAGGGGGTCGTCCTCCACCACCATCACCGAGTGCACGAAGCTGGCGACGAGGCCGAGACCGACCCCGGTCATCATCCAGCTGAACGCGTCGAGCATCTGGGCTTCGCTGACCGCTCCGCTGGAGACGGAGAGCCCCACCGCCACGAGCATCTGCGTCGAGACTGCGGCGGAGACTCCCCACAACCCGCGCCCCAGCCCGGCCACGAAAGGGACCACGACGAGAGCCCCCAGCAGCAGGGGAGAGCCCTGCAGCGCGATCATGCAGCAAGCCGCCACGACCCCGGCCTCGAGGACGGTGCGCAGGACGCTGCGCGGGACGGGGTCGAGAGAGGCGATCGCCCAGGCCACGACGAGGACGACCAGCCCGATGATGCCCTGGTCGGTCGGCTTGAGGGCGAGCGGGAGCGCCAGTCCGAGGATGGCAAAGACCCTGGCCCCGATCGCGACGCGACGCAGGGTCTCGGGCACGGGTCAGCGGCCTCCGACGTTGTCGATGATGCTGAGCACAGCCGGACCCATGACTGCGATGAAGAGACAGGGCAGGATGAAGAAGATCAGCGGGATGGTGATCTTGACCGGCACTTGCTGCGCCTTCTCCTCCGCACGCTGGCGGCGCTTGACCCGCATCTCGCTCGACTGCACCCGGAGCACCTGGGCGATGGGGATGCCGAAGGAGTCTGCCTGGACCATCGCGCTCACGAAGCTGCGCAGGTCTGGCAGGTTGGTGCGGTCGGCCATCGCGCGGAGAGCCTCACCGCGACCTTGACCGATCTGCATCTCGCGCAGGACCCGCGCGAACTCGTCGGCGAGGGGGCCCTCGGTGTTGCGGGCCACCTGCTGCACGGCCGCGTCGAAGCCGAGTCCCGACTCCACGCTGATCGTCAAAAGGTCGATCGCGTCCGGCAGCTCCTTGAGCAGCCGGGACGAGCGGTCGTAGGCCTTTTGGTAGAGGTAGAGGTTGGGCGCGAAGAAGCCGATGGCGACGCCGGCAAGGACAAAGCCGATCCGGGTACCCAACGCCGAGGCGAAGACGGCTGCGCCGAGAGCACCGGCGACCAGACCGACGATGGCGCCGAGCACCTTTCCGCCAACGACGCGGTCCACGGTCCACCCTGGGGGGTTCCCGGCGAGGTCGAGCTTGTGCCGAATCCTGGTGGCGGAGTCGGCACCGCTCAGTCGCCGACCGAGGCCTGTGAGTCGCTCGACCAGGGGGGCGATGACGCGGTCGGAGAACGGCCGGTCCAGCTCTTCGGTGAGCTCCTTCGGGGCGTTGGTCATCGCCTCCAGCACCGCTAGCGAGCGGACCACGCCCGTGGCCTCACTCTGGCTGCGCGTCGCCATAGCGAGCATGCCGAGCGCCATCCCCACGAGGAGCACGCCGAGCACAAAGAGCATGAGCATCAGACCTCCACCTTGACGAGCTTGCTCATCGTGAACGATCCCAGGGCCAGCAGCACCCCGGCGCCGCCGAGCATCAACCAGCCGAGGGGCTGGGTGAACATCGGCCACACGTAGTCCCGCTTGGTGAGCAACAGGTAGATCATGAACAGCACGGGCAGGGCGCTCAGCACCCACGCCGAGAGCTTGCCCTCCGCGGCCAGCGCCGCTACCTGACGGCGGATGTATTGGCGCTCGCGCATCGTGTCGGCCACCGTGTTGAGCAGCTCGGCCAGGTTGCCACCCACCTCTCGCTGGATCTTGATCGCCATGACGACCCAGCCGAAGTCCTTGCTCTGGAACCGGTCGCTGATGCCCTCGAGGGCGTCCTCGAGCGACACGCCGAGGCGGGTCTCGACGAGCACCCGCTTGAACTCGCTGGCGACGGGTTCGGTGCCCTCGCGCACGATGGTGTCGACCGACTGGGCGAGGGAGAGTCCCGCTTGGAGCGACCCCGCCATGAGCTGCAAGGTGTCGGGCAGCGCCTCGTTGAAGGCCTTGAGGCGACGACGCTTGCGGAAGCCCAGCCAGAGCCACGGCAGCACCGCTCCGAGGGCGAGGAACAACATGCCCAGGACGATGCTGCCACCGCCGATGAGCACGCCCAGGGCCCCGCTGACGACGACGATGGCGGAGTGGAGAAGCAGCCACTCCGCCGACTTCACGTGACTTCCCGCTGCTTCGAGCCGTTTGGCGATCCGGCCCTCCAGGCCTGCGTTGCGCTTGAGCATCTCGGCTGCGGCGATGGTCGCCTGGGAGAGCGCCTGCTCGCGGCTCGGCTTGTTGTCGACGGCGGCACGGCGGTTCTCGCCCATGGCGCTGCGCGCCACGACGGCTTCGGTCGAAAGCGTGCCCTGACTGCCAGGGACGACTGCCAGGAGCACAACGAGCATGCCGATCCCCACCATGCCGACAGCGACGTACATCGACCAGCTGGGCAGGGTAATGCCTTTGGAGCGCTCGAAGACCTGCTCGACTACCTCGGTCTGCGGATCTGCGATGGTGGTGAACGCACTGGCCGTCAGGGTCTCGGTCCCGACGGGGAGCGACACCGCGACCTCAGCCTCGGTGGCCAGGACGGACTCAGGGATCGTGGCCTTCACGAGCACCTGGCTCGCGAGGGCTTCCGCCTGGTTGGAGAAGGCTTGTCGCAAGGCGTCCAGGTTGGCACTGATGACCTCGCCGTTGCCGGCGGTCGCCATCGACTGGAGGGCTTCCAGCGCGGGACCGTCCTGCGCGATCGCCACGACGTCCACGAGGACCTCGGACTCCCCGATGGCCGCGGTGACGTCGGCGATGTCGGTCTCCGACGTGTCGGCGCCGTCAGACAGCACGAGCACGGAGCGCTGGCCCTCATCGCCGGTCAGGGCAACCGCTTCGAGGACACCGTCATAGAGGAAGGTCTTCTTGGCGAGGGTGAGCTCGTCGAGGACCGTCCTCGCGGCGCCGCGGTCTGTCGTTGGAGCGAGGGCCGTCGCCACCTCGGAGTCGAAGGTGACGATGCCGACGTTGACGTCCTCGGGAACCTCGTCGAGGAACGTGCGGGCGGCCGCCTTGGCCGCGGCGAACCGTTCACCCTTCATCGAGTTGCTGGTGTCGATCGCCAGCACGGTCGTACGCCGGATGTCGATGGTCGATTCCGTCAGAGAAGCTGTCGACTGGGTCTGCTCGCCGTCCACCGTGACGCTGACGCCCTCGAGGTCCACGGTCACGTTCGGTGGCACGGAGACGAGCAGCTGAAGGGCGCCGTCCTCCACCCCGACGTAGGAGATGGTCGCCTTCCCGCTCTCCTCGGTCGCACCCGTTCCCGACGTCGCACCCATGAGGACCATGAGGGAACCGACGGCGGCCACGAGCAGCCCGCGGGCTGCGCGTCCGGCAGAGCGAACCATCAGAATCGGTCCTCGGCGAAGATCATCGGGTCCACGGTCACGTTGGAGTAGGCCATCTTCTCCAAGAACTTGGGACGCAGGCCGGTCGGCCGCAGCGTGCCCTGTGAGCGGCCCTCGCGGTCGAAGCCTGCACCGTGGTCGTAGGCGAAGATGTCTTGGAGGGTGATCACGTCACCCTCCATCCGCTCCACCTCGGTGATGTGCGTGATGCGCCGGGCGCCGTCCTTGAAGCGGGTCTGGTGGACGACCAGGTCGACGGCCGAGGCGACCTGCTCACGGATGGCGCGGATCGGCAGGTCCATGCCCGCCATCAGCACCATCGTCTCCAGGCGGGCGAGCGTGTCACGCGGGCCGTTGGAGTGGAGGGTACAGATCGAGCCGTCGTGACCGGTGTTCATCGCCTGGAGCATGTCGAGCGCGGAGGCGTCGCGAACCTCACCGACGACGATGCGGTCGGGGCGCATGCGGAGGCTGTTCTTCACCAGGTCGCGGATCGTGACGGCGCCCTTGCCCTCGATGTTGGACGGGCGCGACTCGAGCCGCACCACGTGCTCCTGCTTGAGCTGGAGCTCGGCCGCGTCCTCGATGGTGACGATGCGCTCGTCGCCGGGGATCCAGTCGGAGAGGACGTTGAGCGTCGTCGTCTTTCCGGCGCCCGTGCTCCCGGACACGATGATGTTGAGGCGGCCGCGCACGCACGCGTCGAGGAACTCGGCCGTGCGCTCGCTGATGCTGCCGAAGCGGACCAGGTCGCGCCAGGTGAGAGGGTCCTTGGAGAACTTGCGGATGGTCAGCGACGAGCCGTCGATGGCCAGCGGCGGGATGACGGCGTTCACACGGGAGCCGTCAGGGAGCCGGGCGTCCACCATCGGGCTGGACTCGTCGACGCGTCGACCGATCCTGGACACGATCTTGTCGATCGTGCGGCGCAGGTGCGCCTCGGAGCCGAAGCGGGCCTCCGCCTGCATCAGCTGACCGTTCTTCTCGAGGAAGACCATGTCCGGACCGTTGACCATGACCTCGGAGACGTCGGGGTCGCGAAGGAAGATGTCGATGGGTCCGTAGCCCAGGATGTCGTCGCTGATCTCCTGGATGACGCGAGCCCGGTCGACGGTGCTGAGCGGACGATCGGACGCCGCCAGCACGTCCTGCAGCGTCGCGCGGACCCGGGACTCCAGGTCGGCCTGCTCCATGTCGGCGTCGTAGAGCTGCGGGCCGAGCTCGTTGAGCAGCTCGGTGTGGACCTGCGCCTTGATCTCCTCGATCTTGTCCGTCTGGGTCTTGGCGGCACCGGTCAGGCGGCGGCCGGAGCCGCGCTGCTCGTCCTGCGTGCTGCCGTTGGACCCACCAGAGCTGGCGGCCCTCCGGGCAGCCAGGTCCTGGCCCCCGGCGGGCGCCGCTGCGGCAGCCTGGTGCGTGGGCATGGGGGCCGGCGCGTCGGTCGCGTCTGCGTCGGTGGGGGCGTCGCCGTTCTGCTCACGGGCCGCCGCGGCGAGTCGGTCTCTCAAGCTTGACATGGCTACTTGCGCCTCCTGAAGCGACGGGCGTTCTTGTCCTGCTCGACGCCTTCATCCTTGGTGGGAACGGCGCCCACAGGGGCGTCGGGCTCGTCGATCAGGCCCTGGGCGAGCTGGCGGAAGATCTCGCTCGCCTGGTGCTCGGGGTTGGCGATGACGATCGGCTTGCCTGCGTTGGTCGACGCGGCGATGTCCAGCGACGACGCGATGCTCGCCGCGATCTCCATGCCGAGGATGGTCTCCACCTTGCTGGCACTGATGCCCACGGCCTCGTCGGCGCGGTTGAGCAGCAGGTGCCGGCGGTCCAGCGCGATGCTCAGGGCGTCCATCGTCTCGAGCGCCACCTTGACGTTCTTGAGCGTCGGCACGTCCAGCGTCGCCACGATGATGCACTCGTCGACCTCGTCGAGCGCTGTCAGCGTCTGCTCGTCGAAGTTGGGCGCGGTGTCGACGACCACGAAGTCGAACTGCTGCTGGAGGGTGCGCAGCATCCGGGACACCAGGGCCGGGGTGACCCGGTCACGCGCATCCGGCATGGACGGCGCGGCCAGGACCATGAGCGAGTCGGCGTGCCGCGTGAGCAGCGGGTCGACGATGGACGCGTCGAGCGCGTTCTCCGCACCGATGGCGTGCTCGATCGAGTGGGACGGGAAGAGCTGCATGGTGATCGCGACGTCGCCGAAAGCGAGGTCGAGGTCGACCAGGCAGACCTGCCGGGCACCCTTGTCGGCCAGCGCCAGGGCGAGGTTCACCGACACCGTGGTCTTGCCGACGCCGCCCTTCGGGGAGAAGACCGCCACGATCTTGCCGTGCCGGCTGGCGCCGGTCGGTCCACGCAACGCGATGTAGAGCTGGTAGGCCCGCTCGATCGCCGAGGACAGCGCCAGGGTGTCGCCCTCGACGACGACCTCACGCATGCCGGCGTGCATCGCCTTGGTCAGGATCTCGGTGTCGACCTGCTCGCGCACCAGCACGGTGCTCGTGGTCGGTCGCTCGATCCGAAGGCCCTCGGCCACCTCCAGCGCCTGGCCGAGGGGTACGCCGGGTCCGAGGACCACGACGTACTCCTCCGACCGGTTGCGCAGCCACGACATGAGCGCGTCCGTCGAGTCCACGCTGTGGCCACCGGGCGGCAGCGTGGCGCGAAGCTTCTCGACGACCGTCAGGTCAGGGTCGACGACGATGGGCACTCTGCATCATTCCTCGGAGTTGAACAGGTTGGCGGCGTTGGCACCCGGGTTCGGGCCGATCTCGCTGTCCTCGTTGAGCAGGGCGAAGCTGAGCTCGCCGGCGGTCTGCGCGAACATCACCCTCTGAGCGTCGCCCTGAGGCAGGGTGAGCGTCAGGATGGTGCGCGGCAGGTTCTCCGTCTGCGTCGCGCCTTCCTCCGTCGTCGTCGTGGTGGTGATCGGCGTCGTGGAACCCACACCGATGACGGTAACGCGGGGAAGCAGCAGGCGGGTGAAGCCTTGGCCGGTGGCTGCGTCCGCGCCGTTGAGGAAGATGGCGACCTCGGAGCCGGGGTTGACGAAGCCCGCGACGCGGGCCGTGTCGCTCAAGCTCACCGAGATGGCGATGTCGCCCTCCGCGATCGGGAGCGCGACGCTCTCGGACGCGCCGCCGAACTTGCTGGAGATGACCTGCTCGCCCGGGTAGATGGTGGTGACCGCCACCTTGCCCGACAGCGTGCTGGTGCTCGCCAGTGCGTCAGGCAGGACCTGGTTGGCGGGGACGGCCTGCAGCTGGATCTTGCCAGCGGCCGCTGCGTCCTCGATGGTCTCACCCTGTTCGATCGTGGTCACGACCTTCAGGACGTCGCGATTGTCGAACTCGGCCTCGGCCCGGAGGTCGGCCCCACGCACGTAGAGGAAGACGAGAACGGCGCCGAGGGCCGCGACGATGGCGGCGGCGGCGAGGAGGATCTTGCGTCGGTCCATGGTGGGCTTGGGGTTCCTTTCGGACTCTGAGTCGAGCGCCCGGAACGTGCGCCCTCCCCGTAGCCGCCCGAGGAGTGTCCATGGGGGCCACCGAGGGGAGTCGACCCGCGGTCTGGGACTCAACTTTTATAGCGTCGCCCTCTTTGCTTTCGTGGCGCTTTGATGATTTTGGCCATGGTCTCCAAAGTAAAGACAACTCGGATCGGACTGAGGTCTAGACCTGGCTCGTCGGGACCGCGCGAAACGGCCCACGACGCCCCTAAGAGAGGTAGAGAGCGGCGATCTCGGCCCGCGCCTCCCGCAGCACGACGTTGCGCTTGAGCTTGAGGCTGGGGGTGAGCTGACCACCCTCCTCGGTCCAGTCATGAGGCAGCACCACGAACTTGCGGATCGACTCAGCCTTGGAGACCGCGGCGTTCGCCTCGTCGACAGCCGCCTGGATCTCGGCCAGGAGCGCGGGGTCCTTGGCCAGATCGGCCACCCTCGCCTGGTGGCCGGACCTGCCGTGGCTGGAGGCCCACTGGGCCACGGACTCCTCGTCGAGCGTCACCAACGCCGCGATGAAGGGCTGTCCGTCGCCGACCACCAGGCACTGGGAGACCAGGGGGTGGGCACGCACGCGGTCCTCGAGGACGGCGGGGGCGACGTTCTTGCCGCCGGCAGTCACCAGGATCTCCTTCTTGCGCCCGGTCACGCGCACGTAGCCCTCGTCGTCCACCTCGCCGAGGTCGCCGCTGCGGAACCAGCCCTCCCTGTCGAGCGCCTCGGCGGTTGCCGCCTCGTCGCCCCAGTAGCCCGCGAAGACCTGGCCGCCGCGGAAGAGCAGCTCGCCGTCGTCGTCGACGCGCACGGTCGTACCGGGCAGCGGCCGTCCGACCGTGCCGATCTTGATCGCGTCGGGGAGGTTCACGGTCAAGGCGGCCGTCGTCTCGGTGAGGCCGTAGCCCTCCAGGACGGTGAGGCCGACGCCGCGGTAGAAGTGCGCGAGCCGGTCACCGAGCGGAGCGCCGCCGGAGATGGCGTAGCGGCAGCGGCCGCCGAAGGCGTCGCGCAGTCGTCCGTAGACCATCCGGGAGAAGGCCGCATGCTGGGCTCGTACGGCGGCGGCTGCCGGCGCCCCCAGGAGCCGGCGACGCAACGGGCCGGCCGGGGCGTCCTGGGCCCGCGACCTGGTGATCGCCACGTCAGTGGCCCGGTCGAAGAGCGCCCCCCGGCCGTCGGCGGTCGCACGTTGCGACGCCGTCGTGAACACCTTCTCGAACACTCGCGGGACGCCCAGCACGAACGTCGGGCGGAAGCTCGCGAGGTCGGCGGTCAGCGTCTTGATGTCGGAGGAGTGGCCGAGCGGCACCCGCGCCTTGATGCAGCCGACCTGGATGATCCGGGCGAAGACGTGCGCCAGGGGCAGGAAGAGCAGCGTCGCGGCCCCCTCACCGTCGGTGCCGGCCATGGCACCGTCCGGAGCCGGCGCCGCGCCGGCGGGGGAGAACAACTCGTGCAGCTCCGGCACCGCGACGCCGAGCTCGAACATGAAGTTGCCGTGGGTGAGCATGCAGCCCTTGGGTCGACCGGTCGTGCCCGAGGTGTAGATGAGGGTGGCCAGGTCCAAGGGCGTGGCGGCGGTACGGCGCGCCTCGAGCTCGTCGTCGGCGATGTCGCCGCCCAGACGCGAGAGCACGTCCACGGCGTTGTCCTCGAGGGACCAGACGTGGCGCAGGTCGTGCAGACCGGAGCGCACAGCTGCCACGCGGGCGGTGTGGACCGGCTTTTCTGCCACGATCGCGACCGCACCCGAGTCACGGAGGATCCACTCGACCTGCTCGGCCGACGAGGTCTCGTAGATCGGCACCGTCACCGCTCCGGCGAACCAGATGGCGTAGTCGACCAGCGTCCACTCGTAGCGCGTGCGTGACAGCAGGGCCACGCGGTCGCCGGCAAGCACCCCAGCCGCGACCATCCCCTTGGCGACGGCGCGGACCTCGTCGAGGAACGTCCGGGCCGTGACGTCGACCCATTCCGCACTGTTCCCGTCGCCCGCACCCTCGCCCACATCTTTGCCAGGGCGGCGGCGCAGTGCGACGGCGTCGGGGGCCTGATCGGCGTTTCTCACGACGTCGTCCGTGAGGTTGCCGGTCCGGGGGACCTCGACGGTGAGGGGGGCGGCGAACTCGCGCACGGGCGCAGGCTACCGCCGGGTCGCGGCACCGCTCGCAGGGCGCTCCCGCGCGAGGGGGCGGGGGGTGGGTTCGGGTACGCTCCGAGCGCCCCGCCAGACCCTGGTGGGCGACCCCGGAGGTGGTGACCGCAGTGGCCGAGCAGACGTCGTCCTCGATCGTCGTCGACGCGCCCTCGGCCGAGGTGATGGAGGTCATCGGCGACTTCCCGGCATACCCGCTGTGGGCCAAGGGCGTGAAGCGGGCGGAGGTGCGGTCCGAGACCGACGGGTGGGCCGACGAGGTGTTCTTCGTGCTCGACGTGGCCCCAATCAAGGACGAGTACACGCTGGCCTACGAGTGGGACGGCTACGACGAGGTGACCTGGTCGCTCGTCGAGGGCAAGGTCCTCACCAGCATGGACGGCGCCTACACGCTGCGTGACCTCGGCAATGGGTCGACCGAGGTGACCTACCGGCTGGCGCTGGACCTTTCCATCCCCCTGATCGGGATGATCAAGCGCAAGGGCGAGAAGATGATCATCGACACCGCGCTGAAGGGTCTCAAGAAGCGCGTCGAATCACGCTAAGCGGCTCGTGCGCATCCTCCTCTTCACCGGCAAGGGCGGCGTGGGCAAGTCCACGATCGCCGCGGGCACGGCTGCGATGTGCGCGGCGCGCGGGTTGCGCACCCTCGTGCTGTCGACCGACGCAGCCCACTCGCTGGCCGATGCGTTCGGCGTCCCTGTCGGCGCCGAGCCGACCGAGGTGGCCGAACGCCTCCACGTGCAGCAGGTGGACGCCCAGCTGCGCTTCGAGCAGTCCTGGGCCGAGATCCAGCGTTACCTGCTCTCCGTGCTCGACGTGGCCGGGCTCGACCCGGTCGCCGCCGAGGAGCTCACCGTCATCCCCGGCGCCGAAGAGGTGCTCGCGCTGCTCGAGCTGCGCCTGCACGCAGGCTCGGGCGAGTGGGACGTCGTGGTCGTCGACTGCGCCCCCACGGCCGAGACCCTGCGGCTCCTCGCGCTCCCCGAGGCGCTGGGCTGGTACATGCAGCGCATCTTCCCGGTCGAGCGCCGCGTGGTCCGCGCGCTCAAACCCGTGCTCAGCCGGGCGGCGGGGGTGCCGATGCCCGGTGACGACGTGTTCGCAGCCGTGGAGCGGCTCCACCACGAGCTCGACGAGGTGCGCGAGCTGCTCACGGGCGACCACGCGTCGGTGCGGCTCGTGCTCACCCCCGAGCAGGTCGTGCTCGCGGAGGCGCGCCGCTCCTACACGACGCTGTCGCTGTTCGGCTACCGCGTCGACGGGGTGGTGGCCAACCGGGTCTTCCCGGCGGGTGGCGCCGACGACTGGCGGGCCGGGTGGGTGGCCGCGCAGACCGAGGTCCTCGCGCAGGCGACCGAGTCGTTCGCCGGGCTGCCGGTGTGGACGTCGGCGTACCGCGGCAACGAGCCGGTCGGTGTCGACGACCTGCGCCAGCTCGCCGAGGACGTGTACGACGGCCACGACCCGCTCGAGACACCCGACGGTCCCGGGCCCTTCCGCATCGGCCGGACGCCGACGGGCGCCGTGCTGCGGTTGTCGCTCCCTTTGGTGGACAGGTCGGCGGTCGACCTGGTGCGCAACGGTGACGAGCTCGTCGTGACCGTCGGCTCCTACCGGCGGCTGCTGACCCTCCCCGCCGGGCTCGCCCGGCAGCGCGTCGCGGCGGCGGGCCTCGAGGACGGCGAGCTGCGGGTCCGGTTCGAGGAGAGTGCCTCGTGAGCCCCGACGCCGAGAAGCCCGACGTCGAGCACCCACACGCCGAGCACGCACACGCCGAGCATCCAGACGCCGAGCACGCACACGCCGAGCCTGGTCCCCGGGGGTCCTCTGGGCCGGCCGACGAGCCGGTCGGCACGCTCGCCGAGGAGGCAGCCAAGCTGTTCGCCGCGCTGTCAGGGCTGGCCGGGACCGCCCGCGAGCAGGGATCGGACCTGGGCGAGACCGTGGCCGGGTTCACCGAGGGTTGGGGAGACCGGCTGGCTGACGGCGCCCACGACGTCGACGAGCACCTTGCGACGGGTGCCGCCGAGTGCCGCTACTGCCCGGTCTGCCGCGGGGTGGACCTGCTGCGGCGTACCGACCCCGAGGTCGTCCTCCACCTCGGCGCGGCCGCCCAGTCGCTGAGCCGTGCCGTCGCGGCGATGCTGGCGACCGCTAACGTCGAGGAGCGCCGTTCGCGGCGGCCGTCCGGGACCGCGGACGTGGAGCACATCGACCTCGACGGCGACGTCGACTGGAGCCACCTGGGCGAAGAGCCCGACCCCGAGCAGGAGGAGCACCGATGAGCCTGACGATCGGCGTCGACGTCGGCGGCACCAAGATCGCGGGAGGTGTCGTCGACGAGCAGGGCCAGATCGTCGACCAGCTGCGTGTGGAGTCTCCAGCGCAGGACGCGGAGGCGATCGAGGAAGCCGTCGCCGGGCTCGTGGCGCGGCTGCGGACCCGGCATGAGGTGACCGCCGTGGGCGTCGGCGCGGCCGGTTACATCGACAGCGCCCGGTCGAAGGTGCTCTTCGCGCCCAACATCGCGTGGCGCGACCTCGACCTGCGCAGCGAGATCGAGGCACGCGTCGACCTGCCGGTCGTGGTGGAGAACGACGCCAACGCGGCGGCGTGGGGCGAGTTCAGGTTCGGTGCCGGCGAGGACGTGGACGACCAGGTGATGGTGACCGTCGGCACGGGTGTCGGGGGAGGGCTGGTGCTCGACGGACGGCTCTTCCGCGGCGCCTTCGGCATCGCCGGCGAGCTGGGACACCTCCGCATCGAGCCGGGCGGGCGGTTGTGCGGCTGCGGCAACCGAGGCTGCTGGGAGCAGTACGCCAGCGGGACGGCCATGGTCCGTGCGGCCAGGGCCGAGGCGGCCGAGGGGTCGATGCTCGCCCGGCCGCTCATCGATCGGGCCGGCTCCGTGGAGGCCATCGACGGTCCGCTCATCACCCAGGCGGCGCACGACGGTGACGCCTTCGCCATTGACCAGCTCGCCACGCTCGGCCGGTGGCTCGGGGAGGGCATCGCCTCGCTCGCGGCGGTCCTCGATCCCGCGGTGGTGGTCCTCGGGGGCGGGGTCGCGGCAGCCGGTGACCTGCTCCTCTTGCCCACCCGCACGGCCTTCGAGCGCGAGCTCACCGGGCGTGGTCACCGTCCCGTTCTCGAGATCCGGCTGGCGACCCTGGGCAACACCGCAGGCGTCATCGGCGCCGCCGACCTGGCGCGCGAGCCCGCCGGGTGAGCGCGGGGCCGGATGCCGGCGGCGCCGACGGGGTCTGGGTCGGCGTCGACGTTGGTGGCACCAAGGTCCTCGCCGGCGTGGTGG
Source organism: Nocardioides bigeumensis (assembly GCF_039531755.1). Taxonomy (NCBI): domain Bacteria; kingdom Bacillati; phylum Actinomycetota; class Actinomycetes; order Propionibacteriales; family Nocardioidaceae; genus Nocardioides; species Nocardioides bigeumensis. The sequence continues at coordinate 537,703 of NZ_BAAAQQ010000002.1, forward strand.
ACGCAGACGGGCGGGTGGTCCGGACCGCGCGCGGTGAGACGCCCGGTCGGCGGGTCGACCCGACGCTCGTGGAGGACGCGATCGTCGACGCCGTGCTCCGTGTCGCCGGCGAAGCTCCTCTGACAGGAGTGGGACTCGCGGCGGCGGGCTTCGTCGACGCCGTGGGTGAGCGGGTCATGTTCGCCCCGCACCTGCCGTGGCGCGGCGACCCGGTGCGCGAGCGCCTCGCGAGCCGGCTCGGCGTCGCGCTGGCCCTCGACAACGACGCCAACTGCGCCGCGCTGGCGGAGTCGGCGTACGGCGCCGCGCGCGACACCACGTCCTCGCTGATGATCACCCTCGGCACCGGCATCGGGGGCGCGTTCGTCCTCGAGGGCCGCGTCCTGCGGGGCCGCAACGGGATGGCAGGGGAGTTCGGGCACATGAAGGTCGTGCCGGGCGGGCAGGCGTGCCCGTGCGGCGGCGAGGGGTGCTGGGAGCAGTACTGCTCCGGGCACGCGCTGGTGCGCTACGCGCGCGAACGGCTCGGCCGCGAGCCGACCGTGCTCGGCGAGCTCTGCGGCGGCGATCCCGCACGCCTGACCGGCCCCATGGTCACGGCCGCCGCGGCTGACGGCGACCTCACGGCGCGCCAGGCCTTCTGGATGGTTGGCAACTGGCTGGGGCTGGGCGTCGCCAACCTCGTGGCCGCCTTCGATGCCGAGGTCGTCGTGATCGGCGGCGGCGTCTCCGCAGCAGGCGAACGGCTGCTCGAGCCGGCGCGCGCCGCGCTGCGTCTCAGCCTGGTCGGAGCCGACCACCGGGTGGTGCCTCCGATCGTGGGCGCGGTGCTCGGGCCGGAGGCGGGGCTGGTCGGCGCCGTCGTGCTGGCGCGAAGCCAGAGCTGACCTCAGAGACGAGCGCCGTCGTCGTCCGGGTCTCGGGGCCCGCGCGGCATCAGCAGCACGAGGTAGGTGAAGCCTCCGACGAACCAGGCGATCAGGGCGTAGGCGACCAGCGTCGGCGGCCGCAGAGAGACCAGGAGCATCACCAGCAAGAGGATGGGCACCCCCAGGACGCCGACCCACGCGGCCAGGCGTTTGCTGTCGGGTCGGGGGAGCGGAGGAGGCGGTGGCGGGACGAAGCGCCCCTCGTCCTCGCCTGTCCCGACCGGCGCGTCGACCGGGGCCGACCCTGGCGTGGGCCAGGGGCCGGCCGGCAGGTCCTCGTCGGTGATGTGGGCGCGGTCCCCGTAGTTGTCGACGATGGAGCGCCAGAGCTCCTCCTCGTCGCGGTTGGTCACGAAGAGAGCCTAAGACTCGGCTGGGCAGGCGGCGTGCTGGTGTCGTGACGGTCGCGGCGTGACCTCCTCAACCGCCGGAGGGGGCCGTCACCCGGGCGACGAACTCGGCGGAGTCGGAGAAGATGCGCGGCGCGTCGTTGTCCTGCGTCGCGACGTGGAAGCTGTTGGTCAGCATCCGCTCCTCGAAGTCCCGCGAGGAGACCGACGCCGCGATGATCCGTCCCGACGACGGGTCCACGACGTGGTCCTCGGTGGACCGCCAGATCAGCATCGGGCACGTGATCTTGGCGAGGTCGCGGCGGACGCCGGCGTACCCCTGCAGCATCGAGTGCGCGGCCTTGAGCGGCGACCACTTGTAGGCGTGCTCGACCTCGCCGGGCTTCTTGATGTCGTTGGCGATGGGCGGGAACGCCGGGACCAGGTATTTCAGGACAGGGAGGAGCTTGACGTCCTTGCGCTCGACGTTGACTGCGGGGTTCACCAGCGCGAGTCCCGCGACCTCGTCGGGACGATCAGCCGCGAGCCGCAGAGCAAGCCCGCCACCCATCGACAGGCCGCCGACGACCACCGCGGAGGTGCTGGCGCACAGGCTCGTGAAGGCGCGCACGACCTCGGCGTACCAGTCCTCCCAGCGGGTCTTGTTCATCTCCTGCCAGGTGGTGCCGTGGCCGGGCAGCCGGGGCACCTCGACGGCGTAGCCGCGGGCGGCCAGCGACTCGGCCCACCCCCGCATCGAGTCGGGCGTGCTGGTGAAGCCGTGCACGAGCAGGACTCCCACGGCTCGGCCGCCGGTCTCGTCCGGTCGCGCGGGGAAGGACAGCGGCGCGGCGTGCGGCAGCACCGGGGCAGGAGTCGGCATGCGGGGATTGTGCACCCCCGGCGTGGAGCCCGCGACGTCGCGGCTGGTGTCACGGGATGTGTCACCGCTGGGGGATCGGCCGGGGGAGGACTACTGTTCGGTAGCGGCGGCTGAGTCGGGACGACGCCACGGCACACTGGCGGGAGGCACGGTGTTCTACTGGTTCCTGAAGTGGGTGGCGATCGGGCCACTGCTCCGGATCGTCTTCCGACCCGTCGTCGAGGGCGATGAGCACGTCCCCGAGACCGGCCCCGCGATCCTGGCCAGCAACCACCTGTCGTACGCCGACTGGCTCTTCATGCCGCTGACGCTCTCGCGGCGGGTGACCTTCGTCGCGAAGGCCGAGTACTTCACCAGCCCCGGACTCAAGGGCTGGTTCCAGCGCAAGTTCTTCTCCGGCGCCGGCCAGGTGCCGATCGACCGGTCCGGCGCCTCGGCGGCCGAGGGTGCGCTGTCGTCGGCGCGCGCGATCTTGGAGGAGGGCGACCTCTTCGGCATCTACCCCGAGGGCACCCGCTCGCACGACGGCCGCCTCTACCGCGGCAAGACCGGCGTCGCTCGGCTGGCCCTCGAGACGAAGGTGCCGGTGATCCCGGTCGCGGTCCTCCGTACCGACGTGGTCGCGCCGCCCGGCCGCAAGTTCGGCACCTTCACCCGCCCGGGTGTCCGCTTCGGCAAGCCGCTGGACTTCTCGCGCTACGAAGGCCTCGAGAACGACCGCTACATCCTGCGCTCGGTGACCGACGAGATCATGTACGAGATCATGCGGCTCTCCGGCCAGGAGTACGTCGACCTGTACGCCGGCCAGGCCAAGGAGCTCGCCACCAAGGCGGCCCAGGAGGCCAAGGAGCAGGCCAGGGAGCAGGCCAGGGAAGAGGCCCGGCGCGCCAAGGCCGAGAAGGCGGCGGCCGACGAGGCGGGCCGACGCGAGGCCGCCGGGGCGGACGACACAGACCGGGCCGACGAAGCGGACCCCGCGGGCCCATCTGACCCGGACAAGGCGGACGAGTCCGAGCAGAAGAAGGCGTCCTGAGCCTCGCACCGACCGGCGACTCGGCCGCGCGAGCCGCCGTCGAGGGCCGGCTGCACCGGGCGCTCGTCGTCGTTCGACTGGTGGTGCTGGTCAACGCAGTCGTCCTCAACCTCTACCGCCGCGACAACTTCGAGCGGCCCGGACTTGCCGTGGCCCTCGTCGTGGCCATGGTGGCGTGGACGGGGTTCGCGATCTGGGCCTACGACGACGTGCGCCGCCGCAGGCCACCGCTGCTCGTGGCCGACCTCGCGATCGCGGTCGCGATGATGGCCCTCACGCCACTGGTGAAGGGCGCGGACTTCAATGCCACGGTGCCGGGGTTCTGGATCGCCGGGGCACTGCTCGCGTGGGCGATCCACTGGCGCTGGGTGGGTGGCCTCGTGGCCGCCGCGAGCCTCTCCGTCGTGGACCTGGCCATCCGCGACGAGGTGACCCAGGCCAACTACGGCAACGTCTTCCTGCTGATGATCGCGGGGCCCATCGTGGGCTACCTGTGTGCCTCGCTGGTCGCGATGGCGGTGGCCCGCGACCAGGCCCTGCACGCCGCCGCGGTCGCCCAGGAGCGGACCCGCCTGGCGCGGGCCGTGCACGACGGCGTTCTCCAGGTGCTCTCGCTGGTGCAGCGCCGGGGCGGCGAGCTCGGGGGCGAGATGGTCGAGCTGGCCCGCCTGGCCGGCGAGCAGGAGACACAGCTGCGCGCGCTGATCCGCCAGCAGGACACCGTCGCCGCGCCGGCGACTCGTGCGCAGCGCGATCTCGGCGTCGACCTCGAGCGTCTTGCCTCCTCGACCGTCTCGGTCGCCACGCCGGGCGAGCCCGTCCCGATCGACGCGGCCCGCGGCGAGGAGCTCGTCGCGGTGGTGCGGGCGTGCCTCGACAACGTCGCGACCCATGTCGGCGCGGACGCCCCCGCGTGGGTGCTGCTCGAGGTCGTCGGGCCGGACGTGGTGGTCAGCGTCCGGGACGCCGGTCCCGGTATCCCCGACGGCCGCCTCGACGCGGCCGCGGACGAAGGCCGGCTCGGCGTCACCCAGTCCATCCGCGGCCGGGTGGCCGACCTCGGCGGCCAGGCGCTGCTCGACACCGGGCCCTACGGCACGGAATGGGAGCTGACAGTGCCCCGCTCGGTGGAGTCGGACTGAGCCCAGATCCGCTGGGCGATCACGCCCAACAGGACGCTCACAGCCACGACGCAGATCCCCCCAACCGGGTTCTCCCGCAGCGCGATAACAAACGCGTTGTCCTCCCACACCCGGTCACTTGCGACGAAATACGAGTCCCTTGAGGCGCCAACGAAGATCGCGGCCGCTTGGAGCGCGACGACGGGACCGACGAGCCGCCTAGCCACGGGACCGAGCGCGGCTGATGCGAACGCGAACGCCGGGGCAGCACAGGCCAGCAGCTCCAGCCCGAGTCGATAGCCGTAGAAGCCATCGCCCCCGCTGAACCTGTTGAGCGTCAGCTGGACGACGGTGTACCCGAGCCCGCCGATCGTCAGCGCGCGTGCCCACTCCGGTAGCGAGCGCCACGACCGGACAAGGGCAGGGAGCATGACCAGGATCACAGGCGTCCACACGAGGAAGCCGCTGTCCGGAGAAATCCAGAAACCGAGGTGGTTGACGACGCTGAACCGATTCTCCTCGGCGTAACCCGTGAACACAGCCGTGTCGTAGGAGGCCATCGGGTTCCAGCTTCCGTACATCCAGCGCGTCCACACAATCATCGGTACCAGCGAGGCCAGGCTGAGTAGCCCGATCCGCCACGTTATGCCCGGCTCGCGCCGACCTACGCCCAGGATCAAGCCCACGGCGGCCACTACGACCGCGGCATGCAGCCGTCCCCACGCAATCACACCGCCGAAGAGCCCGGCCAGCCACCATCTTTCCCGGGCTGAGGACCAGGCGAGCCCACAGATTCCGAGCACTGTCACGGTGTGAGGCCACAAGCCGTTGGCGGCCACGCTCCACGCCGGTGTTGCGAAACCGAACACGAAGGTGCAGAGGACGGCGTTGCGCTGCGCAAGTCTCGTCCGCAGGGCAAGGAAGAGCAAGGTGACCGCCAGAGCGGTCATCAGTGCCGCGGTCAGAGCGCCGGGCAGGTTAGTGGGGGCATCGGAGCCGAAGAGCCAGAAGGCAGGCAGCCCCGATGCTACGACGCCTGGCGAGCGTCCGATCACCTCGTGACCGTTGGCCGCCTCGAGCACCCAGACGTGCCGAAGCGGGTGGTCGAGCTCCGGGAGGGTGAGCCCCTCGATCCACGGGACGCCCGCCGTCGTGATGCGCCAGGAGGCGATGTAGGCGGTGCGCACGTCAAGGCTGACGACGTCGCGGGCGGCCGTGGCGGCGTACACCAGTGCAGAAATCAAGAAGACTGCCCAGGGGATGAAGCGGCCTCGACGCCCTGACTCACCGGCGGCGTCTGTCGCCCGGCCGTCCAGCTCCTTTGGGCGAGGCATGGCGTCATTGTCGTCCGCGGCTCCCGCGACGTCCCCGGATCGCCGCTTTCGGGGCGTGGCAGAGGATTTTGCTTTCGCGTCCCGACACAGGCGGATCCTTCCTAGACTCGGAAGGCCTCCGCCCACCGATGTCCGCCGCGAGGACCCCATGAAGCTCGTCGTCCAGATCCCCTGCCTCAATGAGGAGGAGACGCTGCCCTCCGTGCTGCGCACGATTCCAAGGACGATCGAGGGCGTCGACGAGATCGTCGTGGTGGTGATTGATGACGGCTGCACGGATGGGACGGTCGAGGTCGCTCGGTCACTCGGTGTCACGCACTTCGTGCGGCATGCCGGCACCCAGGGGCTGGGTAGATCCTTCCAAGACGGCATCACCTACGCGTTGGAGCTGGGTGCCGACATCGTGGTCAACACCGACGGCGACGACCAATACCCCCAGAACCGGATCGCTGACCTCGTAGCACCGATCGTGGCGGGCTCGGCCGACATCGTCATCGCCGACCGCCAAGTCCATTTGGTCGAGCACTTCTCGCCGGTCAAGGTCTTGCTCCAGCGATTCGGCTCCCGTGTGGTGAACAAGGCCGCCGGGACGACGCTGCCCGACGCGGCCAGCGGCTTCCGCGCCTATTCCCGCGAGAGCTTGATGCGGCTAAACACGGTGACTCGCTTCAGCTATTGCATGGAGACGATCATCCAGGCGGGCAACAAGCGGATGCGGATCGCAAGCGTCCCGGTCGTCACCAACGCCAAGACGCGGGAGAGCAGGCTCTTCTCGTCCACTAGGCAACACGTCTTCCGGTCGGCTGCGGCGATCGTCAGGTCGTTCATCATGTACAAGCCCTACGTCATCTTCGGATGGTGCGCGTTGCTCTTTGGCGTGCTCGGCCTGTTGCCGTTCGTTCGGTACGCCGTCTTCGTGGCCGTGGGCGACGGCGGGGGCCACCTCCAGTCGCTGCTGGTCGGCGCCGTGCTTCTCATCCTGTCGTTCTTGAGCGTGATGCTGGGGATCATCTCGGACCTCATCCGCACCAATCGGATCCTCATCGAGACCAATCTCGAGCACACCAAGAAGGCCCGTTTCGCGGCAGCCCCCTCGGGTTCGTCGAGTCGCGACGATGAGCTCCCGTCGATCCGGGCAGTCCCGCGCTGACGGCCGATCCGACCCGGCCGGACCCGGGAGGAGCGGTCGCGCCGCGACGGAGCCTTCGCTCGGTCGGTTGGTCCTGGCTGGTGCTGGCGGTCGTGCTGGTCGGGGCGGTCTTCCTCATCGGGAAGGACGCCGACGACCTCGCGGCGGCTATCGGCGAGATCGGGCTGTGGCGGCTGCTCGCTTCCGCCGTGCTGGCCGTGCTGGCGACCCTGGCGATCGCGATGATCTGGTTGTGCATCCTGCGGGGCAGCGGCTTGGCAGTCGAAACCCGGGGCGGCGGCGCCATCTTCTTCGTGACCCAGCTCGGCAAGTACGTGCCCGGCTCGATCTGGCCGATCGTCGCTCAGGGAGCGGCTGGTCGGCGGTGGGGCGCGTCGCCGCGCCAGATGGTGCTGGTCAACCTCGTGATGCTGGCGTTGCTGTGCGTGACCGGTCTGCTGACCGGAGTGCTGTTGCTTCCGTGGGCTGTGGAGGCTCCCTGGGCGTCCGCGTGGTGGCTGTTGACCCTGCCCTTGCTGATGCCCTTCCTGCACCCAGCTGTCATCCCGGCCGTCTTGGGTCGACTCGTAGGCCTCGTCGGCAAGGAGCCGTTCGATCGCTCCATCTCCGCCCGCGCAATGCTGATGGCGTCGGCCTGGTGCCTCGTCGCGTGGGCCCTGCTCGGCCTGCACCTCTGGGTGCTGTTGAGCTCGATGGACCGAGTCGGCGGTAGCGGGTTGGCTGCGATGATCGGCGCCATCGCGCTGGGCTGGGCGGTCGGACTCGTGGTGGTGGTGGCGCCAGCCGGTGCCGGAGTGCGCGACGGCATCGTCATCGCGGCAGCGGCGACCTTCGTGGACACCTCTCAGGCGGCCGCGGTCGCCCTGGCGTCGCGCGTCGTTCTCGTCTTGGTGGATGTGCTGCTCGCTGGGGCGGGGGCGGTGTTCGGAGTCGCCGGCGCGAGCGCCGCCTCAGCGCGGCGCGACGAGGACTGAGGTTTGGTCGGGGTAGGGCAATGTCGGTGTGAGCCCGCGGAAGGCGTGCTCGTGCAGCCCGCAACCCTCGATCGCACGCCGGTACCGGCGGCGGGCGGAGTTGTCGTACACCACGATCCCGCCGCGGGAGAGCCGCGGCACAGCCTTGGCCAGGCACGCTTCCCGTGCCCGGCCGTCGACGACAACGAGGTCGAAGGTGCCCTCCACGGCGTCCATCGCGTCGACGTACGCCGCGAAATCCAAGCCCGCGTAATCTTCCTTGCCCGACGCCACGCTCGGCTGCGTCGACAGGGTCGCTTCAACGACCTCGAGGTGCACATTGCCTTCGCCCGACAGCCGCTCCGACATCATCGCGCCGAAACCTGGGTGGTGCTCCACCGAGTGCACCTCGGCGGCGCGTCGCGCGAGCCAGATGGTGCTGGCGCCGGAGCCGTACTCGAAGACGCGCGCTGGCTCGGGACGCGCGGCAAGCCACACGTCGACGACGTCGACAGCCCGGTAGGTCCACCAAGGCACGTCGAGCTCCGCGATCGCGAGGGAGTCGTGCACGCGGGTCAGGCTGTGCAACCAGTGACGTGCGCGCTTGCCGCGCTCCGGCGGCTTCTCGGCCATGAGCCGGGATCGGACCAGAACGCGCCCGGTCGACCGCGCGCCGACGGCGTACGCGTTCTTGACCCGGGACTTCACGGAGCTCGGCACCCGGCGAGCCTACGCGGGCGTCGACCTCCGGGGCGTGCGACTCCGGGCCTAGGGTCGGACCGTGACCATCCACGCCGGGCACCCGTTCGCCGAGCCGGACGAGTCCCGCGACGTCGTACGCCGCTTCCGCGGCCGGCTGGGCGGGGGTGTGTCGCTCTGGACGAGCGGGGCCGAGCAGCCGTGGGCAGGTCTGACGGTCACCTCGCTGATGGTGGCGGCGGGCGAGCCGGCCCGGATCCTGGCGCTCCTCGACCCCGAGGCCGACCTCACCGAGGCCCTTCTCACGACCGGCGCCGCTGTGGTGTCGCTCGTGGACTGGACGGACCGGGCCCTCGCGGAGATGTTCGCCGGCACGGCCCCGGCGCCAGGCGGTTCGTTCGCGCACGGCTCGTTCGAGCAGACGGCCTGGGGCCCGCGGCTGACGACCAGCGACACCTGGGCCGGCGTACGCCTCGAGGACAGCCGGGAGACCGGCTGGTCCGTGCTCGTCACCACCGTCGTGGAGCACGCCGAGGTCGGGGAGGACGACGACCCACTGGGCCATCGACGCGGTCGCTGGACGCACGGATAGCCGACCAGCGGAGGTGGTCTCGACTTTCCGCTCGCTGCGCTCGCTGCTCGACCTCCGAACGTCCTGCTCGTTGCTTGACCTGCGGGGGTGGTCTCGACTTTCCGCTCGCTGCGCTCGCTGCTCGACCACCGAACGGCCTGCTCGTTGCTGGACCTGTGGGGGTGGTCTCGACTTTCCGCTCGCTGCGCTCGCTGCTCGACCACCGAACGGCCTGCTCGTTGCTGGACCTGCGGGGGTGGTCTCGACTTTCCGCTCGCTTCGCTCGCTGCTCGACCACCGAGGCCTGCTCGCTGCGCTCGCTGCTCGACCACCACCGACTTTCCGCTCGCTGCGCTCGCTGCTCGACCACCGAACGGCCTGCTCGTTGCTCGAGCAGCGATTAGGGTCGTCGCGTGACGGACACCCCTGACACCGACACCGCTGCCTCCATCCGCGTGATGGTCGTCGACGACCACCCGATGTGGCGCGACGCGGTCGAGCGCGACCTGCAGGCGGCCGGCTTCGACGTCGTCGGCGTCGCGGCCGACGGCGACCAGGCGATCGCCCGGTTCCCCGCCGCTCGCCCCCAGGTGGTCGTCCTCGACCTGCAGATCCCCGGCCCGAACGGCGTCGAGGTCACCCAGCGGGTCCTCGCCCACGACCCGTCCGCGCGCGTGCTGATCCTGTCGGCCTCGGGCGAGCACGCCGACGTCCTCGACGCGGTGAAGGCGGGGGCGACCGGCTACCTCGTGAAGTCCGCCTCCCGCGACGAGCTCGTCGCCGCCGTGCGCCGGGTGGCGGACGGCGACACCGTCTTCACCCCCGGCCTCGCGGGGCTCGTGCTGGGGGAGTTCCGGCGGATGTCGGACGCCCCCGAGCCGGTCGACGAGACCGAGCAGCTGACGGACCGCGAGACCGAGATCCTGAAGATGGTCGCGAAGGGCATGGAGTACAAGCTCATCGCCGAGCGGCTGGTGATCTCCCACCGCACCGTGCAGAACCACGTGCAGAACACCCTGCGCAAGCTGCAGATGCACAACCGCGTCGAGCTCACGCGCTGGGCGATCCAGCGCGGCCTCGACGACGACGACGAATGACCGCTTTGCCGCCGGCGCTGACCGACGACCACAAGGCGTACCTGGGCCGCCTGGGCTTCGACACGCCCCCGCCTGCCACTCTCGAGAGCCTGGTGGCGCTGCACCGCGCACACCTCGACGCCGTGCCCTACGAGAACCTCGACATCATGCTCGGCCGTCCGGCCTCGACCGAGCCCGCCGACGTCGTCGCGCGCCTGGGTCGGGGCGGCCGGGCAGGCTACTGCTTCCACCAGAACGGCGCCCTCGGCTCGTTGCTGGTCGCCCTCGGGTACGACGTCGACCGCCGCCACGGGCACGTGTGGACGGACCCGGGGCACCGCTTCGACACCTCGCTGAACCACCTCGTCCTGCTGGTGCGCAGGCTGCCGACCGACGACCACCTGTCAGGCACCTGGTGGCCGGACGTGGGGCTCGGCGAGGGGTTCCGCGATCCCGTCCCCCTGACCGCGGGTCAGGTCCGGGACCCGAGCCTCGACTTCGAGGTGATGGAGGTGACCGACGAGGGCTGGTCCTTCCGCGGAGGCGTCGACACCGTGCGCGGCTGCGTCGCGACGCACGTGGGGCTCGACGGTGACAGCACCCGGGACCTGAGCGGCTTCGACGAGTGGCGGGAGGTGCTCGCCGACGGCCAGCGACTCCCGCTCGACGACGTGCCCCTCGACGACCTGCGTGCGCTCTGGGACCGTACGGCGGCCGCCCACCGCGCGTGGGTGGCCGCGGGCCGCCTGTGAGCGCGCGCTGGCGTCGGGCCGCCGCCGACGATGCCAAGGCCCTGCGCGACGTCGAGCGTGAGGCCAACCTGGTCGCCCTGGCCCACCTGTTCCCGCCGGACCAGCACGCGTTCCCCGATGCCGAGGTGCTCGCTCGCTGGCGGGCGACGCTGGCCGAGACCGGAGTGGTGGTGGACCTGGCCGAGGGCCCCGAGGGTGCGGTCGCATTCGCGGCGTACGACGCCGACACGCTGCGTCACCTCGCGGTCGTCCCGAGCCGTTGGGGAGCGGGTCTCGGGAGAGACGGCGTGGAGCGGGCGGTCTCGGCGATCGCCGCCGGCGGAGCCAAGGCGGCGTACCTCTGGGTGCTGGACGCCAACGAGGGAGCCCGCGGGCTCTACCGCCACCTGGGCTGGGCGGAGTCCGAGGAGGCACGCGCGGCCGAGTGGCCGCCGTACCCGCGCGAGCACAGGTGGGTGCTACGGCTCACGCCCGCCCCGAAACCGGTCTAGACACGACGGGCAACCGATCCGTTCGCCGTGACGTCATAGGGTGGAGGTGGTGTCCGTCGGTCTGCAGACTGAGCGGTGGGCGCCAAGAAGGGAGTCGGCACCGGGCCGGGTCCCTGGATGTGAGGTGGCGAGCACGCCCCGGGTCCGGCATCCTTGACACCACCCGACAGAAACATCACCAAACGAGTGAACCCGAATCGCTCGTGATGCGTCTTGACGGATAAGGGCCGCTTTCGGGAGCGGCACGTGGGAAGGTGCGCCGATGAAGGCTGAGCTCGAAGAGGGCTTCGAGTCGTTCGCCGCTGCCACCGCAGACCGGTGGTACCGCGTCGCGTACGCGATCACCCGTGACCACGAGCTCGCCGGCGAGGCGGTCAGCAGCGCCCTCGCCGCGGCGTACGCCCGGTGGCGCACCGTGCACCGCGATCCCGAGACCTACGTGCGCCGCAGCCTCGTCAACGACCTGCTCGGCTGGGCGCGGCGCCGCGGTGCCCCGTCGCAGCCGCACGACGCCGTCCGCATCCGGCGCACCGCCGCCCGCGACCTCGCCGACACCGACACCGTCTGGGCGGCCATGCTGGAGATGCCGGTCGGGCAGCGGGCTCTGATCGTGCTGCGCTACTACGAGCGGCTCACGGAGGACGAGGTGGCCCACACCCTCGCGATCCGCCCGGAGCTCGTGCAGGCACAGCTGACCGCCGCGCTCGTGGACCTGCGCCGGCTGATGGCACTCGCGCGCGAGAGAGCGCGCGCATCATGACGATCGACCTCCTCGTCGGCGAGACCCTCGAACGCAAGCTCGCTGACGTCAGGGTTCCGCGCGTGGACATCGGGGCCGCGCGCGAGGCCGGCCGCCGGCGCCGCCGCCGGCGCAACGGCGTCCTGGCGGGCGTCGTCTTCCTGGCTGCGTTCGGCACCACCGCCGCGGTGCTGGCGCCGTCCGAACCGGAGCCGGTGCCCGCCTCCACCGACTTCCCGGCGCTGGACTTCTCCGCCGGGCTGCGGGGTGTCTACTACGAGGAGACCGGCGAGGTCGCCGTCGGCGGTCAGGTCGGCACCCTCGACGATGCTGCGGACCTCGGAACGAGCGCGGTCACGACCCCCTACGGGCTGATCTACTTCACCGACGACCAAGCCGTGCGCCTGCTCGGGGCCGGTGGCCAGGTGAGCACCATCGCGCCGGCGCCCGAACGTCCCGACTCGTCGTTCACACCGACCGTGCGCTACGACGACGCCCGGCAGTCGGTGGCCTGGCTGACGCGCAGCGAGGGTCAGGTGACGCTGTCGGCCTACTCCCTGCCAGAGCCACGCATGGTCGGGTCCTTCCCCGTGCCGTGCGAGGACAGCTGCGGGTCGCTGCGGATGGGCGGTCAGGACCACGGCGTCGCGTTCGTCGTCGGCGTCAACGGCACCATCGCCATCGATCCGTCGTTCGGACCCGACGCGACCTGGGTCGACATCACCGACGGGCGCGTCATCGACGTGCGCAACTTCACGATCCTCTCCCTGGAGCCGCCCGGCGCGGAGCCGGTCGAGCTCCCAGAAGAGCTGTCGGAGGTCTGGCGCCTGGAGCCGACGACCGTCGAGGACGGCATGCTCAGCTCCGACGCCTCGTGGGAGATGGAGTCGACCGACGTCGAGTGGCGACGTCTGGGCGACGAGCCGCTGCCCTTCAAGCTCGCGATCCCGGCCGGCACCGGCTCGATCCAGGTCAAGCAGGACACCGACGGCACCGTGCTCGTGCGCCGCACCGACGGCGGCGACGACGTCTTCTACGACTGTGACTACTTCGGCAACTGCGCCGAGTTCGCCCGCTTCGACGGGGCCGACGGTCGCTCGGGGATCATCGGCGACCTGCACTGATCCCGCACTGATCCCGCACTGATCCTGCTCTGATCCAGGGCGGCCCCAGAGCACGCCCTAGGATCCCAGCATGGCCGAGGGCGAGCTGTTGGCGATCGCCGACGAGCTGTACGCCGCCTCGATGGCCGACTTCACGCCGCTGCGCGACGCGTGTGCCAAGGAGCTGAAGGCGGAGAAGTCGCCGCTCGCCGCCGAGGTCAAGGCGTTGAAGAAGCCGTCGCTGGCTGCGTGGGTGGTCAACCTGCTCGTCCGCCGCGAGGCCGACCAGGTCGCGCAGGTGCTGCAGGTCGGCGTCGCGCTCCGCGAGGCACAGGCCACGCTGTCAGGGGAGGACCTGCGCGCGCTGACCCGCCAGCGGCGCCAGCTGACGGCGGCGGTGACCCAGCGGGCGCGGGCGACCGCGTTGGAGGAGGGGGTTCGGGTCACCCAGTCGGTCGCCGACCAGGTCGAGGCGACGCTGACCGCGGCGATGCTCGACGCGGGCGCGGCGGACGCGGTCCGCAGCGGGCTCCTGGTCACGGCTCTCTCGGCGACGGGGGTCGACGCCGTCGACGTGGCCGCGGCGGTCGCGCTCCCGGACGCGCTGGGGTTCGCGGCGACCGCACGCGAGGCCGAACCGCCGCCCCGGCCGGGCCTGCACGTCGTACCCGACACCGACGAGGTACGCGACGCGCGGGCGCGGCGGGAGGCCGAGGAGGCGCTCGAGTCGGCGGAGTCGGCGCTGAGGGAAGCCACCACTGCCGCCGAGGATGCACAGGAGGCCTACTCGACCCTGGAGGCCCGGTCGCTGCAGATCCAGGCCGAGATGGACGAGCTGCGCAGCAAGCTGGCCGAGCTCGAGGAGGCCTCGGAGGAGACCGACGAGGAGCTGGCGGAGGCCGAGGAGACGCTCGGGGAGGCGCGTGACGCCCAGGCCGACGCGACCAAGGAGCGCGACAAGGCTGCCGAGGTGCTCGACAAGCTCGGCTGATATGTCCACCGGTCGTCGAGCAGCGAGCGCGCGAGCGACCAGTCGAGACGAGCGCGGGGAGCGGACCTCAGACCTGGCTCAGACCTGGGCCCAGCCCTTCGAGCGCTCGACGGCCTCCGCCCACCGCCGGTGACCGGCGTCCGCGCTCTCGCGGGCGTCCGGGTCGGGCTCGAAGCGGCGGTCCAGGGTCCAGGTCTCGCGGAGCTGGTCAGTGGAGTCCCACACGCCCACGCCGAGGCCGGCGGTGAAGGCCGCACCCAGGGCGGTCGTCTCGACCACCTCGGGCCGCTCGACGGGGGCACCGATCTGGTCGGCCTGGATCTGGCACAGCAGGTCGTTGGCGGCCGCGCCGCCGTCCACGCGCAACGGCCGCTCGGCGGACGGCGTGGCCGGCATGGTGTCCAGCACGTCGCGCACCTCGAAGGCGATGGCCTCGAGGGTGGCGCGCACGATGTGCCCGCGCGTGGTGCCGCGGGTGATGCCGATGATCAGGCCGCGGGCGTGCGGGTCCCAGTGCGGGGCGCCGAGCCCCGTCAGCGCCGGCACGAAGACGACGCCCTCGGTGTCGTCGACGGTCGCGGCGATGGCGGCGGTCTCGGCCGCGGAGCCGACGATCTGCAGACCGTCGCGCAGCCACTGCACGGCGGCGCCGGTGACGAAGATGGCGCCCTCGTTGGCGTAGGTCATCGTCCCGTCGGGGGCACGCCAGGCGGCGGTGCTGAGCAGACCAGCGTCCGAGCGCTCGATGCTGGGACCGGTGTTGGTGAGGATGAACGAACCGGTGCCGTAGGTGCACTTGCTGTCGCCGACGTCGAAGCAGGTCTGGCCGAAGAGCGCGGACTGCTGGTCACCCAGGATGCCCGCGACGGGCAGATCTAGGCCGCAGAACGACGCCGGGTCGGTCATGCCGATCTCACCCCAGCTCGGCACCACGTCGGGCAGGGCGTCGCGCGGCACGCCGAAGAGCTCGCACAGCTCGTCGGACCAGTCGCCGCGCTCGAGGTCGAAGAGCAGCGTGCGCGAGGCGTTGGAGGCATCGGTGACGTGCCAGGTGCCACGGGTCATCCGGGCGACGAGGTAGGAGTCGACCGTCCCCGCGGCGTACCTGCCCTCCTCCACGAGGTCCCAGGTGCGCGGCTCGTGCTCGGCGATCCAGGCGAGCTTGGTCCCGGAGAAGTACGGGTCGAGGCGGAGGCCGGTGAGCTCGGTGACGCGCTCCTCGTGGCCCTCGTCTCGCAGGCGCTGGCAGATGTCGGCGGTACGACGGTCCTGCCAGACGATCGCGCGGCGCGGCGAGCCGAGGGTCTCGCGGTCCCACAGCAGCACGGTCTCGCGCTGGTTGGTGATGCCGACAGCCTTCAGCTGGGACTGGTCGACCTTCGTCAGGACCTCCCGCGTGGCCTCGAGCGTCGCCTGCCAGATCTCCTCCGGGGCGTGCTCGACCCAACCGGGATGGGGGAAGTGCTGGGCGAACTCCTGGTAGCCCTTGCCGAGCACGCGCCCGTCGTCGCCGACGACGACTGCAGTGACACCGGTGGTGCCGGCGTCGATCGCGAGCACGCTGCTCCCGGCCATCAGGCCTCCCCGCGGATGATGGCCAGGATGCGCTGGTCGATCCAGGAGCCGTCGGGCGCCACCCGCATCTCGTAGTTCTCGGCGCCCACCCACGCGTGGAAGGTGTCGCGGCCGGCGGCCTGGGCCCGCTCCTCGAGCTCGTTTCGCAGCTCCTCGGTGACGGTGACCTTCTCCTCCTCGGTGGAGGCGGTCAGGTAGAGGTCGTTGAGACCCAGCAGCCGCTCGAGCTCGACGATCGGCTCGGTGTGGTCGTCGACGCGGAGGTCGACGGCGATGTCGTCGAGGCCGCCGTACCCCGCTCTTTCGCGTACGACGAGCAGCGCGGCGGACTGCCGGCCCCGGCTGTCGCCCCCCGCCGCGTCTCCGGCGGCGAGCGAGGCGAGCAGGCGGCGGGCGAAGGGCACCTCGGGGTCGGCGCCGGTCCAGGCGTCCTCCATGGCGAGCACGACCTCCTCACCGGTGAGGATGTTGCCCTGGATCGCGAAGCCGTCACCGGTGCGCGAGCCGGCCCAGTCGAGACAGGCGTGCCCGGTGTGCGACGCGGCGTTTCCCTCGACGTCGACCAGCCCGACCTGGCGGTGGTCGCGGCCTTCGTCGTCCTCGAGCAGCCGCTGGAGGGCCACCTCGGCGGTGGCGCCGTCGTCGAGGTGGGCGAGGGCCTGGCCCTTGTAGGCGACGTTGGCGTCGGCCTGCGTGGCGATGGCTCCGACGCCCGCCACCGCGGCCGGGACTGCGGACCCGACGGCGAGGAACTTCGACGCGACCGCCACCCCCCAGGACTCGCCGTCGTCGGACCTGGCCACGATCGAGAAGGTCATGGTCGGACCCTATCGACGCCGGCGCCGGCCGGTGGTCGTGCGCAGTCGGGGCCAAGTCGATTGCGTTCAAGCCTGCTCGAGGTCGCATGATGGCTCGGTGCTGGAGAAGATCGGGTCGCGCCTGGGGTTCCCACCGGTCGGGACCCACCACCGGTTCGTGACCGCGATCGCGGTGGACGCGCTCGGCAGCGGCGTCTTCATGCCGCTCACGATGCTCTACTTCCTGGCCGTCACGCCGCTGAGCCTCCTGCAGATCGGGCTGGCCATCTCGATCGCGTCGGCGGTCTCGCTGCCGGCAGGCCCGCTGCTCGGCGCCGTCGTCGACCGGCTCGGCGCCAAGCAGGTGCTCCTCGCCGGCAACGTGCTGCAGGCCGTGGGCTTCTTCGCCTACCTGGTCACCGACTCGTTCGCGGCCGTGCTGCTGTGGACGATCGTGGTGACGATCGGGCGGACGGCGTTCTGGGGCTCCTACGGCAACATCGTCACGGCCATCTCGCAGCCGGGGGAGCGGGAGCGGTGGTTCGGCTTCCTCGGCGCGCTGCGCAACGTCGGCTTCGCGGTGGGCGGGCTCGCCTCGGGCGTGGCCATCTCGATCGGCACCGACTTCGCGTTCCAGGCCGTGGTCGCGGTGAACGCGGCGTCGTACCTGCTCGCGCTCTGGCTGCTGCTGGCGGTGCCGGACCCGCGTCCCGGAGGCGGCCACGCGTCGCTTCCCGGCTCGTGGGGGACGGTGCTGCGCGACCGGCCCTACCTGCTGCTCGTGGCGGCGCAGGTCGGCTACTCGGTGCCGATGATGGTGCTCAACTTCGCGCTTCCGGTGTACGCCGTCGCCGTGCTCGGGCTCCCTGGTTGGGTCACGGGCGGGATCTTCACCTTGAACTGCCTGATGATCGGCTTCGGTCAGGGACTCGTGGTGAACGCCATGACCGGGCACGTGCGCTACCGGTTGTTGCTGCTGACGCAGGTGTTCTTCGCGGCGTCGTACGTCGTCTTCCTGGGCGCCAGCGCCGTGAGCATCGCCCTCGGGACGGTCGTGATGCTGATCGGGACGTTCGTCTACACGCTGGCCGAGCTGACCGGGGGGCCGGTGCTGTCGGCGACGGCTGCCGAGGCGGCTCCCGACCACCTGCGGGGCCGCTACCTGTCGATGACGCAGCTCGCGTGGAACGTCAGCAGCACGATCACGCCCGTGGCGTTCGCGTGGTTGCTGGAGCGGGGCGCGGCGCCGATCTGGTGGGCGATGCTCGGCGTCTCCGTCGTCTTCGTGCTGGTCTCCTGGCGGGTGGGCCTGGTGCTCCCGCAGGCCGCCGAGCGGGTCACCAATCGCGCGGCTGAGACCGCGCCCGCGTCCACGTGAGGCGACTGCGCCGAGTGAGACGGTAGAGCTCCGGGTAGCCGTCGCGCCCGCGCCTCGCTAGCGTGGTCCGGACCCGTTTGATCGATCCAAGGGAGTGAACCGCATGCGCGTCGGAGTCCTCACCGGAGGCGGCGACTGTCCCGGTCTCAATGCCGTCATCCGCGCCGTCGTCCGCAAGGGCGTGAAGGTGCACGGCAACGAGTTCGTCGGCTACCGCGACGGCTGGAAGGGCCCGCTCGAGGGGCTCACCATGGAGCTCGGCATCGCCGAGGTGCGCGGCATCCTGCCGCGCGGCGGCACCATCCTCGGCTCGTCGCGGACCAACCCCTTCAAGATCGAGGGCGGCGTCGAGCAGATCAAGGAGAACCTCGCCCGTGACGGCGTCGATGCGCTGGTCGCGATCGGCGGGGAGGACACCCTCGGCGTGGCCACCAAGCTCGCCGACCTGGGCGTCAACGTCGTCGGCGTCCCGAAGACCATCGACAACGACCTGTCCGGCACCGACTTCACCTTCGGCTTCGACACGGCGGTCAACATCGCGACCGAGGCGATCGACCGCCTGCACACCACCGCCGAGTCGCACCACCGCGTCCTGGTCGTCGAGGTGATGGGTCGCCACGCGGGCTGGATCGCGCTGCACTCCGGCATCGCCGGCGGTGCCAACATCGTGCTGCTCCCGGAGTTCCCCTTCGACATCGAGGAGGTCTGCGCGCTGGTCGAGTCGCGCTTCGAGTCGCGTTTCTCGCCGATCCTCGTCGTCGCCGAGGGCGCGATGCCGACGGAGGGCGGCGACATGTCGCTCAAGACCGGCGAGCTCGACGCCTTCGGGCACGTGCGGCTCGGGGGCATCGGCGACCGGCTGGCCAGCGAGATCGAGCAGCGCACCGGCAAGGAGGCCCGGGCCGTCGTGCTCGGCCACATCCAGCGCGGCGGCACCCCCACCGCCTTCGACCGTTGGCTGGCGACGCGCTTCGGCCTGCAGGCCATCGACGCGGTCGCCGACGGCGACTTCGGCACGATGATGGCGTTGCGCGGCACCGACATCGTCCGCGTCCCGCTCATCGAGGGGACCGGCGAGCTCAAGCTGGTCTCGGCGAAGGAGTACGCCGAGGCGCAGGTCTTCTTCGGTTGATCGGCTTGTCAGCCGGACGCTTCGAAGGCTCGGCGGTGGTTGACTGCCTGCCATGACCAGCGTGTACGACGCCGCGGGGGGCCGGGTCGGGCTCGAGCGCCTGGCTGCCGCCTGGCACGAGCGAGCCGTCGCCGACGAGGTGCTGGGCCACGCGTTCAGCCACGGGTTCCACCCCGACCACACGGTCCGGCTGGCGGCGTACCTCGGCGAGGCGCTGGGCGGACCGCCGGGCTTCACGTCGGCGTACGGCGACGAGACGTCTGTCGTCCGCATGCACAGCGGCAACGGGCCGCACGAGGAGATGAACCACCGTGCCGTCGCGTGCTTCGACGCCGCGATGACCGACGTGGGGATCACCGACGACCAGCCGGTGCGGCAGGTGCTGCACGACTACTGGCGCTGGGCGACCTTCGAGTCGGTCAACCGCTTCGAGGACTCCGAGGACGACGTGCCCGACGGCCTGCGCATCCCGAAGTGGTCGTGGGACGGGTTGGTCGACGAGGGCTAGCTCGGCAACCCGCGCTGGTGACGCTTGAGTCCCGCGATCGCGGGACTCAAGCGACTCGGACGCGGCGTTGCCGAACCCCTCCAGACCGGCGGTTGGCCCTGAGCATGGGTGAGGGCGCATACTTGAGGTCTCATGGCGAACATCCGGCGGCACCTCGCAAGCAGTCCCTTCAAGCAGGAGATCGCACCTGAGGTGGAGGTCTACGCCGTCGGCGACGACGTCTGTCACGACCTCTACGGTCTCGGCCGGGTGGTCGCGGTCGAGGGCCACGCGGTGAGCGTGGACTTCCGCTCCCGCACCGTGCGCATCGTCAGCCCCTACGCCAAGCTCGAGAAGCTCGGCGGAGACGACGGCGAGGCCGAGGGCGACAGCGAGAGTGAGAGCAGCAGCGAGAGCGAGGCCTGAGCCCACTCCTGCGTCGCGCGTCGAGATCGTTGTCGCGCGACGGCCCGTGCCCCTGCCATCGTGGCGCTCACCAATCGGTCAGCCGAAGGAGCGCCATGTCGCGTCAGGTCATCTCCACCCCGAACGCCCCGAGCTCGCCGCTCTTCAGCCAGGGAGTCGCTGCGGGGCCGTTCGTCTTCCTCTCCGGCATCGTCGGCATCGATCCGAGCACCGGCAGCCTGGCCGGTGACACGATCCAGGACCAGACCAGGCAGGCACTGACCAACTGCGAGGCGATCCTCCACGCAGGCGGCGCCGGTCTCGATGACGTCGTCGAGGTCGGGATCCTGCTCCACGACCCGGCCGATTTCGCCGGGCTCAACGAGGAGTGGGCGCGGTGGTTCCCGTCCGACCCGCCGGCGCGGCACGGCGTGAAGCTGGGCGTCGACGTCCCCGGGCTGCGCGTCTCGATCAGGATGACGGCGTACGTCGGCTGAAGCGTCCACGGGCTCCCGCGTCGCCGTACCCTGCCCTCATGGAGACCACACTGCCCACGGTCCGGGTCGCGGCAGTCCAGGCGATGCCCGTGGTGCTCGACCTGGAGGCCAGTCTCGAGAAGGCGCTCGGCCTGCTCTCGGAGGCGGCCGGGCAGGGCGCTGAGCTGGTGGTGTTCCCCGAGACCTTCCTGTCGCTGTACCCGTCGTACGCCTGGGCACACCTGCCCGGCGGTGACGGTGACAAGCTGTGGGAGGCGTTGTGGGCCAGCTCGGTCGAGGTGCCCGGCCCCGTCGTCGACCGGATCGCCGACGCGTGCCGCGAGCTCGACGTCATCTGCGCCATCGGAGTCAACGAGCGCGAGGCCGAGCGGCCGGGCAGCCTCTACAACACGCTGCTGCTGGTCGGCCCCTACGGCTTGCTCAACAGGCACCGCAAGCTCATGCCGACCTTCCACGAACGGCTCTTCCACGGCATCGGCGCAGGCGACGACCTCCAGGTCACCGCGACCCGTCTGGGCCGGCTCGGGGGACTGATCTGCTGGGAGAACCGGATGCCCCTGGCCCGGTGGGCGGTGCTCCAAGGCGGCCCGCAGATCTGGCTGGCACCCACTGCCGACGACTCCGAGGGATGGCAGGCCACGATCCGGCACATCGCCATCGAGGCCGGTGCGTTCGTGGTGTCGGTGCCCCAGTTCATCGAGCGCGCGGCGTTCGGCGACGACTTCCCCTGGCCGCTCCCGGACAGCGACGTCTTCGGCCGAGGCGGGGCGGCCGTCGTCGCCCCGGGATCCGGCGAGGTGATCGCGGGACCGTTGTACGACGCCGATGGCGTCGTGGTCGCCGACTGCGACCTGCGGCAGACGCTCCACGCCAAGCGCTGGTTCGACGCCGCCGGTCACTACAGCCGCGCCGACGTCCTGTGGCCGCCGTCCAAGTGACCTAGGAGTCGAGCTTGTAGGCGACCGCCGCGAAGCCAGATGGGGCGCGCGCGTCGGGGGCGGTGGCGGGCGGCGGCGTCAGCAGTGCAAGGAGCAAGGCAGCCGCGCTCAGAGCCGGCATCGTCGGCCCAAGCAGCGACTTCGGTGGGGGTCAGCTTGGCGATGCCGAAGGAGGTGTAGTCGCCGCCGGGTGAGGTGGTGCCGCCGACCAGGATTTGAGGCATTGGAAGACATCCGTCAGGCCGACGCCGCCGATCGTGAGGGCGACATGATCCGCGGCTTCGACGCGGTCCGCTCCCTCCGCGTGTGAGCCTACGAGCCCTCATTCTCGTCCTGCCACCGCTCGCCGCACATTGCGCACCAGGGGCCCGATCACGACGATTCGCCACAAGATCGCGGTGACAGACCTCGACGGGGCTTCACCGCTTAGCGAGTGACGCGGCTCGGACGCAGCCGGTCCAGGAGCGCTGAGACCTGGCGCTGCACGTCATGCGGCCGCCGCTGACAAGGTTGTGGCGTTGTCCCGAGAGGACGATGCTGGTCGGATGCGGCCGATCGAGTTTGAGCTCCAGCGAACGATCCGGGCACCGATCGAGGAGGTGTTCGCACGGCTCATCGACATCGAGGGGTACAACGACTGGATGGCCGGGAGCGGGAGCATGCTCAACAGCACTCGGCAGACCTCGCCCGGGGAGCCCACTGTCGGGACGACGTTCGTTGACGAGACGAGCCAGGGCGAGATGCCTGGCGAGATCGCCGAGCTGGAAAGGCCGCACACGATCGTCTTCCACTGGTGGGAGGAGTCGAAGCCGGGCAAGCTCAAGTTCGAGGGCTGGCCGAGCTATCACCTTGAGCCCTCCGGCGACGCCGAGACGCTGGTCCGCCATGGCGGCAAGTTGATGCCGTACGGCGTGTGGCGCCTGGCCAGACCGATCCTGCGGCGACTCGCCCTCAAGGAGCGCACCACGACGCTCGATGCCCTGAAGGCGTCGTTCGAGCGGACTCCAGGGGTCTAGCCGCGGAGCGCCGTCTGGTCGTCAGGGAGAGGTCGTTCGGTCGGGCTGACGCGGGCGTTCCCGTGCAGCAGGTCCGTCGGGTCGAACTTCGCCTTCAGCTCGACGAGGCGGGCGAACTTGCCGGCACCGTAGGCGGCCTGCACCGGGTCGAGCTCGTCGAACTCCGACGACCCGTTGACGTAGGAGCCGTCGCTCGCGGCGTACGTGCGTAGGGCTTCGGCCATCGACCGGACCCAGTTCCGCTCCGCCGGCATCATCGCCGGGTCAGGACACACGCCGATGATGAAGACGCCGAAGCGGGGCGATCGCCCGCCGCTGAACGCCGTGGCGTCCTCGGCAGGGGTGCTGTAGGCGTTGTCGAGCCGGTAGAAGAGCGCGATGGACAGCGGCGAGGTCTTCTGCGGGAAGTGCTCGACGAGGGCGTCGATGACGCCGTCCGACAGCTCTTCGACGTAGCAGCCCTTGTCGTAGGCGAAGAAGCCCCACGCGTTGGCCTCGTCGAGCATCTTCTGCAGCTCGACGTAGGGCATCGGCGAGGTGAAGTCCACGAGGGGCGGTACGCCGGCTCGCGCCTGCTCGAGCACCTCGGCGTGCTGCTCGGGCGAGCCGAAGCCGACCACGATCATGGCGTAGCCGGGCTGGAGCTGGACGTCCTCGGGCACGAACGGCGCCGGGGGAGCGTTCAGGCCGCCGACGACGACGTTCACGTCCGGCGGCATCGAGCTGATCACCTCGCGGGCGTGACGCAGCGCGTCGACGCCCTGGTCCAGCCCCCAGAACAGGAAGCCGAAGTGCACCATGGGGCCGGCCTCGTGCAGCTCGAACTCGAACTCCGTGACGATCGCGAAGTTCCCGCCGCCACCGCGCAGGGCCCAGAAGAGGTCGGCGTTCTCGGTCTCCGAGGCCACCAGCACGTCGCCGGCCGCGCTGACGGCCCGCGCGGAGACGAGGTTGTCGATCGTCAGCCCGTACTTCCGGCTCAGCCATCCCATGCCGCCGCCGAGCGTCAGCCCCCCGATGCCGGTGTGGCTCACCAGGCCGACGGGGACGGCGAGCCCGTGAGCCTGGGTGGCCGCGTCGAGATCCCCCAGGAGCGCGCCGCCGCCGACCCGCGCGCGTCGAGCAGCCGGGTCGACGCTGACCTGGTTCATCCGGCTGAGGTCGATGACGAGGCCGTCATCGACGACGCAGGCACCGGACATGCTGTGGGCCCCGCAACGCACGGCGACCTCGAGGTGGTTCTCGGCAGCGAAGCGAACCGCCGCGCGTACGTCGTCCTCGTCCGCGCACATCGCCACCGCGACCGGACGGCGGTCGATGGCGGCGTTCCAGACCCGCCGCGCCTCGTCGTACGCCGGATCGCCGGCGCCGACCACCTCGCCGGTCATCCGTCCGCGGAGCTGGTCGATCGGCGTGCTGGTGGTCTGGGTCATGGCGTGCCTCCTCCGGGTCAGCCGGGGAGCACGAATCACGTTAGTCCTGTGCCGCCTCGATCAACAGACCTCCGGCGCCCAGCCGATCGCGGAGCCGTCAGCCCTTCCCGAGGGCGTCGAGGGCGACCATGTCGTCGTCGCTCAGCGTGAAGCCGGCCACGTCCGCGTTGGAGCGGATCCGCTCCGGGTTCACGGACTTGGGGATGACCACGAAGCCGTGCTGGAGGTGCCATCGAATGATGACCTGGGCAGCCGTGCGGTCCTCGCGCTCGGCGATCTGCAGGATCGTCGGGTGGTCGAGCGTGCCGCCGCGCAGGGCGCTGTAGCCCTCGAGAACGATGCTGCGCTCGCGGTGCTCGGCCACCGTCGCGGCGTCGTACAGCAGGGGGCTCCACTCGATCTGGTTGACGGCAGGGGTGAGCCCGGTGGCCCCGGTGACCTCGTCGAGGAGGGCGGCGTCGAAGTTGCTGACCCCGATCTCGCGGGCGAGTCCCTGCTCGCGGGCCTCGCCGAACGCGCGCCACAAGTCGGTGTTGGACGACCCGTCACCCGGCCAGTGGATCAGCCACAGGTCGACGTGGTCCGTCTGCAGCAGGTCGAGACTCTGCTTGAGCGTGTCGAGCTCGTGCCCAGCCTTGCTGGGCGGGCACTTGGTGGTCACGAAGACCTTCTCCCGCGACACGCCGCTCTCCGCCAGGGCGCGTCCGACCTCGCCCTCGTTGCCGTAGACCGTCGCGGTGTCGAGGTGGCGATAGCCGGCGTCCAGGGCCGCTGCGGTGGCGCGTACGGCGTCGTCGCCCTTGATCTGCCAGGTCCCGAACCCCAGCAGCGGCATCACCGAGCCGCCAGCCAGGGTCACGGTGTCGTCGGGCAGGTCGATCGAGTCCGTCATGGCTCCACCCTAGGCAGAGGAGGTCAACTGCCAGTCGGAGCCGCTTCCCGGACGACCATGGGGGTCTGGGTCAGCCGTCCAGCTCGCGGGGGGCCAATCTGACGAGCTGGGTGACGTGATCGGGGGTGAGCTCGTCGAGGGTGGCGACGCCTAAGAGGCGCATGGTGCGCTCGATCTGGTTGCGCAGGATGTCGATGGCGCGGTCGACGCCGTCACGGCCCCCGGCCATGAGGCCGTAGAGGTACGCGCGGCCGATGAGGGTGAAGTGGGCGCCGTGGGCGACGGCGGCGACGATGTCCTGGCCGGACATGATCCCCGTGTCGAGGTGCACCTCGGTCTTCGAGCCCCTGAGGGCGGCCACCACCGACGGCAGCAGGTGGAAGGGGACCGGGGCGCGGTCGAGCTGGCGGCCGCCGTGGTTGGACAGGACGACCGCGTCGACGCCGAGCTCGGCCAGCTTTCGGGCGTCGGTGACGGACTGGACGCCCTTGACCGAGACGGCGCCGGGCCACTGGTCGCGGATCCAGCGGAGGTCCTCGAAGGTGACCGTGGGGTCGAACATGTGGTCCAGCAGCTCGCCGACCGTGCCCGACCAGGCGTCGAGGGACGCGAACGCGAGGGGCTCGGTGGTGAGGAAGTTGATCCACCAGGCCGGCCTCGGGATCGCGTTGGTGATGGTGCGGCCCGACAGCGTGGGCGGGATGGTCATGCCGTTGCGGGTGTCGCGCAGGCGCGCGCCGGCCACAGGGACGTCGACGGTCACCACGAGGGTGTCGTACCCCGCCCGCTTGGCGCGGTCCACCAGCGCCATCGAGCGGTCGCGGTCCTTCCACATGTAGAGCTGGAACCACTTCCGCGCGCCCGGCGCCGCCGCGGCGACGTCCTCGATCGACGTCGTGCCCATCGTCGAGAGCGTGTAGGGGATGCCGGCGGCCTCGGCGGCCGTGACGCCGGCGATCTCGCCCTCGCTCTGCATCATCCGGGTGAAGCCGGTCGGTGCGATGCCGAAGGGCAGCGCCACCCGCTCGCCGAGCACGACTCGCGAGGTGTCGACCGACGACACGTCGCGCAGGATCGACGGGTTGAACTGCACGTCCGCGAACGCTTCGCGCGCACGGGCCAGGGAGACCTCGCCGTCAGCAGCGCCGTCGGTGTAGTCGAAGGCCGCCTTGGGAGTACGCCGCTTCGCGACCCGGCGCAGGTCCTCGATCGTCAGCGCCGACTCGAGCCGCCGCTGCTTGGGGGAGAGGGTCGGCTTCTTGAACTTCAGCAGCGGCCGCAGGTCGTGCGGCGTGGGCAGCTGGCGCTTCATCGGGTCGCTCCGTGCGCTCGTGGACGACGATCTGGTGAGTGCGGGCGACCAGCGCCCGCAATGATCGAGACTGCCCGACAGGACCCCGTGCGCGCGAGCCGGACCTGATCGTGCGGGGCTGCTCGACCTCAGGTTTCCACCCCTACGGCGATGGTTCGAAGGGGTGGAGCTGGGCCACGATGGGGGGACTCGGCCGCCCCCCCAGGGGTGGTCTCGGACGAGGGGGCGCCCATGAGCGTGACCACATCAGACCAGGACGTCAACGGAGCCACTCCCGACCTCAAGCGGGTGATGGGGCCCAAGCTGCTGCTGCTGTTCATCGTCGGCGACATCCTCGGCGCCGGTGTCTACGCGGTGACCGGCGAGATGGCCCTCGAGGTCGGTGGCATCGTGTGGGTGCCGTTCCTCGTCGCCTTCGCCGTGGCGACGATCACTGCGCTGTCGTACCTGGAGCTGGTCACCAAGTACCCGCAGGCCGCTGGGGCGGCGCTCTACACGCACAAGGCGTTCGGCATCCACTTCGTGACTTTCCTCGTCGCGTTCGCCGTCATCTGCTCCGGCGTGACGAGTGCGTCGACGTCGTCGAACCTCCTGGCGACCAACCTGCTGGCGGGCTTCGACGCGCTCGGCTGGGACGTCTCCCAGGGCAACACCGCGATCACGGTGGTCGCGATGGGCTTCATGCTGCTGCTCGCCGCGATCAACCTGCGCGGCGTCGGGGAGAGCGTGAAGTTCAACGTCATCCTCACCGTCATCGAGATGTCGGCGTTGGTCATCGTCATCGGGATCGGCTTCTACGTGATGGCGAAGGGCGACGCCGACATGGGTCGCGTCGTCACCTTCCAGTCCGGGTCCGACCGCGGCATCTTCCTGGCGGTCACCGTCGCCACGGCGATCGCCTTCTTCGCGATGGTCGGCTTCGAGGACTCCGTCAACATGGTCGAGGAGACGCACGATCCCGAGCGGGTCTTCCCCCGCGTCATGCTGACCGGGCTCGGCGTCGCTGTGCTCTTCTACATGCTGGTCGCTGTCTCGGTGATCGCAGTGATCCCCGAGGGACAGATCGAGGAAGTCGTCGCCGACGAGGGCAAGGTGCTCCTCAGCGTCGTCCAGCTGGGGGCGCCGAACCTGCCGATCGACAAGCTGTTCCCCTTCCTGACGGTCGTCGCGGTCGCCAACACCGCACTGATCAACATGCTGATGGCGTCCCGCCTCCTCTACGGCCTGGCCCACCAGGATGTGCTGCCGCGCACGCTGGGCAAGGTCCTGCCCGGGCGGCGTACGCCGTGGGCGGGCATCCTCTTCTCCACGCTGCTGGCCCTCGGCCTGATCGTCGTGGTCACCTTCCAGGCCGAGACGAGCGTGATCTCGGCGCTCTCGGGCACCACGGCGCTGCTGCTGCTCTGCGTCTTCGCGGTCGTCAACGTCGCCTGTGTCGTCCTGCGCGGCGACACCCGCACGAAGGCGGGGTTCTCCGCGCCGTCGTGGGGGCCGTTCGTCGGTGCGGCGACGTGTCTCTTCCTCGTCGGCCCCTGGGCGCGCGACAGCGAGGACTGGATCCAGTACAAGATCGCCGGCGGGATGCTGGCGCTCGGCATCGTGCTCTGGGCGCTGACCTGGATGACGAACCGGGGCATCCGCGCCAAGAAGACCGGCTTCCGCGACATCGAGCACCTCGAGGACGCCGACACGCACGACCCCTAGCGAGGCCCGATAATCGGCCAGTGACTCCGCCGCCGTTCGCCAGGAAGCTCGTCCTCGCGGCGGCGGGGGTGGTGGCGTTCGTGCTGACCGCCGCCAGTCCTCGCTACGGCTACCACCGCGACGAGCTGTACTTCCGGATGCTCGAGCCCGCCTGGGGGTACGTCGACCAGCCGCCGTTGGTGCCGTTGATCGCCGGAGCGCTCGGTGACCACCTCGTTCTCATGCGGGCGCCGGCGACGATCGCCGCCGCCTGCTCCGTCGTCCTGGTCGGTCTTCTCGTGCGCGAGCTCGGCGGCTCGTCGCGGGCTCAGGCCTGGGGCGCCTGGACGTACGCCGGCACGACCGTGTGCCTCAACTTCGGGCACGTGCTGCTCACCTCGGCGTTCGACCTGGTCGCATGGCCACTGATCTGTCTGTGCGTCGTGCGGGCCGAGCTGCGCGACCGGCCGCGCTGGTGGCTGGTCGCCGGGGTGGTGGCCGGGCTGGCGTCGTACAACCGGCTCCTGGTCGCGCTGTTGCTCGTCGGTATCGCGCTCGGGCTGTTGCTCCATGGGCCTCGTCGCCGGTTGCTGTCGCCCCACGTGCTGGGCGGAGCGCTGGTCGCCCTCGTCCTGGCGCTGCCGAACGTCCTCTACCAAGCCGGCCACGACTGGCCGCAGCTGGCGATGGGGGAGGCGCTGGCTGAGAACAACGCCTCCGACGTGCGCGTCTTCATGTGGGTGCTGCTCGTCGTGGGGCTGGGTCCGCCGATGGCGTACGTCTGGGTCCGCGGGCTGGTCGCGCTGTGGCGACGGCCCGACTGGGCACCGGTGCGCTTCCTCGCGCCCGCCTTCGTGCTGGTGGTGGTCTTCACCTTCGTCAGCGGTGCGCAGCCGCACTACCCGCTGTTCCCTCTGATCGCCGTGTTCGCGGCCGGGGTCGTCGTCGTCCACCCGGGCGTGCACCGCTGGCGCTGGGTGTGGGCGCCACTGGTCCTGGTCAATGTCTGGGTCGCGGCGGTCGTGTCCCTCCCCGTGCTCCCTGTGGACGTCGTCGGCCGGACACCGGTGCCTGCCATGAACATGGTGATCGCCGACCAGGTCGGATGGCCGACGTACGTCGACCAGGTCCGCGCCGTGGCCTCTTCGGTCGCGCAGGAGCAGCCGGTCGTCATCACGTCCAACTACGGCGAGGCCGGTGCGATCGATCGGTTCGCCTCGGAGCTGCCCGTCTTCAGCGGTCAGAACGCGATCTTCGACCGAGCGCGACCGCCGGACTCGGCCGGGACCGTGGTGATGGTGGGCTTCCAGTACGCCGCGGTGCGGGACCTGTTCGGCTCCTGCGAGATCGTCGACGAGCTCGACAACGGGGTCGGCGTGGACAACGAGGAGCAGGGTGCGCCGGTCGCGGTCTGCCGCGCTCCTGTTGCCCCGTGGTCGGAGCTGTGGCCGGAGTTCCGGCACCTCGACTGATCCTCGAACGATCCAGAGCACGTCTCGAAACCTTCACTGGCATGCGGTCGGTGGCGCCGGCCTGCGTACGCTTGACCGGTGAGCCCCGTTCCCGACCTCGAGGCGCTGCGCGCGCTCGGTCCGGCCCAACAGCCGACCTACGCCGACCGTGACGCCGTCGACGCTGCCGTCACCCGGTTGCGCAGGATGCCGCCGCTGGTGTTTGCGGGGGAGTGTGACGAGCTCAAGGAGAAGATCGCCGCGGTGTCGCGCGGCGAGGCGTTCCTGCTCCAGGGCGGCGACTGCGCGGAGACCTTCTCCGGCGTCACGGCCGACAACGTGCGCAACAAGCTGCGCGTCCTGCTGCAGATGGCGGTCGTGCTGACGTACGCCGCGTCGGTGCCGGTGGTCAAGCTTGGGCGCATCGCGGGCCAGTACGCCAAGCCCCGCTCGTCGGACACCGAGACCCGCGACGGTCTGACCCTGCCCGCCTACAGGGGGGACGCGGTCAACGGCTACGACTTCACCGCCGAGGACCGCCGTCACGACCCACAGCGACTCGTCGACGTCTACCACTCGTCCGCGGCGACGCTCAACCTCGTGCGCGCGTTCGTGACCGGCGGCTACGCCGACCTGCGCCAAGTGCACACCTGGAACACCGACTTCGTCCGCGACTCCGTCTCCGGACAGGCCTACGAGAAGCTCGCCCACGAGATCGACCGCGCGATGCAGTTCATGACCGCGATCGGGGCCGATCCCGACGAGTTCCACCGGGTCGACTTCCACTCCTCGCACGAGGCGCTCCTGCTGGAGTACGAGCACGCCCTCACGCGCATCGACTCGCGCACCGAGCTGCCGTACGACGTCTCCGGTCACTTCCTCTGGATCGGTGAGCGCACCCGCCAGCTCGAGGGTGCCCACGTCGAGCTGCTCAGCGCGATCCGCAACCCGATCGGCGTGAAGCTCGGCCCGACGACCACGGCCGACGACGCGCTGGGGCTCGCTGCCCGCCTCAACCCGGCCAACGAGCCGGGTCGGCTCACCTTCATCACCAGGTTCGGCGCGGGCCGCATCCGCGACAAGCTGCCGCAGCTCGTCGAGAAGGTCACCGCGTCGGGCGTCGACGTCGCCTGGGTGTGCGACCCCATGCACGGCAACACCTTCGAGACGTCGACGGGCTACAAGACGCGGGCCTTCGACGACGTCATCGAGGAGGTGCAGGGCTTCTTCGACGTGCACCGCTCCGTCGGCACCTGGCCCGGCGGCGTGCACGTGGAGCTGACCGGCGACGACGTCACCGAGTGCGTCGGCGGCGGCGAGCTGCTCGCGGAGATCGACCTGTCCAACCGCTACGAGTCCGTCTGCGACCCGCGGCTCAACAGGGTGCAGTCGCTGGAGCTGGCCTTCCTCGTCGCCGAGATGCTCAGGAAGGCGTAGCCAGCATCGCGAGGTCGCGCCACCACGGCAGCCGACCGACCCGCCCGTCGTAGTCGTGGCGCCGGTTCGCGCCGCTCGTGCCCGGCAGCACGAACACCGCCGTGCCGGCGAGCTCCCAGGACGCCGGCCCCAGGCCGGGACGTCGCTCGCCAAGCGACCGGGCCACGGCGTACGCCGTCGTCTTGCTCGTGAACGCCACCCACTCCGGCTCCCACGAGCGCACCTTGGCCGTGAGCTCATCGAGCGCGTACGTCGAGGCGCCGGTGTGCACGAGGTCGGTGAGCCCGAGCCCGAGCTCAGGCACCGACCCGTCGTCCTCAGGTCCCAGTCGCCGGTCGGTGAGACCGCTCTGGTGGAGCATCTCCCAGAAGTTGTTGCCCGGCGTCTCGTAGTAGTGGTCCCTCAGCTTCGTGCTGAGCACGCTCGCCATCCCGCAGAAGACGATCCGCGGCTCAGGTCCGACGATGTCGGGCAACACCTCCACGTGGTCAGTCTGCCTGCGGGTCTGCTGAGAGGATGACCGGGTGCCCGACCTGATCGACCTGCGTTCCGACACCGTCACCCGACCGACCGACGCGATGCGCGCAGCCATGGTGGCCGCCGAGGTGGGCGACGACGTCTACGGCGAGGACCCCACGGTGCGTGCACTCGAGGAGCGGGTCGCCGGCCTCTTCGGCCACGAGGCGGCCCTCTTCACGCCGACCGGTTCGCTGGCCAACGTGCTGGCGGTGGGACTGCTGGTCGCGCCGGGCCAGGAGGTGCTGTGCGAGTCCGCTGCGCACATCGCGCGCGCCGAGCTGGGCGCGCACGGCGCGGTCTCCGGCGTCACGATGCGCACCTGGACCGACCCGCGCGGCCAGGTCGACCTGGCCGCCATCGAGGCGATGTTCGCTCCGGACATGGGGCCGTTCTTCGTGCCCACGGCGACCGTGTCGGTGGAGAACACCCACAACTTCGCGGGCGGGGCCGTGCTGCCGTACGCCGACCTGGTCGCCCTGCGCTCGTGGGCGGACTCCAAGCCCGTGCGGATCCACCTCGACGGCGCCCGGCTCTGGAACGCGCACGTCGCCACGGGCGTGCCGCTGGCGGACTACGGCGCCGTCGCCGACGTGCTCGCCGTGTGCCTGTCCAAGGGGCTCGGGGCGCCGGTGGGCAGCCTGGTGGTGGGTCCGGCCGACCTGATGGCGCAGGCACGGGTCCGTCGCAAGCGACTGGGCGGGGGGATGCGACAGGCCGGGATCCTCGCCGCCGCCGGGCTGCACGCGCTCGACCACCACCTGGACCGGCTCGCTGACGACCACGCGCACGCACGGCTCCTTGCGGAGGCCTGCGGTGTCGACCCGGCGACCGTGGACACCAACATCGTGGTGATCCCGCACGACGACGCCCCGCGCTTCGTCGCGGCGGCTCGCGACGAGGGGGTACTCGTCTCAGCGGTCGGGCCGCGGACGGTCCGCCTGGTCACCCACCTGGACGTGCCGCGTGCAGCCGCCGAGCGCGCGGCCAAGGTGCTCGCCGCCCTGCGGTGAGCTGGGTTCAACCCTCTAAGCCCGCGAACGCGACGTCACTGATCGCGGTGTAGTCGCGACCGGTCGGCTGGGGACCGGGCGCGCTGACCGAGACGATCCGCAGCTCGATGTCGGTCGCCGCGATGGGCTCGATGTCGATCGATTGCACGTCGGTGGTCTCGGTGAGGGTCTGCGGGAACACCTGCCCGCCGATGATCCACTCGACCTGGAGGATGCGCCGGTTGCCGGCGTACCAGTCGAAGCTGCGTCCCGAACCGTCGACGGACACCTTGGCATAGCCGTTGATCAGCCCGACGCGCGCGACGGTGACCTCCTCCGGGTAGGAGAAGGTCAGCACGCTCCCGGACGCGTTGCCGGCGATGCGCCAGCAGGTCGCGGGGTCGCCGTCGAGCATGTTCTCGGCGTCGAAGGTCACCAGCTCACCCGTGACGTCGTTGTTGGCCGGCGCCGCACCGGGCACCGTCACCGTCGGCCCGACGCCGAACGGCGCGACCTCCTGGGCAGGTGGCTCCTCCTCGGGAGCCTCCTCGACGGGCTCCTCCTCCTCGGCGGCAGCCGGACTGCTCGCGTCGTCGGCACCGCTGGCACCCTCGTCCCGCGTGGACGGCCCGCGGTCGACGGCGGTGGTGCTGTCGCCCGGCGGCTGCAGCGCGAGCCGGGCACCGATGACCGCCGCCGCGACGAGCACCGCGGCGACGACGGCCCAGGCGATCCAGGCAGGCGCAGGCGGACGGGGAGTGCGGGGCCTGTCCTGGGGTGCGGCACCCCGCGGGGGGAGCACTGGAGCCACGGGCTGGGTCGGCTCGGGAGGGACGACGACCGCCGGCCGCTCGGCTGTGTCGGTGCGCCAGGCGCGCCCGGACGACCCCACGGCGTCCTCGTCCATCGATCTCCTCCTGATTCCTCCCGCCGTCATGCTAGACGAGGGCCGGTCTCACGCTGAGGTCGAGACCGAGGGTCAGGCGCGCACCAGCTCGGCGGCGTCCACGCGGCCGACCGCGGGCGGCAGCCGGCGCACGGCGGTCGCGAGGTCGCGCAGCTCCTGCCCGAGCAGCGCCTGCGGGCCGTCGCACAGCGCCTTCTCGGGATCGGGGTGCACGTCGACGATGATTCCGTCGGCGCCGACCGCGATCGCCGCCCGCGACAGGGGCACGACGAGGTCCTTGCGTCCGGCGGCGTGGGACGGGTCCACGATCACGGGCAGGTGCGAGCTGGCCTGCACGACCGGCACCGCGCTGAGGTCGAGGGTGTTGCGGGTGCTGGGCTCG
Organism: Nocardioides bigeumensis; assembly: GCF_039531755.1. Lineage (NCBI taxonomy): Bacteria > Bacillati > Actinomycetota > Actinomycetes > Propionibacteriales > Nocardioidaceae > Nocardioides > Nocardioides bigeumensis. The sequence goes on from NZ_BAAAQQ010000002.1 coordinate 571,087, forward strand.
AAGGTGCGGATGCCGCGCTCGCACAGCACGATGTCGAGGTTGCCCCGCTGAGCGATGTACTCCGCCGCCATCAGCCACTCCTCGACGGTGGACGTCATGCCCCGCTTGAGGAGCACCGGCTTGCCGGCCCTGCCGACGGCCTGCAGCAGGCTGAAGTTGGACATGTTGCGGGTGCCGATCTGCAGCATGTCGGCGTGGTCGGCCACGACGGGCACGTCGCGGGCGTCGACCACCTCAGTGACCACCGGCATCCCGGTCGCCTCGCGGACGTCGGCGAGGATCTCGAGGGCGGCGACGCCGAGGCCCTGGAAGGCGTACGGCGACGTGCGCGGCTTGAAGGCGCCGCCCCGCAGCAACGTCGCGCCGGCCGACTTCGCCATCGCCGCGGCCTCCATGGTCTGCTCGGCCGACTCCACGGCGCACGGTCCTGCGGCGAAGGTGAACGTGTCGGGCCCGATCGGCACCTGGTGCCCGGCCGGTCCGACCCACACGGTGGTGCGTTCGGGGTGGTGCTGGCGCGAGACCAGCTTGAACGGGTCGGAGATCCGGTGCACGTCGGCGACCCCGCGAAGGGTGCGCAGGTTGAGGTGGTGGAAGGAGTCGATGTCGCCGACCAGTCCGATGATCGTGCGCACGACGCCCTTGCTGACGAAGGCCTCGCCACCCACGCTCTCGACCTTCGCGACGACGGCGGCGACGTCCTCGTCGGTGGCGTCGGGGGCCATGACCACGACCATCGCTGCGCCCCTCCTCGTGTCCGCTCGTCCGACCCGACGATAGGTGCTGACCCGGAGGGTGTGACGGTCGTCTCAGACCGTGAGGTGCTGGACCTCGGCCTCGATGCGCCGCCGCGGGGCCAGCTCGACCATCAGCATCGCGGCGAGCACCATCGCGCCACCGACGGCCATCCGGCCCGCCACCGACTCACCCCCGAGCAGGACCGCGAAGAGCGCGGCGAAGACGGGCTCCGTGCTCATGATGATCGCGGTGCGGGTCGGTGACAGGTGAGCCTGCGCCCACGTCTGCCCGAGCATCGCCAGGCCGGCGGCGAAGAAGGCCATGTAGAGGATCGAGAGCCAGTCACGCGTGGTCGTGGCCAGCTCGATGCCGCCCGGCGCCGCCGCCCCGAAGCACAGGGCGCTGACCATGAACAGCTGGACGATCGACATGCCGAGCGCCTGGTCCTTCCGCGCCCACGCACCCAGACCGACGATGTGCAGCGCGTAGAGCACCGCCGCCACGAGCGTCAGCCCCTCGCCGTAGCCGACCGAGAATCCGTCGAGGGTGAGGACTGCCAGGCCGGCGGTGGCGAGCAGCACCGCAGCCCAGGTGAGCGGCCCGATGCGGGTCTTGAGCAGCACGGCGGCGAGGAGGGGTGTGCACACGACGTACATGCCCGTGATGAAGCCGGACACGCTCGCCGGCGTGTGCGCGAGCCCCACGGTCTGCAGCACCTGTCCGGTGCCGTAGACCGCGCCCAGGACCGCCGCGTGCCGCCACGAGTCGCGCTCCAGGCGCCCGAGAGCACGCGGGAACAGCACGGTCAGGAACACCCCGGCGATGAGGAAGCGGACGGCGAGGAAGTCCACGGCCGGGACCCGGTCCAGCAGGTCCTTGATCAGGAAGAACGTCGAGCCCCAGCAGGCGGTGACGAGCAGCAGCGTGAGCGATGCGAGGAGCGCCACGCGGCGGGACGTCTCGGGCACCGGCCCAGGGTAGGGCTTGGGTGGGTTGGGTAGGTCAGTCGGTGCCGCCCGAGCCATGGCGTCGGTCGAACGCCCGGGTCCGCTGGTCGGCGTAGTCGTCGCCGGCGTTGAGCGCGATGCCCAGCAACATGCCCGGCAGGCCCATCACGCCGCAGACGAGGCCGAGGATCGCGCCGCGGACTGCCCCGTCTGGCCCACCGAGGAGCAGGCCCACCAATGCGAGCCCGGCAACAGCGCAGGCTGTGATCACGAGCAGTCGGCGACCGAGCCGCAGCCAAGCGCTCCGGCCATTCGGCGACATGCGTCAAGGCTAACCGGCTTGAGGTGGGGTCGCCGTCGCTCAGACCAGGATCAGGGTGACGGTCGAGCCCTTGGGCAGCATGGTGCCGCCGCCGGGGTCGACGTCGATGACGTAGCCGAGTCCGATGTACGCCGGGCCGTTGACGACCGACACCTCGAAGCCGGCGGCCTCGACGGCGGCCTTGGCGTTCTCGACCCCCATCGCGATCAGGTTGTCGGGAACCGCGATCAGCTGAGGCCCGAGGGACACCGTGAGGTCGACCCGGTCGCCGCGGTGCAGCGTCCCGGACGCCGGGCTCTGGGCGAGCACGTGGCCCTCGGGCACCGAGTCGTCGTACTCCTCGTCGACGACCTCGACCTCGAGACCCTTGGCATTCATGGCGTCGACGGCCTCGTCGGCGTCCATGCCGGTCCAGTCCTTGACCTTGATCGGCTGCGGGCCCTTGCTCACGATCAGGTCGACGGCGGCGTCGGGCTTCAGCGTCGTGCCCGACTCGGGGTCGCTGCGGATGACCTCGCCCTCGGGGACCGACTCGTTCCAACGCTCCACGGACTTGCCGAAGCCGAGGCTCGTCTCGGCGAGCGCGTCCTGGGCCTGGTCCTCGGTCATGCCCTTGAGCTGCGGGACGTCGTAGCGCTCCTTGCCCAGCGACAGCACGAGGGTGACGGTCCCCGCGTCGACGACGCGCGAGCCGGGCTCCGGGTCGGTGGCGAGGACCTCGCCGGCCGGCACGGTCTCGGAGTAGGCGGGTGTGCCGTCGCGGGCCTCGAGCCCGGCCTCGGCCAAGGTGGCCTCGGCCTTCGCCTGGCTCAGCCCGATGACACCGGGAGTGGTGGTGTAGCGCGCGACGCCGAACCAGTACGCGCCCGCACCGCCCGCGATGACGAGCAGCAGGGCGAGCACGAACAGGATCGGCCCCTTGCGGGACCGCCGCTGCCGGACCGGCCGGAGCGTGGCCGGACGCTTCGGCAGCGGGGTCGGTGACACGGTGACCGGGTCGTGGTCCCGGAGCACGATGCCGGGCCCAGGCTCCGCCGGCGGCTGAGGAGGTCGCCCAGCGACCGTCTCGAAGCCCCCGCTGCCGAACGAGTCGTTGCGGTAGTTGGCCAGGTCGACCGCATCGAACGGATCGCTCGCGGTGTCGTTGCCGACGGCCGACGACGGCAGGATCACCGGGACCGTCGCGTCGGGCCCCCGGTCCGCGCGCTCCTCGAGATCGAGGTCGCGGACGGGACGAGGGGCGAGGTCGGCGGTCAGCTCGGGGTCGTCGTCGACACCGTCGCGCACGGCCTGGGCGACCCGGTGGATCTGGTGGAGCAGCACGCCCGCGTCAGCGGGGCGCTGGGTGCGGTCGCGCGAGGTCGCCCGCGCGACGAGCGCGTCGACGTACGGCGCGATGCCGGGCACCGCCGCCGACGGTGCCGGGACATCGGTGTGCACGTGCTTGTAGGCGACCGCGATGGGGGACTCGCCCTCGTGCGGCTTGGCGCCGGTCAACAGCTCGTAGAGCATCACGCCGGCGGCGTACACGTCGGCGCGGGCGTCCGCGCGACCGTCGACCACGAGCTCGGGGGCGAGGTAGGAGACGGTGCCGATGAGGACCCCACCGGTCACGGTGTGCTGCGTGTCCGCGCTGACGGCCTTGGCCAGGCCGAAGTCGGCGACCTTGACCCGGCCGCCCGCCTCCGGGTCCTCGATGAGGACGTTCTCGGGCTTGACGTCGCGGTGGATCAGCCCGGCCCGGTGTGCGGCGGCCAGCGCCGACACGACGGGCTCGATGAGGGCCAGCGCCCGAGCGGGCCGCATCGGCGCCTCGGCCCGGACCACGTCGCGCAGGGTCTGGCCGGGGACGTACTCCATCGCCAGGAAGACGACACCGTCGTCCTCGCCCTGGTCGAAGACGCCGACGACGTGAGGGTGCGAGAGGCGGGCAGCCGAACGGGCCTCGCGCACGAAGCGGGCGGCGAACTCGTCGTCGTCGCCCAAGCCGGAGTGCATCACCTTGACCGCGACCAGCCGGTCGAGCCGGGTGTCGGTGGCTTCGTACACGCTGGCCATGCCGCCGCGCGCGATCCGTGCGCCGACGAGATAGCGACCATCCAGCAGCCGGCCGGTGAGGGCGTCGTGACGGGTCGCGTCAGCGACCCCCGCGCCCCGATCTCCGCGCGCGGGTGCGTCTCGGTATGACTGCACAGTCGTCCTCCGATGGCCGGACGGGGAAGGGCCCGGCGGGACCATGGTACGGACCGCGGGTGCCCGGGCCCGTCCACGCGGGTCCGGCGTGGCGTGGCGCGGCAGGGTCCTCCGGATTCCGCGTCGGTGGTCCAGGCTGCCAGAGTGGGAGCCATGCACGAACCCGACGAAGGGCAGACCGCGCCCGCACTCGCCGACGTCGACCTCGCCCGCAGGGTGCCCGCCTGGCTCGACTGGGCGGAGGCGGCCCAGCGGCTCGGAGTCTCGATCTCCAAGGTCCGCCAGATGATCAAGGACCACGAGCTGGCCGGTGCCGTGCCCTCGCCCGGCGTGGGCCAGCGGATCCCGGCCGACTTCATCGTCGACGGACTGGTCGTCAAGGGGCTGCCCGGCCTGCTGACGGTCCTGCACGACGGCGGGTACGACGACCGCGAGGCGATCGCCTGGATCTACGACGACCTCGACCTGCCCGGCCGCCCCATCGACGCGCTGCTCGAGAACCGCGGCGCCGAGGTCAAGCGCCGGGCCCAGGCCATGGCCTTCTAGGAAGCCCCGACGACCAGCGATCAGGTGGTCGTCGGAGGTCGCGCAGCGATCGTCACGAGACCCCTTGCCGATCGACATCCCGGCCGATAGAAGAGAACCCCCGAGGAGAGGACCGAGATGAGCGGACTTGCGGCGGTGCTGGCGAAGCGGACACCTCCCGGGATCTATCGCTGGCACGGCGCGTTCGGCATCTCCGAGGTCCAGCACACCGTCGAGCACGCCGGTTGGCGCTTCGCCTACGTCGACGGGTGGCACGGCGGCACCAAGGAAGAGCTGCTCGCGGCGGTCGGCGAGGCACTCGCGTTTCCCGAGTCCTACCGCGAAGGCGGGGGCGCCAACTTCGACGCGATGGCCGACTCGCTGCTCGACATCCACGACGACACGATCTTGTTGTGGGACGGCTGGGGGCCGCTGGCCCGCACCGATCCGCAGGCGTTCTCGGTCGCGCTGAGCGTCCTCGGCACCAGGGTGAACGCCGAGCGCGAGGGTGCGTTCGCGGTGCTGCTGCGCGGCGACGGCCCCGAGCCGGCAGGGGTCCCCAGCCTCGACTGACCGGTGGTCACGAGACCCCTGGAGTCACAAGCTGCGCTGGGTGACGGCCGTGGCCAGCTCGCGCAGCACCACCCGCGCCCCATCGGCGACGGGCGCCTGGTCGAGCGCGTCGAGGGCGCGGCCCGCGAGGGCGTCGATGGCCTCCTCGACCTGCGCGTGCGCGCCCGAGTCGTCGATCACGGTCCGCAGCCGGGTCACGGCGGCGTCGTCGAGCGACGTGCCCAGGGAGCGGTCGAGGTAGGCCGCGTCCTCCCTCCGTCCGGCGTGAGCCAGCCCGTCGAGGGCGAGCGCGACCAGCACGGTCCGCTTGCCCTCGACCAGGTCGTCGCCCGCAGGCTTGCCGGTCTGGGCGGGGTCGCCGAAGACGCCCAGCAGGTCGTCGCGCAGCTGGAAGGCCTCGCCGAGCGGCAGCCCGAAGGCGGTGAGCCAGGCCAGGGTCGCGCTGTCTGCCCCCGCGAGGGCGGCGCCGACGTGCAGGGGGCGCTCGATCGAGTACTTGGCCGACTTGAAGCGAAGCACCCGCATGGCGTCGTCCACGTCGGCCGAGCCGCGCGCCTGCACCGACACGTCCAGGAACTGACCCGTGATCACCTCCGACCGGCAGCGGTCGAAGAGGTCGAGCGCGGGCCCGACCCGGTCCCACCCGAGCCCGCAGCGCCGCAGCAGCTCGTCGGCCCACGAGAGGAGCAGGTCGCCGAGAAGGATGGCCGCCGCGGCGCCGTACTGCTCGGGGTCCCCGCGCCAGCCGGCCTCCCGGTGCGCGGCCGCGAAGGCGCGGTGGGTGGCCGGCCTGCCGCGCCGGGTGTCGGAGGCATCCATGTAGTCGTCGTGCGCGAGGGCGCTGGCGTGCAGGATCTCCAGGGCGGCCGCGGCCCGCAGCACGGCGCGCTCCTCGTCAGCGGTGGGCTCTGGCCCCTCGAGGTCACGCACGGCGTGATGACCCCAGTAGCAGAACGCGGCCCGGAACCGCTTGCCTCCCGAGACCGCCGCCCGGGCTTCGTCGTGCAGCAGCGACGCGTCCGGCCCGAGGGGAGCGAGCCGGTCGGCCTGCTCGACCAGGAACTCGTCGAGCACCTCCTGGAGATCATCGCGGAAGCGGCCCACGTCCCAGTCCATGGCGCCGACCCTAGGGCCGGGCGGCCGCCCCGGTCGCGGCGGGGCGCGCACGGTGGACGGATTCTCGGGAGGGCCGCGACCCGCCCTAGGCTGTTGCGCATGGCGCGACCAGACCCCCGCGACATCGCGGCGCTGCTCCGGGACGGCGAGCGGTCCTTCTCCTTCGAGTTCTTCCCTCCGAAGGACGAGGACGGCGAGCAGGTGCTGTGGCGGTCGATCAGCGAGCTGGAGCCGCTCCACCCGACCTTCGTGTCGGTGACGTACGGCGCCGGGGGCACCACGCGCGACCGGACCGTGGCCATCACCCGGCGGATCGCGAGGGAGACCTCGATGCTGCCGATGGCCCACCTGACCTGCGTCGGGCACACCACCGACGAGCTGGCCGAGGTGGTCACGGCGCTCACCGAGGCGGGCGTCCACAACGTCCTCGCGTTGCGCGGCGACCCGGTCGGTGGGCCTGGCACCCCGTGGCTGCCGACGCCCGGCGGGGTCGACTACGCCTCGGACCTGGTGGCCTTCCTCAAGTCGCGCAGCGACCTGACCGTCGGAGTGGCCGCCTTCCCGGAGGGTCACCGCGACACCGCCACCCTCGACGAGGACACCCGCGTGCTCAAGGCCAAGCACGAGGCGGGCGCGGAGTTCGCGGTGACCGAGATGGTGCTGCGCGCGTCGGACTACTTCGGCCTGGTCGACCGGGCCGCCGCGGCCGGCGTGGACTTCCCGATCGTGCCCGGCATCATGCCGATCCTGAACCTCGCCTCGATGCGCCGGATGGTCGAGCTGTCCGGTCGCGAGGTGCCCGACGAGGTGCTCGACCGGATCCTGCCGTTGCAGGACGACCCCGCTGCCCTGCGTGCCGAGGGCGTGCGGATCGCCAGCGAGCTCTGCGAGACGCTGCTGGAGGGTGGCGCGCCGGGCCTGCACTTCTACACGCTCAACAGGTCGCGCGCGACGCGCGAGATCTTCGAGGCGCTGCGACTGCCCGTGTGAGCCGTCTGCCCCTGTGAGCCCGCTGCCGTGTGGGTCGTGCCGAGCTCGTCGTGCCGTCCGTCGGGTGAGTCCTAGGCTCGCCGCATGAGCCGTACCGTCACCGTCACCGGCCAGGGGTCCTCGCGCGTCGTCCCGCAGGCTGCCATCGTCCGTCTAGGCAGCGTGCACCGCGCGCCGGAGGTGGACCGGGCTCTCTCGGGTGTCGCGTCCTCCGCGGCGACCGCCGCCGAGGTCGCGCGGCGATTCGTCGACGCACGGCAGGTGTCCAGCACCGACTTCTCCGTGTGGCCGGCGTACGACCAGCAGGGCGCGCCGTCGGGGTTCGAGGCCAGGCACGGGCTTCGGGTCGTGGTGTCGGACGCCTCCGCTGCGGGTGAGCTGCTCTCGGCGCTGGCGGCCGAGATCGGCGACGCGCTGCGCATCGACGGGGTCTCCCTCGAGGTGGTCGACGCCGGGCCGGCCGAGCGCGACGCCCGCGAGGCGGCGTACGCCGACGCCCGCGCCCGCGCCGAGCACCTGGCGACGCTGGCCGGGACGACCCTGGGCGACGTGGTCACGGTCGTGGAGGGGGGCAGCGGCGGCTTAGCCGAGGCGCCCGTGGCCCAGGCGGCGCTCGCCAAGGACGTGTCCTTCGAGCCTGGGGAGCGCGCGCTGACCAGCAGCCTGACCGTGACCTGGGCGCTCGTCTGAGTCAGGCGGGCCCGATCACCTGGGCGACCAGGGCTGCGGAGAGCCCGACGAAGGGGAGGCCGGGTCCCGAGGTCGCGTGTGCTCCGGCGGCGTAGACCCCGGGCACCGGCGTGCGGGGTCCCAGTCGGTCGGAGACGGTGCGGCGGCCCGCCCATCGCACGCCCATTGGCGACCCGCCCCACTGCTCCACGAGGTCGCGCGGCGAGAGGTCGACCCTGGTGACGACGCGATCGCGCACGTCGATGCCGGCTCGTGCGAGGGCGACCACGATGTCCTCGGCCAGCCGGCCGTGTCCGTGGATCGTCCAGGCCTTGCCGCCGTCCGGCGCGCGGCCGCCGGTGCGCAACACCAGCATCGGGTCGCCGTGCAGCACGACCTCGTGGGGGAGGTCGTGACCGGCGTCGCCAACGGCGAGGCCGAGGTGGCTGATCGTCGGCGGGAGCGCCGGCTGGGTGCGCCGCACGTGCTCCGCCAGGACGGTGAGCCGGCGCGGGTCGATGCAGCAGACGACGGCGTCGCAGTCGACGTGTCCCGCGCCGGTCGCCACCGCCACCACGCGACCGCCACGGACGACGACGTCGTGCGCCTCCGCGCCGGTCAGCACGTCGACGCCGCGGGTCTCCAGGCGCCGCCCTAGAGCCGCGCCGAGGGCGGCCAGGCCGCCGGCCACGGTCCAGGTGCCGAGCCGCTGCTCGAGGTGGGTCGTCATGCCCAGCCAGGCGGGCACGTCGCGCGGCTCGTGCCCACCGGCGACGACCTCGTGCGTGGCCACGAGCCGCAGCCGGGGGTCGCGGAGCGCCTTGCGGGTCCGGCGCGAGAGCATCTCGCGGCTGCGCAGCAGCGCGGTCAGCTCACGAGACGCCAGGTCGGGGGAGTAGGGCCGCTCGAACAGCTCACGGCGCACGACCTCCCACACCGTCGTGAACGAGTCGGCGTACGTCGTCCACTGGTCACCCAGCCCGGCGCCGAGACCGTCGAACGCGCGGGCCTGAGCAGACCGGGACCCGACAGGGACGTCGACCGCGGACTTGTCGGCGAACCGGTGCCGCCGGGCGACCTCGAGGGGGAGCAGCTCGAGCTCGCGCTCCAGGGGCCGACCGGTCTTGCGGAAGAGGTCGCGCAGCACGGCTGGCAACAGCGTCGCGGTCGGGCCACCGTCCCAGGTGAAGCCGTCTGCCTGCACCGGCGCCAGCGCGCCGCCGAGTGCGTGCCCGCGCTCGAGCAGGATGACGTCGTGCCCGAGCTTGGCCAGCCGAGCAGCCGAGGCGAGCCCGCCGAACCCCCCGCCGATGACCGCCACGCGCACGGGGGAACACTAGGCGAGCCCGATCTCAGGCCCTGACCACCTTCACCTTCTCCGGTGCCGACGTGGAGCCGAACACCCCGGGCTTGCCCGTGAAGCGCGCGGTGAGCTTGTGCTTGCCCGTCTTCTTGAGCGGCTTCTTGAGCCGCACGACCAGCCTGCCCTTGTCACGCTTGACCAGCTTGGCCTTGCCGACGACCTTGCTGCCGTCGAGGACCACGACCTTGCCCTTGGGCTTCTTGGTGCCGTTGACCTTGACCTTCAGGGTGACCTTGAAGCGCACGCCGGCGCGCACCCGCTTGGGAGCCGCGAGCCTGGTCTTGGAGAGCTTCCCGATCGTCGCGGCCGCTGCGGAGTCGCTGGTGACCGGTGTGAAGGCGCCGGTGGCCGGGCTGCTGCGCAGCACCAGGTTTCCGGGCCGGTCCACGAGGAAGGTCGGGCCGGAGCCGACGACCCGGCCGTCGAGGAGCCAGGTGTAGGCCAGGGGCACCACCGGGCCCGTCCAGGTGCCGGGCGCCGCCGAGACCCGGGCGCCCGCAGTGGGCGAGCCGGCGATCGTGGGGCCGGACAGGGGAGCCGGGACCTGACCTAGGTCGACGACGCCGCTGCCACACACGCCGACCGAGCACTGCGCCCAGTTGGCCACTGCGCTGGTGGGGAACGCGATCACGGCGCTCTTGAGAGCGGTCTCGGCCTGGTCGGGCGTGAAGCCGCCCAGTGAGGCCAGCAGTGCGGCGGCACCCGACACGGCCGGGGCCGCCATGCTCGTGCCCTCGAGCTCCGCATAGCTGTCCGCGGCCGGTGTGGTGAGGCCGGCGTTGTAGGTCGAGAGGACGCCGCGACCGTCCCACGTCGAGTCGCCGCCGGGCGCGGACACGTCGACGACAGGCCCGAAGTTGCTGTAGGCGGCCTTGTCGCCGTACTCGCTCGTGGCGCCGACGGTGACGACGCCGGCGCAGCTCGCCGGGCTCTTGTCGGACGCGCTCGCGTTGTCGTTGCCCGCCGAGACCACGATGGTCGTGCCGCGGCTGCGGGCGACGTCGATCGCGCTCTGGTAGGTCGACGAGCACACGCCCACACCGCCGAGCGACATGTTGACGACGCGCGCCGGCGTGGCATTGGCCGGGAGGCCGGGGACGGCGGCCCCGCTCGCCCATGCGATGCCGGCGGCGATGTCGGAGCTGAAGCCGCCGCACCGGCCGAGCACCCGGACCGGCTGGATCTTCACCCCCGGTGCCACGCCGGCGACCCCGAGCAGGTTGTCGGCGGCGGCCGCGACGGTGCCGGACACGTGGGTGCCGTGCCAGGAGCTGTTCTCCGCAGGGGCGCCCGGACCGCACAGCCCCGCCGTGACCCAGTCGCCCGGGTCGGTCGGGTCGGCGTCGCGGCCGTCCCCGTCGTTGGCGGTCGTGAGATCGGCGACCATGTCGTAGCCCGCGACCAGCTGTGGGGCCAGGTCGGGGTGCGGCCGGACGCCGGTGTCGAGGACCGCGACGACCACCGACGGGGCGCCCTTCGTCGCCGTCCACAGGGCCGGGGCCTTGGTGCCGTAGCCCCCGGCGGGCCAGGCTGACGGCGCCTTCGCGGCCACCTCGGGCGAGGTCGCGTCGCGGTTGTCCCAGACGTTGTAGAGCGACCCGAAGAGCGGATCGTTGGCCGCCACCGGTGGCAGCGCATCAGCCCCTTGGTCGGGTGGGTCGGGCAGCTCGTCGGTGTGCATCAGCAGGTCGGGCTCCGCCCAGGCCACGTCGGCACGCTCGGCGAGCTCGTCGGCGAGGGCCTGCGCGTCGGCGGCGCTGATCAGGCCGGTGCGCAGCGCGGTGACACCCGGCAGCACGGCCTGGCTGCGGACCCGGCCGCCCACCCGGTGGGCGAGGTCGGCTGCCACGCCGCGCACGACGGCACGGCCGCCGAGCCTCCGGGCTTCTGAGCCGCGGGTGTGGACGATGACGCCTCCGGCCATGGCGGGGCGCGCCGCGACCGCGACGAACGCCGTCCGGTCACCATCGCCGGGCGCGACGCCCGACGCGATCGCCGACGGTGCCGAGAGGACGCCCGCTGTGAGGGCGAGGCTGACAAGTGCGATGGAGCGCTTCAACGAAGGTCCCCCATGATCGGGCGCCGGCCCGATGCCCCGCGCTTGCGGGCAAGAGACTAGGTCGTCCCGCTGACATCCGCACCGAAAAGGCCACCGAGAAGGCGGAGCCGGCGTACGTCGGGGGCCGCCTCGTAGTCCGCGAGGCCGAGGCGCGCCGCGGCCGGGAGCTCCTCGGCGAGCAGGCGCAGGAGGGCGACCGTCGCGTCGGCCACCCGGGCTCCTGGCGCGACCAGGGTCTGCGGCTCGATGCGCGCGAAGGTGCCGGACGGGGTGTGGGCCAGCTCGACGAGGTACGGCGCCGGCTCGGTCGCGACCCTGGTCAGGCGCCCCCCGTCCCAGTCGAGCGGGAGCCGGTCGACCTCGCCCACGCCGAGGTCCTCCAGGAGTGCCATCGGCTTGCCGACCGGGCGCGCGTCCACCAGAGGCAGGATCGACTCGAGCTCGGTGACGCTCACCCCCGGATCCCGCCCGAGCAGGAGTGTGGTCTGCAGGATCGCGAAGAACGCGCGGTCGACCTCGGCGATAGCGGTCAGTCCCGCGGACATCCGGCTGTTGAGCTCGGTGGGACGGAAACCCTCGGCGGTCAGCACACCGTCGATGCCGAACGCACCCCGGTAGCCGTGGGTGCCTCGCAGGTGCTCGCCCACGCGCCTGGCGACCCCGCGCATCTCCTCGCGGTCGTCGGGCGGTGCGTCCCACGTCGTCGACAGGCCACCCAGCAGGAAGCGGCGACGGACGGGATCGCGCACGACTCCGATCTCCACGGGGCGGAACGCGGCGGTGCCGTCGGGCAGCACCATCCCGTGGATCGAGCAGGGCACTCCTTCGAGGAAGGGCAGCACCCGCACCTGGTCGCACCGCGGTGCGAAGAACGCGAACGCTGCGGCGGCGTCCCGCTCGTCGCGCACCCAGCGCACGAAGTCGCCGCCGCCGTTGAAGCCTCCCCGGTTGTCGCCCGACCACACCGTGCCGAGATCGGAGGCGAGCTCGTCGGAAGCCGCCGCGAGCGCGGCACGCTCGACCGGCACGACACGCGACGCCGCGGCGGTGACACCCGCCGCGGCCCACACCTGCTCGGCCAGGAGCTTGTCCTCGAGGGCGAGGAACGCGCCCGGGCGGCCGCCGGTCACCGGCCTGCCGAGGATCGGTTCGTCGGACGTCACGAACGGGGTGCCGATCCAGAGCGCCTCCCGGTCGGGGTCGAACGCCTCGATGGCGGCCACGGCGTCGTCCGGGAGCGTGCGGTAGAGACGGTCGTGCGTGCGCAGCTCTTCTGTCGCGCTCGCGGCTGCTGGCGCGGGGACCTCGACGACGACGGTGTCCCCTCCGGGCAGAGTGCCCGCGCCCCGGGTCGTGCAGACCACCATCACCCGGCACCCCATCCCGCGCAGCCAGGTCGCCACCGAGGTCGCGACGGCCAGCACCCCGAACGCGAGGATCACCGGGCGGGCGGCGTACAGCTGCGAGAGGCGCGTGGTCACCGCCGCCCGCTCGTCGTCGTCGGCCAGGTCCACGCCCATGTCCTGACGCTAGATGCTCAAGGCACTGGTCCCGAGTGTTTTGGGGCGTCAGCCGGGCGCAGGCGTGGGGGAGCGTCCCTTCCACCGGCGCCAGCCGCGGCGGACCAGCTTGGCGGCGAAGTAGAGGATGACGAGGCCGAACACGAGGAGCACGGCGGCGACGGCCGCGGCGGCGCGGGGATACTGGACGGCGAGGGCCACCACCGCGAGCACCGCGACGTCCTCGGTCAGGCTGGCCACGATGTTGGTCACCGGCTCGGGCGAGGCGTTGATCGCCAGGCGGGAGCCGGCCTTCACGGAGTGGGAGGCCAGTGCGGTCCCACCTCCGACGACACCGAGCACGGCCTGGTCGAGGCTCGAGGCGTCCCCGGCCAGCAGCACGCCGATCACGGCGCCCGCTGTCGGCCGGATCGCGGTGGACACCGCGTCCCACGTCGAGTCGATGTAGGGGATCTTGTCGGCCACGAACTCCATCGCGTAGAGGAAGCCGGCGACCGCCAGCACGTCGCCACGACCCAGAGCGTCGGGGATCTGCGCGACGTCACCGACCCGGTCGGCGACACCGAGGACGAGGACCACGAGGTAGGCGTTGATGCCGCTGGCCCAGCCGCTCGAGAACGCCAGCGCGAGTCCGTCCACGCTCCCGAGGGTATCCGGGCGCCGACTGACCGCCCGTCCGCCGGGCGGTCAGTCGGCGACGTCGATCTCGACCGCGCCCGTCATGGCCAGCAGCTCGTCGTACGTCGTGGAGTAGACGGCTGCGGGGTGTCCGGCCGCGGCCCAGATCTCGTCGTAGCGGCGCAGCCAGGTGTCGAGGTACGTCGGCACGGGGGCAGGGTGCGCGATCGGCGACACCCCGCCGATGACCTGGCCGGTATGGGCCCGCACGAACTCGGGGGTGGCCCGCTTGAGCTTGTCGACACCGATCGCAGCCGCGACCTTGGCGGTGTCGACGCGGTGGTCGCCGGAGGTGAGGATCAGCACGGGTCCGCCCACGGCTGCCTGCTCCGCGGGGCCGGCTGCCTCGAAGAGCAGGCTGTTGGCGATCGCGCCGACCGGGCAGCCGAGCGCCTCCGCGGCGAGGGCCGCGGTGTGCACCGAGTCGGGAAGGGTGATGATCCGGCCGGTGCCGCCCCGTAGGGTGTGCGCATCCCGGAAGCGGGCGATCGCGGGATGGTCGCTGGTCGTCATGGAGGGGACATTAGCTCCGGCCGGGCAAGGATCCCGCCGAGCACCCGTGGCCGATGGCTCCGGGTCCGAGACCAAGGAGGGTGCGGTGCCGGCGTCGGTGCGCGCGACCATCTCGCTGCTGTGGGGGCTGGTCCTGCTGTGCGGGCTCACGATGGTCCTCGCCATCGTGCTGCGCGACGACCTCGTGGCGACCTGGCGGGTGGGCAAGTCCGAGGAGCTCGACCCTCCGGCGTTCGTTCCCGTCTCGATCACGATGTTCGTGGTGATCGCGATGCTGGCCTGGGTGCTGGCGGTGATGTTCCGCGCCGGCCACGAGTGGGCGCGCTGGTCGATCGTCGGTCTGGCCGTGCTGATCGGGTTCGCCGCCGTGGTCGGGCTGCCGCTCGACCTGCCGCTGGCCTTCACCGTGGTCAGCGTCGCCGCGCTCCTCGTGGACGCTGCTCTCGTGGTGGCCGTGCTGCATCCGCGGACGCACGCCTTCTTCCGGAGCTGAACCGCCCTTCTCCCCAGGACGCCGCAGGGGTCTTGACGCGATGTCGGCGCGGGGTTGTACCTTGGTCCTTGTTCGAACACGTGTTCGATCGACCGGTGGAGGCGACCTCGACCCCCGCCTCCACCGGTCCCCGTGCCTGCGTCTTGGGCGGGGTCGATGAGTGGTCGGAGGTGGGCGATGCGCAAGTACGACGATCCCGTCGAGGTGCGACGCGGGCAGGTGGGCGGGCTCCGGGACGGGGAGTCGGGCCAGGCCGAGCTGGTGGGGGAGGCGCCCGAGCAGTTCCTCTGGCACGGGCGGCTGTGGAAGGTGCGCACGGTGCTGGCGCACTGGGTGGAGACGGGTCCGTGGTGGCAGTCCGCCGGCGTCCGCGCGGTCGTCGGCACCGAGGTCTCGACCGAGCTCGACCACCGGGAGCGACCAGTCGAGACCATGACCGGCGACCTGCTCGCCGAGCGCGAGCTGTGGCGGGTGGAGGCCGGCCGGGGCGCGGGCGACAGCGGTGGCGTCTTCGACCTGTCCTTCTCGTGGGACGACGGTCGCTGGCAGCTCGTCGGTTGCGCGGACTGAGGGGTGGACACGATGACCTTCCCGCTGTCCTTGCCGGCGACGACCCACTCCTACCTCGGTCGCGCCGCCGAGTCGCTCCGCGAGGCCATGACGTCCACCGACGTCCCCACGCGCTACGCAGGCGCCCACGTCGCCGCCCTGCAGGCCGCGGCGGCGCTGCTGTCCGCCCGCGCCCGCCCGGTCGCCTCGGGGCGGCGGCGCCGGCAGAAGAACGCGTGGGTCCTGCTCGCCGAGGTGGCCCCGGAGCTGGGTGAGTGGGCCGGCTTCTTCGCGGCCGGCGCCTCCAAGCGGGCGGCCGCCGAGGCAGGATCCACCCGCGCGGTCACCGCCCGTGAGGCAGACGACCTGATCCGTGACGCCGACCGCTTCCTCGGCGTGGTCGAGACCGCGCTCGGCCTGACCCCGCACCTGCCCGTGGGGCAGCGACTGCCGGTTCCGGGCCGCACGACCGGCGCGGCCTGATCGGCGGGGTGCCCTGTGTCCGACCCGTTCGTCCACCTCCACGTCGCCTCGGGCTACTCCCTGCGCTACGGCGCCTCCCACCCGCACGTGCTGGTCGAGCGGGCCCTGGAGCAGGAGATGGACACGCTGGCGTTGACCGACCGGGACGGCACCTACGGCGCGGTGAAGTTCGCCACCGCTTGCCTCTCGGCCGGCATCCGCCCGGTGCTGGGGGTGGAGCTGGCCTACCGGCACGCCGATCTCGCGACCGGCTTGACGAGCGGGTCCGCCCGCGCCGGCGGTTCGCGTACGCCGGTGCGCGGCGGCGCCTTCCGTGACCTCGCCCCCGAGCGGGGCGGTCTGCCGCGGGTGACCGTCCTGGCGCACGCTGGTGGGCCCGGAGGCGGACGTGGTGGCTGGGCGGCGCTGTGCCGGTTGGTCTCCGCGGTCCGGCTGGCGGGCGAGCGCGGCAGTCCGGTGCTCGACCTCGACGAGCTGGCCGACCAGGTGGGTCCCTTGCTCGGCGGAGGTGACCTGGTGGTGATGCTCGGTCCGGCCTCCGCGCTCGGCACTGCCGCCACCCGGCGTCGCGACGACCTGGCCCTGGCCGCGCTCGCGCCGTGGCGGGTGCTGGTCCCGAGCAGCCACCTCCTCGTCGAGCTGGTCTCCCACCGGCTTCCCGGCCACGCCGGCGACTGGGGACCCGGCACCTCCGCCCACGCCGCCCGGATGGCCGGCGTCGCCCGGCAGGCCGGGCTCGAGCCGGTGCTGACCAACGCGGTCCGCTACGCCGACCGCCTCGATGCCCCCACCGTCGATGTGCTCGACGCCGCCCGGCGCCTGGTCGCCCTCGACCACCGCCACCTCGATCGCGGCAACGCCGAGGGTTTTCTCAAGTCCGGCAAGCAGATGCACGAGGTGGCCGAGGAGATCTGCCGGCTCGCCGGGCTCGGTGGGTGGGATGCTGACCGGCTGGTGGCCGGCACCCGCCGGGTGGCCGACCGGTGCGCGCTCGACCCCCGCGCCGACCTGGGCCTGGGTGAGGTGCACTTCCCCGAGTTCGAGGTCACGGGGGCCAGGGGAGCCTCGGCCGACGGCTCCCTACGAGCCCGCTGCGAGGGAGCGATCGGGGATCGCTACGGCTCCGCCCCCCGTCAGCGCATCTGGAAACGGCTCGACGACGAGCTGCAGATCATCGGCGGGCTCGGCTACGCGTCCTACTTCCTGACCGTCGCCGACGTCACCGACCTGATCAAGGAGATGGGGGTGCGCTGCGCTGCCCGCGGCTCGGGGGCGGGCAGCCTGGTCAACTACCTCCTCGGCGTCTCGGGGGTCGACCCGCTGCGGCACGGCCTGCTGATGGAGCGGTTCCTCTCGCCGCTGCGCCAGGCGCTGCCCGACATCGACGTCGACGTCGAGTCCGCGCGCCGGCTCGAGGTCTACGAGGCGATCCTCGACAGATACGGAGGGGAGCGCTGCGTCTGCGTGTCGATGATGGACACCTACCGGGTCCGCCACGCCGTCCGCGACGTCGGCGCCGCGCTCGGGATGCCGCCCGGTGAGACCGATGCGATCGCCAAGGCGTTCCCGCACATCCGCGCCCGCGATGCCCGGGTGGCGCTGCGCGAGCTGCCCGAGCTGCGCGCCAGCGGTCTCGGCGAGGAGCGTCTCGACCTGATGTTCCGCTTGGTCGAGCGGCTCGACGGGCTGCCCCGCCACGTCGCTGTGCACCCCTGCGGGGTGCTGCTCTCCGACGCGACGCTGCTCGACCGGACGCCGGTCGAGGCGAGCTTCGCCGGCTTCCCGATGAGCCAGTTCGACAAGGACGACGTCGAGGACCTCGGCCTGCTCAAGCTCGACGTGCTCGGCATCCGCATGCAGTCCTCGATGGCCCACGCGGTCGCCGAGATCAAGCGGGTCGACGGGGTCGAGCTCGACCTCGACGACGAGGCCCAGGTCCCCTTCGACGACGAGACGACCTACACGATGATCAGCGAGGCGCGCACGCTCGGCGTCTTCCAGATCGAGTCGCCCGGCCAGCGCGAGCTGGTCGGCAAGTCCGGCATCGGCTCGTTCGGCGACATCATCACCGACATCTCGTTGTTCCGGCCCGGACCGGTCAAGAGCGACATGGTCACCCCCTACCTCGACGCCAAGCAGGGCTGGAAGGAGCCGCTCTTCCTGCACCGTGACCTCAAGCCGATCCTCGAGGAGACCCAGGGTGTGGTGGTCTTCCACGAGCAGGTCATCGAGATGATCTCGACCCTGGCCAAGGTCGACCTGGCCGAGGCCGACGAGAAGCGCCGTGCTCTCGGTGACCGCGAGGGGATGGCCGAGACCAAGCGCTGGTTCTTCCCCCGGGCGATCGACGCGGGCTACTCCCTGCCGATGCTCGAGGCGGTCTGGAAGGTGATCGAGGCGTTCGCGTCGTTCGGCTTCTGCAAGGCCCACGCCGCGGCGTTCGCGCTGCCGACCTACCAGTCCGCCTGGCTCAAGGCACACTGGCCGGCACACTTCCTGGCCGGCGTGCTCACCCACGACCCGGGCATGTACCCCAAGCGCCTTCTCCTCGACGACGCCCGCCACTGCGGCATCGAGATCCGCGGTCTCGACGTCAACGCCTCGCAGCAGCACTACGTCGTCGAGCCGTCGCCCGACGCGGAGGTCGGCTACGCGATCAGGCTGGCGCTCGCCGACGTCAAGGGGGTCAACGAGGGCGAGATCGCCCGGGTGGTCGCGGCCCGGCCCTACCACTCGCTGACCGACTTCTGGCACCGCGCGCGGGTGTCCCGGCCGACCGCCGAGCGGCTGGTGCTGACCGGGGCCTTCGACACCATCTACGGCATCGGGGCGCCCGACGACACCGGCGTACGCCGCCGGCGCCGGGTCACCCGGCGCGACCTGCTGCTCCAGGTGGCCGAGCTCGACCGGTTCGCCCGCGGCGTCGACAAGGCGGCCTCCAGCGGCCGCAGTCGCGGTCTCGGCGCGGGACGCCGGGCGCGCTCTGGTGGACCTGGCGCGACCCGGCCGGCGGACCAGCGGGCCGCCGACGCCGCCGCCCGCTGCAGCACCGACCCCGCGGTCCGCGAGGAGGCGCTCCCGACCGAGCGGCACGCGCTGGCCTCGGCGGGGGTGTGGGCCAAGGCGGCGGCGCAGTCCCGGGCGACCGCACCGCCGCCACCGGTCACCTCGGTCCAGCTCGCCCTCGACCTCGGCGACGAACCGGGGGAGGGAGAGATCTCCGGGCTGCCCGAGCTGAGCGCCGAGGAGCGGATGCGCGCGGAGCTGGAGATCCTCGGTCTCGATGCCAGCCGGCACGTCGTCGACACCTACGCCCCCTTCCTCGACGCGCTCGGGGTGGTGCGCTCCCACGACCTGTTGCGCCAGCGCAGCAAGTCCGACCTCCTCGTCGCCGGCGTCAAGGTCGCCACCCAGACCCCGCCGATCAGGTCCGGTCGCCGGGTCGTCTTCCTCACCCTCGACGACGCGACCGGACCGGTCGACGCGACGTTCTTCGAGGACGCGCAGGGTCCCTACGCCGCCACGGTGTTCGGCTCCTGGCTGCTGGTGGTGAGGGGGGAGCTGCGCCGTACCGGCTACAAGGGCGTCTCCCTGCGCGGCACCGGCGCGTGGGACCTGCCCACCCTGCACGGGCTGTGGCAGCGCTCCGGTCTCGAGGCCGTGCGCGAGGTGCTCGACACGGTGCCTGAGGGATTCGCCGAGGTGGGGGTGCAGCTGGCCTCGGTGAAGGGGGCGGCCGAGAGCCGGTCGACCCGGCCGGTCATGGCCGCACCCCCGACGTTCGGGGAGCACGACGACGACGCGCGCAGCACCGCCGGCGGCATGGGCCAGCGTCGCGTGCTGGTGCACTCCAGCGGGTTCAAGCTCTCCCCCTATGCCGACGTCAAGCCCGCCGGTGACCCAGCCGACTCGGTCAAGCAGGTGGCCCGCAAGCTGTGGCACCGCAGCCAGGGAAGTCCGGGATGAGCGGCCCCCGGATGAGCGAGCACGGGAGAGGGCGTCGGGCCCCACTAGGGTTGGCGCCATGTCCGCCCGCACCGCCGTCGTCTGGGCAGCCGTCCAGCGAGTCCTCGAGCAGTCGGGCAGCGACGCCGGCCCCGCACGGATCCTCGACATCGGCGGCGGGACCGGCGGCTTCGCGGTCCGGCTGGCCGCCCTCGGTCATCGCGTCACCGTCGTCGACCCCAGCCCCGATGCCCTCGCCGCTCTCAGCCGCCGGGCGGCCGAGAGCGGGGTCACCGACCTGGTCACCGGCATCCAAGGAGACCTCTCCGACCTGGGAGCCGGGGTGGGGAGCCTGGTCGACGAGTCCGTCGACGAGCCTCTCGACCTGGTGCTCTGCCACGGCGTCCTCGAGGTGGTGCCCGACCCCCGGGCCGCCCTCACCACGCTCCGAGACGTGCTCCGCCCCGGGGGCAACCTCAGCCTGCTGGTCGCCCAACGGCACGCAGCCGTCGTCGCCCGGGCGATGGCTGGTCACTTCCAGCAGGCGCTGGCCCTGCTCGAGGGCCACGACCCCGCCTCGCGGACCGGTCGCCGGTTCACCCGTGAGGAGCTCGCGGGCGCTGACGGACTGCTCGCGAATGCCGGCTTCGAGGTCGCCGAGGTCCTCGGCGTCCGGGTCTTCGCCGACCTGGTCCCCGGCTCGCTGCTCGACCTCGAGCCCGGCGCCACCGCCGCCCTCGTCGAGCTCGAGCAGGCCGTCGCCAGGCGGTCGGAGTACCTCCCGCTGGCGACCCAGCTCCACCTCCTCGCCCACTGAGCAAGGACAGGGTGGGTGCTGGTCAGGCAAACCCCCCGTGGTGCTGCTCTGTCAGGGGTTGCGGTGGTCACATGGCTGACTACTCGCACGACTGCCCGATCCTGCATGTCGACATGGACGCGTTCTATGCCTCCGTGGCGCTCCGCGAGCACCCAGAGCTCGTCGACGTCCCGGTCATCGTGGGTGGTGCCCAGCGCGGAGTGGTGCTGTCGGCCAACTACCTCGCGCGGGCCTTCGGTGTCCGGTCCGGGATGCCGTCCACCCGCGCGCGGCGACTGTGCCCGCAGGCGGTGACGCTGTCACCTGACTACGACACGTTCACGGCCGTGTCCTCCTCGGTGATGGAGACCTTCCGCCAGGTCACCCCGCTGGTCGAGGTGGTCTCGCTCGACGAGGCCTTCCTCGACGTCCGGGGGGCGACCCGCCGGCTCGGATCACCACTGGAGGTGGCCGAGCAGCTGCGCGCCACCATCCACGACGAGCAGGGCATCACCTGCTCGGTCGGGCTGGCCGGCTCGGTGACCCTGGCCAAGATCGGCAGCCGCCGGGCCAAGCCGGACGGGGTCGTCGTGGTGCCGCCGTCGGCGGTGACGACCTACCTGCACCCTCTCGACGTCGGCGAGCTGTGGGGGGTGGGGGAGAAGACCCAGGCGATGCTGCACCGGCTCGGTCTGGTCACCGTCGGCGACATCGCGCACACCCCGCTGCGCACCCTCCAGCGCGCGATCGGCGTGGCTCTCGGCCAGCACCTGCACGGTCTTGCCTGGGGCGACGACCGGCGCGAGATCACCCCCCGGCACGGCGCGTTCGAGGCGGACAAGTCGATGGGGGCCAACGAGACCTTCGGCAGGGACACCGACGACCGCGAGGTCATCGTGCGCGAGATCCTCCGGCAGACCACGCGGGTGACCAACCGGATGCGGGTCGCCGGCGTCGCCGGGCGCACCGTGACCCTGACGGTGCGGTTCGCCGACTTCACCACGATCACCCGCTCGCGCACCCTGCCCGAGGCGACCGACGTGACCCAGGAGGTCTACCGCACCGCCACCCGCCTCTACGACGCCCTCGGACTGCAGCGTGCCCGGGTGCGGCTCGTGGGAGTGCGGGTCGAGGGGTTGGTCGCGCGCACAGCCGTCCACCGCCAGCTGCTCCTCGGGGAGCGGGAGCACGGATGGTCCGACGCCGATCGGGCCGTCGACCGGGCGACCCTGCGCTACGGCACCGCGATGGTGGGTCCGGCGAGCCTGCTGACAGCCCGGCCATGACCCTCCGTCCGACGAAGGTCGTACGAATTTTCACCACCCGCTACCGCGCCGCCCAACGCCTGCCTAGACTTGTCCCACCAACAGGCGCAGGGAGGTAACGTGCCGCTCTCGGAAGAGGAGCTCCGACTGCTCGAGCAGATGGAGCGCGCCCTCGTCCAAGAGGATCCCAAGCTGGCGTCCACCCTTCGTGGCACCACCTTCCGGCAGAGCGCCCGCCGCCGTGCCATCCTCGCCGGAGTCGGCTTCGCCGTCGGCGTCGGCGTCCTCATCGCGGGTGCCTACTTCACCCTCACCGTCCTCGGCATCGTCGGCTTCGTGATCATGCTGGGCTGCGCCACCTTGGCCCTCAGCTCGCTGCGCGGCCAGTCCGCGGCACCCGACCCCCGTCAGGGGAGCGACCCCGCCGGCAAGGGCGGCTTCACCCTCATCGAGGGTGGCCGTGCCCGCAAGCGTGGTCCGCGGATGCGCCACACCTCCTCCGGCTCCTTCATGGAGCGCATGGAGGAGCGCTGGCGCCGTCGCCGCGACGAGCGCGGCGGGTACTAGCCACCTCAGCCTCACGCCCAGTCGGCGCCTCGTCGACTGAGGGAGAGCTCGGTCGGCGCCTCGCCGGGCAGTTCGTGAGACTCAGCGCCGACGCGGCGGGCCGCTAGCCAACGTGGTCGACCACGACACCGTGGTCGACGGTCGGTGCGTTGTCCGCTGATCCCGCGCGCGGCCTGACCTGACCGCGGCGGAACAACGAGCGCGGCCACCAGCGGGCCCGGCGCCGCGTCGGCGGCGTCGCCCCACCCGCGAGCGCGGCCGCGCAGGCCTCCAAGTCGAAGCGCAGGCCGCGGGTCTCAGGGGTCCCGGGTGACCGGGAGTAACGCAGCAGCTCCACCTCGCGCACGATCCGGTCGAGCGCCTCGACCGCGCGGGGGTTGGCGTCCGGCCCGCGCGCCGGCCGCTCGGGCACGCCGGCCACGAGCTCGGCGCCGAAGTGGTCGACGAGGCGGTTGCGCATCGCCCGGGGCGAGAGGCCGGCCCGCCACACGATGCCGAGGTCGACGGCGGTGTCGCGCAGCTCGTCCCAGGCCGCCTGGGCTCCACCCGTGCGCCAGCGGCGCTCGCGGCGCGCGCGGCGCACGAGCTGGGGGACGAAGGCCAGGCCGACCAGCACGCCCAGCCCGGCGACGATCAGCAGGGCCCAGCGCACGGCAGGAGAGAGGCCGGCGCCGCTCTGGTCGGCGGCGGTGTCGTCGGCGGCGGCGTCCGCACTCGGGCGATCGCTGCCGCGGCTGGGCAGCTCTTCCGATGCCTGGCCGGACGACGGCTGCAACGAGGGTGTGGGCAGGTTCTCGATGTCGACCTGGGTGTACGCCGGCGCCACGGTCTCGATCGAGGAGTCCTGGGGCCCGGCGCGGGGCGTCGGCTCGAACCTGACCCACCCCGAGCCCGGGAAGAACAGCTCGGGCCAGGCGTGCATGTCGTGGGAGGAGTACTGCCAGCGGTTGACACCGACCTCGGTCGGCTGCAGGAAGCCGACCGCCACACGGGCGGGGATGCCGAGGGTGCGGGCCATGATCGCCATGGCGGAGGCGAACTGCTCGCAGTAGCCGACCCGACCGTCAGGGCCTTCCTCGAGGAAGCTGAGCAGGTCCTCGGTGCCGCTGCCGCTGGTGTCGAGGGAGTAGCGGAAGCCACCGTCCTCGCGGAACCACTTCTGCAGCACCACCGCGCGCTGGTAGTCGTTGCCGATGCCCTCGGTCACCGCGCGGGCGATCTCCTGCACCCGTGCCGGGGTGTTCGGCGGGACCAGCGTGAACTCCGGCGAGACGGCCGTGGTCGTGTCCGGAGCGTTCACCAGCTCCTCCGCGGAGTAGTCGAGCCGGATCTTGGTGAAGGAGTACGACGTGCCCGCGGTGTCGTTGGCACCGGCCAGGAAGTCCATGGTGTCGTCGTCGAAGCGGAAGTCGCCGGGCGGGAAGATGCGGGTGAGGTTCTGGGCGGTGGGCAGCCACCGCGACTTCAGCGAGTCGGAGACCTGGACCTGATAGCTGAACTGCTGCTCGGTGCTGCGGTCCATCAGCGCCGTGCTCACGCCGGTCAGCCGCGGCAGGTCGCCGCTGACGTAGTTCTCCTCGGGGACCTGCCGGTTGCCGGCGCTCCAGCTGTCGTCGTTGAGCCGGGTGAGGACCGCGATGCGCAGGTACGTCGGGTCCCGGTCGGCGGTGGTCAGGGTGAGCAGCGGTGTGTCCGCGCCGCGGTCGAGGTCGCGTCGCAGGTCGGTGACGGGGTTGGTGATCTCGAGGTCGTCGCCGGCGCCCTCGCCGAAGCCTCCGGAGAACAGGCTCACCGACAGCGTCGGGATCGCAAGGGGGAGGAGCAGGGCGACCGCCGTGGCCAGGGCTGCGATCCCGGCCGCGCTGCCACGGACGTCGCCGGTGCGTACCCCGAACGCCGAGGGGTCCGCGGCCGCGCTGTCCTGGCCGAGGGTCCGCCCCCACCGGGAGAGGTGCTCGCTCTCCTGGAGGTAGAGCATGGTCGCGAACCCGGCCGCGGTCGCCACGAAGACCCACCAGGAGACGCCCGAGCCGGTGACGCTGACCGGCACGGTGTAGATGGTCAGCAGCGGCAGGCCGGCCAGCGAGACGCGGCGCAGCGAGCAGGCGAGGAAGTCGACCAGCAGCAGGCAGACCAGCCCACCGAAGATCAGCAGCGGCTCGACGCCGGGGGCACTGGTCGGGACCGGCGCCATGAACGACTGGGCGGTCTCGATCCCGGCGGAGAACCGCACCTGGAGGTCGTCGAGACCAGCGGGGCTGGGCAGCGCGCGCCCGGTCACCAGGGCCTGGGCGGCCAGGAAGCCCGCCACGACCTGGGCGAGCAGCACGACGACGACGGGCAGCCTGGCCAGCCGGAGGGCGATGCCGAGTCCGCCGACCACGAGCGCCAGCAGGAAGAGAGGCCCCATAAACAGCGCCGGCTGGGTGGTGAAACCGCGCCACGCCAGCATGGCGGCCCACGTGGTGCCCATCGCCGCCGCGGTGAGGGCCAGGATCTGCGGGGCGCCGCTGCCGACCCGGCCGCTGATCCGGTGGGACAGCGGCTGGCGGGGCGCACGCCCGGTCGGAGTGTCGGGGCTCGCCGACGTCCCTGCGGCGGGCGGCGGGGTCTGGGTGGCGGTCACGACGGCGCTCGCATCTGTGGTCCGGAGCTGCCCACCGCCGCGCCGGACGCGAGCTGGATGCGCTCGCGATCGGCGAGGCGTGCGTTGCGAGCACTGCTGCGGCCGAGCTCCTGCCACACGCTGTCGAGGCGGTCCCCGGGGCGCAGGTCCACGGCGCGCCAGCCCTGCCGGCCGAGCTGCGCGGCGTTCTCGACCTGCTCGCGGCGCCCGCCGGACTGCCACTGCTCGACGTCGAGGGCGATCGCGAGGGCCGAGCCGGCGTGGTGGAGCATCCGCCGCAGCACCGGCTGGTCGTGCGCGTCGACGGCGCCGAGGATCGCCACGACGAGCCCGCCGTGGGCCGACTCCGCCAGCCAACCGGTGTCGAACTGCACGTGCGCCGTCGGCTGGACGACGGCGAGCGCCTCGAGCAACGGGCCGGTGTTGAGCTCGGCGTCGCGGGAGTGCCACACCGTGCCGGCGTCCTCGCCGGTGGCGGTGACCAGCCGGACGGTGAAGCCGCGTTGGCTCAGGTGCACGGCGATGGACGCGGCCGCCGACACGGCCGCCTCGAGCGACGACGCGATGCCCTGCCCGCGGTGCGCGCGGGTGCGGTTGTCGAGGAAGACGGTGGCACGTGACTGCCAGGGCTGCTCCTCGCGGCGCACCATCAGCTCGCCGACGCGCGCCGAGCTGCGCCAGTGCACGCGGCGGAGGTCGTCGCCGCGGCGGTACTCCCGCACGGTCACGTCCTCTGCCGACCCCGACGCGAACGAGCGGGGGCGGTTGTCGCCGGACCCCGTCCAGGCACCGCCCATCGGGATCGTGGGCAGGGGCACCGTGCGGGGGGTGACGGTGAGGGGCACCGACGTGCGGAAGCTGCGGCCGAGCTCGACCAGCCCGAACGGGTCGCTGACGCGCACGCTCATCGGGCCGATCTCGAAGCGCCCGCGCACGTCCGAGCGCACCTGGTAGGTCACGTGGCGGCGCCAGCCGTGACCGATGCCCTCCAGCACGAACCGCGGCCGGGCGCCGAGCACGTAGGGCACCTGGTCCTCCAGCAGCAGCAGCCCGCTCGGGGTGCGGCCCTCGTTGGTGAGGGCCAGCCGGACCAGCGCGGGCTGGCCCGCGGCGACCAGCTGGGGGGTGACGGTGCGGACCAGTGCCAGGCGGTAGCGGCTGCGCGCGATGAAGGCCGCGGTGACCAGCGGCAGGGCGGCGACCAGGACGCCGACCCGCGTGAGCGAGTCCTCACCCAGGGCGATGGCGCAGATGATGGCGCTGATGCCCGCCGCGAGGAAGGCCCGCCCGCGGACCGTCAGTCCTGACAACGCTTCGCGCACTCCGCCCCCTCCCGCCTGTCGCGACCGGTCTGCCTGCAGGTCAGCCTGTCGATCAGCCTGTCGATCAGCCTGTCGATCAGCTTTGGCCGCCGTCGGGGACCGGCACCGATGCCACGATCCCGTCGAGGATGGCGCTGGTGCTGCGACCGGTCATGGCGGCCTCGACGCTGGGCAGCAGCCGGTGCGCCAGCACCGGGCGCGCCAGGTCGTGGACGTCGTCGGGGAGGACGAAGTCGCGACCGGCGATCGCTGCCACGGCCTTCGACGCGCGGATCAGGTGGAGGGTCGCGCGCGGCGACGCCCCCAGCATCAGCTCACCCGACCGCCTCGTCGCGGTGGTCAGCGCGACGGCGTACCGCTGGACGGCGGGGGAGACGAAGACCTGGTTCACGATGCCGACCAGCTTGCGGATCTCGGCGGCGTCGGTGACCGACTCGAGGTCCTCGAGCGGGTTGTGCAGCGTGTGGGAGTTGAGCATGGCGATCTCGGCCGCCTCGACGGGGTAGCCCACCGACACCCGCGCCATGAAGCGGTCGCGCTGGGCCTCGGGGAGGGCGTAGGTGCCCTCCATCTCGATGGGGTTCTGCGTCGCGATGACCATGAACGGCGCCTCTAGCTCGTACGTCGTCCCGTCGACGGTGACCTGCCGCTCCTCCATGCACTCGAGGAGCGCGGACTGGGTCTTGGGCGAGGCGCGGTTGATCTCGTCGCCGACGACGATGTTGGCGAAGATGCCGCCCGGCCGGAACTCGAACTCGCGGGTGTCCTGGTTGAAGACCGAGACGCCGGTGACGTCGGAGGGCAGCAGGTCGGGCGTGAACTGGATGCGCCGGACGGTGCAGTCGATCGAGCGGGCCAGCGCCTTGCTCAGCATGGTCTTGCCGACTCCCGGGACGTCCTCGATCAGGAGGTGACCCTCGGCGAGCAGGACCACGATCGCCGAGGACACGACGTCGGGCTTGCCCTCGATGACCTTCTCGATGTTGTCGCGGACCCGGCGGGTCACCCGCTGCACAGTCTCGAGGTCGGCGCCCGTCTCGTGCGTCGACGGCCCTGTCGCCGGTCTTGTCGACCCTGTCACTGACCCCGACATCGACATCGACTCTGTCACGCCTGTCCCTCCAGGGAGCTCCTCGTTCGGACCCCGCTCATTCCGAACCGATCTTGATGTGGCCCAACCGTAAGCGGTCCCGGCAACTTACGCGGCCGGTGTCTCCCAGGTTCCTCCCAGGGGATCACGAATCGGTATCGGAATGCCGGGCTGGGCGCGCCGGATGTGCGCGCTGGGCCACCGCCCGGTGACACGGGGGGAGACCAGTGGCGAATCAGGGGTGAATGTGGTTGACGGTGGGGGAAAGTGGCGTACAGTGGGGCGAAGTGGAGGACGGGAGAGTCCTTGTGGAGAAGCGGGGGTGGCCGTGTTCGTCGGCACCTACACCCCCAAGCTCGACGACAAGGGGCGGCTCTTCCTCCCGGCGAAGTTCAGGGACCAGCTGGAGGAGGGGTTGATGGTCACGCGCGGCCAGGAGCGCTGCCTGACGGTCTACTCACTCGCCCAGTTCGAGGTGCTCACCGCGAAGCTGCGGGAGGCGTCCCTCACCAACAAGGCCACCCGCAGCTATGTCCGGATGCTGTCCTCGGGGGCCTTCGACCAGACACCGGACAAGCAGGGCCGCATCGGCATCGCGCCGCTCCTGCGCGAGTACGCCGGTCTCCGCAAGGACGTCGTCGTGATCGGCGCCCTCGACCGGGTCGAGATCTGGGACCCGGCCAACTGGGAGACCTACCTCCAGTCGGAGGAGGAGCAGTTCGCCGATCTCAGCGACGAGATCCTCCCCGGCGTCTGACGCCCCACCCCGCCCCACCGCACACCCAAGACAAGTCAAGAACGCATCGCAGGGCCAGGTCTCGGGCCCGCTCTCCAGCCGACTCCTTCTGGGGCACCTTCCCCGGTTCCAGACGGACCGTCACCGACATGGACGTGTCGGCAACCTCGCGGCCGTGCCCCGGACTCGTCCGGGCCGGCTTCCCCCGTGTGGTCCCCCACGGGGAGCGGGCAGGGACCTGACCCGGCGATGCGCACGCGCTCCACCCCGCACCACCCTTCCCCGCACCACCCTCCTTCCTCTGGGGTCGACATCATGAGCATCACCACGATCGACGAGCTCGCAGCCGCCGTGCCGCGGGTCCGGCGGGTCCGGCACCAGGCCCGTGAGACGGTCGCGCTGATGGCCTTCTCGGCCGTCGCCTCCTCCGGCGCCGCGGTCCTGCTCCTCCTCGTCGTCAGCCTCGGGCGCTGAGAGGCGGGGATGGTGAGCCCGTCCCACGTCCCGGTCCTCCTCGACCGGGTCGTCGCTCTGCTGGCGCCCGCGCTCGACCATGACGGCGCCGTGCTGGTCGACGCCACTCTTGGCCTCGGCGGCCACAGCGAGGCCGTGCTCGCGAGGTGCACCCTCGCCCGGGTCGTGGGCATCGACCGAGACCCCGACGCGCTGGCCCTCGCCGGCGAGCGGCTCGCGGCGTACGGCGACCGCTTCACCGCGGTCCACGCCGTGTACGACGAGATCCCCGAGGTGATGGCGGACCTCGGTCTGGCCCAGGTCGACGGGGTGCTCTTCGACCTCGGGGTCTCCTCGCTGCAGCTCGACGTGAGCGAACGCGGCTTCGCCTACCGCACCGACTCCCCGCTGGACATGCGCATGGACGGCACGACCGGCACGACCGCGGCCGACGTCCTCAACACGTACTCCGCCGGAGACCTCGCACGGATCCTCAAGGAGTACGGCGAGGAGCGGTTCGCCCGCCAGATCGCCCGCGCCGTCGTCAAGGCCCGCGAGAGCGCGCCGTTCACGACCTCGGCCCAGCTGGTCGAGCTGTTGTACGACGTCATCCCGGCACCCGCCCGGCGTACCGGAGGGCACCCCGCCAAGCGCACCTTCCAGGCCCTGCGGATGGAGGTCAACGACGAGCTGGCTGTGCTGCGCCGCGCGGTCCCGGCGGCGATCGACGCGCTGGCGGTGGGCGGCCGGGTGGTCGTGGAGTCCTACCACTCCCTCGAGGACCGTCTGGTCAAGCGCGCCTTCGTCGAGGCCACGCGCAGCGACGTCCCCGAGGACATGCCGTTCGTGCCCGAGGGGCACGAGCCGCAGTTCCGCCTGGTCACCCGCGGCGCGGAGCAGGCCGACGCCGCGGAGGTGGAGCTCAACCCCCGCGCCGCGAGCGTGCGCCTGCGCGCGCTCGAACGAGTGAGCGCCCGAACGTCCCGGCCCACCTTCCCCGACACAGGAGCCGCGTAAGACATGAGCACTCCCCAGCTCAGCGACCCCGGGCCCGGCCCGCTCCGCAAGCAGGCGCCGAGGCTGCCCCAGATACCCGGACGCGCGGTCGCCAAGGCGCGGCTCAGGGTGGTGCCGCGCCGGCGGACCCGGACCCCCCGCGTCCCGTTCGTGATGCTGGTCTCCCTCGTCCTGGTCGCGGGCGTCGTGGGACTGCTGCTCTTCAACACCTCCATGCAGCAGGCGAGCTTCGCCGCGTCCGGGCTCGAGGAGCAGGCCCGCACCCTGACGGCCCGCCAGCAGACGCTGCAGATGGAGCTCGACGACCTGCGCGACCCGCAGCGGGTGGCCGAGCAGGCCCAGGCGCTCGGCATGGTCCCCGCGGCCAGCCCGGCGTTCCTCCAGCTGTCCGACGGCAAGGTGATCGGCGTGGCGACTCCCGCGACGATCGACAACGGCCTCCGGATCCGGCCGCTCCCGCCGCGCAAGCCCGCCAGCCTGACGCCGGACCCGATCATTCGCGAGGAAGTGGCCGACACGGGCGCCGGGAGGCGGGGAACCGGGGCCGGCGACCGTGAAGATGGCAAGAAGCGCGACCGCCAGGACCGCCAGGACCGCCAGGCGCGCCGCAACTAGCCGCCACCGCCCACGACTCCGGAGAAGCCCAGCCCGTGCCCTCAGCATCGACTCGACGCCGGCGCAGCGTGCGCTCCAGGCGCGGCTCGCCGCACGTGCGGTTGCGGGCCGGCTTCGTCGTCATCGCGATGGTGCTGTCGTTCTTCGGCGCCCGGCTGGTGCAGCTGCAGGCCATCGACCCACAGTCCTACGCCGACATGGCGGCCGCCGAGGGCTCGGTGGAGGTCGTGCTGCCCGCCGAGCGCGGCGAGATACTCGACCGCAACGGCATCGCGCTGGCCGGGTCGATCGAGGGCGTGATGATCGTCGCCGACCCGCTGTGGACCGCGCCCGACGCGAAGCCGCTGGCGCAGCTGCTGTCGACGAGCCTGGGGATCGACTACTTCGAGACCCTCGAGGCGTTGCGGGCCGACAGCCGCTTCGAGTACGTCGCGCGGCGGGTGCCCTCGACCCTGGCCAACGACGTCCTCGACGATGCGGAGGCCGAGGGCTACAAGGGGCTCTTCACCCGGCGCGACCCCGCCCGCGACTACCCCGCGCGTGACGTGGCGGCCAACCTGATCGGCTTCCTCGGGACGCCCGACCCCGAGGAGGGGGCTCGTCCACTGGCCGGCTTCGAGCTGACCTTCGACAAGCTCCTGTCCGGCAAGGACGGCTCCGCGCACTACCAGGTCAGCGGCGGCAACCGGATCCCGCTCGGCGTCAACACCATCGAGAAGGCGGTCGACGGCGACGACCTGCACACCACCATCGACCTCGACCTGCAGTGGTACGTCCAGCGCGTCCTCCGGCAGACCGTCGAGGACGCCGGCGGCTCGAGCGGCGTGGCCGTCGTGATGGACTCGCGCACCGGCGAGATCACCGCCCTCGCCGACTTCCCGACGTACGACGCCACCGAGCCCCTCGAGTCGCCCAAGTCGGCGTACGTCTCGCGCGCGCTGGCCGACGTCTACGAGCCGGGCTCGGTCGAGAAGGTGCTGACCATGTCGTCGCTGATCGACGCGGGCAAGGTGACGCCGCGCACCAAGCTGACGGTGCCGCCGCGGCTGTTCCGCCAGGACCGGCCGATCAAGGACTGGTTCCCTCACGACACCATCCGGCTCACGCTCGCTGGAGTGCTGGCCCAGTCGTCCAACATCGGCACGGTGCTGGCGGCCGACCAGTTCAGCCCGGCGGCGCTGAGCCGCTACCTGCACAAGTTCGGGCTCGGGAGCACGACGGGGATCGGCGTGCGCGGCGAGACCGCGGGCATCATCCCGGCCGGTCCGCTGCTGACCTCGCAGACCAAGGACCGGATGGCGTTCGGCCAGTCGCTGTCGGTCAACGCGATCCAGATGGCCGCGGCCGTCAACACCATCGCCAACGGTGGCGTCCGGGTGTCGCCGAGCATCATCGCGGGCGCGGCGACGACCGACGACGGCGTCGAGGTCGGCACCGACACCACGACGACGCGCCAGGTGATCAGCGCCGACGCGGCGAAGCAGACCATGAAGATGATGGAGAAGGTCGTCGACCCGGAGGACGGCGTCGCGCCCAGCGCGCAGGTGCCGGGCTACAGGGTCGCGGGCAAGACCGGCACCGCGCAGCGCGTCGGCAAGGAGTGCGGCTGCTACGACGGCACGTTCACGGTCTCCTTCGCCGGCTTCGCGCCGGCCGACGACCCCCGCTTCACCGTCTACGTCGTGGTGCAGGACCCCAAGAACGGCGGCGGTGGTGGCTCGGTCGGCGGTCCGGCGTTCAGCAAGATCATGAGCTACGCGCTGCGTCGCTACGCCGTCCCGCCGACGGGCACCAAGCCGTCCGACCTCCCCGTCGAATGGGGTCGGCCCACAGCCGACCAGTAACGTCCTGGCCGTGCCCGAACTGCCCGACGGAACAGTCCGGCCGGAGCACCCACCGCGTACGCCGCTGCGGGTCCTGGTCGATCGGCTGACCGATCGACCGGAGGTCGCTGCCGCCCTCGAGGGTGACGCCGAGACGTCCGTCACCGGCATCTCGCTGAGCTCGCAACGCATCCGCCCGGGCGACCTGTACGCCGCCCTCCCGGGCTCGCGCGCCCACGGCATCGCCTACCTCGACGACGCCGTCGCGGCCGGGGCGGTGGCGGTCCTGACCGATCCCGAGGGGGCGGCCGCGCTCGGGGGCCGGCGACCGGCCGTGGTGGTGGATCGGCCGCGCGACGTGCTTGGCCTGGTGTCGGCCGAGGTCTACGGCCACCCCACGGAACGGCTGCGCACGATCGGCGTCACCGGCACCCAGGGCAAGACGACGACCACCCGCCTCCTCGAGAGCGGGCTGCAGCGGGCGGGCGTCCCGAGCGCCGTCATCGGCACGATCGGCACGCGCGTGCTCGGTCATGACGTGAAGACCGCGCTCACCACGCCCGAGGCGCCCGACCTCCACGGGTTGTTCGCCCTCATGGTGGAGCGCGGTGTCGAGGCGTGCGCCATGGAGGTGTCCAGCCACGCCCTGGTGATGGGGCGCGTCGACGGCGTGGTCTTCGACGTCGCGGTCTTCACCAACCTCGGCCGCGACCACCTCGACTTCCACGCCGACGTCGAGGACTACTACCGCGCCAAGGCGTCGCTCTTCACGCCCGCGCGCGCCCGCCGGGCGCTGGTCAACTCCGCCGACGACTTCGGCCGTCGCCTGGTCGAGGAGACCGTCCTCCCCGTCCGCACCTACGCCGTCGGCGCCGACGCCGACTGGCAGGCCGTCGACGTCGTCCTCGACCCGTCCGGCTCGACCTTCACGGTCGTCGCACCCGACGGCGCCCGGATCGAGGCGGCCTGTCCGCTCCCAGGGGCGTTCAACGTGGAGAACGCACTGGCGGCCGTCGCGGCCGCGGGCGAGGCGGGGCTCGATGCGGCAGCGGTCGCCGCCGGGATCGCCGCCGGCGGTGGCGTCCCGGGGCGTCTCGAGCCGATCGACGAGGGGCAGCCGTTCCTGGCGGTCGTCGACTACGCCCACAAGCCCGACGCCGTCGAGGCGGCGATCCTCGCCCTGCGACCCCTTACCAGGGGACGCGTCATCGTCGTGCTCGGAGCCGGGGGCGACCGCGACCCCGGCAAGCGGCCGCTCATGGGGGAGATCGCCGCCCGGCTCGCCGACCTGCTGGTCGTCACCGACGACAACCCGCGCAGCGAGGACCCCGCGGCGATCCGTGCCGCGATGGTCGAGGGCGCGCGCGCCGCCCGGGCGGAGATGGCCCGGGCGGACAAGGGGAGCGTGGTCGAGGTGGGAGACCGGCGCGCGGCGATCCGGCACGCCCTGGCCGAGGCCCGGCCCGGCGACGTCGTCCTGGTCGCGGGCAAGGGGCACGAGACCGGCCAGGAGGTGGCCGGCGTGGTGCACCCCTTCGACGACCGCGACGTGGTCCGCACGGAGCTGGCGCGGCTGGCGTCCGGGGGCCCGACGTGATCGCCCTGACGCTGGCCGAGATCGCCGCGGTGACGCAGGGCGAGGTGCACGGCGATCCCGACGTGGTGGTCGACGCTCCGGCCACGCTCGACAGCCGGGCCGTCGAGCCGGGCGGGTTGTTCGTCGCCATCGCGGGAGAACGGGTCGACGGACACGACTTCGCCGCGGCTGCCGCGGACTCCGGGGCTGCCGCGGTGCTCGGGACCCGCGCGACGTCCGCTCCCACCGTGGTGGTGGCCGACGCCACCGAGGCCCTCGGTCGCCTGGCCCGGCACGTGCTGGGCCGGCTTCCTGGCGTGACCGTGCTCGCCCTCACCGGTTCGCAGGGCAAGACCGGGACGAAGGACTACCTCGCCGCCGTGCTCGCCGACGCCGGTCCGACCGTCGCCACCCAGGGCAACCACAACAACGAGCTCGGCGTCCCGCTCACCGTGCTGCGCGCCACCACCGACACGGCGTACCTCGTCGTCGAGATGGGCGCCCGTCACCGCGGCAACATCGCCTACCTCTGCGAGATCGCGCCCCCGCGCGTGGCCGCCGTGCTGAACGTCGGGACCGCCCACATCGGAGAGTTCGGCAGTCGCGAGGCGATCGCCCTCACCAAGGGCGAGATCGTCGAGGCGCTGCCCCCCGACGGGACCGCGGTGCTGTACGCCGGCGACCCGGTCACCCGGGAGATGGCGTCCCGCACCCGTGCCCGGGTGCTCACCTTCGGCCGCTCCGGAGCTCAAGGGGGAGACCACGGGGACGTGAGGGAGGAGGACGCGGAGGTCGACGAGGCCGCACGCTTCTCCTTCCGGCTCACCCACGGGGACGACTCCGCACCGGTCCGACTCTCCATGCCCGGCCACCACCAGGTGCTCAACGCGTGCGCCGCCGCAGCGATGGCGCTCGCCGTCGGCGTACCTCTCGACGCGGTCGCCGCCTCGCTGACCGCCGCCCGTCCGGACTCCCGGTGGCGGATGGAGATGACCGACCGCGCTGACGGGGTCACCGTCGTCAACGACGCCTACAACGCCAACCCCGACTCGATGCTCGCCGCGCTGGAGACCCTCAAGCTCATGGGTGAGGCCGGACGTCGGACCGTGGCCGTGCTCGGCGAGATGAAGGAGCTGGGGGAGCGGCACGGGCCCGAGCACCGTGCGGTCGGCCGGGCGGCGGCCCGCACCGGCGTCGACGTCCTCGTCGTGGTGGGGACGACGGCCTCCGGGATCTCCGAGGGCACCCGTGAGGGCCCCGAGTGGGACGGCGAGCTGGTCGAGGCGGCGGGGCGCGACGAGGCCCTGGCCTGGCTGCGCAACAATGTCCTGCCGGGCGACGTGGTGCTGGTCAAGGCCTCTCGAGGAGTCGCCCTCGAGCACGTCGCCGAAGGCCTGCTCGACGCCCCCGACAGCCCCGACAGCACTGCCGCCACGGAAGGAGCAGCCACGCCGTGAGAGCGATCCTCTTCGCCGGCGGCATCGCGCTCCTCATCTCGCTGCTCGGCACCCGCGTCGCGATCAACGTGCTGTCCAAGCGCGGCTACGGCCAGGAGATCCGCGAGGACGGCCCCACGACCCACCACACCAAGCGGGGCACGCCCACCATGGGCGGCATCGTGATCATCTCGGCGACGATCGTCGGCTACTTCGCGGCCAACCTGCTGACCGGCGGCTCCATCAGCGCATCGGCGCTCCTGCTCCTCTTCCTCTTCGTCGGGCTCGGCCTGGTCGGCTTCCTCGACGACTTCATCAAGATCGTGATGCAGCGCAACCTCGGGCTGCGCAGCGCGGCGAAGATGATCGGCCAGACCGTGATCGCCCTGGTCTTCGGTGTCCTCGCGCTGTCGCCCTGGCTGGAGGACGAGCACCACCGCCGGCCGGCGTCGCACCACCTGTCCTTCCTCAAGGACGTCGGCTGGGAGCTGCCGACCATCGTCGTGCTCGTCCTGATCTGGTTCTTCGTGACCGGCTTCAGCAACGCGGTCAACCTGACCGACGGCCTCGACGGTCTGGCGACCGGAGCCTCCGCGATGGTCTTCGGCGCCTACACGCTGGTGAACATCTGGCAGAACAACCAGTCGTGCGAGTCGCTCCCCGGCCCCAACTGCTACGAGGTCCGAGATCCCCTGGACCTCGCGATCGTGTCGGCCGCCATCATGGGCGCCTGCTTCGGCTTCCTGTGGTGGAACGCGTCGCCGGCCGCCATCTTCATGGGCGACACCGGGTCGCTGGCCCTCGGTGGCGCTCTGGCCGGGCTCGCCATCCTCACCAGGACCGAGCTGCTCCTTCTGGTCCTCGGCGGGCTGTTCGTCGTCGTCACGCTGTCGGTGATGATCCAGGTCAGCGTCTTCAAGGTGAGCCGGGGGAGCGCGCTGTTCCGCAAGGTCTTCCGGGTGAAGCCGGGCCATCGGGTCTTCCGCATCGCACCCATCCACCACCACTTCGAGATGATCGGCTGGGAGCAGGTCACCGTGGTGATCCGCTTCTGGATCATCACGGGGCTGTGCGTGGCCGCCGGTCTCGGCATCTTCTATGCGTCGTGGGTGGCGAGTGCCTGATCTCGAGCGCCTTGGTCAGCGCGACTCCTGGAACGGTGTCCGTGCGGTCGTGGCCGGCTTCGGCGTGTCCGGGTTCGCCGTCGCCGACACGCTGACGCACCTGGGTGCGTCGGTGGTCGTGCTGGGGGAGACGGAGTCGCCCGAGATCGCGGAGAGGGCCGAGCTGCTGCGCATCCTCGGCGCCGACGTGCGACTCGGCCCGGGTGTCGCCACGGCGCTGCCGGCCGACGCGGGCCACGTCGACCTGGTCGTGGTCTCCCCGGGCTTCCGCCCCGACGCGCCGCTGCTCACCGAGGCACGCGCAGCAGGGATCCCGGTCTGGGGCGAGGTCGAGCTCGCCTGGCGGCTCCGCGACACCGCGGCAGCTGGCGGCGCGGCCCCCTGGCTGTGCGTCACGGGCACCAACGGGAAGACCACGACGGTGCGGATGCTCGACGCGATCCTGCGGGCCGCCGGGCTGCGGAGCGATGCCGTGGGCAACGTCGGGCGACCGATCGTGGAGGCCGTCATGGATCCCGAGCCCTACGACGTGCTGGCTGTCGAGCTCTCCAGCTTCCAGCTCCACTACACCGACTCGATGGCCGCCGAGTCCGCTGCCGTCCTCAACATCGCCGAGGACCACCTCGACTGGTACGACGACATGGCGTCGTACGCCGCCGACAAGGGCCGGATCTTCGAGCGCGTGCGCCGCGCCTGCGTCTACAACGTGGACGACCCCGAGACCGAGCGGCTGGTCCGTGAGGCCGACGTCGAGGAGGGCGCGCGGGCCATCGGGTTCACGCTGGGCATCCCGTCGGTCGGGATGGTCGGTCTCGTCGACGACGTGCTGGCCGACCGGGCCTTCGTCGACGAGCGGCACAACAGCGCCGCCGAGCTCTGCACCCTGGCGGACCTCGACTGGGACGGGCGGGCGGGTAGATCGGGAGGCCCGGCCCCGCACGTCGTCGCCAACGCGCTCGCGGCTGCGGCCCTCGCCCGTGCGCACGGCGTCTCGCAGCAGGCCGTCCGCGACGGGTTGCGGGGCTTCCGGCCGGACGGCCACCGGATCAGCACCGTCGCGACGAACGAGGGCGTCACCTACGTCGACGACTCCAAGGCCACCAACCCCCACGCCGCCAGGGCCTCGCTGCAGGCCTACGACCCGGTCGTCTGGATCGCTGGCGGGCTCGCCAAGGGGGCGGTCTTCGACGACCTCGTCGCGTCGGTGCGGGACCGGCTGCGCGGCGTCGTGCTCCTTGGCCGCGACCGCGACGTCATTGCGGGCGCGCTTTCGCGACACGCGCCCGATGTGCCGGTCATCCTCCTGGACGACGGTGAGACTGGCCCTGATCAGTCACAACCAATGGACCGTGCCGTGAACGCCGCGCGCCGGCTCGCCCAGCCGGGCGACACCGTGCTCCTGGCGCCGGGGTGCGCGTCGATGGACATGTTCAGCGACTACGCCGCCAGGGGCGACGCGTTCGTCGCGGCAGTGCAGAGGACCAAGGGCCACTAGGCAGGATCCAGGGGCGACGGGAGAGGGGCAGCGGGAGCCGATGACGACGGCCGACACCGAGCGTCCCACCAGCACCCCCGCTCCGGACAACGGCGCCGGGCCGCGCGCCGCGCTCGGCCCGATCCAGTCGCTGCGCGCCGCGCAGGCTGCCGTCCAGCACGCGCTCGACCGGCCGCTCACCTCTTACTACCTCCTCCTAGGCTCCTCGGCGCTGCTGCTGACCATGGGCCTGATCATGGTGCTGAGCGCCTCGAGCGTGTACTCCTTCAAGTTCCACGACGGCAACAGCTATGCCGTCGTCGTCCGCCAGCTCACCTGGGTGCTGATCGGCCTGCCGTGCGCGTGGGTCGCCTCACGGATCCCGCACCGCTGGATCCGGCGCCTGGCCTGGCCGGGCTACTTCGTCTCCCTCTCGCTGCTCCTGCTCACCGCGTTCATCGGCGTCGAGCGCAACGGAAACCAGAACTGGCTGGCCTTCGGACCGGTCCAGATCCAGCCGTCCGAGATCGCCAAGCTGGCGCTGATCCTGTGGGCGGCGCACGTCTACGCCCACAAGGACCGCCGGCTGCGCAGCCTCCACGAGACGATGTTCCCCGTCGTCCCCGGCATGCTGCTGGCCACCGGGCTCGTGGTCTTCGGCAACGACCTCGGCACCGCCCTCGTGCTCTTCGCCATCCTGCTCGGCATGTTGTGGGTGGTCGGGGCCCCGGCGAGGTTCTTCGGGCTGTGCCTGAGCATCATGGCCGTGCTCGCCTTCGCCCTGGCCCGCACGAGCAGCGAGCGCATGGAGCGGATCCTCACCTTCACCGACCCGTTCCGCGACTTCCACGGGAGCGGCTGGCAGCCCGCGCACGGCCTCTACGCGCTCTCCAGCGGCGGCTGGTTCGGCGAGGGCATCGGCGCCAGTCGGCAGAAGTGGGGCGACCTGCCCGAGGCCCACACCGACTTCATCTTCGCGGTGCTCGGTGAGGAGCTCGGCCTGATCGGCACCCTGCTGATGATCGCGCTGTTCCTCACCGTCGCGTACGCCGCCGTGCGGGTCGCCCAGCGCAGCAACGACGCGTTCACCCGCTACATGACCTTCGGCATCGTCGTGTGGCTGCTCGGCCAGATGATGATCAACGTCGGCATGGTGCTGGCGCTGCTGCCCGTGATCGGCATCCCGCTGCCGCTGGTCTCCTACGGCGGCTCGGCCCTGGTGCCGTCGCTGGTCGCGCTGGGCCTGCTCGTGGGCTTCGCCCGCCGCGAGCCGCAGGCAGCCGCCGCGCTCGCCGCGCGGCGCCGCAACCGCTCGGCCGGCCTCAGCGCGGGGCGTCTGCCCAACTAACCTTCTACAACGATGCGCGTCCTCTTCGCCGGCGGCGGTACCGCCGGCCACACCTCCCCGCTCCTGGCGACCGCCGACGCCTTGCGCCGGATCGACCCGACCGTCGAGATCACCTGTCTGGGCACCCCTCGTGGTCTCGAGAACAGGGTGGTCCCCGCCGCTGGCTACGCCCTCGAGCTGATCCCGCCCGTGCCGCTGCCGCGACGGCCCTCGGGCGACCTGCTGCGGGTGCCCGGACGGCTCCGGGAGGCCGTCCAGGCGACGTACGACGTCCTGGACCGCGTCCGCCCCGACGTCGTCGTCGGCTACGGCGGCTACGTCTCGATGCCGGCGTACCTCGCGGCCCGGCGGCGCAAGCTGCCGCTCGTCGTTCACGAGCAGAACGCGCTGCCCGGCCTGGCCAACAAGGCCGGTGCCAGGTTCGCCACGCGCGTGGCGGTGAGCTTCCCGGGCACGCCGTTGCCGAAGGCGGAGTACGTCGGCCTGCCGATCCGCACCCTGATCTCGGGGCTCGACCGTGAGGCGTTGCGCGGCGAGGCGCGCGCGCACTTCGGGCTCGACGCCGATCGACCCACGCTGCTGGTGACGGGCGGGTCCCAGGGAGCCAGGCGGCTGAACCAGTCCGTCGCCGGCGCTGCTGCGGCGCTCACCCGGGCCGGGGTGCAGGTGCTGCACGTCGCCGGCCCCACGGGCGAAGCGGTGCCGGCCAACCCCGAGCCCGGCGTGCCCTACGTCGTGGTGCCCTTCGTCGAGCGCATGGACCTGGCGTACGCCGCCGCCGACCTCGTCGTGTGCCGGGCCGGTGCGTCCTCGGTCACCGAGGCCGCGGCGGTGGGCCTGCCCGCCATCTTCGTCCCGCTGCCGATCGGCAACGGGGAGCAGGCCCGCAACGCGCGACCGGTCGTCGAGGCCGGGGGAGCGCTGCTGATCGACGACGACGACCTGACCATCACGTGGGTGTCGGGCACGGTCCCGGGCCTCGCGACCGACGCGGCCCGGCTGCGCCGGATGGGCGCCCGCGCCGCCGGACTGGTGCCGCGCGACGCCGACGAGAAGCTCGCCCGCATCGTCCTGGAGACGGGGCACCCGTGAGGATTCCTGTGCCCGACGTGCTGCTGCCCGCCGACCAGCTCGGGAGGGTGCACTTCGTCGGCATCGGCGGCGCCGGCCTCTCCGCGATCGCCCGCATCATGGCGGCCCGGGGGATGCCGGTGACGGGCAGCGACGACCACGACACTCCTTTCCTGCCCGGCCTGCGCGAGCTGGGGGTGCCCTGCCACCTCGAGTACGCCGCCGACCACCTCGGCGCCGCGGACTCGGTGGTGGTGACGACGGCGGCGCGGGAGGACAACCCCGAGGTCGTCGAGGCCCGCCGGCGCGGCCTGCGCCTGCTGCCCCGCTCGGCCGGGCTCTGGTCGGTGATGGCCGGGAGCCGGGTCGTCGCGGTCGCAGGCACCCACGGCAAGACCACGACGACGTCGCTGCTCACCTCGGCGCTCGTCGCGGCCGGCGCGGACCCGACGTACGCCGTCGGCGGGATGCTCACCGCCACCGGCCGCAACGCCGACGCCGGCGCGGGCGACCTCTTCGTCGCCGAGGCCGACGAGAGCGACGGCGCCTTCCTGGTCTACCGGCCCTACGCCGCCGTCGTCACCAACGTCGCGGCCGACCACCTCGACGTGTGGGGGACCGAGGCGGCGTACCGCGCGGCCTTCGACGACTTCGCCGCCAGCGTGGATCCCGACGGCTTCCTGGTCTGCTGCATCGACGACCCCGGGGCACGCGCCCTCGCGGAGTCGTCCCGCGCCGCCGGTCGCCGCGTCGTGACGGTCGGGGAGGCTGGCGACGCCGACGTCCGCGCCACCGACATCTCCTTCGTCGGCTCGACGTCGACCTTCACGGTCCGGCGCGACGGTGCCGACGGGACGACCGTCCGCCTGCGGATCCCCGGCCGGCACTACGTCGTCGACGCGCTCGCGGCCCTGGTGATGGGGCTGGAGCTCGGCCACGACGTCGAGGGCCTGGTCTCCGGCCTCGAGTCCTTCAGCGGCTCCGGCCGGCGGATGGAGGCCAAGGGCGAGGCCGGCGGCGTCCGCGTCTACGACAGCTATGCCCATCACCCCCGCGAGATCGAGGCCGACCTCGAGGCCGCCCGGGCCGTGGCCGGCTCCGGTCGGCTGCTCGTCGTCTTCCAACCGCACCTGGTCTCCCGCACCCGCGTGTTCGGCCCCGACATGGGCCGTGCGCTCGGCGCAGCGGACGAGGTGGTCGTGCTCGACGTCTACGTCGCACGCGAGGAGGGCGACCCGGCGGTGACCCGCGCCCTCGTCGTCGACGCCGTGCCGCTGCCCGGCACGCACGTGCACCTGCCCGGCTCGCTCGACGAGGCCGCCGAGGTGGTGGCCGGACTGGCCGGGCCGGGTGACCTGGTGCTCACCCTCGGCGCCGGCGACGTGACCACGGTCGGCCCCGCGGTCCTCGCCGTCCTCGGGGGTGCGCGTGGCTAGCCTCCTCGGGAACCGTCGCGCCAGGGCCGGCAAGTCAGGCAGGGCCGCCGACGTCCCCAAGCCCGATCCGGCGGACGTCGAGGCGGCCCGGACCCGGCGGCGGTTCGCCCGCCGTCAGTGGCGTCGCAGGTGGCTCAGCTGGAAGCCCGTCCTCGCCGTCGTCCTCGTCCTGGCGCTGGTGGTCGGCGGGGTCTGGCTGGTGTTCTTCAGCCGCTACCTCTCCGTGCAGTCGGTGCAGGTGACCGGCACCGGACTCCTCACCGCCGACGACGTCCGTCACGCGGCGCGGGTCGCCCAGGACGAGCCGCTCGCCCGTGTGGATGTCGCCGCCGTGGAGCGACGCGTCGAGTCGCTGGCGCCCGTGGCCGACGCCACGGTGACGCGGCAGTGGCCGGACTCGGTGCGCATCTCCATCACCGAGCGCGTCGCGATCGCCGTCGTCGACATCGGCACCCGCATCCGCGGCATGGACGCGGACGGAGTCGTGTTCCGCGACTTCCCGCGCGCACCGCGCAACCTGCCGCTCGTGCGGACCAGCGGCAGCACGGGCGGAGAGGCGCTGCGCGAGGCCGCTCTCGTGGTCTCGGCCCTGCCACCCGCGCTGGCACGTCGCGTCGAGCACCTGCAGGTGGTCACCGTCGACCAGATCACCCTCGTGCTGCGCGACGGCCGGGAGGTGCTGTGGGGGAGCGCGGCCGAGTCCGACGCCAAGGCCGAGGTGCTCGTCGCCTTGCTGAAGGAGCAGGCGAAGTCCTACGACGTCAGCGTCCCCGGCGCGCCGACCACCTCCCAGCAGCCCCTCTCCTGACCCGGGGGTGTCGGAAATCTTTCGGGAAGCGCTCGTCGTCCCGCGTGTCTGCACGGGCTGGGGCGGCGGCGTCCCTACTGTCGTCACCAACAACAGGTTGACATAACTATAACCCTCAACCTCACGGTTAGGGTTCCCGGTCCGACACGGGGTGTGGCAGCCGACCAGCAGCACCTCGGGTGACTTCCCCGCACCCACCGCCGGTCACCGGCATCGAACCGATCAGGGTGACAAGGCACCGAGACCACTCGACACCAGCAGCGAAAGGCAAAGGACCGTGGCAGCAGCCCAGAACTACCTGGCCATCATCAAGGTCGTGGGGATCGGTGGCGGCGGCGTGAACGCCGTCAACCGGATGATCGAGGTCGGACTCAAGGGCGTCGAGTTCATCGCGATCAACACCGACGCGCAGGCCCTCCTCATGAGCGACGCCGACGTCAAGCTCGACATCGGCCGCGAGCTCACCCGCGGCCTCGGTGCGGGCGCCAACCCCGAGGTCGGCGCCAAGGCCGCCGACGACCACGCCGACGAGATCGAAGAAGTCATCAAGGGCGCCGACATGGTGTTCGTGACCGCTGGCGAGGGCGGCGGCACCGGTACGGGCGGCGCGCCGATCGTGGCCCGCATCTCGCGTTCGCTCGGTGCGCTGACCATCGGCGTGGTGACCCGGCCGTTCGCCTTCGAGGGCCGGCGCCGGGCCAACTCCGCCGAGGAGGGCATCGCCCAGCTGCGCGAGGAGGTCGACACCCTCATCGTGATCCCGAACGACCGGCTGCTCTCGATCAGCGACCGCAGCGTGTCGGTGCTCGACGCCTTCAAGCAGGCCGACCAGGTGCTCCTGCAGGGTGTCTCCGGCATCACCGACCTCATCACCACGCCCGGCCTGATCAACCTCGACTTCGCGGACGTGAAGTCCGTGATGGCCAACGCCGGCTCCGCCCTCATGGGCATCGGCTCGGCACGCGGGGAGGACCGGGCCGTGGCGGCCGCCGAGCAGGCGGTGTCGAGCCCGTTGCTCGAGGCCAGCATCGAGGGCGCGCACGGCGTGCTGCTCTCGATCGCGGGCGGGTCCGACCTCGGTCTTTTCGAGATCAACGAGGCAGCGGCGCTGGTGTCGCAAGCCGCCCACGCCGAGGCCAACATCATCTTCGGTGCGACCATCGACGACGCGCTCGGCGACGAGGTGCGGGTGACGGTGATCGCGGCCGGCTTCGACGGCGGCATGCCGCGTCGTCGCGACGAGGGCACGGTGCTGCGACGCCAGCCCCCGCCGCAGCAGACGCAGGCCGAGACCAAGGCGGCGGCGCAGCAGCTGGCCGAGCACAAGCAGCCGGTGTCCGTCGGTGCACCGCAGCAGAGCCAGTCCGGGCAGCAGCACCACTCCAATCAGTCAGGCCAGTCGGGCCAGTCGGGCCAGTACCGGGAGTTCGAGCCGTCCGGACCTGCTGGAGCAGCCACCGGCCCGGCCAAGGGGCAGCCTGCGCCGGCCCCGCAAGCCAAGCCTCGGCAGGTGCAGTTCGACGACGACGAGCTGGATGTGCCTGACTTCCTCAAGTGAGGTTCCTCTTCCGCGACTCGATGCAGGTCGGCAGCGGCAGCGTGCAGGTGGGATTCACCGACGCGCTGTCGCTGATCGACGACCTGGCCCTGGCCCGACGGACGGCGCTTGCCGAGGTCGCGGACGCGACCGGGAGCACGCCCTACGTCATGCACCAGGTCCACGGTGCCGACGTGCACCTGGTCGACGACGATCCCGTCGAC
The DNA here is from genome assembly GCF_039531755.1 of Nocardioides bigeumensis. Lineage (NCBI taxonomy): Bacteria > Bacillati > Actinomycetota > Actinomycetes > Propionibacteriales > Nocardioidaceae > Nocardioides > Nocardioides bigeumensis. The sequence goes on from NZ_BAAAQQ010000002.1 coordinate 615,107, forward strand.
GGTCCGCCGCCACGTGCTGACGCGATCGTGACGACGCGACGTGACGTGGCCCTGTTGACGCGCGCCGCCGACTGCGTGCCCGTGCTGCTGGCCACTGCCGAGGGCACGGTCGCCGCTGTGCACGCGGGCCGCCTGGGTGTCCAGCTCGGCGTCCTCCCCGCGGCCCTCGCCCGACTCCGTGCGCTGGGCGCCGGCGACGTCACCGCCTGGGTCGGTCCGCACATCTGCGGCGGCTGCTACGAGGTGCCGGCCGACCTGCGCGACGAGGTCGCCGCAGTGGTGCCGGCGACCCGCGCGACCACGACGTGGGGGACTCCCGCGCTCGACCTGGGCGCCGGGGTCCGCGCGCAGCTCGAGGCGGGCGGCTGCCGGGTCGTCGAGGTCGGCCGCTGCACGCGGGAGGACACGGCGCTGCCGTCGTACCGCCGCGAGGGCGCAGCGGCCGGTCGCCTCGCGGGCGTCGTCTGGAGGACCGGATGACACGCGCGCAGGAGATCGAGACGAACCTGACCACGGTCCGGGACCGCATCGAGCGCGCGTGCGCCGCTGCCGGCAGGGACCCCCGAGAGGTCACCCTCGTCGTCGTGACCAAGTACTTCCCGGCCGCCGACGTCCGCGCCCTCGCCGACCTGGGTGTCACCGACGTGGGTGAGAACCGCCACCAGGAGGCCGAGGCCAAGGCCGCGGAGTGCGCCGACCTCGGCCTGCGCTGGCACTTCATCGGGGGGCTGCAGAGCAACAAGGCAGCGGCGGTGGCGGCGTACGCCGACGTCGTCGAGTCCGTCGACCGCGCGAAGCTCGTCAGTGGCCTGCAGCGCGGCGCCCACGACCGCGCGCGCCCGCTCGACTGCCTGCTCCAGGTCAGCCTCGACCCGCCAGGCGCCGAGGGACGGTCGGGCGCCGACCCTGCCGACCTCGACGCCCTGGCGTCCCTGGTCGAGCAGCAGGGGATGCTCTGCCTGCGTGGGCTGATGGCCGTCGCCCCGCTCGGCGCGGACCCCGCCCTGGCCTTCGCGCGGCTGGCCGAGGTGCGGCGCGAGTTCGTGGCCACCTGGCCGCAGGCCACCGTGCTGTCCGCGGGCATGAGCGCCGACCTCGAGCCGGCCGTCGAAGCCGGCGCGACACACGTGCGCATAGGCTCCGCGGTCCTCGGTCCGAGGCCTCCAGCCGGGTAGGGTCGCGCACAGACAGCAGCGCCGGAGAACCACCGGTGCCGGATCTCCTAAGGACCAGTCATGGCGAGCGCGATGCGCAAGATCGGCGAGTACCTCGGCCTCCTCGAGGACACCGGCCGGTTCGACGAGTACGACGACTCCTACGACGACTACGACGAGGCCCGCGACGAGCGCCAGCCGCGCTCGGTCGAGCGAGCGGAGCGGCGTCGCGACGGGCGTCCCGCGCCGGTGACCGATCTCGCCGAGCGTCGCCAGCGCCCGGTGCAGAGCACCGTGGCCGAGCTGTCCCTGATCACCACGCTGCACCCGCGCACCTACAACGAGGCGCGCACCGTCGGCGAGCACTACCGCGACGGCACGCCGGTGATCATGAACCTCTCCGAGATGGACGACAACGACGCCAAGCGCCTGGTCGACTTCGCCGCCGGTCTGGTCTTCGCCACCCGCGGCACGATCGAGCGGGTGACCAACAAGGTCTTCCTGCTGTCGCCGCCCAACGTGAGCGTCGCCGCTGAGGACAAGCGACGCATCGCCGAGGGCGGGTTCTTCAACCAGAGCTGACCGGCAGCGGTCCACCTCCTTGATCACGCGCTTGGTCACGTCCGACAGACTCACGCCATGAGCGTCGTCTGGCAGGTGCTGCACGGCCTGCTGTGGTTCTTCATCGCCTTTCTGTGGGTGCGCTTCGTCTTCGACTGGGTGCAGGTGTTCGCGCGCAGCTGGTCACCGCGAGGGCCGCTCCTGGTGATCCTCGAGGTCGTCTACTCGGTCACCGACCCACCGATCAAGGCGCTGCGGCGCTTCATCCCCCCGCTGCGCATCGGGAACTTCGCCCTGGACCTCAGCTTCATCCTGGTGCTCGTGGCGGCCTACATCCTGCTTCAGGTCACGGCGTCCTTGATCTGAGCGTCGCGGTTCGAGCGAGGCAGAAGGTCGCGCCGGTCGAGACCTCCGGGGGAGACCGGACCCACAGGGGGTCGGTGGCTCGGACCCCCCACCAGCAGGCGCTATTGTTCGGCGGTAGGTATTGATGGAAGCACGACACGACGACTGAATGGGTGAGGTCATGCCGCTGACGCCTGAGGACGTGAGCAACAAGCGCTTTACTCCCGTCCGGCTCCGTGAGGGCTACGACATGGGGGAGGTCGACCAGTTCCTCGACGAGGTGGAGGCCGAGCTGGCGCGGCTCACGAAGGAGAACGAGGACCTGCGGGCCAAGCTCTCCTCCGCCCAGGCCGGCGCACCGATGGCCGCGCCCGCCCCCGCTTTCGAGGAGCGCGCGGCCGAGCCGGAGCCCGAGCCGGAGCCGGAGCCCGAGCCAGAGCCGGAGCCCGCACCTGTGGCTGTCGCCGCGCCGGTCGAGACGGTGCGCGTCGAGACCGTGCCCGAGGCCTCCAACGCGGCGGCCCGGCTCCTCGAGATCGCCACGCGCAACGCCGACCAGCTGGTCGACGAGGCCAAGAACGAGGCCGACCGCATCGTCGGTGAGGCCCGCACCAAGGCCGAGCGGCTCGAGTCCGAGGCCAAGACCAAGGCCGACAAGCTCGAGGCCGACGCCCGCACCCGCTCGCAGATGCTCGACAGCGAGACCTCCGAGCGCCGCAAGCAGATGTTCGGCGCGCTCGAGCAGGAGAGGGAGAAGCTCAACGGCGAGGTCGAGAGCCTGCGCTCCTTCGAGCGCGAGTACCGCTCCCGCCTCAAGAGCTACTTCAGCCAGCAGCTGGAGGCCCTCGAGACGACGCACGAGGCACCCAGCCCTGAGGGGGTCGGCGCGCCGGCTCCGAAGCGGCTGCGGTCCATCCTGGGCGAGGACGAGGTCTGAGCCTCACCCCTGGGGAGGGGCTCGCGCTCACCCCTAGGTAGATGCCGTACGACGGCCGGCCCCACTCGGGGCCGGCCGTTCGGCATTTCCTGGGCTTTCGCGGCCTGACCAGCGCGTTCGCGGAGTGGCGCGGCGGTTTGAGTAGGCCTCCGGCAGCGGCTACGCTCCCCGCGTCTGTGGCACCGGCCGCAGGCTCTCGGTAGCAGGAGGGTCTACTTCTCCATGGTGCGCAAGACAGCCCGATCGACAGCAGGGGCGCTGGCGGGCTCGGCCCGCGCCGCGGCCAAGAAGGTTCTATCGCGGGGCTCCTCGACTGCCAAGAAGGCGGCCCCGGCGAAGAAGGCGGCCCCGGCGAAGAAGGCGGCCCCGGCGAAGAAGACAGCCCCGGCGAAGAAGACAGCCCCGGCGAAGAAGACAGCCCCGGCGCCGGCCAAGAAGGCGGCCCCGGCCAAGAAGGCGGCCCCGGCCAAGAAGGCGGCCCCGGCCAAGAAGGCGGCCCCGGCCAAGAAGACGGCGCCGGCCAAGAAGGCGGCCCCGGCCAAGAAGGCGGCCCCGGCCAAGAAGGCGGCCCCGGCCAAGAAGGCGGCCCCGGCCAAGAAGGCGGCCCCGGCCAAGAAGGCGGCCCCGGCCAAGAAGGCGGCCCCGGCCAAGAAGACGGCCCCGGCCAAGAAGACGGCCCCGGCCAAGAAGACGGCCCCGGCCAAGAAGGCGGTCCCGGCCACCGCGACTCCGACCAAGCCCGTCAAGACCGCCACCACGAAGAAGGCTCCTTCCCCTGTGACCAAGGCTCCGCAGACCTCCACCAGCCCGGCCGCGAAGGCTCCCGCCAAGAAGTCGACCCCGCCCGCCAAGGCGGTCGGCAAGAAGGCCGCCCCCAGCGCGCTCGTCGTCAAGGAGGGCGAGGAGCGGTGGTCCAAGGCCGAGCTCGACGAGGTCCTGCACGACCTCCACGAGCACCGCGACCGCCTCACCGTGCTGCTGCACGAGCAGGAGGACGACCTGGCCGCGCTGATGCGCGACGCGGGTGACGGCGCGGGCCACGACCAGGCCGACATGGGCGCGACGAGCTTCGAGCGCGACCAGGAGCTCGTGGTCGTCAACAACGAGCGCGAGATGCTCGCCCAGATCGAGCGTGCACTGGCCCGCATCGACGACGGCACCTACGGCGTCTGCGAGTCGTGCGGCAGCCCCATCGGCAAGATGCGGCTGATGGCGTTCCCGCGTGCCACACTCTGCCTGACATGCAAGCAGCGCGAGGAGCGTCGCTGAACTCCAGCGCCGCGGCCGACGGGGCCGACACCGCCGCAGCAGGGGCGACCGGTCGCCGCTACCGGCTGATCTTCGCGAGCGTCTTCCTGACCGCGTACGCCGCCGACGTGCTGAGCAAGGTCTGGGCCGTCGAGGCGCTCGAGACCCGCACCATCGACGTCGTGGGCGAGTGGTTCCAGCTGCACCTCGTGCGCAACCCCGGAGCCGCGTTCAGCACGGCCACGTCGCTGACGCCGGCGCTGAGCACGCTCGCGATCGCGGCGGCCTGCGTCGTCCTCTTCGTGGCGCGCCGCGTCGGCAGCACACCCTGGGCCTGGAGCCTCGGGCTGCTCATGGCGGGCATCACCGGCAACCTGACCGACCGGCTCTTCCGGGACCCCGGTCCGATGCGCGGGCACGTCATCGACCTCTTCATGGTGCCAAACTGGCCGGTCTTCAACGTCGCCGACATCTGCATCAACGTCGGGGCGGGCCTGGCGCTGCTCACGACTTTCCGCGGGTTCGCCGTCGACGGCAGCCGCGTGGTCGACAACAAGGCCGAGGACCCCGCGGAGCCGGGCTCGTGACCGGGGCGGTCGACCACCGCACGGTGCTCGTCCCCGAGGGGCTGGCGGGCGAGCGGGTCGACGCTGCCATCGCCCGGATGTTCGGTGTCTCGCGCAGCCGCGCGGCGGAGCTCGTGAGCGAAGGTCACGTCCACGTCGACGGCGCGCAGGTGGCCAAGAGCCATCGGGTGCACCCCGGGACGACCCTCGACGTGACGATCCCGAGCCTGGCCGACCCCCTCGAGGTCGTGCCGCAGATCGTCGAGGGGATCCGGATCATCCACGACGACGACTCCATCGTGGTCATCGACAAGCCCGTCGGCGTCGCCGTGCACCCATCTCCCGGCTGGCGCGGGCCGACGGTGGTCGGTCACCTCGTCGCCGCGGGGTTCCGCATCGCCACGAGCGGTGCCTCCGAGCGGCAGGGCATCGTCCAGCGCCTCGACGTCGGCACCTCGGGCGTCATGGTCATCACCAAGTCGGAGCACGGCTACTCGATCCTCAAGAACGCGTTCCGCCACCGCACGGTCGACAAGACCTACCACGCGCTGGTCCAGGGGCACCCCGATCCGTTCGAGGGCACGATCGACGCGCCGATCGGCCGGCACCCGGGCGCCGACCACAAGTTCGCGGTGCTGGCCGACGGGCGGCCTTCGGTGACCCACTACAAGACGCTCGAGGCCCACCGGTTCGCCTCGCTGCTCGAGGTGCACCTCGAGACCGGTCGCACCCACCAGATCCGCGTGCACATGGCCGCCCTCAAGCACCCGTGCGTGGCCGACCTGCACTACGGCGCCGACCCTGTGCTGGCGCAGCGGCTCGGCCTGCGTCGTCAGTGGCTGCACGCAGTCCGGCTGGGTTTCGTGCACCCCGACTCGGGGGAACACGTCGAGTTCGAGTCCCCCTATCCCGACGACCTCGCTGCGGCGCTCGAGATCATCCGTGATGCCCACTGAGCTCTCGTTGCGTCCGGCACGTGAGGACGAGGCGGACGCGGTCGCGGCCGTCTACCTCGCCGCTCGTCGCGAGGCGGCGATGCCGCCCGGCATCCACCCCGAGCACGAGGTCCGCGCCTGGCTCGCGGGCCGGCTGCGTGACGACGAGGTGTGGGTCGCGGAGACTCCCGAGACGCAGTCGGGTCGGCTGGCGGCGTACGCCCGGATGACCGAGACCTGGCTCGACGACCTGTACGTCGCGCCGGAGCACGCCCGGCAGGGCATCGGGTCGGCCCTGCTCGACCTGGTGAAGAGCCGGCGGCCCGACGGCTTCTGCCTGTGGGTCTTCGAGATGAACGTCCCTGCGCGAGCGTTCTACGCCCGGCACGGCCTGGTCGAGCTGGAGCGCACCGACGGCGAGGGCAACGAGGAGAAGGCGCCCGACGTCCGGATGGCCTGGCCGGGACAGGATCCGCTGGCGTTCTTCCGGGGCCTCATCGACGACGTGGACGACCAGCTCGGCGACCTGCTCGCCCGGCGGGTGGCGCTGACCCGCGAGGTCCAGCTGCTGAAGGCCGGAGGCGGCGCCGAGCCGCGCGACCCCGAGCGGGAGCGCCAGATCGCGGCCAGGCTGGCCGTTCGGGCGCCGGAGCTGGGGGAGGAGCGGCTCGCGTGGATCGTGCACGCGATCGTGAGCGCTTCGCTCGACGCCACACGGTGACTGTCGGCGGTTGCTGTCACGCTGGGCGACGCCCCTCGCGTAGGCTGACGGCTCTTCCCCTTCCGGCCGCACAGCCTGCGGCAGTTCCCGTGTGCCCGCCCGACCCGTTGGGAGAAGACGCGTCCCTTGTCCGATCGCCGCGACTCTGACTTCGTCCACCTGCACGTCCACACCGAGTACTCCATGCTCGACGGGGCGGCGCGGCTGGGCGACCTGGCCGGGCGGGTGGCGGAGCTGGGGATGCCTGCGGTCGCGATGACAGACCACGGCAACGTCTTCGGGGCCTACGAGTTCTACCGCAAGGCCACCGACGCCGGGGTCAAGCCGATCATCGGCATGGAGGCCTACTTCACGCCCAACACCAGCCGCTACGACCGCAAGCGGGTCAACTTCTACAAGGGCGGTCCCGACGACGTCTCCAACCGCGGCGCCTACACCCACATGACGTTGCTCTCGGAGTCGACCGAGGGCATGCACAACCTCTTCCGCATCTCCACGGGCGCGTGGCGCGACGGCTTCTTCCAGGCGGCGCGCGCCGACCGCGAGCTGCTGGCCCAGCACAACCGCGGCATCATCGGGACGACGGGCTGCCCGAGTGGCGAGGTGCAGGTGCACCTGCGCCACGGCCAGTACGACGCGGCGCGGCGGGCCGCGGGCGACTTCGTCGACATCCTCGGCCGCGACAACTACTTCGTCGAGCTGATGGACCACGGCCTGCCGCTCGAGACCAGGGTCCGCGACGGGCTGCTCAAGCTGTCCAAGGACCTGCAGATCGGCCTGGTCGCCACCAACGACTCCCACTACGTCCTCCAGTCCGACGCTCCGAGCCAGGAGCACCTGCTCTGCATCAACTCCGGCTCCACGATGGACATCCCGGCCGGTGACGGCCCTGGGCAGCGGTTCGCGTTCAGCGGCACGGGCTACTACGTCAAGACCGCGGCCGAGATGCGCGAGCTGTTCCGCGACGTGCCCGAGGCCTGTGACAACACGCTGCTGATCGCCGAGCGCTGTGACGTGAGCTTCACCGAGGGAGTCGGCACCTACATGCCGAAGTTCCCCTGCCCTCCGGGGGAGACCGAGGAGTCCTGGCTGGCCAAGGAGGTCGTCCGCGGTCTCGCGGTCCGCTATCCCGCGGGCGTCCCTGAGCGGGTGCGCACCCAGGCCGACTTCGAGATCGGCGTCATCACCCAGATGGGCTTCTCGGGCTACTTCCTCGTCGTCGCCGACTTCATCAACTGGGCCAAGAACAACGGCATCCGCGTCGGTCCGGGTCGCGGCTCCGGCGCCGGCTCGATGGTCGCCTACGCGATGCGGATCACCGACCTCGACCCGCTCGTGCACGGCCTGATCTTCGAGCGGTTCCTCAACCCCGACCGCGTGTCCATGCCCGACTTCGACATCGACTTCGACGAGCGCCGGCGCGGCGAGGTCATCAAGTACGTCACGGACAAGTACGGCGACGACCGCGTCTCCTACATCGTCACCTACGGCACCATCAAGGCCAAGCAGGCCGTCAAGGACTCCAGCCGCATCCTGGGCTACCCCTTCGCCATGGGCGACCGCATCACCAAGGCGATGCCGGCGCCGGTGATGGGCAAGGACGTCCCGCTCAAGGACATCTTCGAGCCCACCCACGGCCGCTACTCCGAGGGTGGGGAGTTCCGCTCGCTCTACGACAGCGAGGCCGACGTCAAGCGCGTCGTCGACACCGCGATGGGCATCGAGGGGCTCAAGCGCCAGTGGGGTGTGCACGCAGCCGGCGTGATCATGTCCAGCGAGCCGTTGCTCGACGTCATCCCACTGCTGAAGCGGCCGTCCGACGGCGCGATGATCACCCAGTTCGACTACCCGACCTGCGAGTCGCTCGGGCTCATCAAGATGGACTTCCTGGGGCTGCGCAACCTCACCGTGCTCGACGACGCCCTGGTCAACATCCGGGTCAACCGCGGCGAGGAGGTGGTGCTCGAGGAGCTCGAGCTCACCGACCCGGCGACGTACGCCCTGCTCCAGCGCGGCGACACGCTCGGCGTCTTCCAGCTCGACGGCGGCCCGATGCGCGCGCTGCTGCGCTCGATGCGTCCCGACAAGTTCGAGGACATCTCCGCGGTCGGCGCGCTCTACCGGCCCGGTCCGATGGGGGCCGACTCGCACAACAAGTACGCGCGCCGCAAGACCGGTCGCGAGGCGGTGGACGCCATCCACCCCGAGCTCGCCGAGCCGCTGGCGGAGATCCTGGGGGAGACCTACGGCCTGATCGTCTATCAGGAGCAGGTCATGGCGATCGCCCAGAAGGTCGCGGGCTACACGCTGGGCCAGGCCGACCTGCTGCGCCGGGCGATGGGCAAGAAGAAGAAGTCCGAGCTGGACAAGCAGTTCGAGATCTTCTCGGCCGGCATGCAGTCCAACGGCTTCTCCATGCGTGCCGTGCAGACGCTGTGGGACATCCTGCTGCCGTTCTCGGACTACGCCTTCAACAAGGCGCACTCCGCGGCCTACGGTCTGGTGTCGTACTGGACGGCCTACCTCAAGGCCAACTACCCCGCCGAATACATGGCGGCCCTGCTCACCAGCACCCGCGACGACAAGGACAAGTCGGCGATCTACCTCAACGAGTGCCGGCGGATGGGCATCCAGGTCCTCCCACCCGACGTCAACGAGTCGCACGCCAACTTCACGCCGGTGGGCCACGACATCCGCTTCGGCCTCACGGCCGTGCGCAACGTCGGTGCCAACGTCGTCGAGCGCATCGTCGAGGCACGCGAGAGCGGCGGCCGCTTCGACAGCTTCAACGACTTCATGGACCGCATCCCTGTCCTGGTGTGCAACAAGCGCGTCATCGACTCGCTGGTCAAGGCCGGTTCCTTCGACGAGATGAAGCACCTGCGCCGTGCGCTCAACCTCGTGCACGAGGAGGCCGCGGAGCGCTACGCCGAGGCCAAGCGCAACGACGACGGCGGCCAGGACTCCCTGATGGCGATGCTCGGCATGGAGGAGCAGGGCGGCGCGGCCCTGCACGTGACCATCCCGGAGGTCGAGGAGTGGGACAAGATGACCCTCCTCGGCCACGAGCGGGAGATGTTGGGCCTCTACGTCTCCGACCACCCGCTGATGGGACTCGAGCACGTCCTCGCCCAAGGGACCGACGCCACCATCGGCCAGCTGCTCGTCGACGAGGAGCGCGGCGACGGCTCGCCGGTCACCATCGCCGGCCTGGTGACGTCGGTCCAGCGCAAGGTCAACAAGCGCGGCGACACCTGGGCGATCGTGACGCTGGAGGACCTGGACGGCGCGATCGACATCCGCTTCTTCGCCTCGTCCTACCAGCTCGCGAGCACCTACCTCACCGAGGACGCGATCCTCACCGTGAAGGGCAACTTCAAGCGCGAGGACGACCAGGTCTCGCTGATCGGCCAGAGCATCAGCGTCCCCAACCTCAGCGACGGCCCGACCGGCCCGGTCGTGATCAGCCTGGCGGTCACGCGGTGCACCCCACCGGTGGTCGCGCAGCTCAAGGACATCCTGGCCACCCACCCAGGCATGACCGAGGTGCGCCTGAACCTCCGGGCCCGCGAGGGCACCAAGGTGCTCAGGCTGCCCGACCGGCGGGTGTCCCCGAGCCCCGCGCTCTTCGCCGACCTCAAGCAGCTCCTCGGGCCGGGGTGCCTGACCGGGTGAGCGCCTCCTGATGTCCGTGGGTCGACGCCTCGCGCGACTGCTGGTGGTGCTGGTCGCGTTCGCCGTGTCCGGCGTGCTCGCGGGCGTGGTGTGGCACGCGCTCTGGACGCCGCCGAGCGGCGTGTACTACCACGACGAGTGGGTCATCGACGCCGCGGGCGCCCCGCAGGACGTGGGCGGCACAGCGCTCTACGTCGTCGTGGGCCTGGTCGCGGGCCTCGTGGTCGGCTTCGCAGTCACGCTGACCAGCCGTCGCGACGAGATGCTGGTGCTGGCGGCTGTCGCCGTCGGCTCCGGGGTCGCGGGGGCGCTGATGGCGATCACCGGCCATGCGTTGGGCCCGCCCGACCCGCGCCCGCTCGCTGCCGGCCAGAAGGACTTCACCGCCGCCGATGCCGACCTGCGCGTGGAGGGCACGTCGCCCTACGTCGCCTACCCCGCGGGCGCCTTGAGTGCCGCCACCGCGTCCTTCCTGCTGCTCAACGGGCCGCGCCGGAGGGATCCGGAAAACCGCTTCGAAGCGGAACCCGACGAGTAGTCTCGTCGTCGGATCGACGTCACCGCACTGGTCGAAGGCACCGGTGCACACAGGGGGAGCATGATGTCCAGCAACCTGCCGCCGTCCGCGGCTCCGGAGCCCGAGGGCTCCCAGGCCGAGTACCTCGAGCAGGGCAGCGGGGCGCCGCTCCCGCCGGCCGCTGCCCCGGCGCGCAACCTCAGGCCCTTCGTGATCGGGGGTGTCGCGGTCGCGGGCCTCGCCGTGGCCGGTGGCGCCGCGTGGGCGGCGATGTCGTTCTTCTCCACGGGTTCACAGCCCGCCGAGGCACTGCCGGGCTCGACCCTCGCCTACCTCGCGGTCGACCTCGACCCGTCGGGCGGTCAGAAGATCGAGGCGATCCGCACGCTGAACAAGTTCCCCGCCTTCAAGGACGAGCTCGACCTCGACACCGACGACGACATCATGAAGCGGCTGTTCGACGAGATCCAGGCGGACGCGGAGTGCGCCAACCTCGACTACGAGGACGACATCGCCTCGTGGCTGGGCAACCGGGCAGGGGTGGCCGTGGTCGACGCCGAGCCGACGGTCGTCGGGGCGATCCAGGTGACCGACGCCGAGGCCGCCGAGGCCGGCCTGGAGAAGCTGCGCAACTGCGGCGCCAACGGCGACGCGTCCGAGCCGGCGCCCGCCGACGCCGAGATGGGGTTCGCGGTCGAGGGTGACTGGGCGGTGGTCGCCGAGACCGACGACATCGCCGCCCGCGTGCTGGCCGACGGCGCCGAGGGCTCGTTGGCCGACGACTCGGCGTACCAGACCTGGACCGAGCGCGCCGGCGACCCCGGCATCGTGACCGTCTACGTCGCTGCCGATGCCGCCGACGCGCTGGTCGACAACCTGGACCGGTTCTTCGGCAGTGCCGAGGACCTGGGCGGTCTGGTGATCGAGCAGTCCGCGTACGACGACGGCACGGTCTCGTCCGAGGGCGACGTGACGGTCGCCGGCGAGCAGGTGCCCGACGACACCGCGGAGACCATGGAGAGCCTCTTCGAGGGCTTCGACGGCATGGCCGCCACGCTGCGCTTCTCCGACGGTGCGATCGAGCTCGAGCAGGCAGGCTCTTTCGGCTCCCAGTTCCAGCTCCTCTACGCCTCCGACCGCGGCGCGGACGCGATGACGACGCTGCCTTCCGACACGGTCGCGGCCTTCGGGGTCGGCTTCGAGGAGGGTTGGCTCCGGGCGCTGGCCGAGCAGTTCGCGCAGCAGTTCGGCGACCTGATGGGCGAGGACATGACGGTCGACGACATGTTCGAGGAGCTGTCGACCCAGACCGGCCTGGACATCCCGCAGGACGTGGAGACGCTGACCGGTGAGTCCATGGTCTTCGCGCTGGGGCCTGACTTCAGCCCGGAGCAGTTCATGAGCTCCGGCGACGGCTCTGACGTGCCGATGGGCGTCAAGATCAAGGGCGACGCCGAGGGCATCGAGGAGGTCCTCGACAAGCTGCGCGACCTGGCCGGCACCGACGCCGACATCATCGGCTCCGAGTCGGCCGACGGCTTCGTGGCGATCAGCCCCAGCGACGACTTCCGCGCGGCTCTCCTGGAGGACGGCGGTCTTGGTGACACCGCCGCGTTCAAGGATGTGATCCGCGAGGCCGAGCAGGCGGGGGCGGTCTTCTACGTCGACTTCGACGCCGGCGACGACTGGCTGGTCGAGCTGTCCGGGGACGACCCCGAGGCGAAGGCCAACCTCGCGCCGCTCTCCGCCGTCGGCGGCTCCACCTGGACCGAGGGCGACGTCATCCACGCCGTGCTGCGGCTGACCACCGACGATTGACGCCGGCACGAGAGGGCGCTTTCCTCACGAGCGCCCGATCGCCGCGACGACGGCGCCGGTGACGGTCACCAGGTCGGTCGGCGCGAGCTCGAGGTCGAGGCCGCGTCGGCCGGCTGAGACGTAGACGGTCGGCCAGGCGAGCGCCGACTCGTCGAGGACGGTCGGGTGGGCGCGTCGCTGCCCGACCGGCGAGATGCCGCCGGCGACGTACCCGGTCGCACGCTCGGCAGTGGTCAGGTCGGCCATGGTCGCCTTCGATCCGCCCAGCGCCCGGGCCAGCGCCTTCAGGTCGAGCTGGCCGGTGACCGGCACGATGCCCACGACCAACGCGCCGTCCAGCGACGCCATCAGGGTCTTGAAGACCCTGCCGGGCTCCACGCCGAGGGCGTCGGCCGCCTCGAGGCCGTACGACGGGGAGCGCGGGTCGTGCTCATAAGGGTGCAGCGTGAAACCGATGCCGGCCCTGGCCAGGGCCACCGTGGCCGGCGTACCCCCGGCCGCCTTCTTCGCCATGCGATCCGGGTGGCTCAGTTGGGGGACCAGCGCGTGCGCGCGACCTCGGTCGCCGGCAGCGAGGGGATGGCGTTCATGGCGCGCAGCTCCGAGCGCAGCATCTCGCTGACCATGAGCAGGCGGCCGGTCGTGTCGTCGGACTCCAGGAGCGCCTGGCGGTCGGGCATCGGCAGGGGGGCGACCGCCGCCAACGTCCAGGAGAGGTACGTCGGGTCCTTGGGCAGCGCGCCCGGGTGCGGGTCGCCGCGATAGGGCGTCACGGCGGCCCGGTAGGCGGTGAAGAGCGCCAGGGCTCGTTCGACGACGGCAGGGTCCACGTCGGAGTCGCTGAGCGGGATCGCCTCGACCTCACCGGCGGGGAACGGGCCCGACGTGACCAGCCGGTCGAGGCGGATCCGGTCGCGGCCGACGGCGATGATGTCGAAGGTGCCGTCGTCGTGGGACTCGACGTCGGTCAGCTGCAGGCGGCATCCGACCCTGAACAGCGACTGCGCGCCGTGGTCGCCGACCTCGTAGCCCTCCCGGATGCCGACCGAGCCGAAGAGCCGGTGCGCCGGGTCGGGTTCGCGGATCAGGTGGTGCACGAGCGCGCGGTAGCGATCCTCGAAGACTCGCAGCGGCACCACCACGCCAGGGAAGAGCACCGTCCCGAGCGGGAACATCGGCAGCGTCGCGCTCACGTCGCCCAACCTACTGCGGCACCCGTCCCGCACACCGGCGCACCGCCGGGCGTTCGGGTGGTCGCGCCTAGTCTTGTCCCATGATCCGACGCATCGACCTGCGAGGAGCCGCCCGCGTGGGCGACTCCGCGACGCCTGTCGACTACCGCGCCGTCGTCCCACGCGCGGAGCTCGACGTCGAGGCAGCGGTGCCCGCCGTGCATCGGATCATCGAGGAAGTCCGGGTGCGCGGCGTGGAGGCGATCCGCGAGCTCTCCCAGCAGCACGACGGCGTCGCTCCGGAGCGGCTCCGGGTGCCGGCCGCGGCCCTCGTCGAGGCGCTGGAGTCGCTGGACGCCGACGTCCGCGCCGGGCTCGAGGAGTCGATCGCGCGCCTGCGCGTGACCAGCGCGGCAGAGCTCGAGCGCGAGGTGGCCACCGAGGTCGCCCCCGGCGCCCGGGTCACGCGCCGGATCGTGCCGATGGACCGGGTGGGGCTCTACGTTCCCGGTGGACTCGCACCGCTGGTGTCGAGCGTGCTGATGAACGTCGTGCCCGCGCAGACCGCGGGCGTGGGCGCCATCGCCCTCGCCTCCCCGCCGCAGAAGGACCACGGGGGCCTGCCACACCCGACGATCCTCGCGGCGTGCGCCCTGCTGGACGTCGACGAGGTGTACGCCGTCGGCGGAGCCCAGGCGATCGCGATGTTCGCCCACGGAGTCGGCGAGTGCGCGAAGGTCGACCTGGTGACAGGACCCGGCAACATCTGGACGGTCACGGCCAAGCGCCTGCTCAAGGGCGTGGTCGGCATCGACTCCGAGGCCGGCCCGACCGAGATCGCGATCCTCGCCGACGACTCCGCCGAGGCGGCGTACGTCGCGGCCGACCTGGTCAGCCAGGCCGAGCACGACCCGTTGGCGGCCGCCGTGCTGGTCACGGACTCGGAGCGGCTGGCCCACGACGTCGAGCGCGAGCTGGAGAAGCAGGTGCTCGCCACCCGCCACATCGAGCGGATCCGCATCTCGCTCGGCGGCACCCAGTCGGCCATCGTGCTCGTCGACGACGTCGACCAGGGCGTCGAGGTCGTCAACGCGTACGCCGCCGAGCACCTCGAGCTGCACACCGTCGACGCCGCCGCGCTGGTGCCGCGCATCCGCAACGCAGGCGCGATCTTCGTCGGTGCCCACGCGCCGGTCTCGCTGGGCGACTACTGCGCCGGCTCCAACCACGTGCTGCCGACCGGTGGCTGTGCCTGCCACTCCTCGGGGTTGTCGGTGCGCGCCTTCACCCGGACCGTGCAGGTGGTCGACTACTCCCGCGACGCGCTCGCCGAGGTCGCGGGTCACGTCGTGGCGCTGGCCGAGGCCGAGGACCTGCCCGGCCACGCAGCAGCCGTCCGCGTGCGCTTCGAGGGCTGAGCGATGACCTTCCCACCGCTCCGCGAGGAGCTGCGAGGCCTCCTGCCCTACGGCGCGCCGCAGCTGCCCATCGACGAGGTGCCGGTGCAGCTCAACGTCAACGAGAACCCCTACGGACCGAGCGACGCGTGCGTCGCCGACATCGCGAGCGCCGTCGCGGTGGCCGCGGCCACCCTCAACCGCTACCCCGACCGCGAGTTCACCGAGCTGCGGGCGGCCCTGGCGGCGTACCTCTCGGGCGACACCAGCGCCTCCGTGGGACCGGAGCAGGTGTGGGCGGCCAACGGGTCCAACGAGGTGATGCTCCAGCTGCTGCAGGCCTTCGGGGGCCCCGGGCGCTTGGCGCTGTCGTTCGCGCCGACGTACTCCATGTATCCCGAGTACGCCCGCGACACCGTCACCGAGTGGGTCGAGGGACGCCGCGAGGACGACTTCACCCTCGATCTCGACCGGGCGCGGGCGCTGGTCGAGGAGCGACGTCCGAGCGTCGTGCTGCTGCCCTCGCCCAACAACCCCACGGGCACCGCGCTGGCCCCCGAGGCGGTGACAGTCCTCTGCGACGCCGTCGGCGACGGTCTGGTCGTGGTGGACGAGGCCTACGGCGAGTTCCGGCGTGACGGCACTCCCAGCGCGCTCGACCTGCTGCCGACGCACCGCAACCTCGTGGTCACCCGCACCATGAGCAAGGCCTTCGCCCTCGCCGGTGGCCGGCTGGGCTACCTCGCCGCGCATCCCGCCATCTGCGACGCGATCCGGGTCGTGCGGCTGCCCTACCACCTCTCCGCGGTCACGCAGGCCACCGCACTGGCGGCGCTCCGGCACGCGCCGGAGCTGCTGGCGCGGGTCGACGACCTGCGCAAGGAGCGGGACGCCACCGTCGACTGGCTGCGCGACCGAGGTCACGACGTGGCCGACAGCGACGCCAACTTCGTGCTCTTCGGCACCTTCGCCGACCGGCACGCGGTGTGGCAGGGACTCCTCGATCGTGGGGTCCTGATCCGCGAGGTCGGGCCGTCCGGCTGGCTACGGGTGTCGGTCGGGACGCCCGAGGAGATGGGAGCATTCCGTGAGGCACTGGTGCACGTGACGGAGGAGCAACGATGACAGCACCGACGAGGACCGCGACGATCGACCGTGAGACCAAGGAGTCAAAGGTCCACGTCGCGCTCGACCTCGACGGCACCGGCCGGTCGCACGTGTCGACGGGAGTCGGGTTCTACGACCACATGCTCACCGCCTTCTCCCGGCACTCGCTGATCGACCTCGAGGTCGAGACGGCGGGCGACCTGCACATCGATGCCCACCACACCGTCGAGGACACCGCCATCGCGCTCGGTGACGCCTTGCGCGAGGCGCTGGGCGACAAGGCCGGCATCCGCCGCTTCGGCGACGCCACCGTTCCGCTCGACGAGGCGCTGGTGCAGGCCGTCGTCGACGTCTCAGGGCGTCCCTACTGCGTGCACACGGGTGAGCCGGACGCGCAGGCGTACGTCGCCATCGGCGGGCAGGTCGGGCCGCCCTACCAGGGGTCGCTGACTCGGCACGTCTTCGAGACGTTGGCCTTCCACGCCCAGATCGCGCTGCACGTCCGCGTGCTGTCCGGTCGCGACCCCCACCACCTGGTGGAGGCGCAGTTCAAGGCCGTGGCCCGCGCGCTGCGCGACGCGATCGCTCGCGACCCGCGCGAGACCGGCGTGCCGTCGACCAAGGGCACGCTGTGACCTCGGTGACCGGGCTTGTCGAGATCTAGCGTCGTCGTCCTCGACTACGGGTCGGGGAACCTCCGCTCCGCCGTGCGCGCTCTCGAGCGCGCCGGTGCCGACGTGACGCTGACGGCCGACCGCGCCGCGGCGGCGGACGCCGACGGTCTCGTCGTCCCCGGGGTCGGCGCGTTCGCCGCGTGCATGCGCGGGCTGCTCGGCGTCCGCGGTCCCGAGCTCATCGGCCGTCGCCTTGCGGGCGGGCGCCCGGTCCTGGGCATCTGCGTGGGCATGCAGGTGCTCTTCGAGACCGGGATCGAGCACGGCGTGACCACACAGGGCTGCGGCGAGTGGCCGGGCGTGGTCGAGCGGCTCCAGGCGCCGGTCGTCCCGCACATGGGCTGGAACACCGTCGAGCCCCCCGCGGGCACCGCGCTCTACGAGGGCATCGAGCAGGAGAGGTTCTACTTCGTGCACTCGTACGCCGTCCGCGACTGGACGCTCGTCACCAACGACCGCACCCGCGCGCCCCTGGTGACGTGGGCCGAGCACGGTGGCGACCGCTTCGTGGCCGCAGTGGAGAACGGGCCGCTGACCGCGACGCAGTTCCACCCCGAGAAGTCCGGCGACGCGGGCGCCGCGCTGCTGCGCAACTGGGTGCGGTCACTGTGACCGGCCGGGGGAGCGCCTACCTCGAGCTGCTGCCTGCCGTCGACATCGCCGGCGGCCAGGCGGTCCAGCTCGTGCAGGGCGTGGCCGGGTCGGAGAAGCGCTTCGGCGACCCGATCGAGGCCGCGCTGCGCTGGCAGGACGCCGGCGCCGAGTGGATCCACCTCGTCGACCTCGACGCCGCCTTCGGGCGCGGCCACAACCGCGAGCTCCAGGCGGAGATCGTCGGGCGGCTCGACATCAAGGTCGAGATGAGTGGCGGCATCCGCGACGACGAGTCGCTGGAAGCCGCGATGTCCACTGGCTGCCGCCGGGTCAACATCGGCACCGCCGCTCTCGAGCGGCCCGAGTGGTGCGCGGCGGCGATCGCGTCGTACGGCGACCGTGTGGCCGTGGGGCTCGACGTCCGGGGACGCACCCTCGCCGCGCGCGGGTGGACGCGGGAGGGCGGCGACCTCTACGACGTGCTGGCCAGGCTCGACGCCGAGGGCTGTGCCCGCTACGTCGTCACCGACGTCAACAAGGACGGCATGCTGCAGGGGCCCAACCTGCAGCTGCTCCGCGACGTGGCGGCCGCCACCGACCGGCCGCTGGTCGCCTCGGGCGGCGTCACCACCCTCGACGACATCCGGGCGCTGATGGAGCTGGTGCCGGTCGGCGTCGAGGGAGCGATCGCTGGCACGGCGTTGTACGAAGGTCGCTTCACGCTCGAGGACGCCCTCGCGCTGACGCGCTCGGCGGTCGACCCGGGTCGGGACCGATGACCCTCTCCGTCCGCGTCATCCCGTGCCTCGACGTCGCCGCCGGCCGGGTCGTGAAGGGCGTGCGCTTCCAGGGACTGCGCGACGCGGGCGACCCCGTGGAGCTCGCGGCGAAGTACGACGCCGACGGCGCCGACGAGCTGACCTTCCTCGACATCTCCGCGTCCTACGAAGGCCGCGCCACGACGTTGGAGGTGGTCTCCAGGACCGCCGAGGAGGTCTTCATCCCGTTGACCGTCGGCGGCGGCGTGTCGTCGGTCGACGACGTCGACAGTCTCCTGCGAGCCGGTGCCGACAAGGTCGCGGTCAACACCTCGGCGATCCAGCGCCCCGAGCTGATCGCCGAGATCGCCGACCGGTTCGGCAACCAGGTGCTGGTGCTCTCGGTCGACGCGCGGCGGGCGGCCGGCACCGACTCGGGCTTCGAGGTGACGACCCACGGAGGCCGCACGTCGGCCGGCCTCGACGCGCTGGCGTGGGCAGCCCGGGGCGCCGAGCTCGGCGCGGGCGAGATCCTGCTCAACGCGATGGACGCCGACGGCACCCGCGATGGCTTCGACCTCGAGCTGATCAGGCGGGTCCGCGCCGAGGTCACCATCCCGGTGATCGCCTCCGGCGGTGCCGGCACCGCGGCACACTTCCCGCCAGCCGTCGAGGCCGGCGCCGACGCGGTGCTCGCCGCCAGCGTCTTCCACTTCGGCACGCTCTCCATCGGCGAGGTCAAGGCAGCGCTCTCCGCGGCCGGTCACCCGGTCCGCTGACCAAGCAGCCGGGTCTGAGAGCTCAGAGGGTTCAGAGGGAGAGATCGGCGCCGCGCAGCTTGCGGACGGCGTCGTCGGGGCCATCGAAGGTGAGGCCACGGGTCTGGGCGCGGCCGAAGAGGAAGAGGACGATCTCGGCGACCGGGCCTGAGACGACCACCGGGTCCGGGCCCGACTGCAGCACGGCCTCCTTCAGCGCGTCGCCGGGCTTGTCGGGATCGGTACGCCGGATCGTGACCGGCACGTCGGCGGACCGCGTCAGGAAGACGCCCTGCTTTGAGATCGCCTTCCACAGGGTGCCCCGGGCGCGTCCATCGAGCTCGCGCGGCTCCCAGGTGGGCTGGGCCCGGCGCAGGTCCTCGTGGTGCACGAACAGCTCGAGGCTGTTGACGAGGGCGTCGACCTTCGGCAGCGCGACCGGCGACAGCCAGGGACGGGTGCGGAACCGCTCGACCAGCTCGGCGAAGTCGTCCCGGGCGAGCCGCTTCATCTGGTGCTCGGTCACCCCCGAGAGGAACGGCACGGAGATCCCGGGAGCCCCGATCAGGCTGCGCTCACGCACGAGCAGGTGGCAGATCAGGTCCTTGGCGGTCCAGTCGCCCGACAGCGTCGGGGCGTCCTCGCCGACCTCGAGGGCGGTGTCGCAGAGGGCGTCGCGCTCGGACTGGACGAAGTTCATGGTGGTGAGCCTAGAAGGGGTGCCCCCGGGCCCCGCCGATGCGGCTGTTGTCGGCGCCCCGGAATAGCCTGGCGAGCGCCCGCGGTTGCGGGTGAGAAGCAGAAGAGGCGAGCAGGGGAGCGCACGACGAGCACCACGAGCAGTGAGACCACGGCGACGGAGCCCGACCTCGGTGCCAGCGGGCAGCGAGGCGGCACGACCCTCGCCGGGTTCCGCGTCCTAGCGGTGGCGATCAGGCGCGAGCCCCACATCTTCGCCCTCTCCACCCTCGGCAGCCTGCTGTTCGGGGCGCTCACCGTCGCCGACGCCTGGGTGCTCGGCTGGGCTACCGACCACGTGGTGCTCCCGGCCTTCCGGGACGGCGAGATCGGCACCGGGCTCCTCTGGGTCGTCCTCGCGCTCTTCCTCGGCGTCGCCCTGCTGCGGGCGGTCGGCATCGTCGCCCGCCGGCTCGGGGCGGGCATCATGCAGTTCCGGATGCAGGCGCACACCCGCCGCGCGGTGACCCGTCAATACCTGTCGCTCCCGATGGAGTGGCACCAGCGGCACCCGACCGGCCAGCTGCTCTCCAACGCCTACTCCGACGTCGAGGCCGCCTGGGGCCCGATCGCGCCGCTCCCCATGGCGGTGGGCACGGTCGCGATGATGGTGATCGCCATCGTGCAGATGCTCCTGGCGGACCTGGTGCTCGCCGTGGTCGGCATGCTCGTCTTCCCGGCCGTCGTGGTCGCCAACCTCTTCTACCAGCGGTTCGCCTCGCCGCTGATGACCCGCGCGCAGCAGCTGCGCGCCGAGGTCAGCGAGATCGCCCACGAGTCCTTCGACGGCGCCCTGGTCGTCAAGACGCTCGGCCGCGAGCAGGAGGAGACCGATCGCTTCACGGTCAAGGCCCACGAGCTGCGCGACGTCAACATCCGCGCTGGGCGCATCCGGGCGGCGTTCGACCCCACGCTCGCGTCCCTGCCCAACCTCGGTGTCCTGGTGGTGCTGGGCGTCGGCGTCTCGCGGGTGCTGAGCGGCAGCACCGACCCCGGCGACGTGGTCACGGTCGCCTACCTCCTCACGATCGTGTCGTTCCCGATCCGTTCGATCGGCTGGTTGCTGGGCGAGTTCCCGCGCAGCGTGGTCGGCTACCACCGCGCCGACGCCGTGGTCCGCGCCACCGGCTCGATGGAGTACGGCGACCGCTCGATCCCACGTCCCGACGTCGCCGGGGGCGCCCGGCACGGTGCCCGGCTCGAGGTCGACGGACTGGCCTACTCCTACGACCCGTCGGTGCCGCTGCTGACGGACGTGACCTTCGACGTCGAGCCCGGCCGCACCGTCGCCGTGGTCGGAGCCACCGCGAGCGGCAAGAGCACGCTGACCAACCTGCTCACCCGGTTGATCGACCCGGACGGAGGTCAGGTCCGCATCGACGGGGAGGACCTGCGTGACCTGCGTCCGGGCGCGTTGGCCGAGGCCGTGGCCGTGGTGCCGCAGACGGCGTTCCTCTTCGACGACACCGTGCGCGGCAACGTCACGCTCGGGGCCGACATCGCCGACGAGGAGGTCTGGGCGGCGCTACGTGCGGCGCAGGCCGACGGCTTCGTGGCCGCGTTGGCGCACGGCTTGGACACTCAGCTCGGCGAGCGCGGCACGTCGCTGTCCGGTGGGCAGCGGCAGCGCATCTCGCTGGCGCGCGCCCTCGCACGTCGACCCCGGCTGCTCGTGCTCGACGACGCCACGTCGGCGGTCGACCCCGAGGTGGAGGCCCGCATCCTCGCCAGCCTGCGCAGCGAGGCAGACGGGCACGGCGCCAGCCTGGTCGTCGTGGCCTACCGCAAGGCGACCATCGGCCTGGCCGACGAGGTGGTCCACCTCGAGGACGGTCGCGTGGTCGACCGGGGCACCCACGCCGAGCTGCTGGTCCGCAGCCCCGCCTACGCCACCTTGGTCAACGCCTACGAGCACGTGCCGCCGCACCCCAGCGCCGAGCCTGCGGTGCCGGCGGACGCGACCGAGTGGGAGGTGCCCGACGACCACGGCGGGCGCACGGGCCGCGACGGCCGCGAGGACGACCGCGCCGAGACCGTCTGGCGAGGTGACGACGGATGAGCGCCCGCACCATCGAGCCGGAGTCGACCTCCGGCACCCGCATGGACACCGGCGAGGACATCGGCGCGCTCGACACGATCCGCCGCGGCGTGGCCATCTCGCCCGAGCTCCGGCAGGGCCTCGGCGTCACCCTCCTCCTGGCGGTGGTGGCGTCCTTCGGCCAGGTCATCGTCCCGATCGCCGTGCAGCAGACCCTGGACCGCGGCCTCAACGGGCCGGGTGGCCCGGACGTCCGGTTCGTCGCGTTGATGGGCTTGATCTGCGCGGCCGGCATCGGGTTGACCAGCGCGGCGTCCTACCTCATGACCAGCAGGCTCTTCACCTCTTCCGAGCGCGGCCTCGCGACGCTGCGCACCAAGGCCTTCCGGCACGTGCACGACCTGCCGTTGCTGACGCAGAACACCGAGCGCCGCGGCGCCCTGGTCTCGCGGGTGACGAGCGACGTCGACCAGGTCAGCCAGTTCCTGGTGTTCGGCGGCCTGATCTTCGTGGTCAGCATCGGCCAGATGCTCGTCGCGACGGTGATCATGCTGGTCTACAGCTGGCAGCTCTGCCTGGTGGTGTGGGTCTCGTTCGCCCCGCTGTTCCTCTCGATCCGCTACTTCCAGCGCAAGCTGTCGGACGCCTACAGCCTGGTCCGCCGTCAGGTGGGCGTGCTGCTGTCGGCGATCAGCGAGCCGGTGGTGGGGGCGGCGGTGGTCCGCTCCTACGCGGTCGAGGCGAGGACCCAGCGCCGCATCGACGACGCGATCGACGAGTTCAAGGCCGCCAGCACCCGCGCCCAGACCTTCACGGTCATCTCCTTCAGCCTGGGCGGCATCTCCGCGGGTCTTGCCAACGCGGGCGTGATCGTCGTCGGCGTGCTGCTCGGCTTCACCGGTGACATGACGTCGGGGCAGGTGCTGGCCTTCGCCTTCCTGGTCACCCTGTTCGTGGGGCCCGTCCAGATGGGCACCCAGATCCTCACCGACGCGCAGAACGCCATCGCCTCCTGGCGCCGGGTGATCGGCATCCTCGACACCCCGGCCGACCTCGTCGACCCGGGTGTCGACGGGCAGGTGCTGCCGCGGGGGCCGATCGAGGTGCGTTTCGACGACGTGACCTTCGCCTATCCCGACGGCCCGCCGGTGCTGCGCGACGTCACGCTCTCCATCGCACCCGGCAAGAAGGTCGCGATCGTCGGCGAGACGGGCTCGGGCAAGTCGACCTTCGCCAAGCTGCTGACCCGGCTGATGGACCCCTCCGAGGGTGCGGTGCTCCTCGACGACATCGACGTCCGGCGCATCGCGCAGCGCAGCCTGCGCCGCAGTGTGGTCCTGGTGCCGCAGGAGGGCTTCCTCTTCGACGACACGATCACCGCCAACGTCCAGTACGGCCGCTTGGGCGCCACCGAGGCGGAGATCCTGGCCAGCGCCGACGAGCTCGGCCTGACCGACTGGGTCACCGGGCTGCCCGGCGGCCTCGAGACCCAGGTCGGTCAGCGCGGCGAGTCGCTGTCGGCGGGGGAGCGCCAGCTGGTCGCGCTGCTGCGTGCCCACCTCGCCGACCCCGACCTGCTGGTCCTCGACGAGGCCACGAGCGCGGTCGACCCGGCGCTCGAGATGCGCATCGGCCGGGCGCTCGAGAGGCTGATGTCGGGGCGCACCTCGGTCACCATCGCGCACCGTCTTTCCACGGCCGAGGCGGCCGACGAGGTCGTGGTGGTCGACCGCGGTCGCGTCGTCCAGCGCGGCCCGCACGCCGAGCTGGTGGGCGACCCCGACGGGGTGTACGCCGGGCTGCACCGATCGTGGGTCGCCCAGCAGGGGGCGCCGGCGACCGGTGGATCGGTCAGCCGGCCAGTCGGGCGTTGACGGCGTCCGCCGAGAACTGACGGTCCACCACCAGTCGCGTCAACCCGACGACAGCGGCGTGGGCTCGCGGCGCTGCTGGAGACGCGGCGCGGCTGCCCGGCCTTCGCCCCCAGCTCGCCTCAGCACGTGGAGCAGCACGACGACCGCGTGTTCGTGGTCCGCCAGGGGGCCGGGACGCCGCACGAGCTCGTCTGCGCCACCAACGTGACCAGCGAGGTGGTCGTGATCGACGGGATCGTCGGCACGGACGTCCTCACGGGGCAGCAGGTCGGCCCGCTCCGGCTCCCCGCCTACGGGGACGCCTGGGTCAGTCCTGACGTGCGCTGACCGCGCCCTGGCCGCCGCGGCGGCGCTCGACCACGGGTGACGGATACTGGGCCGGTGCCCGAGCCCATCTCCCTCGCCCCTGCGATCTCCGCGCGTCTCCAGCGCGACGACGCCGGTCTCGTGGCCGCCGTGGTGCAGCAGCACGACACCCGCGAGGTGCTCATGGTCGGCTGGATGGACGACGAGGCGCTCGCCCGCACCCTGTCGACCGGGCGGGCGACGTACTGGTCGCGCTCCCGAGGCGAGTACTGGGTGAAGGGCGACACCTCCGGTCACCGCCAGTGGGTCAAGGAGGTGCGCCTCGACTGCGACGGCGACACGCTGCTGGTCCTGGTCGACCAGGAGGGTCCGGCCTGCCACACCGGCACGCGCACCTGCTTCGACGCCGATGTCCTGCTCGGCTCGCCGGACCTGAACGGATCTGATGGCTGACGTACGCCGCACCTACGCCGCCGTCATGGCCACCGGCGTCCTGTCGGCCGCGCTCGCCGCGGTCATGTCGAGTCGGCGCCTCCTCGACATCGAGGGGTTCCTGGTGGCGGGTGACGGCTCCACGCTGGGCTCGGGACCCGCCACCGACCTGCCACTGGCCACAACCCTGTCGATGGTCGTCCTGGCCGCCTGGGGCGTCCTGGTCGTGACGCGAGGACGCGTCCGTCGTGGGGTCGCCGTGCTCGGCGCCGTCGCTGCCCTCGGCGTGCTGACCACCGTCGCCGCCGGCTACCGGCAGCTGCCCGACGGAGCCGCTGACGAGCTGGCCCGCGTCGGCGCCAGGCCGGAGGTCTCCCTGAGTGCGTCCTACTGGCTCGCCCTCGCTCTGGCGGTCGTCTCGGTGGGGGCCGCCGTCGCCGCCGTCGTCCTCGTGCCGCGGTGGCCCGCCATGGGCACGCGGTACGACGCACCCGTGGGCGGCAGCGCCGGCGGCGTGGGCGTGCAGGGCGAGACCGACGACGACCTGGCACTCTGGAAGGCGCTCGACGAGGGACGCGACCCGACCGCCTGACCCGACCGCCTGACCCGTCTGCGGTTCCCGCCTCGCTAACATGCTTCCGACCGCCCAGACCCCGCTCGACCGCGCAGGAGAATCCATGGCCCACCACGGCAACACCCCGGCAGCCTGGACCGGCGTGACCATCGCGATGATCGGGTTCGTCGTGGGTGGCGTCGCGCTGATGATGACCCCGGTCAACATGACCGTCTTCTGGGTGGCTGCCGTGATCACGGTCCTGGCGCTGCCGGTCTTCGCGGTGATGAACAAGATGGGGATGGGCGACTAGCCCTGGTGCCCCCGATGGCCCACATGACAGGGCAGGCCCCGCCGCAACCTCCGGTCCGGGACCGCTCGCGCGCCGGGCGCCTGGCAACGCCGCTCCTGAGCGCCGGCTTGGTCGGGGCGCTGACCCTGGCGCTCCACCATCGCGACCCGCACGTCCAGGGCAGCTGGGGCGCCTGCCCGACCAAGCTGCTCACGGGGCTCGACTGCCCCGGCTGCGGCGGCCTGCGTGCCGTCAACGACCTCACCCACCTCGACCTGGCCGGAGCGGCGTCGAGCAACCTGCTCTTCGTGCTCGCGATCCCGCTTGTCCTGGGCGTGTGGATCGCCTGGGTACGCCGCTCGTGGCGCGGCGAGGGCAGGCTCCTGCCCGTGGCCCATCCGCAGCGCTGGGCGGTGGCCCTGCTCGTGGTCGCGACGGCCTTCGCCGTCGTGCGCAACCTGCCCGTGGGCGGGTGGCTGGCCGCCTGACCGTGGTCAGGCGGCCAGTCCCGCTTGGCGGATCAGTTGTCGAAGAGGTTGCCGTAGATGCCGCCGCCGGTCGCGAACAGGATCAGGTTGATGACCAGGAACACCAGGGCGATGATGCCCAGGATGAGGCCTGCCTTGGCCATGCCGGCGCCCTGCTGCCCGGTCTGCGCGATCTCCGCCTGCGCCTGACGGCCCATGACGATGGCCGCGATGCCGACCGGCCCGCAGCACAGCAGGCCGACGATGCCGGTGACCAGCGCCCAGATCGCCTTCTGGTTGGTGCCCTGCGGCTGCTGCCCGTAGGGCGACTGCCCGCCGTACTGCGGCGGCGGGGGCGGCGGCGGTGCGTCGTAGCTCATCTGGTCTCCTCGTCCCGAGTGGCGTAGTGGGGGACCCGTCGAGCGTCCCCCGGACGGCAGGAGGCTACACAACAGTTGTGCCGCTGACCGTCAGACGCGCGTCTCGGGCGCCGGTCCCGGCGGAGCCGCGCACGGGTGCGTGAGAGGCTGTGCGCGTCCCGAAGCACCCCTCTCCCGCCCACCAGCCGCCCCGGAGGTCATCGCGTGTCCGTGCTCGACGACATCGTCGCGGGCGTCCGCGAGGATCTCGCCGCACGCGAGTCGGCGACCCCGCTGACGGACCTGCGCGCGGCGCTGGCCGACGCACCCCCGCCCCGGGACCCGATGCCGTCCTTCCGCGCCCCCGGCACCAGCGTGATCGCCGAGGTGAAGCGGCGCAGTCCCAGCAAGGGCGACCTCGCCGACATCCCCGACCCGGCCGAGCTCGCGACGGCGTACGCCCTCGGCGGTGCCCACGCCATCAGCGTGCTGACCGAGCAGCGTCGCTTCGGCGGCTGTCTGGCCGACCTCGCGGCGGTGCGGGCCGCGGTCGGCATCCCGCTGCTGCGCAAGGACTTCATCGTCAGCGACTACCAGCTCGTCGAGGCGCGAGCGACCGGTGCGGACCTCGCGTTGCTCATCGTGGCCGCGTTGGCCGACGACGAGCTGCGCCGGCTCCACGACCTGGCGGGAGAGCTCGGCCTCACCGTGCTGGTCGAGGTCCACGACGAGGCCGAGGCTGCCCGAGCCGTCGACCTCGGCGCAGGGCTGATCGGCGTCAACGCGCGCAACCTGAAGACCCTCGAGGTCGATGACCAGGCGTTCGGCAGACTGGCAGGACAGCTCCCGGCGCACGCGGTCCTGGTCGCCGAGTCCGGGATCTCGAGCCAGGCCGACGTCGACCGCTACGCCGCCGAGGGGGCGCGGGTGGTGCTCGTCGGGGAGGCCCTGGTCAAGGACGGCGACCCGGAGGCCGCCGTGCGACGGATGACCGGACGGACAGGAGCAGCGTGATGTACGACGCCGACGAGCGCGGCTGGTTCGGCGACTTCGGGGGGCGGTTCATGCCCGAGGCGCTCATCGCCGCGCTCGACGAGCTCACCGCCGCCTGGCGCGACGCGATGGCCGACCCCGGGTTCGGGGCCGAGTTCGACGCGATCCTGCGCGATTACGCCGGCGTGCCGAGCCTGCTCTACGACGCCCAGCGACTCAGCACCGAGCTCGGCGGGGCCAGGATCCTGCTCAAGCGCGAGGACCTCAACCACACCGGCGCGCACAAGATCCGCAACGTGCTGGGCCAGGCGCTCCTCACCAAGCGGATGGGCAAGACACGGGTGATCGCCGAGACCGGCGCGGGACAGCACGGCGTGGCCAGCGCGACAGCGGCGGCGTACTTCGGCCTCGACTGCACCGTCTACATGGGGTCGGTCGACGTGAAGCGGCAGGCCCTCAACGTCGCGCGCATGCAGCTGCTCGGCGCCAAGGTCGTGCCCGTCGACTCCGGCAGCGCCACGCTGAAGGACGCCATCAACGAGGCGCTGCGCGACTGGGTCGCCAGCGTCGACCACACGGCGTACCTCTTCGGCACCGCCGCCGGGCCGCACCCCTTCCCCAGCATGGTCCGCGACTTCACCCGCGGCATCGGTGACGAGGCCAGGGCGCAGTGCCTCGAGCTCACCGGTCGGCTCCCCGACGCGATCGCCGCCTGCGTCGGCGGCGGCTCCAACGCGATCGGCCTCTTCACCGCGTTCCTCGACGACCCCGACGTGGCCATCTACGGGTTCGAGCCGGGCGGCGAGGGCGTCGACACCGGGCGGCACGCCGCGACGATCCATGCCGGCGACAGCGGTGTGCTGCACGGCGCCCGCACGTTCGTCCTCCAGGACGAGGACGGCCAGACCGTCGAGTCGCACTCGATCTCGGCCGGGTTGGACTACCCCGGCGTCGGTCCGCAGCACGCCCACCTGGCCAAGTCCGGCCGCGCCGAGTACCTCCCGGTCACCGACGCGCAGGCGATGGACGCCCTCGCCCTGCTCGCCCGGACCGAGGGCATCATCGCCGCGATCGAGTCCGCGCACGCGCTGTCCGGGGCCTACGACATCGCGCGCCGGCTGGGCCCCGAGGGCCTCGTCCTGGTCAACCTCAGCGGCCGTGGCGACAAGGACATGGAGACCGCCATCAAGTGGTTCGACCTCGGCGGCGCGGGAGACTCCCGATGACGCTCAGCGTCGCGACCGCCTTCGACAAGGCCAGGTCCGAGAACCGCGCCGCCCTCGTCGGCTACCTGCCCGCCGGCTACCCCGACGTCGACGGCGGCATCGACGCGATGCGCGTCCTGGTCGACTCCGGCTGCGACGCGATCGAGATCGGGCTGCCCTACAGCGACCCCGTCATGGACGGCCCCACCATCCAGGCCGCGGCGCAGCAGGCGCTCGAGCGCGGCGTGCGCACCAAGGACGTGCTCCGCACGGTGGAGGCGGTCGCGGCCACCGGTGTCCCCACCCTGGTGATGACCTATTGGAACCCCGTCGAGCGCTACGGTCCCGCCCGCTTCGCGGCCGACCTCGCGGACGTCGGGGGAGCCGGGCTGATCACGCCCGACCTGACGCCCGACAGCGCCGACGAGTGGATCGCCGCAGCCGACGCGCACGACCTCGACAAGGTCTTCCTCGTCGCGCCGTCCTCGACCCCTGCACGCATCGCGATGACGACCGCGGCCTGCCGCGGCTTCGTCTACGCCACTGCGGTCATGGGCGTCACCGGCGCCCGCACCACCACGAGCGAGCTGGCCGAGCCGCTCGTGCGTCGCACCAAGGCGGTCACCGACCTGCCGGTCGCGGTCGGTCTCGGGGTGAGCACGGGCGACCAGGCGGCCGAGCTGGCGGCGTACGCCGACGGGGTCATCGTCGGCTCCGCGTTCGTCCGGACGCTGCTCGACCGTGCCGACGACCGCGCTGCCGGCCTGGCCGCCCTCGGCGCGCTGACCGAGGCTCTCGCGCAAGGGGTCCGACAATGACGGCCTCGGTCCGCACCCAGACCCTGCTGCTCGCCCTCGCCGCCCTGCTCCTGGCCGGTTGTTCACAGGTCGAGGGCGGCGGCACCAGCAACGCGATCGTGGTCGGCGGCGACGACGACGGCTACCACGGGGTCGTGCTGACCGAGCCCTACCCGGTCCCCGAGCAGAAGCTCGTCGACACCGATGGCGGCAAGTACTCCCTCGCCACCGACGCGACCAAGCCGCTGACCCTGGTGTTCTTCGGCTACACGCACTGCCCCGACATCTGCCAGATCGTCATGTCCACGATCGCGTCTGCGCTCAACCGGCTGGACGAGTCCGAGCGCGCCGAGGTCGACGTCGTGTTCGTCACCACCGATCCGGCCCGTGACACGGGACCGGTCCTGCGCGACTACCTCGACCAGTTCGACCCGGCGTACGTCGGCCTCAGCAGCGACCTCCAGACCGTCATCGACGCCGGCGAGCCGCTCGGGGTCTACGTCGCCAAGGGCGAGGAGCTGCCGACCGGCGGCTACGAGGTGGACCACGGGACGCCGATCATCGGCGTGGCCCCGGGCGGCACCGCGCCCATCGTGTGGTCGGAGCCGTCGTCGGCCGAGCTTGCCGAGGACCTGCACAAGTTCCTCGCCGACGGAGGCATCTCATGAGCGGTCTCGTGGCCCAGACCGTGCTGTCCATCCCGAGCCCCGGCAACGGCGTCTGGCACCTGGGGCCGCTGCCGCTGCGCGCCTACGCCCTCTGCATCGTCGCCGGCATCGTCGCGGCCGTCTGGATCGCCGACAAGCGCTGGATCGCCCGGGGCGGCGCCCCCAACGAGATCGCCGACCTGGCCATCTGGGCGGTGCCGTTCGGCATGGTGGGCGGCCGGCTCTACCACGTGCTCACCGACTGGGAGCTCTACTTCGGCGAGGACAAGAACCCCGTCACTGCGCTCTACGTCTGGCGCGGCGGTCTGGGCGTCTGGGGCGCGATCGCGATGGGCGCGCTCGGCGTGGTGATCGGTGCCCGGTTCAAGGGGATCAAGCTGCTTCCGGTGATGGACGCGATGGCGCCGGGCGTCCTGGTCGCCCAAGCACTCGGCCGCTGGGGCAACTACTTCAACCAGGAGCTCTTCGGCCGTCCCACCGACCTGCCGTGGGGACTCGAGATCGACGCCGGTCACCGGCCCGCCGGCTACCTCGACGAACCCACCTTCCACCCGACCTTCCTCTACGAGTCGCTCTGGTGCCTGGCCGCTGCCGTCCTGGTGATCTGGGCCGACCGCCGCTTCAAGCTCGGCTACGGCCGCGTCGTCGCGCTCTACGTCATGGCCTACACCGCCGGCCGCGCCTGGATCGAGATGCTGCGCATCGACTCCGTCCAGCTCGACGACGTGCTGGGCCTGCGCTGGAACGTCTGGACCTCGATCATCCTGTTCGCCCTCGCGCTGGCGTACTTCCTCTGGTCCCGGCGCCGCCACCCGGGCCGCGAGCAGTCCGTCTACCGCCGGGAAGACGTCGCGACCGAAGTCGCCTGAACAGTCGCTGACGGTAGGGACGCCCCCGTTCGCCCGCTGAGATGGTGGTCTCGACATCCGGTTGCCCCGGTGTAGCGTTTGACCAGCCGCGCGGGCCAACGTTGTCCCCTGCCGCCGTTCAGCACTCGGCCTCACCACCCCCGATGGTGAGCACGACGACGACGGGAGGAATGCCATGCACGCGTTCCCGCAGAGGGTCCCTGAGGGCCTCTACGACCCGCGGTTCGAGCACGATGCCTGTGGCGTCGCGTTCGTCGCCACCCTGACCGGCGAGGCCAGCCACGACATCGTGCTGAAGGGCCTCACCGCTCTGCGCAACCTCGAGCACCGCGGTGCCGCGGGCGCCGAGCCCAACTCCGGCGACGGCGCGGGCATCCTGCTGCAGGTGCCGGACGCGTTCCTGCGCGCGGTGACCGCCGACCTGGGCGTGACGCTGCCGCCGTCCGGCACGTACGCCGTCGGCACGGCGTTCCTGCCCGGCGACGACGACCACGTGGCCAAGACCCGGCAGCGCATCGAGGAGCTGGCCGAGGAGGAGGGGCTGGCCGTGCTCGGCTGGCGCGACGTGCCCACCGAGCCGGGGCTCCTCGGCGCGACGGCCCGGTCGGTGATGCCGTCGTTCAGCCAGCTGTTCGTGGCGGGTGCCCAGCAGCGCGTGGCCGGCATGGCCCTGGAGCGGATGGCCTTCTGCCTGCGCAAGCGCGCTGAGAGGGAGACCGACGTCTACTTCCCGTCGCTGTCGTCGCGCACGCTGGCGTACAAGGGGATGCTCACCACCGACCAGCTGGACGCGTTCTTCCCCGACCTGGTCGACGAGCGGATCGCCTCGGCGCTGGCGGTGGTGCACTCGCGGTTCTCGACCAACACCTTCCCGAGCTGGCCGCTGGCCCACCCGTTCCGCTTCATCGCGCACAACGGCGAGATCAACACGGTGATGGGCAACCGCAACTGGATGCGGGCCCGCGAGGCGCTGCTGTCCTCCGACCTGATTCCGGGCGATCTGGAGCGGCTGTTCCCGATCTGCACGCCGGGTGCGTCGGACTCGGCGTCCTTCGACGAGGTGCTCGAGCTGCTGCACATGGGCGGCCGCAGCCTCCCGCACTCGGTGCTGATGATGATCCCGGAGGCCTGGGAGAACCACACCGAGATGGACGACGCCCGTCGGGCGTTCTACTCCTTCCACAGCGCCCTGATGGAGCCTTGGGACGGCCCGGCGTGCGTGGTGTTCACCGACGGTTCGCAGATCGGCGCCGTGCTCGACCGCAACGGTCTGCGCCCGTCGCGTTACTGGGTGACCGACGACGGACTCGTCGTGCTGGCCTCCGAGGTGGGTGTGCTCGACCTCGACCCGGCGTCGGTGGTCCGCAAGGGTCGGCTGCAACCGGGCCGGATGTTCCTCGTCGACACCGACGAGCACCGCATCATCGAGGACGAGGAGGTCAAGGCCGAGCTGGCCGCGGAGCACCCGTACGACGAGTGGCTGCACGCCGGCATGGTCAAGCTCAGCGACGTCCCCGAGCGCGAGCACATCGTGCACACCCACGCGTCGGTGACGCGCCGCCAGCAGATCTTCGGCTACACCGAGGAGGAGCTGCGCGTGCTCCTCACGCCGATGGCCAACAACGGCGCCGAGCCGATCGGCTCGATGGGCACGGACTCCCCGATCGCGGCGCTGTCGGCGAAGCCGCGGCTGCTCTTCGACTACTTCAGCCAGCTGTTCGCCCAGGTCACCAACCCGCCGCTGGACGCGATCCGCGAGGAGCTGGTGACCTCGCTCTACGGATCGATCGGCCCCGAGGCCAACCTCCTCGACCCCTCGCCGGCGTCGTGCCGCCAGGTGGTGCTGCCGTTCCCGGTCTTCTCCAACGACGACCTCGCCAAGATCCGGCACATCAACCGCGACGGCGACATGCCCGGCTACACCTGCCACATCGTGCGGGGTCTCTACCCCGTCGAGGGTGGCGGCGAGGCGATGGCGGCCCGGCTCGACGAGCTGTGCGCGGAGGTCTCCGCGGCGATCGCCGAGGGCGCGCGCATCATCGTGCTCTCCGACCGGCACTCGACCCAGGAGCTGGCGCCGATCCCGTCGCTGCTCCTGACGGGCGCGATCCACCACCACCTGGTTCGCGAGAAGACCAGGACCCAGGTGGGCCTGATCGTCGAGGCCGGGGATGTGCGGGAGGTGCACCACGTCGCGCTGCTGATCGGGTACGGCGCCGCGGCGGTCAACCCGTACCTCGCGATGGAGTCCGTGGAGGACCTCGCCCGCGACGGGTTCTACGTCAAGACCGAGCCGGAGGTCGCGGTCAAGCACCTGATCAAGGCGCTCGGCAAGGGCGTGCTGAAGGTGATGTCGAAGATGGGCGTGTCCACGGTGGCGTCGTACACCGGAGCTCAGATCTTCGAGTCCGTCGGGCTGTCCTCGGCCGTGGTCGACCGCTACTTCACCGGCACCACCTCCAAGCTGGGCGGCGTCGGGCTCGACGTGCTCGCAGAGGAGGTCGCGCGCCGGCACGCGACGGCGTACCCCCGTGGCGGCATCGCGCCCTCCCACCGGGAGCTGCAGATCGGCGGCGAGTACCAATGGCGCCGCGAGGGCGAGCCGCACCTCTTCGATCCCGACACGGTCTTCCGGTTGCAGCACTCGACGCGGACCCAGCGCTACGACGTCTTCAAGCAGTACACCCAGCGCGTCGACGAGCAGTCCGAGCGGCTGATGACGTTGCGCGGCCTGTTCCGCTTCAAGGACCCGGCGGCGTCGGGTCGCGCGCCGATCCCGGTCGAGGAGGTCGAGCCGGTCTCGGAGATCGTGAAGCGCTTCTCGACCGGCGCGATGTCCTACGGCTCGATCTCGCAGGAGGCGCACGAGACGCTGGCGATCGCGATGAACCGCCTCGGTGGCAAGTCGAACACCGGCGAGGGCGGCGAGGACGCCGACCGCCTGCACGACCCGGAGCGGCGCTCGTCGGTCAAGCAGGTGGCGTCGGGGCGGTTCGGCGTCACGTCCGAGTACCTCACCAACTCCGACGACATCCAGATCAAGATGGCGCAGGGAGCCAAGCCCGGTGAGGGCGGCCAGCTGCCCGGCAACAAGGTCTATCCCTGGGTGGCCAAGACGCGGCACTCGACACCCGGCGTGGGCCTGATCAGCCCGCCGCCGCACCACGACATCTACTCCATCGAGGACCTGGCCCAGCTGATCCACGACCTCAAGAACGCCAACCCCGAGGCGCGGATCCACGTGAAGCTCGTCAGCGAGGTCGGGGTCGGCACGGTCGCCGCCGGCGTCTCGAAGGCGCACGCGGACGTCGTCCTGATCTCCGGCCACGACGGCGGCACCGGCGCCTCGCCACTGACCTCGCTCAAGCACGCGGGCGGCCCGTGGGAGCTCGGCCTGGCCGAGACCCAGCAGACGTTGCTGCTCAACGGTCTCCGCGACCGGATCGTCGTGCAGACCGACGGCCAGCTGAAGACCGGCCGCGACGTGGTGATCGCCGCGCTGCTGGGGGCGGAGGAGTTCGGCTTCGCGACGGCGCCGCTCGTCGTGTCCGGCTGCATCATGATGCGGGTCTGCCACCTCGACACCTGCCCGGTCGGCGTCGCGACGCAGAACCCCGTGCTCCGCGAGCGGTTCAGCGGCAAGCCAGAGTTCGTCGTCACGTTCTTCGAGTACGTCGCGCAGGAGGTGCGCGAGCTGCTGGCCGAGCTCGGCTTCCGCAGCATCGAGGAGGCCGTGGGCCAGGCCGGGGCGTTGGACGTCGCGGCGGCCGTCGACCACTGGAAGGCCGACGGGCTCGACCTGACGCCGGTGCTGCACGTGCCCGAGGTCAGCGGCGACTTCGGCCAGTTCGCCGGCCAGGACCGGCACCGCACAAAGTCCCAGGACCACGGGCTCGACCGGGCGCTCGACCACGAGCTGATCAGGCTCGCCGGCCCCGCGCTCGAACGTGGCGAGCCGGTGCGGGCCCAGCTGGCCGTGCGCAACGTCAACCGCACGGTCGGCACCATGCTCGGCCACGAGGTGACCAAGCGTTACAAGGGTGCGGGCCTGCCTGACGGCACGATCGACCTCACCTTCACCGGGTCTGCGGGGCAGTCGTTCGGCGCCTTCCTCCCGCGCGGCATCACCCTGCGCCTCGAAGGCGACGCCAACGACTACCTCGGCAAGGGTCTCTCCGGCGGCCGGATCGTGGTCCGGCCCGACCGCGCCGCCACCTTCGCCGCGGAGGACCAGATCATCGCCGGCAACGTGATCGCCTACGGCGGCACCGGTGGCGAGGTCTTCCTGCGCGGCCAGGTCGGCGAGCGCTTCTGCGTGCGCAACTCCGGTGTCACCGCGGTCGTCGAGGGTGTGGGTGACCACGGGTGCGAATACATGACCGGAGGCCGCGCGGTGGTGCTCGGACCGACGGGCCGCAACTTCGCGGCCGGCATGTCGGGCGGGTACGCCTTCGTGCTCGACCTCGACGAGGGCAGGGTCAACCCGGAGCTGGTCGACCTGGTCGCGCTCGACTCGGCCGAGCTCGCCGACACGGCGTACGCCGACGAGGTGCGCGAGCTCGTCCAGCGGCACGCCGAGGAGACCGGCTCGGTGGTCGCCCAGGCCCTGCTGGCCGACTGGGATGCCGCGCTGGGGCGCCTCACGCTCGTGATGCCCCGCGACTACAAGCGGGTGCTGGACACCAAGGACGAGGCGCTCGAGCAGGGCCTCGACGAGGAGCAGGCCGCCAACCGGATCATGGAGGTGCTCTATGGCTGATCCACGCGGATTCATCAAGCACGGCCGGGAAGTGGCGGCGCGCCGACCCGTCGACGAGCGCGTCGACGACTGGGACGAGGTGTACCCCGACGGCATCGGGCGCGCCCTCCTGCCGATCATCACGACGCAGGCGGGGCGCTGCATGGACTGCGGCATCCCCTTCTGCCACCAGGGCTGCCCGCTCGGCAACATCATCCCCGAGTGGAACGACCTGGTCTGGCGCGACGACTGGGACGGCGCCATCGAGCGGCTGCACGCCACCAACAACTTCCCGGAGTTCACCGGGCGGCTGTGCCCCGCCCCCTGCGAGACCGCCTGCGTCCTCGGCATCAACCAGGACCCCGTGACGATCAAGAACGTCGAGGTGGCGATCATCGATCGTGCCTGGGGCTCCGGCTTCGTGCGTCCGCAGCCGCCCGAGTGGCTGTCGGGCAAGACCGTGGCTGTCATCGGCTCCGGTCCCGCCGGCCTCGCCGCCGCTCAGCAGCTGACGCGGGCCGGGCACACCGTCGCCGTCTACGAGCGCGCCGACAAGATCGGCGGCCTGCTCCGCTACGGCATCCCCGAGTTCAAGATGGAGAAGAAGCACCTCGACCGGCGCATCGACCAGATGCGCCGCGAGGGCACGGTCTTCCGCGCCGGCGTGACGGTGGGGGAGCAGATCACCGGCGACCAGCTCCGCGACCGCTACGACGCCGTCGTGATCGCCACCGGCTCCACGATCGGCCGCGACCTGCCCGTGCCGGGGCGCGAGCTCGCGGGCATCCACCAGGCCATGGAGTTCCTGCCCCAGGGCAACCGGGCCGCGCTGGGCGAGGAGGTCGAGGGGCAGATCACCGCGACCGGCAAGCACGTCGTGATCATCGGAGGCGGCGACACCGGAGCGGACTGTCTCGGCACGTCGATCCGACAGCAGCCCGCGTCGGTGACCCAGCTCGAGATCATGGCGCGCCCGCCCGAGGAGCGCCCGGCCGGACAGCCGTGGCCGACGTACCCCATGACGTTCCGGGTCTCCTCGGCTCACGAGGAAGGTGGCGAGCGCGTCTACGCGGTGTCGACCCAGGAGTTCCTGGGCGACGAGGACCGGCGGGTCCGTGCGCTGCGCCTGGTCGAGGTGGACGCGAAGTTCCAGCCGGTCGAGGGCACCGAGCGGGAGATCCCCGCCGAGCTGGTGCTGCTCGCCATGGGCTTCGTCGGTCCCGAGCGGCCGCTGCTCGAGCAGCTCGGCGTCGACCTCGACGAGCGCGGCAACGTCAAGCGCGACGGTGCCTACGCCAGCACCGTCGACGGCGTCTTCGCGGCCGGCGACGCCGGTCGCGGACAGTCGCTGATCGTCTGGGCGATCGCCGAGGGCCGGGCCGCCGCGGCCGCCGTCGACACCTACCTGACCGGTTCGACCACGCTGCCCGCGCCGATCCCGCCGACCGCCCGCCCGCTCACTGTCTGAGCCCGCTGCTTGATGAACCGGCACCACATCCCAGAATTCGCCCGACGGTCGCTTGGAACGATCCAAAGGGCGCTAGGGTCGGGACGTGCGTAGAGCAAAGATCGTCTGCACCCTCGGCCCCGCGGTGAACACCCCCGAGAAGATCCGGGAGCTCGTCGATGCCGGCATGGACGTCGCCCGGCTCAACATGAGCCACGGCACGTACGCCGACCACGAGCGGGCCTACAAGCTCGTGCGCGAGGCGTCGGACGCGACCGGTCACGGCGTCGGCATCTTCGCCGACCTCCAGGGCCCGAAGATCCGCCTCGAGACGTTCGCGAACGGTCCGGTCAAGCTCGAGCCGGACCAGGAGTGGACGATCACCACGCGCGACGTGCCGGGAGACGCCGAGGCGTGCGGCACGACGTACAAGGGTCTGCCCGGCGACGTCGAGGTCGGCGACCCGATCCTGATCGACGACGGCAAGGTCCGTCTCGAGGTCACCGGCGTCAACGAGACCGACGTGACCACCCGGGTGGTGGTGGCCGGAAAGGTCAGCGACCACAAGGGCATCAACCTGCCGGGCGTCGCCGTCTCGGTGCCTGCGTTGTCGGAGAAGGACGTGGACGACCTCCGCTGGGCCCTCAGGCTCGGCGTCGACTACATCGCGCTCAGCTTCGTGCGCAGCGCGGCGGACGTCGAGGACGTCCGGAAGGTGATGCGCGAGGAGGACGTGCTGCTGCCCGTCATCGCCAAGATCGAGAAGCCGCAGGCCATCGACAACCTCGACGAGGTGGTGAAGGCGTTCGACGCGTTCATGGTCGCCCGTGGTGACCTGGGCGTGGAGTGCCCGCTCGAGGACGTGCCGTTCCTGCAGAAGCGGGTCATCGACAAGGCGCGACGCAACGCCAAGCCGGTGATCGTGGCCACGCAGATGCTCGAGTCGATGATCACCAACCCGGCGCCGACCCGCGCGGAGGCCTCCGACGTCGCGAACGCCGTGCTCGACGGCGCCGACGCGGTGATGCTCTCCGGCGAGACGAGCGTGGGGGAGTACCCCATCATCGCCGTCGAGACGATGGCGCGGATCATCGTCTCCACCGAGGACCACGAGCTGCGCAAGATGGCGGCGATCGACTGGCAGCCGCGCACGCAGGGCGGAGTGATCGCCAAGGCCGCCGCCGAGGTCGCCGAGGCGGTCGGGGCGTCGTACCTCGTCGCCTTCACGCAATCCGGCGACTCCGCCAAGCGGATCTCGCGCTACCGCGGCCCGATCCCGGTGCTGGCCTTCACGCCGGAGGCCAAGGTGCGCAGCCAGCTCAGCCTCACGTGGGGTGTCG
This sequence comes from Nocardioides bigeumensis, assembly GCF_039531755.1. Taxonomy (NCBI): domain Bacteria; kingdom Bacillati; phylum Actinomycetota; class Actinomycetes; order Propionibacteriales; family Nocardioidaceae; genus Nocardioides; species Nocardioides bigeumensis. The sequence goes on from NZ_BAAAQQ010000002.1 coordinate 653,160, forward strand.
AGACCTTCAAGACGTCGTTCGTGAACCACACCGACGAGATGGTGCGCCAGGTCGACGAGCAGCTCCTCGAGATCCAGCGCGTGGAGGAGGGGGAGCTCGTCGTCATCATCGCCGGCTCGCCCCCGGGCATCCCGGGCTCGACCAACGCCCTGCGGGTGCACCGGATGGGCGACGCGATCAACGAGGTCGCGCCGGCGTACCGCCGCGAGACCTGACGGGCTGGGTGCCCCGGGTGGGATTCGAACCCACACTGGACGGTGTTTGAGACCGCTTCCTCTGCCGTTGGGATACCGGGGCTCACGTCGCTGAGCACGTCGGCGAGAGCAGGAGAAACGTACCTGAGGGTGAGCCGAACCCTTGACCCCACGGCAATGTAGATTAAATTGATCGACAAATATCGAGGCGAGAGGAAGGCCGATGTTGCGGTTCGTCGACGGATGGGCACGCCGCACGCACGAGCGCGGCATCACCAACGCGCGGGCTGCCTCGACGGAGGCCAGCCGACGCCTGGTCGAGGCAGCAGACGTGGCAGACTTCCTGGACAAGCGGTACGCCGCCAAGGGGCTCGGGAGCCATGTGTCCGAGATTGGCAACAGGGCGTCGCGCGCGGCCGAGAGGCGCTGATCCCGGAGGTCCGTGCGGGATAGCCTTGCCGGGTGAATGACGAGCCACCCGGGCCGACGGGACCGGGTCCAGCCGACCCGACCGTTCGCCGGGTGGTGATCGCCGAGGACGAGGCGCTGATCCGCATGGACCTCGCCGAGATGCTCGCCGAGGAGGGCTACCACGTCGTCGGCCAGGCGGGTGACGGTGAGCAAGCCGTCGCGCTGACCGAGACGCTGCGGCCGGACCTCGTCATCCTGGACGTCAAGATGCCGGTCCTCGACGGCATCGCCGCAGCCGAGCGCATCGCCGCCGCGCGACTCGCGCCGGTGGTCATGCTGACCGCGTTCTCCCAGCGCGACCTGGTCGAGCGCGCGCGCGAGGCCGGCGCGATGGCCTACCTCGTCAAGCCGTTCGGCAGGCACGACCTCGTGCCCGCCATCGAGATGGCCGTCAGCAGGTACGCCGAGCTCACCGGCCTCGAGCGCGAGGTCGACGACCTCACCGAGCGGCTCGCTGCGAGGAAGGCGGTGGACCGCGCCAAGAGCGAGCTCCAGCGCACGCTGGGACTCAGCGAGCCCGAGGCTTTCCGGTGGATCCAGAAGACGGCCATGGACCTACGGCTCAGCATGCGTCAGGTCGCCGACGGAGTAGTCGAGCACGGGCCAGGCATTGCCGGTGACGGTTCGGAGGAGAAAACTTGACCTGTTCGCGACGTCTGGACGACCTGCTGCCGTGTTCGGCCAGTAGTGTTCGGCCCGGCTACCCCTACACTGCCCGTGCGCGTGGGACCCATCACCGGTCCGGCTCCGCGGAGGGAGGACACGAGTGACCACTCGAGCGATCGACCGACCACTGGTCCGGGGGGTGGCAGGCCTCCTGATAGGACTCGTCCTCGCCTCGCTCTCGGTGTTCCTCGCGGCCCCTGCGAACGCGCAGGCGACCCAGCTGTGCCTGGCCAACGAGACCACGTCGTGCATCGTCGGCACGCTGCGCACCGAGGCGGGGGTGGTCGCTGGCGTCGACATCCTGGTCGTCGGCCCGTCGGGTGAGGAGACGCTGACCTCTGGCGAGGACGGCAAGTGGAACCTCGCCGTCACCGAGCCGGGCGACTACACCGTCACCATCGACAAGGAAAGCCTCCCCGACAACGTCGCGGTCGTCGGGTCCGCGGAGAAGAAGCTCACCGTCACCATCGGTGAGCGGACCCGCCAGTTCGGCGCCCTGTTCGAGCTGCGCACCGGCGACTACAGCGCCGAGTCGAGCAAGGCCGACCAGCTCATGCAGAGCGCGGTCAACGGCCTGCGCCTGGGGCTCCTGATCGCGCTGGCCTCGCTCGGGTTGTCGCTGATCTACGGCACGACGGGGCTGTCCAACTTCGCGCACGCCGAGCTGGTCACCCTCGGCGGCGTGCTCGGCTACGCCTTCATCAGGCTGATGGGGCTCCCGCTCGTCGTCGGTGGCATCGCCGTGGTCGTCTGCTGCGGCTTCGTGGGTTGGCTGCAGGACCGGATCATGTGGCAGCCGCTCCGTCGGCGTGGGCTCGGCCTCACGCAGATGATGATCGTGACCATCGGACTCTCCCTGGCCATGCAGTACGTCTTCCAGTACTTCGTCGGCGCCGGCACCGTGAAGGTCGAGCTCGGGACCGGTGACGTCGCCCAGTTCGGGCCGGTCGCGCTGTCGTACCGCTCGATGGTGTCGATGCTGATCGCCATCGTGATGATCGCGGCCGTCGGCTACGCCCTGCTGCGTACCCGGATCGGGCGGGCCACCCGCGCGGTGTCCGACAACCCGGCACTGGCCTCGGCCTCGGGCATCGACGTCGACAAGGTGATCCGCCTCGTCTGGACCGTCGCCGCCGCGATGGCCGGTCTCGCCGGCCTGCTCTACGCCCTGGTGATCAGCAACGGCATCCGGTGGGACACCGGACTGCAGATCCTGCTGCTGCTCTTCGCGGCGGTCACGCTCGGCGGTCTGGGCACCGCCTTCGGTGCGCTGCTCGGGTCACTGATCATCGGCCTGGTGGTCGAGCTGGCCGGTCCGTTGGGAGCGCCTGGCGACCTCAAGTACGCCGTGGCGCTCGGGCTCTTGATCCTGCTGCTGCTGGTCAGGCCCCAGGGCCTGCTCGGCCGGGCCGAGCGAGTCGGCTGAGAGGGGACTGACATGACCATGAACTCGACAGAGCCCGGCGAGTCGCTGGCTGCCGCGGAGTCGCTCGCCGACGAGAACGCCGCCAGCAAGCGACCCGTGCTGCGGGCTGCCGCGATCGTCTTCGCCGTCTTCGTCGCGCTGCTGATCCTGGTGGAGCTCACCGGTGGCAGTCCGACGTTGATCATCAACGGCATGATGCGCGAGGCCGTCGCACCGCAGACAGCCGGTGTGGCCATCGCGGTGATCGGCCTCAACGTGCACTTCGGTTTCACCGGCCTGCTCAACATGGGCCAGGCAGGCTTCATGCTGCTCGGCGCCTACGGCTTCGCGATCTCGATCTCCAAGGGGATCCCCCTACCGGTGGCCATCCTGATCGGCCTGGCCGCCGCCATCGTGTTCGCGCTCATCCTCGGCATGCCGACCCTGAAGCTGCGCGGTGACTACCTCGCCATCGTCACCATCTCCGCCGCCGAGATCCTCCGCTACACCGGGCGGCTGGCCAACCTGGAGGACTTCACGGGCGCGGCCCAGGGCCTGCCGGGCAGCCTCTACCGCGACCCCTTCACCAGCCTGTCGATCTTCCCGGGCGGCGGAGTGGAGTGGGACCCCTTCCGCTTCCTCGGGCTCGACAGCATCGGTCTGGCCCTCAACTACCAGGCGACCGGTGTGAACGGCTGGTGGGTCCGCTTCGTCGCCTGGGTGCTGGTCGCCCTGGTCACGCTCGTGTTCTTCTACCTCGTCCGCAGCCCGTGGGGCCGCCTCCTGCGCGGCATCCGTGAGGACGAGGACGCGATCCGCAGCCTCGGCAAGAACGTCTTCGCCATCAAGATGCAGTCGCTGGTCATCGGCGGCGCCCTGGCGGCGCTGGGCGGCATGATCTACGTCCTGCCCTCGGCGGTGCAGCCCGACGCCATGGGACGTTCGTTGACGTTCTTCATGTGGACGGCGCTGCTGCTCGGGGGCGCGGCCACCATCTTCGGTCCGATCCTGGGCTCCATCCTGTTCTTCGGGCTGCGCATCTTCGTGCAGGGAGCATCCAACTCGATCGTCCCCGACAGCCTGATGAACACCCAGCAGAGCCAGCAGTTCAGCTGGATCGTGATCGGTACGGCGTTGATGCTGCTGGTGATCTTCAGACCGCAGGGCATCCTGGGTGACAAGAGGGAGCTGCGCTTCAATGTCTGATCTCGACCCGACCCTGACCAGAGGGTCACTGGCCGACCCGGCCGCGCGCAAGGCGCTCACCCAGCCCATCGAGCGTCGTCCCGGCTCCGGCAAGCCCGACCCCATCCTCAAGGTCGACAACATCGTCCGGAACTTCGGCGGCATCACGGCGGTCGACGTCGACCACCTGGAGGTGCAGCGCGGCATCATCACCGCGCTGATCGGCCCCAACGGTGCCGGCAAGACGACGTTCTTCAACCTGATCACCGGCTTCGACCGGCCCAGCTCGGCGCGCCAGGGTGCGCACTGGTCCTTCGACGGACGCACCCTCGACAAGACCTCTGCGAGCAGCGTCGCGCTGGCGGGCATGGTGCGCACCTTCCAGCTCACCAAGGCCCTCAACCGCATGACGGTGATGGACAACATGATGCTGGGTGCTCGCGACCAGAAGGGCGAGCGGCTCCTCAACGGCCCGTTCTGGTTCACGTGGAAGAAGCAGGAGGCCGAGGTCGAGGCGAAGGCCAAGGACCTGCTCCAGCGCTTCTCCCTCCTGGCGAAGAAGGACGACTTCGCCGGCAGCCTCTCGGGCGGTCAGCGCAAGCTCCTCGAGATGGCGCGCGCGCTGATGAGCGACCCGAAGATGATCATGCTCGACGAGCCGATGGCGGGGGTGAACCCCGCGCTCACCCAGTCGTTGCTCGGCCACATCCAGAGCCTGCGCGACGAAGGCATGACCGTGCTGTTCGTCGAGCACGACATGCACATGGTCCGGCACATCTCCGACTGGGTCGTGGTGATGGCCGAGGGCCGGATCATCTCCGAGGGCCGAGCGGACGAGGTGATGGCCGACCAGGCCGTCGTCGACGCCTATCTCGGCGCCCACCACGACACCGACCTCGGTGACGACGAGCTGCTCACCGACGAGAAGATGGAAGAGCTCGCCGACGAGGTGGCGGCAGAGGAGGCGGCACGCGACGCGGAGATCGCGGCGCACTCGCACCCGCACCCCGACCACCACCACGAGCTGGACGCCGACCACCACGCGGAGCACCACCACACCGATGCGCCCACCGGCCAGCCGGGCGGGGCGCGTCGCGCCGACGGGAAGGACCCGAAGTGACCGAGCAGCAGGCCGTCGCCGAACGCCCGAGCACGCAGCAGGCCGTGGTCGAGGTGACCGATGTCGTCGCGGGCTACCTCCCGGGCGTCAACATCCTCAACGGCTGCAACCTGGTCGCCTACCCCGGGGAGATGATCGGCATCATCGGGCCCAACGGCGCCGGCAAGAGCACGCTGCTCAAGGCGATGTTCGGGCTGGTGAAGGTGCACTCCGGCAACGTGACGCTCAACGGCCGCGACATCACCAACCTCAAGGCCAACCAGCTGGTCGCGATGGGCGTCGGGTTCGTGCCCCAGACCAACAACGTGTTCCCCTCCCTGACCATCGAGGAGAACCTGCGCATGGGGCTGTTCATGCGGCCCAAGAAGATCGACGAGCGCCTCGCCGCGATGTGGGACCTCTTCCCCGTCCTGCACGACCGGCGCAACCAGCGTGCTGGCGGCCTCTCGGGTGGCGAGCGCCAGTCGCTCGCAATGGCGCGGGCGCTGATGATGGAGCCGTCGGTGCTGCTGCTCGACGAGCCCTCCGCCGGTCTCTCCCCGGTGCGCCAGGACGAGACTTTCCTACGCACCCGCCGGATCAACAAGACCGGGGTCTGCGTCGTCATGGTCGAGCAGAACGCCCGCCGTTGCCTGCAGATCTGCGACCGCGGCTACGTCCTCGATCAAGGTCGCGACGCCTACACCGGCACCGGCCGCGAGCTGTCCAAGGACCCGAAGGTCATCCAGCTCTACCTCGGCACGCTCGCCGAGGACGTCGACACCGCCAAGACCGACTCGGCCTGACGCACCAGAACATCCGGGAGGGCCATTTCCGCGCAATTGCGCGGGAATGGCCCTTTCGTGCGCCGCGCCGGGGGCCACAACCCAGCAATTGCGCGGAAATCTCCCTCGCGGTGCGGCGCTCCAGGAGCTTCACGGGCAGCAGAAAGGCCCCGGACCAGAGGACCGGGGCCTTCCTGTGTGTCAGGAACTAGCTGAGGTCGATCAGTTGACCGACTCGGCCTCGAGGGTCGAGGTCAGCGAGTTCTGGTTGTTGCCGTCGTACTGGTAGATCCCGACGAACGCCGACGACGGGTCGTTGAGGTCGTTGATCGGGCCGATGCCGGACGGGCCGGCGTAGCGGATCTCTTCACCCTCTTCGAGCAGCGCGGCGCAGTCGGCGAAGCTGTTGCACTCGGTGCCCTCGGTGGCACCGGAGACGTCGGCGAAGTTCTTCTGGATCGTCTCCGACTTGGTGTCACCACCCTTGATGGCAGCCAGAGCCGCGAGGATGACCGCGTCGTAGGACTCCGCGGCGTAGGAGTAACCGGTCAGGGGCTCACCCTCGGCGAACTCGGACCAGCCACTGACTCGGTCCTTGAACGCCTGGTCGGGGTCGGCGCCCGGCAGGGTGCCCTGGGCGCCCTCGAGGGTGCCCGGCTCGAAGTCCTCGCTGTAGTCGTTGAGGTTGCCGTCGGTGTAGTAGGTCTTGCTCATGTCCCAGCCCTGAGCGGCGAGCTCGGGAACGATCGCCTTGGTCTCGTCGAAGGCGATGACCACGATCGCGTCGGGGTTCGACGCGAGGGCGGCGGTCACCTCGGAGGAGAAGGTGGTCTGGCCGGCGGGGAACTCGTTGCTGTCGCCCTTGCAGCCGTAGACGCACTCACCGCCGGCGCCCTCGAAGGCGGCTTGGGTGAAGTTGCGAAGACCGGTGCCGTAGGTGTCGTTGAAGACCAGGAAGGCGACCTTGGTGTAGCCGTCCTGAGCGATCAGCGAACCGAGCACGCCACCCTGGACGGAGTCCTCGGGGGCGGTGCGGAAGTAGTACGGCGAGTAGCCGGACAGGTCCGCGGCCGTGTTGGCCGGGGAGACCTCGACGACCTTGTTGTCGGCGAAGTTGTCGACGACGTTCAGCGAGACACTGGACGACGCGGCACCGATGACCACCGACGGGTTCGACGCGATGAGCGCCTGCGCCGAAGCGGTGGAGACCGACATGTCGGTGGAGTCACCGGAGTCCTGGATGTCGTGGCAGGCGTCAGAGCCGTTCACACCCCCAGCGGCGTTGATGTCGGAGACGGCAAGGCCGACGCCCGCGATCTCGGGAGGGCCGAGGAAGGCCAGGTTTCCGGTCAGGGGCAGGATGCCGCCGACACGGAAGGCGTTGTCCGCCGACTGATCGCCCGTGCACTTGTCGTTGGTGAAGGTCTCTTCGGCGGGAGCCTCGGACTCTTCATCGGTCGACTCGGACGCGGTGGGGGTGTCGTCGGCCTCGGGCTCGGGGTCCTCGGACCCACAGGCAGCCAGGGTCAGCGTCAGGACGGCGGTGCCGGCCAGCAGCTTGACCCAGGGGGTGGTTCGGGATCGATTCACGGGGTGAACCTTTCTATGGGCTTGGCGCAAAAGTGACTGCATCCAACCACGATGACCCGAGTCAGTCCCGTGGCAGGACGTCAGCGGGTTCAACCTAAGTCGACGTACTGACTGGACAGTCACCCCGCACCATGTCGTTAGCGAACCGTTACGTCAACGCACCATGCCGACGACCTGCACCAGAAGGGGCGCCACCAGGAGCCCCGGCAGCAGGTCTGCGACCGCGATCTCCCGGATGCGCAGCAGGCGCAGGGACACCCCGATCAGCATCAGGCCGCCGACCGCCGTGATGGCCGACAGGTGGGCGGCGGGCAGCACGTCGCCGAGCAGCACGCCGGCCAGCGTGAGCGAGCCCTGCACAGCGAGGATGGTGACGGCGCTCGCGGCGACGCCCCAGCCGAAGGTGGCGGCGAACGCGATGGCCGCGAAGCCGTCCAGGGTGGCCTTGAGGAACAACTGGTCCGCACCGTTGCCGAGGCCGTCGTTGAGGGAGCCGAGCACCGTCAACGGGCCGGTGCAGAAGACCAGCGAGGCGGCGACGAAGCCCTCCACGAAGCGGTGCCTCTCGACGGAACCGGCGCCCCTGTCGAGACGGCGCTGGAGGGCGCCGCCGAGGCTCTCCACCCGGTCCTGCAGGCGCAAGGTCGCGCCGATGATGCCGCCGACCACGAGCGCGGCCAGGACGATCAGCATCGGGGCTCCGCTCCCGACGTACGACGACAGGGCGGCGTCGGTCACGGCGACCGCGGACAGGCCGCCGATCAACAGCGTGACCAGGCCCAGCGCGTCCATGACGAGGTCGCGGACACGGTCGGGGATCCGGTGACCGAGCAGCACGCCGGCACCCGCGCCGACGAGGACGGTGAGCACGTTGACGGCGGTGCCGAGGCCAGGGAGATCCATGTCGACGTCGGCTCCTCGGGCGGGCTGCGCCGGATACCGGTCGGATCGGCGAGCTCCGGTGCACCATTTGGTGCACCGGGGGTTACAGGTGGGACTGATGAGCGTAGTCTCGTTGCTCGACGTCGCCTCTGGGGGGAGCGGGCGGGAGCGCAGACCCAGTGTGAATCCGTGACCTATTGGTCCCGAAGGTGAGGAGGCAGACGCGTGAGGTCTCCGGTGACGCTGCGCAGGGCGGAGGAGAGCGACGCCGAGGCGCTCGTGGAGCTCTGGGGTGCAGTGATGCGCAAGGCCGACCCGCAGGAGCTGCTCGGCGACGTCCTCCGGATCATCGACGGCTGCCGCTCCAACGACGACAGCCGCATCGTCGTCGCGGAGTACGACGGCGAGGTGGCCGGTTCGGTCTACCTCCGCACGACCACGATCACGCCGGTGAACCTGGAGCCGGTCGTGCAGGCGATCCACCCGCACGTGGCGCCGAGGTTCCAGGGCCGGGGAGTCGGCCGGGCGCTGATGGACGCCGCCGTCACCTATGCCGAGGACCACGGCATCGCGCACGTCGCGTCCGCCGCGCTCGCGGGCTCCCGTGACGCCAACCGCTTCTTCGCCCGCCTCGCCCTGGGTCCCATGGCCACGTTGAGGCTGGCCCCCACCGCGGTGATCAGGGCCAAGCTCTCGGTCGGCAGCCGCCATGCGGTCGGGGTCCGCCCGAGCCGCCAGCTCTCACAGGTCCTCGCTGCCCGCCGGTCCCTGCGCGGCAGCCGCAACGGCGCTCCCGAGTCGGTCTGACCCTCCCTGACGGGGCGGGCGAGCCGGTCGTCAGGCCGGCGCCGCCGACAGCAGCGCGCAGGTGATGCGCGCGGTGCAGATCCGTCGATCGCTCTCGTCGGTGATCACGACCTCGTAGGTCGCCATCGTGCGGCCGCGGTGCACGGCCGTGGCGACCCCGGTCAGCAGCCCCGAGCGGGCGGCACGGTGGTGGGTGGCGTTGATGTCCACGCCGACCGGCACCCGGTCGGGGTAGCCGTGCAACCCGGAGCCGACGGAGCCGAGCGTCTCGGCGAGGACGACGGAGGCGCCCCCGTGCAGGAGACCGTAGGGCTGGGTGTTGCCCTCCACCGGCATGGTCGCCACGACCCGGTCGGGACCGATCTCGACCAGCTCGATGCCCATCCGCTCGTTGAGGGCACCCATGCCCTCGGGGAGGGAAGCGAGGTAGTCCCTGACGCTCGGGGGGACGGTCGGAGGGGTGCTCGGGGGGATGCTGGGTGAGGGGGTGCTCGGGTCGGTCATGCCCACGATTCTGCTGTCGGTGGTGAGCAATAGGGTGACCGGGTGCCTCCGATCACGACCGACCCGGCGACCGCGACCACTCCGCGGCTCCTCCTGCTCGACGGCCACTCGTTGGCATACCGGGCGTTCTTCGCCCTCCCGGTGGAGAACTTCTCGACCACCACCGGCCAGCACACCAACGCCGTGTTCGGGTTCACCTCGATGCTGATCAACGTCCTGCGCGACGAGCAGCCCACGCACATCGCGGTCGCCTTCGACAAGTCACGTCAGACGTTCCGCCTGGCGGAGTACTCCGAATACAAGGCCAAGCGCAACAAGACCCCCGACGAGTTCAGCAGCCAGCTGCCGCTGATCCGCGAGGTGCTCGACGCGTTGCGCATCGCCTACCTCGACAAGGAAGGCTTCGAGGCCGACGACATCATCGCCACGCTCGCCACCCGGGCCGAGCGCGACGACCTCGAGGTCCTCATCCTCAGCGGCGACCGTGACTCGCTGCAGCTGGTCACCGACAAGGTGACGGTGCTCTACCCCAGCCGTGGCGTCTCGGAGCTGGCGCGGATGACTCCCAAGGCCGTGGAGGACAAGTACGGCGTGCCCCCCGCGCGCTACCCCGAGCTCGCGGCGATCGTGGGGGAGACCTCCGACAACCTGCCCGGCGTGCCGGGCGTGGGGCCGGGCTTCGCCGCTCGCTGGATCAACCAGTACGACGGGCTGGACGGCGTGATCACCCACGCAGACGAGATCACGGGCAAGAAGGGCGAGGCGCTGCGCGAGCACCTCGGCGACGTCATCCGCAACCGGCGCCTCAACGCCCTGGTGACCGACCTCGACCTCCCCGTCACACCAGCCGACCTCGAGATGCAGCCGTGGGACCGACAGGAGGTGCACACGCTCTTCGACGGGCTCGAGTTCCGGGTCCTGCGCGAGCGGCTCTTCGACACCGTCCAGGCCCTCAACGAGGAGGACATCGACGAGTCGGGGTTCGAGATGTCCGGCGTGATGCTGGAGCCGGGCGCCGTCGCGGGCTGGCTGGCCGAGCACGCCGGCGTACGCGTGGGGCTGACCGTGCAGGGCACGTGGCGGGCCGGCACCGGCGAGGCCCGCTCGCTCGCGCTGGCCGCTGCCGACGGCTCCGCGGCGTGGGTGGACACCGCGATGATCTCGCCGGACGACGACGCCGCGCTCGGCGCCTGGCTGGCCGACCCGGCCGCGCCCAAGGTGATGCACGACGCCAAGGGCCCGCTGTTGGCGCTGGCCGCGCGGGGGTGGCAGCTCGACGGACTGGTGAGCGACACCGCGCTGGCCGCCTACATCGTCAGGCCGGACCAGCGCACCTTCGACCTCGCCGACCTGACGCTGCGCTACCTCAAGCGCGAGCTCAAGCAGGGGGAGGTCGAGACGTCCCCCGGTGCCGACGAGCAGCTGAGCTTCGACTCCATCCTCGAGGGGGATGACGCCGAGGTCCGGCAGGTGGCGGACACGGCGATGCTGCACGCGCGTGCGGTCCTCGACCTCGCCGAGGCGCTGGACGTCGCCGTCGAGGAGCACGGGGGGACCCGGCTCCTGGCCGAGGTGGAGCTGCCCCTGGTGCACTGCCTGGCGCGGATGGAGCAGGCCGGCATCGCGGTCGACCTCGACCACCTCCAGGCCCTCGACTCCGAGTTCGAGGCAGGGGTGCGCCGGGCGGCCGCCGATGCCTACGAGGTGATCGGCCGGGAGATCAACCTCGGCTCGCCCAAGCAGCTCCAGGTGGTGCTCTTCGATGAGCTCGGCATGCCCAAGACCAAGCGCACCAAGACCGGCTACACCACCGACGCGGACGCACTCGCGGCGCTCTACGACAAGACCGAGCACCCCTTCCTCCAGCACCTGCTGACCCACCGCGACGTGATCCGGCTGCGGCAGACGGTGGTGGGGCTGCTCGCCTCGGTCGCGTCCGACGGCCGCATCCACACCACGTTCAACCAGCTGATCGCGGCGACCGGACGTCTCTCCAGCACCGATCCCAACCTGCAGAACATCCCGATCCGCACCTCTGCCGGGCGCCGGATCCGGGAGGGCTTCGTGGTGGGCGAGGGTTTCGAGTCCCTCATGACGGCCGACTACAGCCAGATCGAGATGCGGATCATGGCGCACCTGTCCGAGGACGCCGGCCTCATCGAGGCGTTCAAGTCCGGGAGAGACTTCCACTCGATCACCGCTGCGAAGGTGTTCGCGGTCGACGCGGACGCGGTCGGCGTCGAGGAGCGGGCCAAGATCAAGGCGATGAACTACGGCCTCGCCTACGGCCTGTCCGCCTTCGGACTCGGCCAGCAGCTCAAGATCGAGCCCTCGGAGGCCCGGCTGCTGATGGACGACTACTTCGAGACGTTCGGCGGGGTGCGTGACTACCTCGGCGGCATCGTCGACGAGGCCAGGCGCACCGGCTTCACCGAGACGTTGCTCGGTCGCCGGCGCTACCTCCCCGACCTGACCAGCGACAACCGCCAGCGTCGCGAGATGGCCGAGCGGATGGCGCTCAACGCACCGATCCAGGGGTCTGCCGCCGACCTGATCAAGGTGGCGATGCTCGGTGTCGAACGGGCGATCGACGAGGCGGGCCTGCGCTCCCGGATGCTGCTGCAGGTGCACGACGAGCTCGTGTTCGAGGTGGCACCCGGTGAGCGGGACGCGCTCGAGGCGGTCGTGCGGGAGCAGATGGGGGCGGCTGCCCAGCTGACCGTCCCGCTGGACGTCTCCGTCGGCACCGGGCGCAGCTGGCACGACGCCGCTCACTGACCCGACGCCTTCGCCCGCTTCGGACTGGTGACCGTCGGGTCGCCGGGATCAGCGGCCGGCGCCGACCGGCTCCCGATCCGGCGCGGTGCGGCGCAGGATGGTGAAGGTGGCGACCAGGAGGGCGCTGAAGAGCAGGCCGTCCACTGCCATCACGACAGTGAGCAGCCCCGTCAGCGAGGCTGTCGTCAGGCCGCCGACGACCATGACGACCAGGGCCAGCCAGACGGCGTACACCGAACGCTGGCCGCGCCGCGCCAGCACGGAGTACAGCAGCAGCTGCAGCATCGCGAGCAGCGTGCCGAGGGCGGCGAACAGCCACAGGGTCCGGGCGATCTCGGCGTACTCGTCGCCGCCGACGAACTTCAGCGCCAGATCCTGCAGCAGCCACGACGAGAGCACCGCGACCACACCGATGGCCGCCACCAGGGCGAGGCTGCGCACCAGCGCGCGGCGCCGCTCACCGGGCGACGACATCGACGGGAACGCGACGACGACCACGAACTGCGGGAGGAAGAGCACCGCCTTGACCATGATCAGGCCGGCGGCGTAGAGGCCGGCGTCGTGCTCGTCGAGCACGTTGCGGGCGATCACCACGTCGATGTTGGAGATCGCGAAGAGAGCCAGCAGGGCCTGGGAGTTCTGCACGGTCTCCCGCAGCACCGCACGGCCGCGGTGGTCCTGGTGGAACCCGGCGACCCGCTTGTGACGCAGGGCGACCGCGCCGATGGCCACCGGCACGAGCAGCGCGATGGTGACGCCGAGCATGGCGAGCTCCACCGAGGGGCGCCACACGATCAGCATCGTGCCGATCGCGAGGCGGGGGATGCCGACCCCGAGGTAGACGGCTCCGAGCGGGAGCCAGCGACGCTCGCCCTGGAGGATGCCGGCCTGCGCACCCATGATCGACGTCGGCACGACCGCGATGCCCACCAAGGCCGCAGCGAGCAGGTTGTCCAGGCGCAGCACCGCATTGATGACGGGAGCGGCGAGCAGCAGCAAGCCACCCAGGGCGAACGACGCGCGATAGCTGACCTTCATGATCGACTTCTCGATCTGCCCCACGTGCTCGGGTTCGGCGGAGATCCGGCGGGCCGCGGTGGCCTGGAGGCCGAGCTGGAGCACTCCGAAGACGAGCAGGGTCGCCATCAGGCCGGCGAAGGCGCCGTACTCACGGGGACCCAGCACGCGCGCCGCCACCATCGTGTAGGCATAGCTCGCGACGTTGGTGACTGCCATGGCCACCGCGATGCCGGTGCCGCTCTGCGCGAAGGCGCGCAGACGCGATCCAGCGGCAAGGGAGGACATCCCCCCAGAGTAGATGCTGGCCTGCGGCGCGGAGGACATTGCCCCGAACGCACTACGGTGGCCGCGTGCTGGGTCGACCGAGGCTGGCTCGCTGGTGGCCGCTGCTCTGGTCGACGGCGCTCGCGGCGCTGCTCCTCGGTCCGGGTCTCGGTCTCGGCTACGTCGTCCGCAACGACATGGTGTGGGTCCCCGACCTGGCGCTGCGCCCCGACTTCTTCGGCCTCGGCACCGGGCTGCCGCGCGCCGTCCCCTCCGATGCGGTCGTCGCTGCGCTGGACCTCGTCCTCCCAGGGATGCTGCTGCAGAAGGCGGCGCTGTTGGGAGCCCTGGTCGCCTCGGGGAGCGGTGCTGCCCGGCTGCTGCCGGAGGGATGGCTGGCGGCGCAGACGGTCGTGGCCACGCTGGCGGTCTGGAACCCCTTCGTCGTCGAACGGTTGCTCATCGGGCACTGGCCGGTGCTGCTGGGGTACGCCGTGCTGCCGTGGGTGGTCCTCGCGTCGCGCGCCTGGCGGGCAAACGGCCGACTGCCCGCGGTGCTGCCTCTCCTGCTGGTCGTCGGCAGCCTCAGTGCGGGGGCCGGCATCGTGACCGGCCTCCTGCTCCTCGCCCTGGTCGCCTCACGCGGATCGGTGCGCCGGAGCGCCGTGGCGGTGGCGCTGGTCGCGGCCGCCAACGCGCCGTGGCTGGTGTCCGGGCTCCTGCACGCCCCCGCGGCGCGGTCCGATGCCGCCGGGGCGGCGGTCTTCGCACTGGGGGACCCGGGGTCGCTGCCCGGACCCGTCGCAGCGCTGGCGCTGGGAGGCATCTGGAACGACGAGGTCGTGCCGTCCTCCCAGGAGGGTGTGCTCGGCTGGGCGTTCGTCGCCATGGTGGTGCTCCTGGCCGGGTTCGGGGCCCGCACCTGGTGGCGCCACGCCGAGCGTCGCGAGCGGACCGCCCTGGCGGGCTGCTGGGTCCTGGGCTACGGGCTGGCGGTGCTGACCTGGGCGTTCCCGGACGCCGTCGGGACGCTCGCCGAGACACTGCCCGGGGGCGGCCTGCTGCGCGACGGGGCTCGCTGGCTCGTCCTCTGCGCGCCGTTGACCCTGACACTGGCGGGACACGGCGCCGCGGCCCTGTTCCGGATGCTGGCGGACGCGCCCGTTCCCCGCGTCACGGCCGCCCTCGTGCTCGCGGTCCTGCCGGTCACGCTGATGCCCGACGCGGCGCTCGGCGTCGGCGGTCGCGTCGAGGCCCGCGACTACCCGGCGGCGTACGCCGAAGCCCGCGCAGCCCTGGTGGGCGACGGAGCCCCGGGCGACGTGCTGCTCCTGCCCCTGTCGGCCTACCGCCAACCAGCCTGGGCGGGCGGGACCAAGATGCTCGACCCTGCCGGCCGGTACCTGCCGCGCGACTACGTGGCCAGCGACGAGCTGGTCGTGTCGGGGCGAGTGGTGGCAGGTGAGGACCCCAGGGTCGTCGAGGCCGCCGCGGCCCTGGCCGCAGGCTCCCCGGAAGCACGCGCAGAGGCGCTCGCCGGGCTGGGGATCGGCTGGGTGGCGACGACGGCACCCGGTGGGCCTGACGTCGCGGGCCGCGCCTTGGTGGATGCGACCGGGCTGCGGCTCGTCCGGATCGAGTCGGCGTCCGCGCCGCCGCCCGCACCGCCGCCCGCGCCGGGGTCGTGGATCGCCGCCATGGTCCTGGCTTGGCTCGCCTTCGCCGGCGTGCTCGCGCTCGGGCCGTCCGTCGCCGTGCGCCGGGTCAGACGGGGTGCGCAGGAAGTTTCTGCCCGGTAACAGTGAGTGCTACGGTTTGCCAGGGTTTCTGAGGGAGGAAAGACGTGGGCGGGTTTCTGGGCGTGCTGGGCAGCATCGTGGTCGGTGGTGCCGTGGCGACCGCGACCACCCTTGGCGTCATCAGCTCTCAGACCGGGCCCGCCGAGCAGTCTCCTGCCGACGTGAGCTCCGAGATCGTCGTCGACTACGGCACCGCGTCCAACTAGCCACTCTCGGGTCTCGTGACGGTCGTTGCCACGACCTCCTCGACCGCCGGGCGGTGCTACTCCGGGTCCTGTGCGTCCAGCCGGCGGCCCGACAGCGCTGCCGCGACGACCAGCCCGAACGACTCCTGGGCGTGCTCCCAGGTGAACTGGTGGCTCATCTCCTGAGCACCGGTGGCCAGCCGGGTCCGCAGACCGGGGTCGTCGAGGAGCGATCCGACCGCCTCGACCAGCTCGGCGCGCGTGTCGACCAGGATCCCTGAGCGACCGTCGGCCACCGACTCCCGCGTCCCGCCCGCGGCGCGATAGGCCACGGTCGGCGTCGCGTGCATGCCTGCCTCCCCGATCACCAGCCCCCAGCCCTCCTTGAGCGAGGGCAGCAGCAGTGCCCAGGCCTGCTCGTAGACCTCGTGCTTGCGTTCCTCGCTGACGTGCCCCTCGAACACCACTGCGTCTCCGGCGCCGCGCTGCGCGGCGTACTCGTGCAGGTGTCCCTCCCACCAGCCGCTGCCGACGACGTGCAGCCGCAACCCTGGATGCCGTTGACGCAGGGCGAGCGCGACGTCGATGGCGTGCTCGACCTGCTTGTGCGGGACCAGCCGCCCCACGACCGCCAGCATCGGGTCCGCCGACTTTCCGGGGAGCACAGGCAGCACCGGGTCGGTGCCGTTGTGCACCACGGCGATGCGAGGGCCGCGCACCCCAAGTCCCTGGAGCTCCGAGCGGGTCGCCTGGGAGACCGCGACGTACTGGCAGCGGCGGTAGAGCAGCGGCGCGAGCCGGCGCTCGATCCACCAGCCCACCCGGCCGGTGAGGCCGGGGTAGACGATCGGCCACTGCTCGCGGTGCACGTGGTGCACCAGGACGACGACCGGTCGGCGGGTCACCAGCCGGGTGAAGAAGGGCAGCCCGTTCTGCACGTCCACGACCACGTCGACGTCGCCCCGATCGTCGCCGAGGTCGCCGCGCCGCAGCGCCTGCATGCCCCGGGCGTAGACGCTGACCTTCGAGCCCCGCCGGACGAAGCGGACCCCGTCGATGACCTCGTCGGGCGGCGCAGCCGCGTGTGCCGCGCAGAAGACCGTGACGGAGCAGCCGCGGGCGACCAGGCCCTCGGCCATCTTCTCCAGGTAGCGCTCGGCGCCGCCGCCCTCAGGGTTGTGGGTGTCGCGCCAGCTCAGGAAGGCGACGTGCTTGCCCGCGAGGTCGCCCGCAGGACTGTCGGGCACGTCGGTCACGCAGCGGCACATTACTCGCCAGTCAGTTGCGGGAAGGAGCGCTCAGGAGGTCGGTTAGGGTCTGCCCGTGCTCGCGCAGGACCGGTCTCCTCAGCTGACCCGGTGGCGACCCGACCTGATGCGGTCGGTGCGGCTCCTGCGCGAGTTCCGCTACGAGCAGCCGGACCCGGACCGGTTCTACTCGGCGATCGCGCGCGACTCCGCCGCCCAGCTGGCGTCGTACGTCGACCTGGACGGCCGCCTGATGCTCGATGTCGGCGGCGGGCCGGGCTACTTCCGTGACGCGTTCGAGGCTCTGGGGGCGATCTACCTCGCCCTCGACGCCGACGCCGGCGAGCTCGCCGGCCTGGGGCGCGGCGTCCCGCCAGGACATCCCTCCGGCCACCTGGGTGGGCGCACCGTCATCGGGAGCGGCACCGCGCTGCCGTTCGCCGACTCCTCGCTGGACGTCACCTACTCCTCCAACGTGCTGGAGCACGTCGCGGCGCCCTGGGCGATGGCTGACGAGATGCTCCGAGTCACCCGTCCCGGCGGGACGGTGCTGCTCAGCTACACCACCTGGTACGGCCCCTGGGGCGGCCACGAGACCTCGCCCTGGCACTTCCTCGGAGGTCGCCGGGCCCGTCGCCGGTACGCCGCGAAGCACGGGCACGAGCCCAAGAACAAGTACGGCGAGTCGCTGTTCGCCGTGACCGTCCGCGACGGCCTCGCATGGGCGGAGCGCCAGGACTCGGCCGAGGTCGTGGAGCTCTTCCCGCGCTACAACCCAAGCTGGTCCTGGTGGCTGCTGAGGGTGCCGGTCCTGCGCGAGCTGGTCACCTGGAACCTCGTCGTCGTGCTGCGCAAGCGATGAGTGACCCGAGCGGTCCGGCGGAAGGTCCGATCGAGGGGGCACGGACACGGTTCCGGGTCCGGTTGGCGGCAGGGTGCCTGCTCCTCGGCGGACTCGCCTTCGTGCAGGACCCCGGCAGCATGGTGGCCGACACGAAGTTCGACCTGGCGGTCGACCCGGGCGCGTTCCTGGCGAGGGCTCTCCATCTCTGGGACCCGCAAGGCGCCCTGGGGCAGCTCCAGAACCAGGCCTACGGCTACCTGTGGCCGATGGGGCCGTTCTTCTGGATCGGCGACCTGCTGGACGCGCAGGGCTGGGTCGTGCAGCGGCTCTGGCTGGCCACCGTGCTGTCGGTCGCCTTCGTGGGCACGGCGCTGCTGGCGCGGGCACTGGGGGTGCGCTCGGACCTCGCCTGTCTCGTGGCCGGGGCGGCGTACGCCTTGTCACCGCGGATGCTGAGCACCCTCGGGCCGATCTCGATCGAGGCCTGGCCCAGTGCACTCGCGCCTTGGGTGCTGCTGCCTCTCGTCCTCGGCTCCGAACGCGGCTCGCCGCGCCGGGCGGCGGGGTTGTCGGCCCTGGCGATCGCCATGGTGGGAGGGGTGAACGCGGCGGCGACGTTCGCCGTGATCCCTCTGGGCGCCCTCTGGTTGCTGACCCGCCGCGGCGGGCCACGACGCAGACGGCTCCTCTTCTGGTGGCCGGTCCTCACCCTGCTCGGGACCCTGTGGTGGCTGGTGCCGCTCTTCGTCATGGGCGGCTACAGCCCGCCCTTCCTCGACTTCATCGAGTCCTCGACCAACACCACCTTTCCGACCACGCCCTTCGACGTGCTGCGCGGCACGTCCAACTGGACGGCGTACGTCGACGGGACGCAGCGGGCCGGCAACGACCTGCTGCGCCAGTCTGTGCTCGTCGTGAACAGCGGGGTGCTGCTGCTGCTCGGCCTCGCCGGGCTGATGGCCGCCCGGACCCGTGAGAGGGCCTTCCTGGCCCTCGGCGTCGGCCTCGGCCTGGTCCTCGTGGGCATGGGTCACGTCGGCAGCACCGCGGGGTGGGGCAGCGGGGACCTGAGGTCCTTGCTGGACGGGGTGCTCTCGCCGCTGCGCAACGTGCACAAGTTCGACCCGGTGGTGCGGCTGCCGCTCGCCCTGGGGCTCGCCTGGACCGTCGAGCACCTCCTGCGCGACCGGGCAGCGCGAGGGGAGGACGGCGCCATGCCCTCGCTGAGCACCCGGAGCAACGCCCTCGTGCTGGTGGGCGCGGCGGTGGTCGCCGTCCTCGGTGCGGCTCTCCCCGCGGTCAACGCCCGGATCCCCCCGGCCGGTGCGGTGCAGACCGTGCCCGGCTACTGGCGCGAGACTGCCGCCTGGCTCGAGCGCGAGGACGCGACCGCACTGCTCGTGCCCGGCTCGTCGTTCGCCCAGTACGTCTGGGGAGCGCCTCGTGACGAGCCCTTGCAGTTCCTTTACGCCGGCCGGTGGGCGGTGCGCAACGCCGTCCCCCTGACGCCACCGGGCAACATCCGCACCCTGGACGCGCTGGAGACCCGCTGGGCGGAGGGACGGGGCAGCCGCGGCCTGACGGGCGCGTTGCGCCGCGCCGGGGTCACGCACCTCGTCCTGCGCAACGACCTCCAACGCTCCATCGACGTCCCGGACCCCGTGCTCGTCCACCAGGCGATCGCCCAGACCCCCGGCCTGGCGAGGGTGGCCACGTTCGGCCCCGACGTGGGCGGCGGCGCGTCCCTCGAGCCCGATGAGGACTTCGGTCGGATCGTGGTCAACGACGGCTGGCAGGACGACTACCCGGCGGTCGAGGTCTACGCCCTCGATGCGTCGACGCCGGCGGTCCGCGTGGCCGGCGAGCCGCCTGTCGTCGTGGGTGGCCCCGAGGACCTCCCCGACCTGGTCGATCTGGGGGTCCTCGACGACCAGCCGACGGAGCTGGCCGTCGATGCCGGGACGTGGGACCCGAACCGTGAGGTCGTCCTCACCGACGGCCTGCGCGACGTGGAGCGGCACTTCGGGCGGGTCCACGACGGCACCTCGTCGACACTCGCTCCCGAAGATCCTCGACGGATGCCCAACCGCTGGGCCGACTACCTCGACCCCGGCAGCGCGCGCTGGACCACGAAGGCGCGGCACGAAGGAGCAGCCGCGGTGGAGGCGTCGTCCTCGATGTCCGACGCCAATGCCCTGCCGAGCGTGCAGCCGGGACGGCTTCCGTACGCCGCCGTGGACGACGATCCCGCCACGGCCTGGTGGTCCAACCGGGTGAGCGAGCCGGCGTGGTGGCGGCTGACCTTCGACGAGCCGGTGGACCTCGACCAGGTGACCGTCACGGCCGGGCCTGAGTCGAGGGAGAACGTCCGCCTGCGCACCGTGCACGGGGTCAGCGACACGGCCACCCTGGAGCCGGGGTCGAGCCGCACTTTCAGCCTGGAAGCCGACCTCGGCGGTGATGTCGGCTGGCTCCAGGTGGAGGACGGGTCCGGCGCGGCGGTCTCGAGCCTGGCACTGGCGGAGGTCGACGTCCCCGGCGTGTCGGTGCGACGCACGCTGGTTCTGCCGCAGCTCCCAGCCGGCTCCCCGGTGCCCGGGACGATCGTGCTGCGGGCACTGACCGACGCGCGCACCGGATGTGTCGACGTCGACGCGGCGGTCCGCTGCGCGGCCGGCCGCGCGGTCGCCTCCGAGGAGCCGGCAGGATTCCGCCGGGCGGTCACGCTGCCGGGCACCGCGGCGTACGACCCGGAGCTGACGGTCCGACCACGCCCGGGGGTCGCCCTCGACGAGCTCATCCAGCGCGATCGGCTGGCCGGCGCGACCGCCTCCAGCACGGGCCCGCCAGACCCGCGGGCCTCGGCGCTGGCTGCTGTCGACGGGGACCTCGGCACCACCTGGACGGCTGCGGACTCCGACCTCAGACCGACGCTGTCCCTGCGCTGGGTCGGCCAACGGCGCGTGTCCGGGTTGACGATGCAGGTCGCCGAGGACAGCCCGGCGCGGCTGCCGCGGACCGTGCGGGTGCGCTGGCCCGAGGGCAGCGTGCGCGTCGAGGTCGACGACGGGCGGGTGCGACTGCCGACACCGGTCGTCACCGACCAGCTGACCGTGGTCGTCAAGGAGGCCGAACCGGCCACGAGCCTGGACTTCGACTCGGTGGCGAGCTTTCTCCCGGTCGGCATCGGCGAGCTGCGCGTGATCGGAGTGCCGGCCTTCCCGATCCAGATCGACCCGGAGCGCAGAGAGCTGCCGTGCGGGTCCGGGCCCACGATCCAGGCCGGCGGTCGCAGCGTGTCCACGGCCGTGACCGCGAGCATGGCCGACCTGTACGCCGGCGCGACGCTCCCGGCTCGCGTGTGCTCGTTCTCGGGGCTGGTCCTCGGGCCCCGGGAGAACCTCGTCGACGTCAGGGCCTCGGCCCAGTTCGCCCCGGTCGCGCTGGTGCTCAGCGCCCGCGGCTCACGGCTCCCGGACGGGCACGTGATCGCGGGCGGGGCCGATCTCGGCGATCCGGTGAGCCGCACGCTGATTCCCGAGGGCGGGGCCGGCAGCGGCGACGCGGTCGTCTGGGTCGCCGAGAACGCCAACACCGGCTGGGAGGCCAGGCAGGACCGTCTGCTGGAGCCGGTGGTGGTCGACGGGTGGCAGCAAGGTTGGCGGCTGGACGGCAGCAGCACGGCCGTGCGCGCGACCTTCGGGCCGGACGACCTCTACCGAGCCGGTCTCGGAGTCGGGGCCGTCACCTTCGGCCTGCTCGTCCTGCTCGTCGTTGCCCGACCACGGCGACGCTGGGCCCCGCATCCGGTGCTCTCGTCCGCTCGACTGCGGTGGCCGGTGGCCGTCGTGCTGGCCGGCGGCGTCGGCGGACTCGTGGTGGGCACGACAGGGGCGCTGGTCGCCGTCGGCGCGGGTGTCGCATCGGCGGTGGCTGCACGGTGGGCGCCGGAGGTCGCGCCCTGGGTGCTCGCCTCGACGCTGGTGCCGGCCGTGGCCGCGTACGCCGCCAGGCCGTGGGGCTCCGGAGACGGGTGGGCAGGCGCCCTGGACTGGCCGCACTACCTCGTCGTCGCGGTGGTCGCGTGCGTCATCGGGGCGTCCTCGAGCGCCGGCGCCCGCCCGGGTGGCTCACGCCGGTGGGCGAAGCGCATGGCCGGGCGCTCCACCAGCCGGTAGGCCAGCTCGGCTGCGACGAGCGAGCCGAGGACGGTCAGCAGCCAGATGGTGAAGCCGTGCCCGCCGAAGAGCGGGTAGCCGGTGAGTCCCATGACGAGGTGCAGCACCGGGAGGTGCAGGCAGAAGATGCTGTAAGAGATGTGACCGAGGTGCCGCAGCGGCGGCCACGAGAGCACCTGCGAGAAGGCGCCGGGGCCGGCGAACACGCCCGGCAGCACGAGCAGGCCCGCCACGAAGGCGTACAACAGATTCTTGGTCAGGGCTTCCGACGGCGTCGACACGAACAGCAGGGCCGGCCCCGCCACCGGCGTGGCGGCGACCAGGAGCAGGCCGAGAGCCATCGCCCAGCAGGCTCCCGGCATCCGGCCGAGGTCGCGCAGTGCGAGGGCCGCACGCGGTGGGCCGGGGCGCTGCTGCAGGACCACGTGGGCGAGCGCGAAGCCGATGCCGACGGAGAACCAGGTGAGGAAGGCCGGCAGCCAGGTGAGCGGGGCGCCGGCCACGAGCTCGTCCATCCGGTGCCCGATGTCGAGGACCCAGGCCGCACTGACTGCGGTCAGGAGCATCAGCAGGCCGACCACGCGCAGCGGGCGCAACGGGCCCCCTCTTCCGACCGCGACCAGCATCAACAAGGGCAGCAGGGCGTAGAAGGCCACCTCGACGCCGAGGCTCCACATCTGCGTGAGGCCTTGGGGGAGCCGCGCCGAGGCGTAGGTGTCGAGCAGCAACAGGCTGCGCAGCCAGTCTCCGGCCGAGGCGCCGTCGTTCTCGGGGATGAGGAGCAGTGCGAGCACCACCGTCACGGCGTACACCGGATAGATGCGCAGCAGCCGCTTCAGGGCGTAGCGCCCCACCGGCTGCGGAGGGCGGCGCAGCGCGGCGCGGGCGAGGTAGGACCGCGAGAGCAGGAACCCCGACAGCACGAAGAAGATCGCCACACCGATGTCGAGGCGCGACAGCAGCGTGCCGAGGTAACCGTGCCCGAGGTAGTCGCCTGACTGGAAGGCCGTGTGCGTGGTGAGCACGGCCAGCGCACCGACGGCACGGAGGGTGTCGAGCACCGGGAAGAGCGGGGCCAGCTGCACGGCGGGCTCGGCGCCGGGGACCTGCTCGGCTTCAGTGCTCACTCCCAGGCTCCTCCGGGCACGACCTGTCCGACCTCCACGATGTCGACACACATCGTCGCACCGTCCTCGAGCCCAAGGATGTGGACCTTGTCGAAGGCGCCTTCGACCTGGACGAACAGCTCGTGCAGGCCGCGCTGCACCTCGGTGGTCACTTCCGAGTCGCCCGCCACCACGGTCACCGGTGACGCCTTGCTCGCCAGGTAGCCGACCCGCACCCACCAGGTCCACTCGAACGCCTCCCCGACGAGGGGGATGTAGCGGCCGCGCTCGGTGACGGTCCACCCGCAGCGTCGGGCAGGCCCGCGCTCGGACCGGACGCCGAGCTCGATCGCGGCCCGGCGGATCCCGCCGTCGGGGGCGAGAGTGGCGAGCTGGCCGGTCGCCTCGGGGAAACGCATCCGGCCGTCCCCCCACAAGTCCGCGTAGGTGGAGAGCTGGTTGGCAGGCGCGAAGAGCGCGGGCACGACGCCCTCGGCGACGGCGGTGTCGGCCAGGTCCACCGAGCCGTAGGCCGCGAGGTCCTGACGCAGGTTGGAGACGTAGGGCTCGGTGGGGTTGGTCGTGTGCCAGATCCGGGCGAACCGGGCCGAGGACACGACCCCGCCCACCGCGACGAGCAGCACCAAGCCGACGACCAGCGACCGGGGCGCTGCTCGCGTGAGCAGCGGCTCCTCCCTCGGACGGCTCGAACCAGCCGCTCCCTGCAACGGCAGGTAGGCCAGCCCCGCGCAGATGACGGCGACGGGAAGGACGTCAGAGAGGTACCTCGGCTGCAGCCCGAGGAGTTCCCCGAACGCACCACCGCGCCCCCAGACAGTGAGACCGACGACGACGGCGAGGTAGCCGCCCAGCATGATCCAGGCGCGCAGCGTGCGCTCACGGCGCAGGAACGAGTAGGCGACGACCGCCGCGATGAGCACCCATGCGGACTGGGTCGCCCAGAGCGGAGGGTCCACGCCGACGGCGGGCTCCGGGAAGTCCGCCCAGCGCCACGGTCCGCCGACCACGCCCGTGCCGAAGGTGGTCCCGACGGCGTTCTGGACGAGTCCGACGTTGCTCTCCTCGGCGGCCTGCCCCCCGACCTGCTCCGCCAGCGAGAGGTACGCCGCGGCGTACCCCGCTCCCAGGAGCGCGCCAAGGACGACTGCGGGCCACCGGGTGCGCAGCAGCGTCCGCAGTCGCGCCAGCGGACCTCCCTCGGCGTACCAGCCGAACGCGAGCGCGCCGAGGAGCGGCAGGACCAGCACCGCCTTCTCCCAGAAGAAGAGCCCGACCATGACCGCCAGCACGGTGACGAGCAGCCAGCGGAGCCGGCCCTCGCGCAGGTAGCGGGCGCCGGCGCCGACGGCGAGGAACATGGCGAGCTGGAGCGGGACGGCGTTGACGGCCGCGGTCCACCAGTGCAGCGCGGGGACGACCAGCGCGCTGGTGAGGTAGACCAGCAGCAGCGTCACCGAGCCCAGGCTGCGCCCGAACAGGCTCGAGAGCATCCACCAGCACGCCGCGCTCGCCGCGATCTGGAGGGCCAGGACAAGGGAGGCGGCGACGGTCCAGTCCAAGCCGCCGCTGGCGAGGACGACCTCCGCGAGCAGGCGCCCCCCGGGCATCAGGTGGCCGTTGTAGGGCTCCAGCAGCGAGTGGAGCGTGAGCGGCTCGGCGAGCGCCTCGCGGAGGAGGTTGAAGTCGTCGAGGTAGAACCAGCCGCCGTACAACGCCCAGGCCCGGAAGGCCGCGTGCGCGAGGACCAGCATCCCGACCCCCCAGAGCAGTGCTCGACCCGGGTCGATCCCGGCCGGGACACGCACGTGACGCGGGGGACTGGTGGGCACACGGCAGTATCCATGGCACGTGTAACTCCCCGGTAACCTGCGCTACTGTTCGGCGACCCAGATGGCTCACGGAAGGTCTCAGCCATGCGGAAGATCGTCGGTCCGGTGCTCGCCGGACTCGGTGCGTTCCTGCTCGTCGTCGGAGTCCTTGCGGTGGCGTACGCCCCCGGCCAGGTGAAGCGGACGCCACTCGGCGTCGACTCGACGACGGTCCTCGAGGGGACGGCCAACCGGCTCGGCGCAGGTGAGCGGCCGATCTTCGGGCTGAGCATCACCAAGTCCGACGACGAGGCCTCGAGCGACGACGTCGTGGTCTTCACCAACATCGCCTGCGGGGTGTTCGACGAGGGCCAGGAGCGCGTCTGCGCGGACGGTGACGACGAGAACGCGCTGTCCCTGAGCACCGACGCCTTCGCCACCGATCGCGTCACCGCGCTGGCGGTCGAGTCCGACGCCGTGCCCCCGGAGTTCGAGCAGCACGAGGGCCTGGTCAACAAGTGGCCCTTCGACGCCAAGCAGGACACCTACCCCTACTGGGACGGCGTGACCGGGCAGGCCGTGGACGCGGTCTTCGAGCGTGAGGACGAGGTCCTCGGCCTCGACGTCTACGTCTACCGCATCGAGATCAACAACGCGGCGATCGAGATCGCCGAGGGAACACCAGGCACCTACACGTCGATGAAGGAGATCTACATCGACCCGCGCACCGGCGCGATCATCCACCAGACCGAGGAGCAGCAGCGCTACCTCGACGACGGCACCCAGGTCCTCGACCTGACCCTCGGGTTCAGCGAGGAGCAGCAGCAGGCGAACGTCGCTGACGCCGAGGACAACATCGCCAGCCTCGACCTGCTCACCGGCACGGTCCCGCTGATCGGGTTCATCGGCGGGTCGCTCCTGCTGCTGGCCGGCCTCGTGCTCATGCTCACCGGCCGCAACAGCGGCGAGCGCGCCAAGTCCTGACCCAGCCCAGGCCGGCGTCCTGACCTAGCGCAGGTCGGCGGCGAAGATCGCCGTCCCCGGGGTCAGCCGGCCGCGGGTGCGCGACCAACCGCCCCAGACCCGGTCGTGGTCCTGCGGCCACTCCGGCTCCAGGAGCGCGGTGAGGGAGAAGCCGGCGCCCGCGAGCACGGACACCCAGTCGGACAGCGTGCGGTGGTGCTCGACGTACGACACCACGCCGGTCTCGTCGTCGATCTCGACGTAGGGCGTGCGGTCCCAGTAGGACTGCGTGGCGGTCAGACCAGGCTCGTCGGGGTCGTCGGGGAACGACCAGCGCGTCGGGTGGGTGATGGAGAACGCGAACCGGCCACCGGCGCGCAGCACGCGGGCGGTCTCGGCGATGCAGCCTTGGAGGTCGGCCACGAACTGCAGGGCCCCGAAGCTCGAGAACACGACGTCGAAGGCATCGCCGGCGAAGGGCAGCGCGGTGGCGGTGCCGAGCACGCTCGGCACCGGGACGCCGGTCTCCTCGTCGAGCCGCCGCGAGTGCTGGAGCTGGCGCCACGACAGGTCCAGACCCACCGGCGTACCCCCTTGCGTGGCCACCCACCGCGAGCACTGGCCGGCACCGCTGCCGACCTCGAGCACCCGCCGGCCCCTGAGATCGCCGAGCACACCTGCTTCTGCCTCGGTGAGGCCCTCGGGGCCCCACACGAAGCCGATGTCGCCGAGGAACTCACCGTGGGTGGCTTGGTACTCGTCGGCGTAGCGGTCCCAGTCGGGACCGTTGGCGCGGCGCGACTCCGCCTCGTCGACGGGGCGTCGCTCGACCCGGACCGGGCGCTGCACTGATCCCGGGGGCCACTCCTCCTGCACGCCAGAACGCTACTGGTGGGAGCCTGAGGGCATGGACCAGTCCTCCCTGGCGGCGTCGCTCACCCCGCTCGCGGGGGGATGGTCCGGCCAGACCTTCGTGGGGGAGGTGGCCGGTGAGAGGTGCGTGGTCCGGGTGTACGCCGGCGACCGGACCGGCCTCCGGGGCGAGCGGGCCCACGAGGTGGACGCCGCGCTGCTCCACCTGGTGCGCGGGCTGGTGCCGGTGCCCCAGGTGCTCGAGCTGCGGGCTCCGGACGTCGCCACAGACGCACCCGCGCTGCTGATCACCTCGTTCCTGCCCGGGGTCCGGGGGGACCTGCTGCTGCCCACCCTCGACGACGCCGGGCTGGCCACGCTCGGGGCGAACATGGGCCGGCTGGCCGCCGACCTCGGGGGCATGCCGATGCTGCGGTCCGGCACCTTCGTGGACGCCGACCTGGCCCTCGGCGACCTGCCCGGTCCCGACGGCCTGCCCGAGTGGGTGGCGGCCCACGAGGTCGCGCTCAGCGGCTTCACCCGTGACGAGCTCGCCGGACTGCGCGAGCTCGCCGTCGACGCCCAGGGCACGCTCGACGTCCACGACCGCCGGTGCCTGGTCCACGGCGACCTCAACCCCAAGAACGTCCTCGTCGACCCTGGGTCGCTGGTGATCACCGGGCTCGTCGACTGGGAGTTCGCCCACGCCGGCCACCCCTTCACCGACCTCGGCAACCTCGTCAGGTTCGAGCGGATGCCGGCGTACGTCGACGGCCTGCTGGCGGCGTACACCGAGCGGCACGGAGGTGCGGAGCACCTCGCAGAGGCGACTGCTCGCGCGGCCGACCTCTGGGCGCTGGTCGACCTCGCGGCGCGCCACCAGAGCGCCCCCGACAACACCGTGGCGGCCGACGCCCACGACCTGCTGCGCGCCATCTCGGCCTCCCGCGACCTCCGCGCACTCCCGGGCCGGGCCTGAGCGAGCGTCCCGAGTTGGACTCCCACGCTCACGCACGCGTATCCTGACCGGTGCGCCTGGAGTCTGCGCGGGTCCCAGACCTAGCGGATCCACGCTCGCTATCACCGCCGCTGCACGGATCGGGTCCCGATCCGCTGTCGCAGGCAAGATTCCATCGGTAGTGAAACAGGCTCTCGCGCGCGCCCGCACGACATCTGCCCACCCCAAGGAATCCATTCCCTTATGACGAGCACGTACGCATTCCCCGAGACCGACGCACCGCAGGTCGCCGTCAACGACATCGGCTCTGAGGAAGACTTCCTCGCCGCGATCGACGAGACGATCAAATACTTCAACGACGGAGACATCGTCGAGGGCACCATCGTGAAGGTCGACCGGGACGAGGTCCTGCTCGACATCGGCTACAAGACCGAGGGCGTCATCCCCTCGCGCGAGCTGAGCATCAAGCACGATGTCGACCCCAACGACGTCGTCAACGTCGGCGACAAGGTCGAGGCCCTGGTCCTCCAGAAGGAGGACAAGGAAGGTCGGCTGATCCTGTCCAAGAAGCGCGCCCAGTACGAGCGCGCCTGGGGCACGATCGAGCAGATCAAGGAGGAGGACGGCGTCGTCGAGGGCACCGTCATCGAGGTCGTCAAGGGCGGTCTCATCATCGACATCGGCCTGCGTGGCTTCCTCCCCGCCTCCCTCGTCGAGATGCGTCGCGTCCGCGACCTGCAGCCCTACGTCGGCCAGACGCTCGAGGCGAAGATCATCGAGCTCGACAAGAACCGCAACAACGTGGTCCTGTCCCGCCGTGCGTGGCTCGAGCAGACCCAGTCCGAGGTCCGCCACGGCTTCCTCACCCAGCTCCAGAAGGGCCAGATCCGCAAGGGTGTCGTGTCCTCGATCGTCAACTTCGGTGCGTTCGTGGACCTCGGCGGTGTCGACGGTCTGGTGCACGTCTCGGAGCTGTCGTGGAAGCACATCGACCACCCCTCCGAGGTCGTCACCGTCGGCGACGAGGTCACCGTCGAGGTGCTCGACGTCGACATGGACCGCGAGCGTGTCTCCCTGTCGCTGAAGGCGACGCAGGAGGACCCCTGGCAGCACTTCGCCCGCACCCACCAGATCGGGCAGATCGTGCCGGGCAAGGTCACCAAGCTGGTGCCCTTCGGCTCGTTCGTCCGGGTCGAGGAGGGCATCGAGGGGCTGGTGCACATCTCCGAGCTCGCCGAGCGCCACGTGGAGATCCCCGAGCAGGTCGTCCAGGTCAACGACGACGTCATGGTCAAGATCATCGACATCGACCTCGAGCGTCGCCGGATCTCGCTGTCGCTCAAGCAGGCCAACGAGACCGCCACAGCCTCCGAGGTCGAGGAGTTCGACCCCACGCTCTACGGCATGGCGGCCACGTACGACGACCAGGGCAACTACATCTACCCCGAGGGCTTCGACTCCGACACGGGCGAGTGGCTCGAGGGCTTCGACGAGCAGCGCGCCCTCTGGGAGGAGCAGTACGCCAAGGCGCACGCGCGCTGGGAGGCCCACGTCAAGCAGCAGGCCGAGGCCAAGGTGGCCGAGGCGGAGGCTGGCGAGGCCACGTCCTACAGCTCCGACTCTGCGGGCGACGGCGTCGAGCAGACCGAGGAGAGCGGCGGCTCGCTCGCCTCGGACGAGGCGCTGCAGGCGCTGCGCGACAAGCTGACCGGCGGCTCCGCCTGACGCTGCCGCGTCAACCTGATCGATCCGAAGGCCCGGGGTCTCCTCTTCTGGAGGCCGCCGGGCTTTCGGCTTCCGCAGGGAACCCATGGAGGGGACTAGGTTCGGAGCGTGACCGAAACCCCCGTCGACTGGGCAGAGCTCTACCGGGAGAACGTGGCGGCGGTGACGGCACTGGCTCACGACCTGACCGACGACCAGCTGGCGGCGGTGGTGCCGGCGACGCCGGAGTGGACGGTCAGCGAGCTCTTGGCGCACCTCTCGGGCGTGGCGCACGACTTCGCCAACGAGCGGCTCGACGGTGCCCCGGGGGCGGAGTGGACGGGGCGGCACGTGGGGGAGCGGCGGGGAAACACGCCCAGCGAGCTCACCGAGGAGCTCGGCCGGCACCGGGACTCGATCGCGGCCTCCGTGGCCGACAACCCCCGGCCGGCGGTCGTGTGGAACATCGCGGTCCACCACGCGGACCTGCACGAGGCTCTGGGACTCGGCCGGGTCCCGGCGTCGTACTGGCGCGACGTGCTCGAGGCGATGCGCTCCCGGGTGCCCGAGGAGCTGTCCGGCGTCGACGACTACGAGCTGTTCCGCGCGCTGTTCTCGCGCCGCTCGCGCGGACAGGTGCGGGGCTGGAGCGGCGCGCTGACCGCGGAGGCGATCGACGAGCTCGGTCTCTTCGGACCTCGCGACGACGACCAGCCGGTCCCCGCTCAGGAATGACCGCGCGCGGGGCGTAGGTTGCCTCCTCGTGCCCCGCGTGTCCGGTCTGTCTGGCCTCCTCGCCGACACGCGGCCGCTGCGCGACGCGCACTTCCGGCGGCTGTGGACCGCGCAGATCGTCACCGTGGTCGGTGCGCAGCTGACGGTGGTGGCCGTGCCGGCCCAGATCTACGCCGACACCGGCTCGTCGGCGTACGTCGGCCTCACCGGGATGTTCGGGCTGGTCCCGCTCGTCGTCTTCGGCCTGTACGGCGGCGCGCTGGCGGATGTCTTCGACCGGCGGGTCATCCTGATCTGCTCCACTGTCGGGCTGATCGTCACGAGCGGGCTCTTCTGGCTGCAGGCGGCGCTCGGCAACGAGAACGTCTGGCTGTTGCTGTGGTTGTTCGCTGTGCAGCAGGCGTTCTTCGCGATCAACTCACCGGCGCGGAACGCGCTGCTGCCCAAGCTGTTGCCGACCGAGCTGCTGCCATCGGCCAACTCGCTGAACATGACGGTCTTCCAGGCGGGGGCGATCGCCGGTCCGCTCGTGGCGGGGGTGCTGATCCCGATCATCGGCTTCGAGTGGCTGTATCTCATCGACACGATCACCTTGTTCACCACGCTCTCGGCCGTGGTGCGGCTTCCGGCCATGGTGGTCGAGGGCGGAGCGGGCCGGACGCCAGGGCTGCGTGCCGTGGTCGACGGGTTCGCCTACTTGCGTGGCCACCCCGTGCTGCTGATGTCGTTCGTCGTGGACATCATCGCCATGGTGTTCGGCATGCCCCGGGCGCTCTTCCCGGAGATCGCCCACGTCGACTTCGGCGGCCCCGACGAGGGCGGCATGGTGTTCGCGTTGCTCTTCGCCGCCATCCCCGCCGGTGCCGTGATCGGCGGGGTCCTCAGCGGGTGGGTGTCCCGCGTCGATGCGCAGGGGCGCGCCGTCATCGCCTGCATCCTGGTGTGGGGCGCGGCGATGGCCGGCTTCGGCGTCGCCGTCGGACTCGCGGAACGCTGGCGGACGCTGATGCTGGTGCTCGCGCTGGTGATGCTGATGCTGGGCGGAGCAGCCGACATGGCGTCGGCGGCGTTCCGCACGAGCATGCTCCAAGCGGCCGCCGACGACGCCGTGCGCGGGCGCTTGCAGGGCGTCTTCCTGGTCGTGGTGGCCGGCGGTCCGCGGGTCGCCGACACGCTGCACGGCGTGGTAGCCGCAGGGGTGGGGACCGCCGCTGCCGCGGCCGGCGGCGGCCTGCTCGTCGTCGTCGGCACGGTCGTCGCCGCGCTGGCCGTGCCGTCGTTCGTGCGCTACCGGATCACCCGGTCAGCGGCGCGCCCCCAGAACGGGTAACGCCCCTTCGCAACCGCTCCTGCCCCCGTATATCGGGGCAGAAGCGCCTGAGAAGGGGCGTTACCGGCAGAGGGGTGGATGGATGGATGGATGGGATGGGATGGGATGGGATCACGTCGGTCAGTACGACGCGGCAGGGGACCGGAACTGCGGGTCCTCGTAGTGGCTGCGTGGCGGGACCGAGGGTCCGCGTCCGTCACGGAAGACCGTGACGACGGTGGCGACGGCCAGGGCGAGCGCGAAGATGCTGAGGATGAGGAGTGCGGTAGTCATGGCAGTAATCATGCGCGATCCGCAATCCTGCCACCAGTGGCAGATATGCCAGAGCACATTGAAAAACTGCCACGTTTCGTGGCAGACTTCCCGCCATGAGCAAAGTGCCGGTGCCGAGGTCGGGCATCCGCAAGGTCGTGGTGATCGTGCAGGACGGCGTCGAGGCGTTCGGCCTGGGCACGATCGTGGAGGTCTGGAACGAGCCCTACCACCCCGAGGACGACAACCCCGTCTTCGACTTCGTCGTCTGCACGCCCAAGCCCGGGGTGGTGACCAGCTCAGGCGGGTTCAGCCTCCTCGTGGAGCACGGCCTGGAGGAGGTCGCGGACGCCGACCTCGTCTGCGTGGCCCCCAAGCGTGGCTTCCGGGACGGCTCGCCTGAGGTCGTCCCGGTGCTCAGGGCTGCCTACGAGCGAGGCGCCCAGATCTTCGCCCACTGCTCGGGCGTCTTCATCCTCGGTGAGGCCGGCCTGCTGGAGGGACGGCGCTGCACCACTCACTGGCGCTACGTCGACGAGCTGTGCGCGACGTACGAGGACGCCAAGGTCGACTGCGACGTGCTCTACGTGCAGGACGGGACCGTCACGACCGGAGCCGGCTCGGCAGCCGGGCTCGACGCAGCCCTGCACCTGATGCGGCAGCAGTTCGGCGCGCGGGTCGCGGCCGCGACCGCCCGGCGCATGGTGGTGCCGCCGCACCGCGACGGCGGGCAGGCGCAGTACATCGCCCGCGCCGTCCCCGAGGTGGACGCCGAGACCCTCGGGCCGGTGCTGTCCTGGATCACCGAGAACCTCGGCGAGGACCTCAGCGTCGACACCCTGGCCCGCCAGCACCACATGTCACCGCGCACCTTCGCCCGCCGGTTCCGCGCGGAGACCGGGACCACCCCGCACCAGTGGGTGACCCAGCAGCGCGTGCGCGCCGCCGAGGAGCTGCTCGAGCTGACCGACCACCCGGTGGAGTGGATCGCCACCGAGGTGGGCTTCGGCAACGCCGGTGCGCTGCGCCACCACTTCACGCGGGTGCGCGGCGTGAGCCCCCAGCAGTACAGGCGGCAGTTCGCCTGCTGACAGGATGGATGCGTGCATGCACGCATCCTGCGGGTCGGGCTAACGGGCGGCGTCGCCTCGGGCAAGAGCACCGTGTCGGCGATCCTCGCCGGCCTGGGTGCGGTCGTGGTCGACGCTGACCTGCTCGCGCGGGAGGTCGTGGCGCGCGGCACCGACGGGCTCGCGGAGGTGGTCGCCGCCTTCGGCGAGGGCGTGCTCACCCCTGAGGGAGACCTCGACCGGCCGGCGGTGGGCGCGATCGTCTTCGGCGACGCGGAGCAGAGGCGTCGCCTGGAGGCGATCATCCACCCGCGCGTGCGTGCGCGCGCCGCCGAGATCGAGGCCGCCGCCCCGCCCGGGTCGATCGTCGTCCACGACATCCCGTTGCTTGTCGAGACCGGTCAGGCGGCGGGCTTCGACGCGGTGGTCGTCGTCGACGCGCCGAGCGACCTCCAGGTGGAACGGATGACGTCGACACGGGGGATGAGCGAGGCGGACGCGCAGGCGCGGATCGCTGCGCAGGCGACCCGCGAGGACCGGCTGGCCGCGGCGACGTTCGTCGTCGACAACGCCGGCTCGATGGACGACCTGCGCCAGCAGGTCGAGCAGGTGTACGCCGCGTTGCTGGCGCTCCGAGAGGCTTGAGGACTACTCGACCACCGAGTCGACCAGTCGCTGACGCCGGCCCAGGAAGAAGATCCCCGGGTCGGTCTCGAAGCCCAGGCTCGGGTTGTCGCTCAGCGTCGACGAGCGGACCGTCAGCGTGCCCGTGCGGTCGTTGCTGACGAAGAAGATCGCGCCGCCGCCCTCCCGGGCGACGTTGCCGGTGATCGAGGTCCCGGCCACGAGCACGTGGAAGTCGTTGCCGTCGGCGTAGATGGCGCCTCCCGACCCGCCGCCGGGCGTGCCGGACCGCGCCGGGTTGGCGCCGCGACCGATGGCCCGGTTGTCGGTGAAGGTGCTGTTGTAGACCTCCCAGGACACGCCGATCGAGCTGAGCGCGGAGCCGTTGCTGCACCGGCCGCCGGTGAAGGTGCTGTCGACGACGTACGCCGGCTGGTCGCGGTGCTGGTCGAGCACCCGCACCGCGGCGCCCCCGAGATCGGGGCCGGTGCGGTCGCAGCGGTTGCCGGTGAAGGTCACGTCGACGATCTTCAGGCGACCGCCCCGCACGAAGACGGCACCGCCACCACCCCCGTCCGCGCGCTCGCCCGTCGCGTTGCCGTCGGCCAGCGTGAGGTGCTGAAGCACCAGCCGAGGTTTCGCCTGGTCGTTGCAGTGCGAGGTGGTCCAGGTCTGCTTCGGGTCGCAGGTGTTCTGGTAGAGGATCCGCCGCTCACCGCCACCGCTGAGGGTGACCAGCCCGCCTCCGTCGAGCACGACCCGCCGGCTGGTGTTGACGACCTTGGCGGTCTTGCGCAGCTCGATCGTCACCGGGTCGGGACCGCAGCGGAACCCGATCACACCGCCGGCCGCGACGGCCCTGACGACGGCCCGCGAGGTGCAGCTCTGCGGCGTCCCGTTGCCCACCCAGCGGTCCGGGTCGGACGTGTCGACAGCGCCTGCCTCGGCCGGCACCGGCACCGCACGTACGCCGTCGGCGGGGCCGATCGCCGGTGACGCGACGGCCCCCGGCCCGGTGACCGGGCCGCTGAGGAGGAGCGCCAGCAGAGCCAGGGCGAGGGTCGCGAGCCTGTGCACCCGTCGAACGTAGCCGGGCAGAGCGGTACCGGTCAGGTCTCCGCGCGGAGCGGCAGGTCCGCCGACAGGGTGATCCCGACGCTGCCGGTGCGATAGCCCAGGAGCTCGTTGAGCCACCGCATCGCCGCATTGTCGTTCTGGGTCCAGGTGTAGACCTCGCGGATGCCGTGCGTCGACGCCCAGTGCAGCGTGTGCCGCTTGAGGTGGGTCGCGACGCCGCGTCCGCGCCAGTCGCGGCGGACACCGGTGAGCGCGTTCTCGGCCCTCGCGGGTTGGTCGTCGTCGAGCAGGAGGCCGGCGCAACCGACCACCTCGCCGTCGTGCAGGGCCAGGAACATCGGCGCGGCGCCCCACTCGTCGACCCACTCGGCGGCGCTGACCTGGAGCTCTCCGTGGAGGGCGAAGTCGGCCAGCACCTCGCGGCCGAAGGAGTCGTAGCAGTCGGCCCACAGGCCCGGGCGTTCGGCCGCCGTGACGAGCTCCAGCCCGTGGGGAGGAGGGCCGGGATCGGGCTCGTCACCGACGTCGTACAGCTGCTCGACCTCGCGGTCGATCTCCACGAACCCGAACTTGCTCGCGAAGGCGAGGGACGCCGCGTCCTCGGCGCTGGCGCGGACCTCTCGCAGGCCGAGGTCCGCACAGTGCTGGGAGAGCACCACCAGCAAGGCCGTGCCCACGCCGCGTCGGCGCCAGTCGGGCAGCACCCTGGGCGCGATCGCGCCCCCGTCACCCACTTCGGACCGGTCGGCCATGCCGGATCCCGCGATCTCCCCACCCGCACGGGCCACGTAGAACTTCTTCTCCGGCGAGGTCAGGGCCTTGAGCTCGGCCACGCTCGGGCAGCGCTCCTCGGGGACCACGGCGAGCCGGACCTGGCGCCAGTCCTCGTAGTCCGTGTCGCTCTCGCAGACCGTGACCTCGATGCCGGTGCCCATGTCGAGCACGGTACGACGCTCGCGCGCGGGTCGCACCCGGGCATGCGCGGGTTTGTGCCGTCCGGCCTTTACCCTCGATGCGATGCCCGGATACGACCCGACCCACCGAGCACCCCGCCCCCCGCGCCGGATCCCCGGCCTCGGCTGGGTGCTGGGTGCCGCCTCGGTGCTGGCGGTGATCGGCCTCGTGATGGGCGCGATGACCTACTTCGGCGGCGATCCTGGGGCAGCCGACGAACAGACGCCGTCGCGAGCCGAGGGCGACCCTGCGGGCGAGAGGGAGACCGTCGGCGCAGCCGCGTCCGACCCGGAGGTGGATCCCGACGAGCCGACCTCGTGGGGTCCGACCGTCGGCGAGCTGGCGCAGGCGCAGGAGCTGGTGGCCGGATGGGACGCCGAGCGCCTGGCAGGGCAGGTGATCATCGGCAGGTACGACGGGTACGACCCCGAGACCCCGGCGGCCCTCGTCCGCGACCTGCACCTCGCGGGCGTGACCATGACGAACTCCAACGTCGAGGACGCCGAGCAGGTGACTGCCACGACCTCGGCCGTGGCCGACGCGATGACCGCCGACGGGCGCACCTTCCCGCCGCTGATCGGCGTCGACCAGGAGGGCGGCCTGGTGGCCCACCTGGGCGACGTCGCGACGACCTATCCGTCCTTCCAGCAGGCCGGTGACGTGATCACCGCAGCCCCCGTCGAGGGTCGCCGGCTGGTCACCGAGGCCACCCGGGCGAGCGGGCTCGAGCTGCGCCAGCTCGGGTTCACCTGGGTCTACGCGCCGGTCGCCGACGTGACCATCGGGTATGGCGACGTCACCATCGGCTCGCGCTCGGCGTCGACGGACCCCGACGTCGCCGCGGACGCCGTCGTGGCCGCGCTCGAGGGGTTCTCCAGCGCGGGTGTGGTGACCAGCACCAAGCACTTCCCCGGCCACGGCAGCGCCACCGAGGACAGCCACGCCGTCGTCCCGGAGGTGACCGCGACGCTCGAGGAGCTGCGCGCCCGCGACCTCGTCCCTTTCGCCGCCGCGGTCGACGCGGGTGCACCGGCGGTGATGCTCGGCCACCTGGGGGTCGACGCGATCGCGCCGGGCGAGCCGGCCAGCATGGCGCCGGCGGCGTACGACTTCCTGCGCGACGAGCTCGGCTTCGAGGGCGTGACCATGACCGACTCGCTCGGCATGGGGGCGGTCTACGGTCGCAACCGGCCTGCGCTGACGGCGTTCCTGGCCGGCGCGGACCTCCTGCTGATGCCGGCGGACACTGCCACGGCGCACGCGACGATCACCGCGGCGATCGAGTCGGGCGAGATCTCGCGCGAGCGCGCCGAGGAGTCGGCGGCCAGGGTGGTGGCGATCCAGCTGTGGCAGCAGCGCATCGCCGCCGAGGTCGCGGTGCCCCTCGACGCGACGACCCAGGCCGAGGCAGCGGCCGCCGCCCTGGTTGCTGCGGCGCCCTAGCGCCCGCTGGACGGCGCCCTAGCGCCCGCTGGACGACGCCCGCTGGACGACGAAGGGCCCCGGACTCGGCGGGAGTCCGGGGCCCTTGCGCCCTACCTGCGTCGGAAGTCTGGGCTCACGAGGCGGTCACGCCGCCAGGTCGGGGTCGCCGAGCCGGCGGAGCTTCTGCAGCGCCTCCCGCTCGAGCTGGCGGACCCGCTCGGCGGAGATGCCGTGCTTGACGCCGATGTCGGCAAGCTTGTGCTGGCGGCCGTCGACCAAGCCGTAGCGCGAGCGGATGATGTCGGCCGCCCGCTCGTCGAGCTGGGACACCAGCGCGTTGAGACGGTCACGGGCCTCGACGTCGAGGACGGTGAGGTCCGGGCCCGGCGAGGTCTCCTGTGCCATCAGGTCGCCGAGGGAGGTGTCGCCGTCCTCGTCGACAGGGGAGTCCAGCGAGACGTGCTCGCGGCCCCATGCCATCAGGTCGAGCACCCGGTCGACGTCCATGCCGAGCTCTGCGGCGATCTCGGCGGGTTCGGGGTCGCGTCCGAGCTGGCGCTCGAGGGTCCGACGCGCGCCGCCCACCTGGTTGAGCTCCTCGACGACGTGCACCGGGAGCCGGACGACGCGGGCCTGCTGGGCGATGCCGCGGGTGATCGCCTGGCGTACCCACCAAGTGGCGTACGTCGAGAACTTGTAGCCCTTGGTGTAGTCGAACTTCTCGACCGCGCGGATCAGGCCGGTGTTGCCCTCCTGGATCAGGTCGAGCATCGGCATCTGGGCGCGGCCGTACTTGCGGGCGATCGAGACCACCAGTCGCAGGTTGGCGGTGATGAAGGTGTCGACGGCCTTGCGGCCCTCCTCGGCGAGCCACTCGAGCTCTTCCTGGGTGGCGTAGCCGGGCGCCCCGCCCTTCCTGCGGCCGACACGGCCCTCGGCGAGCAGGGCCTCGGCCATCAGGCCGGCCTCGATCGCCTTGGAGAGCTCGACCTCGAGGGCGGCGTCCAGCAAGGGGTTGCGGGCGATCTCGTCGAGGTAGAGGCCGACGCTGTCGCGCCCCTCGATCTCACGGGTGGCCCCTCGGGTCGTGCCCCGGGTCGTGCCCCGGGTGGTGCTCTGGGTCGTGCTCTGAGCTGCCACTGCTGTGCTGGTTGCCATCTCCCGACCTCCTCCGTCCTGCGTGCCCGCCGCTCACGCGCGTCTGCACGTCACCTCCAACGCCCGGAGGGTCCCGGGGATTCCCGGGCCGGTCGGTGGCTGTTGGTTCTGTCTTGTTACCCAGAAGGACGTGCGAGCAACGACGGGAGTTGCCTGGGAGACGAACTCTCAGGGACTTCTCAGGAGGCGTACCCAGCAGGCGGACCGCTCAGTCAGGACCGCTCACTCCGCCGGCCCTGCCAAGCCCGGCGCTGGCCCCTCCGCCAAGCCCATCCGCTCGAGCATCCAGGCCAGCGAGAAGGCCCGGTCGTGCCAGGCCTTGTAGCGCCCTGAGACACCGCCGTGCCCCGCCGACATCTCGGTCTTCAGCAGGACGCCCGGCCTCCCGGCTCCGTCGGGATCGGTCTCCCGGAGGCGGGCGACCCACTTGGCCGGCTCGACGTAGAGGACCCGGGTGTCGTTCAGGGACGTCTCGGCGAGGATCGGCGGGTACTCCTGGGACGTGACGTTGTCGTACGGCGCGTAGCCGGCGATGTAGTCGAAGACCGCCGGGTCGTCCTCGGGGTTGCCCCACTCGTCGTACTCGGGGACGGTCAGCGGCAGCGTCGCGTCGAGCATGGTGGTCAGGATGTCGACGAACGGCACCTGGGCGACGAGACCGCCGAACTGAGCGGGGTAGAGGTTGGCCACAGCACCGATCAGCAGCCCGCCCGCGCTGCCGCCCTCGCCGAGGATCGTCTCGTGCGTGGTCCAGCCCTCCTGCACGAGGTGCCGGGCGCAGGCGGCGAAGTCGGAGAAGGTGTTGCGCTTGTGGCCGAGCTTGCCGTTGTCGTACCAACGGCGGCCACGCTCGCCGCCGCCCCGCACGTGCGCGATGGCGAACGCTGCGCCCCTGTCGAGCATGCAGAGCCTGGCCACCGAGAAGTACGGATCGATGGAGAGCTCGTAGGCGCCGTAGCCGTAGAGCAGCAAGGGCACCGGGCCGGCGGGCCGGTCACGTCGGGCGACCAGGGAGATCGGCACCAGCTCGCCGTCGGGTGCTTCCGCCCAGAGCCGGTGTTCCTCGTAGTCGTCCGGGTCGTAACCGCCGAGCACGGGCGTACGCCGCCGCAGCGCCAGCTCGCGGGTCGCGACGTCGTAGTCGTAGACGGAGGGCGGCACCGCCATCGTGGTGAAGCCCAGCCGGATCGTGGGCTGGTCGAAGGCGGGGTTGCTGCCGACGCCGACGGTGTAGACCTCGGCCTCGAACGGCACGAGGTAGTCGTCGGCGATCCCGCCCTCGGCGTCAGCGCCGAGCTCGAGCACCCGCAGCTGGGTCAGGCTGTCGCTGCGCTGGGACACCACGAGGTGGCCGGCGAAGGCGTCGACGTTGTCGAGCCGGACCGCAGGGTCGTGGGGGATGAGCGCGCGCCAGCCGTCCGCCGGCGTGGGGGACACCGGGGCGATGCCCAGCTCGAAGTCCGGTCCGGTCGCGTTGTGCAGCACGAGGAAGACGTCCTCGCCGCCGATGACGGCATGCTCGATCTCGTACTCGATCCCTTCCCGACGCTCTGCGAACACCTGCCAGGTGCCGTCGGGGTCGCGGGTGTCGAGGAACCGCATCTCGGTCGTGGTCTTGGACCCCGCGGCCAGCAGGAGGAAGCGGTCCGACCGGCTGCGCCCGAGGCCGACCCAGAACCGGCCGTCCGTCTCGGCGTGCACGAGCTCGTCGTCGCCCTGCATGGTCCCGATGCGGTGCCGCCAGATCTTGTCGGCGCGCCATGACGCGTCGACCGTCGCGTAGTAGAGGTCGCGGCCGTCGGGGCTCCAGGTGAGGCCGCCGAGCACCCCCTCGACGACGTCGGGCAGCAGCTCGCCGGTGGTGAGGTCCTTGACCCGCACGGTGTAGCGCTCGTCCCCGTTGGTGTCGGTGGAGTACGCCAGGTAGCGGTCGTCGAGGCTCACTGCCGAGGCGCCCATCGAGAAGAACTCGTGGCCTTCGGCGAGGTCGTTGAGGTCCAGCAGCACCTCCTCGCCCGGGAGTGCGGGCTGGTCGACGGTGCTGTCCTCGGCCGGCTCGGGCGGGGTCCAGGAGTCGGGCCCGTCCACCGCGGCGGGGACGCGGCACGAGGCGCCGTACTCCTTGCCCTCGAAGGAGCGCGAGTAGTACCAGTAGCCGCGCTGGCGCGTGGGCACCGAGAGGTCGGTCTCCAGGGTGCGGGCCTTGATCTCGTCGAAGATCGTCTGGCGCAGGTCGGCGAGGTGTGCGGTCTGCTGCTGGGTCCAGGCGTTCTCCGCCTCGAGGTGGGCGCGCACGTCGGGGTCGTCCTTGGCGCGCAGCCACTCGTAGTCGTCCACCCGCTGCTGGCCGTGGTGGGTGGAGGTCAGGGGGCGGCGATCGGCGACGGGTGGGGCATCAGGCATGGCGCCAAAACTAGCCGGGCGTCCGCGGCCGGCCGTTCGCGGTGGCGGTCTGGACCGGTTGCCCCCTCTGTGCACAGGCCAGTGCACAGGTCGGTGCACAGGGCCGTCGAACCTGTGGATGGCCGACCGGAATCTGTGGACGCGGGGCCGATCTGTGTGGAGGGCCGAGAAATGTCCCGATCGGTCGTGAAGAACCCTTGCGCCGCGTCGCTCGGACCCCGTAGAACTCTCCTACCGATCCCGCTTGCGGGGTCGGGCTCCGGAGGAGGAGCAAGGATCCACCCGGCGAGCTTGCTCGCCGCGTCGGCCCGGTGACGGGGACGGCGGGGTCCGCGTCGGCCTCTTGGGGGATCGGGCGTCACATCACCGGTCAAGCCGAGGGGCTCCTGATGCTCATACCATCTGGAGCCCCTCACCCTTTTCCGCGCCTTCCATGGTGCCAAGTCCGCTCCGGGCTTGTCGAGCCTCGCGTGTCTTGTTCGCCCCGTCGCCACGTGCGCAACAGGACGCGGATCAGTGCGCCGGGGTCAGCTCCGGGTCGTCGACGGCGAAGGAGCGGACCGGGCCGGCGGGGCTGTCGCGCGTCTCGAAGCGCACGGTGACCACGCCACGGCCGGACCCCCACACCCAGCCGGGGCCGAGGGTGGCGTGGACGACGTCCGAGCCGGGCGCC
The DNA here is from genome assembly GCF_039531755.1 of Nocardioides bigeumensis. Taxonomy (NCBI): domain Bacteria; kingdom Bacillati; phylum Actinomycetota; class Actinomycetes; order Propionibacteriales; family Nocardioidaceae; genus Nocardioides; species Nocardioides bigeumensis. The sequence goes on from NZ_BAAAQQ010000002.1 coordinate 694,176, forward strand.
CAGGTCCGCTGCCGGTCGGTCGGCAGGTCGGGGACGTCGTCGTCGGGCCCCCACCCGTCGTCGGGGTCGTCGTCGATGCCGAAGAGGTCCTCCTGCACCCAGTCGGCGAGCCCGGAGACACCGACGCCGAGCAACCGGACCCCGCCCGAGGTGTCGATGTCGGTGAGCAGTCCGCGAGCCAGCCGAGCGATCGTGCCCCCGTGGTCGGTGGGCGACGGCAGCGTGACCGAGCGGCTCAGGGTGGTGAAGTCGTGCAGCCGCAGCTTGAGCGTGACGGTGCGCCCCGACAGCGAGTGGGCGCGCAGCCGCTTGGCGACGGCGCCGGACTGCCGGGTGAGAAGCCCCTCCATCAGCCGGCGGTCCGTGAGGTCGGTGTCGTAGGTGCCCTCCACGCTCACCGACTTGGCCTCGCGCTCCGACACCACGGGCCGGTCGTCGTCCGCCCGGGCGAGCCGGTGGAGGCCGTGTCCTTGCGCGTTGCCGAGGATGCGGACCAGCTCGCCCTCGCTCACCGTCTCGAGGTCGGCCACGGTGTGGATGCCGGCCCGCCGCAGCCGTTCGGCAGTCGCCGGGCCGACCCCGGGGATCACGGTCACGTGCATCGGCCGCAGCAGGTCCCGCTCGGTCCCGGGGCTGACCACGACCAGGCCGTCGGGCTTGTCGAGGTCGCTGGCCACCTTGGCGATGAACTTCGACGACCCGACCCCCACCGACGCCGTGAGGCCGCCCGTGACGTCGGTGACGGCAGCCCGCAGCTCTTCGGCGACGCGGGTGACGGTGTCCACCGAGAGGTCGGCGAGGTCGGCGGCGGCGAGGTCGACGAACGCCTCGTCGAGGGACAAGGGCTCGACCAACGGCGACAGCTCCCTCAGCGTGGTCATCACCTGCTCGCTCGCGGCGCGGTAGGCGTGGAAGCGCCCGCTCAGGAACGCCGCGTGCGGGCAGCGCGAGCGCGCCTCCCTCGTCGACATGGCCGAGCGGACGCCGTACCTTCGCGCCTCGTAGGACGCCGTCGCCACCACCCCACGGCCGCCGACCCCGCCCACCACGACCGGCTTCCCCCGCAGCGACGGCTTGTCGCGCTGCTCGACGGAGGCGAAGAACGCGTCGAGGTCCAGGTGCAGGACGGACGCCTCGGACCGCATGCGCGCAGCGTACGGCGGGCCACGGACGCACACGTCGAGCCACGCGGCCCACCCCACGTCCACAGGGCGTCGCATCGTGATGCCTCTCCACACCTGCGAGGGGGCCGGATTGAGGCGCGACCGCGCGGGCAAGCGGTCGCCCATGAACTCATCGCCCAAGATGTCCATGAAAGCTCGTAGCCCCGAGGACGTGCTGGCCATGGTGCCGCTGGTGCTCGGCTTCGTCCCCAACGACTCCCTGGTGATGCTCACCTTCCAGGCCGACCGGATGTTCCACGGTCGTGTCGACCTGCCCGAGTCCGCCCGCGACATCCGACAGGTCGCGGCGACGCTGCTCGAACCCGCGGCCCGGCACCGGGTGACCAAGGTGCTCTTCATCGGCTACGCCGCCGATCCGCGGAGGGTCGACCCGGTCACTCGTGAGGTCGCCGACCGCTTCAAGCGAGCCGGGATCGAGGTGCTGGGCTCACTGGCCGCCGACGGACGCCGCTACTGGCCGCTTCCCCTGGGCCCGGACGACACAGGAACCGAGTACGACGCCGGTGCACACCCGTTCGCGGCGGAGGCGGTCCTCAACGGCCTCGTCACGCATGGGTCGCGGGAGGAGCTGGCAGCGACCCTGACGCCCGATCCGGCCGCCGTGGCCCGCGTCGCGACCGCGCTCGCGCGCCGGTCCGGCACCCTGGCACCGGGAGCTGTCGCGGCGGAGGCAGCTTGGGCGGCAGACCTGGTGCGCCGTGGCGTGCGCGGACGCAAGCCGTTGCGGGTCGGGCAGCTGGCGCGACTGGTCTCCGGCCTCCAGGACCTCGTCGTGCGCGATGCCGCGTGGTTAACTCTGCGCCGGGTTGACGCCCACCAGCACGTCGAGTTCTGGACCGCCGTGGTCAAGCGCTGCCCCGCCAGTCATCTGGCGGCACCGGCCGCGCTGCTCGGTTTCGCCGCTTGGGCGTCGGGTCGAGGCGCGCTGGCCTGGTGCGGGGTCGATGTGGCGCTCACCGCCCAGCCTGGCTACTCGCTGGCGACACTGCTGGCAGAAGGCCTGCAAGCCGCGATGCCGCCGTCCACCTGGGACGACATGGTGGGCGACGGCGACGCCGCCTCATGAAGGGGCATCATGATGCTGCCGCATTCATCTCGTTGCGCCAGGCCACCCAGTCGCGCACCAGCTCCAGGTCGTACGACGGCCCCGAGGCCGAGACGGTGAAGAGTCGGATCCCGAGCCGGTGCAGTGCGGGGCCCAGCTCTCCGGGGGCGCGGCCGACGCCGACGGATCGCTCGATCTCCGCCGGGTCGCGGCCCTCCTTGGCGCACCAGTCGTCGAGCACTCCCACCTTGCGCTCCACGTCAGCAGGGTCCCCGAAGCCGTGCCAGATGTCGGCGTGCCGGGCGACCAGCCGCAGCGTCTTGCGCTCACCGCCGCCGCCGATCAGCACCGGGATGTCGCGGGTGGGCGGCGGGTTCAGCCGCGCCAGGCGCCGCTCGATGCGGGGGAGTGCGTCGCGCAGGTCGTCGAGCCGCGAGCCCTTGGTGCCGAACTCGTAGCCGTACTCGACGTAGTCCTTCTCCTTCCAGCCCGACCCGATGCCGAGGATGAGGCGGCCGCCGCTGATGTGGTCGACCGTGCGGGCCATGTCGGCGAGCAGCTCGGGGTTGCGATAGCTGTTGCAGGTGACCAGGGCGCCGATCTCGACCTGGGAGGTGGCCTGGGCCCAGGCGCCGAGCATCGTCCAGCACTCGAAGTGCTTGCCGTCGGGGTCGCCCCGGAGCGGGAAGAAGTGGTCCCAGTTGAAGAGCACGTCGACGCCGATCTCCTCGGCCTCGGCTGCCGCGCGAGCCAGGTCGGACCACTCCGCGTGCTGGGGCTGCAGCTGGACCCCGATGCGCACCGGGCGGTGCTGCTGGTGGTCTGCAGGCGGCACGAGCAGCCTTCCGAGAGTCGGGTTCGTGTGTCCTCTCGCGAAACTAGCACCGCGGACGAGGGGGTCTCAGAATCCGCCCGGATGGCTACTGTGCCCCCATGGGAGAAGAGGTCGCCGCTCAGGAGTTCACCCGTGCGGACCGCACACGCCACCGCGAGAAGGTGCGGCGCAACCTCGACGTCTTCGCCCGGATGCTGCGCGAGGCGCGCTTCGACACCGACGACCCCATGACGGGCCTCGAGGTCGAGCTCAACCTCGTCGACGAGCACAACGACCCCGCATTGAAGAACGCCGAGGCGCTCGAGGCGATCGCGGACCCCGACTTCCAGACCGAGCTCGGCCAGTTCAACATCGAGATCAACGTCGCGCCGGCCAAGCTCCGCGAGGGCGGCCTCGACACCTTCGAGCAAGGCCTGCGACGCAGCCTCAACGACGCCGAGGACAAGTCGTCCAAGGTCGGCGCCCACCTCGCGATGATCGGCATCCTGCCCACGCTGGCCGAAGGTCACATGGCGCCCAGCTCCATCAGCGCCAACCCCCGCTACGCCCTGCTTGGCGAGCAGATCCTGGCGGCGCGCGGTGAGGACATCGCCATCTCGATCTCGGGCCACGACCGGCTCGAGACGACATCGGACTCGATCGTCCCGGAGGCGGCGTGCACGAGCACGCAGTTCCACGTCCAGACCTCTCCGGACGACTTCGCAGCCGTCTGGAACGCCTCGCAGGTCATCGCCGGCGTCCAGCTGGCGCTGGCCGCCAACTCGCCGTACCTCCTCGGCAAGCAGCTGTGGCGTGAGACCCGGATCCCACTTTTCGAGCAGGCCACCGACACCCGCAGCGAAGAGCTGAAGGCCCAGGGCGTGCGCCCGCGGGTGTGGTTCGGGGAGCGCTGGATCACCTCGGTGTTCGACCTCTTCGAGGAGAACGTCCGCTACTTCCCGGCGCTGCTGCCGATCACCGAGGACGAGGACCCGCTCGAGGTGCTCGAGGGCGGCGGCGTGCCACGGCTCGCCGAGCTCCGGTTGCACAACGGCACGATCTACCGCTGGAACCGACCTGTGTACGACGTCGTGGCCGGTGTCCCGCACCTGCGGGTCGAGAACCGTATCCTCGCCGCCGGCCCGACCGTGGTGGACACGGTCGCCAACGCCGCCTTCTACTTCGGGCTGGTGCGCGCGCTGGCGACGAGCGAGCGGCCGCTCTGGTCGCAGATGTCGTTCAGCGCCGCCGAGGAGAACTTCCACGTGGCCGCCCAGCAGGGCATCGAGGCACAGCTCTACTGGCCCGGCATCGGGCACGTCCGCGCCACCGAGCTGGTGCTGCGGCGCCTCCTGCCGCTGGCCGAGCAGGGCCTCCAGGACTGGGGCGCCCCCCAGGACCAGATCGATCGCCTGCTCGGCGTCATCGAGCAACGGTGCCTGCTGCAGACGAACGGCGCCGAGTGGTTCGTCCAGCGGATGCAGCGCCGCCAGACCGAGGACACCTACGACGCCCTCCGGGCCACGTTGGGGGAGTACCTCGAGCGGATGCACACCAACGAGCCGGTCCACACCTGGGACTGAGGCATTCGAGCGGGTGGCCTAGCCCGTCGGACGCAGTGAGCGGTCGCGCAACCGCTTCCACTCCGCGCGTACGCCGCTGCGCGGGTCGCACCACCCCGACGGCCCGACGACCACGAAGGTGAGCGGCACGTCCGCCTCGGCGTAGGCCGCGGTGGCCGCGGTCAGCCAGTCGCGATCGGCGTCCTGCCAGTCGAGCCCGCCCGGCCGGGCCAGCCACGCGGTCGGAGCGGGCGCGCTGTCGGCGCACTCACGGACGCGCACGAGCAGCGCCGCCACCACCTCGACGCGCACCGCGGCGTCGAGGCCGGCGCCCCGGCGCACGTCGTGGCGCAGGTGCGGACCGCCGGGCTCACCCACGTGCAAAGCGGTCGGGCGCGGCCGCGAGGGTCCCGCGCGGTAGTCGAGCACGGCGCGCCGCAGGGACCGGGCGAGCGCGTGGTCCAGGGGTTCACTGAGCAACGGCACGCCGTCCATCGTGGCCGAGGGCGTCGACAGGTCGCCGTGGCCACTCCACAGGTACCGCTCCCGAGCGGGGTTGGATACGGTTCGAGGGAAGCTCACCTGCGTCAGGCCGGGCGAGCGACGTGCACGCGAGGAGGACCCATGGGAACGATCGTGGTCGGCTACGTGGCCAAGCCGGAGGGCGACGCCGCGCTGCGCAGGGCGATCGAGGAGGCTCAGCTCCGCGGCAGCAAGCTCGTGGTGGTCAACTCACACCGCGGCGGTGACGACTTCGACGGCGAGGCCTCGCGGCAGGCGAACAAGGCCATGGAGCAGGTCGAGTCGATGCTGACCGACTCGGGCGTCGAGCACGAGGTGCGCCAGCTGGTCCGGGGCTTCGAGCCCGCCGAGGACCTCATCGGCATCGCCGACACCGCCGACGCCGACCTCATCGTGATCGGCCTGCGCCGCCGCTCCCCGGTCGGCAAGCTCATCCTCGGCAGCAACGCCCAGCGCATCCTCCTCGACGCGCAGTGCCCGGTCCTCGCCGTCAAGGCCGAGTAGGGCTCCCAGGCGTATGCCACAGATCCGCATCGCCCAGGACCCCGTCGCCGACCAGGTCCTGTCCGACGACTCCTTCGCCCTGCTGACGGGGATGCTGCTGGACCAGCAGTTCCCGATGGAGCGTGCGTTCGCGGGCCCTGCGAAGATCCTCGACCGTTTCGGCACCCTCGACCCGGCGACCGTGGCTGCCGCCGATCCCGAGTCGTTCGCCGACCTCTGTGCCACCCCGCCGGCGGTCCACCGCTATGGCCGGTCCATGGCCGGCCGGGTGCAACAGCTTGCCGCGCACGTCGTGGAGCACTACGACGGCGACGCCGGCCGCGTCTGGACCGACGCCGCCACCGGCGACGACCTGCTGCGGCGGCTGCAGGCGCTCCCCGGCTTCGGCAAGCAGAAGGCTCAGATCTTCACCGCGCTGGTGGCCAAACAGCTCGGCGTACGCCCGGACGGGTGGGAGCGCGCCGCGGGCGACTACGCGCTGGAGGGTCACCGATCGGTGGCCGACGTCGTGGACGCGTCCTCCCTCCAGCGCGTGCGGGAGTTCAAGCAGGTCAAGAAGGCGGCCGCGCGCACGGCCGCGGGCTGACCGGCGACCCCGTCAGGTCCCGGCGTACTCCTGCAGCCGGCAAAGTCAGGAAGAGCCAGGCCGATGTCATGGCTCTGCGCACTCCGTGGCAGAATGAGCAGCGCGGCTCTTGACGACAGCGGGCTTTGCTGCGCCCTTGTTCGACCAGCCCGTTGTGAACCACCCGTTCTATCGCCCCTGATCGATGCAACATCCGACGAGAGGTGTTCGTGTCCTCGAACGCGCGCAAGCTGCTTCCCGCAGCGGTGCTCACCCACCCTGCCATCTCCACTCTTCTCGAGGCGGGACTGCCGACCGGCAGCCTCACCCCGGACCAGGTCCGTCGGGCCAGTGACGACGCGCAGCTCGCGCCGCAGCACCTCAAGCCGCTGCTGGCGCACCTGAGCGCGCGCGGCATCACGATCGCTGTCCCTGCCGCGACCGAGACGCGCGCGGTGGCCGCCACGTCGACCACCAAGAAGGCGGCGACGAAGAAGGCTCCCGCCAAGAAGGCGGCGCCGGCGCCGGCGAAGAAGGCCGCCCCGGCCAAGAAGGCTGCCGCCGCGAAGACGGCAGGCGGTGCGGCCAAGGAGCCGGTCACCGTCGACGAAGCCGCCGCCCCTGCTGTCGACGCAGTCCCCGTGGCCGTCGGCCCGGACGGCAAGAAGCTGCTTCCGGACCTGCCCGACGAGCAGTTCGAGAAGGACGTCAAGGCCGACCCCACGATCGAGGAGGACGAGAAGACGGCCACGTTCGTCGTCTCCGACGCCGACGACACCGGTGAGCCCGAGCAGCAGGTCATGGTCGCCGGCGCGACCGCCGACCCGGTCAAGGACTACCTCAAGCAGATCGGCAAGGTCCCCCTCCTCAACGCCGAGATGGAGGTCGAGCTGGCCAAGCGCATCGAGGCCGGCCTCTTCTCCGAGGAGAAGCTCGCCAAGGGCGGCAAGATCGCGGCGAAGATGCTCGAGGAGCTCGAGTGGATCGCGGAGGACGGCCGCCGCGCCAAGAATCACCTGCTCGAGGCCAACCTGCGCCTCGTGGTGTCGCTGGCCAAGCGCTACACCGGTCGCGGCATGCTCTTCCTCGACCTGATCCAAGAGGGCAACCTCGGCCTGATCCGCGCGGTCGAGAAGTTCGACTACACCAAGGGCTACAAGTTCTCGACGTACGCGACCTGGTGGATCCGACAGGCGATCACCCGCGCCATGGCCGACCAGGCCCGCACGATCCGTATCCCCGTGCACATGGTCGAGGTCATCAACAAGCTCGCCCGCGTGCAGCGGCAGATGCTTCAGGACCTGGGCCGCGAGCCCACGCCCGAGGAGCTCGCCAAGGAGCTCGACATGACCCCCGAGAAGGTCATCGAGGTCCAGAAGTACGGGCGCGAGCCGATCTCGCTGCACACCCCGCTCGGCGAGGACGGCGACTCCGAGTTCGGCGACCTGATCGAGGACTCCGAAGCGATCGTCCCGGCCGACGCGGTGTCCTTCACGCTGCTGCAGGAGCAGCTCCACGCGGTCCTCGACACGCTGTCCGAGCGCGAGGCCGGCGTGGTCTCGATGCGCTTCGGCCTCACCGACGGTCAGCCGAAGACGCTCGACGAGATCGGCAAGGTCTACGGCGTCACCCGTGAGCGGATCCGCCAGATCGAGTCGAAGACGATGTCGAAGCTGCGCCACCCCAGCCGGTCGCAGGTGCTGCGCGACTACCTCGACTGAGCGTCCGCGGCGTAGCTCGAGCCGACACCAAACCGCTCAGAGCGACTACCCCGAACGGGTAGTGTCGGCGGCTGTGTCCAGCGCGCTCATCACGCTCGCACTGGTCGTCGCCGTGGTGTGTGTGCCGACCGTCGCGGGGTTCCGAGGTCGACTAGCGACCGTCGATCTTCTTGTGCCAGTCAGCGTGACGCAACTGGTACAGGTCGGCACGCCCGCTATCTGCCGACTGCCCGACCGTGGCGCCGCATCTCGTGCACACGGAAAGGGAGCCAGTAGCGGACCCCGGAACGAACTCGACGGGGTCTTCGAAAGGGTTGCCTTGCAGGACGTCGTCATCAAGTGCCATACCAACCCGTACCCACCGCGCGGCGCTTCAGGTACAGACAGGAGCGCGTCGTGAGGCCCGGCGCTCAGGAGCGGCGGCGCACCATCGCCCAGAGGTTGGCGCTTCCGCGGCGCTCGTACGAGAGCTCGTCGAGCACCTGCGAGGCCATGGCGAACCCGCGGCCGTCCTCGGCGTCTGCGTCCGGCATCGATGCGTCGGCGAGGACCCGGGCGTCCTCGAAGGCCATCCCGTCATCGGCCAGGGTGGCCTCGATGCGGTCGGGTCGAACCTGGATGCTGAACTTCCAGTGCACGCCCCCGGGTGGCCGGCCATGCTCCACGACGTTGCCGGCGATCTCGATGACAGCGGTCTCGAACAGCATCAGGTCGGCCGGCGACACGTCGGGGTGCTGCACGCCCACCTGCTCCAACAGGTCGTGCAGCTCGTCGAGGCCCTCAGGGACGGCCAGTCCGGAGAGGGTGTGGTCACCAGCCACGATGGGCGTCCTCGACCGTCTGGTGTGGTGTCAGCACCCGGTCGAGATTGGTGAGCGCCAGCACCGTGCGCACTTGCTCCGGCGCCGCGGCGATGCGCAGGTCGCCACCGGCCTGGCGCGCCGACTTCAGTCCGCCCACGAGGGCGCCGAGCCCAGAGGAGTCCACGAACGAGGTCTCGGAGAGATCCACCACGATCCTCCTCACCCCGTCGGCGACGGTCTCGTCCACGGCGGCGCGCAACCGTCCGGCAGCGCCCATGTTCAGGCGGCCACTGCAACGCAGCACCGCGACCTGTCCGTCGACCTGCTTCTCGAGCTCCATCAAGCCACCTTCTCCTTGTCGGCCTCCACCACGTCGTGCAGGTCGTCGGGGCCCCGATAGCGAGCCGCCGCGAACAGCACGCTCATCACCAGGATGTCGTACGCCACCCACACGACGTTGACTCCCGTGCCGATGACGCTGGTGGCGGCCCCCGTCCACAGACGGACCACACCGACGACGCAGGCGACCACGAGCACGGCCATCGCGACGAGCTGCCAGCGGATCAGCCGCCATGGGAAGCCGCCGACCGTCTGCTTCGTCTTGGGCGTGACCGCGAAGCCGAGAGGCCGCTTCAGCACGACGTTGGCGAACGCGGTCCAGCACGCGCGGATCCAGAGCGGGAACAGCGCCAGGCTGTACTGGTGGCCGCGCCAGGTCTTCACGCCGTACCCGACGACGAAGAACGTCATCTGGTTGAGCAGCACGTAGGGCAGGAACATCATCAGGAACGTCAATCCGTACGCCTTCACGGGCATGATCCCGAGCACCAGGTAGCACACCGGTGCGGCCAGGAAGACCACGGCGGCGAAGCCCGACAGATAGCTCCACATCGTGGCGAAGTACATGAGCCGCTGCCCGCCGGTGAGACCGCGCTTGGTGAGCGGGTTCTCCTTCAGCAGCACCTGGATCGTGCCCTGGGCCCACCGGAGCCGTTGGGTGAGCATCGTGCCCAGGTCCTCGGGAGCCAGGCCGAAGGCGAGGTTCTCGTGGTGGTAGACCGACTTCCAGCCCAGTGAGTGCAGACGCATGCAGGTGGCCATGTCCTCGGTGACGGAGATCGTCGCGATCGGCATCACCGGCTGGGCTTCGTCGGCACGGTCGACGTCGACGGCCTTGATCAGCGCCCGCACCGACTCGATCGCCCCCAGTGGGGACCAGTCGATGTCACCGAGCTGGGCCAGCGCCAGGTCGTCGACCACGAGCTGGCCGACGGAGCCGTCCACATGCATCGGCAGTCGTGCCACGGCGTCGAGGTCGGCGCGCATCGTGGCCAGGTCCTGCTCGACCACCGCGCGGCTCGCGGCGTCGACCTTGCTCTGGAACGCGTAGGTCACCTCGGCGACGGCGGCCCCGGCGGCGAGCTCTCGGCGAGCCTCGGATGCAGCGGTGCGCACGCTCTGCAGCGCGGCCAGCAGACGTCGGTGTCCTCCGGTGCCGGTGCCGCCCCCTCGGGCCGCGGAGGCCCGCTCCTGGCGCATGGCCTCGGAGACGATCTTGTCCGCGGCCTTCAAGGCATCGCCCACCGCGACCTGCACCTCGTGCACGTAGCCGACGATGCCCAGCTGCATCAGGGCCTCGCGGCGCAGCAGCGCGTTCGAGCCGCAGAAGAACGCGGCGTTCCAGCCGTCCTTGCCCTGCTGGATCGGCCCGTAGAAGAGGGGCGCTTGGCTGCCGAGCGGATCGGAGTCACCGACGTTGGTGAAGAACTGAGGGGTCTGGACCAGGGCCACCAACGGATCGCGGAACCAGCCCAGCGTCTTGTCGAGGATCTCCGGCTCGGGGATCTGGTCGGCATCGAGGATCAGCAGGAACTCGCCCTCGGTCTGGAAGAGCGCGTTGTTGAGGTTGCCCGCCTTGGCGTGCCGGGGCATGTCCTGCCAGGACGGGTGCCGGGTCAGGTAGCCCACCCCCAGCTCGGCGGCGGCAGCGGCCATCTCCGGCCGGTTGCCGTCGTCGAGGATCCAGGTCTTGTGCGGGAAGGTGATCCGCTCGGCCGCCGCGGCGGTGGTGGCCACCATCTCGACCGGCTCGTTGTACGTCGTGATGAGGACGTCGACCGTGGCCTCGGGGTCCGGTGGCGGTGCGGCCCCCCGCTCCTTCATCCGCCAGATCGTCACGGTGAAGAGGAAGGAGTCGATCAGCGCGTAGGTCTCGGCGATGGCCAGCGGCACCCCGATGTACCAGTGCTCCCAGTAGATCGAGAAACCCCAGCGCCATGCGACGTACAACGTCCCCGAGACCAGGGTGAGCAGTGCGAAGACCCTGGTGAGCTGCTTCCTCATGGTGCGGGTCTCGGGTGTGCGGCCGGCTCGCGCCGGACGACGACGGCCGTGATGTCGTCGTCGTGGACGGTGTCGCCACCCACCCCGGTGATCGCGTCGGCCATCGCGCGCGCGTCACGGACGTCGGCGCTCAGCGCGACACCCGCCTGGAGGGCCGCCCCCGCGTCGGGGAAGAGATCGAGGATCCCGTCGGAGACGACGAGGAGGGTGTCGCCGGGTGCCAGCTGCTCGTGGTGCAGCGTCCAGCTGTCCCCGGAGACCGCCCCGAGCGGAAGGTCCCGCGAGGTGAGGCGGCGTACGTCGCCGTGCGTCGGGATGATGATCGCGAGGCCGTGGCCGGCGTCGACGTAGTCGAGCTGGCCGGTCGACGGTGTCAGCCGGGCCGCGAAGAGCGTGCAGAACGTGCCGGTGTCGGAGAAGTCCTCCTCCATCGCCTGGCCCACGAGGCCGATGCTCTCGGTGAGTGGTCCGAAGCGCGACGCGCCCCGGACCACCGAGCGGACACCTGCTGCCACGACCGCAGCCTCCATGCCCTTGCCCATGACGTCGGCCACCGCGATCTGGGCGGTGCCGTCGGGGAGGGTCATCCAGTCGAAGTAGTCGCCGCCGACGTTGCGCGCGGGACGGCACTGGCCGGCAATCTCGTAGCCCGCCACCTCCAGGGGCCGCCGCGGCAGCAATCGTCGCTGCACCTCGCGGGCCTGGGCGCTGTCCGCATCGATCTGGAGCTCCTTCTCCACCCAGTCGGCGAGGTCGCGCAGCATCCGCTGCTCGTCCACGGTGATCTGCCGCGGCCGGTCGTCGATGATGCAGAGAGCCCCGAGCGCCTGACCCGAGGGCCCGTGCAACGGCTCGCCGGCGTAGAAGCGGATGTGCGGGTCGCCGGTGACCAGCGGGTTGTCCGAGAAACGGTCGTCGACCGAGGCGTCGACGACGACCATGGCCTGGTCGCTGTCGACCACGTGAGGGCAGAAGGCCACGTCGCGTGCCATGTCCGCGCCATCGAGGCCGACCATCGCGACGGTGCTCTGCTTCACGTCGTCGACGAGGTTGACCGCGACCGTCGACACGCCGAAGATCGCTTGCGCCAGCCGCACCACCTGGTCGAAGCGGTCGCCGTAGCGAGGATCGCTGCCGTGCGCCACGGTGGCGTCGCGCAGGACAGCTGGAAGGGATGTCATCCGAAAAGGTCCTCCGGGGGGTGAGGGCTTGTCTCCAGCGTAGTCGTGTGCGGCGGGTGGCACTGGACAAACGAGCGGGTCACCGGGCGGTCACGCGAGGCTTCGTCCGTTCGGACCACCTGTCTAGTCTGTTCGGGTGAGCAGGGGCGTCCTGACCTGTGGGCGCGCCGCCGCGAGCGCCTTGTCGATGTTGCTGCTCGCGGCCTGCACAGCCGATGGCGAGCCGGCTGAGGTGGCGGCCGGGGATCCTGGCGCGACGGCGCCGAACAGCGGGTCCGCCACCGCTCGGGCCGAGCCGGTCGAGCCGAGCCCACCCGACGCCAGCCCGTCCCACGCCAGCCCGCCCGTGCCCGAGCCCTCCGCGCCGCGGGTCGTCCCTGGTGACCTACGGGTGGGGCGGGCGGTCCGCGCTGTCCAGCACCTCGCGGGGCAGATCGGCCCACGCCACGGGACCAGCCCGGCCTATCAGCAGGCCGTGCGCTGGGTCAGCAGGGAGCTGCGTGCCCTCGGGTACGACGTCCGCCGACAAGGCTTCGACGCCCCCGCCGGCGTCTCGTGGGGCGTGCCCGTCGACGCCGGCCGCTCGGCCAACGTGATCGCGACGCTTCCGGGTGCGCGGAGCACCGACCGGCACCTGGTGGTCGGGGCGCACCTCGACACCGTGCCGCAGGCGCCGGGGGCCGAGGACAACGCGTCCGGGATCGGCGTGATGCTGGCGGTCGCGGCGGCCTCCGCCGAGCGGCGGACGAGGCTCCCGGTCACGTTCGTCGCCTTCGGAGCCGAGGAACCGCGCGGCCCCGGCGACGCGCACCACCACTACGGGTCGCGCGCCTACGTCGCCTCGCTGGGTCCCGCCGAGAGGCGAGCCGTCGCAGGGATGGTCTCGCTCGACCGCGTCGGCGTCGGCAGCGTCGTCCCGGTCGGGTCCGCGGACCTCGACGGACGCGACCCCCGTCAGCACGCCGTCATCGACGCTGCGCGGCGGGCGCGCGTCCCGGTCGTGGCGACGTACAACCGCTCCAGCGACCACTGGTCGTTCGCTCGCGCCGGCATGCCCGGGGTCCGTCTCGGCAGCACGTCGTACGCCGCCTACCACTCCGCCCAGGACGTCGCGTCCGTCGTGCGGCCGGCGCAGCTCGAACGGGTCGGCAGGCTCGTGCTCGCCTGGTTGCGCTGACGCGGCGCACCACGGGCATTTGCCCGATGTGTATCTGGCCGAGCCGCGTTTGACTCTGGGTGGGTAGACCGGGGAGGGGGTGCGATGACGGGCACTGGCTCGCTCACGACGTCCCGCAGCGCCGTCCTGCGCCGCGCCTGGGCCAACCGCCGCCTGCGCCGGGTCCTGGCGGCCTGTCTGCTCTTCCACGTCGGCGAGTGGGCGTCGTACGTCGCCCTGCTGGTCTACGCCTACGGTGAGGGCGGCATGCGCGCGTCGAGCGCGATCGTGCTGGCGCAGGTCGTGCCCGCTGCCGTGCTGGCCTCGCCAGCAGCGGCGGCGCTGTCGCGGCTGCCCACCGTTCAGGCGCTGGCGCTCGGCTACGTCGCTCAGGCGGTCACCGGGGGCATGGTCGCGGGCGCCCTGCTCCTTGACCTGCCGTTTCCCGTCGTCGCGACCCTGTCGGCGGTCTTCTCCGTCGCCATCACGTTCACCCGGCCGGTCCACTACGCGTTCCTGCCCGAGATCTCCGACACCACCGGCGAGCTCACTGCCGGCAACGCCGCCTCGGGGATCGTCGAGGCGGTGGCCACACTGGCCGGACCTCTGGCGTGCGGCGCACTGGTGGCCGTCTGGTCGCCCGGAGGCGTGCTCGCGGTGATGGCGTCCGGAGCGCTCGTCTCAGCGGCGCTGGTCCCGCGACCCTCACGCCGCGTCGTCAGCGCGGGGGTGGAGGAGGTGTGGGCTGCGGCGCCTCCTCGGCCCGGCGCGACCGCACAGCTGGCCGAGGTCCTCCGCGACCGGCCGGCGCGGGTCCTGTGCGGACTCGTCGGGGCCGAGTACGCGCTCGTGGGGATGATGGACATCCTGCTCGTCGTGCTGGCCTTCGACCGGCTCGGCCTCGATGACTCCGGGCCGGGCTGGCTCAACGCCGCGATCGGCCTCGGGGGTCTCCTGGGCGCTGCGGTGACCTTCGTCCTGGTCGGCCAACGACGGCTGGCGCCGGCCCTGCTGGCGGGCGCCGTGGCCGCCGGGGTGCCGCTCGCCCTCACCGGGCTGATCCCGAGCGTGTGGATCGCGTTGGTCCTCATCGCGCTGGTCGGCGCCGGCAAGACGTTCTTCGACGTCACCCAGCGCACCCTGGTCCACCGGCTCCTGCCCGACCGCCTCCTCGGTGCCGTCTTCGGGGTCCAGGAGGCGCTGATGATGGCCGGGCTGGCCGTGGGCTCGGTGCTCGCCCCGGTGCTCGTGGAGGTCGCCGGACTCGGGGCCGCGTTCGCGGTGGCGGGGCTGCTGTTGCCGTTGGCCTGTCTGCTCGCCCTCCCGCCGCTGTCGCGCCAGGACGCTGCCGCCGCGGTGCCGGCCGACGTGGTGGCACTGCTGCAGGCGGTGCCGATCCTCGCGGTACTGCCGCCGCGCCTGGTCGAGCGCCTGGCGCGGCTGTCCGAACCCGAGGTGGTGGCAGGAGGCTCGGTCGTCGTCGCCGAGGGTCAGCCCGGCAGCCTCTTCTACGTCGTCGAGTCCGGTGAGCTGGCGGTCAGCCACGGGGACGTCGAGGTACGCCGCCTGGGACCCGGGGCCTGGTTCGGCGAGCTGGCGTTGTTGCGCAACTGCGCCCGCACCGCGACGGTCACGGCGGTGTCCGACGTACGCCTGCGAGCGGTCGACAGGGAGACCTTCCTGACGGCTCTCTCCGGGCAGCCGCGCTCCTACGGTGTGGCGCGCGAGCACGCGACCGAGCACTACCGGTGATCGCCGGCGCCGGCGTCAGCCCGAGGCGACCAGCGCCACGGCGGCCAGGCAGAAGATCAGGCCGAACGCCTGGCCACGGTGGACGGCCTCGCGCAGGACCGCTGCGGCCAGCACGACGGTGACCGCGGGATAGAGGCTGGTGATCACGGCCGCGACGGTCAGGAAACCGGTCTGGGTGGCCAGCAGGAAGCTCAGCGTCGCCCCCGCGCCGAGTAGTCCGCTGATGGTGCCCAGGGCGGCCGCCGGGTCGCGGGGGAGCCACGGGACGCCCACCGCGGTGGCGACGACGATCACGGCCAGCGTCGCCACCACCTGGTTGAGCGCCAATGGGAGGAAGCCTGCATCGTCGGGGATCTGGCCCAGGCAGGCGAAGAGACCACCGAAGCCGACGCCGGCGAGGACCCCGTCCACGAACCCCGTCGCCGGCGAGCCACCGCTGCCGCCGGGCTCGCGGGAGACCAGCCAGATGCCGGGCAGCGCGGCGAGGATGCCCAGCCACACCAGCGTCCCGGGACGCTCCCCGGCCAGGACACCGACGAGGACGGGCAGCGCCGCGGCTCCGACGCCCGAGATCGGGGCGACCACGCCCATCCGCCCCGACGACAGACCCCGGTAGAGGAACGCGGTGCCGATGCCGTTGCAGACGCCGGCACCCACGGCCCACAGGTAGTCGGCGCTCTCCGGTGCCCCGCCCATGACCAGCGCGAGCGCGAGGACGGCGAGAGCGCCCGTCGACTGGGCCACCACCACGATGGCCCAGGGGCTGGTGCGCTTGGACAGCGTGCCGCCGACGAAGTCGCCGATCCCGTAGCAGAGCGCAGCCGAGAGGGAGAGGAGCAGGGCGAGCACGGGTCAGGCCGTCCCAGTGTCCGGGCCGGTCACGTCAGCACGACTCCGGTGAGCCAGACCGCCGTCGCGACCGCTCCCGCGGCGAGCTCGATGAGGATGCTCACCCCGAGCGCGCGGAGCGCCGCCTTGGTGGAGGGCCAGGCCTGCTCCGCCCCCACGCGTTGGCGCTCGGCGGCGTACACCCCGAGCGGAAAGCCGACGAAGATGCCCACGACCGGGATCACGAAGAAGCCCACGACCGCCAGCACCCCGCCCACGAGCAGGGTGGAGGTCGGCACGGTCGCCTTCAGCTGCCGGCCAGGGACGAGGTACTTCACGAGCGTGCCGGCGGCCAGCACGGTCGTCGCGACGGCGAAGACGGCCCACGCCGTCGCGCCGGTGGTGTCGATCGCCCAGATCAGGATCGCCCCCATGATCAGGATCGTGCCGGGCAGCACCGGGACCAGGATCCCGATCAGGCCCACCACGATCGCCAGGGCGACGAACAGCTCGACGAGGGTCACAGGGTCAGCGTCCCATCAGCTCGCGCCGGGACCAGAACGGCCCCGGACCATGAGGTCCGGGGCCGCGATGTCTGGGCGTGCGTCGTGACAGTGGGTCAGCCCTGCGGGGCGTCGACGAGCTTGTCGGTCTCGTCGTGGACGACGACGGCGACCTGGCGGAGCTTGTCGCCGTGCTCGCGGGCGTGGTGGGCGCAGAACAGCAGCTCGGCGCCTTCGGCGAGCTCCACGCGAAGGTAGGCCTGGGCGCCGCAACGGTCACAACGGTCGTGGGCGGTCAACGCAGCACTGGGGACTACGGCAGTGGTCACAGTGGCCTCTCTCTGGTTCATCGGTATCCGTTCCAACCGTACGGACCGGGCAAATGTTCCCGGCCGCCGCCTTCTCGGAGCCCGCGTCTGGCCCTACCTCTTGTCGGACGTCTTCATCCCACCACACTCATCGTTCCCGGCCGGGGACCATCCCACGCGTGGAGCCGTCGAACCGTGGCGTGATCGTGACCTGGAGCGGTTGTCCGAAGACGTGTTGCTTGGTGATACGGAGACGGTAGGGGTTCGGATCGGTCTGCGTTCGCAGGTCCGGTGAGCCCGGGCGTGTCGTCTAGACCGCGGGTCTGCGCGGTCTTGGGGGTGGTTCGAAGTAGATTCGACGTACGCCGGTGAGCGACCGGCGCTACGTCTCGACCAGCACCCCTCGACCAGCACAGCGCAGGAGCCAGACCCATCGCCGACAACACCTACAACGCGGCCCACCTCCTCGTCCTGGAGGGGCTGGAGGCGGTCCGCAAGCGCCCGGGCATGTACATCGGGTCCACCGACACCCGCGGGCTGATGCAGTGCCTGTGGGAGATCATCGACAACGGAGTGGACGAGGCGCTCGCGGGCGCCGCGAAGAGCATCGAGGTGACCCTGCACCCCGACGGCTCGGCCGAGGTCTACGACGACGGCCGCGGCATCCCGATCGACAAGGAGCCCAAGACCGGCCTTCCCGGCCTCGAGGTGGTCTACACCAAGCTCCACGCGGGTGGGAAGTTCGGCGGCGGCTCCTACGTCGCCACCGGCGGCCTGCACGGCGTCGGCGCCTCGGTCGTCAACGCGGTCTCGTCCCGGCTCGACGTCGACGTCGACCGGGCGCCGGCGCAGCAGGGCATGTCCTTCCAGCGCGGCGTGCCGGGCGTCTTCGCCGGCGAGGGCCCCGAGGGGTCGTTCACGGCCAGGTCGGGCCTGACCCGCAAGGGCCGCAAGGTCACCAAGTCCAAGACCGGCACCCGGGTGCGCTTCTGGCCGGACCGGCAGATCTTCACCAAGGACGCCGACTTCGTCTTCGAGGGCCTGCTCGGGCGTGCCCGGCAGACCTCCTTCATCGTCCCGGGCCTCGAGCTGGTCATCCGCAACCTGCGCGGGGACACCCCGGTGGAGGAGAAGTTCCGCCACGACGGCGGCATCGCGGAGTTCGCCGAGTACCTCGCCGGCGACGAGCCGGTCACCGACATCCTGCGGCTGCAGGGCTCGGAGACCTTCACCGAGACCGTGCCGATGCTCGACAGCAAGGGTCACATGACCCCGCAGGAGGTCGAGCGGGAGCTGAGCGTGGACGTCGCCCTGCGCTGGGGCACGGGCTACGACACCGAGCTCCGCTCGTTCGTCAACGTCATCGCCACGCCCAAGGGCGGCACCCACGTCAGCGGCTTCGAGACCGCCGTGACGCAGGCGTTCAACGACGTGATGCGCTCGGCCAAGGTGCTCAAGGTCAACGACGACAACGTGATCAAGGACGACGTCCTGGAGGGATTGACCGCCGTGGTGACGGTCCGGCTCGCCGAGCCGCAGTTCGAGGGCCAGACCAAGGAGATCCTCGGCACCCCCGCGGCGCGCGGGATCGTGCGCAAGGTCGTCTCGGCGGAGCTGAAGAAGTTCCTCACCAGCACCAAGCGCGCCGAGAAGGCGCAGGCGCGCCTCGTGATGGAGAAGGTGCTCGGGGCGTCCAAGACGCGCATCGCCGCTCGGCAGCACAAGGAGACGCAGCGCCGCAAGAACGCCCTGGAGTCGTCCGCGCTGCCCGCCAAGCTCGCCGACTGCCGGGCCAACGACAACGACCGCACCGAGCTGTTCATCGTCGAGGGTGACAGCGCGCTCGGCACGGCCAAGCTCGCTCGCGACTCGGAGTTCCAAGCACTTCTCCCGATCCGCGGCAAGATCCTCAACGTCCAGAAGGCCTCGGTCGGCGACATGCTCAAGAACGCCGAGTGCGCCTCGATCATCCAGGTGGTCGGCGCCGGGTCCGGGCGCACCTTCGACCTCGAGGCGCGCCGCTACGGCCGGATCATCTTCATGGCCGACGCCGACTCCGACGGCGCTCACATCCGCTGCCTGCTCGCCACCCTGTTCTTCCGCTACATGCCCGAGCTGGTGCACGAGGGCCGGGTCTACACCGCCGTACCTCCGCTGCACCGCATCGAGCTGACCAACCCCAAGAAGGGGATGGATAAGTACGTCTACACCTACTCCGACGACGAGCTCCAGCGAAAGCTCGCCGAGCTGACCAAGAAGAACGTCCGCTGGAAAGACCCCGTGCAGCGCTACAAGGGCCTCGGCGAGATGGACGCCGACCAGCTGGCGGAGACCACGATGGACCCCCGCCACCGGACCCTGCGGCGCCTCACCATCGACTCCGCCGAGTCCGCGTCCGACGTCTTCGAGCTGCTGATGGGCTCCGACGTGGCGCCGCGCAAGGAGTTCATCGTGCAGGGTGCCTACGAGGTCGACGTCGAGGCGCTCGACGCCTGATCCTCTTCCCCGTCGGGGTCAAGGGCGCCGGTTAGACTCGCGACATGTTCGGAGTCGGCATCGCCGAGATCGTCGTCATCCTCGTGGTCGTGCTGGCCCTGTTCGTCGGGATCTCACTGGCCATGCGCATGAGCGGCCGTTCGCGCTGACCTCCTTGGCGCGGCGCGAGTGGCGTGCTCAGGCGGGGCAGGACACGTCCGGGTTGTAGTCGGCGTACAGGCCGGCCGGGTTGTCCTTCCAGGCCCACAGGTGCAGCTCGTAGAACGCCGGGATGCCGTAGCGGTTGCCGGCGGGCACGAGCGTGAACTTCTGGCCCTTGAGCGACGGCTTGCCTGACGGGTGCTCGGCCCGCCATGCGGACTTGAAGACGATGTACTCCAGCGCCACCAGCTTGAGCTTGCCGTTGGCCGCCGGCTCGTAGACCAGGGCCTCTGGCTTGCGCGACTTGACCTTGGCGTCGCCGACGCGCTTGCCGTGGACGTAGTGCACTCCCATACCGCCGTCGTGGTGGTGCTCGATGCAAGTGAGCCCCTCGGCGTCGGCGAACAGGCCGTAGCCGTCGGCCTCTGCCTTCGCGACCGACTTGTACGGCGCCGTTGCGTCTCGGACCTCGTCGACCCAGGTGGCCGCCGAGGCCTGAGGTCCGGTGAGCGCGGCCGCGAGCAGGCCCAAAGCCAGGGTCGGGGCGAGGAGGCGACGGACGCTCATGACCCCTCCTTGACCTCGAAGATGTCCTGCGCGACCAGGCCGTGCGCCTCGCGGTGCACAGTCGCGGCGGCGTCGGACGACGGCGCCTCGGCCAGGCAGAAGATGGTGCCGCCGGCCTCGTCGACCCAGTAGCGCAGGTACTTCACGTCGTACTTGTCCTGGTGCTGCAGGTCGGCCATGTGGGCCTTGGCGACGTCGTCGATGGTGACGCTGTCGTCGAGTCGGTGGACGTCCATGAAGAGTGGCATGGGAGTTCCTTCCGGGTTTTGTGTCCCTGGTGTTCGGGTGCTCCGAACGTAGGAAGGAACGAGCCGGAGGGAATCGGGAGCGACTCCCTAGGTTGAGGCGGCGAGCTCCCCATGTTCGAGGAGTGCGAGAGCGTCGGAGGCCTCGCGCCGGTTCGTGACCCCGAGCTTGGCGAGGACCGCGGACACGTGGTGGTCGACGGTCTTGGGGGAGATGACCAGCCGCGTCGCGATCTCGTCGTTGGTGAGTCCCTCGGCGACCAAGCGGAGCACCTCGTCCTCGCGCGTGGTCAGGCCGGCCGGGTGCGCGCGGGTCGAGGGGCGCCGCGACTGCGGGACTCGGCCACCCGCCGAGCGGATCCGTCCGCGCGCCCACGCCAGGGTGGCCGTCGCTCCCAGCCGTTGCAGGAGGGCCAGGGCGTGCCGCCAGCCGTCCTCGTCGGTGTCGTCGAGCAGCGCGAGCGCGGCCTCGTACGGCGTCCCGATCGCTTCCCACTTGGTCGCCGCCGCCGCGTGCTTTCCGGCGAGCTGGAGGTCGAACGGGGTGGCGACCGCCGACCATCCCGGCTCGAGGCCGAGGCGCCGCTGCCACACGGCCACGCTGCCGCGCGTCCAGGGATCACCGTGCCCGACCAGCTGCGCCACCGGCTGGAGCAACGCCCGGGCCGCGTCGAGGTCACCGGCCAGCCAGGAGCGCTCCATGCGGGCCAGGCCGAGCGGCACGAGCCACTGGGGCTCACCTACGCCGTCGGCCAGCGCGAAGCCGTGCGCCAGTGTCTCGTCGGTGCTCGGCGCCCCGCGTCGTACGTCGAGGAAGGCCAGCACGACCCAAGAGTGGATCTTGTTGATGGGGGAGACGTCGGTCTTGGCCAAGAGCTCGCGCGAGTAGGCCTCCGCCTCCTGCCAGCGCCCCGCCAGCTCCAGGCCCTGCGCGCGAGCGCCGAAGAGGCAGTTGCCGTACGTCGCGACGTCCTGCTCCTCGCAGAAGGTCATCGCCTCGTCGTAGAGCTGGTCCGACTCAGAGAGCCGGTAGCTGCCGACCAGGCCCCCGAACAGGTTCACGTACGCACGCCCCGCCTGCTCTGACAGCTTGTGCTCGACCCCGATCGCGATGGCGGCGCGCAGGCCGTCGCCCCAGTCGTGGCCGAGGGCCAGCATGGAGGAGTCCAGGTTGTTGAGCGCGTCGGCCTCGACGTCGGGAAGCCCCAGCTCGCGGGCCAGTCCGATCGCTCGGGTGGCGACCTCGACGGCGTCTGCGTCACGGCCGGTGGTCATCCGCTGGCCGGACAGCTGGGCCAGGGCGCGCGCGAGCTCAGGCGTCGAACCCTCTGGCTCGAGCAGGTCCACGGCCTGTTCGATGAGCCGCTCGGACGTCGCGCCGTCACCCATGCGCCACACCGCGCGCGAGAGATGCCGCAGGTCGTCGCCCTCGCGCAGGACGTCTCCGAGCCGCTGCCACAGCGCGAGGGCGTCGCGCCGAGTCTCGTCGCTCTCGCGCCAGCGGTCGACCAGCGAGTACTCCATGGCCAGTCGGTCGAGCAGGTCGGCGCGGACCCGGTCGTCCGTCGTCGCCCAGCGCACCGCCCGCTCGAGCTGGATGGCCGCCTCCCGGTGTGCCCCTGCCGCGGCCGCCTGCTCGGCGGCCGCCGGTGCGTGCCGGAGGACCGCCTCCGGGTCGCCCGCGCCGTCGGCGTGGTGGGCGAGCACCGCGTCGTCGCGCCGATCGTCGGCCAGGAGCGCCACCAGCGCGCGACGGTGCAGGTCGGTACGCCGGTGCGCCGGTGTGGCGTCGTACACAGCGCGCCGGGTCAGCTCGTGCCGGAAGCGCAGGTCCCGCCCGTCGCTGACCAGCAGGCCACATCCGACGAGGGCGTCCAGGTCGTCGGCGTCCGGATCGCCGACGGCGGCGAGGAGCCGCGGGTCGAACCGGCTGCCGACGACCGCGGCCGCGTGGAGCGCGGCGCGCGCGCTGTGCGTGAGCGTCGCGACCCGGGCGAGGACGGCGTCCCGCACGGACGACGGGAGTGCGTCCCCAGGGGAGCGGAGCACCTCGGTGACGAAGTAGGGGTTGCCCCCGGTCACGGCCAGGACCGCTGCCGGGTCCAGCCCGGTGCCGACGGCGAGGCGGGCCACCGCGGACGCCGTCAGCGGGGGCAGGTCCAGCCTGCGCAGCGAGCGCTCCGACGCGAGGGCGCCGAGGCACGACCTCAACGGGTGGGTGGGCGCCAGCTGCTCGTCGCGGTACGTCGCCAGGACCAGACCGCGTTGGCGTCGCAGCCGCCGGCCGACGTAACGCACCAGGTCGAGGGTCGCCTCGTCCGCCCAGTGCAAGTCCTCCAGCACCAGCACGGTCGGCCGCACGGGGTCGTCCAACACTCGCAGCAGGGCCGCGAACAGCTCCGGACGAGTGGCCCCGGCGCCTCGGACCTCGGCGAGCTCTCCGCCGAGCTGGTCGGCCACGTCGACCAGGGGACCGAGGGGCGGCGGGGTCAGGCCGCCGTCGCACCCGCCCCAGGCCCACCGTGCCTCGGGCCTCGCCGCCTCGAACGCCTCGATGAGGCTCGACTTGCCGACCCCGGCCTCGCCCCGCACCAGCACGAGGCGCCCCTCGCCGCGGGCCGCATCCTCGGCGTACGCGGCGAGGGCGACGAGCTGCTGCTCCCGCTCCAGGAGATCCATGGCTCGGATTGTCCGCCCGGGGGGCTGCCGAGGCCAGCCCCCTCTGGAGTGGTCTGGTCTGGTCTGGTCAGACCTTGTGGTCCAGCAGCCCCGTGTCGACGTCGTACAGAAACCCGCCCACCTGGACGGTCGACGGGATGAGCGGATGCGACACGACCCTGCGCACGTCCTCGTGGAGGGCGGCGAGCTGGTCGTCGATGACGTGGAACCGCTGCCAGGTGGCGTCGATGCCGACCGCACTGCCGATGCGCTCGCGGAGCTCGGCCTCCGAGCTGACCGTCATCGCGCAGCGGGTGTGGGGCACGACGAGAACGCGCTCGACGCCGAGCAGGTGCACCCCGAGGACGATCGCCTCGAGGGCCGCCTCGGTGACACGGCCGCCGGGGTTGCGGAAGATCTTGGCGTCGCCGTGCTGCAGGCCGAGCATCCGGAGCGGGTCGATGCGCGAGTCCATGCAGGTGACGATGGCGACACCGGCATGGGCGACGCCGTCGAAGTGACCGCGGTCGAACGACGCGGCGTACTCACGGTTGGCTGTCAGCAGGTCCTCGAAGTCGTCGGGCACGTGGGCACCGTAGCGCGGCTCAGCCGGCGGCCCGGAGCAGGTCCCGGGCGGCGAGATCTCGCGTCGCGGCGTCCCGGAAGAGGATCAGCGCGAGCACCGCGGCGATCACAGCGCACACCGCAGCGCCGAGGAAGACCGTCTGCTCCTGGGCGATGCCGGCTTCCTTGAGGAGCAGCGTGAACTCCGCGCACCTGCTCTTGCCGTCGCAGGCCTCGCGGACCGTCGGCAGGCCGCCCTGCTCGGAGTAGTAGGAGCGCAGGCCGATCGTGGTGAGGGCCGAGATGCCGACCAGCATCCCGACCATGCGGGCGACCACGACCAGCGCCGTGCTGAGGCCATGGACTTCGTCCGCGGTGGTGGCCAGCACGGCTGCGTTCACCGGAGCAAGGGCCAACCCGAAGCCGAGCCCGCCCACCACGAGGGGGACCGTCGCCGAGGCGTGCTCGAGGGTGGTGATGTCCCACCCGCTCATCAGCAGGAAGCCGGTCGCGGCGAGCAGCATCCCGACCGCGGTCACGACCCCTGCCGGGACGCGGCGCGTGAGGTAGCCGCCGACGATCGCGCCCACCGGCAGCGTGACCAGGAAACGCACCAGCACCAGCGCCGCCTGCAGCTGGGAGTCGGGGTAGATGGTCGTGCGCGCGAAGAGCGGGATGTCGATCAACGCCGCGATCAGCGCGGCGCCGATGAAGAAGCTGACGACGAGCGACCCCCAAGCCGGAGTGGCCGAGAGCGCCCCGTGCGGAACCAGGGGAGTGGCGGTGCGGCGCTGGTGCCGCACGTAGAGGACGGCGGCGAGCGCGCCACCGGCGAGGTACCAGAGCCCCTGGTCGGAGAAGACCTGCACCTTGGGGTCGGCGGTGGCGAACGCGAGAATGACCCCGCTGAGCGCCACCGCCAGCAGCAGCGCACCCGGCAGATCTGCTTCGCGAGCGCTGCGGCCCCAGCCGCGGAGGTCCACGAGCGGACGGCGCGCGAACGAGCAGCGGGCCAGGAACAGCGCCGCCGCCGTGATCGCTACCGCACCGACCGGCGTCAGCCAGCGGCCGTCGCCGGCGAACGGGATGAAGACCTGGCCCCAGGTCAGGTCCTCCATGATCGGCGGCGGCTGGGTGAAGACGAGCGCTCCGGCGACCAGGGTGATGAGGAGCAGGAGCCCGCCCACGACGTCCGGGGGTCTCGACCTTCCGCTCGCTTCGCTCGCTGCTCGACCAGCGAGGGCTGCTCGACCCCCGGAGATGCTTCGGAGCGCCGCAGCCAGGACCAGGCCGACGGCGAGGTTGATCAGGAAGATGGCCCGCCAGTCGGCGATCGACAGCACGAGCGCGCCGAAGAGCGGCCCGAGGACGCTGCCGATCTCCTGGACCGCCGAGACGACGCCGAGCGGGACGCCGCGGCGGTGCACGGGGTACAGGTCGGCGACCAGCGCCAGCGTCGCCGGCACCAGCCCGCCGCCACCCACGCCCTGGAGGAACCTGCCGGTCACGATGCTCGGCATGTCGTAGGCCAGCGCGGTGACGAGCGAGCCCAGTGCGAAGACGACGAGCGCGGCGGTCAGCACCGGGAGGCGACCGCGCAGGTCGGCGATCCGGCCGATGAGGGGGAGCATGGCGACGTAACCGAGCAGGAAGCCGGACACGATCGGCGCCGCGCGCTGCAGCTGGATGACCTCGACGCCGACGCTGGTCATCATGTCCGGCAGCGCCAGGACCACGACGTACGTGTCGGCGGCGGCGAACGCGACCGCGATCGAGGCGAGGCCGAGCAGGAGGCGCCCGGACGTGTCGCCTGGGCTCACGGCTTGGAGATGGCCTTCTCGGTGCCGTAGTCGTCGAACGACACGGTGTAGGTCATCTCCTCGGAGTCGGGGTAGAAGACGCCGACGAAGGTGGCCTCGCGCAGCTGCTCGTCGTTGGCGATCTGGTACGTCGCCTCGAAGCTGTCGCCCGCCGCCGACGGGATGACGTTCTTCATCACGTCGCCGGGGACGGTGCCGGTGTAGGTGGTGAGGACCTCCTTGTTGCCCTCTCCGCCCCGCACGCTCTTGCCCTCGGCGACGTCGGTCGTCGCGGGCAGCAGGCTCGGGAAGCCGGTCTCGCCGGAGATGAAACCGGCCGGGTCGGGTGCGTTGTAGTCGGCCGGGTCGATGTCCTGGAAGACGGTGGTGCCGGGGAGCTCGGCCCAGACCTTGCCCTTCACGGACACCACGGGGACCTTGAACGTCGTCCCGGCCAGCACCACCTCGATGTCGCCCTCGAACGCCGGAGCGTTGGTGACGACGCCGGTGGCGCCCGCAACGCCGGTGACCCCCTCGGGGAGGCCGGGCGTCGTCAGGCGGATGTTGAGCCCGGTCGTCTCGTCGAGAGTCGTCTTGGCCGCGGTCAGGACCTCCTCGGGCGGAGGTCCGTCATCCCCGCTCCCGCCGTCATCGCCACCCGAGCAGGCGGTCAGCGCCAGGATGGCGGCGGCACACATGCCTGCCAGGCGCCGGTGGGTCGCCCGAGATCCGACCGCGGTCCCCGTCATGTGCGTCAGCCTGCCACATCGGTGGCCGCGACCCGGGCGGCCACCGGGCCCGCGCAGGCCGCGATCGGCTGGCTGCCCGGGACGCCGGACCCGTCGCGCCTTCCGGTCGCCTCGGGCAGGTCGATCGGCGCTCCGCTGGCGGCGGCCGCCCGTGCGGGGGCCGGGCCGACCCAGGCGAAGACGAGAGCGTCCTCGCCCTTGAGGAACCGGTGGCAGCGCACGCCGCCGGTGGCCCGGCCCTTGGGCGGGTACTCCGAGAACGGCGTGACCTTGACCGCGCCCGGCTCGGTGCCGGGCAGCGCCGTGGACGACCCGCTGGCCGTCACGACGACGGTGTCGCCGAGGCCCCCGGGACCGAGCGCACCGAACCAGGCGACCTGCTGCCCTGCCGCCAGGCGTACGCCGGCCATGCCCCCGCCGGAGCGGCCCTGCGGGCGCACCCCTTCGGCTCCGAAGTGCAGCAGCTGCGCGTCGGTCGTCACGAAGCAGAGCGTCTCGTGACCGGTGGCGAGCTCGACGGCACCGATGACCTCGTCGCCGTCCTTGAGCCCGATCACCTCCCAGTCGGTCTTGCCGAGCACCTCCGGGTTCACCCGCTTGACCACGCCCTGACGGGTGCCCAGCGCGATGCCGGGCCCGTCGGTCGCCAAGGTGCAGAGCGAGAGCAGGCGCTCGCCGGGCTCGAGGACCAGGACCTCGGTCACCGGGACACCCCCCGCCAGGTGCGGGTCGTTGGCGGTGTCGGGCAGCTGGGGCAGCTCGAGGACGCCGATCTTGACGAGCCGGCCTGCCGAGGTGAGCCCGCCGATCTCGCCGCGGGCGGTGCAGCGCACCGCCGACACGATCACGTCGTGCTTGGCCCGGCCGTCACCCTCGCCGGGAGGATCGACGTTGGCGCTGCGCGCGAGCAGCCCCGAGGACGAGAGATAGACGAAGCAGGGGTCGTCGGCGACCTCGAGCGGGCTGGCCGCTGCCGCGACCGCGGCGGCCCCGGCCGACTCCAGCAGGACCGTACGCCGCGGCGTACCGAACGTCTTGGCGACCTCGGCCAGCTCGTCGGACACCACCGAGCGCAGCCGCCCCTCGTCACCCAGGATCTCGTCGAGCGCCGCTATCCGGGCCAGCAGCTCCTCGCGCTCCTTCTCCAGCTCGATCCGGGAGAACCTCGTGAGGCGGCGCAGCGGCATGTCGAGGATGTAGTCGGCCTGGATCTCCGTCAGGTCGAAGACGGCCATCAGCCGCTCCTTGGCGGCGGCCGCGTTGTCGCTGGTGCGGATCAGCTGGATGACCTCGTCGATGTCGATGATGGCGATCAGCAGGCCGTCGACGAGGTGCAGCCGGTCGGCGGCCTTGCCGCGACGGAACACCGAGCGGCGGCGTACGACGTCGTAGCGGTGGCCCAGGAAGACCTCGAGGATCTCCTTGAGACCGAGCGTGCGCGGCTGCCCGTCCACCAGGGCGACGGCGTTGATGCCGAACGAGTCCTCGAGGGGCGTCTGCTTGTAGAGCTGCTCGAGCAGCGCCTCGGGATGGAAGCCGTTCTTGACCTCGATGACCAGCCGCAGGCCCTTCGCGCGGTCGGTGAGGTCCTTGACGTCGCTGATGCCCTGGATCTTCTTGCCCTGGACCAGGGTCTTGATGCGCTCGACGACCTTCTCGGTGCCGACGCCGTAGGGCAGCTCGGTCACGACGATGCCCTTGCGGCGCCCCAGCGTCTCGACGCGGGCGGTGGCGCGCATCCGGAAGGAGCCTCGGCCCGTCTCGTAGGCGTCGCGGACCCCGTCGAGGCCGACGATCTTGCCGCCGGTCGGCAGGTCGGGGCCCGGGATGAACCGCATCAGGTCGTCGAGCGTGGCCTCCGGCTTCACGATGAGGTGGCGCAGCGCCTGGACGACCTCGACGAGGTTGTGGGGCGCGATGTTGGTGGCCATGCCGACGGCGATGCCGGTCGCGCCGTTGACGATCAGGTGCGGGATCGCGGCCGGCAGCACGCTCGGCTCGAGCTCACGACTGTCGTAGTTGGGCTTGAAGTCGACGGTGTCCTCGTCGAGCGAGGCGGTCATCGCCACGGCCGGCGCGGCCATCCGGCACTCGGTGTAACGCATCGCCGCCGGCGGGTCGTCGGGGGAGCCGAAGTTGCCGTGCCCGTCGATCGTGGGCAGCCGCATCGCCCACGGCTGGGCCAGCCTGACCAGCGCGTCGTAGATCGCGCCGTCGCCGTGCGGGTGCAGCCGGCCCATGACCTCACCGACGACGCGGGCGCTCTTGACGTGCCCCCGGTCGGGACGGAGGTTCATGTCGTCCATCGTGTAGAGGATCCGGCGCTGCACCGGCTTGAGCCCGTCGCGTGCGTCCGGCAGCGCCCGGGAGTAGATGACGGAGTAGGCGTACTCCAGGAAGGACGACTCCATCTCGTCCTTGATGTCGGTGTCGAGGATGTGCTCCTCGAAGTCCTCGGGGAGCGGTTGCTTAGCCGTACGCCTTGCCATGCGCGCATTCTCCCCGGCCGCACCGACGATCCCGCGCCGGACCCGCCGTGAGACGGACAGCCGACCCCGAGCCACGAACGGCCGTCGGGACCCGTGGTCGCGACTGATCGCTCGCTTCGCTCGCTGCTCGACCACCCGGTCCGTCATCTGAGCCAAGTAGATTGCGGGCGTGACCACCAGCGCGGCCCCCCGGCACTGGGAGGCGGACGTCCTGCTCCGGGACGGTCGCACGGCGCACGTGCGCCCCGTTCGGCCCGAGGACGAGTCGCTGATGGTCGAGTTCTACTCGCGCGTCAGTGAGCAGTCGAAGTACTACCGCTTCTTCGCGCCGATGCCGACGCTGTCGGAGAAGGACCTGCACCGCTTCACCAACGTCGACCACGTCGACCGGGTGGCCCTGGTGGTGCTGCTGGGCGGGAAGATGATCGCGGTCGGGCGGTTCGAGGTGACCGCGCCGGGCGAGGCCGAGGTGGCCTTCCTGGTCGAGGACGCCCACCAGGGGCGCGGGATCGGTCAGCTGCTGCTCGAGCACCTGGCACAGGCGGGCCGGGAGCGCGGAGTCGAGCGCTTCGTGGCGGAGGTGCTGCCGGACAACCAGGCGATGATCGCGACCTTCCGCGACGCGGGCTACCGGCTGGTCAGCGACTACGACCAGGGCGTGATGGCCCTGGAGTTCTCGATCGACCCGACCGACACCGCGATCGGGGTGATGGAGCAGCGCGACCACCGGGCCGCGGCGCGCTCGGTCGAGCGGTTCGTCAACGCGCGGTCGGTCGCCGTGATCGGCGCGAGCCGGCGCCAGGACAGCATCGGCCAGGCGCTGGTGCGCAACCTGGTGCTCGGCGACTACACCGGCAAGGTCTACGTGGTGAACCCGTCCGCGACCCCGGTGTCCGGGCTGCCGTCGTACGCCTCGGTCGGCGACATCCCCGGCGAGGTGGACGTGGCGGTCGTGGCCGTGCCCGCCGACTCCGTGCAGGACGTCGTGCTCGACTGTGCCGCCAAGGGGGTGCACGGGCTGATCGTCATCTCGTCGGGCTTCGCCGAGACCGGCGAGGAGGGCCGGGTACGCCAGCGCAAGCTGGTCGGCCTCGCGCGGTCCTACGGCCTGCGGCTGATGGGCCCCAACTGCCTCGGCCTGATCAACACCGACCCGGGCGTGCTGCTCAACGCCTCGCTCTCGCCGCTGATGCCGCCCCGCGGGCGGGCGGGGTTCTTCTGTCAGTCCGGAGCGCTGGGCACGGCGATCCTCAAGAAGGTCTACAACCGCGGCCTCGGCCTCTCCACCTTCGTCAGCGCCGGCAACCGGGCGGACCTGTCCGGCAACGACCTGCTCCAGTACTGGGAGGAGGACGACTCCACCGAGGTCGTGCTGCTCTATCTCGAGTCGATCGGAAACCCCCGCAAGTTCTCCCGCATCGCCCGCCGGGTCTCACGCCGCAAGCCCGTCGTGGCCGTCCGGTCCGGGCGGACGACGCAGGGTGTCCCGATGGGGCACTCCGTCCGCAAGATCGGGGCGCCGCCACCGGCGGTCGACGCCATGTTCCGGCAGGCGGGGATCATCCAGGTCGGCACTCTGGACGAGATGTTCGACGTCGCCCAGCTGGTGGCCCACCAGCCGCTGCCGCGCGGTCGCCGCGTGGCGGTGGTCGGCAACTCCGACGCGCTGGCCCTCCTGGCCACCGACGCGGCCGCCACGGAGGGACTCGTGGTCAACCGGCAGGTCTCGTTGGGTCCGGACGCCGGCGCGGAGGACTTCGAGGACGCGCTGGACGCGGCCATCGACGATCCCGAGGTCGACGCCGTCGTCGCCGTGTACATCCCGCCGCTCAACACCAGCGGGGTCGACGTCGCCAACGTGCTCGCCGCCGTGGGGGAGCAGTCCGACAAGCCGCTGGTCACCACGTTCCTCGGCGCCGAGGGCGTGCCTGAGCTGTTGCGGGTCCCGGACGTCGCGGGCCACACCGCCGGGCGCGGGTCCGTGCCGTCGTACCCCGCGGTCGAGGCGGCCGTGCGCGCCCTCGCCCACGTCGTGGGGTACGCCGTGTGGCTGCGCCATCCAGGCGCTGAGGAGGACGCGGAGGCAGACGCCCTCGCCGACACCGAACGCGCCGGAGACGCGGACCCGGCGGCCGCCCGCCGGCTGGTCAACGAGCTGCTGATGCACCACCCGGACGGGCTGGACCTCGATCCGGCGCAGGCCGGCCAGCTCCTGGCGGCGTACGGCATCGACCTGTGGCCGACGCGGTCGGTCGCCTCGCTCGCCGAGGCACAGGCGGCAGGGGCCGAGCTGGGCTGGGACGTCGTCCTCAAGGCCACCCACGAGCGGCTGCGCAACCGGCCCGACCTCGCCCACGTCTGGCGCAACATCGAGACACCCGAGGAGATGGCGAGCGCCTGGCGCAACCTGTCGCACGTGATCACCGACCCGGCGACCGCGGGCTTCGTCGTGCAGCGCAACGCGGCCCCCGGGGTCCCCGTCTCGGTGTCCTCGCTCGAGGACCCGCTCTTCGGACCGGTGGTGTCCTTCTCGCTCGCGGGACCGCTCACCGAGATGCTCGCGGACCGCTCCTACCGCATCCCGCCCCTGTCGGCCCAGGACGCCGCCGACATGGTGCGCGAGGTGCGCACCTCGCCACTGCTCTTCGGCTACCGCGGCAGCGAGGTCGTCGACGTGGAGGCGCTCGAGCGGCTCATCCTCCGCGTCTCGCGGCTCCAGAACGACCTGCCGCAGGTGCGGTCGCTCGACCTGTCGCTCGTTCAGGTAGGTGACGAGGGGGTGGCCGTCCTCAACGCGGCGGTGCGCGTGGAGCAGGTGCTCGACCCCCGCTCGGACTGGTTCGTGCGTCGTCTGTTGAGCCCGCCCGGCGACACCCTCCCCGGCTGACCGCCCGAGAGCCGCGTGCAAGACTCGTCCCCATGCGTCATGCGAGCGACCGGGACCAGGACCGGGGAGGCGCCCTCCGCACCGAGATCGACCGGACCGGCTACTACCCCGACGTCGTGGCCGATGGCGTCGCCGCCGCAGTCGCGGGGGAGGACGTCGTGGACTTCTACGTCCACCACGAGCCGACCTTCGAGCACGACGAGGTACGCCGCCACCTGACCGTCGTCGTGCTGACCCCGACGCGGCTGATCCTGGCGCACACCGACGAGCACGCGGGCGACGACCTGCTCCCCGAGCCCTACACCTCCACCTCGACCGAGGCGATCACGCTGTCGTCGGTGCGTTCGGTCGTCGTCACCCGCATGGTCACGAACCCCACGAAGGGCCCGTCCACACCGGCCGAGGCGGTCGTGACGATCGGGTGGGGCGGGGTGTCCCGCATCGACCTCGAGCCCGCCGGCTGCCAGGACCCGGAGTGCGACGCCGACCACGGCTACACCGGAGTCCTGGCCGGCGACGACTTCTCGCTGCGCGTCTCCGCCGCAGCCGAGGGCGCGGAGTCGGTGGCCGGGCTGCTGGCCTTCGCCGAGTCGCTCTCGTCGCGGACCCGCGGCGCGTGACCCTCGCATGAGTGCCGCGTGAGCGCGGGGACCGCGCCCCGCGACTTCGTCGAACCTGCCTACCACCGCCGCTCGCTGGGCGACGTGGTCCCGGCCGTCGCTTCGGCGCTCGGACTGGCGGACGCCCTCCGCGTCGAGAGCCCCACCGACCTCGACCTGCCGACCGCGCCGTCGTACGTCGTCTTCCTGGTCGACGGGCTCGGCGCCGAGCTGCTCGACCGCTACGCCCACGCCGCGCCGTTCCTGTCCGGACTGGCCGTCGGGCAGCGACCTGCCACGGCCGGGGTGCCGTCGACCACGGCGACCAGCCTGACCTCGCTCGGCACCGGCCTGACCCCCGGCACGCACGGGCTCGTGGGGTTCACCTCGCGGGTGCCCGGCACCGACCGGTTGCTCAACCATCTCTTCTGGGACAAGCGGGTCGACCCTGTGGAGTGGCAGCCGAACCCGACCGCGTTCAGCCGCCTCGCCGCTGCCGGGGCGACGGTGTCGGTGGTCAACAAGCGTGAGTTCCGGGGCAGCGGACTGACGACGGCGGCCCATCGGGGGGCGACCTTCGTCGGCGCCGACCGCGTCGGGGAGCGGATCGCGGCCGTCGTCGCAGCCGCGCGGCACACGCCGTCGTTGACCTACGTCTACGACGGCGACCTCGACTGGACCGGCCACCGCTACGGCGTCGCCTCCAGCCACTGGCTTCAACAGCTCGCCATGGTCGACCACGAGGCCGAGCAGCTGCGCGAGTCGCTCCCGGACCAGACGCGGCTGCTGGTCGTCGCCGACCACGGGATGGTCGACAGCCCCGCCCACGCCCGCGTCGACGTCGACGAGCACCCGGAGCTGCGCGACGGGGTCGCCCTGCTGGGGGGCGAGGCGAGGTTCCGGCACCTCTACTGCAGCGGGGGCGCGGTGGCCGACGTGTGCGCCACCTGGACCGGCTTCCTCGGCGACCGTGCCGACGTGATCGTCCGTGACGAGGCGGTCGCGCGCGGCTGGTTCGGCGAGGCGGCCCCAGGGATGTTGCCGCGCATCGGCGACGTGGTCGTCGCCGCCCACAGCGACCTCGGCGTCTTCTCGAGCGTCGACTTCGGCTACGAGACCACCCTGATCGGCCTGCACGGGTCGCTCACCGCGGACGAGATGCTCATCCCGATGCTCGTCTGCTAGCCGCTCACTCGGGTGCGTTGCCGGGCTC
The DNA here is from genome assembly GCF_039531755.1 of Nocardioides bigeumensis. Lineage (NCBI taxonomy): Bacteria > Bacillati > Actinomycetota > Actinomycetes > Propionibacteriales > Nocardioidaceae > Nocardioides > Nocardioides bigeumensis. The sequence continues at coordinate 727,374 of NZ_BAAAQQ010000002.1, forward strand.
GCCGCCGATCCGGTACGACGACGTCACGCCGGCGTACATCAGGTGCGCGACGAGACCCTCGGCCGCGTGCGGCAGGTTGTGGCAGTGGTCCATCCAGAGGCCGGGGTTGTCGGCGACGAACGCGACCTCGTAGCTCTCGCCGACCTCGACCTCGAGGGAGTCGACCCACCACGGACTGCCGGTGGCGGCGACCCCGTCTCGCGAGAGCACGACCGCGTGGTGTCCGTGCAGGTGCATCGGGTGGGTGTCGCTGCTGCCGTTCTCGATCCGGAAGACGACGACGTCGCCCTCCTCGACCATGTACATCGGCGTGTCCGGGAAGAGCCTGCCGTTGACCGTCCACCAGTTTCCCGGGTGGCCGTCGAGGAAGCCGGGCCTCCGGCCGATGCGGTAGTCGAAGGTCCGGTCGGGCTGCGCGGGGTCGAACCCGAGGTCGGCGACCGGGGCGCCGTACGACAACGGGTCGAAGGTCTCGTGGGGCCGCTCGGGCCGCGCGCCGGCGGGGGTGGCGCCGACGAGCAAGGTGGTGCCGGCGCTGAAGTCGACGCGGAGGTCCGAGTCGGGCACCGTGAAGCCCAGGTCGACCCGGCCGCCGGCCGGCACCCGCACGGCGGTGCCCTCGAGGTCGCCAGGCTCGTTCACCTCCGAGCCGTCGATCGCCAGCACCCGGAAGGGCGCGCCGGTCACCCACGCCTGCGCCAGGCCGTTGTCGGTGTTGACCACCCGCAGCCGCACCTCGTCTCCGGGCTGCGCGGCGAGGGTGCTGGTGCCGAGCTCGCCGTTGATGGTCGAGCCGCCGTCGTAGCGGTGCACGATCGCCACCTCGTCGACGTCGGCCCGCGCCGTCCCCGCGTCAGCCGGGTGGATGACGATGCCGCCGAGGAGGCCGCCCTGGACCTGCTCGTGCGACACCTGGTGGGAGTGGTACCAGAATGTCCCGACCTGCTCCGCGACGAAGCGGTAGACGAACGACTCGCCCGGCAGGACCGCGTCCTGTGTCACCCCGGCCACGCCGTCCGCGGCGTTGGGCACGTCGATGCCGTGCCAGTGCAGGGTGATGCCGTCCTGGACGTTGTCGTTGACGAGGGTCACCTCGACCAGGTCGCCCTCCGTCACTTCGAGCAGTGGCCCCGGTGAGGTGCCGTTGACGGTGTAGTCGCCGGCCTCGACCCGGACGGTGAGCGTCTCGCTGACGTCGGGTGTGGCGTCCAGGTCCGCGGTCAGGTCCGCGACGGCGGTGCCCTCCATGCCGTCCATCGCCGCGTGGTCGTCGACGGGGCCGCCGCCCCAGTCGGCGACGCCCATCGCCGCCATGTCATAGCTGTCGGGCAGCAGGCTCTGCTGCCAGAACCACCCCAGAGGCAGCACGATCGCGGCCGTGGCCGCCGAGGCGATCCACAGCCGGGTGCGGCCCCGGACGGCCACCCGCTAGGCGGTGACGGACGAGGCAGGCACCTCGTCCGAGACGGGCTGCGACGCACGCCTGCCGGCCATGATCGCGACGCCCAACAACACCAGCGCGTTGACGCCGTGCAGACCACCGAAGGCGGAGCCCGCCGAGCGGGACAGTGCGGGCAGCACGAGGATCTGCAGTGCGACCAGACCGAAGATGGTGGCCGCCAGGGCGACGCCCTTCGGCACCTTCGCGAAGAAGGACACGATGAGCAGGCCGATCGTGACCAGAGGGATGAGGATCGTGCCGTTGAAGAACATGTGGATCGCGAAGCCCCACTCGGCAGTGAAGTTCATGTCGCAGTCGGTGCACTCGAGGAGGGCCTTGTCGACCACGCCGCCGTCGTTGTCGATCCAGTTGGTCATGCCGAAGAAGGCCCAGGCGATGGCGAAGGCCTGCACCACCACCAGCCCGGCGATCAGAAAGGCCAGGACTCGGTACGTCGAACGCATGGTTCCCCCCAAGGAATGCGCGTCGCGACCCCGCCCGCCGCGCGGCCGCCTGGGCTGACCATCTCTCCGGATGGGTCCCCGCGCAAAGGAGAAACGCCGGTGGTCCAGACCGATTCTCGGACGGGTTTCTCTGGTCGATCGTCCAGAGAAGTGCGGATCAGACCGAGAACGGCAGCGGCTCGACCGAGATCGACACGGCCTTGGCGCGGTCCGCGGTGAGCCGGCGGCGGTGGTGCTGGCGGCACAGCACCTCGTAGGCCACGTGCTTGGGCGCGCGGTGGCCGAAACCAAGCGCAGCCGCGTCGTCATCGGAATCTTCGTCGGTGTCACCGACGACGATGACCTCGCCCTCGACCACCATCTCACCGTCCTCGGTGCGAGCGTTGTGGGTGGCGCGCTTGCCGCACCAGCAGAGCGCCTCGACCTGCAGGACGTGCGTCCGGTCGGCGAGCTCGACCAGCCGGGCGCTGCCCGGGAAGAGGTTGCTGCGGAAGTCGGTGAGGATCCCGAAGCAGAAGACGTCGAGCTGGAGCTCGTCGACGATCTTGGCGAGCTGGTCGACCTGCTCGGGGGAGTAGAACTGAGCCTCGTCGCAGATGAGGTAGTCGATGCGACCGCCCTGGGTCAGGTGCGTGACGACGTAGCGCCAGAAGTCGAAGTTCTCGGTGACCTCGATGGCCTCGTGGGTCAGGCCGAGACGGCTGGAGAGGGTCGCCTCGCCGGCGCGGTCGTGGGCGGTGAAGATGCGCCCCACGCGTCCCCGCTGCGCATGGTTGTGGTTGGTCTGGAGGGCGAGTGTGCTCTTGCCCGAGTCCATCGTTCCGGTGAAGAACTGCAGCTCTGCCATGTCGCGGCCGATCTTCGCACATGGTCCTGACAATTCCTGGTCAGTCCATGCCGACAGGGGCCTACTCGGTGCGCCCCGTCACCATCCAGGCGCGAGCGGTGAGACGGAACGGCTCCGACCCCACGCCGAGGCGCTGCCGCATCTCGTCGGCCACCGCGACCTGGAGGTCGGGGGGCATGCTGTTGACCAGCGCACCCGCCGGGCCCACGCCCGCCTGGAACGGCGCCCACAGGTCGTCGAAGCCGTCGTACTTCGCGGGGACCACCGCGGGCTCCACTCGGACGTCCGCGAGCCGAGCGGACGCCCAGAGGTCACGAAGCGAGGCGGGCGTGATGTAGAGGGCATGGCTCTCGTCAGCGGCGCGCGTGGCCGGGTCGACCGCCGCGGCGGCCTCCCAGAAGACGCGCAAGAGCGTCATCTCGCCGCTGTAGTCCCACACAGCGGCCGAGACCGACCCGCCCTGCCGGGTGACGCGGCGCATCTCCGCGAGCCCGGCAGGACCGTCGGGAAGGAAGTTGACCACCAGCTGCGAGAGCACCGCGTCGAAGTCCCCGTCCGCGAAGGGCAGCGACTCGGCGCTCGCGACCCGGACGTCCACCCCGGGCAGGCGGGCGGCGCAGGCCTCGGCGAAGCTCGCCGACGGCTCCACCGCCGCTACGTGTGCCGGCCCGAGCCGCTCGGCCAGCTCGGCGGTCAGTCCGCCCGGCCCGCAGCCGACGTCGAGCGCCCGGTCGCCGGCGCGCAGGGCGGCGTGGTCGCACAGGTGCTTGGCGAGGGCGGGGGAGTAGCGGCCCACGTGCCGGTCGTACGCCTCGGCCGGGACCTGGAAGGAGGCGCGGTGGTCCATGTGTCCAGGATGGACCCATGTCGCCGTCCACGTCTCCCCCAGTGCGGCCGAGCTGACCGACCGCATGGTCGGTGCTCCCAGCGAGGTCACCGTCCTCGACGTCCGCTACGTGCAGGGTGGCGACCCGGCCGCCGCGCTCGCGGCGTACCACGCCGGGCACGTGCCGGGGGCGGCGTACGTCGACCTCGACACGGCGCTGGCCGCTCCGCCGGGCCCGGGCGGGCGGCACCCGCTGCCCGACGTCGGTGTCTTCGAGGCGGCGATGCGCGACGCGGGCGTGCGGTCCGGCAGGCCGGTCGTGGTGTACGACGACTGGGGCGGCCGCGCGGCCGCGCGCGCGTGGTGGTTGCTGCGCTTCCACGGGCACGACGACGTGCGCGTGCTGGACGGCGGTTGGACGGCGTGGCAGGCCGCGGGCGGCGCCGTCGAGACAGGTGCCGTCGGCGTGTCCCCTGGTGACTTCGCAGCCACGGGTGGCGGCGGGATGCCGGTCGTGGAGGCGGACGGCGTGCTCGACGTGGCGGTCGTCGTCGACGCCCGCGCTCCCGAGCGGTGGCGCGGCGAGGTGGAGCCGATCGACCCGGTCGCCGGGCGGGTGCCCGGTGCCGTGAACGTCCCGACCCCGGACAACCTCGGACCGGACGGGCGCTTCAGGCCGGCGTCCGAGCTGGCCGAGCTGTACGCCGCCGTCGGGGCGGTGCCCGGCGCCGACGTGGCGGCGTACTGCGGCTCGGGCGTCACCGCGGCGCACGACGTCCTGGCGATGGAGGTGGCCGGGGTCCGGGCGGCGCTCTATCCCGGCAGCTGGTCGGGCTGGATCACCGACCCCGAGCGGCCGGTCGAGACGGGTCTCGACTGATCGCTCGCTGCGCTCGCTGCTCGACCACCGGCGCGGTCAGTCGCCCTTGCCGCCGCCGAACATGATCTCGTCCCAGCTCGGCACCGAGGCACGGGCGCCCTTCTTGCGGGCCGGACGCTTGGGGGCCGACGGCTCCTCGGCGGCCGGTTCGGCGGTCGCCGGCTCTTCCTCGTCGTCCTGGAGCACCGCGTCGAGGAACGACTCCGGCTCCTCCTTGCGGGTCGGGGGTGCCACGGCGCGCACCTTCGCGGCGGTGTCGGTGAGGTCGACGGTCCGCACCGGAGGCAGCTCGTCGGCCGCCTCGGCAGCGGGAGCATCGGGACGCACCAGCTCGATCGCGTCGTCGCCGAGCGGCAGCTCGAGCTCGTCGGGCACCGCCGCGAGCCGCCGCTGCGCCGGAGCGGACGGCTGGGCGGCGGGTGCCGGCGCGTCGGGAAGCTCGCCGATCAACCAGCGCGCGTCGTCGTTCTCGGTCACCACGAAGTTGCCCGGAGGGTCGTAGGCGAAGCGGGCCGCGCCCCTGCGTGCCACGGTCTCGAAGTCGCCGGTGAGCGCCCAGCGGCCGTCCTCGCGCCGGAAGGAGTCCCACGTCACCACCTCGGGCGAGACGTTCAGGCCGCGCAGGTGACCGGCGACGGCGTCGCCCAGCGTGCTGCGACCGGTGGGGTCCCCCTCGCCCGAGCGGCGCCGCACCGACGAGCGCTGGGCGCGCTCGGCGACGTGCTCGCGCTCGGCCAGGACGGGGGCGGCGAAGGCCATGATCTTGTCGACGGTGGTCTTGGCGGCGGCGGCGACGGCCTCGGGGGTCTCGCCCCCACGGATGCGCGCCTGGATGTCGCGTGGGCGGAGGACGCTGTCCATCTCAATCTCCAACTGGCCGAGTCGGGCGTGCTCGCCGCGGAGCGCGGCCCTGAGCTTGGAGTCGACACCCAGGGTGAACTCGGCCCCCGCGTCATCGACGAGCAGCAGCATCGAGCGGTCGTCGCTCAACCCCACGAGGGTGAGGTGCTGCGTCATACCGTCCGTCTGCTCCTGCCGGGGAAGGGTCGATGTCGGGTGCCTGGCGAGTCCGGACCGGGGTCGATCCGTTGGGGGGAGCCTACGCCAGCGGGAGCGTCGCGTCGGCGTACGACGACGGCGTGCCCCCGCGCCTGTCGTCGCCGTCCGCACCCGGCGCGGCCCCCCTCGGAAGGCTGATCGCGACCACTGCGGCGAGCAACCCGCTGGCCACGGCGACCAAGTAGGCGAGGGAGGCCCCCGACGCGTCGATGACCACGCCGGCTAGCGTGGCTCCCGGGGCGACGCCCGCGACGATGCCGGTGTGGATCACCGTCATGCCCTCGGTGAGCCGGGCCGCCGGGACGGTCTCCTCGGTCAGCGTGAGCGCGGCGATCAGCGTCGGCGCGACTGCGAAGCCCGCCAGGAACAGCGCGCCGCCCATCAGCGGGACCGAGTCGATGAAGACCATCGGTGCCATCACCAGGGTCAGCGCGGCCGCGCCGCGCCGCAGCCGGCTGCCCGCGCCGACCCGCCAGGTGACCGCTCCGGTGACCAGGCCGGCGGCGAGGGAGCCGGCCGCCCACAGGCCGAGCAGCACGCCGGCGTACGCCTTGACGTCGCGCTCGTCGGCGAAGGCGACGGTCGCCACCTCGGCCGACCCGAAGAACGCACCGAGCATCAGCGTGACGAAGAAGAGCGGGAGCACGGTCCGCCACGGCATCGGCGGCCGTGCGCCGTCCCCCTCGGCCCGCCTCGCGCGCTGCGACGGCGGTGCCGTGGAGCGCTGCGCGGCGAGGGCCAGGGTGCCGGCGAGACCGGCGACCACGGCGGTGCCGAGGCCCGCCAGCGGGTGCAGGGACGTGGCCAGCACGGTGACCAGGATCGGTCCGACGATGAAGACGACCTCGTCGACGACCGCCTCCAGGGCGAAGGCGGTCTGCAGCTGCGCCTTGCTGCCCAGGATGTAGGACCACCGGGCGCGCACGCACGCACCGACGGGAGGCATCGACATGCCGGCCACCGCGGCGCCGGCGTAGGTCACCGCGAGCGGCCAGTCGACCTGCACCGACGAGATCATCACCAGGACCCCAGCGGTGGACAGGACGACCGCCACGGCGAGCACCAGGCTCTGGCCACGCGCGTCGACGAGGCGGCCGACCATGATCGACATCAGCGCCTCGGCCAGGAGGAAGGTGGCGCTCACGGTGCCGGCGACGCCGTAGGAGCCGGTCTCCTCCGACACCAGCAGCACGATGCCGAGCCCGATCATGGACATCGGGAGCCGCGCGATCAGGCCGGTCGCGGAGAAGCGGAACGCCCCGGGGTGGGCCAGCACCCGGCGGTAGGTCGCGAGCATCTTGTCGCAGGGTACGGCCGCGCCGACGCGGCGGACCAATCAATACGATGGCGACATGGTCGCCCCCGACGTCTCGCCGTACGACGCTGTCCTGCTCGTGTCGTTCGGCGGTCCTGAGCGTCCAGAGGACGTCGTGCCCTTCCTGGAGAACGTCACCCGTGGGAGGAACATCCCCCGCGATCGCCTCGAGGCCGTCGGCGAGCACTACTTCCACTTCGGGGGGCGTTCGCCGATCAACGACCAGAACAGGGCGCTCGTCGCCGCCGTCCGCGAGGACCTCGCCGGCGCCCGCATCGACCTCCCGGTCTACTGGGGCAACCGCAACTGGCACCCCTTCCTGGCCGAGACGATCGAGCAGATGCGCGACGACGGGGTCACCAGGGCAGCCTGCTTCGTGACGTCGGCGTACTCGTCGTACTCCGGCTGCCGGCAGTACCGCGAGGACCTCGCGGCGGCGGTGGACGGCCTCGACGGCGCCCCGCAGCTGGACCGCCTGCGGCACTTCTTCCACCACCCCGGCTTCGTCGAGTCGTTCGTCGACGCCACGCTCGCCGCGCTGGCCGACCTCCCCGAGACCGCCCGCGACGGGGCCCACCTGGTGTTCGTCACCCACTCGATCCCGGAGCGGATGAACGAGCGGAGCGGGCCTTCCGGCACCGAGGGAGGCCCGGCTCTGGGAGGGGCGTACGTCGCGCAGCACCGCAGCGTGGTCGCCGAGGTCACCGACCGGGTCCGCCAGGAGACCGGCCGCCGGCACCCGAGCCACCTCGTCTACTGCTCGCGGTCGGGTCCGCCCGAGGTGCCGTGGCTCGAGCCGGACATCAACGACCACCTGGAGACGCTGGGCAAGTCCGGGGTCCCCGGCGTGGTCATCGTCCCCATCGGCTTCGTGTCGGACCATATGGAGGTCGTCTGGGACCTCGACACCGAGGCGATCAGCACCGCCAACGGCCTCGCGTTGCCCGTCGCCCGTGCCTCCACGCCGGGCATCGACCCCCGTTTCGTGGCCGTGGTGCGTGACCTGTTGATCGAGCGAGCGGCCGCGGAGCGCGGCGAGCGACCGGAGCGCGTGACCGTCGGGGGCCTGCCCCCGACCGCGGACAGGTGCCCGATCGGGTGCTGCCCCAACCCCCGTGGACCGGTGCCGGCCCTGGGAGGAGTCGGATGATGGCCGGTTCCTCCGGGGCCGACCCGGCCGATCGGGCCCACCCGGCCCACCCGGCCGACCCGGCCGAGCTGCTCGCGCTCGCGCTCGACGTGGCCCGTGCCGCCGGCGCGCTGATCCTGGAGCGCCGCGCGTCGCCGGTCGAGGTCGCCCACACCAAGACCAGCCCCACCGACGTCGTCACCGAGGTGGACCGCGCCAGCGAGGAGCTGGTGCGTTCGCGGCTGCTGGCCGCGCGACCGCACGACGCCGTGCTGGGCGAGGAGGGCGGTGGCGAACCCGGCACCTCCGGCGTCCGGTGGGTGGTCGACCCCATCGACGGCACCGTGAACTTCCTCTACGGGCTCCCGCAGTACGCCGTCTCGATCGCCGCTGAGGTCGACGGGGAGATGGTGGCCGGCGTCGTCCTCAACGTGCCGACCGGTGTCGAGTACGCCGCCACCCTGGGCGGCGGGGCGACCCGCGACGGCCAACGCATCGGCGTACGCCCGACCGTGCCGCTGGCGCAGCGTCTGGTGATCACGGGCTTCAGCTATGACGTGACAGTGCGCACGCTCCAGGCGCAGGCGATCGCCCGGCTGCTGCCCGTCGTCCGTGACGTGCGCCGGCTCGGCTCGTCGGCGCTGGACGTCTGCTACGTCGCCGACGGGTTCGCGGACGCCTACGTCGAGGAGGGCGTCCACCTGTGGGACCACGCCGCTTCGGCCCTGATCGCGCGTGAGGCGGGCGCGACGACCCTGCTGACCGAGGGCGCATCGGGCAGGGAAGCGCTGGTGGTCGCTCCCGCGGAGGGCTTCGACGAGCTGCTCGCCGCCGTCCGCCAGGCGGGTCTCCTCGCCTGACTTCCGTCCTGTCCCGATCTGAGGGGCCGCGTGGAGGGCGGGAATAGCCTCGCGTGGGTACGTGTTCGGGCGACACCACGTGATACCGCTGTGTGCACCAGCCCGTTCATGGTGCACAATCTGGCCCGCCCAATCATGAGCCGGCCGGTTGAGCGGCCCGGAAGACCCCGGGACGTCACGCGAGCTGGACCAGATGAGCTCAGGAGAGTGGAAGACGAGAATGGCGACCGACTACGACGCACCGCGCAAGACCGAAGAGGACCAGAGCGAAGAGAGCATCGAGGAACTCAAGGCGCGTCGTCACGACAAGAACTCCGGCAAGGTCGACGAGGACGAGGCCGAGGCTGCGGAGTCCTTCGAGCTGCCCGGCGCCGACCTGTCCCACGAAGAGCTCGCGGTCGAGGTGAAGCCCAAGCAGGAGGACGAGTTCACCTGCATGAGCTGCTTCCTCGTCCATCACCGCAGCCAGCTGGCCGACGAGAAGAAGATGATCTGCCGCGACTGCGCCTGAGTCGCGGCCGGCGACTCACGTCGTCGGCGCGGGAGCCTTGCTCGCCTTCTGACCGTCCTTCTGGAGATCTGGCGGCAAGTGGCCGGTCGACCGCGCGTAATAGCTGGCGGCCCGCCGGGTCGCCAGCATCCGGGCCAACGCGATGAGCGTGCCGGAGACGACCGCCCACACGACGGCCTCCCGCATGTCGACGTCGGGGTCCGCGGGGTTCGCCGGCGGGTTCTTGCCCGTGGCGGCGCGCCAGCCGGTGTTGAGCGCCTTCTTGGCGACCGCCGCCGCTCCGAGCGCGGAGACGAGCGAGAACAGCGTCCAGACCTTCGACGATTCAGCCATGCGGCAACCCTAGCGACGCGGCGTACAGCCCGGCCCACCCGCGCGGGGGCGGTGACTTGGACAGGGTTCGGCCCGCCCGGAAGCCTGTCTGGCTCACCGCCGCGGGTCGGCGGGCTCGTGCGAGACCGCCTCGAGCGCCTGCACCAGCGCGTCGGGGCGGCGGGTGCCGACGAGCCAGTACGGCGTGGGGTCGGCCGGGTCGGTGATCTCGACCCGAACCCCGCGCTTGAGGTAGGGGCGCAACAGCAAGTAGGCCCGCGCGTCGGCGTCGCGTCCGGCGACCCGGCGGGTCGACTCGGCGTCGAGCGCCTCGGCGGCCCCCAGGTGCACGACCGAGATCCGGGCCGGCCCGGCGCGGAAGACGCCGTCGCCGACCTGGAGCCGCTGCGCGCCGTAGGCCCACAGGCCGGCGAGCACGAGGGCGCCGGCGGCGCCGGTCACCGTCCATGCGGCGGCGAGGGGGAGGGCGACGATGACGGCGAGCCAGAACGTCGCGACGAGCATGATGCCTTGGACCCACCACCGCAGCGGGACCGAGAGTCGCTCGTCGTACTCCACGGGGCCATCGTAGGGAGGCCCTCGATGAAGCACGGAGGCAGGAGCCGGGGAGCCGGCCGGTAGTCTCCTCGCCCGTGCCCGACTCCCCACGCGACGAGCTGCTCGACGTGCAGATCGTCCGCCTCGACGCAGACCTCCCGGCGCCGTCCTACGCCCACCCGGGTGACGCAGGAGCCGACCTGGTCACCACCGTGGACGTGTCGCTGATGCCGGGCGAGCGGGCGCTGGTGCCGACGGGGGTGGCCATCGCGTTGCCACCGGGGTACGCCGCGTTCGTGCAGCCGAGGTCCGGGCTGGCCGCCAGGCACGGCGTCTCCATCCTCAACACGCCCGGCACCGTCGACGCCGGCTACCGGGGCGAGATCAAGGTGCTGCTCGTCAACCTCGACCGGCACGACCCGGTCGACCTCCGCCGTGGGGATCGGGTGGCCCAGCTGGTCGTCCAGCGGGTGGAGCAGGTCCGGTTCGTCGAGGTCACCGCCCTTCCCGGGTCGGCGCGAGGGGCCGGGGGTTACGGTTCTACGGGTGGCTTCGGAGGTCTTTCCGACCCGAACGCCCGAGTTGAGCCGAGTGAGGAGTCGCAGTGAAGTTCCGGCGCAGGTCTGCCGACCCCGACCCGTCCGTCGACCAAGCCGATGAGCTCGCCGAGGGCCAGGCCGGCGACCAGGCGGGCGACCAGGCAGGCGACCAGGCGGGCGACGAGCCCGGCGAGCCGAGGAAGGCCGGCACGGACGGCCCCTACGACGTGTCCGAGATCGACGCCGAGGCCGAGGGCCGGGTCGATCTCGGCTCGCTGCTGATCGCGCCCAGCGAGGGTCGCGAGGTGCGGCTCCAGGTCGACGAGGCCTCCCAGGCCGTCCAGTCCGTGCTCGTCGCCGGCCGCGACGGTGCCCTCGAGCTGAGGGCCTTCGCCGCGCCGCGCAACGGCGACTTGTGGAGCGACGTGCGACCCGAGCTGGTCGCCGACGTCAAGAGCAAGGGCGGCACCGTCGAGGAACGCGAGGGCCGCTTCGGCGTCGAGCTCGTCTGCCAGCGCCCGGTGCAGATGCCCGACGGCACCTCCGGCGTGCAGCCCTCGCGCATCGTCGGCGTCAACGGCCCACGCTGGCTGCTGCGGGGCACCTTCCTGGGTGCGCCAGCGGTGCGACCCGAGGAGGCCGCCGAGTGGGAGGACGTGCTGGCGCAGGTCGCCGTCCGCCGGGGTGACCACGCGATGCCCGTCGGCGACGCCCTCGCGCTGGTGCTGCCCAAACAGGCGCGCAAGCTTCCATGACAACGGAGAAGAGCCGCCTGCGCCGCAGCATCAGCAGGTGGGCCAACAGCGCCGACCAGGAAGCCCGCGACCTGCGCCAGCAGCACCGCGACGGGGGCGGCCTGAGCATCGCCGACGCGCCCGATCGCGACATGGTGACGTTGACCGGGAGCCTGCGGACGGTGACCCTGCGACCGCGCGGCGGCGTGCCCGCGCTCGAGGCCGAGCTGTACGACGGCTCCGACGCGCTGACGCTGGTCTGGCTCGGCCGGCGACGGATCACCGGGATCGCGCCCGGGCGGTCGCTTCGGGTGCAGGGCCGCATCGGTGTCCAGGACCGGACCCGCGTCATGTTCAACCCGCGCTACGAGCTGCTGCCGTGAGCGAAACGGCCGTCCCGGAGGGGGCGGGCCCGACGAGGTCCGACGCGGTCGAGACCGTCGAGTCGGTCGTCCGGCAGCGGCTGTCGGAGGCGTTGGGCGGTCGGCGCGGGATGATCGAAGCGGCCGTGCCGACGATCTTCTTCACCGTGCTGTGGCTCACCACGCGCGAGCTGCGCACCGCGCTGATCGTGTCCGTCGCGGCCGCCGTGGCGCTGCTCGTCGTGCGGATCGTGCAGCGCTCGACCGTCCAGTTCGTGGTGAACGCCCTGGTCGGGATCGGCATCGGCGCGCTGTTCGTCACCCTCTCTGCCCGCGGTGGTGCCAGCGAGGAGGAGCAGGCGCTGGCGTACTTCCTGCCCGGCATCCTCTACAACGCCGGCTACGCCGTCGTCATGATCGCGACCATCCTGATCGGCTGGCCGCTGGTCGGTTTCATGGTCGGCAGCGTGATGGGCGACCCGACCGAGTGGCACCAGGACAAGCAGATCGTGCGGCTCTGCGGTCGGCTCAGCTGGCTCCTCGTGCTGCCGTGCGTGGTCCGCGTCGTCGCCCAAGGGCCGGTCTATCTCTCCGGGCGCTCCGGTGCGCTCGATGCCGACACGGCGGTGGCGGTCCTGGGGGTCCTCAAGATCGTCATGGGCTGGCCACTGCAGGTCGCGGCCCTGACCGCGATGGTCTGGGTGCTCGGCCGCAACCACACCCCGCTCGAGCGGAAGCCGGCAGTCGAGGCCGGCTGAGGGCGGACAGGTCGGCGTCAGCCGCCGTGCGACCCCGGCGCGAGGAGCCGTTCGAGCTCCTCCTCGACCTCGGACGGCGCCACGAAGAGCAGCTCGTCGCCCGCCTCGATCGGCTGCTCGGCGGTCGGCACGTAGACCTGGCCGTCGCGCAGGATCGTGACCAGCGCGCAGTTCTCCGGGAAGGGGATGAGCCCGGCCGGCGTGCCGACGTACGGCGAGTCCCCCGGCAGCGTCAGCTCGACCAGGTTGGCGTTGCCCTGGCGGAAGGTGAACAGCCGCACCAGGTCGCCGACGCTGACGGCCTCCTCGACGAGGGCCGACATGATGCGCGGGGTCGAGACGTTGACGTCGACCCCCCACGCCTCGGTGAAGAGCCACTCGTTGTTGGGGTGGTTGACCCGCCCCACCGTGCGCGGCACGCCGAACTCGGTCTTCGCCAGCAACGCGGTCACCAGGTTGGCCTTGTCGTCGCCGGTGGCGGCGATGACGACGTCGCAGCGGTCGAGCCGCGCCTCCGTCAGGGACGCGAGCTCGCAGGAGTCGGCGAGGAGCCACTCGGCATCGGGCACCCGGTCCTGGCGGATCGACCGCGGCTCCTTGTCGATGAGCAGCACCTGGTGGCCGTTCTGGATCAGCTCACGGGCGATCGAGCGCCCGACGGCACCGGCACCGGCGATGGCCACTCTCATGCGCTCTGCCTCTTCTGTCGTGGCCTCATCAGGTGTCGTCCGGTCCGCGCTCGAGGACGGCGTACGCCTCGGCGGCGTTCTCCTCGCGCATCACGAGGTGCAGCATGTCGCCCTCCTGGAGCACCGACTCGCGGTGGGGCAGCATGCCCTCGCCGAGCCGGTCGATCCAGGCGATGCGCGAGTTCGACTGGTCCTGGAGGTTGACAGTCCGGTGCCCGACCCAGCCTTCCGGAACGGTGATGTGGTCGACGCGGATGGTGCCGGACGGGTCGCGGAAGTCGGGCTCGGCGCCGGCCGGGAGGATCCGCCGCAGCACCTGGTCGGCGGTCCACTTCACCGTCGCGACCGTGGTGATGCCGAGCCGCTGGTAGACCTCGGCGCGGCCGGGGTCGTAGATGCGGGCGACGACCTGCTGGATGCCGAAGGTCTCCCGGGCCACGCGCGCGGCGATGATGTTGGAGTTGTCGCCGCTGGACACCGCGGCGAACGCGTCGGCGCGACGGATGCCGGCCTTCTCCAGGACCTCCTGGTCGAAGCCGTAGCCGGTCACCCGGTCGCCGTTGAACTCAGGCCCGAGACGCCGAAAGGAGTCCGGCTCGCTGTCGATGACCGACACCGTGTGGTTGCGGTCCTCGAGGCTGCGGGCGAGCGTGGAGCCAACCCGGCCGCATCCCATGATCACCACGTGCACGGGCGACACCCTACCGAGGCACGGGCGCCAGTGTTCGCGACGTGTGCGTCCCACGAGGAAGTTGGGTCTACGCTCGTGCCACGTGGGCGTAGGTGACGTTTCCAAGCGGATCCTGCTGGGACGCAAGCTGCGCAGCTCCCAGCTGGGCGAGACCCTGCTCCCCAAACGCATCGCCCTCCCCGTCTTCGCGAGCGACGCGCTCTCCTCGGTGGCCTACGCCCCCGACGAGGTGTTCCTGATGCTGTCCATCGCCGGCTTCTCGACCTACGCCTGGTCGTGGAAGATCGGGCTCGCCGTCGCCCTGGTCATGCTGACCGTGGTGACGTCGTACCGGCAGACGGTGCACGCCTACCCCTCGGGCGGCGGCGACTACGAGGTGGCCACGGTCAACCTCGGACGGTCGGCCGGCATGACGGTGGCGAGCGCGCTCATCGTCGACTACGTGCTCACCGTCGCGGTGTCGATCTCGTCGGGGGCGCAGTACGCCGCCTCGGCGATCGGTCCGCTGCGCGGTCACGAGGCGACGGTCGCGACGGTGATGGTCATCTTCCTGGCGGCGATGAACCTGCGCGGAGTGCGCGAGTCCGGAGCGTTCTTCGCGGTGCCGACCTACGCCTTCATGGCCGCGATCCTCGGCATGTGCGGGTTCGGCCTCCTGCGCGCGCTCTCCGGCAACCTGCCCGACTCCGAGAGCGCCGACCTGATGATCATCCCCCAGGAGGGCTGGGAGGATCCGCTGACCACGGTCGGGCTGGTGCTCCTGCTCGCGCGCGCCTTCTCGTCGGGCTGTGCCGCGCTCACCGGTGTCGAGGCGATCTCCAACGGCGTGCCGGCATTCAAGCGCCCCAAGAGCCGCAACGCCGCCACCACGCTGCTCCTGCTCGGCGTGATCGCGATCACGATGATGCTCAGCGTCATCACGCTGGCGCACCAGATGGGGCTGAAGTACGTCGACCCGCACGAGCTTGACCGGCTGCGCACGGCAGGCGGCCAGGCGCTGCCCGCCGACTACGACCAGCACCCGGTGATATCGCAGATCGCCTCGGGCGTGTTCGACGGTTTCTCGCCCGGCTTCTACTTCGTCGTCACCGTCACCGGGGTCATCCTGGTGCTGGCGGCCAACACCGCCTTCAACGGCTTCCCGGTGCTCGGCTCGATCCTTGCGCAGGACGGGCTGGCGCCGCGGGCGCTGGGGTCGCGCGGTGACCGGCTGGCCTACAGCAACGGCATCGTCTTCCTCGCGGTCCTCTCGATCGTCCTGATCCAGGTCTTCGACGCCCAGACCACCCGGCTGATCCAGCTCTACATCGTCGGCGTCTTCGTGTCGTTCAACCTCAGCCAGCTCGGGATGATCCGCCACTGGACCCGCAACCTCAAGACGACCCACGACCCCGCTGTCCGCCGCCGGATGATGCGCTCGCGGGCCATCAACACCTTCGGGCTCGGCATGACGGCCGTGGTGCTGGTCATCGTGCTGGTGACCAAGTTCCTGGCCGGTGCCTGGATCACGATCCTCGCCATGGTGACCTTCTTCCTGATCATGAAGGGCATCAACCGGCACTACGAGAACGTCAACCTCGAGCTGGCCGCGGACGAGTCCGACAAGCTGCTGCCCACCAGGGTGCACGCGATGGTGCTGGTCTCCAAGCTGCACAAGCCGACGCTGCGGGCGCTGGCGTTCGCCAAGGCGGCCCGTCCCAACATCCTCGAGGGCGTCTACGTCGGCACTGACCAGCAGTCGACCGACCGGCTCCTCGACGAGTGGGACGAGCGCCGCATCGACGTGCCGCTCAAGGTGCTGCACTCGCCGTACCGCGAGGTGATCCGGCCGATCGTCGACTACGCCACCGAGATCCGCAACGCCAACCCGCGCGGGGTGGTCGCGGTCTACATCCCCGAGTACGTCGTCGGGCGCTGGTGGGAGCAGCTGCTCCACAACCAGACCGCGTTGCGGCTCAAGGGGCGACTGCTCTTCACACCGGGCGTCATGGTGATCTCGGTGCCCTACCAGCTGCGGTCCTCGCAGGTGGCCAAGGAGCGCACCGCCCGCGACCAGACGCGCACGCGTGCCGGTGACCTGCGGTCCGGGCGGGTGGCCGACCCGGAGTCCCAGCAGCAGGTGACCTGGAACCGGCAGGACTGACCGGCCGGTGCCCGTGCCACGACGACGGTCCACGCGACAGGCCACGCGCTCGCGCCAGCCGCGTGGCCGCTCGCGCGTCGGCGAGCGCTTCGAGGCCGAGGTCGGCCCGATCGCGCACGGCGGGCACTGCGTCGTCCGCCTGCTCCAGACAGCCGGCCAGCAGGAGTCCCGTGTGGTCTTCGTCCGGCACGCGCTGCCGGGGGAGCGGGTGGTCGTCGAGATCACCGAGGGCACTGAGGGTGACCGCTTCTGGCGTGGCGACGCGGTCGAGGTGCTGGTTCCGTCGCCCGACCGGGTGGTGGCCCCCTGCCTCGTCGCGGGACCTGGCCTGTGCGGTGGCTGCGACTTCCAGCACGTCACGCCGGCCGCTCAGCGCCGGCTCAAGGCCGACGTCGTGCGCGAGCAGCTGCACCGCCTCGCCGGCCTCGACCTGGAGGTCGAGGTCGAAGCGGTCCCGGGAGACGTCGACGGGCTGCGCTGGCGCACCCGGCAGCGCTACGTCGAGCTGCCCGACGGGCGACGCGGCATGCGCAAGCACCGCTCCCACGACGTCGTGCCTGTCGACGATTGCCTGCTCGAGGCGCCCGAGGGGCCGTCGTGCTCCGTGCTGGGGCGCGACTTCTCCGTGGGCCGCGGTGGTTTCTGGCAGGTCCACCCGGGCGCGCCGCAGGTGCTGGTCGAGACGGTGCTGGCGATGTTGCGGCCGGAGCCGGGTGAGGCGGCGTTGGACCTGTACGCCGGGGTCGGCCTCTTCGCCGCCTTTCTCCTGGACGCCGTGGGGGAGACGGGTCACGTGGTCGCCGTCGAGGCCGACGGGTCCGCGTGCGAGCACGCCGGCGTCAACCTGGGCATCGGCGCGTTCGTCGAGCACGGGCCGGTCGACGAGGTGCTCGAACGAGGGCTCGACCGGCCATTCGACCTCGTGGTCCTCGACCCGCCGCGCGAGGGCGCCAAGCGGCACGTCGTGGAGCAGGTCGTCGCACGGACCCCGCGCGCGGTCGCGTACGTCGCCTGCGACCCCGCCGCGCTGGCCCGCGACATCGCGATCTTCGCCGAGCACGGCTACACGGTGCAGGACCTGCGCGCCTTCGACCTGTTCCCGATGACGCACCACGTCGAGTGCGTGGCGTTGCTGGGATTCAGCCGCTGACCGGCGCAGCTGACATCGCGATGGCGACCTTTCCGCGGGTGGCCCCGTTCTCAAGACGCCGCACCGCGTGGGCGGCACGCTCGAGGGGGTAGCAGCGGTCCAAGGCAGGTATGAGCTGGCCGGACTCGATGAGCCGGGCGAGACGTTCGTAGTCGGTGGCGCGTTCACGGGCCAGCAGCAGGACGAGGCGTTGGCCGATGAAGGGAGACAGAAGCGCTCCGCCGACCTGACGACGCATGCCTGTGATGACGCCGCCGCTCTCACCGCCAACGAAGACAACCGTCCCGCGCGGTGTCAGGGCACGACGCAGCCGGCTCACAGGCGGGTTGCCGGCAATGTCGAGGATCAGGTCGTAGCGGCGCGTGCCGTCCGCCCAGTCGTCGCGGTCGTAGTCGATGACCTGGTGGGCGCCGAGGGCGGCGACGTGGTCGAGCTTGGCGCTGCTGCACACGCCGGTCACGTCGGCGCCCAGGCTGGCGGCCAGCTGCACCGCGTAGCTGCCGACGCCGCCCGAGGCGCCGGTGATCAGCACGGACTGGCCGGACTGGACCCTGCCTGCGTCGGTGAGCGCCTGAAGAGCGGTGCCCGCCGAGATCGGGATGACGGCGGCCTCCGCGAAGGAGAGGCTCGCCGGCTTGTGCGCCAGCCGGTTCTCGCCGGTGACGGCGTACTCCGCAAAGGAGCCGGGCGCCACTCCGTAGACGTGGTCGCCGGGGGAGAAGCGTGTCACCATCGCACCGACTCCCACGACGGTCCCCGCGACGTCGCGGCCGAGCACTGGGTTCTTCGGCCGACGGATGCCGGAGGCGAGGCGCACGGCGTACGGCTTGCCGCTCATCAGGTGCTCCGTGCCGCGGTCGAGCCCGGCGGCATGCACGCGAATCAGCACCTGGTCGTCCCGGACCACGGGGCGAGGCACCTCCGCGAGTCGCAGCACGTCGGAGCTGCCGTAGCGGGTATGGGTGATGGCCCGCATCGTGTCGTTGGAGGTGGCGGTGGCTTCGGGGTTCATGGAAACTGTCCTTCTCGTGGGTGTGCTGGCGGGTGGGGGATCAGACCGTGGGCATGGGGTCGTACTGGATGTAGCGACGGACCTCGCGGGCGCGCTCCACGTCGGTGAGCCGCGCCACGAGGTGCAGGGCCATGTCGATGCCGGCGCTGACTCCAGCGCTGGTGATGATGTCGCCGTCGTCGACGAAACGTGCTGCGACGTCGGTGATGACCGTGGGGTCGAGCTCGGACAGCCGGTTCAGGGATGCCCAGTGAGTGGTGGCCCGACGGCCCGTCAGCAGTCGGGCTGCCGCATAGACGAGGCTCCCGGTGCAGACAGAGGTCATCAGGGGCACGGAGCCGCGGAGGTCGCGGACCCATCCGAGGTGGTCGGGGTTCCGAAGCATCGGCCTGGTGCCGGGGCCGCCCGGGTGGATGAGCACGTCGAGTGCCGGAGCGTCGTCGAACGAGTGGTGCGCCCCCAGCACGAGAGACTTCGCACCGACCACGGGCGCCCCGTCGGCCGACAGGCAGAAGACGTCCCAGCCGTCCTCGGGGCACGTCTGGGTCCAGTGGGAGAGGACCTCCCACGGACCGACTGCGTCCAGCTCCTCCACCCCGTCGAAGACGAGGACGCCGATCTGCCGACGCGGCGCCACCCGCGCGAGTCGGTCGTGGTCAGGGTCAGTGGGGGACGTGGGGTGCATGGGGCCCTCCTCGTGGGCGATCGTCAGGTGGGGCGCGATGACGCCCTACGTGCCCGATGCTGCGGGCAGGAGCGGTGGGGTCGCCCCGGTCAAAGTGCCGGGGTTGCACGGATTGCTCGGGCTCGTGAGCGAGTAGGTTCGGCACGTGCTGGTCGGCCGCGGACCCGAACGAGCGCTCCTCGCGGCGCTCGTCGACCGTGCCCGCCACGGGACCGCCGGCTGCGTCGTCGTTCGAGGTGAGCCGGGCGTCGGCAAGTCCGCGCTACTGGACTCGGTGGTCGCCGACAACGAGGGGACCACGGTGCTGCGCACCCAGGGGCTCGAGGTCGAGGCGCCGCTCGCCTTCGCTGCACTGCACCGCCTGCTGAGGCCGCTGGGCCGGTTGCGCGAGCAGCTTCCGCCGCCCCAGGGGCGTGCTCTCCGGGTGGCGTTCGGTGAGGACGACGGTCCCTCGGTCGAGCCCTTCTTGGTGGGGGTGGCCACGTTGTCGTTGCTGACGGCGGCTGCCGAGGAGAGCCTCGTGCTGTGCGTCGTCGACGACGCGCACTGGTTGGACCCGGCCAGTGCGGGAGCGCTGTTGTTCTGTGCCCGGCGGCTCGGAGCGGACAGGGTGGCAATGGTGTTCGCAGCGCGCGACGATGCGGCACTGGTCTTCGAAGCGCCCGGACTGGCCGACCTGGTCCTCACTGGTCTCGACGCCGAGGAATCCCGCGCCCTCCTGGCCGCCAGGCTGGGTGCTGACCCGGCAGACGAGGTTGCACGACGGCTCATCGCGGAGACAGGCGGCAACCCGCTGGCCCTCCTTGAGCTGCCTGGCGAGCTCACGGAAGCCCAGCTCGAGGGCTCGGCAGCACTGCCGACGACGCTCCACCTCACCGCCCGCGTGGAGCAGGCCTTGCTCGACCGCAGCCGCCGACTGCCGGCGCCGGTGCAGCGCCTGCTGCTGCTCGCGGCCGCCGACGACACAGGCCAGCTCGACGTGCTGCGTCGTGCGGGTGCGCACTGGGGACTGGACGACGACGTGGTGGGGCGTGCGATCGACTCCGGGCTGCTGGTGGACGCGGAGGGCTCGGTGTCCCTGCAGCACCCTCTGGTGCGCTCGGCGATCTACCAGGCCGCCACCGTGGCGGACCGTCGGTCAGCTCACCGGGCGCTCGCCTGGGCGTTGGCCGGAGCGGGGTACGAGGACCGTGAGGTCTGGCACCGCGCCTGCGCCGCCGAGGGACCGGACCCCGACGTGGTCGACGCACTCGAGCGGGTGGGTGAGCGCTCGCAACGGCGAGGTGGCCACGTCGCGGCGCTGGCGGCCTACGAGCGCGCAGCGGAGCTGTGCACCGACGCCGCTCGACGCGCCCACCTGGGCTTCGCCGCCGCACGCAGCGCATGGGCGTGCGGGCAGGCGGCCCGCGCGCAGTCGCTGCTCCGTACTGCTAGGGAGGACACGGAGGACGCCCTCCTGCTGTGTGACGTGGCACGGTTGCGCGGGCACATCGAGGTCAACATCGGCTCGGCCCCCGAGGCGCACCGCATGTTCGTGGACGCCGCGCACGCAGTGCTGCCGGTAGATCCGGTCCGAGCGCTTGACATCGGCGTCGCCGCGGCCGTGATGCGCACCTTCGGTGCCGACAGCGGCACGCCGATGCAGACCGAAGAGCTGCTCACGGCGACGACCGCGGACCGCTCTCCGCGGACACGGTGCCTGCGGCAGATGCTGGTGGCCATGACCCTGGTCGCGGACGCGGACTGGGGAGCCGCAGCGGAGGCGCTCGACGTCGCCCTCGAGATCGGTGCCGCTGTCGACGATCGCGACGTGCTGTGGAACCTAGGCAACGCCGCCCTTCAGCTCGGGGACGACCACCGGCAGCAGCAGTTCTACTCCTTCGCCCTCTCGCGCGCGCGGGAGGTGGGCGCCGCCACCGCGGTGACCTACTGCCTCCAGCGGCTCTGCTTCGGGCACTGGACGAGAGGAGACCACGTCGCCCTGCGCGTCAGTGCCGAGGAAGCCGTGGCCCTGGGCGCGAGCATCGGACAACCGGCGGTGACCGCGCTCCCGATCGCCTGGCTCGTCCTCCTGGCGGCCCAGCAGGACCGGGACGACTACGACGACCTGCTGCCGCGGCTCGAGGAGCTGGTCGAGGCGCATCCGCTCGGCATCATGGCGGATCCGGTGCACGACCTGATGCGTTGGGCCATGGGCATACGTGCGGCGAGCATGGGAGACGCCTCCGGTGCGTTCCACCAGTTCGGCCGCATGAGGATGCCGGTGCTCGAGCGTCTGTCGGCCACCGAGCGGATCGAGGCCGCCGTTCGTGCCGGGGAGGCTGCGACGGCACGAGCCTGGGCCGGGGACCTCGCCGCCTTCGCCGAGGGCACCCGTCGCCCGTGGGCGCTCTCCGCCGTCGCGTTCGGCAAGGCGCTCACGGCCGACGCGGATGCCGAGCCGCTGTTCGAGCGAGCGTTGTCGGACGCTGTCACCGGAGGTCGACCTCTGTACGTGGCGCGGGTCGAGCTTGCGTACGGCGAGTGGCTGCGTCGCAGCCAACGGCGCGTGGACGCCCGCATCCACTTGCGTCGCGCTCTCGAGACCTTCCAGGACGTCCGGGCCCATTGGCTGGCCTCGCGGGCGGATTCGGAGCTGCGGGCCTCGGGAGAGACGGCGCGCAAACGGGACCCCTCGACCCTCTTGCAGCTCACGCCGACCGAGCTCAAGGTCGCCCAGCTCGTCAGCTCGGGCATGTCCAACAAGGACGTCGCGGCGCAGTGCTGGATCTCTCCGCGCACGGTGGCCTTCCACCTGCGCAACGTCTTCGCCAAGGCAGGTGTCACCTCGCGCGGCGAGCTGGCCCGGCTGGACCTGGGCTGAGTCGCTCGCTTCTCTGTCCGCTGCATCCCGGCCATCTGGCCGGGGTGACCGTCCGCCAGACCGACCACTCTCGACCGCAGTGCTACCACCGCCCACCACTGCGAGAGCGAGAAGTCCATGAGCGTCGACGTCCACCGCCGCGTCCGATCGAACGTCATGAGTCCCGGAGTCCGGCCCCCCACTGGGATCGCCCTCGGGTCGATGGCCGCAGGCGCTGCGGCCGCGGCCCTCCTGACGATGCTGGTCCTCCCAGGCGCCACAGAGGGGGTGACGGTCGGTGCGACGCTGCTGGGGTTCGGCCTCGGCTGGGCGATGCTCCGCGTGTGTTCCTCACGGACGTCCAGTCCCCAACCTTGGGCGGCGATCCCGGCGGTCGCGATGGTCTCCACGGGCGCAGCGCTCATGGCTGTGGCGCCGTCGGACCACACGATGAACACGCTCACGTGGGTGTGGCCGCCCCTCGCTCTGGCACTGAGCGTGTGGACGTACCTTCGGATGCAGCGGGATCTGACGGGTCCAGGTCGTTGGCTGGTGACGGTCGCCCTGGTCCTCCTCGCCGTCGCCTCCGTGGGCGCCGGCGTCAGGAACATCGCCACCGACTCCTTCGCCAACACCTATCCGGCGCCGGGTGGTATCTACTCCGTGGGTGACCACGACCTGCACCTCGACTGCCGTGGTCAGGGCCAGCCGACGGTCGTGCTGATCAGTGGCCTCGGCGAGTTCTCCGGGTCCTGGGCCCGGATCCTCGACGGGGTCGCCCCCACCACGCGAGTCTGTGCGTACGACCGCGCGGGTCAAGGCTGGAGCGACGACGTCGACCACCCCCAGGACGGCATTGCTGCCGCCGCGGACCTTCACGCACTGCTCGCAGCCGCCGGTGAGACCGGTCCGTTCGTCCTGGTGGGCCACTCGATCGGTGGCCCCTATGCGATGACGTACGCCGCCAACCACGCCGTCGAGGTGGCGGGCATGGTGCTGCTGGACAGCACCAGCCCCGAGCAGTTCACCGCCATCCCCAGCTACCCCATTCAGTACGCGATGATGCGGCGCGCGTACGCCGTCATGCCCACTCTGGCGCGGCTCGGGCTCGGAGTGGCGCTGGCGGGATCGCACCTTCCCGCCGACGATGCGGCACCAGTGGACGCCATGTCGGCGATGCCCCGGGCCGGGCGCAACGCCCGCGACGAGCTCTCGATGCTCCCCGTGGTGTTCGAGCAGGCTCGGGCACTCACCACTCTCGGAGGCAGACCGCTCGTCGTGCTGACCAGCGCAGAGAACGCCCGCGACACCGATGGCTGGTCCGAGGCACAGGTGGACATGGCAGGCCTGTCCAGCAACGCCGTCACCCACGAGGCAGCAGCCAGCCACGCCGGCATCGTCGAGGACCAGGGAGGCGCCGCAGCGTCTGTGCAGGCCATCACCTCCGTCGTCCAGGCAGTCCGCACCGGGACGCCCCTCGCGACGCGCTGACCCCGCGCCAAAGCAGTGGAACCCGGCCATTCGGCCGGTTCGACCGACCCGGCGCAACAGCACCGTGGAGACATCAACAACGACCCAGGCGGTGAGGACGATGGACAGGATCTCGACGATCTCGGACACGACGCAGGTGCGGCCCCCAGCGCCCTCGTCCAGGACAGCAGTGACGATGACGCGACGGGACCGGGTCGCGCTCGGACTGCTGGCACCGTGGGTGGCGGGCAGTGTTCGTGGTGACCGTTCCGGTGTCCCTGGCCGCCTTCGCGATGGCCCGGCGGGTGCTGGCTCAGGACGCACCGGGTGTCCGGCGTACCGTCGACTGGGCGGGTACTGCCACTGTGACCGGGGCGGTGATCGCCCTCGTGCACGGTGCTGTCGATGCCGTCGACCACGCCTGGACCTCCCCGCGGGTCGGCGGACTGTTCGCCGTCTCGTCGGTCCTGATGGCGACGTTCATCGCCATCGAGCGCCGGGCCGCTGACCCACTGGTCCCTGTCGAGCTCTTCCGGTCGCGCATGCTGCGCACCGGAACGGCCGTCGCGCTGCTCGGCGGGGCGTCCCGCGTTCCGACCTTCGTCCTGGTGGCGCTCTACTTCCAGCAAGTCCTGGCGGTGTCTCCGGAGCGGGCGGGCTTCGCCATGGTCCCCACGTCCCTGACGGGGTTCGCCGTCTCGTTGACGGTGCTACCGCGAGTGTTGGGCGTGATCGGACCGTTGCGCAGCATGGTCCTGGGGCTCGTCGTCCTCGCCGCAGGGCACCTCTGGCTGGCGAACGTGCAATCCGGATCCGCGTACGTCGTCGCCGTCCTCCCGGGCCTGCTGCTCGTCACGACCGGTGTCGCGCTCAGCTTCACCCCCACCACCATGGTCCTCGCCTCTGCGGTGCCCGCCCGCCACACCGGTCTGGCGTCCGGGCTCGCGGGCGCCTCGATGCAGGTGGGTGGCGCACTCGGGACGGCCGCCTTCGTCGTCATCGGCATCTCGTCCGGTCGTCGGGTTGAGGGAGCCCTGGACGCCGCGGGCTTCTCCGCAGCGTTCACCGCAGCCGCGGTCGTCGCGCTGCTCACCGCTGCGCTGGGAGCGACCCTCGTGTGGCCTCGCCCCTGACGCGGCAACCCCGGCCATGTGACCGGGGCGACCAGGTCGCATCCCTTGCAGTCTCGACCTCACCGAACCAGCGCCACAGATCTGCACCGTTCACCACTCACTACCGGAGGCACTCATGCACGGACACCACGGCTCCGCCGTCGAGACGGACGCCCACACCGACACACGACCCTGGGGCCCGATGATCGTCGCGCTCGTCGCACAGGTCCTCGTCGTCATCGACATCTCTGTCGTCAACACCGCGATGCCGACCATCGGCCACGAGCTCAGGCTGGGCAGCAGCGACCTGCAGTGGGTCGTCACCGCCTACCTCCTGCTGTCCGGCGGCTGCCTGCTCCTCGGGGGGAGGGTCGCGGATCTCATCTCGCGTCGTACGGTGTTCCTCACCGGTCTGACGCTGTTCACCACGGCCTCGTTGTTCACCGGTTTCGCCAGCGGCGCGGCCGAGCTCATCGGCGGCCGCGCGGCCCAGGGAGCCGCCGCAGCCCTCATGACACCGGCGGCCCTCTCCATCATCAGCACCACCTACGCAGGCACGCAGAAGGCACGGGGCCTGGCGCTGTGGGGAGCCATCGGCGGTTTGGGCATCGCGGTCGGCGTCGCCCTGGGCGGCGTCCTCACCACGTGGGCCAGCTGGGAGGCGATCTTCTGGATCAACGTGCCGATCGGCGTTCTCGCCATCGCCGCCACCCTCCACGTCGTCGCGAAGGACCAGAAGGGTCCTGCCCGCGTGGCCGAGTTCGACGTGCCCGGGGCCCTCGTCGGCGTCGGTTCGCTGGCCACCTTGATGTTCACCCTGGCTCGCGTGGAGTCACAGGGCTGGGCCTCGGTCCAGACCGCCGTCGGCCTGGGCGTCGCCGGGGTCCTGATGGTCGCCTTCGGGTTCATCGAGAGCCGGGCCACCCAGCCCCTGGTGCATCCGCACACCTGGAAGATCTCGAGCCTGGTGTCCAGTACGACCGTGATGCTCGGCATCACAGGCCTGCTCATGGCGGTGGTGTTCCTGACGTCGATCTTCGGGCAGACGGCCCTCGGCTACTCCGCCCTGGAGTCGGGCTTCGCGTTCCTGCCGCTCGCCGTGACCCTCGTCGTCGGCACTCACCTCGCCGCCCACGCCAGTGCGCACCTCCCGGTGCGGACCATCGCCGCCATCGGGCTGGCCATCGTCTCCGGCGGAGGACTGCTCCTGTCTCGTGCCGACTCGTCGTCCTCGTATGTCGGCGGAGTCCTGCCCGGGCTGTGCCTCGTCGGGCTGGGTGCGGGCCTTGTGTTCGCCGCCGTGGCGGGCACCGCGATGAACGGCATCCCGTCCGAGCACGCCGGCATGGCGTCCGGGTTCCTGATGACCGGGCACGAGGTAGGAGCGGCACTCGGCGTGGCCGTCCTGTCGGCCGTGGCCGGTACGGCCGGCAACCTCACCGCCGCCTCCGGAGTGGTCGAGGCCTACTCCCGCGGCTCGATGGCCATCACAGCGATCGCCTTGGTCTTTGCCGCCGTGGCCGCTGTGTGGATGCCTGCCGGGAAGACCGACGCCGCGCACATGCACCTGCACTGAGAGCTCCCGTAGCCGAGGGACGCGTTTCCTTGCCTGGGGGGCCGGGGCTCAGATGGTGCAGGTCAGCGGTTCGATTCCGCTGGGGAACGCAGTTGGCGGCAAACGATCGCGCCGACCACCACCCTCAACGTTGCGCGGTCATCTTCGCGGAACCGTCCGGCCTGGTTCTCGTCACGCGCGCCGGCGGGTGCGAACCGCGGCGATGAGAGGCTCATGGACATGAGCAACTGGTTGGTCATCGTCCGAGACGCGTTCCGGACCCGGCTGTGGCCGATCCCCACGATCGCGGTGGTGCTCGCCCTCCTCCTGGGGCTGGTCGTTCCAGAGGTGGACTCGTCGATCGACGACGACCTCTCAGGCCGCGTCAGCAACTGGCTCTTCGGTGGGGACGCGGACGCCGCCAGGGCGCTGCTCGGTGTCATCGCCTCGTCGATGATCACCGTGACGGCGTTGACCTTCTCCCTGACGGTGGTGACGCTGCAGCTGGCCAGCAGCCAGTTCTCTCCTCGGTTGCTGCGGACCTTCGCGCGTGACCGGTTCGTCCAGGTGACGCTGGCCCTGTTCCTGGCGACCTTCACCTATGCACTCACCGTGCTGCGCGCGGTGCGCGGCGACGGCGGGGGAGGAGACCTGGTTCCCCAGATCGCCGTGTCGTTGGCTTTCGTGCTGACGATCGCCAGTGTCGTGGGGCTGGTGCTCTTTCTTGCGCACCTGACCGAGCAGATCCGGGTCGAGACGATGTTGCGCAACGTGCACCGCGATGCTGTCGGCACGATGCGCACGGTGCTCGCCGACCGTGACTCTGCAAGCCGCGACCGGAAGAGCGTCCCAGCGCCGCCGTCGAATGCTTCTGTCCTGCTGGTCCCGGACGACGGCTTCCTGACGTGGGTCGACCAGGACGGTCTCGTCGCCGTCGCGGAGGACGAAGACGTGGTGGTCCGCCTAAATGTTCACCCGGGGTCCTTCATGGTCGAGGGAACACCCCTGGGAAGCGCCTGGTCGTCAGGAGCCGGCCCGCTCTCGGCTGAGACGTCGGAGCAGATCGGCGACCGGGTTGCGCGCTGCATCCGCGTCGGCTTCGAGCGGACGTCGACCCAGGACGTCGGTTATGGCCTGCGTCAGCTGACAGATGTGGCGAACAAGGCGCTCTCGCCCGCCATCAACGATCCGACGACCGCCATCCATGCCCTAGGCCGCATCTCGGCGTTCCTCTGCGCCTTGAGCGACCGCGCACTGGGCGATGAAGTGCTGAGGGACGAGGACGGCAGGGCGAGGGTCGTGCTGCACCGGCCCGACTTCGCCAGCTACGTCGATCTCGGCCTCTCGCAACCCCGACGCTACGGGGCCGCCGACCCCCAGGTCCTCACGAGGATCTACCAGGTTCTGCTGGACCTCAGCCACCGGGTGTCAACGGAGCAGCGCTCGGTCGTCCTCTCTGAGCTGGGGCGGACTCGTCAGACGGTCGACGCCCAGCGCTTCGATCCCACGGAGAGGGCCGGACTCGACGCGCTCGGCGTCCGCATCGAGGAGAACCTGAGGGCCCCGACCCGGCAAGGAGCGACTGGGTAATCAGATGTCGACGTGGACCGCGGACCCCGACTCGCGAGAGATCGCAGAGCTGCGAAGACGCTCCGCCCAAGCGGCACTGGACCGACATCGAGGGGCGGGTGCTGCGCGACCTCCGCTGAGCCGTGCCAGGCTGGCGTGATGGCGTCGTACTCGGTGAACCAGGCGGCCGTCGCGCACGCGCGCGACCTGATCGAGAAGAAGCAGTACGTCCTCGACAGCGACTGGGGCGAGGTCCAGCCGTCGGCCGAGGACCAGAACCACTACCTCGAGCGACACTCCTGGGAGGAGTACGCCGCGTGGCACCTCGGCCTGACCGAGGGGGCCAACGACGAGACCAAGGCGCGGCACGCGTTCGTCTACGGCGACTTCCGACGCGTGCACCGCACCGCGCTGATCGCCTGCGTCTATCGCGCGTCGGAGTGGCGGCACAAGTCGGTGGAGCTGGCCGCGCACGACCTGCTCCAGCTGCTCGACCGGACCGCAGGCATCGAGTAGGTCGTCAGGCAGAGGGCCGCTGGTGCGCCCGGCCTAGGCTCACGTCATGGAGCTCATCGTCCTGCTGGTCGTGGTCGCAGTGCTCGTCGCAGGCGCCGTTGTCGCGGGTCGTCGCAACCGGGAGCGCATGGAGCTGCTCCGCGAGTCGGAGCTGGCGCCGGTGCGCAAGCTCGTCTTCGAGGACGTGACCGCCCTCGGCGAGGACCTGCAGGAGCTCGACCTCGAGCTGGGCGGGCACACCCTGGACGAAGGAGCCAACGCCGACTACCAGCGCGCCCTGGACGCCTACGAGGCCGCGAAGGTCTCCGGCGACTCGATCTCTCGCCCGGACGACGTGCGGCACGTCACCCAGATCATCGAGGACGCTCGCTACGCGATCGCGTGCGTGCGGGCCCGGGTCGCGGGGGAGCCCCTGCCGACGCGCCGTCCGCCGTGCTTCTTCGACCCGCGACACGGGCTGTCGGTCGCTGACGTCCCCTTCACCCCGCCGCAGGGCGAGACTCGCGACGTGCCCGCCTGTGCGCTCGACGCGGAGCGCGTCCGTGCCGGGGCCGACCCCGACGCCCGCCAGGTCATGGTCGGTTCGCAGCGGATGCCCTACTGGCAGGCCGGCGGCGCCTACCAGCCCTACGCCCTGGGCTACTTCGGCGCCTTCGGCCCGATGTCCTGGATGTTCATGGGCGGGATGATGTTCGGCGGCTTCGGTGACGGGTACGGAGACGGCGGGGGCGATGGCAGCGACGGGGACGGCGGCGGGGACGGCGGCGGGGAGGGCGGCGGGGACGGCGACGGCGGTGACGCGGGCGGCTTCGACGGCGGCGGGTGGGGCGGGTTCGACGGCGGCGGGTTCGACGGCGGGTTCTGATCCGCGAGCGGGTGGCGCGTACCCCCCTGCGTCAGGTATCTTGACGTCAAGAGACTTTGTCGGCGTGACCGAGGGTCGCCCCAGTTCCTCGGGCTCGCGCGGCAGCGGCAAGATGGGGGCTCCGCCACTACGGGGCCCCGGAAGCGACGACGAGGAGACGGACGATGGCCAGTCAGGACAGCTTCGGCGCGAAGAGCACCCTCGAGGTGGGCGACGAGTCCTACGAGATCTACCGGCTGGACGCGGTCACCGGTGACGGCCTGCCCGACGATGCCGTGAGCTCCCTGCCGTTCTCGCTCAAGGTGCTGCTGGAGAACCTCCTGCGCACCGAGGACGGCGCCGACATCACCGCCAACCACGTCAGGGCCATCGCCGGGTGGGACGCGAACGCCCAGCCCGACCAGGAGATCCAGTTCACGCCGGCGCGGGTGATCATGCAGGACTTCACCGGCGTCCCGTGCGTGGTCGACCTGGCCACGATGCGCGAGGCCATGGTCGACCTCGGTGGTGACCCGTCCAAGATCAACCCGCTCGCGCCGGCCGAGATGGTCATCGACCACTCGGTCATCGCCGACGTCTTCGGGTCCGCCGACGCGTTCGCGCGCAACGTCGAGATCGAGTACGAGCGCAACCGCGAGCGCTACCAGTTCCTGCGCTGGGGCCAGGGCGCCTTCGACGACTTCAAGGTCGTCCCGCCCGGCACCGGCATCGTGCACCAGGTCAACATCGAGCACCTTGCCCGCGTGGTCATGGTCAGGGACGCCGGAGACGGTGTGCAGGTCGCCTATCCCGACACCTGCGTCGGCACCGACTCCCACACCACGATGGTCAACGGCATCGGCGTGGTCGGCTGGGGCGTCGGCGGCATCGAGGCCGAGGCCGCGATGCTCGGTCAGCCCGTGAGCATGCTGATCCCGCGCGTCGTCGGCTTCAAGCTGTCCGGCGAGCTGCCCGAGGGCTCCACCGCCACCGACCTCGTCCTCACGATCACCGAGATGCTTCGCGAGCACGGCGTGGTCGGGAAGTTCGTCGAGTTCTACGGCGAGGGCGTGTCCGCCCTGCCCCTGGCCAACCGCGCCACGATCGGCAACATGAGCCCGGAGTTCGGCTCGACGATCGCGGTCTTCCCGATCGACCAGCAGACCATCGACTACTTGCGGATGACCGGTCGCTCCGAGCAGCAGCTCGCGCTCGTGGAGGCCTACGCCAAGGAGCAGGGCCTCTGGCACGACCCCCAGGCCGAGCCCCGCTACTCCGAGCGGCTCGAGCTCGACGTCTCGACCGTGGTGCCCTCGCTGGCCGGCCCCAAGCGGCCCCAGGACCGCGTCGAGGTCTCGGTGGCCAAGGAGTCCTTCCGCACCGCGCTGAAGGCCTACGTCGACGACGACGTCGCCGAGACGACCGGGTACGACGAGGCGGTCGAGGAGTCCTTCCCGGCCAGCGACTCGCCCAGCCACGAGGGCGGCAACGGTGCCCCGGTCCACGCGAGCGCGCCCGCCGACCAGCCATCGGGACGGCCAAGCAGGCCGACCACGATCTCTCTGGACGGCCAGGACGTCGAGATCGACCACGGCGCGGTCGTGATCGCCGCGATCACCTCGTGCACCAACACCTCCAACCCGTCGGTGATGATCGGCGCGGGGCTGCTCGCCAAGAAGGCCGTCGACAAGGGCCTGACGCGCAAGCCGTGGGTCAAGACGTCGCTGGCGCCGGGCTCGAAGGTCGTCTCCGACTACTTCGAGCGGGCTGGCCTGACGCCGTACCTCGACAAGCTCGGCTTCAACCTCGTCGGCTACGGGTGCACGACCTGCATCGGCAACTCGGGCCCGCTGATCCCCGAGGTCTCCGCGGCGGTCAACGAGGCCGACCTCGCCGTCGTGTCCGTGCTGTCGGGCAACCGCAACTTCGAGGGCCGGATCAACCCCGACGTGAAGATGAACTACCTGGCGTCACCGCCGCTGGTCGTGGCCTACGCGCTGGCGGGCTCGATGGACGTCGACCTGTTCGGCGACCCGCTGGGCCAGGACCAGGACGGCAACGACGTCTTCCTCAAGGACATCTGGCCGTCGCCCACCGAGATCGAGCGCGTCATCGGCGAGTCGATCAACTCCACGATGTTCGGCGAGAGCTATGCCGACGTCTTCGCGGGCGACGAGCAGTGGCGCTCGCTGGAGACGCCCGAGGGCGACACCTTCGCCTGGGACGAGAGCTCGACCTACGTCCGCAAGCCTCCCTACTTCGACGGCATGCCCGACGAGCCGGAGCCGGTCGCGGACATCACGGGCGCGCGGATCCTGCTCAAGCTGGGCGACTCGGTCACCACCGACCACATCAGCCCGGCCGGCGCGATCAAGAAGGACAGCCCGGCGGGCAGCTACCTCGCCGAGCACGGCGTCGAGCAGCGCGACTTCAACTCCTACGGCTCGCGCCGTGGCAACCACGAGGTGATGATCCGCGGCACGTTCGCGAACATCCGGCTGCGCAACCAGATCGCCCCCGGCACCGAGGGCGGATTCACGCGTGACTTCACGCAGGACGACGGCCCGGTCGCAAGTGTGTACGACGCCTCGATGAACTACCAGGAGGCGGGCACCCCGCTGGTGGTGCTGGCCGGCAAGGAGTACGGCTCCGGCTCGTCGCGCGACTGGGCGGCCAAGGGCACCGCCCTCCTGGGTGTGAAGGCCGTGATCGCGGAGTCCTACGAGCGCATCCACCGCTCCAACCTGATCGGCATGGGTGTGCTGCCGCTGCAGTTCCCCGAGGGCAAGACCGCCGACGACCTGGGGCTCAACGGAGCCGAGGTGATCAGCATCAGCGGCGTCACCGCGCTCAACGACGGCGAGACTCCCAAGACCGTCAAGGTCCGGGTCGAGCCGGCTCCGGGCACCGACCAGGCGCACGGCGAGGCGAGCGAGTTCGACGCCGTCGTGCGCATCGACACTCCTGGCGAGGCCAACTACTACCGCAACGGCGGGATCATGCAATACGTCCTGCGCTCGCTGCGCGGTCGCTGAGCCTCCGCTGACCCTGGCAGACGTCGAGCCGGGGGCGCTGGCCGTGGTGGCCGTCGCCCTCGTCCTCGGCGCGGCCGCGCAGGGTCTGGTCGGGCTCGGTCTGGGGCTGGTGGCCGCACCGGTGACGATGCTGGTCGAGCCGGGACTGATGCCCGACCTGCTGCTCTGGTTGGCGATGCTCTACCCCGTCGCCACGCTGGTGCGCGAGCACGACGAGATCGACTGGCGCGCGTTGCGCTGGGCACTGGCGGCGCGGGTGCCGGGGACGGTGGTCGGTGTGCTGCTTGTCGCCGCCTTCTCCGACCGCCTGCTCGGCATCGCCGTGGCCGTGATGGTGCTGTTGAGCGTCGCCCTGACGGCGACGACGATCGTGGTTCCCGTGGGTCGATCGACCCTGGTGGGTGCTGGCTTCGCCTCGGGGATCACCGGGACCGCCACGTCGATCGGCGGTCCACCGCTGGCACTGCTGCTGCAGCACCGCGACCCGCTGCAGCTCCGCACGACGCTGGCGGTCTACTTCCTGGTCGGCGCTGCGATCAGCCTTCTCGGGTTGTCCGTCGGCGGTGACCTCGAGCCGCCTGTCGCGCTCATCGCCCTTGCGCTGACACCCGCTCTGCTGGTCGGCCTGCTGCTCGCCCGAGTGCTCCACCCCCGGTTGCGGCGCGGCGGTGTCCGCTGGGGCGTCCTGGCGCTCTGCGCTGCGTCGGCGCTGGTGCTGCTCGTGCGGAGTCTCGTGGCCTGACCGCCGCCAGGGACCGTCGCGGGAAGCGACGCCGGGGCTACTGGGCCTGGAGCGCCTCGGCCGCGATCAGCTCGAGGTGGTCGAGGTCGGCGAGGTCGAGGATCTGGAGGTAGATCCGGCTCACCCCGAGCTCGGCCCACCGGCCGATCTCGTCGCGCACCTGGTCGGGGGTGCCGACGAGGCCGCCTCCGGAGGCGAGGTTGTCGCGGGTGTGGCCGATCGCGGCGAGACGCCGGTCGACCTCGGCGTCGTCGGCGCCCACCGCGGTGACCAGGGCGCAGGAGTACACCAGTGACTCAGGGTCGCGACCGCGCTCCTCGCAGGCGGCGCGGACGCGGGCCAGCTGCTCGCGGCCGAACTCCAGGCCCTTGAAGGAGAGGTTGAACTCCGAGGCGTACGTCGCCGCGAGCCGCGGGGTGCGACGGGGTCCGCCGCCACCGACGATGACGGGGATGCGGTCCTGGACCGGCTTGGGGAGGGCGGGGGAGTCCTCGACGGCGTACTGCTTGCCCAGGAAGGAGAACCGCTCGCCCACCGGGGTCGCCCACAGCCCGGTGACGATCGCGAGCTGCTCCTCGAGCTGGTCGAAGCGCTCCTTCACGTCGGGGAAGGGGATGCCGTAAGCGCTGTGCTCCTGGTCGAACCAGCCCGCGCCGAGGCCGAGCTCGATCCGCCCGCCGCTCATCTGGTCGACGCCCGCGACCTGGATGGCCAGCGGCCCGGGGAGCCGGAAGGTCACCGGCGTGACCAACGTGCCGAGCCGGATCCGCTCGGTGTCGCGGGCCAGGCCGGCCAGGGTCACCCAGGCGTCAGTGGGGCCGGGCATTCCCCCTCGGTCCAGTGCGGTGCCCATGCCGAGGTAGTGGTCGGAGCGGAAGAACGCGTCGAAGCCGAGCCGCTCGGTCGCCTGCGCGACGGCGAGGAGGTCGTCGTACGTCGCGCCCTGCTGGGGTTCGGTGAAGATCCGGAGGTCCACGCGGTCACCTTAGGCAACGCCGAGGCGGTCGAGGATCCAGGCCAGCACCTCGGCCTCGTACGCCAGGTGGCCGAGGCGGCCGCTGGGGCCGACGTGGGAGCCGGTGCCGGTCTCCACGCGGAAGAGCAGCCGCGGCGACCACTCCGGGTCGGTCTCGCGGAGGCGGGCGACCCACTTTGCGGGCTCGCGGACCAGCACCCGCGTGTCGTGGACGGCGCCGGTCACGAGCAGGTCGGGGCGACCCCCGGCGGGGGGCGGGTTGTCGTAGGGCGAGTACGCCAGCATCGCGTCGAAGTCGCCGCGGTCGGCAGGGTCGCCCCACTCGTCCCACTCGTTGACGGTGAGCGGGATCGAGTCGTCGAGCATCGTGGTGACCACGTCGACGAACGGCACCTCGGCCACCACCGCGCGCCACCGGTCCGGCCGCTGGCTGAAGACTGCGCCCTGGAGCAGCCCGCCGGCCGACAAGCCGCGGGTCGCGATCCGGTCGGGGTCGACGAGTCCCTCGGCCGCCAGCCCGTCCGCGACGGCGATGTGGTCGGTGAAGGTGTTCTGCTTGACCCGCATCCGCCCGTCGAGCCACGACTGCCGACCGCCCTCCCCGCCACCGCGCAGGTGGGTGTGCACCCAGATCACTCCGCGATCGAGCAGGGACGGCAGGGCCTCCTCCCACTCGGGCTCGAAGACCGCCTCGTAGGAGCCGTACCCGTAGACGAGCACCGGCGCCGTCCCGTCGAGAGGGGTGTCCCGGTGCCGCACGATGGTCGCGGACACACCGTGCCCGTCGGGGGTCGGGAAGCGCCTGACCTCGCTGACGTACGACCTCGGATCGTGGGTCGGGGCCTCGTGACGCCCCTGGTCCGTGACGGACCCGTCCGCGAACGACACCTCGGCGTGGACCGGCGGCTCGGTCCAGTCCTCGTCGGTGACGGCCACCGAGTCGGCGGCGTACCACGTGTTGCGCGCGAGCTGCAGCCCGCCCGTGGGGAAGCGGCTGCCCACCAGCAGCCCGGCTGACCCGAGATCATCAGCGGGCAGCACCCGCAGCTGGTGCGAGCCGTCCCGGCGGACCGACGCGACCACGTGGGTCTCGAACGCGTCCACACGCTCGAGACGCTCCGCAGGATCCTCCGGGCGCAGCTCGGTCCAGGTCTCGTGCGTCTGGCCGCCTGGCGGCGGGACCGGGGCGCCCATCAACCGGAACTCGACGGCCTCGTCGTTGGTGACCAGGAGGAGCCCGTCGGGACCGTCCTCGGCACGGTACTCGACGCCGCGACGGCGCCCGCCGATCGAGCGGGGCACGAGGTCGACACCAGTGGGGTCGAGCCACCAGCACTCGCTGGTGTCACGACACTGGCTGAGCACCAGGATCGCTCGCTCGCTCCGGCTCAGCCGCACGCTCAGCTCGAACTTGCGGTCCGGCTCCTCCAGCAGGCTCACGTCGTCGGCCTGGTCGGTGCCCAGCCGGTGCAGCCGGATCTCGACGGGCCGCCAGGCGTCGTCGGGGACGGCGTACACGAAGGCCGACGAGTCGGCGGTCCAGGCTCCGGAGTAGTGCACGCCGTCGACGACGTCGGGCAGGTCCTGCCCCGAGCGGAGGTCGCGGAACCGCAGCCGGAAGACCTCGTCGCCGGTGGTGTCGACGGCGTAGGCCAGGAGGTTCTCGTCGGGCGAGACCACGCTGAAGCCGAGGTCGAGGTAGCCCGTGCCGTCGTCCAGATCGTTCACGTCGAGGACCAGTTCGCGCGCAAAATCGTTGCCAACCGAGCCTGGCGCGGCGGATTTCGCGGCATCCGGGGCGAAATTGTTACGACTTTCTCGCCAGATCACCGCGTAGTCCCTGTTTCTTTGGTCCTCGGTGTAGTAGGAAAAACGCGGACGCGACCAGGTGCCGGATCGCGTGACCTCAGGCACCCTCGCTTCCACCTCGGAGCGCAACCTCGCCACCAGGGAGCCCAGATGAGCCGTCGACAGGTCGTACCAGCCTCGTTCCGCCGCCAGGTGGTCGGTGAAGGCGGGGGACTCCTCGGACATCCACGCGTAGGGGTCCGGGCGTACGACGTCGTGCGTCGTGTGCTCGTGGGCTTGCTGGGCGGCGACCGGAGGAGCACCGCCTGGTCGACCCGTGGGATTGCTGAGCTCGGTCACAGGCGGCAACGTACTCGCCTCGCAGCGGCGGTCGCCCTCCTGTTCGCGATGGTGCTGCCGGGCGCGGCCCTCGCCCCCACTGCGGCGAGCGCCTCGTCCGAGGACGACCCGGTCATCTTCACGGTGGGGCTCACCAACGAGGTCGACTCGTTCAACCCGTTCCTCGGCATCGAGGCCGAGTCCTTCGAGATGTGGGCGCTGACCTACGACTACCTCATCAGCTACTCCATGGACGACATGTCGCCGCAGCCTGGCCTGGCGACCGAGTGGGAGACCTCCGAGGACGGCCTGACCTGGACCTTCAAGATCCGCGACGACGTGGTCTTCTCCGACGGGGAGCCCCTGACGTCGGCGGACGTGAAGTTCACCCTCGACCGGGTCCTCGACGGCGGGCCCGAGGCGGCAACCTGGGGCTCCTACCTGACCGGCGTCGAGTCGGCCGAGGCGCCCGACGACACCACCGTCGTGCTGACCTTGTCGGCGCCCAACGCGGTGCTCCCGCTGATCCCGATCCCGATCGTCCCTGAGCACATCTGGAAGGACATCCCGGAGAACGAGGTCAAGAGCTACGGCAACGAGCCCACCGACGGTCAGCCGGTCGTCGGGTCCGGGCCCTTCCGGCTGGTCGAGGGGACCGCCGGCGGATCGACGTACCGCTTCGAGGCCAACCCTGACTACTGGAAGGGCGCGCCCCACATCGACGAGGTCGTCTACCGCGTGTTCAAGAGCGAGGACCCGGCGGTGCAGGCACTGATCAAGGGCGAGATCGACTTCGTCTCCGAGATCTCCGCGCTCCAGGTGAAGGCCCTGGAAGGGCGCGAGGGGATCATCGCCCACAACGGCGACTCGCCCGGCTTCGACGAGATCGCCTTCAACACCGGCTCGGTGGACCTGGAGACGGGCGAGCCGATCGGTGACCCGAACCCGGCCGTGCTCGACGCGAAGTTCCGCTTCGCGCTCAACTTCGCGATCGACCGCGAGCGGCTCATCGAGGCGGCCTACCAGGGCGGCGGGCAACCGGGCACGACGATCATCCCGCCGGCGTACCCCGACTTCCACTGGGAGCCGGACGACCCGGAGGCGTTCGCCTACGACCCCGACAAGGCGGCGCAGCTGCTCGACGAGGCGGGCTACACGATGGGGGACGACGGTCTCCGGACGCTGCCGAACGGTGACCCGATCGGCACCCTGCGACTTGCCGCGCGCAGCGACTCGCAGACCTCGGTCGACGTCATGGACTTCTTCAAGGAGTGGCTGGCCGACATCGGCATCGACGCCGAGGTGACGGCGTACGAGTCGAGCAAGCTGACCAACGTCATCCTCGACGGCGAGTTCGACACCTTCGAGTGGGGCTGGTTCGTCGAGCCGGACCCCGACTCGATGCTCAGCTACATGACCTGCGGGCAGCGCGGCAACTGGTCCGACTCGTGGCTGTGCAACGAGGACTACGACGCCCTCTACGAGGCCCAGCACGTCGAGAACGACGACGCGGCGCGGGCGGACATGGTCAAGCAGATGCAGGAGATCCTCTACAACGAGGCGCCCTACCTGGTGACGGCGTACTCCTCGATCGGCGAGGCCTTCCGCAGCGACCGCTTCGGCTGCTTCCAGCCGCAGCCCGCGCCGGGTGGCATCTGGATCCAGCAGTACGGCTCGCAGAACTACCTCAACGTGCGTCCGGCGGCCGAGGCGGGTGACTGCGACGGCCTTCCGAACGTCGTCGGCACCGCCGAGGAGTCGGGTGGCGGCGACGGCAACGGCGAGGAGGGCAGCGGCGCCGGCACCGGCTTGCTGATCGGCCTCGGTGTCGCCGCCGGCGTGGGTGTCGTCGGCGGAGCCGTGTTCCTGATGCGGCGGCGCGCGAGCGCGGACGAGCGCGAGTGACCCCAGCTGCGACCACAGCCTCGAGGGCCGGCCGATGACGCTCCTCGCGGGCAGCGAGGTCGCTGCCGACAGCGCACCGGCACGGGGGAACTCCTTCGGCCGGTATGCCCTCAGCAGGTGCTTCGGCGCGCTCGGGAGCCTGGTGTTCATGCTGGTCGTCAGCTTCTTCCTGTTCCGGGTGATGCCGGGCGACCCGGCCAGGACGCTGGGCCGCGGCAGGTTCAGCACGCCCGAGCAGCTCGAGGAGTTCAACCGGACCTACGGGCTGGACCAGCCGCTGCCGCAGCAGTTCCTGACGTTCCTCAAGAACACGCTGACCGGTGATCTCGGGATCTCGCTGCGCTACCGAGTGCCCGTCAGCGACCTGATCCTGGACCGCATGTGGCCGACGATCCTGCTCGTCGGCACGTCCACGCTGCTCGCCACGATGGTGGGGGTCTGGCTGGGCATCCGCGGGGCGTGGAACCGCGGCAGCAAGTTCGACAACGTCTCCACGGGCACGTCGCTCACGCTCTACGCCATGCCGGAGTGGTGGCTCGGGCTGATCCTGATCGCGGTGTTCGCGGTCGGCGCCGGGCCGATCCCGGGGTTGTTCCCGACCGGCGGGCTGCACTCGGTGGACGCCGATCCGTCGTCGCTGGCCGGCGTCCTCGACACGATGCGACATCTGACGCTGCCCGTCATCACGTTGGCGCTGGCCTACCTCGCGGACTACGCGCTGATCATGCGCAGCTCGCTGCTCGACGAGCTGGGCGAGGACTACCTCACCACCGCTCGGGCGAAGGGCCTGCGCGACGTGCAGGTGCGCAACCGGCACGCCGTACGCAACGCGCTGCTCCCGACGACCACGCTGGTCGCCCTCAACATCGGCTTCGTGGTGTCGGGTGCGATCACCGTCGAGACGGTCTTCTCCATCCCCGGACTCGGGCTGCTGGCGACCGAGGC
This sequence comes from Nocardioides bigeumensis, assembly GCF_039531755.1. Lineage (NCBI taxonomy): Bacteria > Bacillati > Actinomycetota > Actinomycetes > Propionibacteriales > Nocardioidaceae > Nocardioides > Nocardioides bigeumensis. Next base: position 765,977 of record NZ_BAAAQQ010000002.1, read on the forward strand.
GCTGTCCGTGCCGGACTACTGGGTGCTCCAGGGCACCTTCCTGGTCGCGTCCGCGGGCGTCATCCTCGCGAACCTCGTGGCGAACCTGGTCTACGGCCTCCTCGATCCGCGGGTGCGCACATGACGGCGAGCGAAGCGGCTCCGTCGAAGCAGGGCCCCACGATCTCCGCGCGTGCCCTGGCGCGGCAGCGCCGTCGCGACTCCTGGTCCCGCGGCTGGAGGACCTTCCGCCAGCACCGCTCGGGGATGGTCGGCCTGTCGATCCTCGCGTTCTTCATCCTGGTGGCCGTCTTCGCGCCGCTGATCGCCTCGGCGGACGGGCTCGAGGTCACCCAGGCGACCGGCGGCGTGCTCGAGCCGCCGTCCGGCGAGTTCCTGCTCGGCACCGACGACAAGGGCCGTTCGGTGCTGACGCTGCTGATCTGGGGTGCCCGGATCTCGCTGTTCGTCGGCCTGGCGGCGACCGTCATCTCGATCGTGATCGGGACCCTGGTCGGTCTGAGCGCCGGCTACTTCAGCGGCTGGACCGGGGCGTTCCTCTTCCGGCTCACCGAGTGGTTCCTGGTCATCCCGTTCCTGCCGTTGGCCATCGTGATGGCGACGGTGCTGGGCCGGTCACTGCTCAACATCGTGATCGTGATCGGCGTGACGTCCTGGCCGGGCACGGCGCTGCTGATCCGCAGCCAGACGTTGACCATCCGCGAGCGGCCGTACCTCGAGCGCGCCCGAGTGCTCGGCGCGAGCTCGTCGCACCAGATCCGCAAGCACATCCTGCCCAACGTGATGCCGATGGTCTTCGCCAACACCACGCTGACCGTGGCGATCGCGATCCTCACCGAGACCACGTTGAGCTTTCTCGGTCTCGGTGACCCCACTCGGGTGTCGTGGGGATCGATGCTCGACCAGGCGTTCGGTGTCGGCGCGATGACGACGGGGTCGTGGTGGTTCATCGTGCCGCCGGGAGTCTGCGTGGTCCTGGTCGTGCTGAGCTTCACGCTGGTCGGCCGTGCGCTGGAGGAAGTGCTGAACCCACGGTTGGGAGCCAGACGATGAGTCCGACGGGGACACCACTCCTCGCGTTCGAGGACGTCAGCGTCACCTATCGGACCTCGGGGGGCGAGGTGCCCGCCGTACGTGACGTCGACCTGACCGTCGCGTCCGGCGAGGTCGTCGGCGTGGCGGGCGAGTCCGGCTGCGGCAAGTCGACCCTCGCCAGCACGATCCTCCGGCTGCAGCCGCCCACGGCCAAGGTCACCGGGCGCGTGATCTTCGAGGGCGAGGACGTGCAGACCATGAAGTGGGGCGCCCTGCGCGCGCTGCGCTGGGCCGGCGCCTCGATGGTGTTCCAGGGCGCGCTGCACTCCCTCAACCCCGTCCAGCGCGTCGGTGCGCAGATCGCCGAGCCGATCGAGCTGCACCAGCCGTCGCTCACCGAGGCACGGGTCCGGTCGATGGTTGGTGACCTGCTCGAGCAGGTGGGGCTGCCGGCGGCGCGGGCGCGGGCGTACCCGCACCAGCTGTCCGGCGGCCAGCGGCAGCGGGTCATGATCGCGATGGCGCTCGCGTGCGGGCCGCGGCTCATCGTCGCCGACGAGCCGACCACGGCGCTCGACGTCATGGTGCAGGCCCAGGTGCTCGGCGTGCTCGAGGGGCTGGTCCGCGAGCTCGACGTCGGCCTGCTGATGATCAGCCACGACCTGTCCGTGCTGGCAGAGCTCTGCGACCGGATCGCGGTGATGTACGCCGGCCGCGTCATCGAGCACGGCCCGGCGGACAAGGTCTTCAGCGACCCGCTGCACCCGTACGCCGCGGCGCTGTCCGCGTCGTTCCCGCGAATCGGCGATCCCGCCGCCAGATACGCCCCTGCAGGGCTGGCTGGTGACCCGCCCGACCCGGCCGAGCTCCCGGCGGGCTGCTCCTTCCACCCCCGCTGCCCCAAGCGGTTCGACCAGTGCGACACGGTCGAGCCGGAGCTGAGATGGCCGGCGGAGACGCGGTCTCGTGAGGCCGCGTGCCTGCTGGTGGGTCCGTCATGACGCTCCTGGAGGCGCGCGGGCTGCGCGTCGAGTTCGGCGGTCGCGGCGCGGCGACTGCGCGTGCCGTCGACGGCGTGGACCTGCGCGTGGCTGCGGGCGAGATCGTGGCGCTGGTGGGGGAGTCGGGGTCGGGCAAGACCTCGCTGGCCCGGGCGTTGCTCGGCCTCGAGGTGCCTGCGGGTGGCGACGTCTACCTCGACGGGAAGCCGTTGGACCGCTCCGCGCGGGCGCTCAAGGCGTTCCGCCGCCGCGTGCAGCTGGTGCTGCAGGACCCTGCCGGCGCCCTCAACCCGCGCCACACGGTCTACGACTCGGTGGCCGAGGGCATCCGGCTGCACGACCTGGCGGCTCAGGACCCCGAGCGGCGGACCGAGGCGGAGCTGGTCGCGGCCGCCCTGTCGTCGGCGGGCCTGCGACCGCCGGAGCGGCTGTTCCTCCGCTATCCCCACGAGCTCTCGGGCGGCCAGCGCCAGCGGGTGCTGATCGCGGGCGCGCTCGCGATGGCACCGGAGCTGTTGGTCGCCGACGAGCCGGTGTCCTCGCTCGACGCGTCCATCCGGGGCGAGGTGCTGGCGCTGCTGCTGGCGCTGCGCGAGCAGCTCGGCCTGGGGGTGCTCGTGGTGACCCACGACCTCGGGCTGGCGTGGAACATCGCCGACCGCATCGCCGTGATGTACCTCGGCCGCGTCGTCGAGGCAGGTCCCACCGAGGAGGTGCTGCGCGACCCCCAGCACCCCTACACGAAGGCCCTTCTGTCGGTGGTGCCGGAGATCGACGGCCTCGAGCCGATCGTGCTGCACGGCGAGGTGCCGGACCCGACCCGCATCCCTGCCGGATGCCGCTTCCACCCGCGCTGCCCGGCGGTTGCCGACGGCACCGCCGCCTCGGCCGGTGTCGTCGACGCCTGCCTCGGTACACCGCTGGAGGTGCTGCCGGTCACGTCCGGACACGAGGTCTCCTGCCACCTGGTCGCGGCCCAGAAGATCTCGGCATCGACCGCCCCGAAAGGTGCGTGATGGCTCAGCTCGAACCGGCGCTGCCGCGCCAGATGTACGTCGACGAGTCGGCCTGGGTGCATGAGCGCGAGCGCGTGCTCTTCGCCTCGTGGGCGTGCGTCGGCCGGGTCGAAGACCTGGGGCTCGACTCCCCGGGCCGGATGGCGGTCGTCGACGTGGTGGGGGAGTCGGTGCTGCTCACGCGCGACGACGACGGCCTCCACGCGGCGTACAACGTCTGCCGGCACCGAGGCTCGCAGATCGTGCCCACGGAGCCGGGCGCCGCTCCCGCGTGCTCGGCCGCGGGAGCGCTCCGGTGTCCCTACCACTCGTGGACCTACGCCCTCTCCGGCCGGCTGCTGCGGGCGCCGCACACCGACGGGGTGGAGGTCGATCGGGACGACTTCGCGCTGCACCCGGTCGGCGTGGAGGAATGGGCGGGCTTCGTGTTCGTGCACCTGACCCCCTCGGCTGCGGAGCCCTTCGCCGACGGGGTGGCGAAGGCGGCCCAGAACCTCGGCAACTACGACATGGGCTCGCTCGTGACCGGCGTGACCTACTCCTACGACGTCGCGGCCAACTGGAAGGTCATCGCCGAGAACTACAACGAGTGCTACCACTGCGGCCCGGTCCACCCCGAGCTGGTGCGGCTGGTCCCGGCGTTCGGCGGGGGCGGCACCTCCCTCGAGTGGGACGACGGCATCCCGCACCGCGAGGGGGCGTGGACCTTCACCATGTCGGGCACCACGAACCGGCTGCCCCTGCCGCGTCTCAGCGAGGCCGAGAAGGTGCGCCACAAGGGCGAGCTGGTCTACCCCAACCTGATGCTGTCCTGCTCGGCGGACCACGTCGCAGCCTTCGTGCTGCGGCCCCAGTCGGTCGCGCGCACGCGGATCGACTGCCACCTGCTCTTCGCGCGCGACGCCGTCGCTGCCGCCGACTTCGACCCGTCGGACGCCGGCGACTTCTGGGACCTGGTCAACAAGCAGGACTGGGCGATCTGCGAGTCGGTGCAGCGCGGCATGTCGTCGCGCGCCTACACGCACGGGTGGTTCGCGCCGATGGAGGACGACTCCGCCGACATCCGACGCTGGCTGCTGCCCCGGTTGGCCGTGGAGACCGGGGGCTCCGATGACTGAGCGCTACGACGTCGTCGTGGTCGGGCTCGGTGCGCTGGGTGCCGCCACGCTGCAGCAGCTCGCGCGGCGCGGCCAGAAGGTGCTCGGGCTCGAGCGCTTCGAGATCGGCCACCGGCGCGGCGCCAGCCACGACACCAGCCGGATCCTTCGGCACAGCTATCACACCCCGGCGTACGTGCGGCTCACCGAGGAGGCCTACGACGACTGGGCGCGGCTCGAGGAGTGGTCGGGCGAGACGCTGGTGACGGTCGTCGGGGGGCTCGACCTCTTCCCGCCCGACCCCGGCATCCCCATCGAGGACTACACCTCGTCGCTCGACGCCGTCGGCATCGACTACTCGCTGCTCGATGCCGCCGAGGTCATGGGCCGGTGGCCGCAGTTCGCGCTCGACGCCGGCACGGTCGGCTTGTGGCAGTCGCGCGGTGCGATCGTGCCTGCGGGTCCCGGCACGGCTCTGATGCTGGCGCTCGCCCACCAGCAGGAAGCGGTCATCCGCGGCGAGGCTCGCGTGCTGTCGCTGCGCGACACGGGCTCGGGCGTCGAGGTCGTGACCGACCAAGCGACGTACGTCGCCGACTCGGTCGTCGTCGCCGCGGACGCGTGGACCAACGAGGTGCTCGGCTCCCTCGACGTCTCCATCCCGCTGGAGACGACGCTCGAGCAGGCGACGTACTTCGCCCCGCCCACGCCAGGCGGCTTCGCCCCTGACCGGATGCCGCTCTGGATCTGGATGGACGACCCCTGCTACTACGGCTTCCCGCTCTACGGCGAGCCGACGGTCAAGGCCGCGCAGGACGTCGGCGGGCCGATCATCGACGTGTCCGATCCCTTCTCGCGCACCTCGGAGCCCGACCCGGACATGCTGTCCCGGCTCGCCGGCCACATGGCGAGGATGCTGCCCGGCTCGGGTCCGCCCGTGCGGTCGGTGCGCTGCCAGTACACCCTCACGCCCGACCGCGACTTCGTCGCCTCCTCTGTGCCTGGTCACCCGTCGGTGGTCGTCGGGCTCGGTGCCGCACACGGCTTCAAGTTCGCGCCGACCTTCGGGCGGATCCTCGCCGATCTGGCTCTCGACGGCTCGACGACGTCGGACGTCGCGGCGTTCGCGATGGACCGGCCTGCCCTGACCGACCCGGGGTACGAGGCGCACTGGCTGGTGTAACCCGGTGAGGCGTCCGACCGGTGGTCGAGGAGGTCGCGCAGCGACCGTCACGAGATCCGTGATCTCAAGGGGTTGCGGATGGTTGCTGTTGCGGGTTGGTGCGGGGTCGACTACAATCGAACGTGTGTTCGAACGACTTCGGGACCTGACCGCTGAGCTGTCGGCGTCGTTGGAGTCGGGCAGTGGACTGTGCGACACCGAGCTGGTCGAGGGGATCAGGACCCTCGAGGAGGCGGTGTGCGTGATGAGCGCGGCGCAGGCGGCGTTGGCCGTGGAGCTGGACCGGTCCCAGCGTGAGGCCCACGAGGCGGCCGGTGTGCCTGCGGCTCGGCGTGGTCAGGGGGTCGCCGCGCAGGTCGCGCTGGCGCGGCGGGAGTCCCCGCACCGCGGTCGGCGGCACCTGGGTCTGGCGAAGGTGGTGACCACCGAGCTGCCGCACACCTGGGCCGCGTGGCGCGCCGGGCGCATCACCGAGTGGAAGGCGACCCTGGTCGCCCGGGAGACCGCGTGCTTGTCACGAGAGGACCGGGCGCTGGTCGACGCCCAGATCGCCTCCGACCTGGCGGCGCTCGAGGCGATGGGTGAGCGTGAGCTGGCCGCGGCCTGTCAACGGGTGGCCTACCAGGTCGACGCCGAGGCGTTCGTCGCGCGGCGCCGCCGGGCCGAGTCCGAGCGGTTCGTGTCGCTGCGGCCCGCACCGGACGCGATGACCTGGCTGACCGCCCTGCTGCCGGTCAAGGACGGGGTCGCGGCGTACGCCGCGCTGCAGCGCCGCGCTGAGTCCGCCCGCGCCCAGGGCGACCCACGCGGCCGGGGGCAGGTCATGGCCGACGAGCTGGTCGCCGCGGTCACCTCAGTCACCTCAGTCACCTCAGTCACGTCGGTCCCGTCGGGTCTCGACCCTGCTCGACCACCGGATGTCGCCTCGAGGCCGGTGCGGCTCAACCTGGTGATGACCGACACCGCGCTGCTCGGCGACGACGACCAGCCGGCCCACCTCGACGGCTACGGCCCGATCCCCGCCGAGCTCGCCCGCGAGATCGTGGCCGGCGCCTGCGACCGCCAGGAGAAGGTCTGGATCCGGCGGCTCTACACCAGCCCCGAGACCGGCCAGCTCGTCGCAGCCGACGCGAGAGCCCGGCTGTTCCCCCACGCGATGGGCCGGTTCATCCGCCTGCGCGACCAGACCTGCCGCACACCCTGGTGCGACGCACCCATCCGACACATCGACCACGCCCAGAGCTACAACAGCGGCGGCCCCACCAGCCAGCACAACGCCCAAGGACTCTGCGAAGCATGCAGCTACGCCAAAGAGGCGCCCGGCTGGTCGGCCAGGGGACCCGACTCACCGCTCGCTGCTCGATCACCCAACACCGTCGAGACCACCACACCCACCGGCCACACCTACACGACGCGACCACCCGCCCTCGCGACGATCCGGCGTACCCCCTTCACGATCGACTTCGTGCTGGGCCCGGGGTTTCGAGACGTCGCCTAGCGGTGGTTCCTGAGGAGCCGAGGGACGAGGCGTCTCGAAGGGCTCCTCCTCAACCACCGGGAGTTGTGATCGATTGCTCCTCCCAGTGGCGGTGCGAGACCTCGACCCCGTCGCGGCTCGCCCAGGTGTCGATGGTGACGTCGACTCGTCCGTCGACGATCGCGAGGTCCATGACCGAGCGCACCTCGATGTCGACGCGACCGACGTCGAGGGGCCAGCCGAGTCGGTACGTCGTCACCGCGTGCGCGCCCTGCTCGAAGGTGCGGCGGTCGACCCAGACCTCCCCGCGGTAGTCCTCGAGGACCCGGCCGTCGTACGGCGCGCCGTACTCCGACACCGAGACGGTCCGGGCGGTGGTCCGCCGCGCGAGCACGTCGTCCTCGATCGACCAGCCGATGCCCTCGGACGACTCCGACGTGTGCTCGGCGCCGGGCCCGAACGTCGGAGCGGGGAAGGTCTGGTCGATGACCGGCAGCGACAAGGTCGCGGAATGGACGGTGATGGTGACCGGCGCCGGCGGCGCAATGGTGTTGGGCCAGTCGGTGCCGGCGACGGACAGGCGCAGCACCTGGCCGGGCGACCACGTGTAGGCGCACGCGTCGAGGACGACCTCGACGTCGTACTCCTCGCCCGGCTCGAGCGGAGCCGGCGACCCGTGCACGCTCGCCCGGAAAGCGAGGTCGAGGGTGCCGCGGGAGACCAGCGCCGACGTGCCGTCGGGGAAGACGTCGTTGAGCTTCACCGACAGGGAGGCGGCGGGAGCGGACGCCGACACCCGCAGGCGCACGACGGGGTGCCCGACCACGTCCCCCACCGGCGGTGCGAGGTCCCAGGTCAGCGACCGGGCGTCGTCGAGGCGCTGGTCCCCGGAGAGCCCCCACGGCAGGTGGCCGGCGCAGTCGATCCACGCGGCGGTGCCGACGTCGGGGACGACGGCCAACGAGCGTGGACCGGCCAGCTCGTGCACGGAGGCGGAGACAGGCGGGACCGACGGGAGTCGCAGCCAGTGCCCCTCGTGCAGGTCGAGATCGGGTTCTGGCCGGGTCGAGGCGCGCACGAAGACGTCGCAGGCGTCCTCGTGCCCGGTCCCACCCTGCCGCAGCCACAGGTCGAACCACCCCGCGAGCTCGGCCGCGAAGTCGATCCGAGGGCCGGGCATCGCCGTCGTCGCGTCGGCGTGCGCCCACGGCCCGGCCAACAGCCGGTGCGGCGTCCCGGCCGCGGCCAGCTGCGACACCAGGCGGAACGTCGCGTTGCGGTACCCGTCCGCCCAGCCCGCCACGATCAGGGTCGGGATCTCGATCCGCTCGTAGCCCGACGTGGCCGAGCCGCCCAGCCGTACCGACCCGTGGTCCCAGTACGCGCCGTGCTGCGACTCGCGCAGCCAGGTGAGGATCCAGGGCTCGTTCGTCTCGAGTCGACGGTGCCACTCGGCCTCCCAGTCGCTGTCTGGAGTCAGATCGCCCCAGACGGCGGGCACGGGCGGCAGGACGCACATCGGCGTCATGTAGTGGTTGTAGTCGACTTGGTCGACCAGCCGCAGCGCACCGCCGCGCCAGTGCACGTCGTCGGTCCACCGGTCGTCGGTGGCGTAGATCGCGCAGATCGCCTTCAGCGCCGGCGGCTGCTCGCAGGCCATCTGGAGCGAGTTGAAGCCGGAGTACGACGTGCCCCACATCCCGACCTGGCCGTCGCACCAGGCCTGGGCGGCCAGCCAGGCGATCACCTCGGCGAGGTCGCTCTGCTCGATGGGCGGGTACTCGTCCAGCGCGTCACCCGCCGAGGACCCCGTGCCGCGCAGGTCGACGCGGCACACGGCGTACCCGTGCTCGTCGCGGAGCCGCTCGTAGGACTCGGCGTAGGACGACGTGAGGTCGTCCTTGCGGTAGGGCAGCGCCTCGAGCAGGCAGGGCTGCGGACCATCCGCGTCCGGCAGGTAGAGGGTCGCCGCGAGGGCGATCCCGTCGGACATTTCGATCCTGACCTCGGTCTGACGCCCGCTCACCGCCGGATCTTTGCAGCAGACTGGCCCCCGTGGCGACAGTGATGACGGTCCGCGGACCGGTCGAAGCGGATCAGCTGGGCGTGACCCTGCCGCACGAGCACGTCTTCCTCGACCTGACCAGGGAGTACCGCGGCAACGGCCTCCTCAACGACGCCGCGCTGGCCGAGTCGGAGCTGCGCGCGTACGCCGACGCCGGCGGCCGCACGCTCGTCGACGTCACCACCACCGGCCTCCAGGGCGACCCGGCGGGACTGCGCACGATGTCCGAGCGCACCGGGCTGCACGTCCTGCGGGGGGCCGGGTTCTATCGGAAGGCCTACTACCCGGCGTACGTCGACGAGCTCCCGACCGATGCCGTCGCCGACCTGATCGTGCGCGAGATCGAAGAGGGGACCGACGGCGTCAGGGCCGGCATCATCGGCGAGATCGGCTGCGACAAGGTGATGACCGGTGTGGAGGAGCGGGTCTTCCGGGCTGCCGCCCGCGCCCACCGGCGTACCGGCCTCACCATCACCACCCATGCCGCCCGGTGGCCGGTGGGCGGGCTCCAGCTCGACCTGCTCGTGGAGGAGGGTGTCGACCCGCGGCGCGTGGTGATCGGGCACTGCGACATGGTCCCGGACCACGACTACCACCTCGCGCTCGCGAGGCGTGGCGCGTGGATCCAGTTCGACACCGTGCAGGGGGTGAACGAGCACGACACCCGCTGCCGCCTCGACTGGCTCCGCAGCCTCGCCGACGCCGGCTTCCTCGAGCAGGTGCTGCTGAGCCAGGACGTCTGCCTGCGCAGCGACTACGCCGCGATGGGCGGACCCGGCTACGCCTACGTCGTCACGACGTTCGCCGAGCGGCTCGAGGCAGTGGGCTTCGACGACGCCGCTGTGCGCACGCTGCTGGTCGACAACCCGCGCCGGATGCTCACGGGGGAGTAGCGGCACGGCCGTACTTCTGCATCGCGGCCAGCAGCCGGTCGTGCGGCAACGCGTGGACGGTCCGACCCCGCCCGGTCGTGGTCGGGGCGGCCAGCATCGAGTTGAGGATCGCCTCTTCGGTCGCCTCGATCACGGCGTCGAAGATCGGGTTCATCGCGGCGCTGGCCAGCGTCCGCACCTGCGCCACGGTGGTCTCGTCGTCGATCCGCGCGAAGCCTTGGTTGCCGGTGGCGAACGCGAGCACCAGGTCACCGCTCGAGTTCTCGCCGACGCCGCCGGTGCGCGCGATGCCGAAGGTCGCCCGCTGGGCGAGCCGGCGGCACTGGAGCGGCAGCAACGGAGCGTCCGTGGCGACGACCACGATGATCGATCCGCTCCCGGGCGGCAGGCTCGACTTGATCGGGCCGTCCGTGCCGGGGACCACGTCGACCCCGATCTCGAGCCCGACCGGCACGCCGTCGACCGAGAGCCGCTCCCGGCGGCCGTGGTTGGCCTGCACCAGGACGCCGACCGTGTAGTCGCCCGCGACCCGTGACGCCGTACCGATCCCGCCCTTGAAGTCGTGGCAGATCATCCCTGTGCCGCCACCGACCGCGCCCTCCTCGACCGGGCCGCCGGCCGCGGCGGCGTACGCCGCGCGCGCGTGCTCAGCGGTGACGTGGAAGCCGTCGACGTCGTTGAGGTAGCCGTCCCAGGTCTCCGCAACGACCGGAAGCGCCCACGCCTCAACGCCCTCGGGCAGCTCGGCCACCTCCAGCGCCACCATGGAGTCGCGCACCACGCCCACGCTGTGGGTGTTGGTGATGGCGACGGGGGAGTGCAGCAGGCCCACCTCCTCGAGCCAGGGGAGGCCGGTCATCTCGCCGTTGCCGTTGAGGCGGTGGTACGCCGCGTAGAACGGGTCGCTCCACACGTTGCCGTCGTGGGGGACGACGACCGTCACCCCGGTGCGCACGTCGTCGCCCTCGATGACCGTGGTGTGGCCGACCCGGACGCCGGCGACGTCGGTGATCGCGTCGTGCGGGCCGGGCGGCAGTGTGCCGATGTGGATCCCGAGGTCGCGGGCGCGGGTCATGCCGGTCCGCCTGCGTCCAGGCCGTCCTCGCCCAGCAGCTCCTTGGCCAGGTGCAGGTGGAAGCGGACCGACGCGTGCAGGTCGTCGACGTGGATGCGCTCGTCGGCGTTGTGGTAGCCGGCGATCATCACGTCGAGCGGTGTCGTGAAGAACGGCGTGAAGCCGTACGCCGCCGTGCCGGCCGCCGCCCGCAGGTACGCCGAGTCCGTGAAGCCGGTGCCGATGCTCGGCAGCAGGTCGGCCTCGACGCCCTCCGCGACCAGGAAGGACGCGATCGCGTCGACGACGGGCCCGGTGTGCGGCGACGCCCCGCCGGGGATGAGCGGTTCGGGCCAGGTCAGGTCGTAGGCGATCCCCTCGCCCAGCCTGGCGCGCACCGCCGCCTCGACGTCGGCCTCGGTCATGCCCGGTTGGATGCGGCAGTCGAGCTCGACCCAGGCGCGGCTGGGCATCACGTTGCGCTTGTTGGAGGCGCCCACCATCGTCGGCGCCATGGTGATGCCGGCGACGGCGGGGATCAGGTGCTCCAGCTCCGGATGCAGCGCGCTCGCCTTGGCGATGGCGTCGGCCAGGTCGTCGTACTCCCCGACGAGCACGCGCAGCATCGCGTCGACCGAGGGATGCGCGACGGGCTCCGGGAGCCCGCGCCCGATCCTGGTGAGCACCTCGCCCAGGTGTGGCACCGCGTTGTCGCCGACGGTGGGCGTGCTGCCGTGGCCCGCCTCGCCGAGCGCGGTGATGCGGGCCGGATAGGTGCCCTTCTCGCCGACACCCACGCTGTAGATCAGTCGCCCGTCGCTCAGCTCGAGCTTCTCGCCGCCGCCCTCGTTGACGCTGTGGTGGGGCCGGATGTCGGGGCGGTGCTCGAGCAGCCAGTTCATCCCGACCCTGGCCATGCCGTCCTCCTCGTCGGCCACGGCGAGGAACCACAGGTCACCGCGCGGGCGCCAACCGGAGCGGGCCAGCTCCTTCATCGCGACCGCACGCGCGGCGACCTCGCCCTTCATGTCGATCGCGCCGCGGCCGTAGAGGTAGCCCGCGTCGTCGATGACGGCCTCGAAGGGCGGATGCGTCCAGTCGCGGGGATCGACCGGCACGACGTCGATGTGGCCGACGAAGGCGAGGCTCTCGGCATCAGGATCGGTCCCTGGGATCCTGGCCACCAGGTTGGCGCGGTCGGGGTCGCGCGCGACCAGCTCGCACTCGACGCCCGCCTCCTGGAGGTAGTCGGCGAGGTGTCTGGCGACCAGCGTCTCGTTGCCGGGGGCGTTGCTGGTGTCGAGCCGGATGATGTCGCGGGCGAGGCCGACGACCTCGTCGTCCAGAGTGGTCATGCCGGGAAACTACCGGCCCAAGCCCTCCACCGCGTCCGCGAACCTGCCCGGGGCCCCCGTCGGGTCCAGCTGCTTCGCGACGCGCTGCGCGTCGTCTCGCATCGCCGTGGCCCGCCGCACCGCGTCACGCAGCTTCTCCGCCGTCAGGCCCTTCGGCTTCACGGAGACGCCGGCGCCGGCTTCGGTGACCCGACGCGCGATCTCCGGTTGGTCGCGACCGAACGGGACCACGACAGTCGGCACCCCCGCCGAGGCGGCGCGGGTCACGATGCCCATGCCGCCGTGGCACACGACGGCCGCCGCCTCGGGGACCACGTGGCCGTGGGGCACGAACCGCTCGACGCGCACGTTGGCCGCCGTCGGCAGCCGAGCCGCGTCGAAGGCATCGGCCATCGTGATGAGCACCCGCACGGGCTCGCCGGCCAGCGCGTCCACTGCCAGCCGCGCCAGGACGTCGTCGCCCTGGTACTCCGTCGAGCAGGTCACCAGCACCCACGGATGGCCGGGCTCGTCCAGGTACGCCGGTCGCTCGGCCGGGACGTCCCACGGCTGGGTGCCGACGAGCCGGACGGTCGGCGGGAGGTCCACGCGCGCGTACTCGAGCGGCTCGCTGGTCAGCGCGATCACCTCGTACGGCGGCCGCCAGGGCACCAGCGGCGAGTCGAACGGGTCGAGCCCGTGCTCGGCGCGCAGCGCGGTCAGCCCCGGCAGCATGGCCTTTCCGAACAGCTTCTCCATCACCTTCCAGCCGACGCGGTCGCGCACCGCTCCCAGGGGGCCGGACATCGGCTTGAGCCCCACGCCGTACGGCGGGATGCCGGCTCCGGGGACCGGCACGACCGACGGCATCAGCACCGCCCACGGCAGCCCGCTCGCCTCGGCGACGGTGCGGGCGCCGTACGCGTTGGTGTCGACGAGCACCGCGTCCGGCTCGAACTCTTCGAGGTGCCGCGCCAGGTCCGGCCCGTCGCGGCGGCCGCGAGCGATGAGGTCGACCTGGCCGCTGCGCAGCCGCTCGGCATCGGAGGTCGACTTGTAGTCGGTGATCTCCACCTCGGTGACAGCGGGGGAGACGGCGACGGCGTCGAGCCCCGCCTCGCGCAGGGTGTCGACCAACGACGCGATGACCACGGCTCTCACCTCGTGCCCACGCCGTTGGAGCTCCAGCAGCCCAGGGACCAACGGCAGGGTGTGGCCGACCGCCGGCGAGACGTAGACCAGGTAGCGCGACATGACTCTCATCCTTCACTCGATGTCGAGCACCGATGCTCGACATTTGGTTAGTATGAGCATATATTGATTTGTGTCAAGCACTAACAGAACGGAGGGTGCGGACGTGGCCCGGGCCTACGAGATGGGTAGCCGCACTGCGGCGATGCAGCGCACGCGCGAGTCGATCCTCGATGCGGCCGAGGAGCTGTTCGAGCCGGCGTGGTACGACGAGGTGACACTCGCCGACGTCGCCCGCAGGGCAGACGTGTCGCAGCAGACGATCGTCAACCACTTCGGCTCGAAGACCGAGCTCTACCTCGCAGGCCTCGCGGAGCGCTTCGTGCCGCGCGTCCTCGCCCTGCGCGCGGCGGCGCAGCCAGGAGACGTCGGGTCCGTGGTCGACGCCGTGCTGAACGACTACGAGCACACCGGCGACGGGACGATCCGCACCCTCGCGCTCGCCGGACGGATGCCCGAGCTCGCGGGCATCGCCGAGGGTGGCAGGGCCGCGCATGCCGCCTTCGTGGAGCAGAACCTCGGTCCCCTCGTGCCTGAGAGGCGCGGGCTTGGTCGCGTGCAGAGGCTCAGGCTGCTGGCCGTCGCGCTCGACGTGCGCACCTGGCACCAGCTGCGCCGCGAGCACGGTCTCGGCATCCGCGACACCCGCGCGCACCTGGTGACGATGGTGGAGGCCCTGCTCGCCGGTTGAGCGCGGTCTCCCGGTGATCGAGCGCAGTCGAGACCTAAGGCAGCGGCGTGTGGAAGACGGCCTCGTGGCTGACCGAGGACACCCAGATCTCCTCACCGGCGACCGCGGCGTCGACGTTGGCGTTGTCGAAGAGCGCGACGGCGTCGCTGAGCACCTGCGACCAGATGATCTCGCCGGTCTGCGCGTCGAGCTCGTGCACGGTCGGCCCTGCCTCGGCCACCACGAACAACCGCCCGTCGTCGGTCGCCAGGATCGGGTCGGGGGAACCGGTGACCTCGACGCGCCGCTTCACCTCGAGGGTCCTCGGGTCGAGACCCAGTACCTCGTCGGAGAAGGTGCACGCGACCCACACCACGCCGTCGAGGGCGACGGTGTCCTGGGGACCCGAGCAAAGCTTCTTGGAGGCGGTCACCTCACCGGACGTGGGGTCCACCCGGAGCACCTTGTCGTCGTTGAACTGCCCGACCCACATCGCGTCCTTTCCCGCAGACACCAGACGGGCGCCGACCCCGATCTCGATGCGGTCGACGACCTTGCGCGCCTTGGGGTCGACCCGCACCAGCTGGCCCGAGTCCTGGGCCACGACCCAGATCGAGCCGAACCCGCTCGTGACGCCCTCAGCGCCGTCGCCGACCGCGACCCGGTCGGTGACCTTCCCCGACCCGGGGTCGACCCGGTCGAGCTCGCCGGCGTGGAAGGCGGTGAGCCAGACGGCGTCGAACGCCTCGGTCACCCGGAGGGGAGTGTCGCCGACCGGGACGGTCAGGTCGGGCTCGGACCCACCCGGCCGGATCCGGGCCAGCTCCGACGTGCCGAAGCTGACGACCCAGACGGCGTCGCCTGCGCCAGCGGCGACGCCGACCGGGTCCCGTCCCACGGGAACGTTCGGCGCGTCCTCGACCTCGGGCTCCTCGGACTCGGCGTCCTCGGGGTCGTCGGCGTCCGTCGGCGGAGCGGTGGCGTCTCCGCCCTGTGGTGCATCGTCGTCACCCGCGCAACCGGCCAGGCCGCTGACCGAGGCGAACGTGAGGACCAGCAGGGCGGTGAGCCTGGGGACCGTCCGGGACATGCGGCGGAGCCTAGCCATCGGAACGACGAGGTGTCGAGATTTTTCGACAGCACAGCTCGTCGGGGGCAGGATGGGCGCCATGGTCCTCAAGGCACGCGTCGGCTCCGGTACCGGCATCGAGGTGCTGATCACCGCGGCAGCCGTGGCCGACGCCGACTGGCGCGGCGTCTTCACCCACGGTGAGACGGCGCTGTCGTCGGTGCGGACCGCCGGCGGCACCGGCCTGGTCAAGGACGTCGGTCGCTTCGGCAGGTTCGGCTGGATCAACCTCGTCGGGCCGCTCACCCAGCAGCGTGCCGACTGGTCGCACCAGTCGCTGTTGGCGATGGTCGGCGAGCTCGCCCCCGAAGAGCTGCGGGCGGTGCTCGTCGGCGCCCGTCGTCACCAGCTGCGCCGACGACTCGACGAGGAGGTCGTACGCCGGGCGCTGGCGGGCGAGCGGAGCGCCGTACGCCGCTTCCTGGCCACGCTCGGCGACACCCTCCTGCAGGTCGACCCGTGGCTGCTGCGCACCCCGGCGGTCACCCTCCAGCAGCTGTGCCTGGACACCCTCGCGGCGATCCGGCCAGCCTCGGACCGGGCGCCGGACGCCACGTTGGCGCGGCGCAGGCTCAAAGATGTGGGCGCCGCCCGGCTGCTGGAGGAAGTCGCTCCAGGCGTGCACTACGGACCGCAGGTGCTCGACGACGTGGTCCTCGTGACCTCTCCCCAGGTCGCGCCCATCCTGGTCGTGGTCGACGAGGTCGACCGGACCGTGATCCTGCACCCGCCACTGGGCGACGAGGGAGCCACCGACGCAGGAGCGCAGCTGCGTGACCTCGGCCGGGCGGTGGGCGACGCGACGCGGTTGCGTCTCCTGCAGGAGCTGCGGACCGGTCCGCGCACCCTCGTCGACCTCACCACCGCCCTCGACAGCCCTCGTACGACGCTCCTGCACCACCTGGCGCTGCTCAGGTCGGCGGGTCTCATCGAGATCGCGGTGGTGGACGGGGAGCCCAACGTGTACACGTTGCGCGTCGACGGGTTCGAGCGCCTGGCCCAGGCAGCACGCGGATTCTCGCTGAGCTGAGTCGCACGACGCATCGGCGCCCCCGCCGCGTCGCGACGGGGGCGCCGATGCTCGTGCTTGCTCTCACTTCACCTCGGAGCGCATCACCAGCCAGAGGCCGAGGGCCAGCGGGAGGGCGAGCCAGATCGAACCGGTGAGAGCGAGCTGGGCCCAGTTCTCACCGGTGAAGCCACCCTCGAAGAGACTGTTGGCGTTGTAGTTGAAGTCGACCCACGGCTGGGCGTCGCGGAACCACTGCTGGGTCTCGGCGAGCACCGAGGTGATCGTCGGCAGCAGCAGCGAGTACACGAAGTAGCCCACGATCGCACCGGCCGAGTTGCGGATCAGCACGCCGAGCATGAAGCCGATGGCCATGCCGAGGACGTTGCCGAGCGTGACGTAGAGGAAGTCGGTCACCCCGAAGTCCCACGTCGTGTCGACCCCGGCGAGAGCGGTGCCCACGACGTTGCCGAGGGCGCCGACCACTCCGGCGATCACCATGGACACGACCCCGATGACGAGCGCGTTGATCGCCTTGGCCAGGATCACCCGGCCACGGCTCGGCACCAGGGTGAACGTCGTCAGGCCGGTGCGCTGGCTCCACTCGCTGGTGATCGAGAGGATCGCGACCATCGGCAGCACCACGGCCATCGGGAAGCCGATGGCGGCTGCGAAGTTGCCGTAGGTCAGCGCGTCGTCGGGAGCGAACAGGATCGTCGCGCCCGTGGCGACCACCGACAGGATGCCGATGCTCATCATCAGCCAGAATCCCGACCGGGTGTCGAACATCTTGCGCAGCTCGACGCCGACGACGGTGCCGAGGGTGATCGGCGGGATCGTCTCGCGTCTGGCGTCCCGCACGACGGCGGGCGCCTCCGGGACTTGCTCGATCGAGGGGAGGACGGTGGTGCTCATGCTGCTGCTCCTTCACGTTGGGTCTCGGCGGTGAGCTCGAGGAACATCTCTTCGAGGCCGGCGCCTTCGGCGGCGCGCAGCTCGGTCAGGGCTACTCCCGCGGCGAGGGCGACGCGGCCCACGACGTCGGTGCTCGCGTCGGTGCGCAGCGCGTCGGTGGACGCGGTGCCGCCCGCGGCCTGGGCGGTGTGCCCGGCGTCGCGGAGGGCCGCGGTGAGGACGACCGGGTCGGTGCTGCGCACCAGCGTGCCGGCGGACTCGAGGAGCTCACGCTTGGTGCCCTGGGCGACGATCCGGCCGTTGCCGATGACGACGATGTCGTCGGCGATGGCCTCGATCTCGTGGAGCAGGTGCGACGAGAGCAGCACGGTGCCGCCCTGGTCGGCGAAGCCGCGCAGCAGGTCGCGCATCCAGCGGATGCCGGCCGGGTCGAGGCCGTTGGCGGGCTCGTCGAGGATCAGCGACTGCGGACGGCCCAGGAGGGCGGTCGCGATGCCGAGCCTCTGACGCATGCCGAGCGAGTAGTTGCGCACCCGGCGCTCGGACTCCGCCCCGGTCAGGCTGACCAGGTCGAGCATCTCGTCGACCCGGTTCGAAGGCAGTCGCATGGTGCGCTGGGCGATGGTGAGGATCTCGCGGCCGGTGCGGCCGGCGTGCTGGGCGGAGGCGTCGAGGAGGACGCCGACCTCGCGGCCGGGGTTGGGCAGGTCGGCGAAACGGCGACCGTCGATCAGGGCGTGACCGGTGCTCGCGCGGGTGAGGCCGGTCATCACGCGCATGGTCGTGGACTTGCCGGCTCCGTTGGGGCCGAGGAAACCGGTGACCCGGCCCGCGGCGGCGGTGAAGGTGACGTCGTCCACGGCGGTGAACGCGCCGTAGGTCACGGTGAGGTTGTCGACTTCGATCATGACGCTCACGCTCTCGCGCGGAATGGGTACGACACATCGGGGAGTGACCCGCACTGGGTCCCCAGCCGACCCCGAGAACAGCTCGGGGTCAGACCCCGAGAGGATCGACCCATGACCCAGGGCTCACGCGTCCAAGTGCGCGCAGGAAGCCGATCGTGGCCGGAGACCGCCGGGCGGCTGCTGCTCGCCTGGGTGGCGATCGCCGCGGCCGTGGTGGCGTGGGGCTGGTTGCTCACGACGCAGCTCGAGGGATCCGTGGGTGAGGTCGACGACGACCTCGCCCGTGCCATCGCCGACGAGCGGACGGCCGGCCTCACCGACGCCGCGGAGGTCGGCGCCACGTTGGGCATCACCCTGGTCGGCGGCGTCACCGTCGCGGTGGTGGCAGTGGTGTTCGCGCTCTGGAAGCGGACCTGGCTGCCCGTCCTCTTCGTCGGCCTCGTCGAGGCCGGCCTCGGCGGCATCTACTGGCTGGGCACCACCCTCGACGAGCGGGACCGCCCGCCCGTGAAGATCCTCGAGAAGGGGCTGGTGCCCGACCACAGCTTCCCCTCGGGACACACCGCCACGGCGATGGCGGTCTTCCTCTGCGTCGCTTTCCTCGTGTGGACCTACACCCAGGTCTCCCGCGGGTGGGCGCTGCTGCTCGCCGTGGTCCCGCTCGCGTGCCTGGCGTCCCGGCTCTACCAGGGAGCCCATCACCTGACCGACGTGGTGACCAGTGTCGTGTACGCCGCCGTCTGGATCACCGTGGCCGCGCGGCTCGTGCTGGGTAGGTCGCAGATGGACACGCACCGCGCTGAGGAGGCGCCCGCTAGCGTTTCCGCGTGACCGACCAACGTCCGGCGCCGTACTCCGAGCCCTCGCAAGAATGGCCGCCTGAGTCCCCTGCCACCGAAGGCCCGAACCGCCGACGGATCGTGGTCACCACGGTGGCCGTGGTGGCGGCTCTGGCGTTGGTCGCCGGTGCCGCACTGGTCACCTACCTCAACCGCAGCGACGGCGGTGTCGTCGACCCCACCAGGGATGCGCCGCCCGCCACGCTCGCCGACGTGGAGGTCTATCAGGACCTGAGCACCGAGCACGTCTCCGGGGACGTGGACTACCCGCAGTCGCCCCCTGTCGGCGGCGAGCACGACCAGGCCTGGCACGAGTGCGGCGTCTACGACGCGCCCGTCCGCGAGGAGAACATGGTGCACTCGCTCGAGCACGGGACGGTGTGGGTCACCTACCAACCTGGGCTGTCGGCGACGGAGGTCCAGGACGTCGTCGAGCAGCTGCCGGACGACTCGGTCGTCTCGCCGTACCCCGACCAGGACGCGCCGGTCGTCGTCACCGTCTGGGGCGCGCAGCTCGCCCTCGAGGGTCCCGACGACCCGCGGCTCGCGCTGTTCGTCGACGAGTACGGCGACGGGCACACCTCGCCCGAGCCGATGGTCACCTGCAACGGCGGGGTGCGGATCAGCGACGACGGCAGCACGGGGAGCAACGCCTGATGGACAGTGACACCCGCACCTACCGAACCGGTGCCCGCGAGCAGGTGCTCGACCTGACCCGCGACTGCGCGGACTTCGTCTCCGGGCGAGGCGACGGGCTGCTCCACCTCTTCGTGCCCCACGCCACCGCCGGCATCGCGATCATCGAGACCGGGGCCGGGAGCGACACCGACCTGCTGGCGGCCCTGGCCGACCTGCTGCCCGCCGACGACCGGTGGCGGCACCGCCACGGAAGCCCTGGACACGGCCGGTCGCACGTGATGCCGGCGCTGGTGCCGCCGTACGCCACCGTCCCCGTGCTCGACGGCAGCCTCGCCCTCGGCACCTGGCAGAGCATCTGCCTGGTCGACCTCAACGTCGACAATGACGTGCGCGAGGTGCGTTTCAGCTTCTTGGCCGGCTGACCACTCCGTCGATCGGGGTAGGCAGCAAGAGCATCGCGTCGCCGAACTCGTGCCACAGGTACGCCGGCGCGCCCGGCGCGGTGACGTCGGCGTACCCGCGGGAGACCAGCTCGTCGCCGGCGACCGCGCGGAGCAGGTCGACGTGGCTGGCCTCTGGCTCGTGCAGGCCGGTGAGCAGCCCCGTGACGACCCGCGCGGGGCGGTCGGGTCCCAGCACGAGGGAGGTCCAGCCGTCCGTGGGGACGACCCGCCCCGCAGGGGCCGCACTCTCGAGAGCGCGCACGACCGTCGTGCCGACGCCGACCACTCGACGGCCGGCAGTGATCGCCCCGTCGACGATCCGGGCGGTGGCAGCAGGGAC
Source organism: Nocardioides bigeumensis (assembly GCF_039531755.1). Lineage (NCBI taxonomy): Bacteria > Bacillati > Actinomycetota > Actinomycetes > Propionibacteriales > Nocardioidaceae > Nocardioides > Nocardioides bigeumensis. Next base: position 786,275 of record NZ_BAAAQQ010000002.1, read on the forward strand.
GTGGAACCACTCGGGCTGCGGCGGCTCGTGCCCCTCCTGGCTGGACACGCCGGTGTGGAGCACCAGCGGCGCCACCGTCACGCCACGCGCCATCAGCCGCACCAGCGCCCGCTCGGTCAGGCAGCGGCCGGCGCTGGCCATCTCGGCGCTGCCGGGGAGGTCGGCGTACACGTTCTGCAACACGTCGATCGGCCATGGCTCGTCGACGTAGGAGTAACGGATCGGCCGGCCCTGCTCCCAGAGGTACTCCGCACGATCGATCGCCGGGAGAGGCATCGCACGCCACAGTCGCTGCTGGGTCGGCGGGTGCGGCTCCAGCAGCCGCAGGCGGACGCCGCCGGGCAGCCGCAGCACCTCGTCCGCGTCGGGCACGGCCGGGCCGGAGCCGTCGGGGAGCCTGAGCTCGACCACCCACGAGCCGTCGTCGAGCTGGGTGGAGACGTGCAGGCCCCACGTGCAGCCGTGCCGCTCCACGTCGACGGCGGCCGGCAGGGTCGCGCTCGTGTTGACGACGAGCACGTCGCCGGGGTCGAGCAGCTCGGACAGTGCACGCGCGCGCAGGTGCCGGGTGCCGGACGGCTCCACGACGGCGAGCCGCACGTCGTCGCGGGCCAGCCCGCGCGCCTCCGGCGGGCTGTGCGCCGAGCGCACGGCGCTGCGGTCGTAGGCAGGGTCGAGCCCGCGCTCCCAAGCGGGCTCCGGGGCGGAAGACGTCATGCCGTCACCGCCTGCAGGTCCGCAGCCCGCACCCGGCCGCTGGCGTGGTCTCCGTCGATGAGCCGCACCAGCGCGGGCACCACGGCTTCGGGCAGCGGCCGGTCGGAGATGTCGTCGTCCGGGAACGCGTCGCGGTGCATCGCGGTGCGCATGTCGCCCGGGTCGACCGCGTAGACACGCAGCCGGGGCTCCTCCGCGGCCAGGATCCGGGAGGCGTGGTCGAGCGCGGCCTTCGCCGAGCCGTATCCGCCCCACGTCTCGTAGGCCTCTACGGCCGCGTCGGAGGAGATGTTCAGGACGACGCCGTCGTGCTCGCGCAGCTGGGGGAGGAGCACGCGCGTCAACGCCATCGGCGCGACCACGTTGACGCCGAGGATGCGCGTGTACGTCGCCGCCTCCAGGTCCGCGAAGGCAGGCAACGGGCTGCGGCCCAGGGTGCTGGCGTTGTTGACCAGCAGGTCGGCGCCGCCGAGGTCGGCTGCCGCGCTCGCGAGCGCCGATCGGTGGGTCGGGTCGGTGACGTCTCCGGGGACGACGCGGTGCGGGCCGCCCTCGAGGTCCCTCGTGGCCTCGGCCAGCCGGTCCACCCCGCGGGCGTCGAGGACGAGGGACCAGCCCTGTGGGGCGAGGCTCCTGGCGAGGGCGAGTCCCAGTCCTTGGGAGGCTCCGGTGATCACGGCGACGGGCATGATGTTGCTCCTCGGGTCGATGTCGGTTCTGGCCCAAGGTGCAACTTGAAGTAAACTTGAGGTCAAGCGACGCCTTCCGGTGGTCGAGGAGGTCGCGCAGCGACCGTCACGAGACCCGGCGAGACGTGAGCTGCGCCGGAACCTAGGGTCTGGGGTGTGACGAGCTTCTCGATCAGACCCACCACTGAGGCCGACGCGAGGTCGATCCATGACGTCATCGCGGCGGCACGGCCCTGGTGGCGGGGGCGATCGAGGCCGCGAGGCGCATCGGCGTACCTCTGATGTTCCTGGAGGGGAGTCTGGACTACTACGGCAAGCGCGGGTTCGAGTCCGCGACCGCTCGCGGATTCCGGCCGCCGTCCGTGCGCACGCCCGACCCGCCGCCGGCCTGCGCGACCCCGACCTCGCCACGGTCGAGGAGATGATCCAGGAGGATCGAACACACGTTCGAACTTGACGTATGCTCGAGGAGTGAGTGCACTCGTCGCCCCGGCCGGCTGGCCACGTGAGGTCCGTCCGCCCGACGCCCCCGACTGGGAGCGCACGGCGGTCAACTGGCTCTTCGACATCTGCCCACCCGAGTACCGCGCGCACCAGGCGCTGCGCCGCCACGTCGTCGTGCTCGCCAGGTTCGCCGTCCTGCACGTCGAGGCCTCGCAGGCCGCCTGCCGACGAGGGCTGAGCGAGGCGCGAGCCGAGCTGCGCGACGTGGCGACGCTCGACGTCGTCCAGGCCGCGGTCCTCGCCTGGCAGAGCGAGGACGCGCGCCTGTCGAAGGTCCGTCGCGAGGTCGGTCTCGTCGAGGAGGCGTTGCGCGGGCGCCGGTTCGTGGCGCGCCTCTAGGGGTGTGGTCGGCGGGGCGGAGCTGGAGTAACCAAGTGGCATGAACGGAATCGTGGCCACGGCCGAGACCGAGATCGATGCGTCTGCTGCCGACGTGTGGCGAGCCCTGACCGACCCGGCCCACATCGAGCAGTACATGTTCGGCTCCAAGGTCGAGACCGACTGGCAGGTGGGCAGCCCGATCGTCTGGAAGGGCGAGCACGAAGGCAGCGCCTACGAGGACAAGGGCGAGGTCCTCCAGTACGACGAGCCGTCGACGCTGTCGATGACCCACTTCAGCCCGATGTCCGGTCAGGACGATGCTCCCGAGAACTACCACCGGCTGGTCTACGAGCTCGTCGAGCACGACGGTCACACCCACGTGCGCCTCAGCCAGGACGGCAACGGCAGCGAGGAGGAGGCCGAGCACGCCAAGGGCATGTGGGAACAGATGCTGTCGGGCCTGAAGGACCATGTGGAGAGCGCGTCCGGCGGCGCCTGAGCTCGAGAGGTCGGCTGGCAACGCTTCTTAACCCCTTCGATTAGTCTTGGCCCGCCATGCGCCTCCTCGAGTCGATCACCTCTCCCGGTGACCTGCGACGTCTCTCCGACGCCGAGCTGGACACCCTCGCGACCGAGATCCGCGACTTCCTCGTCCTGACTTGCTCGCGCACCGGCGGCCACCTCGGCCCCAACCTCGGCGTCGTCGAGCTGACCATGGCGATCCACCGCGTCTTCGACTCGCCGATCGACCGCGTGGTCTTCGACACCGGTCACCAGGCCTATGTCCACAAGCTCCTGACCGGCCGCAAGTCCGGCTTCGAACGGCTGCGCCAGGAGGGCGGCGTCAGCGGCTACCCCAGCCAGGCCGAGTCCGACCACGACATCGTGGAGAACTCCCACGCCTCGACCGCGCTGTCCTACGCCGACGGCCTGGCGAAGGCCTACCGCCTGCGCGGCGAGCAGCGCCACGTGGTGGCGGTCGTCGGCGACGGTGCGCTCACCGGCGGCATGTCCTGGGAGGCGCTCAACAACATCGCCGTCGCCAAGGACAGCCGGCTCGTCATCGTCGTCAACGACAACGAGCGCTCCTACACCCCGACCGTCGGCGGACTCGCCACCGCGCTCAGCAGCCTGCGCACCAACCCGCGCTACGAGCAGGTGCTCGACCTGGTCAAGAAGCGGCTCAACGCGGTCCGCGGCGCCGGCCCGGCGGCGTACGACGTGCTGCACGCGATGAAGAAGGGCATGAAGGACGCGCTCGCGCCCCAAGGGCTCTTCGAGGACCTGGGCCTGAAGTACGTCGGCCCCGTCGACGGCCACGACCGTTCTGCGGTCGAGCAGGCGCTCGCGCAGGCGAAGCGGTTCGGTGGCCCGGTGATCGTGCATGCGATCACCCGCAAGGGCTTCGGGTACGACGCCGCCGAGCGGCACGTCGCCGACCAGTTCCACAGCCCGGGACCCTTCGACCTCCAGAGCGGCGAGGAGGTGCCGAAGGGCCGGATCTGGACCGACGTCTTCGCCGACGAGATCGTCCGGATCGGGGAGCGGCGGCCCGACGTCGTGGCGATCACGGCCGCGATGATGCATCCGGTCGGCCTCGACAAGTTCCAAGCGCGCTTCCCCGAGCGCACCTTCGACGTCGGCATCGCCGAACAGCACGCGGCCACCTCGGCGGCGGGGCTGGCGATGGGCGGGATGCACCCCGTCGTCGCGGTCTACGCGACCTTCCTCAACCGCGCCTTCGACCAGGTGCTGCTCGATGTCGCCCTGCACAAGTGCGGGGTCACCTTCGTGCTCGACCGCGCCGGCGTCACGGGCGACGACGGCGCCAGCCACAACGGCATGTGGGACATGAGTGTGCTTCAGGTCGTGCCCGGTCTGCGGCTGGCCGCACCACGCGACGGCGCCCGGTTGCGTGAGCTGCTCGGCGAGGCCGTCGAGGTGGCCGACGCGCCAACGGTGGTGCGGTTCCCGAAGGGACCGCCGCCCGACGACGTCCAGGCCGTCGGCCGCGAGGGCGGCTGCGACGTGCTGCTGCGCAACGGGACCAGGGACGTCCTGATCGTGGGCGTCGGCTCGATGGCGACCACCGCCGTCGACGTCGGGCGCCGGCTGGTCGACCAGGGGATCGGCGCGACCGTCGTCGACCCGCGGTGGGTCAAGCCGGTCGATCCCGCGCTGGTCGAGCTCGCCCGCCACCACCGGCTCGTGGTCTCGATCGAGGACAACGGGATCGTCGGCGGCTGCGGCGCCGTGCTGCTCCAGACGCTCAACGACGCGCGGGTCACGACGCCGGTTCGCCTCCACGGCGTGCCCCAGGAGTTCCTCGACCAGGCCAAGCGCGCAGCCATCCTCGAGCGGATCGGCCTGGCCCCCCAGAGGCTGGCGCGCGGCATCGTCGAGGAGCTCACAGCCCTGGACGAGGCACCGGCGGGGTGGTCTACGGTTCCCTGATGGATCTGTTCCGGACGAAGTCGATCGAGCAGTCCCTCTCGGACACAGAAGAGCCTGAGTTCAAGCTCAAGCGCACCCTCACCGCCCTGGACCTCACGGTCTTCGGCGTCGGCGTCATCATCGGCGCCGGCATCTTCACGCTGACCGGCGCCGTGGCCCAGGCCAACGCCGGACCTGGCGTGGTCTTCTCCTTCGTGCTCGCGGCGGTCTGCTGTGGTCTCGCGGCTCTCTGCTACGCCGAGTTCGCGAGCACGGTGCCGGTCTCCGGGTCGGCGTACACGTTCTCCTACGCGACCCTCGGCGAGCTGATCGCCTGGATCATCGGCTGGGACCTGCTGCTCGAGATGATGCTCGGCGCCTCGGTCGTGGCGCAGGGGTGGGCGTCGTACTTCGAGACGTTCCTCGACCAGATCGGCATCACCTGGCCAAGTGGCATCGGCTACGGCGACACCTTCAACCTGCCGGCGTTCCTGCTGGTGGTGATCCTCACCGCCCTGGTGGCCTACGGCATCAAGGAGTCGCTGCGGGTCAACCTCGTGCTGGTGGGGCTGAAGGTCTTCATCGTGCTCTTCGTCATCATCGCCGGCATCCAGTTCATCGACACCGACAACTACAAGCCGTTCGTGCCACCCGCCGAGTCCGTCGAGGGCGGTGGCGAAACCCTGCACACGCCGCTGCTCCAGCTGATCACCGGCAGCCCGCAGGCGTACGGCGTCATGGGCATCATCTTCGCGGCGTCCCTGGTCTTCTTCGCCTACATCGGCTTCGACGTGGTCGCGACGACCGCGGAGGAGGCGGCCAACCCGCAGAAGGACCTGCCCCGCGGCATCATCGGCTCGCTGGTGATCTGCACGATCCTCTACGTCGCGGTCGCCCTCGTGATCACCGGGATGGTGAAGTACTCCGAGATCGACCCGGCAGCCGCACTCGCCAACGCGTTCGTCGCGCAGGGCAGGGACGGCTACGCCACGCTGATCTCTGCTGGCGCGGTCGCCGGCCTGACCACCGTGGTGATGACGCTGATCATCGGCGCGATCCGGGTGACCTTCGCGATGTGCCGCGACAACCTGCTCCCGCGCTCCTTCGCGCACGTCACGCCGTCGACCGGGACGCCACTGCGGATCACCATCGCGATCGGCGTCCTGGTGGCGCTGGTCGCGTCGCTGACGCCGATCGGCAAGCTCGAGGAGATGGTCAACATCGGCACCCTCACCGCGTTCGCGCTGGTGTCGCTGGCCGTGCCGATCCTGCGCAAGCGCCGGCCGGACCTCAAGAGGTCGTTCCAGGTGCCGTTCTCGCCGGTGCTGCCGTGGCTGTCCGCCGCGATCTGCGTCTTCCTGATGCTCAACCTGACCGTCGAGACCTGGTTGCGGTTCCTGGTCTGGATGGCGCTGGGCTTCGCGATCTACTTCTTTTACGGATACAAGAACTCCCGGGTCGGGCGCGGCGTCGCCGAGGCGGGTCAGAGGGTCTGACCGAGTCGCAGCTCCAGCGGTGAGACCGGGGAATATCGTGACCCGCGTCGGCGCTGGGAGCGATGAGCCATCAGTGGGACACACTGGAAGGATTCGGTGACGACGACGAGCGAGAGGAGGTCGCAGTGAGCGCACTCGTGCACATCGTGGACGGCGTGCCGGAGCTGGAGGGCCTCGACGAGCTCACGCTGGTGGTCACCCTCGACGGCTTCCTCGACGCGGGCAACGCGGCGGTCTCCGCGGCGGACCACCTCGAGTCGGTCTCCGGCGGGCCTGGCCCCCTGGGCAGTGCCGGCTCGGGCAAGGTCGTCGCGACCTTCGACGTCGACCAGTTCCACGACTACCGTGCCCGCCGTCCCGCGATGTCCTTCGTGCACGACCACTACGAGCAGTACGACGCACCTCGGCTGCTCGTCCGGCTGCACCACGACACCGCCGGCACGCCCTACCTGATGCTGCGCGGTCCCGAGCCCGACAACCGCTGGGAGGCGTTCTGCTCCGGCGTCCGGGAGGTCATCGAGCGCCTGGGCGTCACCCGCACCGTGCAGATCGGGGCCGTGCCGATGGCGGTGCCGCACACGCGGCCCATCGCGGTCACGCCGCACGCCACCCGGCCCGAGCTGATGACCGGCGCGTCGCCGTGGCGCGGCGAGCTGCGGATCCCCTCGAGCGCACAGTCGCTGCTCGAGCTCAGGCTCGGCGAGTGGGGACACGACGCGCTCGGCTACGTCGCCCACGTGCCCCACTACCTCGCCCAGCTCGACTATCCCCAGGCTGCCATCGCGCTGCTCGAGGACGTGGAGCGTGGCGGCCGGCTCACCATCGACCTGACCGCGCTGCGCGAGGCGGGGGAGGAGCGGGCGGTCGAGATCACCCAATACCTCTCCGGCAACGCAGAGGTCGCCGAGGTGGTCTCCGCCCTCGAGCAGCAGTACGACACGTTCCGCCAGGCCGAGTCCGCCGGGCAGAACCTCCTCGCGCCCGACCAGCCGTTGCCCACCGGTGAGGAGATCGGCCGCCAGTTCGAGCAGTTCCTGGCCGGTCTCGAGGAAGACTGAGACCACCCAGCACAATGACGGCTATGCCGTCCTCAGCTGACCAGCTCATCGAGCTCCTGGACCTCGAGCAGATCGACGTCGACCTCTTCCGCGGCCGGCAGCCGCAGACCGACCGCCAGCGGGTGTTCGGCGGACAGGTCGCGGCCCAGGCGCTCCTCGCGGCGATCCGCTCCATCGACCCGGCGTACATCGTGCACTCGCTGCACTCCTACTTCCTGCGGCCCGGCGACCACAGCGTGCCGATCGTGTACGACGTCGAGCGGCTGCGCGACGGCCGGTCGTTCGCGACCCGTCGGATCGTGGCCCGCCAACACGGTCGGCCGATCTACTTCCAGACCGCCAACTTCCAGACCGAGGAGGACGGCCTCGAGCACGCCGACGCCATGCCGCGCGTGGCGCCGCCCGAGCAGGCCATCGACCTCATCGACGTGATCCGCCAGCGCAGCGAGACCGAGGCGGATGCCTTCGCCCGCGAGTGGGCAGCGCTCGAGATGCGTTACCTCGGGGTCTCCGGCCTCGGGCTGCCGGTCGACCCGGAACGCCCGGCCGAGGCGCGGCTGTGGGCGCGGGTCAACGGACCCCTGGGAGACGACCCCACCCAGCACGTCGCAGCGTTCACCTACGCCAGCGACCTGACGCTCCTGGGGGCGGCGCTGGTGCCGCACGGCATGAACCTCGGCTCGCCGCATCTTCAGCCCGCCTCCCTGGACCACACGATCTGGTTCCACCGGCCGTTCCGGGCCGACGAGTGGTGGCTCTACGACCAGTGGTCCCCGACGGCGGTGGGCGGCCGCGGGCTCGCGCTGGCACGGGTGTTCTCGCAGGACGGCCGGCTGGTGGCGACCGTCGCGCAGGAGGGGTTGATCCGCGTCCTGCCGGAGTCGTGACCGACCCCTGCGGGGGATCGCATATATCATTACAACCATGTAATTCGAGACAGACACGCCGAGCGGCGGATACGGTTGTGCTCTCCTGTGGCGGAAGTGAACTCGCGGTGACCGTGTGACTCGGGTGACGTGAGGCGACGACGGCCACGGGGGCGCGGTAGCTCCCCAAGCCGTCTTCCCTGAAGGTGTCGTCACCTATGAGGTCTCTCCCGACCCGGCCCGCCCGTCCGTCCCGCTTGTCCCGTCTCGCCGGGGCGTGCGTCGTCGCCGCCGTCACCACGGCCCTGGTCGGCACGACCGCCGCGCCCGTTCTGGCGCAGCAGGCCGAGGCCGCCCGACGCAAGGTCACCGGCTTCTACCAGATGCCCTTCCCGTGCGGTCAGACGTGGACCGGCACCACGCGGTCGAGCCACAGCCCCAGCTCGTACGCCATCGACTGGAACCGCCCCGACGACGACGGCGATGACGTGGTCGCCGCGGCGCCGGGCACCGTGAGCGTGGCCAACCCGACCGGCAAGACCGGCTACGGCCGGTGGGTGCGCATCACGCACGCCGGGGGAGAGACCACGGTCTACGCCCACCTCAGCTCGGTCGCGGTGTCGGTCGGCCAGGTGGTCGACCAGGGCCAGCTCATCGGTCAGCTCGGCTCGACCGGCAACTCCACCGGACCGCACCTGCACTTCGAGGAGGCGCTCGGCACGAAGACGATGCCCGCGTCCTTCGGGGGAGTCCCCTTCAAGTACGGCTCCACCATGACCTCGAAGAACTGCGTGGACGTCCCCCTCGCCGGCAACATGCTGGGGGGCGCCGAGGCCGAGCTCGTGGTCTTCCGCCGCGGCGCTAGGTCCACCTTCCAGGTGCAGCGTCCCGGGCAGGCCCCGCTGGCCATCACGTTCGGTGAAGGCACCGACCAGCCCGTGCTCGGCGACTGGGACGGCGACGGGGTCGCCAACGTCGGCGTGCGCCGCCCCGAGAACTCCACGTTCTACCTCTCCACGCCCGGCGGGATCGTCACGGTCGGGTTCGGCATCGCCTCCGACCGGCCCATCGCGGGGGACTGGAACGGCGACGGCAAGGCCGACGTCGGAGTGCACCGGTCCTCCAACGCGACGTTCTACCTGCGGCTGCCGGACGGCACCACGCAGGCGATCGCCCTCGGCGACGCCGACGACCTCCCCGTCACCGGCGACTGGAACGGCGACGGCGTGACCGACCTCGGTGTCTACGACTCCGCGACCGCCACCTTCCAGCTGAGGTACGTCGGAGCGAGCGGCGTGGCCTGGCTGGCGCCGGTCGCCTTCGGCGTGGCCGGCGACCTGCCCGTCGTCGGCGACTGGGAGGGCGACCGAGCCACCGACCTGGGCGTGTGGCGCCCCGGCTCCGCGACGTTCGTGAACCGGTTGGCTCCCGCAGACGCCGCCACCGTCGCTGTGAGCGAGAGCCGCTTCGGGCGACGGCGCGTGCGCTGAGGCGTTCCGCTCAACGCGAACTCCCTGGCCTTCGGGTCCGGTCGGCGGCGAGGGTGGCCGTCATGAGCGAGCGGATCCTGGTCCTGGGCGGCACCCACCACGTCGGTCGAGCCGTGGTGGAGGAGGCGTTGCGCCGCGGCCACGCGGTCACCACCGTGAACCGTGGCCAGAGCGGGACGCCGGCGGCGGGTGCCGAGGCCCGGCACGCCGACCGCACCGACGTCGCGGCCCTGACAGCGGCGCTCGGCGACGACACCTGGGACGCGGTGGTGGACACCTGGTCGTTCGCCCCCAGCGCCGTCCAGGCCTCGGCGCGCGCGCTGTCCGGCCGGGTGGGCCACTACACCTACATCTCGTCGCGCTCGGTCTACACGTGGCCGATCCCGCACGGCGTGGACGAGTCGGCGCCCGTCGTGGATGGCGCGCCGGACGCGGACGTGACCGACTATGCCGCTGACAAGCGTGGCGGCGAGCTCGCTGCGGAGGAGTTCGGTGGAGACCTGCTCATCGCCCGCGCCGGACTCATCCTCGGGCCCTACGAGCGCGTGGGCAGGTTGCCGTGGTGGTTCCGCCGCATCAGTCAGGCCGCGCAGGGGAGTCGCGTGCCGGCGCCCGGGCCTTACGATCGGCCGTTGCAGTACATCGACGCCCGCGACCTGGCCGCCTTCGCGCTGGACCGTCCGGTCGGGGTGTACGACACGGTGAGCCGGCCGGGCCACACCACGATCGGCCTCCTGCTCGACGAGGTCGTCCGGGTCAGCGGCGCCGGGGCCGAGCTGGTCTGGCTGTCGCCCGAGACGATCGAGGAGGCCGGCGTCTCTGGCTGGACCGAGCTGCCGATCTGGGTGCCGCCCAAGGGTGAGCTGTCCTCGCTGCACGACAGCGACACCACCAAGGCTCACGACGCGGGCCTGAGGTGCCGGCCGATGCCGGAGACGGTGGGGGACACGTGGGCGTGGCTCCAGGCCGAGGGGTACCCGGTCGGGTCCGCGCGCGCCGGCACCGGCCTGGACGCCGAGGGCGAGGCTCGCCTGTGGGCGGCCGCCGAGACCCGGGGCGAGCTGGCCTCAGAGCGCTGAGGCCGTCCCGACCAGGTGCTCCGCTCCGTCCTTGGGGCGGGTGAGGGCGAACGCGCGGCCCTCCGGCGTCGCCTCGGTGCCGAACGCGACCGTGCCGGGGAGCAGCACCGGCTTGCGGAACGCGACGTCGACCCGGACCGCATCGGGCAGCCTGTTCTCGATGGCGGCGACGGTGCGCGCCTTCGTCCACATCCCGTGCGCGATCTGCCGGGGGAACCCGAACGCCTTCGCGGTGAGCGCGTAGAGGTGGATCGGGTTGCGGTCGCCCGACACGGCGGCGTACCTCCGGCCCAGGTCGGCGGGAAGCCGCCACTGCGTCGTGCCGACGGGCACGACGACCGGCCCCACGTGCGGCCGCTCGTCGTCGGTGCTCGTCGCGGCACCACCGGCGCCCCTGCGCAGCATCGTCGACGTCTCCTCCCAGACCAGCTCGCCGCGCGAGTGCACGGTCGTGACCAGGTCGAAGAGCCGGCCCTTGGGGTGCGCCCGGAGCGCAGCGGGGCGGACCGTGATCTGCAGCGTCTCGCTCACCTGGATCGGCCGGTGCTGGGTGATGGAGTTCTCCAGGTGGACCGTGCCGATCGCCGGAAAGGGGAAGGCGCCGTCGGTCATGATCGCGAGCTGCAGCGGGAAGGCCAGGACGTGCGGGTACGTCAGCGGCAGCGTGTCCTTGCGCGGGAATCCGCAGACCTCGGCATACCTGCGCAGGTGCGACGGGTCCACCGGTACGTCGTGCCGGGCCAGCGCCACCTCCGGGAGGACCGCGTCGTCGGCCGGCGGCTTGCCCAGGCCGGGGACCAGCCCGACCCCGGGAACCAGCGGGACGGCTGCCTTGAGCATCAACGTCAGGGTCGACGGGTCGCCGTCGACGACCCGCGGGGTGGTGCCGGCAGAGTCCTTCGGCATCTCAGGCGGCATCTCAGGCGGCATCTCAGGCGGCATCTCAGGCGGCATCCCAGGCGGCATCCCAGGCGGCATCTCAGGCTCCCAGCATCATCTGGCCGCAGACGCGGACCACGTTGCCGTTGACGGCGGACGAGCCCGGGTTGGCGAACCACGCGATCGTCTCGGCCACGTCGACGGGCAGCCCGCCCTGGCTCATCGCGTTGAGCCTGCGGCCGACCTCGCGGGTGGCGAAGGGCACCGCCGCGGTCATCTGCGTCTCGATGAACCCTGGAGCGACCGCGTTGATCGTGATGCCGTCGGTGAGCTCGTCGCGGAAGGCGTCGACGAGCCCGATCACGCCCGCCTTCGAGGTGGCGTAGTTGCTCTGCCCCACGTTGCCGGCGATGCCGGAGGTCGACGCGACCCCGACGATCGCACCGTGGGCGTTGACGACGCCCTGGTCGAGCAGCTCGCGGGTGATCCGCTCCGGGGCGGTGAGGTTGACGCCGATCACCGAGGTCCAGCGATCGGCGCTCCCGTCGGTCGGCGCCGCCATGTTGGCGAGCTTGCGGTCGCGGGTGATCCCCGCGTTGTGCACCACGACGTCGACGCCGCCGTGCTTCGTGGTCAGGTGGTGGGCGATGCGCTGGGGTGCGTCCTTGGCGGTGATGTCGAGGACCAGGTGGTCGCCCTCCAGCTCCTCGACGAGGGTCACCAGGTCGCTGGCCGCCTGCGGGACGTCGACCCCGACGACGAGGGCGCCGTCGCGGTGCAGCACCCGGGCGATCTGCTCGCCGATGCCCCGGCTGGCGCCCGTCACCAGGGCGACCTTGCCCTCGAGCGGCTTGAGCCAGTCGGCGGGCTCGGGGGCGTCGGTCGTCGTGCTGCCGACCCGGACCACCTGCCCTGACACGTACGCCGACTTCGGCGAGAGCAGGAACGCCAGCGTGCTCGCGAGCGCCGGCTCGGCCTTGGGGGCCACGTAGACCAGCTGGACGGTCGAGCCGCGGCCGACCTCCTTGCCGAGCGACCGGGTGAAGCCCTCCAGCGCTCGCTGCGCGATGCGTTCCGATCCGGTCGTGAGCTCGGGGGGAGTCCCGATCACGACCACCCGGCCCGAGGGGGCCAGGCTGCGCAGCAGCGGCTGGAAGAAGTCGCGCAGGCCGACCAGCGCCTCGCTCGTGGTGATGCCGGTGGCGTCGTACACCAGGCCCTTGTAGGTGTTGCCGGGGTTGTGCCGGTCGAGTGCCTCGGGGGCTGTGCTCTCGGCGATGCCGAGCCCACCGAGGACCTTCGGCAGCTGGTCGACGACCCGACCTGTGCCTCCGATACCGACGACGCCGTCGACGAGGGGTGCTCCGGCCGTGTAGCGGTCGAGGTACGGCGGGTCGGGCAGGCCCAGCGGGCCGACCAGCAGCTGCCCGAGGGCGCTGTGGGTGAAGTCCTGGTAGCGGTCGCTCATCTCGCGGGGTCCTCCGGGTGATCTCTCGCTCACTGCGTTCCGATTTAGGCTACTCGCGAGTAATGATAGGTCCCATGAACGCCAAGACCCGACGGGTGGCCGTCCTCGGCGGCAACCGCATCCCGTTCGCCCGCTCCAACTCCGTCTACGCCGACGCCTCCAACCAGCAGATGCTGACCGCGGCGATCGACGGGCTCGTCACCCGCTTCGGGCTGGCCGGTGAGCAGGTCGGTGAGGTGGTGGCCGGTGCGGTGCTCAAGCACTCCCGTGACTTCAACCTGACCCGGGAGTCGGTGCTCGGGTCCAAGCTCGCCCCCGAGACGCCGGCCACCGACATCCAGCAGGCCTGCGGGACCGGTCTCCAGGCCGTGATCCAGGTCGCCAGCAAGGTCGCCCTCGGCCAGATCGACTCCGGCATCGCCGGCGGCACCGACACCACCTCCGACGCCCCCGTCGCGATCAGCGACCGGCTGCGGCGCAAGCTGATGAAGGTCAACTCGGCTCGCGACACCCGCGGGCGGCTGACCGCTCTCGCGCAGATCCGTCCGGGCGACATCGGGCTGGACGTGCCCCAGAACTCCGAGCCGCGCACCCGCCTCTCCATGGGCGAGCACGCCGCGCTGACCGCGCTGGAGTGGCAGATCGGGCGTGCGGAGCAGGACGAGCTCGCCGCCACGTCGCACCAGCGGCTCGCGGCGGCGTACGAGCGCGGCTTCCTCGACGACCAGCTCACGGCGTTCCGCGGCCTCGAGAAGGACCAGAACCTGAGGCCGGACTCGTCGGTGGAGAAGCTGTCGACGCTCAAGCCGGTCTTCGGCAAGGGCGCCGCCGCGACCATGACGGCCGGCAACTCGACGCCGCTGACCGACGGTGCGTCGGTGGTGCTGCTCGGGTCCGAGGGTTTCGCGAAGGAGCGCGGGCTCGAGCCGCTGGCGTACCTCGTCGACCACGAGACGGCCGCGGTCGACTACGTGCACGGAGCCGAGGGGTTGCTGATGGCGCCGGCGTACGCCGTGCCGCGGATGCTGGCGCGTCAGGGTCTGACGCTGCAGGACTTCGACTACTACGAGATCCACGAGGCGTTCGCCTCGCAGGTGCTGGCCACGCTCAAGGCTTGGGAGGACCCGGTGTTCTGCAAGGAGCGGCTCGGGCTCGACGCGCCGTTGGGGACCATCGACCGCGCCAAGCTCAACGTCAACGGCTCCTCGCTCGCGGCCGGGCACCCGTTCGCCGCGACCGGTGGCCGCATCGTGGCGACGCTGGCCAAGCTGCTGGCGGAGAAGGGGTCCGGTCGTGGACTCATCTCGATCTGCGCCGCGGGCGGCCAGGGCGTGGTGGCCATCCTGGAGCGCTGACTCGGACGGATAACTGACCACGATCGGCACGCCTCTTGAGGTCGTGAAGCGTGCCTTTCGTGGTCAGCTATCCCGACCAGTCGCCATCGCCAGCGCGGAGGCGACCAGGTAGTCGCGCACCTGCCCGGGTGAGATGGCCCCGACGCCCGGTACGCCCGGCGCAGCCTCCTTCACCAGGATGCCGACCCGCGCGAGCTGCAGGGCGCCGAGACCGCTGGCGTAGAACGCGTTGGCGAGCAGCTGTGGGTCCTCGATCGTGAACTCATCCGTGGCGACTCCGTGCTCGAGGGTGTCGGAGAGCACGACCAGGCACGACGAGATCGCCCGGCCCAGCCGGCCCAGCGCACGCTCGCTGACCTCGGCGAGAAGCTCGGGGCCGGGCAGCCGCATCAGCGCCTGTGCGCAGTCGGCGAACGCCGGGTGCGCGATGCCGTAGTCGACGAACGCCTCGACCAGCGCGGTGAGTCGCGCCCGGGCGGTGTCGTGCCCGGCGACAGCCGCGCTCATCTGCTCGCCCAGCTCGCCGAGATAGCTCACCACCACCAGCGCGAAGATCTCCTCCTTGCCCGTGAAGTGGCGGTAGAGAATCGCCCGGTTGACCCCCGCCGCCCGGGCGATGTCCTCGACCTGTGCGTCCCGGACGCCACGCTCGTCGAAGAGCGCGCGGGTGGCGGCGATGATGTCGGCCGCCTGCTTGCGGCGACGCTCCTCGATGGCCGTACGACGGCCGCCGGTCTCTGCCTGGCTCACGCTGCCGATCGTAGGCCGGGTGCAACCTGGTCGGCCGGGTCGGGCATCCATCAGGTTGGTCGAGATCCAGGGCCCGTCCTGAGGTCACCGGGAAGATGCCGGAGGCCTGGTCGACACCCATCTTCCGGGTTCAGCCACCGAACATCTCGTTGACGGTCGCGAGGGTGTCGGCCTCGTCGGCGGTCTTGTCGTCGCGGTAGCGGACGACGCGGGCGAAGCGGAGCGCGACCCCACCCGGATAGCGCGACGAGCGCTGGATGCCGTCGAGGGCGATCTCGACGACCTGCTCGGGCCGCACCTCGACGACGTAGTGCTCCCTGATCGTGTCGGGGGAGACGGCCAGCTCGGTGAAGCGCTCGGTCTGCCAGGCGAGCATCTCGTCGGTCATCCCCTTGAAGGTCTTGCCCAGCATCACGAACTCGCCCGGCCGCTCGGGGTCGCGCGCGCCCAGGTGGATGTTGGACAGCCAGCCCTCGCGGCGACCGCTGCCCCACTCGACGGCCAGCACGACGAGATCGAGGGTGTGGACGGGCTTCACCTTGACCCAGGAGGCGCCGCGGCGGCCGGCGGCGTACGGCGCCGACAGGTCCTTGACGACGACCCCCTCGTGCCCGTCAGCGAGCACCTGCCGGCTGAACGCCTCGGCAGCGGCCGGGTCGTCGGTGATCAGGCGGGGCACGACGTGGGGCCGCGGCACGAGCGCCTCGAGACGCGCGAGGCGCTCGGTGCCGGGGGCGTCCAGGAGGTCGTCACCGTCGACGTGGAGGAGGTCGAAGAAGTAGGGCGTCACCACGACGCCCGCGGCCTGCGCGGTGCGGGACGCGGTCTCCTGGAAGGGGCGGGGACGGCCTCTCTCGTCGAGTGCGAGCGCCTCGCCGTCGAGGACGAACGAGTCGGCGGGCAGGGTCCTGGCGATCTCGACGACCTCGGGCAGCCGCTCGGTGATGTCGTCGAGGCTGCGGGTGGCGATGACCACCTCGTCACCGGACCGGTGCACCTGGATGCGGATGCCGTCGAGCTTGGCGTCGACGGCCAAGGCGGTGCCGTCGCCGCCGCCGCCGGCCCTGGCGATCGCAGCGGCGAGGTCTGGAGCGCTGGAGGCCAGCATCGGCTGCACCGGCCGGAGCACCTCCAGCCCGACCTCACCCAGCGCGACCTCGCCGCCGGCGAAGGCCGCGACCACGATCGGCACCGTGCCCCCCGCGAGCATCGCGGCGCGGCGGACCGCTTTGAGGGGTGCACCGGAGGCGACGGAGACCGCCTCCTGGACCAGGCTGTCCTGGGCGCCCTGCCGCAGGTTGCCGGTCACGGCGCCGCGCAGCCAGCGCTGCTCGACGTCGGTGGCGCGGCCGAACAGCTCGGACACCGCCTGCGCGCGGGCGGACTGCGAGCCGCTGCCCACGAGGGCGGCGATCGTCTCGAAGGCCTCGTGGACCTCCGTCACCGACAGGCTCGGCTCGTCGGCTGGCTCGACCTGGGCGGCAGCTCCTCTCCACCCGACGCCCGTGCGCCGCTGGCGGAGCGTGCCCCCGAGGTAGGCGGTGACGGTCTCGAGCTCGTCGGGCGTGGTGCGCCGCAACAGCGCCGCGAGCGCCTCGACCTTGGCCTTGCGCGACCTGGTCGCAGCGACGGCGGCGGACGTCTCGACGACCTCGTGGAGCAGCACGTCCTCATTATCCGGTGGTCGAGCAGCGAGCTTGCGAGCGATCAGTCGAGACCAGAGACTGCCCAGGTGACCGATCGCCTCTACGTGCCCCGCTTCAACGCCGTCGACGACGACAAGGCGCTGCTCATGGTCACGGAGATCGCGACGGCCCAGCTGGTGACCGTGGCCGAGGACGGCAGGGCCGACGCGACGTTCCTCCCGGTCCTGCTGCGCGACGGCGAGCTGATCGGGCACGTCGCCCGCGCCAACGGTCACTGGCAGCGCATCGTCGAGGGCTCACCCGCCCTCGCGATCGTGACCGGACCGGACGCCTACGTCAGCCCCGGGTGGTACGCCACGAAGGCCGAGCACGGCCGCGTCGTCCCGACGTGGAACTACTCGGCCGTCCACCTCCGCGGCACCGTGCACGTGCACGACGACGCGGACTGGCTGCGGACGATGGTCACCGCGCTCACCGATCGCCACGAGGCCGCGCGCGACGAGCCGTGGGCGGTCACCGACGCGCCGGAGAAGTACGTCGCCGGGCAGCTGCGCGCGATCGTCGGTGTCTCGCTCACCATCGAGACGGTCGAGGGCAAGGCCAAGCTCAGCCAGAACCGCTCGGCCGAGGACGTCGCGGGCGTCGTCGCCGCCCTCGCGGGTACCCCTGTCGGCGACCAGATGGCCGCCCTCCAGCCACGCTGATCCCGAGCTGAACCCGGGCTAGGCGCCGATCCTCGACCGCACCTCGAACAGCTCGGGGAAGAAGGTGATGTCGAGCGCCCGGCGCAGGAACGACACCCCCGAAGAGCCGCCCGTGCCGACCCGGCCGCCGATGGTGCGCTGGACGACCTGCAGGTGGCGGAAACGCCACTGCTGGAAGTTGTCCTCCATGTCGACGAGCTCCTCGCAGGTCTCGTAGACGATCCAGTGCTGTGCCGGATCGGCGTACACGCCGGCGAAGACGTCGACGACCTCAGGGGAGAGCGAGTGCGGCACGGACCAGTCGCGCTCGACCATCTCGGCGGGGACGGCGTATCCGTGCCGGTGGAGATAGCGGAGGAACTCGTCGTACAGCGACGGCTCCGCGAGGAGTGCCGACAGCGCCGACTGGGCGTCGGGGTCGTGCTTGAACACCTGGACCATGTCGCGGTCCTTGTTGCCCAGCAGGAACTCCACCTCGCGGTACTGCGCCGACTGGAACCCCGACGACGACGCGAGGAACGGCCGGATCTCGGCGTACTCCGACGGTGTCAGCGTCGCCAGCACCGACCACTGGTCGGTCAGCACCCGCTGGATGTGCTTGACCCGGGCCATCCGCTTGAGCGCGGGGGACAGGTCGTCCGCCGCGACCAGGTCACGCGCAGAGCGCAGCTCGTGGACGAGCAGCTTGAGCCACAGCTCGGAGGTCTGGTGCTGGATGATGAAGAGCATCTCGTCGTGCTGCGGGGGGTCGCTCAGCGGCTGCTGCGCCGCGAGAAGGAGGTCGAGTCGCAGGTAGCCGCCGTACGACATCGTCTGGGAGAAGTCGCGCTGGATGCCCGGCTCCAGCGCGCGGCGGCCGGAAGAAGGACGTGCGGTCGGGCCGGTCGCTGGGCCCGTCGACTCACTGTCGGTCATGGGTGGGAACCTATAGCGCGTGGGCGTCGGTCGTCAGGCGGGGGATACGGGGGAGTCAGGCAGGGCGCGCGTCTGGCGGCCCGGCTGGCCCTGCCCCGTCGGGCAGCTGCTCCTCCCGCACCGGCGCGGCGCCGGCGATCCGACCTTCCGGGTCGAGGGAGCCGGCTCGGCGCAGGCCCGGTTCTGGCGGGCCATCCGCACGCCGGCAGGCTCGGCCACCCTCCGCATCGAGGCACGGGTGTCCGACGGCGAGGTCCGCGCCCGTGCGTGGGGTGACGGCGCCGACTGGGCGCTGGACTCCGTGCCCGCGCTGCTCGGGGCCGACGACGACCCGTCGGGCTTCGACCCACGCCACCCCGTGCTGGCCGAGGTGCTCCGTCACCACCCGCACTGGCGGCTGGGCCGCACGGATCGGGTGATGGAGTCGCTGGTCCCCTCGATCATCGAGCAGAAGGTCACCGGCCAGGAGGCGTTCGCCGGCTTCGCGCGGCTCGTGCGCCGCTTCGGCGAGCCCGCCCCGGGGCCGGTCGCCGACCTCCGGCTGATGCTGCAACCTGCGCCCGACACGCTCCGTCAGGTGCCGTCCTGGGAGTGGCTCCGCATGCACATCGACCCGGCCCGCTCCCGTACGGTCGTGCAGGCCGCACGAGTCGCCGATGCCCTGGAACGCAGTGTCGGCCGCCCTATGGACGAGATCGACCGGCGGCTCCGGACGCTGCCGGGCGTCGGCGTCTGGACCTCGGCGGAGGTGCGCCAGCGCGCCTTCGGGGACGCCGACGCGGTCAGCTTCGGTGACTACCACGTGGCCAAGGACATCGGGTGGGCGCTGACCGGACAGCCGTTCGACGACGAGCAGCTGGCGGCGTACCTCGAGCCGTGGCGACCGCACCGCGGCCGGGTGCAGGCGCTGGTCGCGCTGGCGCGCCTGGGGGCACCGCGGCGGGGTCCGCGGATGGCCCCGCGCACGCACCTGCCGGCACCTCGCCGGCCAGGTTGAGTCGAGACCTCAGAGAAGGGGCCGCAGCGGCCCGAGGAACATCTCGGTGAACTTGCGGTGCAGGTCGCGTGCCTCCCACTCGCCGAGCGTGAGCTCGAGGCAGTTGGACTCGTCGACCGTGAAGATCTCCTCCATGGCTCGCGCGAGGTCCTGGTCGATGACCTCCACGTTGATCTCGTAGTTGCCCTGCAGCGAGAGCCGGTCGACGTTGGCGGTGCCGACGGTCGACCAGCTGCCGTCGATGGTCGAGGTCTTGGCGTGCACCATCGCGTCGCGGTAGCGCAGGATGCGCACGCCGGCTTCGAGCATCTGCGAGAAGTACCCCCGGGAGATCCAGTCGGCGACGATGTGGTTGGACTTCAAGGGAAGCAGCAGCCGGACGTCGACACCGCGCCGCCCGGCTTCGCAGAGGGAGTCGACGAAGTCCTGGTCGGGGATGAAGTAGGCGTGCGTCATCCAGATGTTGGTGGTGGCCCGGTTGATCGCCTCGAGGTACATCGACCGGATCGGGAACATCCAGAGCCGCGGGATGTTGCGGTGCACGCGGATCTGCGGTTCCCACATCGACGCCGTCTCGAGGAGCAGTGGCCGCTCACTGCGGCCGAACCGCCGACGGCGGTTCAAGTTCCAGAAGTCGGCGAAGGCACGCTGCAGATCCCACACCGCGGGGCCGGTGAGCCGCACGTGCGTGTCGCGCCACTCCGTCGCGTACGCCGAGCCGATGTTGTAGCCGCCGACGAACCCGACCTCCTCGTCGACGACCAGGATCTTGCGGTGGTCTCGGCCGTAGCGGCGCAGGTCCCAGAACCTCAGCCCCGCGTTGTACACGGGGTAGTGCAGGACCTTCAGCTCGGGAGGGAAGCGTTTGAACGCGGGGGACACCACGAGGTTCGCGAACCCGTCGTAGATCGCGTAGACGTCGACCCCTCGGCGGGCCGCCTCGACCAGCGCCTTCTTGAACTCCTCGCCGACCTCGTCGCCCTTCCAGATGTAGGTCTCGAAGAGGATCTGCCGCTGTGCCCCCCGGATCGCGTCCAGCATCGCGGCGTAGAGATCCTGGCCATAGGTGTACGTCGTCACCCGGCCGTCGCCGACCGGCACCTCGCGTGGCGCACTCACTGGGAACGGCTGAGGCTTCTTCCCACGGCGGCGGTAGGAGTCGACGATCGTGAGGACCAGCGCCAAGGCGACCTGGAGCCCGAGGATCGTCGCCAGGGTCCGCCGCGCGACTGTCAGGGCGCGTACGGCAGGCGTCCGGCTCACCCGGTCAATCTAGCGAGCCCAGGTGAGCTGCGGCGCGCGGTCTGCGTCAGGAAGCCACGCGCTCGCGGAACGACAGGGTCGTGTCGTCACCGCGCATCACGAGCAGGTCGCCATCCATCTCGACCGAGGTGATCGCCTGGATCGCCCCGGGCAGGTTGCCGTCGAGCGGGTCGGGGACGACGTCGGCGTCGCAGTTCTTGCGCGTGGTCTTCGTGAAGTCCGCGAAGTCGAGGTCGTCACCGTCCTGCTCCACCGTCGCCTCGTACTCGTCACACCCGGCGAAGCCCAGAGCCTTGCCGTCGGCGATCTGGAGGAAGTACCGCGCCTCGTCCGGGTCGTCGGGGTCCCAGTGCCCGGCGGGCAGCCGGGCACCGACGAGCATCCAGTTGCCCTCCACGTCCACGGGGTCGGACCCACAGCCGGCGAGCAGGCCGGTCGGCAGGACGAGGACGAGCAGGGCGACGGCCAGTCGGCGACGCATGGATGAAACCTCCAGCAGTGGTGTGGATGCTGGTGTCGAGTATGCCCAGGCGCCTGGGAGCCCGGTCGTGCCGGTCAGCTGGCGCCGGCCGACACCGCCTGCGAGAGCCGCTCCAGGGAGTACTCGGTGACCCGCACGAGAGCGGCCTTGGCCGACTCCCGGTTGCGCGCGTCGACCGGAATGATCGGCACGTGTGGCGGGAGTGCGAGCGCAGCAGCGACATCGTGCATCGCGAACCGCTGCCCGCCCTCGAACTCGTTGACGCACACGATGAAGGGCAGTCCCTTTGCCTCGAAGTAGTCGAGGGGGGAGAACGCCTCGTCCAGTCGCGCGGTGTCGACGAGCACGATGGCGCCGATGGCACCGAGGCACAGGTCGTCCCACATGAACCAGAAGCGGCGCTGCCCAGGTGTGCCGAAGAGGTAGAGCACGAGGTCCTCGGCGAGGGTGATCCTGCCGAAGTCCATGGCCACCGTGGTGGTGTGCTTGCTGGGGACGGCGTCGAGGTTGTCGACGCCTTCTGACTCGTTGGTGACGAGTGCTTCGGTGCGCAGCGGAACGATCTCGGAGACCGACCCGACCAGGGTGGTCTTGCCGACGCCGAATCCACCGGCGACGACGATCTTCGTCGACGCCGCGCTGCGCGAGGCACTAGAGCGCGCGTAGTCCACGGAGGGTCCTTTCGATCAAGTCTCGACGCTCGTCGACCGACGAGCTCTCGGTGAGGGTCGCCTGGACCCTGACGTGCCCCAGCTCGACGAGGTCGCCGAGCAGGACACGAACGACACCGATGGGGAGGCGAACTGCGGCGGACACTTCGGCCACCGACTTGGAGTGGCAGATCTCGAGGATCTGGCCCACTTGTCCTTCGGGCACGTGCGCGCCCTCCAGGGTGATCCGCTCGAGGGTCGCCTCGAGGGGCAGGTCGACCTTGGCCTTGGTGCGGCCGGAGGTGAGCGTGTAGGCACGGACGTACCGCGCCCGCGGGGCGGCGTCCGGCTCGTCGCCGGGCTCAGGCGCAGCCACGGAAGGTCACCCGGCCGCGCCGCTGAGGGAGACCCGGGCGGTGGCCTGCACCATGCGGCCCACCCGGTCCACCAACAGCGCCATCTCGTAGCCCACCTGGCCGATGTCGGCCGAGTTCTGGGTGAGGACCGCGAGGTGCGATCCGTCGCCGACGCTCATCAGGAGGAGGAAGCCGCCCTCCATCTCGATGACGGTCTGCAGCACCGCGCCACCGTCGAAGAGGCGGGCGGCACCCACGGCCAGGCTGGCGAGGCCGCTCGACACCGCGGCCACCTGCTCGGCCCGGTCGTCGGGGATGCTCGCGCTGGCTGCCATGAGCAGGCCGTCGGCGGAGACCAGGATGGCGTGCGCGGTGTCCGGAACGTCATTGACGAACTTGGTCACCAACCAGTCGAGGCCACGCTCCTCGCCTGCCGTCGCGGCTCCGAAGCTGTTCATGTCGGTCATACCAGTCCTGCTTCCTTCTGAGGGGTGTCGTGTGACGTAGGTTCGGAGCCAGAATCGTGAGCCTGGTCGAGGCCCGTCGAACCCGGCGTCGAGGCCGTGCGGCCCCTGGCCACGCCGGCACGGTGTGCCGAGAGCCGGGCGCGGATCGCCTCGGGGTCGCGGACGACCGGCTTGCTGGTGGGCGTCGTGACCCCACCAGGAACCAGCCGTCCTCCCGGGCGCCGCACGGGCAGTCCGGACTCGCTGAGCTGGAGCGGCGCCGGACTCTCGGCGACGCTCTGGGCAGCCTCCCAGCCGGCCTCGATCTCCGGGTCGACCCAGGGCTGCTCGCCCTCGCCGCCCGAGGTGAGCCAGTTGGAACGCAGCGAACGGAACAGCGGAGTGTCGTCGTCACCGCCGTTGTGCTCGACCGGGGTGCTCGCGTCGAGGAAGGACGATGCGGGCACCCTGGTGGGCAGCGCCGGCACGGGCTCGGCGGGCTCGGAGGCAACGGGCTCGGAGGCAACGGGCTCGGAGGCAACGGGCTCGGAGGCAACGGGCTCGGAGGCAACGGGCTCGTCGCCGGTGTCGACGCCCATCGCCGCCCACATCTGCCTGGACGGGTCGTCGACCGGGTCCGGGGCCACGGCCTCGGCTACGGCTTCTTCGCGGTCGTCCTCGGCGTCCTCGGTGTCCGAGGTGTCGTCGTCGACGTGCTCCTCGGCGTCCTCGGTGTCGTCGTCGTCGACGTGCTCCTCGGGTGTGTCTCCTGTCGTGTCCTCCATGGAGTGCTCCGTCGAGTGCTCCGTCGAGTGCTCGTCGCGCGCGGGCCGCTCGAAGGGCGACCGGCTCGGGAGCGCGAAGATCTGCGCGCCCTCGCTCTCCTCCTCGCCCGTCTCGTCCTCGAGGTCCTCGACCTCGGCGACGTCCTCGAGGCTGAGCAGCCCGAGGTCGACGAGCCCCTCGTCGCGCGAGGACTCGGAGGTCTCGCCGGCCGGGCTGTCGTCGGCCGGGCTGTCGTCGGCCGGCCGGGCGACCTTGTCGGAGCCGGGCTCCAGGGCCGCCAGTGGCTCCTTGCGGGCACCGAGGAAGAACCGCTCGGCGCCGGGCCGTTCGCTGATCGGCCGGCCGCCGCCGGGTCGGTCACCGCCAGGCCGGTCAGCGCCGGGGCGGTCACCGCCAGGCCGGTCCGTATCAGACCCACGCGAGAGCAACGACGGACCGCTGGCGGCAGGAGTCGCTGCCAAGGAGCCGGCGCCAGTCGCGCCGGGGCGGCGCTGGGGCAGGCCGATGACGGCGTTGATGGCCGCCTCGATGGGGTCGACCTCGGGCGTGACCTCGACGGCCGCAGCGGCGGGGGCAGCGGGGGCGAGGTCGGGCTCGAGCTCCGGCTCGCTCCCGGGCTCGGGCGCGCTGACCGGCCGCTTGTAGGGCGTCGCGTTGGCGGCTGCCGGCAGAGCGGGCTTGCGCGGCTCGACATCGTCGCCCTCGTCACCCCTACGCAGCAGGTTGCGGGGAATCACGACGGTCGCGGTGACGCCACCGCGCTCGGTGCGCTCCAGGCTCACGGAGATGCCGTGGCGCTTCGCCAAGCGGCTCACCACGAGCAGACCCATCCGGCGGGCAGTCTCGGCGTTGACCTCGCCACCGGACTTGAGCACGCCGTTGAGCGCGGACATGGCGTCGTGGTCGATGCCGAGCCCGGAGTCGGTGATGCGGATGGTCGTCGAGGTGATCGTCGTCGTGGTCATCACGATCACCGGAGCGGTGGGCGGAGAGTACGCCAGCGCGTTGTCCAGCAGCTCGGTGATCATGTGGACGACGTCACCGGCTGCGACCGGCACGATCCGGTCGCCGGGCGTGGAGAGGATCTGCACGCGCTGGTAGTCCGCGACACCTGCGGTCGCGGCGTGCAGGGCGTCGGCCACGGTCAGGGTGTCCGCGGTGGAACCAGCAGCCGGAGTGTCGGCCAGCACCATCAGGCTCTCGGCCGTCCGGCGCATGCGGGAGGCGAGGTGGTCGAGCTTGAAGAGGTTCTCGAGGCGCTTCGGGTCCTCCTCGTCACGCTCAAGGCCTTCGATCAGCGCGAGCTGCTGGTTGACCAGTCCGGTGTTGCGACGCGACAGCGTCACGAACATCTCCGACACCTGGGACCGCAGCTGGGCCTCGCCGGACGCCAGGTGGACGGCCTGCCGGTGGAGGTCGTCGACCGCGCGGGCCAGCTGGCCCATCTCCTCGTGCGTGGTGACGTCGATCGGCTCGATCTCGCCGGGGTCCCCGCCGCCACGGATCTTGCGGACGGCCTCGGGCAGCTTCTCGGTGGCCACCAGCAGGGCACCCTCACGCACTCGGCGGATCGGGTTCAGCAGCCAGCGCGAGACGAGCAGCACCAGGATCAGCGCGGCGAGCAGCGCGGCACCGGTCACCGCCGAGTTGAGGATGGCCAGCGTGCGGGCGTCCCGCGCTTCGGCTGCGAGCTCCTTGTCGATGGAGGCCAGCAGGTTGTTGGTCATGGTGTCGTAGCCGGCGAACGCCTGCTCGCCGCCCACGTCGGTGCCGCCGTCGCGGATGGTTCCGAAGTGCACGTTGTTCTGCTGCGTGAGCTGGAGGACCAGCGGGTCGGTGCTGCCGAGCACGGCGCCGAGCCGGTCGAGCGCGGCGTTCTCGATGCCCAGCTCGGAGGCGAGCTTCGCGACGTCGGACTTCGTGCCGTTGTAGGCGACGTCGAGCTGCACCATGGCGAGCGAGCGGCGGCCGTCGACCGTGTGGTCGAGCAGCTGCAGCTTGGCGTTGGGCTCGAGCTGGGCGGCCTCGATGGTCCCGATCAGGAGGGACACGTTGCGGTGGAGCGTGCGCACCTGGGAGTCGGCCTGCCCCAGGCTGACGTAGCCCATGTTGGTGCGCAGCTGCGAGCTCAGTGCCAGGATCTTCGTGACCTGGTCGCGCTGGGCCGTCGTCAGGTCGGGGTTGGTGCCCGCCTGCTCGAGCGCGGCCGCGGCGTCCTGCACCTTCTTGATCTCGGCGTCGCGCTCCTCGGGCGTGAGGCGGTCCTCGACGCTCGCGCCCTTGAAGAGGAGCGCCACCGCTGCCTGCTCGGCCGCCGAGAGGTAGTCGATCGCGGGGCCGAGCACGTCGACCTGGCTCGCGGAGGCGGCGTAGTTTGCGGACTGCTCCAGCTCGGTGCGCACGCGCAGCCCGCCGAAGACGGCGGCCAGCAGGATCGGGATGGCCACAGCCAGGGCCAGCTTCCTGCGAAGCGGCCATCCAGAAACAGCAAAACGGTTCTGTGCCATCGTTCACCTGGTCCGGTCGAGGGGTGTGCCGCCGGGGGGCTCGGCGACCGGTGACCCGGGGCGGGTCCACGGCCCACGATATGGATTAGAGCGCGCCTGCGTGGCCCTTTCGGGCAAATGCGCTGCTCACAGGGAGGACGGGGAAGACTAGCGCGGTCCGCCGTCGGAGCGCCAGGCCGGGTCCCGGACCACGGCTTCTGGGGGTTGTCGGTGGTCCGTCCTAGGCTCGAGCCATGCGACCAGTGACAGATCTCGAGCGCCGGGTGGCGCCCTTCCGGGTCGTCTCCGACTACCAGCCCTCCGGCGACCAGCCGACCGCGATCGCCGACATCACCTCGCGCCTGCAGGCGGGGGAGAAGGACGTCGTCCTGCTGGGTGCCACCGGCACGGGCAAGACCGCCACGGTGGCCTGGGTCGCCGAGCAGGTGCAGCGCCCGCTGCTCGTGCTCCAGCCCAACAAGACGCTGGCCGCTCAGTTCGCCAACGAGCTGCGCGAGCTCTTCCCGCAGAACGCGGTCGAGTACTTCGTCTCCTACTACGACTACTACCAGCCCGAGGCCTACGTCCCCCAGACCGACACCTACATCGAGAAGGACTCCTCGATCAACGAGGAGGTGGAGCGACTCCGGCACTCGGCGACCAACTCCCTGCTGACGCGCCGTGACGTCATCGTCGTCTCGACGGTCTCGTGCATCTACGGCCTCGGCACCCCGCAGGAGTACGTCGACCGCATGCTGCGGTTGCGCGTCGGCGACGAGCACGACCGCGACTCGGTGCTGCGGCGGCTCGTCGAGATCCAATACACCCGCAACGACATGTCCTTCACCCGTGGCACCTTCCGGGTTCGCGGCGACACCCTGGAGATCTTCCCGGTCTACGAGGAGCTGGCGCTGCGCGTCGAGTTCTTCGGCGACGAGATCGAGCGGCTGATGACACTGCACCCGGTGACGGGCGAGGTGATGAGCGAGGACAAGGAGCTTTACGTCTTCCCCGCCACCCACTACGTCGCCGGCCCACAGAGGATGGAGCGCGCCATCAGCGGCATCGAGGCGGAGCTCGAGCAGCAGCTCGCGACCTTCGAGCGGCAGGGCAAGCTCCTGGAGGCACAGCGCCTGCGGATGCGCACGACGTACGACATCGAGATGATGCGGCAGGTCGGGTCCTGCTCCGGCATCGAGAACTACTCGATGCACATCGACGGTCGCAGCCCCGGCTCGGCGCCCAACTGCCTGCTCGACTACTTCCCCGAGGACTTCCTGCTGGTCATCGACGAGTCGCACGTCGCGGTGCCCCAGGTGGGCGGCATGTACGAGGGCGACATGTCGCGCAAGCGCAACCTGGTCGACCACGGCTTCCGGCTGCCCAGCGCCATGGACAACCGGCCGCTGAAGTGGGAGGAGTTCCTCGACCGCATCGGCCAGACCATCTACCTCTCGGCGACCCCGGGCAACTACGAGCTCGACAAGGTCGGCGGCGCCACCAACGCCGTCGAGCAGATCATCCGCCCCACCGGGCTGATCGACCCCGAGGTGATCGTGAAGCCCACCAAGGGCCAGATCGACGACCTCATCCACGAGATCAACATCCGCGTCGAGCGCAACGAGCGGGTGCTGGTCACCACGCTCACCAAGAAGATGTCCGAGGACCTCACCGACTACCTCCTCGACGCCGGCGTGCGCACGCGCTACCTCCACTCCGAGGTCGACACCCTCCGGCGCATCGAGCTGCTGCGCGACCTGCGGCTGGGGGAGTACGACGTCCTGGTCGGGATCAACCTGCTCCGTGAGGGTCTCGACCTGCCGGAGGTGTCGCTGGTGTCGATCCTCGACGCCGACAAGGAGGGCTTCCTCCGCTCGGACAAGTCCCTGATCCAGACGATCGGACGCGCGGCTCGCAACGTCTCCGGCCAGGTGCACATGTACGCCGACAAGGTCACGCCCTCGATGGAGTCGGCGATCGACGAGACCAACCGTCGCCGCGCCAAGCAGGTCGCCTACAACACCGCGAACGGCATCGACCCGACGCCGTTGCGCAAGAAGATCGCCGACATCACCGCGATGCTGCAGCGCGAGGACGAGAACACCGAGGAGCTGTTGGCGACCTACCAGCACCTCGACCCGCGGTCCAAGAAGGCACCCGTGCCCGGGCTCTCCCGGATGCGCGAGTCCTCGCCCGACCTCGCCGGCCTGCCGAGCAGTGACCTCGCCGAGCTCATTCAGCAGCTCACCGACCAGATGAAGCATGCGGCTGCTGAGCTGCAGTTCGAGCTCGCGGCCCGCCTGCGCGACGAGATCCAGGGCCTCAAGAAGGAGCTCAGGTCGATGATGGAGGCGACCAAGTGAGCGCCGGCCGGCATGCGGCCAAGATCGCCTTGGGGAAGCGCGGCGCCCCGTGGAGCAGAGCGAGCAGGAACGGCGCACCCGTGGGGAGGCAGAGGTCCCTTCGCCGCCGTCGCTAACGTGATCCGCATGACCTCCATCGATCTCGGACGACCCGTCCAAGGCGACGTCGTCGACCTCATCCTCGACGACCACCGCCGCTTCGAGGCGCTGCTGCGCGACCTCCGCGACTCCTCCAGTGATCGCGACGCAGTCCGTCGCGCGCTGTCCGCCCTCCACGTCGCGCACGCCCTCGCCGAGGAGAAGCACGTCTATCCCAAGCTCCGCCGCAAGGGCGCGGTCAGTGAGCACGAGGCCGAGCACGGCGAGGAGGAGCACGCGGAGGGCCACCAGGCGCTGCTCGCCGTGCTCGAGCTGAAGGGCACCGACACCCAGGCCTTCGACGACGCGGTCGAGGAGCTCGCCAAGGTGATCAACCACCACCTCACCGAGGAGGAGCTCACCATCCTCAACCCCGCGCGGGAGGAAGTCGGCGAACAGGCGCGCGCCGAGCTGGGCGACCTCTTCGTCAAGGAGCGCAACGCGCAGCTCGATGCCGACTGCGGGAGCCTCGCCCAGGTCCGCGAGATCGTCGCCGCCGCCGAGCGGGCGGGCAAGCTCGACGACGACGAGGACGACTCCGAGGAGTAGGCCAGCGGGTGGTCGAGGAGGTCGCGCCGGCGACCGTCACGAGACCCGGAGATCAGCTGCGGCGGGCTGTGCGGGCGTTGGTGAGCCCGACGAGGCGGGCGATCACCAGGGCCACGTAGAAGACGCCGGCGACCTGCTCGACCATCACGAAGGCGCGCGCGTGGGGGAGCACGGGGATGACGTCGGACAGGCCGACGCTGGTGAGGGTCGTGAACGACAGGAAGAGCAGCTCGAACCACGATCGGGCGCCGTCGCCGTCGTACGCCACGAACGACCCGGGCCAGATCACCTGCACGGCCGCGAAGACGTAGGCGAAGCCCCAGGCGACGACCGTGAAGGCGGCACCGGTGGCGTACAGCTCGTCGCGGGTGACCTTGTCGTCGTGGAAGAGGTACCTGATCATCCCGTAGGAGATGTAGAAGTAGAACGGCGCGTGCAGGAGCGCCGAGGTCAACGTCACCCACGACGTGTCGGGAAGGAACGCCTCCAGCAGGCTGAACACCATGGCCGGGCCGCCGAGCAGGAGTGCCATCCACGTCAGCGCAGGGCTCCTGCGCACCGCCCACAGGGCGACCGCGACCAGCCCGGTGCCGACGGCGCTCAGCAGTGCTCGGCCAGGAGCGGAGTCGTCGAAGAAGGGGTACGCCAGGATCGCGAGCAGCTGGCCGAAGAGGAGCACCGCCGACGGGTGACTGCGAGCCGCGTCGAAGAGCCGCCTCACGATCGCAGCCTCATGAGGGCGGGAGCTCTCCGCGCTTGTAGAGCTCCTTGGCCTGCTTCTTCTCGAGGTAGCGGACGTTCTCCGCCACCTTCTGCTCGCGCGAGGTCGCCACGCGCAGCAGGTTCATCAGTGCCGCGATCGTCACGAACGCCGGCCACGGGAAACCCCTGCTGGTGGCCACCCAGATCGTCCAGGTCACCGCTGAGACGAACAGCAGGCCGAAGAAGGCTTCTCGCCGGTCGTTGCGCCAGCGCTCGAGCGCCTTGGCCTGGATCTCGTCCGGCGACATGGCCCCGGCGGGGCGACGCACGGCCGGCGTCATCGGGACCAGGTCGCGCACGATCGGCGGCAGGTCGCCGAGGGTCCGGGTGCGCAGCACCAGGTCGGCGCGCTCGTCGAACTCGTCGCGGTCCAGCCGCCCGTCCGCGAACGCCTCGGACAGCAACCCGCGGACCACCTCGCGGTCGGCGTCGGACGCGCGCAGCCCGGCGTTGCCCGCGTCGCGCGGGTCGCGCTCGAAGCCCGACCACCAGTCCGTCACGAGGAAGCATCCTGCCAGGCCCCGCCCAGCGCGGGCGCTTGCCGATACCTCCGCCGCGGGCTTGGATCGGGGAGTGGCCCCGGACCCAGCGCAGGACGTCGAGACCGACCTCCTGATCATCGGCGCCGGGCCGACCGGGCTCTACGCCGCCTACTACGCCGGCTTCCGCGGACTCCGCGTCGCCGTCGTCGACTCGCTGCCCGCGCTGGGCGGTCAGGTGACCGCGATGTATCCGGAGAAGGCGATCCTGGACGTCGCCGGCTTCCCGAACGTGAAGGGCCGCGAGCTGGTCGCCGGCTTGGTGGAGCAGGCGGCCAGCGCGGACCCGACGTACCTGCTCGACCGCAGCGCCACTGGCTGCACGATCTCCGACGACAGCGTCGCGATCGTCCTCGACGACGGCACCACTGTGGTCGCCAAGGCCGTGATCATCACCGCCGGGATCGGGAAGTTCGCTCCGCGCCCCCTGCCCGTCGGGATGGACTGGGTCGGCCGGGGCGTGGAGTTCTTCGTGCCGAGCTTCGAGCCTTATGCCGGCAAGGACGTGGTCATCGTCGGTGGTGGGGACAGCGCGTTCGACTGGGCGCTGCACCTCGAGCCGGTGGCGCGGTCGGTCACGCTCGTGCACCGCCGGGACGCCTTCCGCGCCCACGCGCGCACCGTCGAGCAGGTGCGGGCGTCGCCCGTCGAGATCATCACCAAGGCGCAGGTCACCGGCATGAGCGGCGACGGCACTCTCTCCCACGTCGAGATCACCGTCGACGGGGCGGATCCCGTGCAGCGCCCCGCCCAGGCAGTCGTCGCGGCGCTGGGATTCATCGCCGACCTGGGTCCGCTGCAGACCTGGGGTCTCGAGACCCTGAAGCGCCACATCGTGGTGGACTCCGCGATGCGGACCAACCTCCCGCGCGTCTTCGGGGCCGGCGACATCACGGAGTACCCCGGCAAGGTCCGGCTCATCGCAGTCGGCTTCGGCGAGGCTGCCACCGCGGTCAACAACGCCGCGGTGGTCATCGATCCGTCCGCCCACGTGTTCCCCGGTCACTCGAGTGAAGGAAGCTGATTCCATGAGCCAACCGCCGAAGGCGCCCTATGTGGAGGTCGACTTCAGGAAGTGCGAGTCCAACGGGCTCTGCGAGGCGCTGGCCCCCGCGGTGTTCTACCTCGACGACGACGACTACCTGCAGTTCCACAAGACCGAGCTCGACGACGCCGACCTCGAGCCGGTGCGGCGGGCGGTCGCGTCCTGCCCGACGGCCGCGATCACGCTGCACGAGAGCTAGGCAGTCCACAAGGGACGGCTACAGCACCAGCAGCCGGCAGGCGTCGTCCAGACGTGCCCACACGTCGTCCGCGGTGGTCCGTCCGGTGACCCACCCGACCAGTGCGGCGAGCCACACGTCGGCCAGCACCCGCGCCGTACGCCGGTAATCCTCCCGCGACCCGCCGGGTCCGGCCATCGCGCCGGTGAGCAGGTCGCTGACCACCGCCTCCACCCGGCGGATCTCGGCCGCGACCGAGCCGTCCGCGAAGACGAACGCCCGGGTCATCGCCTCAGTCAGCAGCGGCTCCCGCTGGAGCGCGCGGGTCTGCCCGCCCAGCACGTGCCGCACCCGCTCCTGGGCGTCCTCGCCAGGCGCCGGAACCGTCCGCTGCCGGACCTCGGCGTCCTCGAACCGCTCCAGCAGCGCGCAGACCAGCAGGTGCACCTTCGAGGGGAAGTAGCGGTAGAGGGTGCCCAGCGCCACCTCGGCGCGGTCGGCGACCTCGCGCATCTGGACCGCGTCGAACCCTCCCTCGGTCGCCAGGTCGACGGCCGCGGCGAGGATCCGTCGCCGGCGCTCCCGCTGGGCGGGGGAGCGGGCCTCGATGCTCACGGCTTCCATCACCCGTCATGATAGGAACACGTTTCACTACTGGCCCAAACCGGCCGGGCAGCTCCAGGAGGTCGGATGCGGGTCGCGCTGCTGTCGTACCGCAGCAAGCCCCATTGCGGGGGCCAGGGCGTCTACGTCCGGCACCTGAGCCGGGAGCTGGTGCGCCTGGGCCACGACGTCGAGGTGTTCAGCGGGCAGCCCTACCCCGACCTCGACGAGGGCGTCCGGCTCACCGAGGTGCCGAGCCTCGACCTCTACCGCGAGCCGGACCCGTTCCGCGTGCCGCGGCTGGCTGAGTTCCGTGACCTCGTGGACGTGCAGGAGTTCCTGATCATGTGCACTGCCGGGTTCCCGGAGCCGCGGACCTTCGCCCGCCGGGTGGCCAAGGCGTTGGCCTCCCGTCGTGGCGACTTCGACGTCGTGCACGACAACCAGGTCCTGGCGCACGGGATCCACGACGTCGCGCGCGACCTCGGCGTCCCCGTCGTGACCACGATCCACCACCCGATCACGCTGGACCGCCGCATCGACCTCGCAGCGGCGACGGGCTGGAGGCGTCGTCTCACCCTGCGGCGCTGGTACGGGTTCCTGCGCATGCAGCTGGCTGTCGCCCGCTCCGCGCGACACGTGCTGACGCCGTCGGAGTCGTCGAAGCGGGACGTCGTCCGCGACTTCGAGATCCCCGCCGACCGGATCGAGGTGATCCCGCTGGGCGTGGACGAGGGCTTCGCGCCTCCTGCGGCGCCCCGGGTTCCCGGACGGTTGTTGGCGATGGCGAGCGCCGACGCGCCGCTCAAGGGCATCGGCACCCTCTTGGAAGCGTTCGCCAAGCTGCGCACCGAGCGCCCGGGGCTGGAGCTCTACCTCGTCACCAAGCCGCAGGCAGGTGGGCGCACCGAGCATCTGGTGCGCAGCCTCGCGATCGAGGACCACGTGCACTTCGTGCACAACATCTCGGACGCGGAGCTGGTCGACCTGATGGGGTCGGCAGAGATCGCCTGCGTGCCGTCGCTCTACGAGGGCTTCTCGCTCCCGACCGCCGAGCTGATGGCCTGCGCGACGCCGTTGGTCGTCTCCCGTGCCGGCGCCATCCCCGAGGTGGTCGGGCCGGACGGCGAGTGCGCCGACCTGGTCACGCCCGGCGACGTCGGAGAGCTCACCGCCGCGCTCGATCGGCTGCTGGACGACCCGGACCGCCGCGCGCGGATGGGCGCCGCCGGCCGGGCCCGGGCGCTCGAGCGGTTCAGCTGGACCGCGGTCGCCAAGGCCACCGCGGCTGCCTACGACAGGGCGATCGGTGCAGAGGAGGAGCGGCAGTGCTGACCGTCGACTTCGACCGGCTCGGCCTCCGGCCGGGCGATCGCACCCTGGACCTCGGCTGCGGCGCGGGCCGGCACGCCTTCGAGATGTACCGCCGCGGCGCCGACGTGATCGCCTTCGACCAGGACGCGGACGAGCTCGCGCAGGTGCGCGACCTCTTCGCCGCCATGCGCGAGGCGGGCGAGGTGCCGCTCGGCGCCGAGGCCGACGTCAAGGAGGGCGACGCCCTGGAGCTGCCGTTCGCCGACGGCGAGTTCGACCGGGTCGTGGCCGCGGAGATCCTCGAGCACGTGCCGGCCGACCTGCAGGCGCTCGCCGAGCTGGTCCGCGTCACCCGCCCCGGCGGCACCGTGGCGCTGACCGTGCCGCGCTGGCTCCCCGAGGTGATCTGCTGGAAGCTCTCGCGGCAGTACCACGACATCCCGGGCGGGCACATCCGCATCTACACCGCCGAGGAGCTCCTGGCGAAGGCACGAGGTGCCGGTCTCGAGCACCTCGACACCCACTACGCGCACGGTCTGCACGCGCCGTACTGGTGGCTCAAGTGTGCGGTGGGCGTCGACAACGACGACAACTCCGCCGTGAAGGCGTACCACCGTCTCCTGGTGTGGGACATCATGAAGAAGCCCCGGACGACGAGGTACGCCGAGCGCCTCCTCGACCCCGTGATCGGGAAGTCGATGGTGATGTACTTCCGCAAGCCTCTTCGTGACGCGGACGTGGCGCGCTGACGTGCTGACCCTGGGAGAGGTCGCCGCGACCGCGGCGTCGATCGTCGAGATGCAGGAGTCGAGCGGCGCGATCCCGTGGACCCCCGGCCAGCACACGGACGTGTGGAACCACGTCGAGTCGGCGATGGCGCTCGTCGTCGCCGGCCGGGTCGCGGAGGCGGAGCACGCCTACCGTTGGGCGGTCGAGACGCAACGCCCCGACGGCTCCTGGCCGATGAAGGTCGTCGGCGGTGACGTGGTGGACGCCAGCGGCGAGACCAACATGACGGCGTACCTCGCCGTCGGTCTCTGGCACCACTGGCTGGTACGCCGGGACAGCGCCTTCGTGCACGAGCTGTGGCCGAGCGTGAGCCGCGCGCTCGACTGGGTCGCCGACCTGCAGCTCCCCTGGGGCGGGGTGGCCTGGTCCCAGGAGTGGGACGGCGCGCAGCCGCATCGGGTCAACGCCGAGGCGCTGCTGGCCGGCTCGTCCAGCATCCACCATGCCCTGCGAGCCGGGGTCGCTCTCGCGAGCCTGCTCGGCGACCCGCAGCCCACGTGGGAGCTCGCCGGCGCCCGGCTCGCCCACGCGCTGCGCTCCCACCGCGACCTCTTCCTCGACAAGAGCACCTTCTCGATGGACTGGTACTACCCGGTCCTCGGGGGCGCAGTCCGGGGCGAGGCGGGGCGCGACCTGATCGCGAGCCGCTGGGACGAATTCGTGGTCCCCGGGCTCGGGGTGCGGTGCGTGGACACCAACCCTTGGGTCACAGGCGCGGAGTCGTGCGAGCTGGTCCTGGCGCTCGAGGCGGTGGGCGAGCGGGACCGGGCCGCGCGGCTCCTCGCGGACGTCCAGCACCTGCGCAGCGACGACGGGGCGTACTGGACCGGGCTGGTCTATCCCGAGGCGGTCAACTGGCCGAACGAGCACACGACCTACACGGCGGCGGCGATGATCCTGGCCAGCGACGCCCTCGCCGACCGCACGCCGGGCGCCGACGTCTTCCGGGGCCAGACGCTGCCCGCCTTCGATGGTCTGGCCGTCGACTGCGGCTGTCCGTCGGCGCTCTCAGCCCACGAGGTCGCCGGGCTCGCCTGAGACCCGGGTGAGCACCCGCAGCGAGCCGACCCGTTCCGCGGACCCGAGCTCCGCGAACACTCCGCGCGCCACGGCCCGTTGCCACACGCGGTACGGCGCCTGTCCGCCTTCCTCCGGTCGCTCGAAGACGTCGTGGATGGCCAGGGCTCCGCCCGTCATCAACCAGCGTGCCCAGCCTTCGTAGTCGGCCTGCGCCGGCTCGTCCGCGTGGCCGCCGTCGATGAACACCATCGACAGCGGTGTGCGCCAGTGCGCCGCGACGATCGCGCTGGCCCCGACGATCGGGACGACCACGCCCTCCAGACCCGCTGAGTCCAAGGTGCGGCGCAGGAACGGCAGTGAGTCCATCCGCCCGGTCGTCGCGTCGACGACCTCGGGGTCGTGGTGCTCCCAGCCGGGCTGGATCTCCTCGGAGCCGCGGTGGTGGTCGACCGTGAAGACGACCCCGCCCACCGCCAGCGCCGCCGCGCCGAGGTAGACCGCCGACTTCCCGCAGTACGAGCCGACCTCGAGCACCGGGCCCAGCGGCAGCCGGGCTCGGGCGACGCGGTGCAGCAGCAGCCCCTCGTCCTCGGGCATCCAGCCCTTGGCAGCCCGCGCGTGGGCGACCAGGTCCGCGGGCATGTCGTGGTGGGTGTCGGACACCGCCGCACCCTACGACCAGGGCAGGTTGCGGTCGGTCGGCCAGGGCCCGCTCGACTCGGCCGATCGCCAGTCGGTCGGTAGACTTTGAAGCGAGGGGAGTACTCCCGCGATCGTCGCCGGTCAATCCGGTGTCCCACGACACCTCGGCACGAGCCCGCACCTGTCTCACGGGTCGGGTGGAGGAGACCTCGGACATGTCGACCTGTCCGAGGAGGACACCCCTATGACCACCATCGGCTCTCCGATGCTCTGGACCATCACCATCACCGTGGTCCTGGCGCTGCTGGCGCTGGACTTCGTGCTCACCCGCCGGCCGCATGCGGTCTCCATGAAGGAGGCCCTCGGCTGGTCGGCGTTCTACCTCGCGCTGCCTCTCGCCTTCGGTGGCTGGGTGCTCGCGACGCACGGCTCTGAGCGTGGGTTGGAGTACTACACCGGCTACCTCGTGGAGAAGTCGCTGAGCGTCGACAACCTCTTCGTCTTCATGCTGCTGCTCGCGGCCTTCGCGGTGCCCGACGAGCTCAAGCAGCGGGTGCTGCTCTACGGCATCGTCGGTGCGCTGGTCCTGCGCGGCATCTTCATCGCTCTGGGTGCGGCGGCGTTGTCGGCCTTCGACGCGGTCTTCCTGGTCTTCGGGCTCATCCTGGTCGGCACCGCGGTCAAGATCCTGCGCGACGCCCTGTCCGGGGCCGATCACGCCGTCGACGTTGACGGGTTGACGACCGTGCGGTGGATCCGGCGGTTCCTGCCGGTGACCGAGGAGTACGCCGGCCCCCGCATCACGATCCGTGAGGCCGGACGACGCGCGCTGACGCCGTTCGGCGTCGTCGTGATCGCGGTCTTCGCCACCGACGTCGTCTTCGCGGTGGACTCCGTGCCCGCGGTCTACGGCATCACGAGCGACCCCTACCTGGTCTTCGTCACCAACGCGTTCGCGCTGCTCGGTCTGCGGGCGCTCTACTTCGTGCTCGAGGGCGCGCTGGGGTCGTTGCGCTACCTCGGGCACGGGCTGGCCGCGATCCTGGCCTTCATCGGCGCCAAGCTGGTCGTGCACTGGGCGCACCTGCGCTGGGAGTCCGTCCCCGAGATCCCGACGCTCCTCTCGCTGGGGGTCGTGGTCGGCATCCTCGTGGTCACCGTCCTGGCCAGCATCGTCGCGAACCGGCGCGGCGCCGGGTCCGCCGACCGGCTGGACGAGTCCTCGGCCGTCGAGCTCGAGAACCGCTAGCCTGCTCCAGGATGTACGAGTGACCGCACCCCGCGTCGTACCGCCGAACCCCCACGCCCTTGCCGTCCGGCTCCGGGCAGCCGGGTGCGTGTACGCCGAGGACGAGGCGGCGCTGCTCGTCGAGACCGCGGCCGACGACGCCCAGCTGGAAGCGCTGGTGTCGCGCCGCGTCGCCGGCGAGCCCCTCGAGCACCTGCTGGGGTGGGCGGCGTTCGGCGGTCTCCGCGTGGCTGTCGGGCCAGGCGTCTTCGTGCCGCGGCCCCGCACCGAGGTGCTCGTCGACGTCGCCCTCGAGCGGCTCCCTCCTGGACCGAGCGTGGTCGTGGACCTCTGCTGCGGCTCCGGGGCGATCGGCCTCGTCCTCGCGACCCGGCGGTCTGCGATCGAGCTGCATGCCACCGATGTCGACCCTGTGGCCGTCGCCTGCGCCCGGGTCAACCTCGCGGGCGTGCAAGGGGCGGCGTACGAAGGCGATCTGTGGGCCGCCCTGCCGGCGACTCTGCGCGGCCGCGCGGACCTGGTCGCGGCCAACGTGCCCTACGTGCCCAGCGTCGAACTGGCAGCGATGCCCGCCGAGGCCCGGGAGCACGAGCCGCGCGCGGCGCTGGATGGCGGAGCCGACGGCCTCGACGTCCTGCGTCGCGTGGTGGCCGAGGCGCCGGCCTGGCTCGCTCCGGGCGGCTGCCTCCTGACGGAGACCTCGCGCGCGCAGGCCGACCCCGCTGCCGCGATCGTCGAGGCGGCCGGGCTGACACCCGAGATCGTCGCGAAACTGGATGTCCGCGTGGTCGTCGGCCGTGCGAGGGTCGAGGGATGACCTCTCCGGAGCATGCACACTTCCCAGACTTCAAGGACACCCTCATCCGCTATCTAGAGGCGGCCCGGGACGCGGTCGTGTGGAAGCTCGAGGGTGCCTCCGAGTACGACGTCCGCCGGCCGATGACGCCGACCGGGACCAACCTGCTCGGCATCGTCAAGCACCTGGCCAGCGTCGAGGCGGGCTACTTCGGCGAGACGTTCGGCCGACCGTGGCCCGAGCCGCTCCCGTGGTTCGAGGACGACGCGCCCGTCAACGCCGACATCCTCCGGGAGACCATCGACAGCAGCGCCGGAGTCAACCCGCGCTACACCAACCTGCCCGAGGACGGGTACGACTGGCCGGCGTACGTCGCCAAGGTCGAGCAGGCCGCCCGGGTTGCGTCGGGTCGTACGGTCGAGCCATGACCACGCCACTAAGACCGACGGGCCGCGTCGTCACCGACCGCAAGAACCGACCCGTCAGCGCCGTCGTCGCGATCGTGGTGGCGATCGTGACCGCCGGCTACATGCTGCCCTGGGCGATCGCAGCCGTGCGCGGCACCCGGAACTCGTGGACGGTCTTCTGGGTCAACCTCCTGCTGGGCTGGACCGTCGTGGGCTGGGTCATCGCGCTGGTGATGGCGATCCGGGAGCACCGCATCGTCGCCATCCGCTGAGGGTGGACCTGCGGTCGTCGGTGTGAGTTTCGGCGACGACGGATCCGACCTATGGCGCAGACTGTGCGCATGATGGTCGTCACCTCCGCCCAGTCACTCTTGGGTCGGCTCGTGTCCACAGTCGTCGTTGGTGCCGTCGTCCCCTTGGTCGGCTGGATCACGGCGTACCTCATGATCGACGATGACATGCGGCGTACCCTCCGGGGGCGCGGCCGCGTGGACCTCGGCTTCGGCGACGTGTCGAATCTCGATGGGGTGGCGATGGTGGCCTACCCGATCGCGTGCCTCGCGCTGCTCGGCGCCTTCTACCTCACCGAGACGCGGCATCCCATCGTGGGCGCCCTGCTCTGCGCTGCGGTCCTTCCGGCGTGGTTCGTCGGCCTCAACGGCCTCGACGTCACCGACACCGTCGGCTACTTCGCGCTCCTGAGCGCACCACCAGCGTTGATCCGCCTCGTGATGCCGGTGAAGGACACCGGCGTCTCGATCACCGGTGTGCCGCCGGGAACGCACCTCGAGGCGCCTAGGCGCTGAGCTCGGTTCGGCGGCACCTACGCGTCGGCGCGGCCGACGGGCCGCCCAGGATCGGTCAGCACCAGGGGCCCCTCGGGAGTGATCGCGACGGTGTGCTCCATGTGCGCGCCCCGCGACCCGTCCTCGCTCTTGATGGTCCAGCCGTCCTTGTCGATGAAGATCTGGTCGGTCGAGTGCAGGAACCACGGCTCGATGGCGATCACGAGACCCGCCTTGAGCGGGTAGCCCCGCCCGGCCCGTCCGTCGTTGGCGACGTGCGGGTCGCCGTGCATGGTGCGCCCGACGCCGTGGCCACCGAACTGGAGGTTCACCGAGAGGCCATCCGCCCGGGCGACCGAGCCGATGGCGTGCGAGATGTCGCCGAGCCGGTTGCCGACGACCGCTTGCGCGATCCCCGCCTCGAGGGCCCGGGTCGCGGTGTCGATGAGGCGCAGGTCCTCCTCGCGCGGCGTACCGACCACGAGGCTGACGGCCGAGTCGGAGACCCACCCGTCGACGCTCGCCGCGAAGTCGACCGACAGCAGGTCTCCGTCGGCGAGCACGTAGTCGTGCGGGAGGCCGTGCAGGACGCCGTCGTTGACCGACGTGCACAGCACGAAGCCGAAGGGTGAGGCGCCGAAGGACGGGTGGTAGTCGATGTAGCAGGACTCCGCGCCCCGCTCCTTGATCATCCGATGGGCGAGCGCATCGAGGTCGAGCAGGTTCACGCCCACGTCGGCGGCGGCGACGAGCGCCTGCAGCACGTCGTGGACGAACTGCCCGGCGGGTCGCATCTGCTCGATCTGGGCGGGGGTGCGCAGCTCGATCACGGCACCAACCCTAGGGGCGCGCCCCAGGGCGGTGCCCCCAGGGCGGTGCCCCCAGAGCGGCGTCCCAGAGCGGCGTCCCAGCCGGCGTCCCCAGGATGGGCTCCTAGGGAGGGAGACCTAGGGTCTGCGCATGCCCCTGCGCTCGGGAGACCACGGCTACGGCAGCCTGGCCAAGACTCTGCACTGGTCGACGGTCGTGGCGCTGCTCGCGCAGCTCGTCATCGGCTACCGCCTCGACGTGGACGACTCCGGCCGCGGTCGGGGGCGGGGCCGCGGTGGTGACGACGGCGACGGCGCCGGATCAGGAAGGGGCCGCGGACGCGGGGGAGACGACGACGGCGGCTACCTGTCGGACCCCGACACGCTCCTGAAGGTGCACCTGCTGCTCGGGGTGCTGATCCTCACCCTGGCGGTGGTCCG
This sequence comes from Nocardioides bigeumensis, assembly GCF_039531755.1. Classification (NCBI taxonomy): domain Bacteria; kingdom Bacillati; phylum Actinomycetota; class Actinomycetes; order Propionibacteriales; family Nocardioidaceae; genus Nocardioides; species Nocardioides bigeumensis. The sequence goes on from NZ_BAAAQQ010000002.1 coordinate 826,539, forward strand.
GCTCGTCGTACGCCGTCTGGACGGCCTGCCACCGTGGGCCGAGACGCTCTCGCACCGGGAGCGCACCCTCGCGCACTGGACCGAGAAGGCGCTCCTCACCCTGCTGTTCGTGGTGCCTCTCACCGGGATCGTGCTGGTCGCCTCCGGCGACGACGACGTGCTCCCACTGCACGTCGCGGCTCACATAGCGTTCTTCCTGGCGCTCGCCCTGCACCTCGGGCTGGTGCTCAAGCACCAGCTGGTGGACCGGGATCGACTGCTGGCGCGGATGCTGCCCTGACGTCAGCCAGCTCGAAGAAGTCGGCCCGGCGGAAGCCGAAGGCGCCGGCGACCAGGTTGGACGGGAACGTCGCGACGCGGGTGTTGTAGGCGCGCACGTTGCCGTTGTAGAAGCGGCGGGCGGCGGCGATCCGGTCCTCGGTGTCGGTGAGCTCCGCCTGCAGGTGCAGGAAGCCGTCGCTCGCCCGCAGCTCGGGGTACGCCTCGGCACGCACCATCGTCGCGGCGACCGCGCCGCCCAACGACTGCTCGTAGCCCTGCCGGGCATCGGGGGCGTCGGCCCGGTGGGCCCGCGCCGCCTCGCGGGCCTGGGTCAGCTCGGTCAGGACGGCCCGCTCATGGGCGGCGTACGCCTCGACCGTGCGGACCAGGTTGGGCACCAGGTCGTGACGGCGGGTGAGCTCGACGTCGGTCTGCCCCCAGCTCTCCTCGACCAGGGTCCGCTGCCGGACGAAGCGGTTGTACATGACGACGACCGACAGCCCGATCGAGACGACCAGCACGCCGGCCACCAACCCCGCCACCGCCGCGACGCCGGTCATCCGGGTCCCTCCTGGCCTCGCAGAGAGCGCCAGACGTGCTCGGGCACCTCGTCGACGATGGCGTCGAGGAGGGCGAGCCTGGTCTCGATCTCAGGCAGCGGCGCAGTGCCGTCGCGGACGGTGAGCACCGAGGGTCCGTCGAACCGGAACGCCAGGTTCGGCTGCGTGAGCAGCAGCTCCATCATCCGCGGGTGCAGCACGTCGGAGGCGAAGCGCGGGCTCGGGCAGGTCACCGTGAAGGCGCGGTTGAAGTCCTCGGACTCGAGCTCGATGTCGTTGCCCGTCACGCGGCCGACCAGCCGGCCGAAGAACCCCTCGGGCGCCACCGACAGCGCCGGCAGCGGGGTGCCGGTGTTGAGGGCGACGACCGTGTGGTCGTGGCGCTGCTCGCGGCTCTGCGAGTGCCCCTGGGCGTTCGTCGACCGCTCGGTCGTGAAGTAGGTGTGGTCGAAGGCCACGAACCCGCGGCCCTCGAACTGCCCGGCGACGATGTTGCGGGTCTGCTGTCCGTGACCGAGCCCGAACGGCGGCCCGGTGAAGCGGCGCGTCCACTGGTCGTCCCGCTCGACGAACGTCCAGCCGCGCCGACCCGCGAGCACGGCCAGGTCCTGGCGGCGCCTCTGGGCCGCCCGGTGGCCGGCGATCGCGGCTACGACGGCCAGGAGGGCAACGGCACCGAAGAGCAGCACCACGAGCACCCCGAACTCCACGGGCGGAGTCTAGGCACCGTCAGGGCTGCTCGCTGTCGTACAGCCACGCAGCGGCGTACGGCGCCAAGCGCACCGCACCCTCCTCCAGGTCGGGCGCGCGGCCGCTGATCGCGTCGTGCAGACCGGGCACGTGCAGGCCGAGCCAGTGGAGGACGTCGGGAGCGACCCACGCCTCCTCGGGGGTGACGTTGTAGGCGCCGAGCAGGGGGCCGGCCGGGTGCTTGCGGACGACGAGGAGCACACCGGGGTCGCGGGGGTCCCAGACCTCGGTCGGCGAGGCCGCGTGCAGGTGGGGGAGCGAGCGGCGGGTCTCGACCAGCTCACGCAGCCCGGCGTTGATCCCGTGCTCGTCGGTCCCCGCGGCGACGGTCTCCCACGGCATCCGCGGCCGGTGCACCCACCGGTTGTCAGCCGCGTGGGCGGGGTCGTCGGCCCACCCGCGGTCGTTGAGCAGGCCGAGCTCGTCGCCCATCCAGATCACCGGCAGGCCGCCGAAGCCCAGGATGAGCGCGTGCGCGAGCAGGATGCGCGCCGCCGCGTCCGGGTCGCCGGCCTCGAGCCCGGCCAGCGACGCGAGCGACCCTGAGATGCGCCGGTCTCCGGTCTGCTCGTTCTGCTGGAAGACCAGGCCGCGGGCCCACGAGCCCGGGAAGGCCCCGGAGTACCAGTCCGAGAGGAAGCGCCGGTGCGCGAAAGGATCGAGGCCCACCGCTCGCGCGTCCTCGTCCGACACTGCCCAGCCGATGTCGTCGTGGCAGCGCACGTAGGTGATCCACGCCGTGGTCGAGGGGGGCTGCGGGAGCTGCTGGAGGGCCCGGGCCGCGAGCCGCGCGTCGGCCGACGCCAGCATCGACCAGATCTGGACCATCAGGCCGTTGTGGTAGGCCAGGTCGCTGACCCGGCCGGCGTGCGGGCCGACCCCGAGGTAGGCCGGCAGGTCCTGAGGTCCCACGATCGCCTCGGCCTTGAAGACCACCGCCGGTGCCGCGATCCGGGCCACGGTGCGCAGCGCGCGGGTCAGCTCGTGGACCTCCGGCTGGTTCTGGCAGGCGGTGCCCATCCGCTTCCAGATGAAGGCGATCGCGTCGAGCCGGAAGACGTCGACGCCGAGGTTGGCGAGGCTGAGGATGATGTCGGCGTACTCGCAGAGCACCGACGGGTTCGACCAGTCGACGTCCCACTGGTAGTCGTTGAAGGTCGTCCAGACCCACCCCGCGAGGTCGTCGTCCCAGGTGAAGTTGCCCGGCGCGAAGTCGGGGAAGACCTCCGGGAGGCTGGCTTCGTACGCGTCGGGCGTGCTCCGGTCGTCGTACACGTGGAAGTAGGCCCGCTTCTCGGCGTCGCCCGCCCTGGCGGCGACCGCCCACTCGTGCTCGCGGGCGACGTGGTTGAGCACGAGGTCGAGGCACAGGCTGATGCCGTCCGCGCGCAGCGTCGTGGTGAGCGCACGCAGGTCGTCGACCGAGCCGAGGTCCGGCCGCACCGACCGGTAGTCCATGACCGCGTAGCCGCCGTCGTTGGGCGCCGGCCGCGGGGTCAGGAGAGGCATGAGGTGCAGGTAGCCGACGCCCAGGTCTCGCAGGTACGACGCCTTGCGACCGACGTCGGCGAGGGTGCCCGCGAACCGGTCGGCGTACGCGGCGTACCCGATCATCGACGGGCGCTGGAACCAGTCGGGCTCGAGCAGCCGTCGTTCGTCGAGGTCGAGCAGGTCCTCGGGGCGGGCCTCGTGGGCGGATCGGGCGATCGCGACCAGCCGCTCGGTGACCTGCGGGGCCGCGACCGGGCCGTAGACCCGGCCCACGGTGCGCCGCAGGTCGTGGCCCCAGGTCTCGAGACGGGCCTCGAACGCGGCCTGGTGCTCGTCGCGCCCGCTCACCCGCGTCACGCTACCGTTGCCGGTCGTGCCCAGCGATGCCCCTCACCAGGGGGAGCCCTCCTACGTCTTGCGGGTCGGGACGGTCGTCCGCGAGACCGCGGACACGGTCTCCGTCTCGCTGGAGGTCCCTGATCACTTGCGCGCGGCGCTCACCTTCCGGCCGGGGCAGTTCCTGACCGTCGCCGTGCCGAGCCTGGAGACCGGACTCGTCGCCCGGGCCTACTCGCTCTCCTCCAGCCCCCTGGAGACCGACCGGATGACCTTCTCGGTCAAGTGGACCCCGGACGGCTACGCGTCGAAGTGGCTGCACGACAACGTGGAGGCCGGTGACCAACTGAGGGTGCTGCGGCCCTCCGGGATCTTCAGCCCGCGCTCGCTCGACGCCGACCTGCTGATGTACGCCGCCGGCTCGGGCATCACGCCGATGATGTCGATCATCCGGACCGTCCTGGCGCCGATCGACGCGGGCGGGGGCGCCGGGCGAATGGCCCTCTTCTACGCCAACCGGGACCGTGCCTCGGTGGTCTTCGCAGCCGAGCTCGACCGACTCGCCGCTGCGCACCCGGGTCGGCTGGTCGTCGAGCACTGGCTCGAGGAGGAGCGTGGGCTCCCCACCGGCGAGGCGATCCGCGAGCACGCAGCGGCGTACCTCGACCGGGACTCGTTCTGCTGCGGACCGAAGCCCTTCATGGACGTGGTCGCCGCGGAGCTGCGGGCGCTGGGGTTCCCTCGCGAGCGGCGGCACCAGGAGCGTTTCGTGTCGCTGGGCGGCAACCCATTCGGTACTGCTCAGCCCCTCTGAGGGGGCCGCGCCCTACCAGCCGCGCTCGCGCCACTGGTCGAGGTGCGGCCGCTCGGCGCCGAGGGTCGAGTCCTTGCCGTGACCCGGGTAGAACCACGTCTCGTCCGGCAGCCGGTCGAACAGCTTGGCGGCGACGTCGGCGAGCAGCGACGTGAAGGCCGCGGAGTCGCCGCGGGTGTTGCCCACGCCGCCCGGGAAGAGGGAGTCGCCGGTGAAGAGGTGCGGGTGTGCTGTCACGTGCTCCGGGTCGTCGAGGAGGAGCGCGATCGAGCCAGGTGTGTGTCCGACGAGCGTGATCACCTCGAGGTCGCACACGCCGACGGCGACCTTGTCGCCGTCGGCGACCCTCCGGGTGACCTCGACGCCGGTCTGCTCGGTGATCGCGTCCGCATCCGCCTCGCCGGCCACCACCGCGGCGCCGGTCGCGGCGACGACCTCGGCCAGCGCGCGGTGGTGGTCCCAGTGCTGGTGGGTGGTGACGACGGCGAGAAGACCTCGGTCACCGATCGCGTCGAGCAGGCGGGGCGCCTCGGCCGCGGCATCGATGAGCACCTGCTCGCCGGTCTCACCGCAGTGCAGGAGATAGCAGTTGTTGTGCATCTCGGGGTCGACCGCGATCTTGGTCAGGGTCAGGCAGCCCAGGCGCCGGGTGGCGGCCGGTCCACCGGGCAGCACCTCTCCGGTCCAGTCGTCCATCAGGTCGTCGTTCATCGCCATGCCCCCAACTCTGGCAGGTGCGGCTCGCCGTGCAGACCTTCGCCGTCCCCCCGGCCGAGCAGCCACCACGTCACGTCGACCCGGCTCCCGCTGACCACGGGACCCTCGCCGGTCCCGACCGGCACCTCGCCCTCCGGCGTGCGCAGCAGCATGGGCGGACCTCCTGAGCGGTCGTCGACGAGGCGCACCAGGATCCCGTCGAGGAACTCGGGCGGCCAGCTCCCCGGCCCGTAGCCGGCGTCGAGATCGGCGTGGTGGATCTCCACCTCGCGGTGCCGCATCCCGGGGAGGCCGATCCGCTGGAACACCTGTCCGCCCGACGGCAGCCGGCGCAACTCGCCGGCCCAACCGCCCTCCGGCACGGCGACGACGGCTTCCTGGAAGTGCGTCGTGCTGGCGAGGAAGCGCTCGCGCAGCTGAGCCGCGGGGCCGCCGGCCAAGCCTTCGATGTCGTCGTTCCTGGCCTCCTCCGAGCGGTACATGGGGACGTCGTCGCCGGCCGTGACGCCGCGGAGGACCCCGATGAACGCCTCGGCGTTGAGGGCCAGGTGGGCGACCACGTGACCGCGCGACCAGCCGGGCAGCACCGAGGGCGCGGCGAGCGCCTCGTCGGTGAGCGAGTCCACGGTCCGGACCAGCCGTCCGGTCGCGTCGGCGAGGCCGTCCAGGGGCTCCACACGGGACTGCGGGTGGGTCATGGACGTCATCCTCACCCATCGGGGGGAGGCGCAGTCCAGCCGTCCGGGCGAGGTGGGCGCCGGGTGAGCAAGCGCGATGGGGTGGCTGTCGGTGCCGCCACCTAGGCTTGCGACCGTGGCCGACCAGCTCATCATCCGGGGCGCCCGAGAGCACAACCTCAAGGACGTGTCGATCGACCTCCCACGCGACTCGCTCATCGTCTTCACGGGTCTCTCGGGCTCCGGCAAGTCCTCGCTCGCCTTCGACACGATCTTCGCCGAGGGCCAGCGCCGTTACGTCGAGTCTCTCTCGGCCTACGCGCGCCAGTTCCTGGGCCAGATGGACAAGCCCGACGTCGACTTCATCGAGGGACTCTCGCCGGCCGTCTCGATCGACCAGAAGTCGACGTCCAAGAACCCTCGTTCCACCGTCGGCACGATCACGGAGGTCTACGACTACCTCCGGCTGCTCTACGCCCGCGCCGGGCGCCCGCACTGCCCGACCTGCGGCGCGCCCATCGAGCGGCAGACGCCCCAGCAGATCGTCGACCGGGTGCTCTCGCTCGAGGAGGGCCGCCGGTTCCAGGTCCTCGCGCCGGTGATCCGCGGCCGCAAGGGGGAGTACGTCGAGCTCTTCAAGCAGCTCCAGACGCAGGGCTTCTCGCGTGCCCGTGTCAACGGCGAGATCCACCCGCTCGACGCCCCGCCCACCCTCGACAAGCAGAAGAAGCACACCATCGAGGTCGTCGTCGACCGCCTCGCGGTGAAGGAGTCCTCCAAGCGCCGGCTCACCGACTCGGTCGAGACCGCGCTGGGTCTGGCCGGCGGGCTCGTGGTCTTCGACTTCGTCGACCTGGACCCCAAGGACCCGGGCCGGGAGACGAAGTTCTCCGAGCGGATGGCCTGCCCCAACGACCACCCGATCGAGACCGACGACCTCGAGCCGCGCTCGTTCTCCTTCAACTCGCCCTTCGGCGCGTGCCCGGAGTGCCACGGCCTCGGCACCCGCATGGAGGTCGACCCCGAGCTGGTCGTGCCCGACCCCGGTGCCACCCTCGGCGAGGGCGCCATCTCGCCGTGGAGCAGCCAGCACGTCGCCGACTACTTCCTCAAGCTGCTGCACGCGCTCGGCGAGGAGCTCGGCTTCGACCTCAACACGCCATGGCAGGACTTGCCGGCGAAGGCCCAGAAGTCGATCATCGGCGGCCACCCGACCAAGGTCCACGTGGTCACGACCAACCGCTACGGCCGTCAGCGGGCCTACTACGCCGAGTTCGAGGGCGTGCAGTCCTACATCGAGCGCCGGCACCGCGAGGCCGAGTCCGACACCAGCCGGGAGCGCTTCGAGGGCTTCATGCGCGAGGTCGCCTGCCCCGTGTGCTCGGGCAGCCGGCTGCGCGCGGTCTCGCGCGCGGTGACGTTGCCCGGCCCGGACGGCGAGCGCAACATCGCCGAGGTCTGCGCGCTGCCGATCAACGAGACCGCCGAGTTCCTGCGCGGCCTCGACCTGACCACCCGCGAGCGCCAGATCGGCGAGCGGGTGCTCAAGGAGATCCAGGAGCGGCTCAACTTCCTGCTCGACGTCGGCCTCGACTACCTCTCGCTCGACCGTCCCTCCGGGTCGCTGTCCGGCGGCGAGGCCCAGCGGATCCGGTTGGCCACCCAGATCGGCGCCGGGCTCGTGGGCGTCCTCTACGTCCTCGACGAGCCCTCGATCGGTCTCCACCAGCGCGACAACAAGCGGCTCATCGAGACCTTGGTCCGGCTCAAGGAGCTCGGCAACACGCTGATCGTCGTCGAGCACGACGAGGACACCATCCGCACCGCCGACTGGGTGGTCGACATCGGTCCGGGTGCGGGCGAGCACGGCGGTCAGGTGGTGCACAGCGGCACGGTCCAGGGGCTCCTGGAGCACGCCGACTCGATGACGGGTCAATACCTCTCCGGCCGCCGGGAGATCCCGACCCCCGCCGTACGCCGGCCGCGCACCAAGGGCCGTCAGCTCACCGTCCACGGTGCTCGCGAGCACAACCTCCGCGACATCACCGTGTCGTTTCCGCTGGGGCTGTTCGTCGCGGTGACCGGGGTGTCCGGCTCGGGCAAGTCCACGCTGGTCAACGACATCCTCTACACCTCGCTCGCCAAGCAGATCTACAACGCCCGGGCCGTCCCGGGACGGCACACCAAGATCACCGGCGTCGACGAGGTCGACAAGGTGATCCACGTCGACCAGTCGCCGATCGGGCGCACGCCTCGGTCCAACCCGGCGACGTACACCGGCGTCTTCGACCACGTCCGCAAGCTCTTCGCCTCGACGCCCGAGGCCAAGATGCGCGGCTACCAGCAGGGCCGGTTCTCGTTCAACGTCAAGGGCGGCCGCTGCGAGGCGTGCGCAGGCGACGGCACGATCAAGATCGAGATGAACTTCCTGCCCGACGTCTACGTCCCGTGCGAGGTCTGCCACGGCGCCCGCTACAACCGCGAGACGCTCGAGGTGCACTTCAAGGGCAAGACGATCGCCGAGGTCCTCGACATGCCGATCGAGGAGGCCGCCGAGTTCTTCTCGGCCGTCCCGGCGATCGCACGGCACATGAAGACCCTCTGCGAGGTCGGGCTGGGCTACGTCAGGCTGGGCCAGCCCGCGACCACCCTGTCCGGGGGTGAGGCGCAGCGCGTCAAGCTCTCCTCGGAGCTGCAGAAGCGGTCCACGGGCCGCACGGTCTACGTGCTCGACGAGCCGACCACCGGCCTGCACTTCGAGGACATCCGCAAGCTGCTGCTGGTGCTCGGCCGCCTCGTCGACCAGGGCAACACCGTGCTGGTCATCGAGCACAACCTCGACGTCATCAAGACCGCCGACTGGCTGGTCGACATGGGCCCCGAGGGCGGCTCGCGCGGCGGCATGGTCGTCGCGGAGGGAACGCCCGAGGACGTCGCCGCCGACCCGTCGAGCTTCACCGGCCAGTTCCTGGTGCCGCTCCTCGAGGGCGGCCGCGCGGCCATCGCGGCTCCGGCCACGAGGGCTCCTGCCAAGACAGCTGCGGCCAGGAAGGCTCCCGCCAAGAAGGCGACCGCCAAGCGCGCCGCCCCACGCAAGACACCGGCCAAGAAGGCCAGCCGATAGACCTTCGGCGAAATCCCCGACCTCTCCGCGGGCCGTAGACGTTGCAGAGACGGGCTCGCGTCGCGCTGTGCCGGCACAGGTCCCGCTCAGGTCTGGTGGCTAGGGTCACCAGCATTCCGATGGCCGATCAGACCGCGAGGAGCGAGCCGTGACCGACACCACCAAGGAACTTTCTGGCGACATCTCGAGCGGCGGGGTGAGCCGCCGCCTGGCCCTGCGGGGCGGCGTGGTCGCCGGCGTGGGGGTGCCTCTGCTGGTCGCCTGCGGCGGGAGCGACGACGGCGACGCCGGCACCGACGGCACCGGGGACGGCGGGGGCTCGGGCTCGTCGGAGGGCTCTGGCGGTGGTCCCTTCGCGACCACGTCCGAGATCCCCGAGGGCGGCGGTGCGATCTTCGACGACGCGGGCATCGTCGTCACCCAGCCCGAAGCCGGGGAGTTCAAGGGCTTCACCAACATCTGCACCCACCGGCAGTGCCCGGTGGCGAGCGTCGACGCAGGCGCCGGGACGATCGACTGCAACTGCCACGGCAGCAAGTACTCCATCGTCGACGGTTCCGTGGTCAACGGCCCGGCGACGCAGCCACTGGCAGAGAAGGCCATCACCGTCGACGGCGACAGCATCTCCCTCGCCTGAGCAGGATCGGGTGAGCCGCCGGCCGTCGAGGTCGTGGCCGACCATGTAAGCAAGCTGATTGACTGCATGTAGAACGTCCCCTCGCGAACCACGGCAACTTTTGCCCGACATCGCCCCGAGCGCCTGACACGAAGCAGGGCGGGCGCCTACCGTCGTCCCGACGTCCGCACACGGTCATGGGGGTTGCATGGGACTCAGGAGGATCGGCGTGCGCTCGGTCGTCTCCGCGCTGGTCCTGGTCGCCGTGACCTCGTCCGGTGGATCGGCGCCGACGGCGCACGCGACGGACGCCGGCACGGATCTCACGCTCACCGGCCGGCTCATCGCCGCGGGCGAGGACGAGCTGGTGTACGCGCTGGCGCGCGATGACGGGGCGCTGGTGCCGGTCACCGGCGACCTCGACGGCCTGGTCGGTGACCGGGTGACCGCGCGTCTCCAGGTTCCCGGGCCGCTCGACGCCAGGCCGGGCTCGCCGCTGACCCAGGAGGCGCTGGGCTCGTGGGGGCTGCCGCTGGCCGCCAGCGTCGTCTCGGCCAGCGACGTCGCGTCCGCCGCCGCGCCGGTCGAGCACCGGGTGTTCGTGGCCAAACCCACCAACGTCGGGGCGTTCACGCTCACCGACGCACAGCTCCTGGCCGAGCTGGGCACGGTCGCGGCCTTCTGGGTGGACGAGGCCGACGGGGAGATCACTTCCTTCGACCTGCCGACCGGTCCCGACGACAGCAGCCAGTTCAAGACCTACTCGACAGCGACCGGCGCGTCCGCCGTGTGCGCGCTGTCGGGGCAGACCTTCACGTCACAGGTCCAGGAGGCGGCCGCGCTCTTCCCGGGCGCGAACTTCTTCGGCGGCGCGGCCACGGACCTGCTGGTGGTCCTGACTCCCGACCAGGGGTGCGATGCCGGCACGGTAGGCATCGGCTCGGTGGGCTCCGGCTACACGGGTGGCGGCGCGACCATCAACCGCACCGAGACGTCCTACTTCGAGAGCGTGCTCGCCCACGAGCTCGGCCACAACTTCGGGCTGGCGCACAGCAACGTCGGCTCGGCGCCGTACCGCAACGTCTACAACGTGATGGCCTACGCGCTCTCCGACGTGAACCAGCTGACCGCGCAGAGCACGGCGTACCGGGTGGGCACCGGGCTCGACGACGCGGGTGAGGTCGAGACGGTCGCGATCCCGGATCCCCAGCAGGCGGTCACGGTCAGCCGGACCTTGAAGCCACGTGCGGACACGAGCGGGCTGCGCGCACTCGAGGTGACGGCTCCGGACACCGGCCGCACCTACTACGTCGAGTACCGCGCCGGTCTCGGTCAGGACGCGGGCTCGGCCTACGCCTCGAACTCGATGGTCGGCGGCTACCAGTTCCGTCCGGGCGTGGTGGTCGAGGAGATCTACGACAACGACCCCGGCATCGGCGTCTCCCTCGTCACCAACACCCCTGGCACCCGGGTCGCGACCGCCGCCACCCAGACGTGGACCAGCCCAGAAGGGAACGTGACGGTCTCCGTGACGTCGACGTCGACGACAGGTGCTGACGTGACCCTGTCGTACTCACCGCCGGTGCCGTTCGCGGCCGCGCCCACGATCGCCCTGCCCGCGGGACCCCGAGCGGGTGACGTGGTGACCCCCGAGGTCGTCGGGGCCTGGGACCCGGCGCCGTCCTCGATCGACGTGCAGTGGCTCCTCGACGGCGGACCGATCGGCGGCGCGACCTCGAGCAGCCTGACGCCGACGTCGAGCATGGTCGGACACCAGCTCAGCGTCCAGATGACCGCCAGTGCGCCGGGACTGATCCCCAGCGTCGTGACCGCTCCTGCAGTGACCGTGCAACCTGCTCCTGAGCCGCCACCGACACCGCCCCCCGCGACGCTGCTCGGGGCGGTGCCCCTCATCGACGGCGACGCCCGCGTCGGTGGGGTGCTGACCGGGCAGATCGGCGCCTGGACGCCCGGCGCCAGCCTGGCCGTCCAGTGGTTGGCGGACAACGCCGCCATCCCCGGCGCGACCACCACGACCTTCACACCCGGCCCGGCGCAGCAGGGGGCCGTGCTCAAGCTCCAGGTCGTCGGCACCCTCGGCGGGAAGTCGCTCACGCGCACCTCCGCCGGCACCCCCAAGGTGGCCCGCGGCATCCTCACGCCCGTCGCCGCGACGATCAAGGGCAAGGCGGTCGTGGGCCGGAAGGTCCGGGTCCGGACCGGCACCTGGCCGACGGGCACGACCTTCACCTATCGCTGGTTCGCCGACGGCAAGAAGGTCAAGAGGGCCCGGGGCGCCGGCAAGGCGCTGACGGTGACCGGAGCCATGGTGGGCCAACGACTCAGGGTCCGGGTCACCGCGTCGCTACCCGGATACACGCCCCTGGTGGTCACCTCGCCGCGTTCCAGGCGAGTCAGGTCCTGACGCCCTGCAGGTCGCTCACGTCGGTGGCCGCGTCACCCTTGCCGTCCTGACCGGACTCAGCGCCCTCTACCTCGGCGCCCTCACCCCGATGAGCCTGTCGGCCCCCGCCCGTAGGGTTGGAGCGTGCCCGACAAGCCTCGACGGCCCCCGCGGAGCCAGTCGCTGGACTACCGTCCTGCACCTGGCTCGATCCCGACCAAACCGGGTGTCTACCGCTTCCGCGACGCCCGCGGCCGGGTGATCTACGTCGGCAAGGCCAAGAACCTGCGCTCCCGGTTGTCGTCCTACTTCCAGGACATCGGCGGTCTGCACCAGCGCACCGCCACCATGGTGACGAGCGCGGCGAGCGTCGACTGGACCGTGGTGGCGACGGAGGTGGAGGCGCTCCAGCTGGAGTACAGCTGGATCAAGGAGTTCGACCCGCGCTTCAACGTGAAGTACCGCGACGACAAGTCCTACCCCTGGCTGGCGGTGACGGTCGGTGAGGAGTTCCCCCGCGTCATGGTCGGGCGCGGCGCCAAGCGCAAGGGCGTCCGCTACTTCGGCCCCTACAGCCATGCCTGGGCCATCAGGGAGACGATGGACCTCCTGCTGAGGGTCTTTCCCATGCGGTCGTGCTCCAACGGCGTCTTCAAGAGGTCCGGCCAGATCGGGCGACCGTGCCTGCTCGGCTACATCGGCAAGTGCGCGGCGCCGTGCGTCGGCAACGTCAGCGCCGAGGAGCACCGCGCGATCGTCGACGACTTCTGCGACTTCATGGCCGGCAACACCCGGCCCTTCACCAAGCGCATCGAGCGGGAGATGTACGCCGCGTCCGACGCCGAGGACTTCGAGCGGGCCGCCCGTCTGCGTGACGACCTCGGCGCGCTCCACAAGGCGCTGGAGAAGCAGACCGTCGTCCTCACCGACGGCACCGACGCCGACGTGATCGCACTGGCCGAGGACCCGCTCGAGGTCGCGGTGCAGATCTTCTACGTGCGCGGCGGGCGCATCCGCGGCCAGCGGGCCTGGGTGGCCGACCGGGTCGACGACGGCGAGACCCCCGACCTGGTCGAGGGCTTCCTCCTCCAGCTCTACGGCGGTGAGTCGACCGACTCGATCCCGCGCGAGGTGCTGGTGCCGGCGCTGCCGCCGGAGACCGCCACCCTGGAGCAGCTGCTCAGCGACCTGCGGGGGAGCCGGGTCTCGATCCGCGTGCCGCAGCGAGGCGACAAGCGCACCCTTCAGGAGACGGTGGCGCAGAACGCCAAGCAGGCCCTGGCGCTGCACAAGACCAAGCGCGCCTCCGACCTCACCACGCGCAACCGGGCCCTCGAGGAGATCCAGGAGGCGCTCGGGCTCGACGAGGTGCCGCTACGGATCGAGTGCTACGACATCTCCAACCTGCAAGGCACCGAGGTCGTCGCCTCGATGGTGGTCTTCGAGGACGGCCTGGCCCGCAAGAGCGAGTACCGCCGGTTCGTGATCAAGGGCGTCGACGGCCAGAACGACGTCGCCTCCATGGACGAGGTCATCACCCGGCGGTTCCGGCGGCTGCTGGACGAGCAGGCGCGGTCGGAGGAGGTCGTGACCGACAGCGGGCCGATGCTCGTCGACCCCGAGACCGGACGGCCGCGCAAGTTCGCCTATGCGCCGGGTCTGGTCGTGGTCGACGGCGGGCCGCCGCAGGTCGCCGCTGCCCAGCGGGCGCTCGACGCGCTCGGGATCGACGACATCCCGGTCGCCGGGCTGGCGAAGCGCCTGGAGGAGGTGTGGCGGCCGGGGGAGGAGGACCCGGTGATCATGCCGCGCACCTCGGAGGGTCTCTACCTGCTCCAACGCGTGCGTGACGAGGCGCACCGCTTCGCGATCACCCACCACCGCTCGCGACGCTCCAAGTCGATGGTCGAGAGCCTGCTCGACGACGTGCCCGGGCTCGGCGAGGTGCGCCGCAAGACGCTGCTCAAGCACTTCGGCTCGCTGAAGAAGCTCCGCGAGGCCAGCGTCGACGAGCTCGCCCTGGTGCCCGGGATCGGGGCGCGCACGGCCACCGCGATCAAGGACGCCGTCGAGGAACAGCAGCGCGCGAAGGTCGCACGCGGTCACACTGGTGCGGTCAACACCGCCACCGGTGAGCTGATCGAGGAGGACTGATGACGGCCGGCTCGGCTCCCACGACCCCCGGCGGGGGTGCCCCCGCCAGCCCTGGCGAGCTGGTGGTGGTGACCGGCATGACGGGGGCGGGCCGCAGCACGGCCGCCAAGGAGCTGGAGGACCTCGGCTTCTACGTCGTCGACAACCTGCCTTCCAGCCTGCTGCCCGACGTGGTCAGGCTGGTCGACCAGGGCCGGGGCGTCCAGCAACCCGTCGCCGTCGTGATCGACGTGCGGTCCGGCGCCTTCTTCGACTCACTGCAGTCGACCCTGGCCCGAGGCGCGACCGGCCGCCGCACCACGTTGCTGTTCCTCGAGGCCAACGACGAGGTGCTCGTACGCCGCCAGGACGCCGCCCGCCGCCCGCACCCGCTCCAGGGCGGGGGAAGGCTCATCGACGGGCTCACCCGCGAGCGCAAGGTGCTCGAAGGGCTGCGCGGCGACGCCGACCTGGTGATCGACACCAGCGACCTCAACGTCCACCAGCTCACCAAGCGCGTCGCGGAGGCGTTCGGTACGCGCGACTCGACCCGCCTCCAGATCACGGTGGTGTCCTTCGGCTTCAAGTACGGCATCCCCGTTGATGCCGACTACGTCGCCGACATGCGGTGGCTGCCCAACCCCCACTGGGTCCCCGAGCTGCGGCCGCAGACCGGACGGGACGCTCCGGTGTCGGCGTACGTCCTCGGTCGCGACGGCGTGGAGCGGTTCCTGACGGAGTACCTCACCGTGCTGGAGACGGTCGCCGCCGGCTATCTCAGCGAGGGCAAGCGCTTCATGACGGTCGCGATCGGGTGCACCGGCGGCAAGCACCGCAGCGTGGCGATGACCGAGGAGATCACCCGGCGGTTGGTCGAGCGCCGCTACGACGCGCACGCGACCCACCGCGACCTGGGGCGCGAGTGACGTCCGTCCGCCCGTCCCCGCGGGCCGACCTGCGCGTCGTGGCGCTCGGGGGAGGCCACGGCCTGCACGCGACCCTGTCGGCGCTGCGCACCGTCGTCATCAACCCCACGGCGGTGGTCACCGTGGCTGACAACGGCGGCTCGTCCGGCCGGTTGCGCGGCGAGTTCGGGGTGCTGCCGCCGGGTGACCTGCGGATGGCGCTGGCCGCCCTCTGCGGCGACGACGCCTGGGGCCGCACCTGGGAACAGGTGCTCCAGCACCGCTTCGCGGGTGACGGCGAGATGAAGGGGCACGTCGTCGGCAACCTCCTCATCGTCTCGCTCTGGGAGCTGCTCGGCGACCACGTCGAGGCGCTCGACTGGGTCGGTCGGCTGCTCGGGGCCGAGGGCACCGTGCTGCCCATGGCGGTCACGCCGATGGACATCACGGCCGAGGTCCGGGGTGCCGATCCCGACCGCCCCGACGACGTCCGGACCGTGCGCGGCCAGGTCGAGGTGGCCACCACCGAGGGACGCATCGTGTCCATCAGCCTCGACCCGGCCGACCCGACGGCCTGCCCGGAGGCCGTGGACGCCGTCCTCGGGGCCGACTGGGTCGTGCTCGGTCCCGGCTCCTGGTACACCTCGGTGATCCCGCACCTCATGGTGCCGTCGCTCCGCAAGGCCCTCGTCGAGACCCAGGCGCGGGTCCTGGTCGTGCTCAACCTCGAGGGGCAGGCCGGAGAGACCCACGGATACGGCCCGGAGGACCACTTGGCCGCCCTCCACGAGCACGCCCCTGACCTCCGCATCCACACCGTGCTGGCCGATCCGACTGCCGTCGAGGATGTCCTGACGCTCGAGCAGGCGACGGCGTCGTGGGGCTCGCGGCTGGACGTGGCCGACGTCTCATTCGGGGGAGGTCTGCCCCGCCACGACACCGACAAGCTGGCGGCGGCTTTCCGCCGGGTGTTCGAGATCGAGATCCCCTGAAACATATGGGGTTTCGAGGGTTGTTGACGTGCGTGGCAGGATCGTCGCCATGGCCATGACAGGGCAGGTGAAGGCAGAGCTCGCCAACACGCAGATCACCAAGACCTGTTGCCGCAAGGCGGAGGTGGCCACCATGCTCCGCTTCGCGGGCGGACTGCACATCGTGAGCGGCCGGATCGTCGTCGAGGCCGAGCTGGACACGGGCGCGGCGGCCCGGCGGTTGCGCAAGGACATCGCCGACGTCTTCGGCCACTCCTCCGACGTGGTCATGGTCCAGGGCAACGGGTTGCGCAAGGGCAGCCGCTACATCGTCCGCGTCGTCAAGGACGGCGAGGCGCTGGCTCGACAGACCGGACTCCTCGACCAGCGCGGCCGACCCGTGCGCGGGCTCCCGCCGACGGTGGTCTCGGGCGGTGCGTGCGACGCCGTCGCCGCCTGGCGAGGCGCGTTCCTGGCGCACGGCTCGTTGACCGAGCCGGGCCGGTCCTCCTCGATGGAGGTCACCTGCCCGGGACCCGAGGCTGCGCTCGCGCTCGTCGGTGTCGCGCGCCGGCTGGGCATCCAGGGCAAGGCTCGCGAGGTGCGCGGGGTCGACCGCGTCGTCGTACGCGACGGCGATGCCATCGGCGCCCTGCTCACCCGCCTCGGGGCCCACGAGTCCCTGATGGCCTGGGAGGAGCGCCGGATGCGCCGCGAGGTGCGCGCGACCGCCAACCGGCTCGCCAACTTCGATGACGCCAACCTCCGTCGCTCGGCCCGGGCCGCTGTGGCGGCGGGGGCGCGGGTCGACCGCGCCATGGAGATCCTCGGCGACGAGATCCCCGACCACCTGCGGATGGCCGGCGAGCTCCGGCTCACCCACAAGCAGGCGTCCCTCGAGGAGCTCGGCCAGCTGCACGACCCCGTGCTCACCAAGGACGCGATCGCCGGACGGATCCGCCGGCTGCTCGCGATGGCCGACAAGCGCGCCGAGGAGCTCGGCGTCCCCGACACCGAGGCCTCACTGACCCCCGAGATGCTCGCCGACGAAGCCTGAGACGGCCGCCTGGGGTGTGTCCGCGCCCCGCGATAGGGTTCGAACGATCCAATCCGCTGGGCCAGTGGTTCCCCCAGGGCCCACCACCGATTCGAGCTTCAGGGAGTCATCGTGACCGTTCGCGTAGGCATCAACGGCTTCGGCCGCATCGGCCGGAACTTCTTCCGCGCCGTCCGCGCGTCAGGTGCCGACATCGAGATCGTCGGCGTCAACGACCTCACCGACAACGCCGTCCTCGCCCACCTGCTGAAGTACGACACGATCCTCGGCCGCCTGGACGCCGACGTGACCTCCGACGACACCTCGATCACGGTCGGCGGCAAGGCGATCCACGCGTTCGCCGAGCGCGACCCCGCCGCCCTCAAGTGGGGCGACATCGGTGCCGACGTCGTCGTCGAGTCCACCGGCTTCTTCACCGACGCGACCAAGGCCAGGGCCCACGTCGAGGCGGGCGCCAAGAAGGTCATCATCTCCGCGCCCGCGTCCAACGAGGACTTCACCGTCGTGATGGGCGTCAACCACGAGCTCTACGACCCGGCCGCGCACACGGTCATCTCGAACGCCTCGTGCACGACCAACTGCCTCGCCCCGATGGCGAAGGCGCTGCACGACGGCCTCGGCATCAACAAGGGGCTGATGACCACCATCCACGCCTACACCGCCGACCAGAACCTCCACGACAACATCCACAAGGACCTGCGTCGTGCCCGGGCGGCCGCCCTCAACATCGTGCCGACCTCGACGGGTGCCGCGAAGGCCATCGGTCTGGTGCTCCCCGAGCTCAAGGGCAAGCTCGACGGCTACGCGCTCCGCGTGCCCGTGCCCACCGGCTCGATGACCGACCTCTCCTTCGAGGCCGCGCGCGAGACGTCCGTCGACGAGGTCAACGAGATCATGAAGGCGGCGGCCGACGGCAAGTACCTCCGCTACTCCACCGACCCGATCGTCTCCTCCGACATCGTGACCGACCCGGCGTCGTGCATCTTCGACGCGCCCCTCACCAAGGTGATCGGCAACCAGGTCAAGGTGGCCGGCTGGTACGACAACGAGTGGGGCTACTCCAACCGGCTGGCCGACCTGATCGCGTACGTCGGCGAGAGCCTCTAGGGCGGGTCAGGGCCGGCCGAGATGGGCAGCATCGACGACCTGGGCGAGCTCCGCGGCAAGCGGGTGCTGGTCCGGTCGGACCTCAACGTGCCCCTCGACGGTGCCACGATCACCGACGACGGGCGGGTGCGCGCCAGCGTGCCGACGATCAAGCAGCTGGCCGACGCCGGGGCGCGGGTCGTCGTGACCGCCCACCTGGGCCGGCCGAAGGGCGCGCCAGACCCGGCCTACACGCTGGAGCCGGTGGCCGAGCGGCTCGGCGAGCTGCTCGGCCAGGACGTCGCGTTCGCGACGGACACCGTGGGCGCGAGCGCCCACGAGACCGTCGAGGCGCTCGAGGACGGCCAGGTCGCGGTGCTGGAGAACGTTCGCTTCAACGAGGGAGAGACCAGCAAGGACGACGACGTGCGCGGGTCGTTCGCCGACCAGCTCGCCCAGCTGGCCGACGCGTTCGTGTCCGACGGCTTCGGCGTCGTGCACCGCAAGCAGGCGTCCGTCTACGACGTCGCGCTGCGGCTGCCCTCCGCGATGGGCGGACTGGTCGCCCGGGAGATCGAGGTGCTGCGCCGCCTGACGGTCGACCCGGAGCGTCCTTACGTCGTGGTGCTCGGCGGCTCGAAGGTCTCCGACAAGCTCGGCGTGATCGACAGCCTCCTGGAGAAGGCCGACAAGCTGCTGATCGGCGGTGGCATGGTCTTCACCTTCCTCAAGGCGCAGGGCCACGAGGTCGGCAAGAGCCTGCTCGAGGACGATCAGCTCGACGCTTGCCGCCGCTACCTCGACCAGGCGGTCGAGCGGGGCGTCGAGATCGTGCTGCCGACCGACATCGTGGTCGACACGGCCTTCCCGTCCGACGACAGGGAGCCGCAGCCCGTGGTGGTCCCGGCGTCCGAGATCCCGGCCGACAGCCTGGGCCTCGACATCGGCCCCGACTCGGCCGCCGCCTTCGTCGCGGCCCTGGCCGATGCCCGCACGGTCTTCTGGAACGGCCCGATGGGCGTCTTCGAGACTGCCGCGTTCGCCGACGGGACCCGGGCGGTCGCCGAGGCGCTCACCAAGGTCACGTCATCAGGTGGCCTGTCCGTCGTCGGCGGCGGGGACTCCGCGGCCGCCGTCCGCACCCTCGGCTTCGACGAGGCCGCGTTCGGCCACATCTCGACGGGCGGCGGTGCCAGCCTCGAGTTCCTCGAGGGCAAGGAGCTCCCCGGCGTCGCGGTCCTGGAAAGGTGACCACATGACCTCGCGCGTCCCGCTCATGGCGGGCAACTGGAAGATGAACCTCAACCACCAGGAGGCAGTGGTCCTGGTGCAGAAGCTCGCTTGGACGCTCTCCGACAAGCGGCACGACTACGCCAAGGTCGAGGTGGTGGTCTGCCCGCCGTTCACCGACCTCAGGTCCGTGCAGACGCTGGTGGACGGAGACCGGCTCTCGATCGGCTACGCCGCGCAGGACGTGTCCACGCACGACGAAGGCGCCTACACCGGTGAGGTGTCGGCGGCGATGCTGGCCAAGCTCGGCTGCTCCTACGTCGTCGTCGGCCACTCCGAGCGGCGGGAGTACCACGCGGAGTCCGACGAGACCGTCAACGTCAAGGCTCACAAGGCGCTCGCGGCCGGGATGACCCCCATCGTCTGCGTCGGCGAGGGCCTCGAGGTCCGCAAGGCCGGTGAGCACGTCGCTCACACGCTCGCGCAGGTCGACGGGTCGCTGGCCGGCTTCACTGCCGGTCAGGTGGGCGACCTGGTGGTGGCCTACGAGCCGGTCTGGGCGATCGGCACCGGCGAGGTGGCCACTCCCGAGGATGCCCAGGAGGTCTGCGCCGCGATCCGGGCCCAGATCCGCGAGGTGCACGGGGACGGTGCCGCCGACGGCGTACGCATCCTCTACGGCGGCTCGGTCAAGGCGGCCAACGTGGGCGGCATCATGGCCAAGGACGACGTGGACGGCTGTCTGGTCGGCGGCGCGAGCCTGCAGGTGGACGAGTTCAGCGGCATCTGCCGCTTCTACGACCTGCCCGTGATCTAGTGCTGTGGATCGCACGCGGCGTGGTCGCTTCGGCGACTGTCGCTCTCGTGACGTAAGGTTTGCCGCGTGACCCTGCTTTTCACGATCCTGCTCATGATCTCGAGCGCACTGCTGATCATGCTCGTGCTCATGCACAAGGGCCGCGGCGGTGGCCTCTCGGACATGTTCGGCGGAGGCATCTCCAGCTCGCTGGGTGGTTCCTCTGTCGCCGAGCGCAACCTCGACCGCTTCACGGTCGGGATCGCCGTCATCTGGTTCGCCTGCATCATGGCCCTCGGCCTGCTGCTGGCCTACTCGGTGTAGCGACACAGTGCCCCTGCTGAGTCTGAACCCCTGAGAGGAACGTCCGTGGCTGGTGGAGGAAACGCGATCCGGGGTAGCCGGGTCGGCGCGGGACCGATGGGCGAGGCCGAGCGTGGCGAGGCCGCGCCGCGGCAAGCCGTCACCTACTTCTGCTCCCACGGGCACCGCTCCGTGGTGACCTTCTCCGTGGAGGCACAGGTCCCCGAGTCGTGGGACTGCCCCAAGTGCGGCCTTCCTGCCTCGATGGACAGCGAGAACCCGCCGCCGGCGCCCAAGATCGAGCCTTACAAGACCCACCTGGCCTACGTGAAGGAGCGCCGCTCCGACAAGGAGGCCGAGGACATCCTCGACGAGGCGATCCAGCTGCTGCGGTCGCGGCGCAAGTCCGGCGAGATCATCTTCTGATCCGTGCCTGACCGGGGCCGGGACCTCACCTTCGGTTGGTCCCTGGTGCCCGACGCGAGCCTCCTAGCGTCGACCTAGCGCCGTCTCGCGCGCGTGGGGGTCGCGCCGACTCGGTCAGAGGCGCGCGGCGGCGGCTTCGTCCACGAAGAAGATCGTCTCCGCGGAGCCGCGCACTCCGCGGGCCGGGGTGTCCCGCACCTCGCCCGGCGAGAGGGCGGCGGCGACCGCGTCGGCCTTCCTCTCGCCCGTGGCGAGGAACCACACCGCCTTCGAGCGGTTGAGTGCCTCGAAGGTGAGGGTGATCCGCTCGGGCGGCGGCTTGGGGGAGTCGAGGACGTACGTCGCCACCTGGTCCTCGACGTGCAGCGCCGGGTGGTGCGGGAAGAGCGAGGCGCAGTGACCGTCGGGACCGATGCCGAGCATGAGCACGTCGAGCTCGCCGTCGCCACTGGCCCGCACGGTGGCGGAGTACGCCGCCGCGCCCGCCTCTGCGTCGCGTGCGTCGTCGGTGGACGGCATCTCGTGCACGAGGGCCGGGTCGACGTCGACGTGGTCGAGCAGTGCCCGGCGAGCCTGGAGCGCGTTGCGGTCGTCGGAGTCGGCAGCGACGAACCGCTCGTCGCCCCACCAGACGTGGACGCGCGACCAGTCGACGTTCGAGTCGGGGGACAGCTCCGCCAGGCGCCGGTGCAGGACGTCGGCGATGGTGCCGCCCGTCAGGCCGATGTGCGGGTCGTGCCCGTTGGCCTGGAAGACGGAGAGCACGTCGAGCAGCCGTCGGGCCACCTCCTCGGCCACGGCGTCGCTGTCGGCGAACCGCTCCACGCGGGGATCGGGGCGGGCCTCGCCGCTCACGAGGCGGCCTGCTTGACCAGAGCGCGGGCCGTGGCGGCGTACACGTCGTCCTCGTCGAGGTGGCGCAGCTCCTCGGCGAGCAGCTCCGGCAGGTCCTTGCGCTTGAGCGCCACCGGGCGGTCGGGCTTGCCCGGCGAGCTGAAGGTCGCCAGCCGGCCGTCGGGCCGGTCGATCCGGATCTCGCCGTCCTTCGTCTCGAGGACGGCCGAGGTGATGCCGGGGCCGTCGGAGGTGCGCCGGGCGACGTCGATCTTGAGGCGGTCGGCGAGCCAGGCCACGAGCAGGTCTGCCGACGGCGAGATGCGTTCCGCGCTCACCGAGGCCGCGGTCACGCGGCCGGGGTGCTGGTCGAGGGCAGCAGCGAGCAGAGCGCGCCAGGGGGTCAGCCGGGTCCAGGCGAGGTCGGTGTTGCCCGGCGAGTAGGCCAGGCACTGCCCGTGCAGCGCCTTGAGCTTGCCCCGCGTCACGAAGGCCGCGTCGGTGATCCGGCGGCCGGCCAGGCGCCCGAGCGCATCCTCCGCAGGGTCGTCCGGGTGGTCCTTCGGCCACCACGCCGCCACGGGCGAGTCGGGCAGCAGCAACGGCAGCACCACCGACTCGGGGTGCTTGGTCACCTCGCCCTTGAGCCGGATCAGCGCGGTCTCGCCCGCCCAGCCGCCGCCGGTGCCGACCTGGGCGTTGACCACGCCCGCGCCGCGACCGTCGCCGAGGATCACGCCGAGCACTCGTGCGGGGTGCTCGTGCGAGGCCTCCTTCGCGGCCTCCATCGCGTCGTCGGCACCGTCCTCGTCGACGACGATGATCAGCGTCATCACCATGCCCATCACGGGGCTGCCGGCTCGGATGCGGGCGCGCATGAACTCCGCCGCGATCTCGGACGCGTTGGTCTCGGTCAGCTGGATCTTCATGAGCCCCTCCTCACTTCACACCTCACGGCCTGCGCCAGCTACGGCCGTCGCGAACCAGCATCTTGTCCGCGCTCGCGGGACCCCACGTCCCGGACGGGTACGCGTCGGGCTTGCCGCGTCGGGCCCAGTGCTCCAGCACGGGGTCGAGGATCTTCCAGGACGCCTCCACCTCGGCGTGCCGGGGGAAGAGCGGCGGGTCGCCGAGGAGCACGTCGAGGATCAGCCGTTCGTACGCCTCGGGGGACGACTCGGTGAACGCCCCGCCGTAGGCGAAGTCCATGCTCACGTCACGGATCTCCATCGCGGTGCCGGGCACCTTCGACCCGAAGCGCAGCGTCATGCCCTCGTCGGGCTGAACCCGGATGACCAACGCGTTGTGCGTCAGGTCCTCCGTCGCGGTCGCGGAGAAGGGCTGGTGCGGGGCCTGCTTGAAGACCACGGCCACCTCGGTGACCCGGCGGCCGAGACGCTTGCCGGTGCGCAGGTAGAACGGCACGTTGGCCCAGCGGCGGGTGTCGATGTGGAGCTTGACGGCGGCGTACGTCTCGGTGTGCGAGTCGGCGGGGATGCCCTCCTCGTCGAAGAAGCCGGGCACCTTGACCCCGCCGGACCAGCCGGCGTCGTACTGACCGCGGGCCGTCGTCAGGTCGAGCCTGGCCGGCAGCCGCACCGAGGAGAGCACCTTGAGCTTCTCGGTGACCAGGCTGGCCGCGTCGAAGGAGATCGGCTCCTCCATCGCCACCAGGGCGAGCAGCTGGAGGAGGTGGTTCTGGATCACGTCGCGGGCGGCGCCGATGCCGTCGTAGTAGCCGGCGCGGCCGCCGATGCCGATGTCCTCGGCCATGGTGATCTGGACGTGGTCGACGTAGTTGGAGTTCCACAGCGGCTCGAACATCGCGTTGGCGAAGCGGATCGCCAGGATGTTCTGCACCGTCTCCTTGCCGAGGTAGTGGTCGATGCGGAAGACCGACTCCGGAGGGAAGACGCCGTCGAGGACGTCGTTGAGCTCACGCGCGGAGGTCAGGTCGTGGCCGAAGGGCTTCTCGACGACCACACGGCGCCAGGAGCCGTCGTCAGGTGAGGCGAGCTTGTGCTCGTGCAGCTGGCGCACGACGTCACCGAAGAACTTCGGCGGGATCGACAGGTAGAACGCGTGGTTGCCGGCGGTGCCGCGCTCCTCGTCGAGCTCCTCGATGGTGCGCCGCAGGTGCTCGAAGGCCACGTCGTCGGAGAAGTCGCCCGGCACGAAGCGGAACCCGGCCGCCAGCTGTCGCCACACCTCTTCGCGGAACTCCGTGCGGGCGTACTGCTTCACCGAGTCATGCACGATCTGCGCGAAGTCCTGGTCGTGCCACTCGCGCCGTGCGAACCCGACCATCGAGAAGCCGGGGGGCAGGAGACCGCGGTTCGCGAGGTCGTAGATCGCGGGCATGATCTTCTTGCGCGACAGGTCGCCGGTGACCCCGAAGAGCACGAGCCCGCAGGGGCCGGCGATGCGTGGCAGGCGCTTGTCCTGAGGGTCGCGCAAGGGGTTGGCGCGTGGTGCCTTCGTCTGGGTCCGAGCGTCCCGATCGGCCATCAGCTGCGGTGCTCCAGGTAGTAGGAGATCAACGACCTTGTCGAGGGGTCCTGCTCGGCGAGCGCCTCGGCATCGCCGGCGACAGCCGGCGCCACCTGCTGGGCGAGCTGCTTGCCGAGCTCGACGCCCCACTGGTCGAAGCTGTCGATGCCCCAGACCACCCCCTGGGTGAACGTGATGTGCTCGTAGAGCGCGATCAGCTGTCCCAGCACCGACGGCGTCAGCGCCGGCGCCATGATCGACGTCGTCGGCCGGTTGCCCTCGAAGACGCGGGCGGGCACCACTGCCTCGGGTGTGCCCTCCGCACGCACCTCGTCGGCGGTCTTGCCGAACGCCAGCGCCTTGGTCTGCGCGAAGAAGTTGGCCAGGAACAGCCCGTGCACGTCCGTGCTCTGTCCGTCGTGGGCGTCCTTGAGAGGGTACGCCGGCTCGGCGACCGCGATGAAGTCAGCCGGGATCAGGCGGGTGCCCTGGTGGATCAGCTGGTAGAACGCGTGCTGCCCGTTGGTGCCCGGCTCGCCCCAGAACACCTCGCCCGTGTCAGTGGTGACAGGCGAGCCGTCCCAGCGCACGCTCTTTCCGTTCGACTCCATAGTGAGCTGCTGGAGGTAGGCCGGGAAGCGGTGCAACAGCTGGGCGTAGGGCAGCACGGCGTGCGTCTGGGCGCCGAGGAAGTTGGTGTACCAGACGTTCAGGAGGCCCATCAGCGCCGGCACGTTCTGGGCCAGGTCGCTCGCGCGGAAGTGCTCGTCCATGGCGTGCATCCCCGCGAGCATCTCGTCGAAGCGCTCCGGCCCGACGGCCACCACCAGCGACGTGCCGATGGCGGAGTCCATGGAGTAGCGGCCGCCGACCCAGTCCCAGAAGCCGAACGCGTTGGCGGGGTCGATGCCGAAGGCCGCCACCTTGTCGAGCGCGGTCGACACGGCCACGAAGTGCTTGGCGACCGCCCCGGACGAGGAGTCGTCGTCGCCGCCGATGGCTCCGGACGAGCGCAGGCCGTCGAGCAGCCACGCCTTGCAGAGGCGCGCGTTGGTCAGCGTCTCGAGGGTCCCGAAGGTCTTGCTCGACACGATGAAGAGCGTGGTGGCGGGGTCGAGCCCTTCGAGCGTGCGTGCGGCGTCGGTCGGGTCGATGTTGCTGATGAATCGGCACTCCGGCCCGTCGGCGTACGGCGCCAGCGCTTCGTAGGCCATCACCGGACCGAGGTCGGAGCCGCCGATGCCGATGTTGACGACCGTGGCGATCTGCTCGCCGGTGACGCCCGTCCACGCGCCCGAGCGCACGTCACCGGCGAACGCGTAGACCCGGTCGAGCACCTCGTGCACGTCGGCCACGACGTCCTGGCCGTCAACCTGCAGGGTCGCGTCGCGGGGGAGCCGGAGAGCGGTGTGGAGCACGGCCCGGTCCTCGGTGACGTTGATGTGGTCACCGCGCAGCATCGCGTCGCGACGCTCGGTCAACCGCACCTCGCCGGCCAGCGCCAGCAGGGCGGCGACGACGTCGTCGTCCGCGAGGTTCTTGGACAGGTCGACGTGCAGGTCGGCGGCGGTGTGGGTCATCCGATCGACCCGCTCCGGGTCGGCCTCGAACCACGCCCTCAGGTCGGGGGCGAACGCCTCGGCCAGCGTGGTCAGCCGGTCCCAGGCGTCCGTGGACGTCGGGTCGACGGGGGAGTCCGTCACTGCCCCGCTCAGCCCTTGGCCTGGTCGAGCTGGCCCTGCACGGTCTCGAGGAGCTCGGTCCAGGACTTCTCGAACTTCTCCACGCCCTCCCGCTCGAGGGTGTCGATCACGTCGTCGTAGTCGATACCAGCATCGGCGAGAGCGGCCATGACCTGCTCGGCGTCGTCGTAGTGGTTGGTGACCTGGTCGCCCTGGATGTCGCTGTGGTCGCGCACGGCGTCGAGGGTCTTCTCGGGCATCGTGTTGACGGTGTCGGCGACGACGAGGTCGTCGACGTACATCGTGTCGCGGTAGTCGGGGTTCTTGACGCCCGTCGACGCCCAGAGCGGGCGCTGCTTGTGGGCACCGGCAGCGGCCAGCGCCTCCCAGCGCTCCCCGGCGAAGAACTTCTCGAACTCGCGGTAGGCGAGCCGGGCGTTCGCCACGCCGGCCTTGCCCTTGAGGTCGTCGTGGCCACCGATCTCGTCGAGCCGCTTGTCGATCTCGGTGTCGACGCGGGAGACGAAGAACGACGCGACCGAGCGGATCCTCGACAGGTCCTGTCCGGCGTCGCGCGCCTTCTCCAGGCCGGAGACGTAGGCCTCCATCACGTGGCGATAGCGCTCCAACCCGAAGATCAGCGTGACGTTGACGCTGATGCCGTTGCCGATCGTGGTGGTGATCGCGGGAGCGCCCTCGGTGGTAGCCGGGATCTTGATGAGGACGTTGGGGCGGTCGACCTCGTCGCGCAGCTCCTGGGCGGACGCGATCGTCGCGGCCTCGTCGTGGGCCAGGTCGGGCGCGACCTCGATGGAGACCCGACCGTCGACACCCCCGCTGGCCTCGAAGCTCTCCATCAGCTGGTCGCACGCCTGCCGGACGTCGCGCGTCGTGAGCATGAAGACCGTGCGGTCGACGTCGGCGCCCTCAGCGGCGAGCTCGCGGACCTGCTCGTCGTACCGCTCGCCGTCTGCCAGCGCCGCGGCGAAGATCGAGGGGTTGGTCGTGACGCCCACGACGTGGCTGTTCTTGATCAGGTCGGCGAGGTTGCCGGTCTCGAGGCGCTCGCGGGACAGGTCGTCGAGCCAGATCGAGACTCCGGCGTCGCTCAGGGACTTCAGGTTGTCGGACATGCGGGGACTCCTTCGTAGGTGGTTCAGGCGCCGGCGAGCGCGACGGAGTCGCGCGCGGCGTTGGCGACGGCTTCTGCCGTGACGCCGTACTCCTGGTAGATGCGGGCGTAGTCGGCGCTGGCGCCGTAGGTCTCGATCGAGACGATGCGGCCGTGGTCGCCGACGATCTCGTGCCAACCCTGGGCGATGCCGGCCTCGACGGCGACGCGCGCCTTGACGATCGGCGGGATGACGATCTCGCGGTACGACGCCTCCTGCTCGTCGAACCACTCGCGGCACGGCATCGACACCACCCTGGCGCGGATCCCGTCGGCCGCGAGCTGCTCACGGGCCTCCACGGCCAGCTGCACCTCGGAGCCGGTGCCGATCAGCACGACGTCGGGCTGGCCGCTGCGGCCGTCGAGGTCGGGGGCGTCGATCAACACGTAGCCGCCGCGGTGCACGTTGGAGGTGTCGGAGAAGCCGTCCTCACCACGGGGAAAGACCGGGAGGTTCTGCCGGCTCAGGCACAGGCCGGCGGGCCGGTCGTCGTGCTCGAGGATCGCCCTCCAGACCGCCGTGGTCTCGTTGGCGTCACCCGGGCGCACCACGTCGAGACCCGGGATCGCCCTGAGCGCGGCGAGGTGCTCGATCGGCTGGTGGGTCGGACCGTCCTCGCCCAGGCCGATCGAGTCGTGCGTCCACACGTAGGTGACCGGCAGCTGCATCAGCGCCGCCAGGCGCACGGCCGGGCGCATGTAGTCGGAGAACGTGAGGAACGTGCCGCCGAAGACGCGGGTGCCGCCGTGGACGGCGATGCCGTTCATGATCGAGCCCATCGCGTGCTCGCGGATGCCGAAGTGCAGCACCCGGCCGGCGTACGGGTCACCGGGGAACATCTTGGTCGAGCGGTCCTTGGGCAGGAACGACGGGACGCCTTCGATGGTGGTGTTGTTGGAGCCGGCGAGGTCGGCCGAGCCGCCCCACAGCTCCGGCATCGCCCCGGCGACGGCGTTGATGACCTTTCCGGAGGCGACGCGCGTGGCCACGCCCTTGGGCTCGTCGCTCCAGGTCGGCAGGTCGGCGTCCCAGCCGTCGGGCAGGGTGCGCGTCTGCATCCGCTCGAAGAGCGCGAGGTCGGCCGAGGGCTTCTTGGACCAGCGCTCGAACTCGCCGTCCCAGTCCTGCTGCGCGGCCTTGCCACGAGCGACGGCCTCACGGGTGTGCTCCAGCACGCCCGGCGGCACCTCGAACGTCTGGTCGGTGTCGAAGCCGAGGACCTTCTTGGTTGCGGCGACCTCGTCGGCACCGAGCGCGGAGCCGTGGGACTTGCCGGTGTTCTGCAGGTTGGGCGCCGGCCAGGCGATGATCGTGCGCAGCACGATGAAGCTGGGCCGGTCGGTGACCGCCTGGGCCTTCTTGATCGCGGCGTAGAGCGCGGGCACGTCCTCGGCGTAGGACGTGTCGTCGTTGGTCCAGTCGACGGTCTGCACGTGCCAGCCGTAGGCCTCGTAGCGGGCGCCGACGTCCTCGCTCAGCGCGATGTCGGTGTCGTCCTCGATGGAGATCCGGTTGGCGTCGTAGATGACGGTGAGGTTGCCGAGCCGCTGCACGCCGGCGATCGCGGAGGCCTCGGCGCTGACGCCCTCCTCGATGTCGCCGTCGCTGCACAGCGCGTAGATGTGGTGGTCGAACGGCGACGCCCCGTCGGCGGCGTTGGGGTCGAGCAGGCCGCGCTCGCGGCGCGCCGCCATCGCCATGCCCACCGCGTTGCCGATGCCCTGGCCCAGCGGGCCGGTCGTGGTCTCGACGCCGGCGGTGTGGCCGTACTCCGGGTGACCAGGGGTCTTGGAGCCCCACGTGCGCAGCGTCTTGATGTCGTCGAGCTCGAGACCCCACCCACCGAGGAAGAGCTGGAGGTAGAGGGTGAGCGACGAGTGGCCGCAGGAGAGGACGAAGCGGTCGCGCCCCGGCCAGTGCGGGTCGGCGGGATTGTGGCGCATGACCTTCTGGAAGAGGAGATAAGCCGCAGGGGCCAGGCTCATCGCCGTGCCGGGGTGGCCGTTGCCGACTTTCTGCACGGCGTCCATGGCGAGGACCCGGACGGTGTCCACGGCCTTCGCGTCCAGGTCGGTCCAGTCGAGACGTTCGGGGAGCGTGCTCACAGCCATCCTTCGCAAGTGGGGAACGGAGTGTGGGGTGCCTCCGTCGCCGAGCCTACTCACGCACGGCGGTAGACTGCGACGACCTGTTAGTACCCATTCCGCACCGAGCTGAGGTCGCCTCTTGTCGTACGTTGGCCAGTCGGCTCGTGCCGCTGCGGCCTCGGGTGACGCCAACTCGCCCGCGCCCGCTCACGCGGGTCTCCGCGACGTCGTGGCGGCGTACGTCGGGCTGACCAAGCCGCGGGTCATCGAGCTGCTCCTGCTGACCACCGTTCCGGTGATGTTCGCCGCCGAGGGCGGCGTCCCGGCCCTGGGCCTCGTGGTCGCGACGGTCGTCGGTGGCGCCCTGTCGGCGGGCTCGGCGTCCGCGCTCAACTGCGTGTGGGACCGCGACATCGACGAGCAGATGAGACGGACCCGTCGCCGGGCCCTGCCTCGCCACATCGTGTCGCCGGTGGCGGCCACGATCTTCGGCGTCGTGCTCGGGGTGCTGGCCACGGTGATCCTGCTGGTCTGGGTCAACGCGTTGTCGGCCGGCCTCGCCCTCGCTGCCGAGGCGTTCTACCTCGTCGTCTACACCATCTGGCTCAAGCGGCGCACGACGCAGAACATCGTCTGGGGCGGCCTGGCCGGCTGCTTCCCAGCGCTGATCGGCTGGACCGCTGTCACCGGTGAGCTCGCGTGGCCCCCGGTCGTGCTCTTCGCGGTGGTGTTCTTCTGGACGCCCCCGCACACCTGGGCCCTGGCGCTGCGCTACCGCGACGACTACGCGGGCGTGGACGTGCCGATGCTGCCCGTGGTCGCGCCGCCGGCCGTGGTGGGCCGGCAGATCGTGCTCTACACCTGGGCGACCGTCGCGACGTCGTTCCTGCTCTGGCCGGTCGCCGGCACAGGACTGGTCTACATCGTCGCCGCGACGCTCCTCGGCGCGGTGTTCATCGCCGAGGCGCACCGGCTCTGGGCGAAGTCGCGGCAGACGGAGAACCCCGCCCTGATGGACCCGATGCGGCTCTTCCACGTGTCCAACCTCTACCTCGCGCTGCTCTTCGTGGCCGTCGCCGTCGACCCGCTGCTCGGCTGACCCAGGGCCTTGCCCGTCTCGGTGGTTGCTGACCCCGCGTCGCGTGCCCGGGCCGAGAGGGGGACCGCCGTGGCGCAGGCGGAGACGAGGGCCGCGCCGAGCAGGTGCAGGACCACCAGCGCCTCCGGCAGGTCGAGGAAGTACTGCGTGAAGCCGACGAACCCCTGGGCAAGCTCGACGCCGAGGAGCAGCAGGCCGGCGCGGAGCACGATGCCGGCGCCGGTGCGGTGCGCCGTCACCACCAGGCCCACGGTGACGGCGACGAGGACGTAGACGGCGATCGCGTGTACGTGTGACATCAGCTGCGGGTCCAGCCCCGTGCGGCGGGCGTCGAGGTCGCCGGAGTGCGGGCCGCTGCCCGTGACCACCGTGCCGAGGTAGAGGACCACCCAGGCGGCAGCGAACACCACCCACGTGAGCCGGCGCATTCGGGGTGGCGCGGCCGGCCGGGGCGGGCCTCGCTGGGCGTCGACGAGCACCACGCACAGACCGATCAGCGCCATCGAGACCAGGAGGTGGAACGCGACGACGTAGGGGTTGAGGTCGGTGAGGACCGTGAAGCCGCCGATGACCGCCTGCGCCGGGATGCCGAGCACCACACCCGTCGCCAGCCAGAAGAACCGCCACGGCCTGGTCGCCCGCCAGCGACGGACGAGCAGCACCAGCGCCGCCACCCAGCACGCGATCGCGATCGCCACCAGGACGAAGGTGAGCATCCGGTTGCCGAACTCGATCGCACCGTGCACGCCGAGGGCGCCGTGCGGGCGGTAGGAGCCCTCGGTGCAGCGGGGCCACGTCGGGCAGCCCAGACCCGAGCCGGTGACGCGGACGGCGCCGCCGGTCACGACGATCAGCATGTTGGCCACGAGGTTGGCGACGGACAGCCGCCACAGCCACCCCTCGACCGCGCCGGGCGGTGTCAGTGCCATGCGGTCACTCCCATGCGGTCACTCCCATGCGGTCACTCCCATCGGAACGTCCTCGACGTCAGCAGTGCGGCGACCGCCGCCCAGGCGAGCAGCACCAACATCGAGCGTCCGTCGACGGATCCGTGGGTCAGCGCGGCGCGCATCGCCTCGCCCAGAGCCCCGGAGGGCAGCCACTCGAGCACCGGGCCGAGCGCGCCGTACTCCTCGGTCGGGAACACCACGCCGCCGCCCGTCAGTAGGAGCAGGTAGACCAGGTTCGCGATCGCGAGCGTCGCCTCGGCCCGTACGGCGCCCGCCAGCAGCAGCCCGAGCGACCCGAAGGCGGCCGTGCCGAGCACCAGGGCGAGCAACGCAGCGGGCACGTCGGCGTCCGGCTGCCAGCCCAGCGCGAAGCCGACGGTGCCGAGGACCACCACCTGGACCAGCTCGACGAGGAGGATCGCGCCGATCTTGCCGAGGAGCAGCCCGTGCCTCGGCAGGGGCGAGGCGCCGAGGCGCTTGAGCAGGCCGTAGCGCCGCTCGAAGCCGGTGGCGATCGCCAGCGAGGTGAACGCCGTGGACAGCCCCGCGAGCGCGAGGACGCCGGGGGTGAGGACGTCGACCGGTTGGTCGCCGAGGTCGAGGTCGAGTCGTCCCGCCGCCGCAACGCCCCCCACCAGGGCGAGGACGGGGATGACGATGGCCAGGAGCAGCTGCTCGCCGTTGCGGAGCAGGAGCCGGGTCTCCATGCGCGTCTGCGCGAGGACCTGGAGGCCGAACGGAGCGGCGCCGGGCGCGGGGGAGAGGTCGAGGCGCGCACCAGGGGCCGCGTGCGGGTCGCGCCAGCGCTGGTCGGGGCTCACGTGCCGCTCCGCGTGGTGACGTCGAGGAAGACGTCCTCGAGGGTGCGGCCGTCTGCGGTGAGGTCGGCGGGCGAGCCCGAGGCGACGACGCGGCCGCGGTCGACGATGTGGACGACGTCCGCCAGTCGCTCGGCCTCGTCCATGTGGTGGGTGGTGAGCACGACCGTGACGCCCGCGGCACGCAGCTCGCGCAAGAGGTCCCAGGTGGTGCGGCGGGCATGGGGGTCCATGCCGGCGGTGGGCTCGTCGACGAACACGAGCTCGGGCCGGCCGACGATCGCCAGGGCCAGGCCGAGCCGCTGCTTCTGCCCTCCGGAGAGACGGCGGTACGGCGTCCGCCCGCAGTCCTCCAGACCCAGCCTGGACGCCAGCGCAGCCGGGTCGAGCGGGTGCGCGTGCAGCCGGGCGACATGGTGGAGCATCTCCAGCGCCCGCACGCCCGACCAGGCGCCGCCGTCCTGGAGCATCACGCCGATGCGCGGCAGCAGCGCGCGGCGGTCCTTCCTCGGGTCCAGGCCGAGCACCCGGACGGTGCCCGCTTGCGCCCGCCGGAAGCCCTCGCACGTCTCCAGGGTGGTCGTCTTCCCGGCGCCGTTGGGTCCGAGCACGGCGGTGATGGTGCCCGAGTCGACGGTCATCGCGAGCCCGTCGACCGCGGTGGTGGCGCCGTACCTCATCACGAGACCGTTGATCTCGACAGCAGGGGACGGCACGGGCACCGCCCAATCCTAGGTTCGCCCGACCGCGGCCAGCTCAGCGGTCGGTGCCCAGCCCGGCGTCGCGCGCCCGGATGATGATGTCGGCCCGATCCGTGGCCTGGAGCTTGGCCAGGATGCTGGTGACGTTGTTGCGGATCGTCTTGGGGGAGAGGAACAGGCGCTGCGCGATCTGGCCGTTGTTGAGCCCGCCCGCGACGAGGTCGAGCACCTCGTCTCGCGCTCGCTGAGCTCGGGGAACGGCCGGTCCGGCCGGGTCCGTGCTGGGACTCCTGGTCTCCCGGAAGAGCGGCTGAGGTCGCGTCGTAGGGCGGGACCTGCTCGACCACAGGGAGCCATGGGTCAATGGCTTAGGCGAGCCTTACTTGAGACGGCTCCGCAATAACGTCACACTGGTGTTGTGGAATTGACCGGAACGCAGCAGCCTGCCGCGGGGGACGCCCCCACGCGCGAGCGCGTGGCCCGGTCGATCCTGGAGAACGGACCCTCCACCGCCGCCGACCTGGCTGCCCGGCTGACGCTCACGCCCGCCGCCGTCCGCCGGCACCTCGACCACCTGCTCGACGAAGGACTGGTCGAGGCACGCGAGCGACGCGTCTACGGCACGCGGGGCCGCGGTCGGCCCGCCAAGGTGTTCGCCCTCACCGAGTCCGGACGCGACTCCTTCGACCAGCAGTACGACGACCTCGCGGTCGCCGCGCTGCGGTTCCTGGCCGAGACGGGTGGCGACGAGGCGGTCATGGAGTTCGCCCGGCGCCGGGTGGCGTTCATCGAGCGCGACTGCGCCCGCTTGCTGACCGAGCGACCGGAGCTGACGCCGGCCGACGCGCTGGCCCAGGTGTTGACGAGCGGCGGCTACGCCGCGTCCATCAGGGAATTACCGGTGGTGGGCGCGCAGTTGTGCCAACAGCACTGCCCCGTTTCACACGTCGCCCACGAGTTCCCCCAGCTGTGCGAGGCCGAGACCCAGGCGATCGGCCGGGTCGTCGGCACCCACGTCCAGCGACTGGCGACGATCGCCCATGGCGACGGCGTCTGCACGACCTGCATCCCCAGCAGCACCACGAGCACGACGATCCAGAAGGAGACGATGTGACCTCCATCGAGGAGCTCAACCCCGAGCTGAAGGGCATCGGTCGCTACCAGTTCGGCTGGGCCGACAGCGACACAGCCGGCGCCACCGCGACCCGGGGGCTCAACGAGGACGTCGTCCGCGACATCTCCGCGAAGAAGAACGAGCCGCAGTGGATGCTCGACCTGCGCCTGAAGGGCCTCCGGCTCTTCCACCGCAAGCCGATGCCGACCTGGGGCTCGGACCTGTCGGCGATCGACTTCGACAACATCAAGTACTTCGTCCGGTCCAGCGAGAAGCAGGCCACCTCGTGGGAGGACCTGCCCGAGGACATCAAGAACACCTACGACAGGCTCGGCATCCCCGAGGCGGAGAAGCAGCGCCTGGTCGCCGGTGTCGCGGCTCAGTACGAGTCGGAGGTCGTCTACCACTCGATCCGCGAGGACCTCGAGGAGCAGGGCGTGCTCTTCCTCGACACCGACACCGCCCTGCGCGAGCAGCCCGAGCTCTTCCGCGAGTACTTCGGCACGGTCATCCCGGTCGGCGACAACAAGTTCGCCGCGCTGAACACCTCGGTGTGGTCGGGCGGCTCGTTCATCTACGTGCCGAAGGGCGTGCACGTCGACATCCCGCTGCAGGCCTACTTCCGGATCAACACCGAGAACATGGGCCAGTTCGAACGGACGCTGATCATCGTCGACGAGGACGCCTACGTGCACTACGTCGAGGGCTGCACCGCCCCGATCTACTCCTCGGACTCGCTGCACTCCGCGGTCGTCGAGATCATCGTGAAGAAGGGCGGCCGTTGCCGCTACACGACGATCCAGAACTGGTCCAACAACGTCTACAACCTCGTCACCAAGCGCGCGACCTGCGAGGCCGGCGCGACGATGGAGTGGGTCGACGGCAACATCGGCTCCAAGGTGACGATGAAGTACCCCGCGATCTACCTCATGGGCGAGCACGCCAAGGGCGAGACGCTGTCGATCGCCTTCGCGGGCGAGGGCCAGCACCAGGACGCCGGCGCCAAGATGGTGCACGCCGCCCCCAACACCTCCAGCTCGATCCTGAGCAAGTCGGTGGCGCGCGGCGGTGGGCGCACGTCGTACCGCGGTCTGATCCAGATCAACGAGGGCGCACACGGGTCCAAGTCCAACGTGCTCTGCGACGCGCTGCTGGTCGACCAGATCAGCCGCAGCGACACCTACCCCTACGTCGACATCCGCGAGGACGACGTGTCCATGGGCCACGAGGCGAGCGTCTCGAAGGTCTCGGAGGACCAGCTCTTCTACCTCATGTCGCGCGGCATGGAGCAGGACGAGGCGATGGCGATGATCGTGCGCGGCTTCGTCGAGCCCATCGCCAAGGAGCTCCCCATGGAGTACGCGCTGGAGCTGAACCGACTGATCGAGCTGCAGATGGAGGGTGCTGTCGGATGACGGCTGTTGCTGAGGCCCTGGAGACCTCCAGGGTCGAGTCCCACCTGCACCCAGAGGGCTCCTACGACGTGGGCGACCACGTCGTGCCCACCGGGCGCGAGGAGATCTGGCGGTTCACCCCGCTGAAGCGACTGCGCGGCCTGCACGCCGACGCGGAGCTCGGCTCGGGTGCGACGACCTATGACTGGAACACACCCGACGGCGTCCGCGTCGAGGTCGTGGACGGCACGGAGGCGCGTGCGCTGCGCGGGATCAGTGGGCTGGTGCCCAACACCCGCTTCGGCGCCCGCGTGCTCGCCGACGTGCCGACGTCGTTGCTCGTCGACGTCCCCGCCGACGCCGAGGTCGCCGAGCCCGTGATCGTCCAGGTGCACGGCACCGATGCGGCCGACACCGAGGCAGGCCACGTGGCGCTGCGCTTCGGACGCCACTCCCGCGCCACCGTGGTGCTCAACCACACCGGCAGCGCGGCACTGGCCCAGGTGGTCGAGGTGCTCGTCGGCGACGGCGCCCAGGTGACCGTCGTGTCGATCCAGGACTGGGCCGACGACGCCGTCCACCTCACCCACACGCAGGCCCTCGTCGGTCGCGACGCCTCCTACAAGCACGCAGCGATCAGCTTCGGCGGCGACGTCGTGCGGATGGACGCCAACGTGTCGTACGCCGGCCCCGGCGGCTCGGCCGAGCTGCTCGGCCTCTACTTCGCCGACGCCGGCCAGCACATCGAGCACCGCCTCTTCGCCGACCACGACGCCCCGCGCACCAAGAGCCACGTGTCCTACAAGGGCGCGCTCCAAGGCCAGGGTGCGCACACCGTCTGGGTCGGAAACGTGCTGATCCGCAAGGTCGCCGAGGGCATCGAGACCTTCGAGGAGAACCGCAACCTGGTGCTCACCGACGGCTGCCAGGCCGACTCGATCCCCAACCTGGAGATCGAGACCGGCGAGATCGAAGGCGCCGGGCACGCGTCGGCGACCGGTCGCTTCGACGACAACCAGCTGTTCTACCTCCGGTCCCGCGGCATCGAGGAGGCCGAGGCGCGCCGTCTCGTCGTGCACGGCTTCTTCAACGACCTGATCCGCAAGGTCGGCGTGCCCGCCATCGAGGAGCGGCTGATCCAGACCGTCGAGGCGGAGCTGGCCAAGAACGTCACACCCGCCGCCGACCCGATCGCCGGGCCCAACGTCGGGGGAGCACGCCCATGACGTTCGAACGAGTCTGCGCGCTGTCCGAGATCGCCGACGACGAGGCCACCGCGGTCACCGTCGACGGCCAGGACGTCGCCCTCGCCCGCCACGGCGACGAGGTCTTCGCGGTCGAGAACACCTGCTCCCACGCCGCCGTCCCGCTGAGCGAGGGCGAGGTCAGCGACTGCACGCTGGAGTGCTGGCTGCACGGCTCGCGCTTCGACCTTCGCACGGGCAAGCCCATCGGCCTCCCGGCCACCGAGCCGGTCGCCACCTTCCCCATCGAGATCCGCGGTGACGACGTCTACGTCGACACCGAGACCACCCTGAACGGAGTCACACCCCAGTGAGCACCCTCGCAATCAACGACCTGACCGTCTCGGTCGACACCGAGGACGGCCCCAAGGAGATCCTCAAGGGCGTCACGCTCACCATCAACAGCGGTGAGAAGCACGCGATCATGGGCCCCAACGGCTCGGGCAAGTCGACCCTCGCCTACTCGATCGCGGGCCACCCGAAGTACACCGTCACCGGCGGCACGGTCACCCTCGACGGGGCCGACGTGCTCGCGATGAGCGTCGACGAGCGCGCGCGGGCCGGGCTCTTCCTGGCCATGCAGTACCCCGTCGAGGTCCCCGGCGTCTCGGTCGCCAACTTCCTGCGCACCGCCAAGACCGCGATCGACGGCGAGGCTCCCAAGCTGCGCACGTGGGTCAAGGACGTCAACACCGTGCTGGAGCAGGCCGGGCTCGACTCGACCTTCTCGGCGCGCAACGTCAACGAGGGCTTCTCCGGCGGCGAGAAGAAGCGCCACGAGATCGCCCAGCTCGAGCTGCTGGACCCCAAGGTCGCGATCCTCGACGAGACCGACTCCGGGCTCGACATCGACGCGCTCAAGGTCGTCTCCGAGGGCGTCAACCGCTTCGCGGAGGACGCTGACAAGGGTGTCCTGCTGATCACCCACTACACGCGGATCCTGCGCTACATCAAGCCGGACTTCGTGCACGTCTTCATCAACGGCCGGATCGCCGAGCAGGGCGGCCCCGAGCTCGCCGACCAGCTCGAGGCAGAGGGCTACGAGAAGTACTCGTCGGCGGCGGTCTGACCATGCCGCACGTCGAGGGGTCGCACGTCGAGGGACTGCTCCCGGATCTGGAGGTCATCCGCAAGGACTTCCCGATCCTCACCCGCACGGTCGCGAGTGGGGCTCCCTTGGTGTACCTCGACAGCGCCAACACGTCGCAGAAGCCGCAGGTGGTCATCGACACGATGGTCGACCACCTCGAGCGGCACAACGCCAACATCGCGCGCGCCATGCACCAGCTCGGCGCCGAGTCGACCGAGGCCTTCGAGAGCGCCCGCGACAAGGTCACGGCCTTCATCGGGGCACCGTCGCGCGACGAGGTCGTCTTCACCAAGAACGCCACCGAGGCGCTCAACCTGGTGGCCAACACCCTGGCCTGGGCCGAGGGCGACCTCAAGGTGGGCCCGGGCGACGAGGTGCTCATCACCGAGATGGAGCACCACTCCAACATCGTCCCGTGGCAGCTGCTCACCGAACGCACCGGAGCGACCCTGCGCTGGTTCGGGCTGACCGACGACGGGCACCTCGACCTCTCGCAGATCGACGAGCTGATCAACGAGCGCACCAAGGTGGTCTCGCTGACCTGGGTGTCCAACATGCTCGGCACCATCAACCCGGTCCGTCAGATCGCCGACCGCGCCCACCAGGTGGGTGCGCTCGTCGTCGTCGACGCGTCCCAGGCGGTGCCGCAGCTGCCCGTCGACGTCGTCGCCTCGGGAGCCGACCTGCTGGCCTTCACCGGCCACAAGGTCGTCGGCCCGACCGGCGTCGGCTTGCTCTGGGGCCGCGCCGAGGTGCTTGCCGCGCTGCCGCCGTTCCACGGCGGCGGCGAGATGATCGAGACCGTCACGATGGAGCGGTCGACGTACGCCCCGGCGCCGCACAAGTTCGAGGCCGGCACCCCGCCGATCGTCGAGGCCGTGGGCCTCGGTGCGGCTGTGGAGTACCTCGGCCACGTCGGGATGGAGAACGTGCACCGGCACGAGCAGGCCATCACGGCGTACGCGCTCGACGGCCTGCAGACGGTGCCGGGCGTGCGGATCCTCGGTCCGCTCGACCCGAAGCAGCGCGGTGGAGCGATCTCCTTCGAGCTGGCCGACGTGCACCCGCACGACGTCGCCACTGTGCTGGACACCCGCGGCATCGCGGTGCGCGCAGGTCATCACTGCGCCAAGCCGGCGCACGCGCGCTACGGCGTGCAGTCGTCGACGCGGATGTCGTCGTACCTCTACACGACGCCAGACGAGATCGACGCGCTCGTCGAGGGGCTCCTGTTCGTCCGCAGCTATTTCAAGGTGGGCTGACGAGATGACGGCCGAGCTCGACGCGCTCTACCAGGAGATCATCCTGGACCACTACAAGAACCCGCTGAACAAGGGACTCCGCGAGCCCTACGAGGCCGAGGTGCACCACGTGAACCCCACCTGCGGCGACGAGGTGACGCTCCGCGTCCACCTCGACGGCGACCGCGTGGCCGACGTGTCCTACGACTCCGTCGGCTGCTCGATCTCGCAGGCGTCGGCGAGCGTGCTCACCGACCTCGTGATCGGTAAGTCGGTGGACGAGGCGCTCGCCGTGCATGAAGAGTTCCTGACGCTGATGCAGGGCAAGGGCCAGGTGCAGCCGGACGAGGAGACGCTGGAGGACGCGGTCGCGTTCGCCGGGGTGGCCAAGTTCCCGGCGCGCGTGAAGTGCGCGCTGCTCTCGTGGATGGCCTGGAAGGACGCAACGTCGACCGTGCTGGTCGACCAAGGAGGAAAGTCATGACGACCGAGAACGCACCCGTGGACCACGGCGACCTGCCCGAGGTCCCCGAGGCGACCTCGCCGGCCGCTGCCGGGACCAGCACACTGACCGTCGACGACGTCACCGAGGCGATGAAGGACGTCGTCGACCCCGAGCTCGGCATCAACGTCGTCGACCTCGGCCTGCTCTACGGCGTCCACATCGACGACAGCAACGTCGTCCTCGACCTGACGCTGACCTCGGCGGCGTGCCCGCTGACCGATGTGATCCAGGACCAGACCAATTCCGCGCTCGAGGGCTTGGCCAAGGACGTCGCGATCAACTGGGTCTGGATGCCGCCGTGGGGTCCCGACAAGATCACCCCCGACGGCCGCGAGCAGCTGCGCGCCCTGGGCTTCAACGTCTGACGGACGCCGTCAGTCACCGACGGGCAGCGGTGGGTCCCATTCGGTGAGGAGCACTTCGCCGCTTCCGGGGAACTCAAGGTCGTCGGGCCAGGTCGCCGTGGCCGTGTGTGGCGTCGAGCCGAGCGCCAGGTCCAGCGAGTAGGTGTACGGCGCCGTGCCTGGAAGGTCGACCGCCTGTGCGGGTTGTCCGGCGACCTCGAGGACCAGGCCGCCGTCCTCGGGGCAGTCGTCGGCGATCGCGCTCAGCGTGAACGTCTCCGACTCCCCGGAGGCGGCCGTGACGGTGAACAGCGCGCCGGCCGTGGCGGGTTCGGGATCGAGCCCGTTCACGCTTACTTGCGGTGACTGGGCCACCTTCATCACGGTGGGACGTTAGCGTCGCGTCATGCGTTCCGTCCGCGTCCCCGCAGAGCGGGTGGAGCGATGGGTCGAGAACGTCGGCGGCCGGCACGGCGAGGTCACGCTCGCCGTCGCGGACGGCGTCCTGATTGGCCGCGCCGAGGACGACACGACGTTCTCCGCGCGCCTGCCGTTCGGGGCGGCGTACGACGGCCCGGCCGACGCGGCGAGCTTCGCGGCGGCGGTGGTCGCCCCGCCTGACTGGGGCGTGCTGCTCGTGCGCAAGGGCGGCTTTGCGATCGGCCGACTCGCCGCGGACGCCCTCCGCGAGCACAAGATCGGCCAGCGGCACGTGCAGGGCCGGACCAAGGCCGGCGGGCAGAGCCAGCAACGGTTCGCCCGGCGGCGCGACAACCAGGCCCGGCAGGCGTTCGAAGCGGCCGCCGACCACGCCGCGCGGCTGCTGGGCGGCCTCGGCCCGGTCGTGACCGGTGGGGACCATGCCGCCGTCGACGAGGTGCTGGCCGACCGGCGGCTGACGGGCCTGGCCGTGGTCGGCCCCTGGCTCCCCGTCCCCGACCCACGACGCCGCGAGCTCGATGCCGCGATCGCCGACGCGCAGGCCGCCGTCCTGGACATCGACGAGCCCTGAAGACTCGCCCCGAATGCGCCCACGCCGGGGGGAGCGCGCTATCCTGGCCACAACGGTGGCTCGCGACGAGCCGCCGAGGTCGACTCGGCACACGTCTCGCAAGACGTATCAGCGCCGATCACGTCGACTCGTTCATTCCGGTCCGAGCGGACGCGCGTCCGCCCGGCACGTTCTCTCAGGAGACCTCTTGGCACGACGAGGCCAACGCGGTTCGGGTGGCACCCGGACCGCTCCGCGACAGCAGCGCGGCAACGACGGCATCATCCCGGTGCTGGCGAAGGCTGTCCGCGAGGTGGAGGCCGAGGCCGAGCGCGGCCGCATCCGGCCCGGCTCGCGCACCCGCTTCCAGGTGATCGCCCTGCTGGTCCGTGAGGAGCGGGCGCGGGTGAAGGCCGATGCCGACCACGGCGAGGCGTGGCGCGACGAGCAGCTGCGCCGCCTCGACGGAGTAGCCACGATCCTGGCCAAGACGTCCGTGCGCGACCCCTCCCTGCTGGCCCTGCTCGCCGAGGACGCCGTCGTCTCCGAGACCGCGCGCGACCTCAAGCGCGACATGCTCAAGGCCGGTGGCTTCGAACCTCTCGACGAGGAGCCGGAGCCCGAGGTGACCGCGGTGGTCCCGGGCCGCGAGCGGCAGGTCGTGCCGCAGTCGGTGATCGCCCGTCAGCTCGCCAACCCGTTCCTCGTGCCCGACTTCTCCGGCGCCGTCGTCCACCCGCGCACCGGACGCCTGTCGTCCTGGGAGCTCCTCGGTCCGCTCTTCCGCTCCTTCGAGTACGGCGGCAAGTCGTCGTGCATGCAGCTGCCGGAGCCGACCAACAGCCACATTCGCGACGGGTTGGACCTGATGCCGCACCAGGCGCAGGTGGTGGCCGCGGCCGCCGAGGGACACCGCACCTTCCTGCTGGCCGACGAGCCCGGCCTAGGCAAGACCGCCCAGGCGCTGCTCGCGGCGGAGGCCGCAGGTGCCTTCCCGCTGCTGGTCGTCGTCCCCAACGTCGTGAAGGCCAACTGGGCACGCGAGGCGAACATCTGGACCCCCAAGCGCCCCGCCACGATCATCCACGGCGACGGCGACGCGATCGACGGCTTCGCCGACATCGTGGTGGTCAACTACGAGGTGCTCGACCGGCACGTCGGCTGGCTCGGCAGCTTCGGCTTCCGCGGCATGGTCGTCGACGAGGCGCACTTCATCAAGAACAAGTCCTCCCAGCGCTCCCAGCACGCCCTCGAGCTGTCGGCCCGCCTCCGGCAGCGCACCGTGCGCCCGCTTCTGATGGCCCTGACCGGGACGCCTCTGATCAACGACATCGAGGACTTCCGGGCGATCTGGCAGTTCCTGGGCTGGATCGGCGACAAGGCTCCCGAGGCTGAGCTGATGTCGCGGCTGGAGGAGACCGGCTTGACGCCTGCCGAGCCGGCGTTCTACGCCGCGGCGCGCTCGGCCGTCATCGACATGGGCATCGTGCGCCGCCGCAAGGTCGACGTCGCCAAGGACATCCCCGCCCGTCGCATCGCCGACCTGCCGGTCGAGCTCGACGAGGGCGTGGGCCGCTCGATCCGCGAGGCCGAGCGAGTGCTCGCAGCGCGGATGGTCAAGCGCTACGACAGCGCCCTCGCGGCGCGCACGTCGGGCGTGACGGTCGACGGCATCGACCACGACCTCGTACGCCGCGTGGCCGGCTGGGAGCGCGAGGACGGTGACTCCTCCGACAGCGCCGAGAACGTCTTCGGCATGATGCGCCGCATCGGCCAGGCCAAGGCCGTGCTCGCAGCCGACTACGCCGCGCAGCTGGCGCGCAACGTCGGCAAGGTCGTGTTCTTCGCCAAGCACGTCGACGTGATGGACGCCGCGGAGGAGCTCTTCGCCCAGCGCGGGATCCGTTCTTCCTCGATCCGAGGAGACCAGACGCCGAAGGCGCGCACGAAGGCGATCGACGACTTCGTCAACGACCCCGACGTCGCCGTCATCGTCTGCTCGCTGTCGGCCGCGGGCGTCGGCATCAACCTGCAGGTCTCGTCCAACGTCGTGCTGTCCGAGCTGTCTTGGACCGACGCGGAGCAGACCCAGGCGATCGACCGGGTGCACCGGATCGGCCAGGAGATGCCCGTCACCGCGTGGCGCATCATCGCGGCGCAGACCATCGACTCCAAGATCGCCGAGCTGATCGACAGCAAGGCCGGCCTCGCGGCGCGCGCGCTCGACGGGTCCGACGAGGAGGTCTCGTCGTCGACGGACGTGCAGCTCGAGGCGCTGGTCGCGCTGCTCACCGACGCGCTCGAGGCACGCGGCGACTAGAAGACCGACTCCCGCCGCTCGAGCGTACGGTGGCGATCGTGACGACCCCGATCGAGATCTGCGGCCTCGTGAAGACCTTCGGATCCACCCGTGCCCTCGACGGGCTCGACCTCGCCGTCGAGGAGGGCGAGGTGCACGGCTTCCTCGGACCCAACGGTTCCGGCAAGTCGACCACGATCCGGGTCCTGCTCGGCCTGCTGCGCAAGGACGGAGGAGAGACGCGCCTCCTCGGCGGCGACCCGTGGGGCGACGCGGCGACGCTCCACCGGCGGCTCGCCTACGTCCCAGGTGACGTCAACCTGTGGCCCAACCTCACCGGCGGAGAGGTGATCGACCTCCTCGGATCGCTGCGGGGAGGGATCGACGAGCGGCGTCGGGCGGAGCTGATCGAGCGGTTCGAGCTCGACCCGACCAAGAAGAGCCGCGGCTACTCCAAGGGCAACCGGCAGAAGGTCGCCCTCGTGGCCGCGCTGGCCTCCGACGTCGAGCTGTTGATCCTGGACGAGCCGACATCGGGCCTCGACCCCCTCATGGAGTCGGTCTTCCAGGACTGCGTCGAGGACTTCCGGGCCCGGGGGCGCACCGTCCTGCTGTCCAGCCACATCCTGGCCGAGGTCGAGCGGCTCTGCGACCGGGTGAGCATCATCCGCGCCGGACGACGCGTCGAGACCGGCACCCTGGGCCAGCTGCGGCACCTGACCCGCACCTCGATCGAGGCCGAGCTGGTGCGGGCCCCGGCGGGGCTCGACGCCGTGGACGGCGTGCACGACCTCGTCGTCGACGCAGGCGACGAGGTCATCCGGGTGCACTTCCAGGTCGACAGCGCGCGGCTCGACGACGTGCTCCGCTTGCTGACAGCCGGAGGCGTCCGCTCGCTGACCAGCCAGCCACCGACGCTGGAGGAGCTCTTCCTGCGGCACTACGGCGATCGCGTCGAGGACGAGGCTGAAGAGGCGTCCGCGTGACCGGGGTGCTGCTGCGCCGCTTCCTGTGGCGGGACAAGTGGATGATCCTGTGGTGGTCGCTCGGCACCACGCTGCTCTACTACAGCCAGGCCGTGAGCGTGGAGGGGCTCTACGCCACCCAGGCGGAGCTCGACCGGGCCGCCGTCTCGATGGGGTCGAACACGGCCTTCATCGCGATGGCCGGTCCGGCACGGGCTCTTGACACCATCGGGGGTCAGGTCGTCTGGCAGGCCACCGCGTTCGGGGCGGTCGTGGTCGGGCTGATGAGCATGTTCCTGGTCGGGCGGCACACCCGCGCCGAGGAGGAGAGCGGCCGCGACGAGCTGGTCCGCGCGGCCGCGGTGAAGCGGCACGCCCCCACGACCGCCGCCCTGATGGTCGCGCTGATCGCCAACGCCGTCGTCGGCGCGCTCGTCGCCCTGAGCCTGATCTCGTTCCCCCTTGCGGTCGAGGACTCCCTGGCGGTGGGCGTGGGGCTCACGCTGTGCGGATGGGTGTTCACGGGCACCGCGTTGCTGGCAGCGCAGCTCACCTCGACGACGCGAGCGACGTACGGCATGGCCGGTGCCTTCATCGGGCTCGCGTACCTGTTGAGGGCCATGGGTGA
Organism: Nocardioides bigeumensis; assembly: GCF_039531755.1. NCBI lineage: Bacteria > Bacillati > Actinomycetota > Actinomycetes > Propionibacteriales > Nocardioidaceae > Nocardioides > Nocardioides bigeumensis. The sequence continues at coordinate 870,844 of NZ_BAAAQQ010000002.1, forward strand.
CGTCTCCGGCATCGACCACGGCGGGCTCCTGAGCTGGCTCTCGCCGATCGGGTGGTACCAGGGCCTGCACCCCTTCTCCGGTGTGCGGTGGTGGCCCGCGCTCCTGTTGGCCGGGCTGACGGTGGCGGGCGTGGTCGTGGCGTACGCCGTCTTCGCCCGGCGCGACTTCGGCTCGGGCGTGCTCGCGACCCGCCCCGGCCCCGCCCGCGCGCCCGCCGGGCTGCGCAGCGGACTCGGACTCGCGTGGCGCCTGCACCGGGGCGCCCTGCTGGGCTGGGCCGTCGGCATGGCCTTCGTGGGTCTGTCCTACGGCTCGCTCGGCTCCGACGTCGGCGACCTGATCGGCGACAGCGACGCCAGCAGGGAGATCTTCGCCCAGGACGGCGCCGACCTCGTCGACGGCTTCTACGCCATTGCGATGCTCACGCTGGCCCTGATCGCGTCCGGCTTCACCGTCTCGGCCGCGCTGCGCGCCCGGGGCGAGGAGGAGGCCGGGAGGGTGGAGTCCCTGCTGGCGACCGGCCTGTCGCGGCGGGCCTGGCTCTCCGGGCACCTCGTCATGACCGTCGCCGGCACCCTGCTGGTGCTGCTCGTCGGCGGAACGGGGATGGGCTTGGCGTACGCCGCGACCGGTGGAGGCGCCGACGAGATCACGACGTACGCCGCGGGCACGCTCCAGTACCTCGCACCTGCGCTCGTCCTCGCCGCCTTCGCCGCGCTGTTGCACGCCTTGGTGCCCCGCTGGTCCCTGCTCGCCTGGCTGGGTCTCGGCGTGAGCGTGGTGGTGGCCTTCTTCGGACCTCTGCTCCAGCTCCCGCAGTGGCTCCAGGACGTGTCGCCGTTCGAGCACCTCGCGCTCGTACCGGTCGAGTCGTTCTCGCCGGCCGCGTTCGCGCTGGTGCTGGCCGTCGCCGTCGTGGGCGGGGTGGCCGCCCAAATGGCGTTCGCGCGACGAGACGTGCACTAGCGTCGGCGCCATGTGGCAGCCCGAGCCGGGATGGCAGCCCCTTCCCGGCGGGCTCGGACCGAGCACGGCCGGTGTCTGGCGGGCGACGATCCGCGGCCGCCAGGTCGCGGTCAAACGGCTGGTGCCGCCGAGCGACGTGCACGACGAGCCAGGACTCGACGACCCGACCCACTTCGCCTACTGGCGGCGCGCCGCCGAGGTCGCCGCGTCCGGACTGGTCGCGTCGACACCCGGCCTGCACGCGCCGCGCACGGTCTCCGTCGACGAGGATGACGAGGGCATCACGTTGGTGACCGCCTGGGTCGACTTCCAGCCGGTCAACGGGCTGTTCGCCGCCCGTAGCCTCGGTCTGTTCGGGGGCGCCGACCTGACCGAGCAGCCGTGGTTCGCCCGCGACCAGCTCCGCGCCCGGCTGTTGCGCACGGAGCAGCGGGGTGGCTGGCCCACCCTCCAGCGGACCCCCGTCGCCGACGTCGCGGACCATCTGTGGCGTCATCGGCTCGAGCGTCTCGACGAGCTCGACGCACTTCCCAGGGTCGCGCAGCACGGCGACCCGTCCCGAGGCAACCTGGTCGCCGTCGACGGCAGCGCCGTCGTGACCGTCGACTGGGGGAGCCTCGGGCTCGGGCCGGTCGGAGGCGACCTGGGCTACCTGGCGCTGTCCGCGCGAGAGGAGCTGGGCCCGCTCGTCGACGCGTACGTCGGCGGGCTCCCACCCGGTCTGGCCACCCGCGACCAGGTGCTGGCCGGAGCGCGCGTGACGGCCGTCTACACGTCCCTCAGCCGGGCCGAGTGGGCGCTGGCCAAGGCCGCGCCCGGCGAGGGAGCGCTCGCTGGCAAGTTCTCGCACCCGTCGGTCGCGCCGTACCTGTTCGCCCTGCAGAGGCTCTACCCGCAGCTCGAGGCCCTGCTCTAGGGATCAGAGCGCGTCGGCGGCGAAGGTGTCGCAGGCCTGCAGCGCGCCCTGCTGATAGCCGGTGACGAACCACTGCACCCGCTGCTCGGCCGAGCCGTGGGTCCAGGACTCCTCGGTCACCTGTCCCTGGGTCTTCTCCTGGATCCGGTCGTCCCCCACGGCCTCGGCGGCGTCGATCGCCTGCTGGACGTCCTCCTGAGTGAGCTGCGTGATCAGCACCTCGCCGAAGGCGTCCTCGGTCTCGGTGGCCGCGCGCGCCCACATGCCGGCGTAGCAGTCGGCCTGGAGCTCGAGGCGGACGGCGTCGCTGCGCGGGCCTTGCTGCGTGCGAACCTGCCCCATCGTGCCGAGGAGGTTCTGGATGTGGTGGCCGTACTCGTGGGCGAGCACGTAGGGCTCGACGAAACCGCCGTCCGGCCCGCCGAGCTGCCGCTCGAGCACGTCGTCGAAGAACGTCGTGTCGAGGTAGATCCTGCTGTCGGCGGGGCAGTAGAAGGGGCCGACCTGCGACGTCGCCGCACCGCAACCGGTGTCGACCCCGCCGGTGAACGTGACCATCGACGCCGGCTGGAAGGCCGTGCTGGACTGGCTCGGCAGCGCGTCGCTCCAGAAGTCGAACAGGGAGTTCTCGACCGCGATCCGCTGGCAGTCGACGTCGTCCTGCGCGTCGGCGCCGGTCTTGCAGTTGGCATAGCGGTCGGAGTCGCCGGCCACCCGGCTGGTGTCGAAGCCGCTCCCGGACGACGTGGGGGCGCCGCCGCCCCCACCCGTCAGGTCGAGACCGGCGCACTGCGAGAGAAGGACCAGGGCGAGGATCAGGATGAAGCCGCCGATGCCACCTCCGGCCTTGCCGCTGGGGATCGGCAACCGCATGCCCCCGCCACCGAGACCGCCACCACCGCCACGGCCCGCGTCCTGGACGCGCGAGGTGTCCAGCCGGGCCTTCGGGTTGAAACGCACATCGGTCACCCTAGGGCACGTGCCGCAGCCGGGGTGGAGCGCTGGGAGCGGCGCTGAATTGTCCGCCCGGGGCCCGGCGGGGGACACTCGCCTCGCCATGATCACCGCCCACGCCCTCGAGGTCCGCGCGGGCGCGCGCCTGCTGATGGAGAACGTCACCTTCCGGGTGGCGGCCGGAGACAAGGTCGGCCTCGTCGGGCGCAACGGTGCCGGCAAGACCACGCTCACCCGGATCCTCGCCGGGGAGGGGCTGCCGGCATCCGGGCAGGTCATGGCCACGGGCTCGGTCGGCTACCTGCCCCAGGACCCTCGGACGGGCGACCCCGAGCAGCTGGCGCGCGACCGGATCCTGTCGGCGCGCGGGCTAGGCGACGTGGTCGCCAGGTTGCGGGCCGCCGAGGTCGAGATGGGCAGCGACGACGAGTCGGTGCGCGAGCGCGCGATGCGCCGCTACAGCCGGGCGGACGCAGAGCTGCATGCCAGCGGGGGGTACGCCGCCGAGTCCGAGGCGGCCCAGATCGCGCACAGCCTCGGCATCGACGACCGGATCCTCGGCCAGCCCCTGCGCACGCTGTCGGGCGGTCAGCGCCGCCGCGTCGAGCTGGCCCGGATCCTCTTCAGCGGTGCCGAGACGCTCCTGCTCGACGAGCCCACCAACCACCTCGATGCCGACTCGATCGTGTGGCTGCGCGACTTCCTCGTGGCCCACAAGGGTGGTCTCGTGGTGATCAGCCACGACACCGCCCTGCTCGAGGCCACGGTCAACCGGGTGCTGCACCTCGACGCCAACCGGGCCGAGATCGACGTCTACAACGTCGGGTGGACGGCGTACCTCCAACAACGTGAGACCGACGAGAAGCGGCGCAAGCGCGAGCGCCTCAACGCGGAGAACAAGGCCAAGACCCTCACCGACCAGGCCAACAAGATGCGGGCCAAGGCGACCAAGGCCCAGGCCGCCCAGTCGATGCTCAAGCGTGCCGAGAAGATGCTCGCCGGCGTCGAGGGCGAGCGGCGGTCGGACCGCGTGGCCAAGATCAAGTTCCCTTCGCCGGCGCCGTGCGGCAAGACGCCGCTCACCGCCTCGGAGCTGTCGAAGTCCTACGGCTCGCTCGAGGTCTTCACCGACGTCGACCTGGCCATCGACAAGGGCTCCCGGGTCGTCGTCCTCGGCCTCAACGGCGCCGGCAAGACCACGCTGCTGCGGATCCTGGGCGGTGTGGACCGGCCCGACACCGGCGAGGTGACCCCCGGGCACGGTCTCAAGCTCGGCTACTACGCCCAGGAGCACGAGACCCTCGACACGGGACGCACGGTGCTGGAGAACCTCCACGCCGCGGCGCCCCAGCTCACCGACACCGAGGCGCGGTCGGTGCTCGGCTCGTTCCTCTTCTCGGGCGACGACGCCGCCAAGCCGGCGGCCGTGCTCTCCGGTGGCGAGAAGACCCGGCTGGCGCTGGCCATCCTCGTCGTCTCGAGCGCCAACGTGCTGCTGCTCGACGAGCCCACCAACAACCTCGACCCCGCCTCCCGCGAGGAGGTGCTCGCCGCGATCCGCACCTACGAGGGCGCCATCGTGCTGGTCACCCACGACGAGGGGGCCGTGCACGCGCTCGAGCCGGACCGGGTGCTGATCCTCCCCGACGGCGTCGAGGACCTCTGGAACGCGTCGTACGCCGACCTGGTCTCGCTCGCCTGACGGGCCTGACAGGATCGGGGCCATGACGCCGTCCCCGGACCTCGCCGCCGACATCGAGAAGGGCGGGCTCGCGTACGCCGTCGACGGCCCGGTCGTGACGGTGATGCTGGACCGCCCCGAGGTGCGCAACGCCCAGACGCCGGCCACCTGGCGGGCGTTGGCCGCCATCGGGGCGCAGCTGCCCGACGACGTGCGCGTGGTGGTGCTCGGCGGCGAGGGCCAGTCGTTCTCGGCCGGGCTGGACCGGCGGATGCTCGAGCCCGGCGGGATCGAGGGGGAGGTGTCGTTCGCGGAGATGACGACGCTGGACCGCGACGGCTTCTCGGCGATCGTCGACGACTACCAGCAGGGCTTCACCTGGCTGCGCGACCCGCGGATCGTGTCGGTGGCGGCGGTGCAGGGCTACGCCATCGGCGCGGGACTCCAGCTGGCCCTCGCGTGCGACCTCCGGGTGCTCGCGGACGACGCCCAGCTGAGCATGAAGGAGACCACGCTGGGGCTGGTTCCGGACCTCACGGGAACAAAGCCCCTGGTCGAGGCGGTTGGGTACTCCCGGGCGCTGGAGATCTGCGCGACCGGCCGGATGGTCGGCGCCGCGGAGGCACAGCGGCTCGGGCTGGCCACCGCGGTGGTGCCCAGGGACGACCTCGAGGGCACCGTGGCCGACCTGGTCGCGGCGGTCCTGGCGGCGCCTGCTGGAGCGCTCAGGGACACGAAGGCACTCTTGTTGTCGGCGGTGGACTCTACGCTCGACGAGCAGCGGCGGGCCGAGCGTGAGGCCCAGCACGGGAGGTTCCAGCAGCTGGGCGGATGAGCCTGGCCGGTCAAGGAGGAGGTGGGCGATGTCGATGGTGGGTGGCGGTGCCGCCTGGCGCAACCTCCGGGCCGACCGGAGCGTGGTCGACCAGCGGCTCAAGCGAGAGACCCTGCGGCGCGTGGCGCGCTTCGCCCGGCCGCACCGGGCGCTGATCTCGGTGTTCCTGGTGCTGACCGTGGTCGACGCCTCCCTCGTGGTGGTCAACCCGCTGCTGATCCGGCGCATCGTCGACGACGGCATCCTGAAGGACGACGGTCGCCTCGTGACGCTGCTGGCGGTGGCCATGGCCGCCACCTCGATCGTCACCGCGATCCTGGCCGTGCTGGCGGGCTGGCTCTCGTCGCGCATCGGTGAGGGGCTGATCTTCGACCTGCGCACCCAGGTGTTCGCGCGGGTCCAGCGCCAGTCGCTGGCGTTCTTCACGCGCACGCAGACCGGGGCGCTGGTCTCGCGGCTCAACAACGACGTGATCGGCGCACAGCGCGCCTTCACGTCCGCGCTGGCCAGCACGGTGTCCAACGCCATCGCCGTGGTCGTCGTCGGCATCACCATGCTTGCGCTGAGCTGGCAGGTCACCGTGATGTGCCTGGCGCTCTTCCCGATCCTGCTGGTCACCTCGCGCTACGTCAGCCTCCGCCTGGCCGGGCTCACCCGCCGCCAGATGGACGGCAACGCCGACATGGGCAACGCGATGACCGAGCGCTTCAACGTCGGCGGCGCGATGCTGCTCAAGCTCTTCGGCCGCCGCGGCGAGGAGGACGCGCTGTTCGCCGACAAGGCGGCGGTGGTGCGCGACCTCGGCATCCGCATCTCGCTGGTGACCCGCATCTTCGGCGCGGCGATGATGCTCGTCCCCGCGCTGGCCACCGCGCTGGTGTTCGGCATCGGCGGCCACTTCGCGATCAGCGGCACCCTGACGGTCGGCACGATCCTGGCGCTCTCGACCCTGCTGCTGCGGCTGATCGGCCCGTTGCAGGGACTCTCCAACGTCCGCATCGACGTGATGACGGCGCTGGTGAGCTTCGAGCGGGTCTTCGAGGTGCTCGACCTGCCCTCGCTCATCGAGGAGCGGCCCGGTGCCGTCGTGCTCCCGCACGAGGCAGGCAGCCTGGAGTTCGACCGGGTGGCGTTCACCTACCCACGGGCCGAGGAGGTCAGCCTGGCCTCGCTCGAGACGGTGGCGAGGGTCGAGTCACGCGACACAGGTCAGGTGCTCACGGAGGTGTCGTTCCGCGCCGAGCCGGGTGAGATGGTCGCCCTCGTGGGGCCGTCGGGGGCCGGCAAGACCACCGTCACCAACCTGGTCGCCCGGCTCTACGACGTCGAGTCGGGGGCGGTGCGGGTCGGCGGCCACGACGTCCGCGACGTGACCTTGCAGTCCCTGGAGGACGCGGTCGGCTACGTCACGCAGGACGCGCACATGTTCCACGACACCATCCGCGCCAACCTGCTCTACGCCCGCCCCGGCGCCCCCGACGACGCCGTGTGGGACGCCCTGGAGGCCGCCCAGATCGCGTCGCTCGTGAGGAGCCTGCCCGACGGCTTGGACACGGTCGTCGGCGACCGCGGTTACCGCCTCTCCGGAGGCGAGCGGCAGCGGCTGGCCATCGCCCGGCTGCTGCTGAAGGCGCCGGGCATCGTGGTGCTCGACGAGGCCACCGCCCACCTCGACAGCGAGTCCGAGGCCGCCGTCCAGCGCGCGCTCGACGCCGCACTGGAGGGTCGCACCTCCCTGGTGATCGCCCACCGGCTCTCCACGGTGCGCGACGCCGACCGGATCCTCGTCCTGGAGGACGGCCGGATCGTCCAGCACGGCACCCACCTCGAGCTGCTGGCTGCCGGAGGCCTCTACGCCGATCTCTACCGGACGCAGTTCCTGCCGGAAGCGGTCTGAAGTACGGTCCGACCATGGACCTCGGACTCACTGACCGCGTCTACCTCGTCACCGGCGGCGGCCGCGGTCTCGGCCGGGCCACCGCGCAGGTGCTCGTCGACGAGGGCGCCTGCGTGGTGCTGTCCGGGCGCAGCCAAGAGACCCTCGACCAGGCCGTCATCGACCTCGGGGAGCGGGCCGTCGCCGTCGCCGCCGACAACGCCGACCCGGAGACCCCCCAGCGGCTCCTGCACACCGCCCGGGAGCGCTGGGGTCGCGTCGACGGGGCGCTGGTGAGCGTGGGCGGGCCGCCGCCGGGACGGGTCATCGACATCACCGACGAGCAGTGGTCGACGTCGTTCGACTCGGTCTTCCTGGGTGCGGTGCGGTTGTGCCGGCAGGTCGCCGAGGTGCTGCCCGAAGGAGGTTCGCTCGCGCTGGTGCTGTCCTCCAGCGTCCGGGCCCCGATCCCTGGGCTCGCCATCTCCAACGGCCTCAGGCCGGGCCTGGCGATGGTCGCCAAGGCGCTCGCCGACGAGCTCGGCCCCGTCGGGATCCGGGTCAACGGCCTGCTGCCGGGCCGGGTGCACACCGAGCGCATCGACGAGCTCGACGCGGCGAGCGGCGACCCGGAGGCAGCAGCAGCCGCAGCGCTGCGGGGCATCCCGCTGGGCCGGGACGGGCAGCCCGAGGAGTTCGGCCGGGCGGCCGCCTTCCTGCTCTCACCCGCCGCGTCGTTCGTGACCGGCGTGATGCTGCCCGTCGACGGCGGGATGCTGCGGGCCATCTGAGGAGCCGCGGCCGGCCACCCGCTGGGTGACCCGACGGGTGCCGCCGCGCCACTCGTCGTACACGAGGTAGAGGAAGCCGCCGACGGCCAGCAGCCCGAAGAACCACCACTGGAGCCCGTAGAAGAAGTGCGGGCCCTCCCCGAGGTCCGGAAGGGGCGCGGGCTCGAGTGGCTCCGCTGGTGCCGGGTCCTCGCTGCGCAGGTCGACGAAGCCGCCGTACACCGGGCGGTCCAGGGCAGCGCCGATCCGCTCGCTGGAGATGGCGCGCGTGGACTGGTCGGTCACGGCGCTGCTGTCGCCGGTCGCGTCACGGCGCACGTATCCCTCGACGGTCACCTCACCGTCGGGCGGCGCCGGGACCTCGACCTCGTCCAGCCCACGGTTGTCGGTCCGCAGCCAGCCGCGGTCCACGAGCAGGGCGGTGCCGTCGCCGACGACCAGCGGGACGACCACGTCGACGCCGGCGATGCCGTCGCGGGTGCGGTAGCGCACGATCACCGTGTCGTCGGTGTCGTAGGTGCCCGTCGCCGTGACCAGCCGCCACTCGTCGTCGTCGGTGACCGCTCGGCCCTGGCTCAGCACCTCCGAGACGGGGACGGCGGCCACTCCTTCGTTGCGCTCGACGATCGTGTTGTGCTCGCGTCTGTCCTCTAGCCGGCTGAACTGCCACTGGCCGAGGATCCACGCCAGGTAGGCCAGCACCACCACGACCAGCGCGAAGAGCGCCCAGCGGCGGCTGACCAGGAACCGCAGCGAGGACACCCAGGAAGGGTAGTCGGCGCCCAGTCGACGCCTAGACTCTCCTCATGACCACACCAGGGAGCACGCGCGCGCTCGCGGACCGTTACGGGCGGGTCGCGACCGATCTCCGCGTCTCCCTCACCGACCGCTGCAACCTGCGCTGCTCCTACTGCATGCCGGCCGAGGGTCTCGACTGGCTGCCCAACGACGACGTCCTCACCGACGACGAGGTCGTGCGCCTCATCGGTGTCGCCGTGCGGCAGCTCGGCATCCGCGAGGTGCGCTTCACCGGCGGCGAGCCGCTGGTACGCCGGGGCCTGGTCGACATCGTCGGCCGCACCAAGGCCATCGACCCCACCGTCGAGGCCTCGCTGACGACCAATGCGCTCGGACTCTCCCGACAGGCGGCCGCCCTGGCGGCCGCCGGCCTCGACCGGGTCAACGTCAGCCTCGACACGCTGCGGGCCGACACCTTCGAGACGATCACGCGTCGGGACCGCTATCCCGACGTGATCGCAGGTCTCGAGGCCGCCAAGGCGGCCGGGCTGTCCCCGGTCAAGATCAACGCCGTGCTGCTGCGGGGGATCAACGACGACGAGGCGCCCGACCTGGTGCGGTGGGCGATCGACGAGGGATACGACCTCCGGTTCATCGAGCAGATGCCCCTGGACGCCCAGCACGGCTGGAGCCGCACGGGCATGGTCACCGCAGACGAGATCTTCGCCAAGCTGGCCGACGTGTTCGAGCTGACGCCGCACGGTGAGCCGCGGGGGAGCGCTCCTGCGGAGCTCTTCCTCGTCGACGGTGGACCGGCGACCGTGGGCGTGATCGCCTCGGTGACCCGGCCCTTCTGCGGCGACTGCGACCGGGTCCGGCTCACCGCTGACGGGCAGGTCCGCAACTGCCTGTTCGCGCGTGAGGAGTCCGACCTGCGTGCCGCGCTGCGCGCCGGGGCGACCGACGAAGAGATCGCCGACCGCTGGGTGACCGCGATGGCCGGCAAGCGCGCTGGCCACGGCATCGACGACCCGTCGTTCCTGCAGCCCGACCGGCCCATGTCCGCCATCGGCGGCTGAGCCGAGGCGCCCGGACAAGGGGCGCGGAACAAGGGGCGCGGAACAAGGCGCACAGACGAAGATGCGCCGGACGACTACGGGGGGCTCGTCGTCCGGCGCAGAGGAACGAGTGCTCACGGGGGAGAAAGAACTCGTTCCAGAAACCATGCTCTCAAGGTGAGGACGACGAGGCCAATCGGGACCCAGCGAATCGGCTGATGTGTGAGGCGGGTCTCGTCAGGAGGGGTCCGGACGTTCGGAACCCGGCATCAGCTGCGGCCTGGTGTCCGGTCTCCCCGGGTCGTCGAGGAGGTAGCCGTCGTCGCGACGGCTCTCGGTGTTGGCGAAGACCACCGATATGTAGGGCAGCACGACGGCCGCAGCCACCAGCACCCACCGCAGCCAGCCGTCGGCGACGACGGCGCCCACGAAGCACACGGTGCGGATGCCCATCGAGATGAGGTAGCGCCGCTGACGGCCGCGTTGCTCGTCGGCCGCGGTCACCGGCGCGGTGGTCACACGCACCGCGTCGGAGTCGTGCCGACCAGCCATGTCGTCACTCTACGTCGCAACCCCTCGCGCGCAGGCAGCCCTAGGATCGAGGGCATGAGCAACCGCACCTACCGCGTCACCGAGATCGTCGGCACCTCACCGGACGGGATCGACCAAGCCATCAGGAACGGCATCGAGCGCGCCGGGAAGACGCTGCGGCACATCGACTGGTTCGAGGTCACCCAGGTCCGTGGCCAGGCCAAGGACGGTGCCGTCGAGCACTTCCAGGTGGGCATGAAGGTCGGCTTCCGGCTGGAGGACGACGCACCCCTCGACTGAGGCCCGGTTGACGGCTACCTCCGGGTAGCCACTAGCGTCGGGACGCGTGAGCGAGCCCCAAGAGTCGGCACGATCTGTCCTGGTCACCGGCGGCAACCGCGGCATCGGCCGCGCGATCGCCGAGGCCTTCCTCGCCCAGGGTGACAAGGTCGCCGTCACCACCCGCAACGGCGGAGGTCCTGACGGCGCTCTCGACGTCCGCTGCGACGTGACCGACCCCGAGCAGGTCGAGGCGGCGTACGCCGAGGTCGAGGCGGCGCACGGACCGGTCGAGGTCCTCGTCGCCAACGCGGGCATCACCAAGGACACCCTGCTGCTGCGGATGTCGGAGGACGACTGGTCCTCGGTCATCGAGACCAACCTGACCGGCTCCTTCCGGCTCGCGAAGCGCGCGTCCAAGGGCATGTTGCGCCTCAAGCGCGGCCGGATCATCTTCATCTCGTCGGTGGTCGGGCTGCTCGGGTCCGGCGGGCAGGTCAACTACGCGGCCTCGAAGGCCGGACTGGTGGGCATGGCGCGGTCGATCGCCCGCGAGCTCGGCTCGCGCGGGATCACCGCGAACGTCGTGGCGCCCGGCTTCGTCGAGACCGACATGACCGAGGCCCTGACGGACGCACAGAAGGACGCGATCAAGGCGCAGGTGCCCCTGGGGCGCTACGCATCGACGGACGAGGTCGCCTCGGTCGTCACCTGGCTGGCCTCCGACGGCGCGGGCTACGTCACCGGGGCAGTGATCCCGGTCGACGGCGGCCTCGGCATGGGCCACTGAGAGAAGGAGTGCATGACATGGGCGGCATCCTCGAAGGCAAGCGGATCCTGGTCGCGGGCGTGACCATGGACTCCTCCATCGGCTTCGCGACGGCCAAGGTGGCGCAGGAGCAGGGCGCGACCGTGCTGATCACCAACTTCGGTCGGGCGCTCGGCATCACCAAGCGCATCGCGAAGCGGCTGCCGACCGAGCCACCCGTGCTCGAGCTCGACGTCACCGACGACGAGCACCTCGAGCGGCTGCCCGACCTGGTCCGAGAGCACGTCGACGGCCTCGACGGCGTCGTCCACTCGATTGCCTACGGCAACCCCGAGACGCTGCTCGGCGGCAACTTCCTCGACGGCCCGTGGCCCGACGTGGCGCAGGCCGTGCAGGTGTCGGCGTACTCCCTCAAGTCGCTGACCGTCGCGGCCAAACCGCTGATGTCGTCGGGCTCGTCGGTCGTGGGCCTCACCTTCGACGCCACGGTCGCCTGGCCGGCGTACGACTGGATGGGCGTGGCGAAGGCAGGGCTCGAGTCGACGTCGCGCTACCTGGCGCGGAACCTCGGCCCGGAGGGCATCCGGGTCAACCTCGTGAGTGCCGGTCCGCTGCGCACGCTGGCGGCCAAGGCGATCCCCGGCTTCTCCGACCTCGAGGACATGTGGGGCACGCGGGCCCCTCTCGGCTGGGACAACACCGACCAGGAGCCGACGGCTCGTGCGGTCTGCGCGCTGCTGTCGGACTTCTTCCCGGCCACCACCGGCGAGATCGTGCACGTCGACGGCGGCTTCCACGCGATGGGTGCCTGACCGACTAGAGCTCGCGCATCGGCCGGCCGCTGCGGCCGTACGCCGTCGCGACCACCTCGGCCACGACGGACAGGGCGATCTCGCCGGCGGTCTTTCCGCCGGTGTCCAGCCCGGCCGGCACCCGCAGCTTGTCCAGCCCAGAGGCCCCCTCCTCGGCCAGCTCGGCCAGCAGACCCTCCGAGCGTCGGCGGCTGGCCATCATGGCGACGTACGACGCGGGCGAGGCCAGCGCGTGGCGCAACACCGCCGGCGCATCGGGCGCGTCGTGGTCGCACAGCACCACCGCGTCGCCCTCGCGCAGCCCGACCGACTGGACGGCCGCGAGCCCCCGACCCTCCTCGTCCTCGTCGACCACGACCACGTCGCGGCCCGCGGTGGACGCGATGACACCGATCGCCTCGGCGATCGGGTTGCGGGTCAGCACGACCAGCCGTCCCTGCGTCTCGGTGCCGGTCGGGTCCCGCCAGGGCTGCTCTCTCGGAGTGCTCACGACCCCATCTTGGCGCTTCGATAGCGTGCGCGGGTGACCTCCCTCGTCGAGCTGCGCGTCCTGGAGGGCCCGAACCTCTACTTCCCCCGTGCCGCGATCAAGCTGACCGTCGACATCAGTGGTCTGGCCGCGGTTCCGCGCGAGACCGCCCGGCGGTTCGCGAGCCGGATCGGGTTGCGCAACGCGCGGCCGGGGGAGCCCGAGACCGGCTTCCGCCAGCGCTTTGCCGCGCGAGCCCTGGCGCGACTGGTGCGCGCGGTCGCGACCGAGAGCGGCACCTCGCGGCTGGCGGTGCGGGTGCGCCCGACGAGCGACCCGCACCGGCTCGTGGTCGCCTTCCCGTGGAAGCACCGCGGTCGCGCCGAGGCACTCGGCCGGGCGGTGGCCGAGGTGCTCGACGCGGTCCTGGACGGAGACGTGGACGACGCCGTGAGCAGGGCGGCGGCGAGCGTCGGGGCGACCGACGCGGGTCCCGGGCCGACCACGATCACCCCGAGGATCCCCGTCGTCGCGGTCACCGGCACCAACGGCAAGACGACGACGAGCCGGATGATCGCGCACATCGCCCGCACGAGCGGGCTGCTGGTGGGCTGGTCCAACACCGACGGCATCTACGTCGACGGCGAGCTCGTCGAGGCCGGCGACTACAGCGGTCCCAGTGGCGCCGGGCGCGTGCTGTCGCACCAGGAGGTGGAGCTGGCGGTCACCGAGACCGCTCGCGGCGGCATCCTGCTCAAGGGCATCGGCCTGACCCGCAACGATGTCTCCGTCGTGACCAACGTGACCGCGGACCACCTGGGCCTGCAGGGCATCGACACCCTCGACCAGCTCGCGGAGGTCAAGGGCGTGGTGCCGCGCATCACGCGCAAGGGCGGCTGGTCGGTCCTCAACGGCGACGACCCGCGCGTGTTCGCGATGCGCACCTCGATCACGGCGCGCCCGTGGATCTTCTCCCGCGACCCCGACTCGCCGGCGATCCGCGAGATCCTGTCGCACGGGTCGGGACGCGCGACCACGGTGATCGACGGCTGGGTGTCGGTGCTGGCCCCGAACGCCGACCCCGACCCCTTGGTCGAGCTCGTCGACGTGCCGATGACCCTGTCCGGCCTCTCGCGCTTCAACGTGGAGAACTCCCTGGCGGCTGCGTCGGCGGCGCTGGCGATCGGCATCCCTCGGGACAAGGTCGTCGAGGGGCTGCGCACCTTCCGGCCCGACGCCGAGCACAACCCCGGCCGGATGAACCTCTTCACCCTCCCCGGCGGGGTCTCCGTGGTGGTCGACCTGGCGCACAACGAGGCCGGGCTGGAGGCGATGCTCGAGATCATGAACGGCGTACGCCGCTCCGGTGCCCGGTTGCTGCTGGGCCTCGGCGCCGTCGGGGACCGGCAGGACGAGCTGATCGACAAGCTCGGCGAGATCGGTGCCATGGGCACCGACGTGGTCGCGATCGGCCACAAGCAGCGCTACCTCCGTGGACGGAGCATGGAGGAGCTCGAGCGCCTGCTGCGCGCCGGTGCCGAGCGGGTCGGGGTCACCGACGTGCCGGCGTACCCCACCGAGGTCGAGTGCCTCGCGGCCCTGGTGGCCCAGGCACAACCCGGGGACGTCGTCGGCCTGATGTGCCACGCCGAGCGCGAGGAGGTCTACGCCTGGATAGCCGAGCACGGCGGGACGGCCGACCGCCCCGAGACCCTGGCGGCCAAGGTGCGCGCGGCGGCCGGGTGAGGCCGGGCTCGGCCGAGGCGGTCGTCACCGTCGACGGCGTGGCCCGCTCCGGCGCGCGGGCGGACGGAATCCACCAGATCGGTTCGGTGACGAAGGTCTTCACCGCACTGGTGCTCGCTCGCGAGGTGGTCGACGCGCGGCTCACGCTGGACCAGCCCGTCTCTGAGCTGCTGCCTGGCCTGGCTGGTTCGCCAGCGGGCACGGCGACCCTGTCGGCGCTCGCCTCGCACACCAGCGGGCTACCGCGTCTCCCGCCGGGGTCGTGGCAGAAGGTGTGGAGCGCGGCGCGGCGCGACCCGTACGCAGACATCGACGCGGATGCACTGGTCGCTGCGCTCCGGGAGGTGCGGTTGCGGAGAGCAGGCGGGCGACCGGCGTACTCCAACCTCGGCTACGGGCTTCTCGGTCACGCGCTCGCGACGCACCTGGGGATGTCGTACGACGCTGCGGTCAGCGCCCGCGTCACCCGACCACTCGGGATGGCCGACACCGGCTGCGCACCAGCTGACCCCGCACGCCTGGTCATCGGGACGAACCGCTGGGGCAGGGCGCACCCGCAGGCGTGGACCTTCGACGCCATGGCCGGAGCCGGGGCGCTGTGGTCGACCGTCGACGACCTGGTGGTCTTCCTGCGTGCCCAGCTCTGGCCACCCGACGACGGCCTCGGAGAGGCGATCCGGCTCACGCACCGGACTCTTGCCGGTGAAGGGAGGATCGCGCTGGCGATGGCCTGGATGCGGCTCTCAGGGCGTGACGGCTCGCTGCTGTGGCACAACGGGGGCACGGCCGGCTACCGCAGCTTCGTCGGCGTCGACCACGGACGTCAACGAGGCGTGGTCGTGCTCGGGGCCAGCGACCGGAGCGTCGACCGACGTGGCATGGACCTCGCGCGCGGGCGCGCCTGACCCGTCGGAGTCAGTGTCCCGCTGGGCGGTCTTCGTCGTCGTCGGCCTCGAAGTCCTCAGGGACGACCACCGGCTTGATCTGCGCCCACGCGATCATCGAGATGCCGAAGACCAGCAGCGCCAGACCTGCCCAGAGGTTGGCGTTGACGTCGCCGGTCTTGTCGCCCTCCTGGTCGCCGAAGAGGCCCATCAGCGTCAGCACGACGCCGTAGACGCCCATCAACCCGCCGATGATGTTGCGGATGTCGTAGATGCCGGCGGTGTGCCCGTGCTTGCCCGACTTGGTGGTGACTTCCTGCTCGCTCATCTCGGTCTCCTCAGAAGATGATGTTCAAGACGGTGACCATGGCCAGGGACAAGCACGCGAGCGGCACCGTGCGGCGGTACCACGGGTAGGTGTGCTCCTTCGGGTCGGTGCGCTGCTCCTTCGGGGTCACGGAGTAGACGAGGCCCACGAGCTCCTCGTCCGGCTTCGGCCTGGTCGCCAACGAAACCGCGATGCTGAGCGCGATGTCGACGACGAACGCGACCGACGCGGCGAGGAACGCCGCTCCCTGACCGCCGACCGGGATGAGGCCGGTGCTCGCGCTGCCGAAGGCGTCCTCGGTGAGGAACGCGATGATCACCGCGGAGATCGTGCCGCAGGACAGGCCGACCCAGCCGGCGGTCGCCGTCATCCGCTTCCAGAACATGCCGAGGATGAAGGTCGCGAAGAGCGGTGCGTTGAAGAACCCGAACAGCGTCTGGAGGTAGTCCATGATGTTGGAGAACGAGCTGGCGAACGACGCGGTGAGGATGGCGACCGCCGTGGCCGCCACCGTGGCGATGCGGCCGACGCGCAGGTAGTAGTCGTCGTCCCGGTCCTTGACGAAGTACTGCTGCCACAGGTCGAAGGAGAAGACCGTGTTGAACGCCGAGATGTTGGCCGCCATGCCGGCCATGAAGGCAGCCAGCAGGCCGGTCAGGGCCAGGCCGAGCAGACCGTTGGGCAGCACGTCGCGCATGAGGTAGAGCAGCGAGTCGTTGTAGGCGACTCCCTGGCCGGAGGCCCCGCCAGCTGGTGATCCGCCCGCCTTGAGGTCGATGATCTCGGAGACGAGCACCGCGGCGACCATGCCGGGCAGGATCGTGATGAAGGGGACGAACATCTTCGGGAACGAGCCGATGATGGGGGTCTTGCGCGCCGAGGCCATCGAGTCGGAGGCCATCGCCCGCTGGACCTCGACGAAGTTGGTCGTCCAGTAGCCGAAGGACAGCACGAAGCCGAGGCCGAAGACGATGCCGATGACCGACAGCACCGGCGACTCGAAGCCCGAGAGCGCCTGGCCGGGCCAGGAGTTGAGCTGCTGGTCGGCCGGCGGTCCGGCACCGCCCGCTGCCGCATCCTCGATCTTGGAGGTGAGTCCGTCCCACCAGCCGATGCGGTGCAGGCCGATGAGCGTCAGCGGGAGCAGGCCCGCGACGATCACGAAGAACTGCAGCACCTCGTTGTAGATCGCCGCGGAGAGGCCGCCGAGGGTGATGTAGGACAGCACGATGATCGCCGCGACGATGAGGGAGACCCACAGCGACCAGCCGAGCATCGCGCGCAGGATCGTGCCGAGCAGGTAGAGGTTCACGCCCGCGATCAAGAGCTGGGCGGTGGCGAACGAGATCGAGTTGACCAGGTGGGCTCCCGGACCGAACCGGCGGAGCATGAACTCCGGGACCGACCGCACCTTGGAGCCGTAGTAGAACGGCATCATCACGACACCGAGGAACAGCATCGCCGGGACGGCACCGACCCAGAAGTAGTGGACCGTCGGCAGGCCGAACTGCGCGCCCGACGCCGACATGCCCATGATCTCGACGGCGCCGAGGTTGGCCGAGATGAACGCCAGACCCGTGACCCACGCCGGCAGCGACCTGCCCGAGAGGAAGAAGTCCAGCGAGTCCGACACCTGGCGCCGGGCGATGAAGCCGATGCCCATCACGACCAGGAAGTAGGTGAAGAGGATGAGGTAGTCGATGAACTTGGCGTCGATGATGGTGGAGGCCCACACACTCACGAGCTGGCTGCTGATCCCGGAAACTGGCACGTCTCGGCTCCTCCCGACAGATGACCGTCAGCCAACCTAGCGCCTTGCGGCCAGGACTTCGTCCCTCCCTAAGGGTGTCGCCTTAGAGGGACCCGCCCGGATGGTCACGAACCGTCGGCGGCGGCGGGGGTGTAGTCGGGGTCTGCCGCCGGGGCGTCGTCGCTTGCTCCGGCGCCGGCCTGGGCCCAGCTGGACCAGGACTCGAGCTCCGTCATCACGGCGGGGTGCGTGTCGACGCAGAGCACGACGAGGTCTCCGGGGTTGGCGCGGGCCATCGCGTGGCGGACCGCGTCGATCTCGTCGAGGATGATCTCGACCTGTCGGCACCGGGCGCCTCGGGCCATCGCCGCACGTACGCCGTCGGCGACGAGGCCGGCGGTCTCGCCCGCCGCTCTGCGGCGGAGGTTGGCGTCCTCGCGGACCACGACCACGTCGAAGTGCTCTGCAGCGACCTCGCCGAGCTCGCGCATGTCCTCGTCGCGGCGGTCTCCGGCGGTGGCGATCACGCCGATGCGCTGCGCCTTGCCGAGCTCGTGGACCGAGGTGAGCGTCTCGCCCACCCGGTCGACGAAGTCGCCGAGCGCGCGCATGCCCGGCGCGTTGTGGCAGTAGTCGACGATGACGTGGATGCCGTTCACCTCGACCTCGTTGAGGCGGCCGGGGGAGAGGTAGTAGTTGGTCGAGAAGGTGCGCAGTCCCTGACGGATGTCGTGCAACGGCGCGCCCGCGGCGAACGCGGCCGCGGCCGCGGCCAGGGTGTTCTGCACGTTCATCCGGGCGCGGCCGCCGAAGGTGGCCGGGAGCAGGTGGGTCCAGGCGAGCTGCATCTCGCGGGGCCCGTGCTTCACCACGATCATCTCGCCTCGGTCCGAGGCGTTGAGGACCAACGCCTTGCCGCCACGACGGCAGTGACCGTCGATCATGTCGCGCACCTCGCTGCCCGGCTCGGCCATCGAGAACCACACCACCTGGCCCGAGCACTTGCGTCGCATCTCACGGACCAGCGGGTCGTCCGCGTTGAGGACGGCGTGACCGTCGCGGGGCACGGCCTCCACGACGACGGCCTTGACGTCGGCGAGCTGCTCGATGGTGTCGATGCCGCGCAGGCCCAGGTGGTCCGGCTGCACGTTCAGCACGACAGCGACGTCGTTGCGCTCGTAGCCGAGGCCCTCGCGCAGGATGCCGCCGCGTGCCACCTCGAAGACGGCGAAGTCGACGCGGGGGTTCTGCAGCACCATGCGCGCCGAGCGGGGGCCGGACGCGTCGGCGCGGATCAGCAACCGTTCGTCGATGACGACGCCGTCGGTGCTGGTCATGCCGACCTTGCGGCCCAGCCCCTTGAAGATGTGGGAGATCATCCGGCTGGTCGTCGTCTTGCCGTTGGTGCCGGTCACCGCGACGATCGGGATGCGCGACGTGGCGCCCGGCGGGAACAGCATGTCGACGACGGGCTTGGCGATGAACTGCGGGTCGCCGATGGTCGGGTGCGTGTGCATCCGGAACCCCGGCGCGGCGTTGACCTCACAGATCGCGCCGCCCGTCTCGCGGACGGGCTCGGTGATGTCGGGGCAGATGAAGTCGATGCCGGCGATGTCGAGGCCCACCATCCGGGCGGCTTCCTCGGCGATCTCGACGTTCTCCGGATGCGCCTCGAAGGTCCGGTCGATGGAGATGCCGCCCGTGGACATGTTGCCGGTGAGCGTCAGCTTCACCATCTCGCCCGCCGCCGGGACCGAGTCGAGCGTGTGACCCTGGCTCTCGAGCAGCTCGATGGCCGCCTTGTCCACCTTGATGCGGGTGAGCACCTTCTCGTGCCCGACACCGCGCCGGGGGTCGGCGTTGGTGAGGTCGACCAGCTGCTGCACCGTCGAGGTGCCGTCTCCCACCACGTGCGCGGGCACGCGCTCGGCCACCGCCGCGAGCCGGCCGTCGATGATGAGGCAGCGGTAGTCCTTGCCGGTGACGAACGACTCGACGATGACCGTGCCGCGTCGGGACTGGTCCTCGGCGATCGGGAACGCCTCGCGTACGTCTTCCTCGTCGCGCAGGTCGAGGCAGACGCCGCGCCCGTGGTTGCCGTCGAGCGGCTTGACCACGACCGGGAAGCCGATCCGCTTCGCCGCGGAGACGGCCTGGTCGACGGTGCGCACCGACTCCTGCTTGGGGACCGGGAGGCCGGCGGCGCCGAGCAACCGGGTGGTGAGGTCCTTGTCGGACGCGACGTCGACCGCGATCGCCGAGGTGGCCGAGGTCATCGTCGCGCGGATGCGCTTGGCGTGGACGCCCTGGCCCAGCTGCACCAGGGAGTGCTGGTTGAGCCGGATCCACGGGATGTCGCGCGAGACGGCCTCGTCGACGATCGCCTGGGTCGACGGGCCGAAGGCGGTGCGCTCGGCCCGCTTGATGAACGACTCGAGCTCCTCGTCCCAATCGAGGGCCGGGTCGGCCTGGACGAGGTGGTTGACCAGGCGTACGGCGAGATGCGCGGCGGCGAGCGCGACGTTCTCGTCGACGTACCCGAACACGACGTTGTAGCGGCCCTTCTCGCCCTTTACCTGGCGAGTCTTGCCGCGCCGGATGTCATGGCCGACGACCTGCTGGAGGGCGAGGGCGCAGTGCTCGGCCACGTGCCCCAGCCAGGTGCCCTCGTTGAGCCGCTCGACGAAGCCCCCACGGCGCCCTCGCGAGCAGGAGTGCTCCCGCAGCCCCGGCAGCATCTGGAGCAGGTTGTCGGTGAAGCCGGGGAGCTTGTCGGTGGGGTGCTCCTCGAGGGATCCCAGGTCGACAACCAGGTGGATGGCCTTCTCGTAGGACCAGATGTTGGCCCCGCGGTAGACGCGCGTCTCGACGATCTTGAGGTCAGGGGAGGGGGTCATTCGGGGGCTGCTCCGTCCTGTGGGTCGGGTCCGTGGGCTGGGCGGGGGCCACGGGTTCGTGCGAGGCGGCGCCGCAGCGCGCTGGGCGACTTGTCGGCCGCCGCGATGTCGCGCGCGAGGTGGCGCAGGTCGCGCTGGGCCTCGAGAACCTCCGCAGCGTCCTCGTCGCTGACCTGCTCCTCGGGCTTCACCAAGGTGCGGGTGGTGAGGTCGAACTGCGCCCCCGCCGGGAGCATGTGCAGCACGACGCCGCTGGCCAGCAACGGGCTCGAACGCTTGGCCTCGTAGGCGTTGGTGGCCATCCGCGCGGGGTCGAAGATGGTGACCGCGCCGCGGCCCAGCACGGTCAGCATCTCGTGGTCGCCCTGGCTGGTGACCACCGCACAGGTGTCCTCGTCGACACCGATGCCGAGCAGCTGGGGCGACTGGGAGACGATCATCAGCAGCCTGCCGTAGCGGTTGCGCTGGTCGAAGTGCTGGTCGATCACCGCGCTCTGCACGAGACCGAGGCCCGCAGCGACCTGAGTCATCCGCTGCTTGGCCGTCGCCCCGCCGGTGCCGAAGGCGACCATGTGCGAGGACTGGATGCTCGCGCCGGCGGAGGTGCCCGCGACGACGGCGCCGCGCTCGCGGGCCGCGACGATCGCGTCGCCCAGCGGCGTGCCGCAGATGATCGCGGAGAGCTTGAGCTGGTTGCCGCCGGTCATGAAGATGCCGGTGGCCTTCTCGATGATGCCGACCAGGTCGGGATCGTGGGCGTCCTCGCGCGACTCCGGCCGCACCGGCATCACCTCGGCGGCACCCAGCTTGCGGAACAGCGCGTCGTACACCTCGACGACCTCGTCGCCGAGCGACGAGGCGGTGGGAAGCAGCGCGATGCGAGCCTCGGTGCCGCCGCTGGCGGCCACGAACCGGTTGAGGATGGTCCGGCGGCGCAGCTTGTCCTCGGCGCCGCCGATGATCATCAGCGGGCCCCTGGCCTGGGCGGGTGGCTCCTCGGAAGAGGTCGCGCCAGGCTCCGGCAACTGCATGACAGAGCAGGCTAGCGGCTGGGACAGTAGGCCCGTGCAGCAGTCTTTGGGGGGACCTGCGGGCCTTCGGCTCGCCATCATGCGCCACGCCAAGGCGGAGGGCTACGACAAGCCCGACCTCCAGCGCGCCCTCGCGGACCGCGGCGTGCGCGACAGCGAGGCCGCCGGCCAGTGGTTCGCCGAGCTGGGCCTGGTGCCCGACGGCGCGCTCGTCTCCGCCGCCGTGCGCACGCGGGAGACCTGGCACGGGGTCGCCTCCGCTGCCGGGTGGACCGGCGTGCCCGCGATCTTCAGCGAGCCGCTGTACGGCGCCGGGCCCGAGTCGGCCCTCGACCTGATCCGCGAGACGCCGTCCTCGGTGCGCTGCCTCGTGGTGGTCGGCCACAACCCGACGATGGCCTACATCGCGTCGATCCTCGACGACGGCTCCAGCGACCTGTCCAACGAGATGGCCACCGGCTTCCCGACCTCGGCGGTCGCCGTGTTCGACCTGCCCGCGGACCTGTCCACCTGGGCCGAGCTCGACCAGGCCTCAGGGGTGCTCGCGGCGTACCACGTGCCGCGCGGCTGACCTCGAAGGTCGGTCTAGGCCGACGCGCGCGTCAGAGCGGCGGCGCGGGGGTGGTGAAGCCGGCCTCGGCGTCCGCGTTCTCGATCTCCTCGCGTGAGATACCGAGCAGGTAGAGGATCGCGTCGAGGTAGGGCACGTTGACGGTGGTGTCGGCGGACTCCTGGACGATCGGCTTGGCGTTGTAAGCGATGCCGAGCCCGGCGGCGTTGAGCATGTCGAGGTCGTTGGCGCCGTCGCCGATGGCGATGACCGCCGCCTCGGGGACACCGACCTCGGCGGCGAAGTAGCGCAACGCGTCCGCCTTGCCGGCGCGGTCGACGATCGGGCCGACCAGGCGCCCGGTGAGGCGGCCGTCGACGATCTCGAGCTCGTTCGCACGGGCGTAGTGGATGCCGAGGTCCTCCGCGAGGCGGTCGGTCACGTGGGAGAAGCCGCCCGACACGAGCGCGAAGCGGTAGCCGAGCCGGCGCAGCGTGCGGACCAGGGTCCTGGCGCCCGGGGTGACCACGATCTCGTCGTACACCTTGTCGAGCACGGCGGCGTCGAGCCCCTCGAGCAGCGCGACGCGGGCCCGGAGCGACTGCTCGAAGTCGGCCTCGCCCCGCATCGCCTGCTCGGTCACCCGGGCGACCTCCGCCTCGACCCCGGCGTGCGCGGCCAGCATCTCGATGACCTCGCCCTGGATCAGCGTCGAGTCGACGTCGAGGACGACCAGCCGCATCGCCCGGCGCAGAAGGGTCGCCGGCTGCACCGCGATGTCGACGCCCTGCTGGGACGCCTCGGTAGCGAGGGTGCCGCGCAGGCGGTCCGTGTCGACGCCCGACACGTGCAGCTCGATCGCGGTCACGGGGTAGCGGGCCATGCGCTCGATGCGGTCGATGTTGGCCCCGGCGTCGGCGATCCGGCCTGCCACGGCCGCGAACGCGGTCGCTTTCAGCGGCGCACCGATGACCGTGACGTGCGAGCGGCCGTCCTGGCGGGCCCGGTTGTCACCAGAGCCCCGGTCGACCTCGACGGACATGCCCAGGGCCTCGGCGGTGTGCTCCACGTCCTCGCGCAGCCGCTTCCAGTCGCGTGGCGCCGTGACCAGCACACCCAGCACCAGCCTCCGGCGCAGCACGATCTGCTCGATGTCGAGCACCTCGACCCCACCGCGCGACAGCGTCTGGAAGACCGCCGACGTCACGCCCGGGCGGTCCTTGCCCGTGAGCGTGATCAGGAGGGTGCGGGGTGGGTCTTCCGTGTCCGGACCCGTCGGCATGCCCCGAGGCTAGCGCCGTTGTCGGCGGGCGCGCGTGGCGTCCCAAGGATCACCACACACTGACGGGGAACGACCCGGGTCATCATCACACTGCCCAGTACGCCGGCCGGCCGGCACGTCACGACGGCGGCCACGCCTCGGGCGAGCACGCGGCGACCAAGGCGCGCCGTGACGCTCGTTCCAGCGGGAGCAGCGCCGCGCGGCGGACCTCGACCTCGGACGCCGACACGGCGCCGCCGTCGTCGTCCATGGCCAGCGCGACGATGCGGGCCGCTCGGGCGCCTCCGGCAGCGAGCTGCGCGCACGCAGGCGGGACGCCCCGAGGCGGCGGTCGCAACGCCGGCCGCCGCAGGTCCATCAGCTCGTCCGCGACCTCCGGCCGCCATCGGGCCACGTCGAGGTCGGCCAGGGCGTTCGCCGTGGTGGTCAGCGCGAGACGCAACCCGCGGTCGGCCTCCCCGACGTCCGGCACCGAGCGCGGCGCGGCCTCCGCCCGGCGCCACCAGGTCGACGCGTCGACCTCGTCCTGCCAGAGCCCGAGGCCGGCCTCCCCGGCGACCAGCGCGCTGCCGGACTCCAGGGCGAGTGCGTTGAACGCCGGAGGACCGCCCAGACCGAGGGGGTCGCCCTCCACCGGGAGCGCGATGCCCACTCCCGTGGCCCCGGCGGCACGCAGGTCGGCGAGCAGCGCTGTCCAACCGCCGTCGACGCCCATCCACCGGAGCGCATCGAGCACCTGGTCGGCCACCACGTGTCCGCGCAGCCACGCGGTCGTCCACCAAGCCACGAGGCCGGCATCGGGCAGTCGGGTCGACACGCTTGCGGAGCCTACTGAGCGCGCCCTCGCCAGCCACCCTGCTGGATAGGGTGACGACATGGCCGCCGTCCTCGAGTTCGCCGACGTGAGCGTGCGGCGGGGGGCGGCAACGCTGCTCGACTCGATCAACTGGACCGTCGAGGACGACGAGCGCTGGGTGATCCTCGGGCCCAACGGTGCGGGCAAGACCACGCTGATCCAGGTCGCCGCCGCCCAGCTGCACCCGTCGTCCGGGCTCGTCGCGGTCCTCGGTGAGGTGCTCGGGACCGTCGACGTCTTCGAGCTGCGCCCCCGCATCGGTCTCACCTCGGCCGCCCTCGCCGAACGGATCCCCCGCGGCGAGCTGGTCCGCGACGTCGTCGTGTCGGCGTCGTACGGCGTCGTCGGTCGCTGGCGTGAGGACTACGACGACCTCGACCACGAGCGGGCCGCCGAGCTCCTGGTCGAGGTGGGTGCCCAGCAGCTCGCCGACCGCACCTTCGGCACCCTTTCGGAGGGCGAGCGCAAACGGGTCCAGATCGCCCGGGCGCTGATGACCGACCCCGAGCTGTTGCTCCTCGACGAGCCGGCCGCCGGGCTCGACCTCGGCGGCCGCGAGGACCTTGTCTCGACCCTGTCGGTGCTCGCACTGGACGATGCGAGTCCGGCGACGGTGCTGATCTCCCACCACGTCGAGGAGATCCCGCCCGGCTTCACGCACGCGATGCTGCTCCGGGAGGGCAAGGTGGTGGCCCAAGGGCCGGTGCGCGACGTCATCGATGAGCAGAACCTCTCGGCGACCTTCGGGATGCCCCTCGTGGTGACCCACCAGGACGACCGCTGGGCCGCTCGGCGACGCACGGGACGGCACGCTGACGCCGGCTAGCGGGGCGCCCTATGAAGGGTCGCCGGATAGGCTCGCAGCATGGATTGGCTGAGCGAGCACGCATGGGCCACCTGGCTCGGTCTGACCGTGCTGCTCGGCGCCGCCGAGCTGGTCAGCATGGACCTGATCCTCTTGATGCTGGCCGCAGGCGCGATGGTCGGCTTCCTGACTGCGGTGCTCGGCCTCGCAGTCCCCCTGCAGGTCGTGCTCGCCTCGGTCACGGCCGTGGCGATGCTCGCCCTGCTGCGTCCCAACCTGATCAAGCGGCTCCACCACGGCCCCGAGCTCCGGCTCGGCCACGGCAAGCTCGTCGGCCGGCAGGCCCTCGTCACCCAGGACATCTCGGCGCTCGCGCCGGGCCGGGTCAGGCTGGCCGGTGAGATCTGGAGTGCCGAGCCCTACGACGACACGCTCCGCATCGCCGCCGGCCAGACCGTCGAGGTGCTCGAGATCCGCGGCGCCACGGCGTACGTCCACCCGATCCCGCAGCTCGACAACGACCCGGACCCAGGAGTCATCCCATGAACCTCGACGTGATCTTCCTCGTGCTGCTCGCGCTGGTCGTGCTGTTCGCGATCCTTCTGCTGGCGAAGACCGTGCGGATCATCCCGCAGGCCCGCGCCGGCATCGTGGAGCGGTTCGGCAAGTACAAGGAGACGCTGCCCGCCGGCCTCAACATCCTGGTGCCCTTCATCGACCGGGTCCGCTACCTCATCGACCTGCGCGAGCAGGTCGTCAGCTTCCCGCCGCAGCCCGTGATCACCGAGGACAACCTGGTGGTCTCGATCGACACGGTCATCTACTTCCAGGTGACCGACCCGGTCGCGGCGACGTACGAGATCGCCAACTACATCCAGGCCGTCGAGCAGCTCACCATGACGACCCTGCGCAACATCGTCGGTGGCATGGACCTCGAGCAGACGCTGACCTCGAGAGAGGACATCAACAGCGGCCTGCGCGGTGTGCTCGACGAGGCCACCGGCAAGTGGGGCATCCGCGTCAACCGCGTAGAGATCAAGGGCATCGACCCGCCGCCGTCGATCAAGGACGCGATGGAAAAGCAGATGCGCGCGGACCGCGACAAGCGCGCGCTGATCCTGTCCGCCGAGGGCCAGCGCCAGTCCGCGATCCTCACCGCGGAGGGCAACAAGCAGTCGCAGATCCTCAACGCCGAGGGTGAGCGCGAGTCTCAGATCCTGCGCGCCCAGGCTGAGCGCGAGGCCCAGATCCTGCGCGCCCAGGGTGAGGGCCAGGCCATCCAGACGGTCTTCCAGGCCATCCACGACGGCCAGCCCGACCAGTCGCTGCTGGCCTACCAGTACCTCCAGATGATGCCCAAGATCGCCGAGGGCGACGCCAACAAGGTGTGGGTCATCCCGTCCGAGATCACCAAGGCGCTCGAGGGCCTCGGCTCGTCGATGCACGAGATCACCGGCATCCCGAAGCACTCGGGGGGACCTCGCGTGCGCGTCGACATGGGGCCCACGGAGGCGCAGCTGCCCAAGCCGTCCGGCGACCCCGAGCTCACCAGCGCGCAGAAGGCGGTCGAGGCGGCTATCGCGGAGGCGGCCGCCGCGGCCAACCCCGGCAAGCGGGTGCCCGCCCCGGCAGAGCCGCCGACCGACCCGGCGAGCGCCGAGCCCACGGGGGACCAGCCCGGCGCGTGAACGGGCTCGAAGCCGTCGCGGTCCTGCTGGCCGGCGTCGCGGCGGGAACGATCAACGCCATCGTCGGTTCAGGCACGCTGATCACGTTCCCGACGCTGCTCGCCTTCGGCATCCCGCCGATCACGGCCAACGTGTCCAACAACGTCGGCCTGGTGCCGGGCAACGTGTCGAGCGTGCTCGGCTACCGCGCCGAGCTCGCCGGCCAGCGCGACCGCCTGCTCCGGCTCGGCGCTGCCTCGCTCGTGGGCGGGCTCGTCGGGGCGCTGCTCCTGCTCCGACTGCCCTCCTCGGCGTTCGACGCGATCGTCCCTGCGCTGATCGGCCTGGGCGTGCTCCTCGTCGTCATCGGTCCGGCGGTCCAGCGACGCGTGGCCGCCCGCGCCGAGACTCGCGGTGGCGTGCCTGACCACGGCGTGTGGTGGGTGTGGCCGGCGGTGCTGCTGACGGGCGTGTACGGCGGCTACTTCGGCGCCGCCCAGGGAGTCCTGCTGATGGCGGTGCTCGGGATCGGGGTCGCCGACACGCTCCAGCGGCAGAACGCAACCAAGAACATGCTCGCGCTCGTCGTCAACGGTGTTGCGGCGACCGTGTTCCTGCTCGTCGCCGAGCTCGACTGGACCGTCGTCGGCCTGATCGCTGCCGGCTCGATCGTCGGCGGCCAGATCGGGGCGACGGTCGGGCGGCGGATGCCGCCGGCCGTCCTGCGGGCGGTCATCGTCGTGGTGGGGCTCACCGCGCTGGTGGTGCTGCTGACGCGGTGAGCGCCGACCACGGCGCCCTGCTGTCGATCAGCCGATCTTGAGGACGCGGGTGCCTCCGGCGAACTTGTCGTGCCAGCCCTGCCGGGCGATCGGGTCACCGTTGATCTGGACCGCGATCATGATCACGGCGACCAGGGACACGAGCCCACTGATCCAGCCCAGGACGGGGATCACGCCGAGCAGGCCGATCGCCATGAAGATGTTGCGGCGGATCGCTTCCTCCACGGTCGGGTTGCCACCGCTGGGTCCCGTGGTGCGCAGCTTCATGATCATCTTGCCGACGGTCTGGCCGCGGCTGCTCTCCATGAAGACGAAGTAGCCCATCTGGATGGCCACGAGGATGAGCGACGAGACGGCCGCGACGGCGTACGTGCCGCCGGTCGAGACCATCATGCCGCCGCCCGTCTCGCCCATCAGGGCCCCGACGACGATGATCGAGGCGATCACGTAGTTGACGATCGCGAGCAGGATGCCGTCGATGAGCCGGGCCAGGAAGCGGTCGAGCAGGCTGCCGGGCTGGGGGCCTCCCATGGGAGCGCCCATCGGTGGGGCGCCGTACGACTGCGCGGATGGTGGGGCGACCGGCGGCGCCGACGAGTAGGCGGGGGGAGGCGGTGGGGGTGGGCCTCCGTCAGCAGCAGGTTGGTCGCTCGGCGGCTGGTTGGCGGGATGCTCCGGAGGTTGGGCGGTCATGACGCTCCTCGTGGGCGTAGGTGCCTCTGCTGGCCGGGAACCTACCCCAAAGGGTGCGATGTCGGCCCCGGCTCGCCGGTGCTCCTAGACGTCGCCGGCGAGTGACGCGGGTTCGTGGGCGGTCTCGACGTACGCCGTCATCCAGCGCTCGATCTCGTCGTAGGCCCGGTCGCGCACCTCCCGCCGCGACAGGATCACGTCGTGGAGCGCCCCTTCGATCGAGGCGATGGTGACGTGTCGGCCGAGCTGGGGAGCCCATCGGCGGATCTGCTCGACGTCGAGGACGATGTCGAAGCCGTGCACCTCCTCCGACATCTGCTTGGGGAAGCGGGTGCCGCCTGACGAGAGCACCAGCACGGGCGCGCCGACGTCGATCCCCCGGTGGATGCGGAAGTGCGCGCGGCGGATCGCTCGCAGCCAGCCGAAGTAGATGGGGAAGGACTCCATCGGTTTCCAGGTCAGGTCGAAGTCCCACTCGCCGCTGTGCGCGGCATGGAGGCTCTGGCCGTAGAAGTCGTTGATCACGCGCGGGATCTCCCGCATCGGACGGGAGCGGCCGATGCTGCGGATCGCGACGGTGCCGACGTTGCGGATCCAGAACGGGCCCTGCATGTCGAGCCAGGGGGAGTTCAGCAGCATTCCGCTCAGCTCGTGCAGGTCCTCGACCCCACCCCGTCGGGAGTCCACCCAGAGCGCCGAGATCAGACCGCCGGTCGAGTGTGCCGCCAGCAGCACCTCGTCGTGCTCGTCGCGGCGGACGATCCGCTCCCAGACCTCGTCGAGGTCCTCGAAGTACTCGTCGACCTCGCCGACGTACGCCGGGGTCTGGTGCTCGCGCAGGGAGCGGCCGTACTTACGCAGGTCCACGGCGTAGAAGTCGTACCCGCGGTCGGCCCACCACTGGGCGAACTCCTTCTGGAAGAAGTAGTCGCAGAAGCCGTGCACGTAGAGGACCGCTCGGCGCGTCGGGGACCCGGCACCCAGCCGCACGAGGTTACACTCGACGGCGCCCTCGGCGTCGGGGGTGAGCGGGATCGTCTCGACGGTGTAGGGATCCCCGAGGACGTCGGTCTCACGGTCGAACGTGGCGGTCACACCCGCGATTGTGTCATCCGCCTGGTCTGCGCAGCGGTGACCAGCGCGTCGAAGAGCCGCTGGTCGCGTGTCATCTCCGGGTGCCACTGGACAGCCAGGCAGAACCGGTCGCCGCCCTCGGCCGCGGGGTCGCTCTCCATCGCCTCGACGGTGCCGTCGTCGGCCCACGCGGTCGCGACGAAGCCCGGGTGGTCGCGCACCGACTGGTGATGGTGGCAGTGCGCCTGCACCGCCTCGCCGAGCACGCGGGCCACCAGGGAGTCGGGCTCGGTCGTCACCTCGATGGACCCGAAGTCCGCACCGCCGGGGGAGTGCTGCTCGTGGCCCACCACGTCGGGCGTGTGCTGGTCGAGGGCACCGCCGCCGGCCACCGCCATCAGCTGCATGCCCCGGCAGATGCCGAGGGTCGGCAGGCCCGACTCGGCAGCGGCGCTCAGGAGCGCGAGCTCCCAGACGTCCCGGTCGGGCCGCCAGTTGGCGGTGCGGGAGTGCGGTTCCTCGCGATAGCGCCCCGGGTCGACGTCGGCCCCGCCGGCGATGACCAGGGCGTCGAGGGCGCGCACCACGACCCGGGCGGCGTCCAGGTCGGCGGACGCGGGCGGCAGCAGCACGGGTACGCCGCCGGCCCGGACGACCGCGTCGGCGTACTCGACGTGCAGCAGGTCGGCACGCTGGCTCCACACACCCCACGACGCCTCTTCGCGGTACGTCGAGATCCCGATCAGCGGCAGCATCCGTCCCCCTTCATCTCGGACCTATCATCCTCGACCGCTCACAGCGGCGTGACGTAGGCGCCGGAGATGCCGCCATCGACGAGGAAGGTGCTGGCGGTCATGAAGCTCGACTCGTCGGAGGCCAGGAAGAGCACGGCGTTCGCCATCTCCTCGGGCTCCCCGAAGCGCCCCATCGGCACGT
This sequence comes from Nocardioides bigeumensis, assembly GCF_039531755.1. NCBI lineage: Bacteria > Bacillati > Actinomycetota > Actinomycetes > Propionibacteriales > Nocardioidaceae > Nocardioides > Nocardioides bigeumensis. The sequence continues at coordinate 900,801 of NZ_BAAAQQ010000002.1, forward strand.
GCACCAGCCGCCGGGCGGCGCGCTCGACGTCCTTGGCGAAGAGCTCCTTGAGCAACGGCGTGTTGACCGGTCCGGGGCACAGGGCGTTGACGCGGACGCCCTCCCGGGCGAACTGCACGCCCAGCTCGCGGGTCATCGACAGCACGCCGCCCTTGGACGCGGAGTAGGAGATCTGCGACGTGGCCGCCCCCATGACCGCCACGAACGAGGCGGTGTTGATGATCGAGCCGCGCTTCTGCTCGAGCATGTAGGGCAGCGCCGCCTTGCAGCAGAGATAGACGCTGGTGAGGTTGACCTCCTGCACCCGCCGCCAGGCGTCCAGCTCGGTGTCGAGGATCGAGTCGTCGTCGGGCGGGGAGATGCCGGCGTTGTTGAAGGCGATGTCGACCGAGCCGTAGGTGTCCTTCGCCGTCTTGAACAGCGCGTCGACCTCGTCCTTCGACGTCACGTCGACGTGCACGTACGTCGCGACTGCCTGCTCGTGCCCGCCCGCCACCCTGCCCAGCTCCGCGACGACCGCCGCGCCCTGCTCGTCGGAGATGTCGCCGATGACGACGCGGGCGCCCTCCTCGACGAAGCGCCGGACGGTGGCCAGCCCGATGCCCGAGCAGCCCCCGGTGACGACGGCGACCTTGCCGTCGAGACGTCCTGCCATGTGATGCTCCCTTTCTGGTCCGGTGGTCTCGTCACGGGTCTGGCGGCCCTCCTGGACCACCGGTGTGTCAATGAGCGATGAAGACGTTCTTCTCCTCGGTGAACGCCTGGGGTGCGTCGGGGCCGAGCTCGCGGCCCAGGCCGCTCTGCTTGTAGCCGCCGAAAGGCGTCCAGTAGCGCACCGAGGAGTGGCTGTTGACGCTGAGGTTGCCGGCCTCGACGCCGCGCGCGACCCGCAGGCCGCGACCCAGGTCGCTGGTGTAGATCGACCCGGAGAGGCCGTACTCCGTGTCGTTCGCCAGCGCCACGGCCTCCTCCTCGCTGTCGAACGGCATCACTGCCACGACGGGACCGAAGACCTCGTCGCGCCACACGGCCTCGGTGGTGTCGGTCGACTCCACGACGGTCGGGGGCATCCACCATCCTGGCCCGTCCGGAGCCGATCCCGTGAAGGCGACGCTCGCGCCGTCGACGTACTGCTGCACCGACGTGCGCTGTCCTTCCGACACGAGCGGACCCATCTCAGTGTCGTCGCGCGACGGGTCGGCGACCCGCATGGCCTTGACGGCCTCCTCGAGGCGGCCGACGAACTCCTCGTACGCCGACCGCTCGACCAGGATCCGCGAGCGAGCGCAACAGTCCTGGCCGGAGTTGTCGAAGACCGCGCCCGGGGCGGCGGCAGCAGCAGCGGCCACGTCGGTGTCGGCGAAGACGATGTTGGCGCTCTTGCCGCCCAGCTCGAGCGTCACCCGCTTCACCTGGTCGGCGCAACCGGCCATGATCTGCTTGCCGACCGCGGTGGAGCCGGTGAACGTCACCTTGCGCACGAGCGGGTGGGTCACGAAGCGCTGTCCGACGACCGAGCCCTTGCCCGGGACGACCGTGAAGACGCCGGGAGGCAAGCCGGCCTCCAGCGCCAGCTCTCCCAGTCGGATCGCGGTGAGCGGGGTGAGCTCGGCGGGCTTGAGGACCACGCAGTTGCCGGCCGCGAGCGCCGGGGCGAAGCCCCAACCTGCGATCGGCATCGGGAAGTTCCAGGGCACGATGACCGACACCACGCCCAGCGGTTCGTGGATCGTGATGTCGATCCCGCCCGCCACGGGGATCTGCCGCCCGAAGAGGCGCTCGGGAGCCGCGCTGTAGTAGTTGAGGCAGTCGCGGACGTTGCCCGCCTCCCAGCGGGCGTTGCCGATGGTGTGGCCGGCGTTGCGCACCTCCAGCCGGGCGAGCTCCTCGTTGTGCGCGTCGACGACCGCGGCGAAGGCGCGCAGCAGCCGGGCGCGCTCGCCGGGGGCGACGTCGCGCCACGCCGGGAACGCCTCCTGGGCGCGCTCGATCGCGGCATCGGTCTCCGCCTCGGTCGCGGAAGGCACCTCGTCGTCGAGGGCCTCGCCGGTGGTGGGGTTGATCAGCGTGGTCATGCAGTCCTCATGTCAGGCAGGGTCTCGTGACGGTCGCTGCGCGACCTCCTCGACCACCGGCGGGCTCACATTCGTTCGAAGCTGCGACGCAGCTCCCAATCGGTCACAGCGGCGTCGAAGGAGCGCAGCTCGACGTCGGCCATGTTGGTGTAGTGGTCGACCACCTCGTCGCCGAAGGCGGCGCGGGCCACCTCGGACTGCGTGAACGTGTCACGGGCCGCACGAAGCGTCGTCGGGACCTGGACGTGGTCGGGACTCGTGTAGGCGTTGCCGACCAGCTCGGGCTCGAGCTCCAGCTCGTTGTCGATGCCGTGCAGACCGCCGGCGAGCATCGCCGCGATGGCGAGGTAGGGGTTCACGTCGCCGCCGGGCACGCGGTTCTCCATGCGAGCGCTGGGCCCCTTGCCCACGAGCCGGACCGCGCACGTGCGGTTGTCGAGCCCCCAGGCGATCGTCGTCGGGGCGAAGGACCCGGCGGCGAAACGCTTGTAGGAGTTCACGTTGGGCGCGTACATCAGCGTGAAGTCGGCCATCGTGGCGAGCACGCCGGCGACGAACTGGTCGTAGAGGGGCGACCGCTGGTCGTCGTCCCAGAAGACGACGTTGCCGTCGGTGCCGCGCAGCGACAGGTGGATGTGGCAGGACGAACCCTCGCGCTCGTTGTACTTGGCCATGAACGTGATCGCCTTGCCCTGCTGGGCGGCGATCTCCTTGGCCATCGTCTTGTAGACGCTGTGGTTGTCGGCGGTGGTCATCGCATCGGCGTAGAGGAAGCCGATCTCGTGCTGGCCGAAGTTGCACTCGCCCTTGGCCCCCTCGACGTCCATGCCGGCGGCGTACGTCGCGTTGCGGATCTCCCGGAGCAGCGGCTCGACCCGGGTGGTGCCGAGGATGGAGTAGTCGACGTTGTACTGGTTCACCGGATCGAGGTCCCGGTAGCCGAGGTGGTGCGCGTCCTCGTAGGAGGTGTTGAACGCGATGAACTCCAGCTCGGTGCCGGCGAGGGCCACCATGCTGCGCGCGGCGACCTTGTCGAGCTGCGTCTGCAGGACCGTGCGAGGGGACTGGGGGACCGGGCTGTGGTCGAGCCAGACGAGGTCGCACTGCACCAGGGCGGTCGCGGGCACGTGCGGGAGCAGGCGCAGCGTGTCCCAGTCGGGCACGAACTCCATGTCGCCGTACCCGCGCTCCCACGAGGACATCGCGTACCCGTCGACGGTGTTCATGTCGATGTCGACGGCCAGCAGGTAGTTGCAGCCCTCGGTGCCGTGCTCCAGCGCGAAGTCGAGGAAGTAGCGGCCGTGCAGCCGCTTGCCCTGCAGGCGCCCCTGCATGTCGGTGAAGGCGAGGACGACGGTGTCGATGTCGCCCGCCTCGATCAGCTCGCGGAGCCGATCGGTCGTGAGGTACCGGTCGTTGGGTGCCGTCATCGAGTCCTCTTCCTCTCCAGCTATCCGAGAAGGCCGCGCAGCAGGGCCGCGGTGTCGTCGCAGTGCTCTTCCATGACCCGCCTGGCTGCGTCCGGCCGCCCCGCCGTGATCGCGGTGACCAAGCGCGCGTGCTGCCGGTGCGAGTGACCGATGTTGGCCCCCAGCACCGGGATCGAGACGAGCATCTCGTGCAGCGACGCCTGCACCGAGGTCACCGCCTCGATCGTCCTACGGCTTCCGCTGAGCGCCGCGACGGTCAGGTGGAAGCGCGAGTCGGCCTGCCGGTGGTCCGCCGGCCTGGTCGCGGCCGCGACCTCCGCGTGGGCCTCAGCCAGCTGGACGCCCTGGGCGTCGGAGAGGTCGGCCGCTGCAGCGAGCGCTGCGGCACCGGGCTCGACGACGCGGCGGAAGCGCAGGGCGTCGAGCCAGTCACTGCGCGTCTCCGCCGAGATCCGAGCTGCCTTGCGTGCGAAGGTGCCGCGCCCACGCCGGGTGACGGCGGTGCCACCCCCGCGTCCGCGCGTCGTCTCGACCAGCCCTGCCTCGCGCAGCGCGGCCATCGCCTCGCGCAGAGTCGCACGGCTCACCGCCAGCCGCTCGGCGAGCTCGCGCTCGGCCGGCAGGTTGCTGCCGACGGGATAGACCCCGAGCCGGATCGCGGTGGCCAGCTGCTCGACGCAGGCCTCGAAGGCGTGGTGGCCGCGGACCGGGCGCAACACCGCGTCGGTGAGGTGCTCGACGGGTTGGGCGGTCACGGGCGTCAGTCTCCGAGGGGGCCACCAGGTGTGTCAATGGTCGGGGTTCATACCAATTTTGCGCGGGGGCTATGGACGACGAAACCCTTCGGGTCTAGCCTCCGAACGATCGCATCCCGTCGCGTGTGGAGGGCTTCATGGCCGATATCGACAATTTGACCGACGACGAGAAGCACCTGGCAAGGCTCGGGTACAAGCAGGAGCTCTCGCGGACCTGGTCCGGGTTTTCCAACTTCGCCATCTCTTTCTCGATCATCTCGATCCTGGCCGGGTGCTTCACGACCTTCGGCCAGGGCTTCAACAACGGCGGCCCCATCGCCATCTCGTGGGGTTGGCCGATCGTGTCGGCGTTCATCCTCATCATCGGTTTCACGATGTCCGAGCTGGTGTCGGCGTACCCGACCTCGGGCGGCATCTACTGGTGGGCGTCCAAGCTCGGCGGCCCGGCCGCCGGCTTCTTCACCGGCTGGCTGAACCTGATCGGCCTCGTGGCGGTCACGGCGTCCGTGGCGTACGGGTGTGCGACGTTCATCGACCTGACTCTCAGCACGCTGTCTGACAGCTTCGCCGAGGGCTACTCGCTGACCCGCGTCTTCATCATCTTCCTGATCGTGCTCGCGCTGGCGTCGCTGCTCAACATCTTCAGCGGCCACCTGATGGCGATCATCAACAACGTCTCCGTCTGGTGGCACGTCGCCGGCGCGGCGGTCATCGTGCTGATCCTCATCTTCGTGCCGGACCAGCACCAGTCGTTCAGCTACGTGTTCACCGAACGCTTCAACAACTCGGGCTACAGCGACGGCTCGACCTCGTCGTCGCTCTACTGGTTGATGGTCATCCCGTTCGGTCTGCTGCTGACGCAGTACACCATCACCGGCTTCGACGCCTCCGCCCACCTCTCGGAGGAGACCTCTGCCGCGTCGTCGGCCGCTGCGAAGGGCATCTGGCAGTCGATCTTCTACTCAGCCATCGGCGGCTGGATCCTCTTGCTGGCGTTCCTCTTCGCAGTGCCGAACGGTGCCGACGGACTGCCGGACAACGCAGGAGTCGGTGGCGGCGGTGTCGCTTACATCTTCGTGGAGTCGCTCGGCAACAACCTGGCCGGCCTCGTGCTGCTGATCTCGGCAGCGGGTCAGTTCTTCTGCACGACCGCCTGCATGACGAGTGCGTCACGGATGACCTTCGCCTTCAGCCGCGACGGGGCGATCCCGGGATCCAAGACGTTCGCGCGGCTCTCAGCGGCGAAGGTGCCGGCCAACGCGGTCATGCTGGTCGCCGTCGTCGCAGCGATCATCACGTTGCCGGCCCTGATCGAGGTCAACATCGGGACCGAGGAGTCGCCGCTGATCGTCCCGACCGCCTTCTACGCCGTCGTCTCGGTCGCCGTCATCGGCCTCTATCTCGCCTTCCTGATCCCGATCTGGCTGCGCTGGAAGATGGGCGACGCGTTCGAGGTCGGCTCCTGGAACAACGGGGCGAAGTACAAGTGGATGAACCTCGTTGCGGTCATCGAGATCGTCATCATCTCGATCTACTTCATCCTGCCGTTCGTGCCGCAGGGCAGTCCCTTCAGCGAGAACTTCTCGCCCAAGTACGTGAACTACGCCCCCGTCCTGACCGTGGGGGCGCTCATCGTCCTCGGGGTCTGGTGGAAGGTGTCGGCGAAGAACTGGTTCACCGGTCCGAAGCACACCATCGACGAGGCCGTCATCGAGGCCTTCGACAAGTGAGTGGCTGACGACCCGGAGCTCGACCGGCTCCTCGACCAGGTCCCCCGTCTGTCCAGCCGGGTCCTGGTCGAGGAGCTGTCGGGTGGCTTGACCAACCGCAACTACCGGGTCGTCACGCCCGAAGGCGACTTCGTGGTGCGCTGGAGCGGCAGCGACGCCACCCTTCTCGGCATCGACCGCGATGCCGAGTGCGCGAACACCCGGGCCGCGCACGAGGCCGGCGTCGGGGCCGAGGTCTTCGACTACCGGCCCGACCTCGGGGTCCTCGTGATCGGCTACCTCACGGGCACCTCCCTCGTGGACGAATCCTTCACCGACCCCGGTGTGCTCCGGCGGGCAGCGGAAGCGTGCCGGCGGCTGCACGCCGGCCCGCAGTTCACCGGGGAGTTCGACATGTTCGCCCGCCAGGCGGCGTACCGCGAGACCGTGCGTGAGCGGGGCTTCCGGCTGCCGGACGGATACGACGACCACGCCGACGGGTGGGCTGCGGTGCGGCGGGTCGTGGAGGCCCGACCCCGGCGGAGCGTCCCGTGCAACAACGACCTGCTCGCCGGGAACTTCATCGACGACGGCGAGCGGGTGTGGCTGATCGACTACGAGTACTCCGGACGCAACGACGCCGACTTCGAGCTCGGCAACACGACCACGGAGTGCGAGTTCACGCCCGAGATGGTCGAGGCGTACGCCGAGGCCTACTACGGCACGCCCAGCCGGGGCGACGTCGCGCGGGTGCGCCTCGGCGCCCTGCGTGCGCAGTACGGCTGGGCGCTGTGGGGGTTCATCCAGGCCGCGTCCAGCGACTTCGACTTCGACTTCTGGGGCTGGGGCATGCACCGCTACGAGAAGGCAGCGCGCGGCTTCACCTCCGACGGCTTCGAGCGACTGCTCGCGGATGCCGCGGGTCGATGACGGTGGTCGAGCAGCGGGCGCAGCGAGCGGAAAGTCGAGACCTCCCGTCCCGCGCGCGGGTCGTGATCATCGGCGGGGGCGTGATCGGCTGCTCGACGGCGTACCACTTGGCGTCCATGGGCTGGAGCGACGTGCTCCTCCTCGAGCAGGGCCGCCTGTCCGGGGGCACGACGTGGCACGCGGCCGGCCTGGTCGGCCCGTTGCGGGCGAGCGAGAGCGGCACCCGACTGGTGCAGTACTCCGCCGAGCTGTACGACCGGCTCGAGGCCGAGACCGGGCTGGCCACGGGCTATCGCAACGTCGGTGGCGTGATCGTGGCGCGCAGCGAGGAGCGGATGGTCCAGCTGCGCCGGACCGCGGCCAACGCGGCGGCGTACGACCTGGACTGCCGGATGCTCACGCCGGACGAGGCCGCTGAGCTGTGGCCGCCGATGCGCACCGACGACCTGCTCGGGGCCATTCACCTGCCGGGCGACGGCAAGGTCAACCCGACCGACCTGACGCAGTCGCTGGCCAAGGGCGCGCGTCAGCGCGGGGTGACGGTGCGTGAGGGCGTCCGCGTCACCGGCCTGGTCACGACCGATGCGGCGGACGGCCCGCGGGTCACTGGCGTCCGGACCGACGCCGGCGACGTCGAGACCGAGGTCGTGGTCAACTGCGCGGGCCAGTGGGCGAAGGCGGTGGCGTCGCTGGCCGGGCTCGACCTCGTCGTCCCGCTGCACAGCGCGGAGCACTTCTATGTCGTCACCGAGGAGATCGACGGTGTGCACCCCGACCTGCCGGTCATGCGCGACCCGGACGGGTGGACCTACTTCAAGGAGGAGGTCGGCGGCCTCGTCGTCGGCGGCTTCGAGCCGAACGCGAAGCCGTGGGTGGCGCCGGACCGGATCCCGTACCCGTTCGAGTTCCAGCTCCTCGACGAGGACTGGGAGCACTTCTCGGTGCTGATGGAGCAGGCGCTGATCCGGGTCCCCGCACTGGAGACCACGGGGGTCCGCAAGTTCTACAACGGTCCCGAGAGCTTCACCCCCGACAACCAGTTCCTCCTGGGTGAGGTTCCCGGCCTGCGCGGGTTCTTCGTGGGGGCGGGCTTCAACTCCGTCGGTATCGCGTCGGCTGGTGGGGCCGGGCGCGCGCTGGCCGAGTGGATCGTGGCCGGCCAGCCGACCAGCGACCTGGTCGGCGTCGACGTGCGCCGGTTCGCGCCGTACGCCGCGGACAACGACTGGCTCCGGTCCCGCGTCGCCGAGGTCCTCGGCCTGCACTACGAGATCCCGTGGCCGCTGCGCGAGCCGGTCACCGCCCGCGGCGTGCGGACGTCGCCGCTCCACGACCGGCTGGCCGAGCACGGCGCGCGCAACGGGTCCCGGATGGGGTGGGAGCGTCCGCTCTACTTCGTGCCGGAGGGACAGCGCGAGGGGCACGACGCCGAGACGGCCGACCGCACGTGGGAGAAGCCGGCGTGGCTGCCCTGGTCGGCGGCCGAGCAGCGCGCGACCCGCGGCGCGGTGGCAGTCTTCGACCAGACGTCGTTCTCCAAGTACGTCGTCAGCGGACCGGGCGCCCTCGACGCGTTGCAGTGGGTCTGCGCCGCAGACGTGGACGTGGCCGTCGACCACTGCGTCTACACGCCCTTCCTCAACGCGCGCGGGACCTACGAGGCCGACCTCACGGTGACGAGGGTCGCCGAGGAGGAGTTCTGGTTGGTCAGCAGCTCGGCGACGACCGTGCGCGACCTCGACTGGCTCGGGCGGCACGCTTTCGCTCAGGTCGGCGACGACGCGCGCATCGAGGACCGGACCGACGCGTACTCCGTGATCGGGGTGATGGGCCCGCGGTCCCGCGAGCTGCTGAGCGGCCTGACCGGCGCCGACCTCTCGGAGGAGGGATTCCCCTTCGCCACCAGCCGGGAGATCAGCGTCGCGGGGGCGCCCCTGCGCGCGACACGGATGACCTACGTCGGCGAGCTGGGCTGGGAGCTGACCGTGCCCGTCAGCGACGCGCTTGCGGTGCACGACGCGATCAGGGCGGCGGGGGAGCCGTTGGGCATGGCGGACGCCGGGTACCACGCCATCGAGTCGCTGCGGTTGGAGAAGGGCTTCCGAGCCTTCGGCCGCGAGCTGACGCCTGACTACACCCCGGTGGAGGCGGGCCTGCTCTTCGCGACGGCATTGAAGGGCGACAAGGACTTCCTCGGTCGTGAGGCCCTAGAGGCGCACCGTGATGCGCTGGCATCCGGCGGCGCCCGACGGCGGCTGGTCTCGCTCGTGGTCGACGACGCTCAGCCGATGCTGTGGGGCGGCGAGCTGCTGCGCCGCGGCGGCCGTCCTGTCGGCCAGGTCACCAGCGCTGCGTGGGGCGAGACCGTGGGCGCGTGCGTCGGGCTCGCCTACCTCCGGCACGACGGGCCGGTCACGTCGGAGTGGCTGGGGTCTGGGGGGTTCGAGGTCGACGTCGCCGGGACGGCGTACCCGGTCACCCTCGGCCTGCGGGCTCCGCTCTGACCGCAGGGTAAAGACATCGGCGATGTCGTTGTGCTGGCACCGTGGTGAGCGCACAGTGTCAGGGTGAAGTCCCGGCCGACGGTGCTCGCCAGCGCCGCTCTCCTGGCGGTCACCCTCAGCGTGTCCGCCCTCAACCTGGCGTCCGGGTCGGACGACCAGTCAGGCGACCCACCCTCGTGGTCGAACGCCGGCGGCGGTGGTCAGGACGACAAGCAGGCCAAGCCGGACAAGCAGGACGGGTGGAAGAAGCTGGCTCCGACGGAGCGGCACGAGCTGATGTCCGGCCTGGTCCGCGAGCACAAGACCGGAATGGCCGACTTCCAGGCGTGCAAGAGGGCCGGCGGCACCGACTGCGAGAAACCGCTCCCGCCCGGACAGGCCAAGAAGCTCTGAGCGTCACTCGCCGATGCTGAGGCGCACCTCGACGACCATGCCCCCGTCGATGCCCTCGGCCTTGCGGATCTTGTCCTTCAGCGGGACCAGGTAGGTGCCGTCCTTGGGGAACAGCGACGTCGTCCACTCGGTGTCGCCGATCTCCACGGTCACCGGGATCACGCCCCACCCGTAGGTGACCATCGCTGCGATGTCCTTGATCGCGTCGGCGTCCTCGTCGGGCACGGCGACGTAGTAGTAGGGCGACGGACCGCGCCACTCGAAGACCGGACCGGCGAAGTCGAGGATCATCGGCTCAGCCTAGGTAGAGGTCGCGGATGACGTCCTCGATGTCGGGCTCCTGGATCGACAGGTCTGCGACGTCGTACGCCGAGGCCACGGCTGCGACGATCGGGGCCGCGCTGGCGTCGGACGGGAAGGACAGCCACTGACGGGGCCCGTCGAGGCGGCGCACCGTCGCGCCGGCGACCTCGATCGGGGGTCCCTCGTCGATGAGGTCGACGACGAGCGTGCGCGTCGACCCGCCGCGCACGTGCAGGTCGGGGAGCGTGCCGTCGAAGACGGACGTGCCGTGGTCGATGACGATGACCCGGCGGCACAGCGCCTCGATGTCCTGGAGGTCGTGCGTGGTCAGCAGGATGGTGGTGCCGCGCGTCTGGTTGAGGGCGCGCAGGAACTCGCGCAGCCTCCCCTTGCTGATCACGTCGAGGCCGATCGTGGGCTCGTCGAGGTAGAGCACCTCCGGGTCGTGCAGGAGTGCCGCGGTGATGTCGCCGCGCATCCGCTGGCCCAGGGACAGCTGCCGGACCGGCGTGTCCATCAGGTCGTGGAGGTCGAGGAGGGCGACGTACTCCTCGAGGTTCTCGCGGTAGCGCGCCGGGTCGATGCCGTAGATCTTCTGCAGGAGGTCGAACGAGTCGCGCAGCGGCAGGTCCCACCAGAGCGTCGTGCGCTGCCCGAAGACGACGCCGATCCGTCGCGCGAGGTCGGTGCGGTGCTTGCTCGGTTCCAGCCCGGCGACGCGCAGGTGGCCGCCGGTCGGGACGAGGATGCCGGTGAGCATCTTGATCGTGGTCGACTTGCCGGCGCCGTTGGGCCCGATGTAGCCGACCATCTCGCCGGCCTCGATGCCGAAGGAGAGGTCGTGCACCGCGCGCACCTCCGTGGTGGTGCGCCGCAGACCGCCGCTGCGCTTGCGCACGACGAAGGTGCGCTCGAGGTCACGCACGTCGATGAGCTTCTCGGTCGAGCTTGTCGAGACCAATGCTTCAGCTCCCCGTCGAGGTGTAGCGGCGGACGCCGGTGCGCCAGGCGAGCCCGGCGAGGGCGATGAGGACGACCGCCACGAAGGGCGGAAGGTAGGCGAACCACGCGGGGAGCCCGAAGGGGTCGTCGCGGCCGATGAGGTAGAGGCAGCTGTACCAGTTGGTGAAGGCGACCGGGACGACGAACGTCAGCGACTTCACGACCTCACCGGGGAAGATCGAGAGCGGGTACTGCGTCATCGTGTTGCCGCCGTAGGTGAACGCGTTGGCGAACTCGGATGCGTCGTGGGTCCAGAACTGGATGCAGGAGAAGCCCACGAAGAGTGCGAAGAAGATCCCGCAGGCGCCGAGCACCATGAGCGCGGCGACGACGAGTCGGCTGGGTGTCCAGTCGACGTGCGCCGCGCCGTACGCGAAGACGACGACGGCCTGCGTGATCCGGCCGAGCCGGCGCAACGCGAACTGGTCGGCGCAGACCTGGACGAGCAGCGGCACCGGCCGGACCATCATCGCGTCGAGGGTGCCCATCCGGATGTGCCGGCCGATCTGCTCGACGCTGCCGATCAGCAGGTCCGCCACACCGATGCCGATGCCGGAGGCGCCGTACAGCAGCGCGATCTCCCAGAGCTCGAACCCGTCGAGGTTCCCGATGAGCCGCAACATGAGGTAGAGGCCCACGAAGTCGGTGAAGGTGAGCAGCATGGACGAGATCGTCATGATCGCGAAGGACGTGCGATAGCTCAGGCTCGACCTGATCCAGAGGCGCGAGATCTGAGCGTACTGTCGGGGTGCGCGACGGATCGTCGTGAGGGCGTCAGCCACCCTGGACCACCACCTTGCGCGTGGCCGCGGCGAGCACGGCCTGACACAGGGCGAGGAGCGCCAGGATCCACGCTGCCTGGGCACCCAGGCCGGTGACGACCTCCCAGCCGGTCCGCTGGCCGAGCCAGATGTCGGCGGGGGTCTGGAGGAAGGACGCCCAGGGGAGCGCCAGGGCGATCGAGCGCAGCGGTTCGGGGAAGACGACCAGCGGGAGCACCATCCCGCTCATGAAGAGCGCCAGGAATCCCGACAGCATCTTCACGCCGCTCTGGTCGAGCAGCCAGAACGTCGAGCACGCGACCAGGAAGCGGATGGCGAAGCTCGTGGTCACGGCAAGGACCACACTCACCAGAAAGGCCGCAGCCGCCACTGGCGTGGGGACGACGATGTCGAAGAGCACGACGCCGATGAGCGTCGGCGCGAGGCCACGTGTCAGGAAGTGGTACGCCGAACGGCCGAGGTCGCCGGCGAGGTACCACGGCACCAGCCCCACCGGCCGGTGCAGGTCGCTCGCCACGTCACCCGTCCGGATCCGGTCCGCCAGGTCGTCGGTGGTGCCGCCGCCCCACAGCGCCACAGTCATGAGCAGCGCCTGGCCGATCCAGACGTACGTCACCGCGTCGGTGGCGTCGTACCCGCCTGCGTCCGGCCGCTGGTCCCACAGTGCGAGGTAGGCGTAGGAGTAGATCACCCCGAAGACGCTGTTGGTGAAGATCCCGGCGACGGTCGCGGCGCGATAGGTGGAGTAACGCCGGAACGTCCGCGTCGCGATCGCGACGTAGAGCATGCGGGCCTCCGGGCGGGGCGGTCGAGGGCATGGCGAAGTAGAGGTGCTACAAGAGGGCGGCCGGTCATCATCACACGTCCGCGCCAGGAGAGCCAGGTGCGAGACGATCGAGCGACCGGGTCTCGAGGGGTACGCGAGACCACCCTCGTGGCGTCCGACAGGACGCGCGTGGTCGCGCGCCGAAAGGCAGCAAGAGGGAGCGGCGGGCTGCGGAGCCCGGTTCGGTGGTCGAGCAGCGAGCGAAGCGAGCGGCAGTGCCTCGGTGGTCGAGCAGCGAGCGAAGCGAGCGGCGGTGCTCCGGTGGTCGAGCAGCGAGCGAAAGCGAGCGGATAGTCGAGACCACCATCACGGTGGTCGCGCAGCGAGCTGGCGAGCGGGAGTGCCCCGGTGGTCGAGCAGCGAGCGAAGCGAGCGGCGGTGCTCCGGTGGTCGAGCAGCGAGCGAAGCGAGCGGATAGTCGAGACCACCACGAAGGCGGGTGGTGGCCTGGGGAAACAAGCTGGTGTTCGAACAGGTGTTCGAGTAGCATGGTGACCACGATGACCCACCCCGACACCCACCCCACACCCGCAGACCTCCTCGAGGAGGTACGCCGGGTCGACGCGGTGCGCGTGAAGGCCGAGGCCGACCTGCTGGCGTTGGCGTGTGCGTGGGCCGACGCGCACCCCGACCTGAACCAGCGTCCGGTGGTGGCGGGGTTGGGGCCGGACTGGTTCCCCGCCCACCACCAGCCGATCCTGGGCGACGACCCGGCCGATGAGGACCTGTTGATCCCAGGCGTCGCCTGGGACGCCCCGGCGGGGTTCTCGGCGGTGTTGGGGATGTCGACCCAGGGCGGGGAAGGGCTGATCCGTGAGGCGCTGGTGCTGCGGCACCGGCTGCCCCAGGTCTGGGCCCGCGTCCAAGCGTTGGAGGTGCCCGCCTGGCGGGCGCGGCGGATCGCCCGGGCGGTCTACGCGCGCCCGGCCGACGTGTCGGACTACCTCGACGAGCACGTCGCCCCGGTGGCGGAGAAGGTCGGCACCACCACGATCGACCGGCTCATCGATGATGTGACGAGCAGCTGAGACCGAGGAACGAGGTCTCAGCGTGGGCTCGGCCAGGTTGAGCAGGGCCCACGGCTGAGGGACGAAGCCGTGGATAGCCCGTGTCGAAACCCGGCGAGAGGACCGCCAACACCAGCCCAAAGGTCTGACCCGCGCGCACCCAGTGGCCAGCCCGACCGCGCGGCCGTCCCGCTCGACTGGCGCCGGAGGTTTCGTGACGTCGCCGAGCGCCTCCTCAACCACCGGCGGGGGTCATGCCCCGACCCCCCCCGGCAGCTGAACCAGGCCCCCACCTCCGCAAGGCCGCGGGCACCTCACCGGGTCTCGACACGCCACAACGCGGCTTCGTTCCTCAGCCGCGGTGGCTGCTCGACCTGGCCGAGCCCACGCGGCCCGCTCGTCCCTCGCGGCCCGCTGCTCGTCTCAGGTGCGGCCGGGCCGAGACGGAGGTGAGGGTCACCAAGGTCATCGACCTCAACCAGCCCGTGAGCGTCGACCGGTACGAGGTCGGCGCCCGGATGGCCCTGCGGGCCACCCTCCGCGAACCCACCTGCGTGTTCCCCTGGTGCTCCCGACCAGCCCGACAGTGCGACAAGGACCACTGCACGCCCTACGCCGAAGGCGGGGGAACGTGCGACCACAACCTCGCCCCACTGTGCCGGCGACATCACCGGCTCAAGACCCACACCGCCTGGACCTACGAACGCCTGCCCCTCGACATCGGCTGGCGCTGGACCGACCCCCACGGCATGCGATACCTCCGTGACCACCACGGCACCAGACCCCTGTCGATGACAACCTTCCCCGAACGCCCGCCATTAGAAGCCGCGTGAGGCGTGCTGCTGCCTCCACGTACCAGCTGCTGCGCGTCGGCTGACCCAGTCAATGCACTACGCGACCACTCTCAGTGCTGGTAGGTCCCGTGGATGATCGCGCGGCCGAGCGTCTTGAACGCCAGGTTGAAGGACACGACGGCAGGCGACGCGGACTCGTCGACGCCGAGCGACTCCTCACCGACCGCGTGCACGACGAAGTAGTAGCGGTGGGGCTGGTCGTTGGGCGGGGGAGCGGCGCCCATGAAGCCGGCCTCGCCGCCGTCGTTGCGCACGTGGAAGGCATGGCCGGGCAGCGCCGCGGCCGAAGCGCCCGTGTCGAGCGACGTCACGTCGGCCGGGACGTCGACGAGCACCCAGTGCCAGAAGCCGGACGGCGTCGGCGCGTCGGGGTCGAAGCAGGTGACGACGTAGGACTTGGTGCCGTCAGGTGCGCCGGACCACGACAGCTGCGGCGAGGTGTTGCCCTTGTCGGCGACCTGGTCGTCCTTCAACGGCTGGCCGTCCGTCACGTCGGTGCTGGTGACGGTGAAGGTCGGCCGCGGAGGCAGGAGCTCGTAGGGATCGGGGCTGACAGGACGATCGATGGTCGGGTCGACACTCATGGACGCGACAGTACCCAGCGCCAGAGCGCCAGGCCCGCGACGAGCGAGCCGAGGGTGCCGAGGGTGAGGTCGCCCAGCGTGTCCTCGTACGCCGTGTCGAGCTCGGTGCCGTGGCGGATGAACGTCCACCACTCGCCGAGCTCCCACCCGATGGCCAGCACCGCCCCGAAGCCCGTCACCGCGAGCACGAGCACCCAGTGCGGCCGCACCGAGCGCAGCAGGATCGCGCCGAGGCCGCCGCAGAGCAGCGCCCAGTTGGCGAAGTGGTTGAGGTCGTCCCACCACACCAGCGAGTCGTAGAGGTCGAGGCTGTTGCCTGTCACGTCGACGAGGAACGGCGCGAGCACGAGCGCGAACGCGCCGTGCGGCGGGCGCTTGCCGGTCCGTCGACGACGCTCGACCAGGAACCAGATCGCCGGCACCAGCGCCATCAGCAGGGCGTAGCCCACCAGCCGCGCCCCGAACGCCTTGTCGGCGAACCGGTCGATGCCGGGGACGAAGGTCGCCACCGCCAGCTGCGCCATCGTGAGCGCGTAGATGCCTGCCGGCACCCACGCCGGCACGCCTCTGCCACGCGCCTCACCGGTCCCCTTGTCCACCATGGCCCGGACCCTAGCGACGCCCGGGCGCCGCGGACGGGAGAATGGCCGCGTGCCCCCAGCCGATCAGGACGAGGTCCGGCCCTATCCCATCGGGCTCCGGCTGCGCGGTCGGCGCGTGGTGGTCGTGGGCGGTGGTCACGTCGCGCAGCGCCGGGTCCCGGGTCTGCTGGCCGCGGGTGCCGACGTCGTGGTGGTCTCACCGGCGGTCACGCCCGCCCTGGAGGGTCTGGTCCCTGAGATCGCCTGGATCGAGCGCGGCTTCGACGAGCACGACCTCGACGAGGCGTGGTACGCCGTCGCCGCGACCGACGACCCTGGGGTGAACGCCGCCGTGGCCGCGGCAGCCGACGAGCGCAGGATCTTCTGCAGCCGCGCCGACGACGCTCGCGAGGCCACCGCCTGGACGATGGCCTCGGGCCATCACGGCTCGGTGACCGTCGCGGTCGTCGGCAACCGTGAGCCGCGCCAGTCCGCCGCGCTGCGCGACGAGATCATCACCGCCCTCCGTGACGGGCACCTGTCGACGAAGGGTGCCCTCGACCGGAGCCCCGGCGTCGTCCTGGTCGGCGGCGGGCCCGGCGACCCCGAGCTGGTCACCGTCGCGGCCCGCCACGCGCTGGCCTCCGCCGACGTCGTCGTGGCCGACCGCCTCGCCCCGCGCGAGCTCCTCGACGAGCTCGGCCCGCACGTCGAGCTCGTCGACGTGGCCAAGCTGCCCCGCGGCCGGGCCGCCGCGCAGGAGACGATCAACGAGCTCATCGTGGCGCGGGCGCGCGAGGGCAAGCGCGTGGTCCGTTTCAAGGGCGGCGACAACTTCGTCTTCGGGCGCGGCTTCGAGGAGATCGAGGCCTGCACGGCTGCAGGGGTACCCGTCACCGTCGTCCCGGGACTCTCCTCCGCTCTCGCGGTGCCGGCCCGCGCGGGCATCCCGGTGACCCATCGGGGCGTGGCCCACGAGTTCACCGTGGTCTCGGGACACCTGCCACCAGGTCACGCCGAGTCCTTGGTCGACTGGGACGCGCTCGCCCGCCTGCGCGGGACGCTCGTGCTGCTGATGGCCGTGGAGAACGCCCCCGCCATCGCCGACGCGCTCGTCGCCGGTGGACGCCCAGGCACCACCCCGGTCGCCGTGCTTGTCGAGGGCACCCTGCCGGGGGAGCGGGCGACGTACTCCACGCTCGGCACCCTGGGCGCCGACATGGACAGGGACGACGTCCGTCCGCCGGCGATCATCGTCATCGGCGACGTGGTCCGGGTCGCGAAGCCGGAGCACTACGCCGGTGGCTGAGCTCGTCCCGGTCGAGAGCGCCGACGACGACCGGCTCGCCGACTACCGCGACCTGCGCGACGTCGAGCTGCGCAAGCACGTCGAGGCCGAGCACGGACTCTTCCTCGCCGAGGGGGAGAAGGTGGTCCGCCGAGCCGTCGAGGCGGGGTACGACGCCCGCTCCTTCCTGATGGCCGAGCGCTGGCTGCCCGGCCTCGCGGACGTGCTCGAGACCACTGACGCCCCCTGCTACGTCGTCTCCGAGGCGCTCGCGGAGGAGGTCACCGGCTTCCACGTTCACCGCGGTGCCCTGGCGTCCTTGGCGCGGCCGCCGCTGCGTTCCCTCGCCGAGGTGCTCGCCGACGCCCGATCGGTGCTGGTCCTGGAGGACATCGTCGACCACACCAACGTCGGAGCGGTGTTCCGCTCCGGTGCCGCGATGGGCTTCGACGCGGTGCTGCTGGCGCCGCGCTGCGCGGACCCGCTCTACCGACGGTCCATCAAGGTAGGGATGGGCGCGGTCTTCTCGCTGCCCTGGACCCGGCTGCCCGACTGGTACGCCGCCCTCCCGACCCTGTCCGCGCGCGGGTTCACCACCGTGGCGCTGACCCTCGGCGAGCACTCGGTGCCGATCGAGGACGCGGTGCGCGGTATCGGCCGTCTCGCCCTCGTGCTCGGCTCCGAGGGGCACGGCCTGTCCGAGCGCTGGGAGCGCAGCGCCGACGTCCGGGCCACCATCCCCATGGCGCCGGGCATCGACTCCCTCAACGTCGCCGCCGCCTCAGCGGTCGCCTGCTACGTGGCCGCGCGGCGCTAGCCTGCGGCAGCGGCCCTAGGACACGTTGAGCTCGAAGACGTGCTCCAGTCCGTCCTCCTCGTCGATCTGCTCGCCCACCTGCACGAAGCCGGCGCTGGTGACCAGGTGCAGCGACACCGTGTTCCACGGGCCCACGGAGGCCACCACGCGGTCCACCTCGGGTGTCGCCCGGGCCCGGTCGAGCAGGAACGCGAGGGTCGCCTTCGCCAGGCCACGGCCGCGGTGGTCCGGGTCGATCTTGTAGCCCACCTCGAGCGTGCGCTCCTCCGTCGGCTTCTCGTGGAAGCCTGCCTGCCCCACGGGTACGCCGTCGGCCAGGACGACCCCGGTCACCCAGGCTGCCTCCTCGGGGTCCTCGGCCACCTGGACTGCGCGCCGCTGCCAGGTGCTGACGCAGTCGTCGTCCGTGCCCAACCAGTCGGAGAGCGGGACGTCGGTGGCGAGGCGGGCCGCGGCGACGTCGCCGTCCGCGAGGGCGCGCAGCGCCGGCAGGGGGAGCTGGGCGATGGTGACGGTCACGTCGGGTGGTCTCCGCTCGGTTGGTCAGAAGAGGGCGACCAGATCCTCGCGCAGCTCGACCACCGAGAGCACGGGGATTATCGCGAGGGCCACCAGTGGCCACACCTCATAGTGCCGCTGCGCCCGAGCGGTTCACCAAGAGCGCTGACGCGAGGCCTCGTGCAGCACGATCGAGGCGGCCGTGGCCATGTTGAGCGAGCTGGCCGAGCCGCGCATCCGGATGGACACGAGATCGTCGCAGGCATCGCGCCACCCGGAGCTGAGGCCGGTGGTCTCCTGGCCGACCACGAGCACCACCGGCCCGCGAAGATCTGCCTCGCGCACGTCGACCGACCCCGACTCGTCGAGCCCGAGGATCCGGTGCGACGGCCTGGCCCACCCGAGGACCTCGCGGTGCGAGGGCGCGCGGACGACGGCCAGGGTGAAGAGCGACCCGGTGGAGGCGCGCACGGACCGTGGGTCGTAGGGGTCAGCGGCGTGGCCCGTCACGACCAGGGCGTCCGCTCCGAACGCGTCGGCCGAGCGGGCGACCGTGCCGACGTTGCCCGGGTTGGTGGGTCGGTCCAGGACCACGACGAGCCCGGCCCCGTCCAGCCTGACCAGGTCGTCAGGAGGTTGCTCGACGACGGCCACGAGCTCGGGCGGATCGTCGCGCTCGCCCAGCTCGGCGAGCAGGTCGGCTGACAGCTCGACGCGCCGGGCGCGGGCCAGCGGGCCGTCGTCCGACGTCCAGAGCCCGGCCGCCCACTCCGAGCGCCGGGGCCGGTCGTCACCGAGCAGCGCCCGGACCGTCCAGCCGCGTTCGACAGCCGCGGAGATCGGCCGCACCCCCTGCACCAGGAACTCGCCGAGGCGGTGTCGCTTGGTGCGGTTGTCCAGCAGCGCCAACCATTGCTGGAACCGGGCGTTGCGGGTGGTGATCCTCAACGAGCGGCCCTCACGGGCCCTCGGCGGGCCAGCCGGTGGGGTACTCGTCGGCCGACTTGTCGTGCGCCTTCGCGAGCTTCTTGCGGGCCTTGGTCGGGAGCCGGTCCCCGAACACCGTGCCGAGCGTGTGGTCGGTCTCGTGCTGCAGGCAGCGGGCCAGGAGGCCGTCGCCGCTGAACTCGACGGGTTCGCCGTCAAGGCCGGTGCCAGTGACGGTGGCGAAGTCCGGCCGCGCGCACTCGACGAAGGCCCCGGGGTAGGACAGGCAGCCCTCCTCGCTCTCGTCGAGCTTGCGGTCCTTGCCCTCGGGGAGGGTGACCACGGGGTTGCAGACCACGCCGACGGTCCTGCGCCCCGCGTCGTCGGGGCAGTCGAACACGAAGACCGCGCGATCCACGCCGATCTGGCAGGCCGCGAGGCCGACCCCGTCGGCGGCGTACATCGTGGCAACCATGTCGGCGGCCAGGGAGCGCAGCTCGTCGTCGTACGCCGTCACCGCCGCGTTGCGGTGGTGCATCACGTCGGCGCCCCAGCGCGTGATCGACCGGACGGTGCCGCCCTCGGGCAGCTGGCCGTGCGGGGCGTGGGGGTCTTCTCCATCGGGCCTGGCGGACACGGCGGTCATCCTAGGTGGGTCATGACGAGCGTCACGCGCGGTGCCTGGTGACCGAGGTGTAACTCGGAGTTACAGTTGCTGGCATGCACCTCGACGGTCCCTCCCGGAACGGCCTGGCATCGAGCGAGCGGCGCGATGCGATCGGCGTGCTGGTCGCCGGACTCAACCGCCTGGCGCGCAGCGACGTCCTTGACCGCACCGGTCTGCGCAAGCCTGCGGAGCGGGTGGTGCGGGAGGCCACGCGGCGTGGCTTCGGCACGATGGTCGCGGCATCGCGTGCCAGCAGGTCGTTCCAGCGCCGGGGGAGCAGCTCCGCGCCGGGCGTACGGCCGGCGTCGGCACCGAGCTCCGGGACCTTCGACCTCACGCCCACCGACGACGAGCAACTGCTGCTCGAGGTGGCCCGTGAGCTCGCCGCCGACGTGCTTCGGCCCGCCGCCACCGAGGCCGACGACGACGCCGCGGCTCCGGACGCCGTCCTGAAGGCATCGCTGGAGATCGGGCTGCCCGTGCTGGGCGTCCCGGAGTCGCTCGGCGGGGTGGCCGAGGAGCGCTCGGCGATGGCCGGGACGCTGGTCGCCGAGGCGCTCGCCCACGGCGATCTCGGGTTGGCGGTCGCGACGCTCGCGCCCGGCTCGGTCGCCACCGCCCTGGCGCTGTGGGGGACCGAGGAGCAGCAACAGACCTACCTGCCGCACTTCACCGGCGACGACGTCCCGGCTGCCGCGCTCGCGCTCACCGAGCCGAGCGTGCTCTTCGACGTGCTCGCGCCGACGACCACCGCTCACCGCGAGGGCGACGAGCTGGTGCTCGACGGCGCCAAGTCACTGGTCCCCCGAGGGGTCGACGCCGAGCTCTTCGTGGTCGGCGCCGAGCTGGACGGGTCGCCGGTGCTGGTCGTGGTGCCGAGCGGGCTGCCGGGGCTCGACGTCACTGAGGAGCCCGCCATGGGGGTCCGCGCGGCGTCGCTGTCGCGGGTGACCCTCACCGGGGTGCGGGTCCCGACCGATGCGGTCCTCGGCGCGACCGACGGGACGACGTACGCCGAGTGCGTGCGGCTCTCGCGGCTGGCCTGGTGCGCGCTGGCCGTCGGCACTGCCCAGGCGGTGCTCGACTACGTGACGCCGTACGTCAAGGAACGGCAGGCCTTCGGCGAGCCGATCGCGCACCGACAGTCGGTGGCCTTCATGGTCGCCGACATGGCGATCGAGCTGCAGGCGATGCGGCTGCTCACCTATCGGGCAGCATCTCGCGCCGCCCGTGGGGAGGACGTCTCGCGCGACGTCGGGCTCGCCCGCCAGCAGTGCGCCAGCCGGGGGATGCGGATCGGGCTGGACGGTGTGCAGCTGCTCGGCGGTCACGGCTTCGTCAAGGAGCATCCGGTCGAACGCTGGTACCGCGACCTGCGGGCCATCGGCGTGATGGAAGGCGGGGTGCTGGTCTGATGCCGATCAACCTGGAGACACCCAAGAAGCACCGGACCCTGGTCGACCAGGCCCACCAGGTCGCGATGAACATGCTGCGGCCGATCTCGCGAAAGTACGACCGCGCCGAGCACGCCTACCCCGTCGAGCTCGACATGCTCGCCGCGATGATCGACGGCCTCGCCGAGTCGGGACGGACCGAGGGCGCGGGGGCAGCCGGCGTCCGACGTGACGACGACCCCCCTGGCGGCGACGGCGTTCGCAACGGCACCAACCTGGCGTCGGTGCTGTCCATCGCCGAGATGTGCTGGGGCGACACCGGGCTGCTGCTCTCGATGCCTCGGCAGGGCCTCGGCAACTCCGCGATCGCCTCGGTCGCCGACGAGGCGCAGGCGGCCCGCTTCGCGGGAGTCTGGGCGGCCATGGCCATCACGGAGCCCGGCGTCGGCTCCGACTCGGCGGGCATCAGGACGACCGCACGGCTGGACGGCGACGACTACGTCATCGACGGCGAGAAGATCTACGTCACCGCCGGTGAGCGTTGCGACGCCGTCGTCGTGTGGGCCACCCTCGACGCCTCGCTCGGCCGGGCGGCGATCAAGTCGTTCGTGGTGCCCAAGGGCACGCCGGGGATGACGGTCGAACGGCTCGAGCGCAAGCTCGGCATCCGGGCCTCCGACACCGCGACGCTCCGCTTCGACGGCTGCCGGGTCCCGAAGGAGAACCTCCTCGGCTCGCCCGAGGTCGACGTCAAGCAGGGCTTCGCCGGTGCGATGGCGACCTTCGACAACACGCGGCCTCTCGTGGCCGCGATGGCGGTGGGCTGCGCCACGGCCGCGCTCGACCTCACCCGCGACCTGTTGGCCGAAGCGGGCGTCAGCGTCGACTACGACCGACCCGCCCAGAACCAGTCGGCCGCGGCCGCCAAGCTGCTCCAGCTCGAGGCCGACCTCGAGTCCGCGCGGCTGCTGATGATGCAGGCGGCCTGGCTGGCCGACAACCGCCGCCCCAACTCGCTGGAGGCCTCGATGGCCAAGGGCAAGGCGGGCAGGGTCGGCTCCGACGTCACCCTGTCGTGCGTGGAGCTGTGCTCGTCGGTGGGCTACAGCGAGGTCGAGCTCCTCGAGAAGTGGGCGCGCGACTCCAAGATCCTCGACATCTTCGAGGGGACCCAGCAGATCCAGCAGCTGATCGTCGCCCGGCGGCTGCTCGGGCTGTCCAGCGCCGAGCTGAAGTAAACGGCAGGCTTCTCAGACGTTCAGGCCGGCCAGGTCGAGCACGTCCTCGGGCCGGTCCAGGTCCGGCGTGGACAGGAAGACGGTCGAGACTCCGCGCCCGGCCAGGTCGGCGTGGCGGTCGCGGTGCTCAGCCACGGTGCCTGCGTGGGTGCGGGCGGCGTACGCCGCTGCCGACGTACGTCCGCGGTGCCGCTCCACCCGTGCCCAGGTGTCGTCGCGGTCCCGCCCGACGACGGGCAGGTCGAGCACCGTGATGGCCACCTCGGCGGGGTCCCGGCCGACCTCGGCGCAGTGCCGGTGGAGCACCGAGATCTTGTGGTCCAGGACGTCGACGTCGCGAGCCGGGAGGTTGCAGGCGTCGCCGAGACGCGCGGCGATGCGCAGCGTGCGACGCTCGCCCGAGCCGCCGACGACGATCTCGATCGGCGCCGACGGCCGCGGGTAGGACGTCGTCTCCGGCAGCCCGGCTGCGGCGTCGGCCTTGGTGCCCGGCGCCCAGAGCGCCCTCATGGTGACGATCCCGCGCTCGAGGGCGTCGAGCCGTTCGCGGGCGCGAGGGAACTCCAGGCCGTGCGCCGCGTGCTCCCGCTCGAACCAGCCGGCACCGACGCCGACGAAGACCCGCCCACCGGTCAGCGCCGACAGCGTGGCGGCCGCCTTCGCCGTGATGCCGGGCGCCCGGAAGGTCACAGGTGTGCACAGCGTGCCCAGCCGGAGGCCGGTGCCGAGGCCGGCGATCGCACCCAGGGTCACCCACGGTTCCGGGATCGGATCCCAGGCGCGGCCGACCTGCGGGATCTGGATGAGGTGGTCCATGACGGCGAGTCCTGCGAATCCGGCATCGTCGGCGGCGAGCGCCATCGAGCGCAGCCACGCGAGGGGATCCTCGCCCCAGGGGAAGCGGGAGACCTGCAGGACCACCTCGACGCCGGTCGACGAACGACGATCATCCGGGGCGGAGGGGTCTGGAGGAGGATGCGCCGCCTCCTCGGTCGTCGGAGCGGCTTCGTCGAGCTCGACCACCGTGTCCCAGCCCTCCGCGGCCATCTCGTCGCGCACGGCGGGCAGCCGCTTGAGCTGGCCGGCGAGGACCGGCGCGGGCACGGGACGGTCGCGTGCCGCGTTGCGCCGGCGGCACTCCTCGGCCGGGGTCGTGAAGAGCACCGCGACGGCGGGGAGACCCGCTGCCCTCGCGGCGGCCAGCCAGCCGACCCGGCGGGCGGCGTCGAGCCCGAGGGTGTCGACGACCGTGGTCAGGCTGCGCCCGAGCCGGGCGGCGACGACGGTCTCGAGCACGCCGAAGGCGTCGGCCGACGCGTCGAGGTCGTGCTCGCCGCTGCCGACCACGCCACGCAGCGCGTCCGAGGAGACGACCTCCTGGGGACGGAAGCGCGAGGCCGCCCAGTGGGACTTGCCGGAGCCGGAGGCGCCTACCAGGACGACGAGAGCCGGGTCCGGGAGCCGCACGTAGCGGAGTCTCCCAGACCCGGCAGGGCGTGCTGGAGGTGTGACGGGCTCAGGCGGCCTTGAAGGGATCGTGCTCGGCGAGGCGCTGCTCGAGGCGCATCCGCTCCAGGCGGGCGAGCACCTGGCTCTCCTCCTGCGCGTCGCGGATGCACTTGGCGAGCGAAAAGGACGAGGTGACGAGGAAGATCGTCCCGAGCGAGAGGAAGGCCCGGACCCACGGAGTGGTGGGCATGTAGTAGATGGCGAAGAGCATCGAGAAGAGGGCGATCGCGAAGGCGAGGCCCGACTGCAGGAAGAAGGCGTTGGTGTTCTTGGGTGTGGTGGGCTGCGTCATGCCAGAACCATCCTTCGCCGGTGTACCCACCCGGACCCGTCGGCGTACCTGTCCGCAGTGAGTACCGGTACCCGTTGGCTCCCGCCTCGCGAGTGACGCCAGGCATAGTGGGCCGCATGGCGAAGACCTCGGGCGGCGCGCGCAGCAAGCTGATCATCGACTGCCTCCAGGAGGCGTTCGCTCCGCTGATGCGGGCCGACCCGCGCGCGTTCCGCGGCAAGTTTCGCAAGATGGCCGGCGACCCGCACGCGTTCTACAGGGGCAGTGCCTGCCTGTTCTACGCCGACGTCACTCCCGACGACGACCCCTACGCCGGCGACCACGGCAAGGGCGACAGTGCCCGGATCTGGATCCACGGCGACCTGCACGTCGAGAACTTCGGCACCTACCTCAACGCCGCCGGCCGGCTGGTCTTCGACATCAACGACTTCGACGAGGCCTACCTCGGCAGGTTCACCTGGGACGTGCAGCGCTTCGCGGCGTCGCTCGCCCTGATGGGCTGGCAGAAGGCGCTCCCGGAGGAGGAGGTACGCCGGCTGATCGGCCGCTACGCCCGGGCCTACCTCGCGCAGGTCGACAGCTATCGCAAGACCGAGGACGACGCCGGCGACTTCGCGCTCTACCTCGACAACACCGAAGGCCCCATCCACCTGGCCCTGAAGGTCGCCCGGAGCCAGCGTCGCGCCGACCTGCTCGACGAGCTGACCGTCGTCGATGACGGCGTGCGGATGTTCGCCCCCGACGACACGATGCGCCGGCTCGACCGCAAGGAGCGGGCCGCCGTGGTTGCGGCGTTCGACGGGTACCTCGAGACCATTCCGGAGGACAAGCGGTTCGACCGCGACCTCTTCTACGAGCTCCGCGACGTCGTGGGGAAGTCCGGGTTCGGTATCGGCAGCGCCGGGCTGCCGGCGTACAACCTGCTGGTCGAGGGGTTCAGCCAGGCACTCGACAACGACGTCGTGCTCTCGATGAAGCAGGCCAACATCCCGGCCGTCAGCCGCTTCGTCGACTCCGAGACGGTCGACGCGTACTTCGAGCACGAAGGCCATCGCACGGTCGTCAGCCAGCACGCGCTCCAGGCACACACGGACCCACTGCTCGGGTACACGCAGATGAAGGGTGTCGGGTACGTCGTCTCCGAGATCTCGCCCTACGAGATCGACCTCGACTGGAGCGAGCTGCACGAGCCCGTCGAGATCGCGCAGGTGGTCGACCTGCTCGGCCGGGCGACCGCGAAGATCCACTGCGCCTCCGACGAGGACAGCGAGCAGGACCTGGTCGACTTCCAGGTGGAGGAGGCCATCGCCGCGAGCGTGCAGGGCCGCCGGCGCGAGTTCGTCTCCTGGCTCACCGACTTCGGTCTCACCTACGCGGGCCAGGTGCGCGAGGACCACGCGCTGTTCGTCGAGGCCTTCCGTCAGGGCAAGGTCGGCGTCGCGGCGACCTGAGACAGGGCGCGGCTAGTCCCGAGCGGCCGGCCCGGAGGCGACGGCGATCAGGGTCGTCGGCGGTCGGTAGCCGGCGGCCGTGAACGCCTCGGCCACCGCGGCGGCGACCCGCTCACGGTTGCCCGGCTCGACCAGCGCGATCGCCGAGCCGCCGAACCCGCCGCCCGTCATCCGGGCACCGAGGGCGCCGTGGTCAACCGCGGTCGACACCGCGAGGTCGAGCTCGGGGCACGAGACCTCGTAGTCGTCGCGCAACGACCGGTGCGACTCGACGAAGAGCCGCCCGACCTCGTGCCAGTCGTCCTCCTCGATCGCGCCGATGGTGTCGTGCACCCGGTGGATCTCGGTGACCACGTGCCGCACCCGGCGGACGAGCCGCTTGTCGTCGAGCCGGTCGAGGTCGGCCAGCCCGGCGGCGCGCAGGGACGGCACACCCAGGATCTTGGCGGCCGCCTCGCAGTCGGCCCGACGGGCGCCGTACCCGCCGTCGGTGAGCTCGTGGGCGACACCGGTGTCCATCACCAAGACCTCGGGAGCGTCCGACCCGAGCGGGACCTGGCGGCTCGACCCTGAGGTGAAGTCGATCAACAGCGCGGCACCCGGCCTGGCCAGCAGCGAGACGGTCTGGTCGAGCCCACCTGTCGGTGCTCCGGCGATCTCGGTCTCGGCACGGATGCACACCGGCACCAGGGCGCGCAGCAGGTCCTCGTCGACGGCTTCGCCGGCGAGTCCCGTGACCGCCATCGCCACCGCACACTCGATCGCGGCCGAGCTGGACAGCCCGGCGCCGACGGGAACGGTGCTGTCGACGAGGAGGTCCGCACCCGTGACGTCGTGGCCGGCCTCGCGCAGCGCCCACAGGACGCCCACGGCGTACGCCGCCCACCCGTCGACCGATCCAGGGGCGACGTCGTCGAGGGCGCCCTCCCACCGGTCCTCGCGCTGGCGGCTCGCGACGCGGACGATGCCGTCGTCACGGGCACCGGCGGCTGCGTACGTGCGGTGGGGGAGCGCCACCGGGAGGCAAAGCCCGCCGTTGTAGTCGGTGTGCTCGCCGATCAGGTTGACCCGACCCGGCGCGTGACCGACGACCTCGGCTTCACGTCCGAACTCAGCGGCGTACGCCTCACGCGTGGACGCGACGAGCGCGGCGGGGTCTCCAGGGTGGACCTCGCCAGATGACGTGGGCATGGGTCGCAGCCTAGGGGGCGTGCACGCGGACCGCGTGACCTCGATGCGTCGGCGTCGTTGGGGCCATTGAGTAGCCCAACCCCACGAGGAGCTCGGACCATGAGGATTTCGTCCAAACGCCCACGTCTCGTCGCGTCCGTCGCGGCCTTCTCCGCTGCCTTCGCGATGGCCGTCGTGCCCGGCCCGTCAGCCGAGAGCGCACCCGCGCCGGCCGTCCGGCTGGCTGTGCTCGCGCCGGTCCAGGACTACCTGGCCACGCGCCTGACCACCTTGGTGTCGGGCCAGAAGGAGACGGTCCTGGTCCACGGCAGCAGCCTGGCCGCCGCCCGCAGCGCGGTGACCACGACGGGGATGTCGACCGTCACCAGCTTCGACAAGATCGGCGTCGTCGTCGCGCGCGGCACCAAGGCCCAGATCACCGCGGCCCGGGCGGTTCCCGGCGTCATCTACCTCGAGGGCAACACCCCTATCGAGATGTCGCAGTACACCTCGCACAAGTCCACCCGCGGCGACGAGGCGATCGCCACGCTGACCGGGGCCGACGGCACAGCCCTGACCGGCAAGGGCGTCTCCGTCGGCGTCATCGACTCCGGGGTCGACCCGACCCACCCGTTCCTCCAGGAGCCCGGCGGCGGCTCGGCCGTGGTCAGCAACAACAAGGTGCTCTGCGACCTCACCGAGTCGCTCTGCCAGGTCGTCAACCTGCCGAACTCCGTGGACACCGACACGCTCTCGGTGGGCGGTCACGGCACCCACGTGACCGGCATCGTCGCCGGCCGGCAGACCACCCTGTCCGACGGTCGCGTCCTCCACGGCGCCGCACCGGGCGCCAAGATCGTGTCGCTCTCGACCGGGGCGGCGCTGTTCATCGTCGGGGCGGACACCGCCCTCAACTGGGTGCTGGAGAACCACGCGGCTCCCTGCGGCGCGGCCGTCCCCGCCGCCGAGTGCCCGCCGATCAAGGTCACCAACAACTCCTACGGCCCCTCGGGCGGCGGCGCGTTCGACCCCAACTCCGCGACGGTGAAGCTGCAGCGTGCGCTGGCGGCCGAGGACGTCGTCACCGTCTGGGCCAACGGCAACGACGGCGGCGACGGGTCGGAGAGCCTCTCCAACCCGCCCGGCATGGACCCGACCGGCGGAGTGATCTCCGTGGCGTCTTACAACGACCTCGAGACCGGCACCCGCGACGGCGAGGTCAGTGAGTTCTCCTCGCGCGGAGCCGCTGCGGACCTGTCGACCTACCCCGACATCTCGGCGCCCGGTGACACGATCACCTCGTCCTGCCGGATCTACCTGCTCATCTGCTCGACCGGGCTCGACCCCGTCGACGGCGGCGACTACAACACGATCAGCGGGACGTCGATGGCCGCGCCGCACATCGCCGGCATCGTCGCCCAGCTGTTCCAGGACTCGCCCGACGCGACGGCCGCGCAGGTCGAGGCCGCGATCAAGACGACGGCGTACAAGTACTCATTCGGAGCGCCCTACGTCTCGGGTCCCGGTGGCGTCACCACGTCGTACGACAAGGGCACCGGGCTCGTCAACGTCGTCGCCGCGGCCAACGCCCTGAACTAGCCCCCTGAGCAGCCGCCCGTGGTCCGTGGGGTTCCGCGGGCGGCACCGACCCCCATGGGGACGCCTTGCCCCGGGCACCGGTCTGCGGTGATCCGGGTCAGGGCGGCGCCCCGGCACGGGTAGATTCGACGGTCGTGCGACTACTCCACCAGCCGGCCGACAGTCTGGGGCACGACCTGACCTACGACGACGTCTTCATGGTGCCCGCCCACTCGGCGGTGGGCAGCAGGTACGACGTCGACCTGGCCACCCCTGACGACACCGGCGCCACGATCCCGGTGGTGGTGGCCAACATGACCGCCATCGCAGGCAAGAGGATGGCCGAGACGGTCGCCCGACGTGGGGGACTGACGGTCATCCCGCAGGACATCCCGATCGACGTCGTCCGCGAGGTCGTGTCGTTCGTGAAGGCCCGGCACGTGGTGCATGACACGCCGATCGAGCTCGCGCCCACCCAGACCGTCGCAGAGGCGCTGTCGCTCATCCCCAAGCGGGCGCACCGTGCCGCCGTGGTCACCGAGGGCGGCAGTCCGGTGGGGGTCGTGGCCGAGCAGGACTGCGCCGACGTCGACCGTTTCGCCCAGGTGCGTGACGTGATGACCCCGCCCCTGGTCACCGTCGCCGCGGACACCTCCCCGCGGGAGGCCTTCGACCGGCTCGACGCCACCGCGCACGCCGCTCTGGCCGTCGCGGTGGATGCCGAGGGTCGGCTGGTCGGGGTGCTGACCCGCATCGGCGCCCTCAGGGCCACGCTCTACCGGCCCGCCGTCGACGCGGCCGGCGGGCTCCGGATCGCGGCGGCCATCGGGGTCAACGGCGACGTCGCGGCCAAGGCGGCCGCGCTCGTGGACGCCGGAGTCGACTGCCTGGTGATCGACACCGCGCACGGCCACCAGGACCGGATGCTCGACGCACTGCGGGCCGTGCGCGCCCTCGACCCGGGTGTGCCGGTCGTCGCTGGCAACGTGGTCTCGCGGGATGGCACCGAGGCGCTGGTCCAGGCCGGCGCCGACATCGTCAAGGTCGGGGTGGGACCGGGCGCCATGTGCACCACCCGGATGATGACGGGCGTCGGGCGCCCGCAGTTCTCGGCCGTCCTCGACTGCGCCGAGGCGGCGCGCGAGCTCGGCAAGCACGTATGGGCCGACGGCGGCGTACGCCACCCGCGCGATGTTGCGCTGGCGCTCGCGGCCGGCGCGTCGTCGGTGATGATCGGCTCGTGGTTCGCCGGCACCCACGAGTCGCCCGGCGACCTGCTCCACGACGCCGACGGCCGCGCCTTCAAGCGCTCCTTCGGCATGGCCTCCGCGCGCGCGGTGGCCAGCCGCACCGCCGGCGAGTCGGCCTTCGACCGCGCCCGCAAGGGTCTCTACGAGGAGGGCATCTCCTCGTCCCGGATGTACCTCGACCCGGAGCGGCCCGGTGTCGAGGACCTCCTCGACCAGATCTGCTCCGGGGTGCGCTCGGCCTGCACGTACGCCGGCGCGACCACCCTGGCCGAGCTCCACGAGCGCGCGGTGATCGGTGTCCAGAGTGCCGCGGGCTTCCACGAGGGCCGGCCCCTCTCGTCGAGCTGGTAGCCGTGCGCCTCGGTTTCGTTCCCGGTGTGATGCCGGACCGCTGGGCCCGCACGTGGCGGGAGCGCCACCCGCGCGCGTCCTTCGAGCTCGTCCCCGTCGCCGCCGAGGAGGCGGAGGCCGCGCTGCGCAGCGGCGCGCTCGACATGGCCCTGCTCCGGCTCCCGGTCGACAGGCGCGACCTGCACGTGGTGGTGCTCTACAGCGAGGATCCGGTCGTGGTGGTCGCTCGCGACCACGTGGCCAGCGTGTACGACGAGGTGTCGGCCGCCGACCTGGCTGACGAGCAGTTCGTGCTGGGTCCGCCGCAGGGGCTGGTGCCGGTGGCGGGGCAGCTCGCCTTCCCTGCGATGTCGGTCAAGGAGGCGGTCGAGGTGGCGGCGTCCGGCGGCGGGGTCGTGGTGCTGCCGCTCTCGCTCGCCCGGCTCCACCACCGCAAGGACGTGCGGCACGTGCGGGTCTCGGACCTGCCCGGCACCGAGGTCGCGCTCGCCTGGCTGATCAGCCGGGACGACGACGAGACCCAGGATTTCGTGGGCGTCGTTCGCGGCCGCACCACGCGCAGCTCGCGCTGACCCCCTACTTTGGGATCGGGGGGCGGTGGGTTTAGGACGACGACCACGTGTGCATGATCAGACCCATGACGAGCACACGAGTTTCTCTGGTGGCGACGGGCGCGGCCATCGCGCTGTCCGCCACGGTCCTCAACATCGCCCCCGCCCAAGCCGCCCCCGTGGCCGCCGGCCAGACGTTCAACACCGCCAGTGGCGCCGAGGCCGCCTCCGCGCTGGCCCTCGGCCGACGCAAGACCAAGCTGAAGGTCAAGCCCTCCGCCACCGAGGTCCCGGTGCTCACCGCCGTGACGATCGCGGGCAAGGTGAACGGCCCCAAGCGCAGGGTCATCCTCCAGCTCAAGAACGCCTATGGCTGGCGCAACGTCGACAAGGACAAGTCGAACAAGAAGGGCAAGTACGAGCTCAAGGCGCCGACCAAGTGGTACGGCAAGAAGAAGATGCGCGTCGTCGCGCCGCCGACGCGCGCCTTCCAGGGCAAGATCAAGAAGGTCTCCATCAGCATCGACGAGGGCTACGAGCCGCTCGGCGTGCGCAGCTCGTGGACCCGGATCGCCGACGAGAAGATCCGTTACAACCCGTGCCAGACCATCAAGTACGCCGTGAACCCGAACATGCTCCCGGCTGACGGCGTGGCGGTCCTCAACGAGGCCATCTTCCGTATCGAGCTCGCCTCCGGCCTGCGCTACAAGTACTCCGGCACCACCAACGCCATCCCGTTCCGCACCACGCCGGGCAAGGAGCAGGACAAGAAGGCCAACCTGGCGGTCGCCTGGTCCTCGCCCGACACCGACGCGTCCAACCTGGCCGGCGGCGTCCTCGCCCGCGGCGGCATCACCAACGCCAAGTGGGTCGCCAAGCGCAGGACCTTCAAGGCCGTCAAGACCGGTCTGCTCATGGACGCCAGCGACCAGCCGCTCTACACCGACCGCGGCTTCGTCAACGGTGCCGGTCTGGGTGCGGTGCACATGCACGAGCTGGCGCACGCCGCTGGCCTGGGCCACACGACCGACACGACGCAGATCATGGACGCCTACGTCAGCGACGCCCGTCCGGCGCTGTTCGGCAAGGGCGACATCCAGGGCCTGAGCAAGATGGGCCTCAACGGCGGCTGCCTGTCGGGTGGGCGTAACGCACGCGTGCTGCCGGGCGCCGGGCCGGAGTTCACGCCGGTCGACGTCCCCTACGTGCTGGGCGAGCGCCACTGACGTCCACAGCAGGCTGATCACCCGCTGAAGCCGAGCAGACGGGGCCCCGGAGGTGTTGCACCTCCGGGGCTCCGCTGTGTCCCACGAGGCAGCTGACCGGCCGACTCGGCCGGTTTGCGACCACGACGTCGCGCGGACCGGTTTGATGAGCCTGTGACCGATCCCTACTGGCCTGGCGAGCACCGCGCCGGCGACCACTTCACGGCGTCGACCCTGCGCGAGGCGATGACGGCGGTCGAGGCCGCGTGGCTCGACTCGCTCGTGGCTGCCGAGATCGCTCCCGCCGACGCCAGGGTCGACCTTGCGGACCTGGTGCAGCCCTACCACGAGGAGTGGCTCGCCGAGGAGAACGAGGCCGGGGGCAACCCGGCCGTCGCGCTGGTCTCGCTGCTGCGCAGCGTGCTCGAGGACGACCAGCCCACCGCCGCGGCGTGGCTCCACCGCGGCCTGGCCAGCCAGGACGTCGTGGACACCGCGCTGATGCTGATGGCCCAGGACGCGGTCACCGAGCTGAGGATCGACATCCGCGGGCAGGCCGAACGGCTTGCGGTGCTGGCGAGCACCCATCGGGGCACGCCCATGGTCGCGCGCACGCTGACGCAGCACGCGGTGCCGACGACCTTCGGCCTGAAGGCCGCCCAGTGGCTGGCCGGGGTGCTCGACGCGTACGACGGCCTCGCGGCGCTCACGTTCCCGGTGCAGATCGGCGGTGCGGCCGGCACCCACGCCGCGGTCGTCGAGCTCGGAGGCCGGCCCCAGGACCTCGTCGTCGACATGGCTCAGCGGCTCGGGCTGGCCCCGGCCGCTCCGTGGCACACGCGGCGCACCGCGGTCACGCGGCTGGGGGA
This sequence comes from Nocardioides bigeumensis, assembly GCF_039531755.1. NCBI lineage: Bacteria > Bacillati > Actinomycetota > Actinomycetes > Propionibacteriales > Nocardioidaceae > Nocardioides > Nocardioides bigeumensis. The sequence continues at coordinate 933,591 of NZ_BAAAQQ010000002.1, forward strand.
CGCGCTGGTGCGCTGCACCGACGCGTGGGGCCGGATCGCGGAGGACGTGCTGACGCTGAGCCGCCCCGAGATCGGTGAGCTGAGCGAGGGCACCGGCGGGGGTTCTTCGACACTGCCGCAGCAGCACAACCCGGTGCTGTCCGTCCTGGTCCGGCGCGCGGCCATGACGACCCCGATGCTGGGCGCCACCTTGCACCTCGCTGCTGCCCAGCAGGTCGACGAGCGCGCGGACGGCGCCTGGCACGCGGAGTGGTCCGCGCTGCGCGACCTGGCCCGGCGCACCCTGGTGGCGGGCTCCCACACCTTCGACCTGGTCGCCGACCTCCAGGTCGACCCGGGGCGGATGGCGACGACGCTGCACGCCGCCCGGGAGGACGTCGGCGCCGAGCAGTGGTCGATGGCCGAGCTCGTGGGCCGGACGCCGGCGTACGCGTATCTCGGCATCGCCACCGAGCTGGTCGACTCGGTGCTGGGCCGGGCCCGCAGCACGCTGGGAGAGACGCCCAAGGAGACGCCCCCGGAGCCGAGCTGAGAGCCGAGCCGGAAGCAGTCAGGGCCGGCGTCAGCCGGCCCTGTGATGACTGTGTGGTGTCCGAGGGGGGACTTGAACCCCCACGCCCTAATACGGGCACTAGCACCTCAAGCTAGCGCGTCTGCCAATTCCGCCACCCGGACGAGTGCGCTGGGAACTGTAGCAAAGCGCAGGGGCAACTTCCGCATCGTCGCGGGTGCCCGGGCGGGCGCCCGAGCGGGTGCCAGGATGGGGTGATGGAGACGGCTTCCCACGACCCCGCGGCCGAGGTCGTCGACCTCTGCAGCGAGCTCATCCGCATCGACACGACCAACGCCGGAGACGACGACGGGCCGGGGGAGCGGAAGGCTGCCGAGTACGTCGCCGGGCTGCTCGACGAGGTCGGGATCGAGTCCCAGATCCTCGAGTCGGAGGCCGGCCGCGCGTCAGTAGTGGCGCGGTGGGGCGGCGCCGACAGCTCGCGCTCGGACGCCCTTCTGCTGCACGGTCACCTGGACGTCGTGCCGTTCGCAGCCGAGGACTGGCAGGTGCACCCGCTCTCGGGCGAGGTCCGCGACGGCTACGTCTGGGGCCGCGGCGCGGTCGACATGAAGGACTTCGACGCGATGCTGCTGTCGGTGGTCCGCGCGCGGGCCCGGGCCGGTCTGGTGCCCGACCGGCCGATGGTGCTCTGCTTCACGGCCGACGAGGAGGCCGGAGGGCTCAAGGGGGCGGGGCCGCTGGTCGACGACCACCCGGAGCTCTTCGAGGGCTGCACCGAGGCGGTGGGCGAGGTGGGCGGCTTCAGCGCGACCGTGCGGGGCAGGCGCGTCTACCTCATCGAGGCCGCGGAGAAGGGGATGGCGTGGATGACGCTGACCGCCCGCGGTCGCGCCGGCCACGGCTCGATGATCAACCACGACAACGCGATCTCGCGGCTCACCGCGGCCGTCGCCCGGATCGGCGCTCACGAGTGGCCGGTGCGGCTCACCCCCGCCATGGAGGTCCTCCTCGCGACCGTCGCCGACCTGGCCGGCACCGAGGCGACCCCCGAGAACGCCGAGGCGCTGGTCGAGGAGTTCGGCAACGCGGCGCGGATGCTGGGGGCCGTCATCCGCAACACGGCCAACCCGACGATGCTGGACGCCGGCTACAAGGTGAACGTCATCCCCACCGAGGCCACCGCCCACGTCGACGGGCGCTTCCTGCCCGGCTACAAGGACGAGTTCTTCGACACGCTGCGCGAGCTGTGCGGCGAGGGTGTCGACATCGACTTCGTCAGCCACCAGGGCGCCTGGGAGATGCCCTACGAGACGCCGCTCGTGGACGCGATGAGCCGCTCGATCCTCTCCGAGGACCCCGACGCGATCGTGGCGCCGTACCTCATGAGCGCCGGCACCGACGCCAAGCACTTCGGCCGGCTCGGTGTGCGCACCTACGGCTTCGTGCCGCTGCGCTTGCCCGCCGAGCTGGACTTCACCGCCCTCTTCCACGGCATCGACGAGCGGGTGCCCACCGATGCGCTGGAGTTCGGCGCCCGGGTCTTCGACCGCTTCCTGGGCGACGTCTGAGGCGTTGCACCTGCGGTTTGGTCACCAACCGCAGGTTTCGGGCCGTGAAATCTGCGGTTGGTGACCAAACCGCAACTGTCAGCCGGTCCTCAGGTACGTCAGGGTCGGCCGGAGCTGTCGGATGATCTTGCGGCGGAGCACGACCCGGCGGACGCCGTCGGGACCGATCCGGACCCGGTCGAGGGTCCAGCCTCCGTGCTCGGCGCGCTCGACGAGCAGGTTCTTGACGTAGTTGCGGGAGAACTCACGCGGGATCGTGAGCCGCGCGTACTCCCACTCCACCCCGGGCGACGGGGCTCGTCGGTCGGCGGCGGGCGGCACCAGTCAGGCCTCGGACACGTCGTCGAGCGCGTCGACGATCTCGGAGGGCAGGGTCAGCTCCTCGACGCCCAGGGCAGCCTTCAGCTGGGCGGCGGTCCGGGCCCCGACGATCGGCGCCGTGACACCGGGGCGGTCACGGACCCAGGCCAGCGCCACCTCGAGCGGCGTCCAGTCCAGGCCCTCGGCCGCCCGGGCCACTGCGTCGACGATGCGGTTGCTCCGGTCGTCGAGGTAGGCGCCCACGAACGAGGAGAACGTCGACGACGCGCCGCGCGAGTCGCTCGGCGTGCCGGTGCGGTACTTGCCGGTGAGCACGCCGCGGCCGAGCGGCGACCACGGCAGCACGCCGAGGCCGAGAGCCGCACAGGCGGGCAGCACCTCAGCCTCGATGCCGCGGTCGAGCAGGGAGTACTCGACCTGGGTCGAGGCCAGCGGCGTCCGTCCCGGCACCGCCCGTTGCCAGGTCGCCGCCTGGGCGGTCTGCCATCCCGAGTAGTTGGAGATGCCGACGTACGCCGCCCGGCCGGTCGTCACCGCGGCGTCGAGCGCGGCGAGCGTCTCCTCGACCGGAGTGGAGTCGGTCCACACGTGGACCTGCCAGAGGTCGACGTGGTCCACGCCGAGTCGCTTGAGGGACGCGTCGAGCGTGGGCAGCAGGTAGCCGCGCGAGGTGTTGGTCACCCGCTCGCCGGTACGCCGGGAGATCCCGGCCTTCGTCGCGATGACCAGCTGGTCGCGCGGCACCACCGATCCGATGAACGAGCCGAGCAGCGCCTCGGCGTCACCGTCGCCGTAGCCGGCCGCCGTGTCGACCAGGGTTCCGCCCGCCGACACGAACGACGTGAGCTGCTCGCGCGCCTCGTGCTCGTCGGTGTCGCGGCCCCAGGTCATGGTGCCCAGGCCCAGTCGGGACACCTTCAGTCCGGTGCTCCCGACGTGCCGCTGATCCATGCCGGAAAGCCTAGTCCTACCCTTGCGAGTCGTGGTGGACCTCCTCAAAGCGGTCGTGCTCGGGCTCATCCAGGGGCTCACCGAGTTCCTGCCGATCTCCAGCAGTGCGCACCTGCGCATCTATCCCGAGCTGTTCGGGTGGGGCGACCCCGGTGCCGCGTTCACCGCCGTCATCCAGATCGGCACCGAGCTGGCGGTGCTCGTCTTCTTCCGCAAGGACATCTGGCGCATCGGCTCCATGTGGGTGCGCTCGCTGGCCAAGCCGGAGCTCCGGGGTCACCTCGACGCCCGGATGGGCTGGTTCATCATCATCGGGTCGCTGCCGATCGTCGTGCTCGGCATCCTGCTGAAGGACGTCATCGAGCGCGACTTCCGCAACCTCTGGCTGATCGCCACGACTCTCGTGGTCTTGGGTCTCGTGCTCGGCATCGCCGACCGGGTCAGCCGCGACAACCTGACGATCAAGAACATCTCGCTCCGCGACGCCGTCCTCATGGGGCTCGCCCAGGCGCTCGCCCTCGTGCCCGGCGTGTCCCGGTCGGGCGCCACCATCTCGATGGGACGGTTCCTCGGCTACGAGCGCGAGGCGGCCACCCGTTACGCGTTCCTGCTCGCCATCCCGGCCGTCGTCGGGGCGGGTCTCTTCGAGCTCAAGGAGATCCCGAACGGCGACAACAGCTACGGCTGGGGACCGACGGTCACGGCGACGATCGTCTCGTTCGTGGTCGGGTACGCCGCCATCGCGTGGCTGCTGCGCTACATCAGCACCCGCTCTTACACGCCGTTCGTCATCTACCGCGTCGCGCTGGGCCTGGCCACGATGGCGCTGCTCGCCGCCGGCGTCCTGGTCTCGTGACGGCTACAGCCAGCCGGACTTCTTGAAGAAGGCATAGAGGCCCGCCATCGAGCCGAGCATCAGGAACATCGCCCAGGCGTAACCGAAACGCCAGTCCAGCTCCGGCATGTGGGTGAAGTTCATGCCGTAGACGCCGGCGATCAGGGTCGGGACGACCACGATGGCGGCGCCGGCCGAGATCTTGCGCATGTCGTCGTTCTGCTGCACCGAGATGCGCGCGAGGTGGGCGTCGAAGGCGGTCGACAGCAACGAGTCCAGGGAGTCGATGATGTCGGCGGTCCGGCTGAGGTGGTCGGAGACGTCCCGGAAGAAGGGCGCCGCCTCGGGATCGATCCCGGTCACCAGGCCGGAGGCGAAGCGGCGCATCGGCTCACGCAGCGGCAGCACCGCGCGGCGTACTTCGGAGATCTCGCGCTTGAGGGTGTAGATGCGGACCGAGTCGTTGGTGCGCTCGGGGGAGAACACCGAGGCCTCCACCTCGTCGACGTCGATCTCCAGCTGCGCGGCCACTTCCTCGTAGCGGTCCACGATCGCGTCGCAGACGGCGTACACCACCGCGGACGGCCCGTGGGCGAGGATCTTCTCCCGCTCCTCGAGGTGCGTGCGGGCGTCCTTCAAGGCGGCGCCCTCGCCGTGGCGGACGGTCACCACGAAGTTCGGGCCGACGAACATGTTGATCTCGCCGGTCTCGACGGCGTCGTCCTCGTCGACGTACCAGAGCGTCTTCAGCGTCAGGAAGAGATTGTCGTCGTATCGCTCGAGCTTGGGTCGCTGGTGGGCCGAGACGGCGTCCTCGACCGCCAGCGCGTGGAGTCCGAAGATCTGCGCCACCCGGTCGAGCTCCTCGGCGCTCGGCTGGTGCAGCCCGACCCAGACGAAGTCACCGGGCTCGGTCGCCTGGTCGGCCAGCTCGGCCAGGTCGTCCACGTGGCAGTCGACGGAGACGCGCTCCCCTCGCCGGTAGAGGGCGCTGTCGACGATCATCTGTCCAGGTTAGTGGCACTAGCCTTCGCCTCATGGCAACCGTGATCCTCGTCCGCCACGGGCGTACGACGGCCAACGCCAGCGGCGTCCTGGCCGGCCGGACGCCCGGCGTGCACCTCGACGAGACGGGACGCCAGCAGGCCGCCGCGGCCGCCGAACGGCTCTCCGGCGTCACGCTCGCCCGTATCGTGAGCAGCCCGATGGAGCGCTGCAAGGAGACGGCGCAGGCGCTCGCCAAGGCCCAGGGCAGAGGCAGGGACACGTCGCAGCCGACCCGGCCGCGGGTCCGTGTCGACAAGGGCCTCACCGAGTGCGACTACGGCGACTGGCAAGGCCGGGCGCTGAAGGACCTGGTCAAGGAGAAGCTCTGGAAGGTCGTCCAGAGCCAGCCGTCGGCCGTCGAGTTCCCGGGCGGCGAGACCATGCGCGCGATGCAGGAGCGCGCCGTCGACGCCGTGCGCCGCCACGATGCCCTCGTCACCGCCGAGCACGGCCCGCACGCCGTCTGGGTCGCGGTCAGCCATGCCGACGTGATCAAGTCCGTGCTCGCCGACGCGCTGGGCACGCATCTGGACCTCTTCCAGCGCCTGCACGTCGACCCCGCCAGCCTGTCCGTGGTGAGCTACACCGAGGTGCGGCCGTTCGTCCTCTGCGTCAACACCTCCCAGGGCAGCCTGAGCCACCTGCAGCCGCCGGCGAAGGCGCGCCGCCGTCGAGCGGCCACCGACGCCGTGGTCGGCGGAGGCGCCGGACCCGCTGGAGGGACGTCCTAGGGTGGAGGACATGCCTGTCATCCACGGCTTCGACCCGCCTGAGCGCTTCGTCGCCGGCACCGTCGGCGAACCGGGGGCCCGCACCTTCTTCCTCCAGGCACGCAGTGGCGCGCGGATCGTGAGCGTGGCGCTGGAGAAGCAGCAGGTCGCCGCGCTGGCCGAGCGGATCGACGAGCTCCTGGACGAGGTCATGCAGACCGACGGCATGGCGACGGTCGTGCCGGCGGTCGCCCCCCTCGGGCTCGACGACACCGATCCGCTCGAGCAGCCGATCGAGGAGGAGTTCCGGGCCGGCACCATGACCTTGTCCTGGGACGCCAGCGACGAGCGCGTCGTCATCGAGGTCTTCCCGTTCACCGAGGCTGCGGTGGTCTCCCCGGAACAGGTGGGGGAGGACCTCGAGGAGCCCGAGCCCGAGGAGATCCTCCTGGTGCGCCTCGCAGCAGGTGCCGCGCGCGCCTTCGTGAAACGGGCCGCGCAGGTCATCGACGCCGGGCGGCCCAGCTGCCCCTTCTGCGGCGGTCCGATCGACCCGGACGGGCACCTGTGCGTGCGCGCCAACGGCTTCCGGCGGCGGGAGCCCACGGCGCTCGAGGAGTGAGCACTCCCGCGGCCCCCTCGGCCGACCTGCTCGACGGTGATCTCGAGCTCCACGGCCGGGTGCTGCCCGCGTCCAACGCGACGTTCGTGGCGGAGGTGGCGGGCGTCCGGGTCGTCTACAAGCCGGTGGCGGGGGAGCGGCCACTGTGGGACTTCCCCGACGGCACGCTCGCGGCGCGGGAGGTGGCGGCGTACGCCGTCTCCGAGGCATTCGGCTGGGACGTCGTCCCGCTGACCTTCCTGCGCGACGGTCCGCACGGCCCAGGGATGGTCCAGGTCTGGCAGGAGCCCGACGAGGACGACGTCGCCATCGACCTGGTGGCCGAGGGAGAGGTCCCCGACGGGTGGCGGCACGTCTTCGACGGGGTCGACCAGCACGACCGCGGCGTGTCCCTGATCCACGAGGACAGCGCACCGCTGCGCCGGATGGCCGTCTTCGACGTCGTCGTCAACAACGCCGACCGCAAGGGCGGCCACGTCCTGGCCATGACCGGGGGTCACCGGTACGGCGTCGACCACGGGGTCACCTTCCACGTCGAGCACAAGCTGCGCACCGTGCTGTGGGGGTGGAGCGGCGAAGGGTTGTCCCCCGACGAGCTGGCGGGTGTCGAGACCGTGCGCGACGCGGTGCGTGGCGACCTCGGCGAACGGCTGCTGACGCTGCTCACGCCGCCCGAGGTCACCGCGCTCCTCGGCCGTTGCGAGCGGTTGCTGCGCACGCACGCGCTGCCCGAGCCGGGTGGGCACTGGCCGGTCATCCCCTGGCCCCCGTTCTGACCGAGGGCCAGGTCCTAGACTTCCCGCCATGCGCGCCTGGCCGGCCCCCGACCTCCCACGTCTTGATGCGATGGGCCCACCCGTGCGCGTCCACGACACGGCGACCGGGCAGCTGGTGACGACCGCGCCCGAGGGCCCGGCACGGATGTACGTCTGCGGCATCACGCCGTACGACGCCACCCACATGGGCCACGCGGCGACGTACGTCGCCTTCGACCTCCTCAACCGGGCGTGGCGCAATGCCGGGCACGAGGTCACCTACGTGCAGAACGTCACCGACGTCGACGACCCCCTCCTCGAGCGCGCGGAGAAGGTGCACGTCGACTGGGTCGAGCTGGCCGAGCGCGAGACGGAGCTCTTCCGTGAGGACATGACCGCGCTGCGCGTGCTTCCTCCCGAGCACTTCGTGGGTGCGGTGGAGACCATCTCGTTGGTGGTCGCGCTGATCGAGCGGCTGCAGGCGGCGGGGGCGATCTACTCGGTCGACACCGATCTCTACTACTCGGTCACGGCGGACCCGGAGTTCGGCGGCGTCAGCGGGTGGACCCGCGAGCGGATGCTCGAGGTCTTCGGCGAGCGCGGTGGCGACCCCGACCGCGAGGGAAAGCGTGATCCTCTCGACTGCGTCGTCTGGCGCGGCGAGCGTCCGGGAGAGCCGTCGTGGGAGAGCCCGTTCGGTCGCGGCCGACCCGGCTGGCACATCGAGTGCACTGCGATGGCGCTGGAGTACCTCGGGTCCGCGTTCGACGTGCAGGCCGGTGGCAGCGACCTCGTCTTCCCGCACCACGAGATGTGCGCGGGCGAGGGTCAGGTAGCCGTCCCCGGGCAGCCGTTCGCGAAGGCCTACGCCCACGCCGGGATGGTCGGGTACGACGGCGAGAAGATGTCCAAGTCCAAGGGCAACCTGGTCTTCGTCTCGGGCCTCCGCCACAGCGACGTCGACCCGATGGCGATCCGCCTCGTGCTGCTGCGCCACCACTACCGGTCGGACTGGGAGTGGACCGACGACCAGCTCTGGGACGCGGTCGACACCGTCGACTCGTGGCGCAAGGCGCTGTCCCTGGGCGCTGGAGCGGCAGCGGCGCCGCTGGCGGAGGAGGTGCTGGCTGCGCTTGCCGACGATCTCGACGCCCCTAGGGCGCTGGAGTCGGTCCAGGCGTGGGTGGACGCCACGCTCGGCAACACCGGGCACCTCGCCGACGCCTCCGACCCGGCAGCCGGGCCGCAGGTGCACCGCCTCCTCGACGCCGCGCTCGGCCTGGCGCTCTAGGAGTCGTCGCCGCGCTTGAGGTAGCGCTCGAACTCCCGCGCGATCGCCTCGCCGGAGGCCTCAGGCAGCTCGGTGGTGTCCCGGGTCTCCTCGAGGGCACGCACGTAGTCGGCGATGTCCTCGTCCTCCTCGGCGAGCTCGTCGACGCCGCGCTCCCAGGCGCGGGCGTCCTCCGGGAGGTCGAGCAGCGGGAGGCTCGCCTCCAGCAGCTCCTCCAGGACCCCCACGAGGGCCAGCGTGGCCTTCGGGCACGGGGGAGACGCGGCGTAGTGGGGCACGGCGGCCCAGTAGGACACAGCGGGGATGTCGAGGCGGACGCAGGCGTCCTGGAACACGCCGACGATGCCGGTGGGACCTTCGTACGTCGACGTCTCCAGCTTGAGCCGGTCGACCAAGTCGGGCTCCGTGGCGCTTCCGGTCACCGGCACCGGGCGGGTGTGCGGGGTGTCCGCGAGCAGGGCGCCCATGGTGATGACGAGGTTGCCGCCCAGCTCGTTGCAGGCAGCCAGGATCTCGGCGCAGAACTGCCGCCACCGCATGTTGGGCTCGATGCCACGGACCAGGATCACGTCGCGGTCGAGCTCGGGCGGGGACGCCACCGCGATCTGGGTCGAGGGCCAGGTGATCCGGCGGTGGCCCAGGTCGTCGGTGCCGACCATCGGCCGGTTGACCTGGAAGTCGTAGAAGTCCTCCGGGTCGACGGCCCCGACGATCCGGGCGTTCCACACCCTCATCAGGTGGTCGACCACTCCCGAGGCGGCGTCCGCGGCGTCGTTCCAGCCCTCGAAGGCGGCGATGACCACGGGATCGACCAGGTCGTCGACGTCCTCGATCTCGATCACGCACCCAAGCCTAGTAGCCATGCCCGCGCGGCGAGGATTTCCCCACGGTCAGCGCGCGGTGTCACGATCGGGACGTGCCCGAGGCCGCCGCTCGCTTCCGCCCAGACGCGACCGTGGAGCTCTCCCGCCTGCTCGGGGAGCGAATCCTGGTCATCGACGGGGCGATGGGCACCGCCATCCAGCGGGACCGGCCGTCCGAGCAGGCCTATCGCGGGGAGCGCTTCGCCGACTGGCCCTCGGACCTGCAGGGCAACAACGACCTGCTGTCGATCACCGCCCCGGACCTGATCGCCGAGATCCACCGCGAGTACCTCCAGGCCGGCGCCGACATCATCGAGACCAACACGTTCAACGCGAACGCCATCTCCCTGTCCGACTACGGCATGTCCGACCTCGCGCGCGAGCTCAACCGCGAGGCGGCCGCGCTGGCTCGGCGGGTCGCGGACGAGTTCGCCGCCGCCACCCCGGACCGGCCGCGCTTCGTCGCCGGCGCGCTCGGCCCGACCTCGCGGACGGCCTCGATCTCGCCGGACGTCAACGATCCCGGAGCGCGCAACGTCCTCTTCGACGAGCTGGTGTCGGCGTACCTCGACGCCGCGAACGGCCTGGTCGAAGGCGGTGCCGACCTCCTCGTCGTCGAGACCATCTTCGACACGCTCAACGCGAAAGCCGCGATCTTCGCGCTGGAGACCCTCTTCGAGGAGCATGGCCGCCGCTGGCCGGTGATCATCTCCGGCACCATCACCGACGCGTCGGGTCGGACCTTGTCGGGACAGGTGACCGAGGCGTTCTGGGCGTCGGTGCGCCACGCCCGTCCGCTCGCGGTCGGCCTCAACTGCGCGCTCGGCGGTCGCGAGATGCGGCCCTACATGGCCGAGCTGAGCCGGGTCGCCGACACCTTCGTGTCCTGCTATCCCAACGCCGGCCTGCCGAACGCCTTCGGGGAGTACGACGAGCAGGCCGACGAGACGGCCGGTGTCCTCGGGGAGTTCGCGCAGGCAGGCTTCCTCAACCTCGTCGGCGGCTGCTGCGGGACCACCCCCGAGCACATCCGCGCGATCGCCGAAGCGGTGGCCGGCGTACCCCGCCGCGAGGTCCCCGAGATCGCGGACGCGATGCGGCTCAGCGGCCTCGAGCCCTTCACGATCACCGAGGACAGCCTCTTCGTGAACGTCGGCGAGCGCACCAACATCACCGGGTCGGCGAAGTTCCGCAACCTCATCAAGGCCGGCGACTACGACACCGCACTGACCGTCGCCGCCCAGCAGGTCGAGAACGGCGCGCAGGTCATCGACGTCAACATGGACGAGGGCATGATCGACGGCGTCGCCGCGATGGACCGCTTCCTCAAGCTGGTCGCCGCCGAGCCCGACATCAGCCGGGTGCCGGTGATGGTCGACTCCTCGAAGTGGGAGGTCATCGAAGCCGGCCTCAAGTGCGTGCAGGGCAAGGCGATCGTCAACTCCATCTCCCTGAAGGAGGGCGAGGACGCGTTCGTCGCCCACGCCCGCCTGTGCCGCAAGTACGGCGCCGCCGCGGTCGTGATGGCGTTCGACGAGGACGGCCAGGCCGACTCGCTCGAGCGTCGGCAGGCGATCTGCGAGCGTGCCTACCGGATCCTCGTCGACCAGGTCGGCTTCCCGCCCGAGGACGTGATCTTCGACCCGAACGTGTTCGCGGTCGCGACCGGTATCGAGGAGCACGCGACGTACGGCTCGGACTTCATCGAGGCCACCCGCTGGATCAAGCAGAACCTCCCAGGCGCCAAGGTGAGCGGCGGCATCTCCAACGTGTCGTTCTCGTTCCGGGGCAACAACCCCGTGCGCGAGGCGATCCATGCGGTGTTCCTCTACCACGCGATCAAGGCCGGCCTCGACATGGGCATCGTCAACGCCGGCGCGCTGGTCGTCTACGACGAGGTCGACCCCGAGCTGCGCGAACGGATCGAGGACGTCGTGCTCAACCGGCGCCCGGATGCCGCAGAGCGGCTCCTCGAGGTCGCCGAGACCCACAACCGGGCAGGGGAGGTCGAGGAGGGTGTCGCCGAGGAGTGGCGCTCACTGCCGATCCGGGCCCGCCTGAGCCACGCGCTGGTGAAGGGGATGGACGCGCACGTCGAGGCCGACACCGAGGAGATGCGCGCCGAGATCGTCGGCGCCGGAGGCCGCACCATCGAGGTCATCGAGGGTCCGCTGATGGACGGCATGAACGTCGTCGGGGACCTCTTCGGCTCGGGCAAGATGTTTCTCCCGCAGGTCGTGAAGAGCGCGCGCGTGATGAAGAAGGCGGTCGCCTACCTGATCCCCTTCATCGAGGCGGAGAAGGCCAAGGACCCCGCGGTCTCGAGCGCCAAGCAGACCAACGGCACGATCGTGATGGCCACGGTGAAGGGCGACGTCCACGACATCGGCAAGAACATCGTCGGCGTCGTGCTCCAGTGCAACAACTTCGAGGTGATCGACCTCGGCGTGATGGTGCCGGCGCAGAAGATCCTCGACACCGCGGCCGAGGTCGAGGCCGACCTCATCGGCCTGTCGGGCCTGATCACGCCGTCACTGGACGAGATGGTGGGCTTCGCCAGCGAGATGCAGCGCCTCGGGCTGACCATCCCGCTGCTCGTCGGTGGTGCGACCACCAGCCGCGCGCACACCGCGGTCAAGGTCGATCCCAAGTACGACGGGCCGGTGGTCTGGGTGAAGGACGCGTCCCGCTCGGTCGGGGTGGCCTCCGCGCTCCTGAGCCGCACCGGCCGCGACAAGCTGATGAGCGACGTGCAGGCCGACTTCGAGTCGTTGCGCACCCGGCACGCCGCCAAGCACGACCGGCCCATGGCGACGTACGCCGCCGCGCGCGAGAACGCGACGCCGATCGACTGGGAGGGGTACGCCGCACCTGCCCCGGCCAAGCCTGGCGTGACGGTGTTCGACGACTACGACATCGCAGAGCTGCGCGACTACATCGACTGGCAGCCGTTCTTCAACGCGTGGGAGATGAAGGGCAAGTTCCCTGACATCCTCAACAACCCCTCGACCGGGGAGGCGGCGCGCAGGCTCTACGACGACGCACAGGAGATGCTGGACAAGATCGTCGAGGAGAAGTGGCTGACCGCCGGCGGGGTGCTCGGCTTCTTCCCCGCCGCGGCGGTGGGCGACGACATCGAGGTCTACGACGACGCCCGCACGTCGACGCGGGTGACGCTCCACCACCTGCGGCAGCAAGGGCAGCACCGCGACGGCGTCCCCAACCGCTCGCTCGCCGACTTCGTCGCCCCCGTCGGCTCCGGCATCGCCGACCACGTGGGCGCCTTCGCCGTCACCGCCGGCCACGGGCTTCCGGACCGGGTGGCGGCGTTCAAGGACGCCCTGGACGACTACTCCGCGATCCTGATGGAAGCGCTCGCCGACCGGCTCGCCGAGGCGTTCGCCGAGCGGTTGCACCAGCGGGTTCGCACCGAGCTCTGGGGGCACACGCCCGACGAGGCGCTCACCCACGACGACCTGGTCCGGGAGCGCTACACCGGCATCCGCCCGGCCCCCGGCTACCCCGCGTGCCCCGACCACACCGAGAAGCAGACGCTGTGGACCCTGCTCGACGTCGATGAGACGGCCGGCATCACTCTCACCGACTCGATGGCGATGTGGCCGGGCGCCTCGGTCTCGGGGTGGTACTTCTCCCACCCGCAGTCGCAGTACTTCGTCGTCGGCCGCCTCGGCCGCGACCAGGTGGCCGACTACGCCGAGCGCAAGGGCTGGACCCTCGCCGAGGCCGAGAAGTGGCTGTCGCCCAACCTGGGGTACGACCCCGATGACTGAGCCGGAGAGCAGGATGCCTGACGAAAACCCTTGCGGTTTGGTCACCAACCGCAAGTCCGAGGCACCGAAATCTGCGGTTGGTGACCAAACCGCAGGTCCGACGCCCGCCTTCCCAGCCGCACTGCTCTGGGACATGGACGGCACCCTGGTCGACACCGAGCCCTACTGGATCGACGCGGAGTATCGCCTCGTCGGCCGCCACGGGGGCACCTGGAGCGAGGCGCACTCCCTCAACCTGGTCGGCAACGACCTGATCGACTCCGGGCACTACATCCGTGAGCACGGCTCCGTCGACCTGACCCCCGAGGAGATCGTCGAGGAGCTGCTCGACGACGTCGTGGCCCAGCTCGAAGGAGAGGTGCCGTGGCGGCCTGGCGCCCGAGAGCTGCTCGCCGAGGCCACCGCGGCAGGCGTTCCGTGTGCGCTGGTGACCATGTCCTACACGCGCTTCGTCACGCCGATCCTGGCGCAGCTGCCGGGCGGCACCTTCACGGAGATCGTCACCGGCGACACCGTCTCGCAGGGCAAGCCGCACCCCGAGCCTTACCTCAAGGCGGCAAAGCTGCTCGGCGTGCACCCGGAGGAGTGCGTGGCCATCGAGGACTCCGACCCCGGGACCACGAGCGCCGTGGCCGCCGGGTGCACCGTCCTGGTGATCCCCAACCACGTCCCTGTGAGCGCCGGCGAGCGTCGCTTCCATCGCGACACGCTGGCCGGTCTCACCCTTGCGGATCTGAGCCGGCTCGACCCGACCTCCTAAGGTCGTACCCATGCCGCTGCCCATAGAGGACTACGCCCTCGTCGGCGACCGGGGTACAGCGGCGCTCGTCGGCAACAACGGCTCGGTGGACTGGCTCTGCCTGCCGCGCTTCGACTCCTCTGCTTGCTTCGCGGCACTCCTCGGCGACGAGGACAACGGCCACTGGCAGCTGGTGCCGGAGGGGGAGTACGACGTGCAGCGGTCCTACCTCGCGGACACGGCCCTCCTCGAGACGACGTTCACGACGGCTCAGGGGCGAGTCACCCTGCTCGACGTGATGCCGACGAACGACCGCCGGGCCGATCTCGTACGACGCCTCACGGGCATCGAGGGCAGCGTGCGGATGCGCCACGAGTGGGTGGTCCGCTTCGACTACGGCAAGGTCCGGCCCTGGGTGAGCCGTCAACGCGCCGACGACGAGGAGGTGATCGTCGCGATCGCCGGGCCGGACAAGCTCGTGCTTCGCGGACCGCGCCTCCCGCACCGACAGGACGGCCGCCACGTCGACACCTTCGACGTGCACGAGGGTGACGTGCTCACCTTCGCGACGACCTGGGTGCCGTCGTGGTCGAAGACGCCCAAGGCCGCCAACCTCGACGAGGCGATCAAACGCACGAAGATGGAGGAGGAGCGCTGGAGCTCCGGCTGTCGCGACGACCTCCCGCACCGCGAGCTGGTGGTGCGCAGCCTGCTCACCCTCCGGCTGCTCACCCACGCGGAGACCGGCGGCATCGTGGCGGCACCCACCACGTCCCTCCCGGAGAACTTCGGCGGTGCCCGCAACTGGGACTACCGCTACACCTGGTTGCGCGACGCCGCGCTCACCATCGAGACGCTGCTCACCGCTGGCTACACCGAGGAGGCCAGGCTCTGGCGCACGTGGCTGCTGCGCGCCGTCGCCGGCGACCCCGAGGACCTGCAGATCATGTATGCCGTCGACGGTGCGCGACGGTTGCCCGAGCGGGAGCTCGACCACCTGCCGGGGTACGCCGGCTCGACGCCTGTGCGCATCGGCAACGGGGCCGTCGACCAACGCCAGACCGACGTCCTGGGCGAGGTGATGATCGCGCTCCAGCAGGCGCGTGAGGCCGGCCTGGAGGAGACCGACCTGAGCTGGTCGCTGCAGCGCATGCTCGTGGAGGACCTGGCGGACCACTGGGACGACCCCGATCACGGGCTGTGGGAGATCCGGGGTCAGCCCCGGCACTTCACGCACTCCCGTGTGATGGTGTGGGCGGCCTTCGACCGGGCCGTCGAGGCGATCGAGGACCAGGGTCTCGAGGGGCCGCTCGAGCGCTGGCGGCAGGCCCGTGACGACGTACGCGCCGAGGTCCTCGACCGTGGCGTCGACCGCGAGCGCGGCACGTTCGTTCAGCACTACGAAACTACCGAGCTGGACGCCTCGCTGCTGATGATCCCTCTGGTCGGTTTCCTCCCGGGCGACGACCCTCTCGTGCTCGGCACGATCGCGGCCATCGAGGAGGACCTGCTCCGTGACGGGTTCGCGCTGCGCTACCGCACGGACACCGGCGTCGACGGGCTGCCGGGCGACGAGCATCCCTTCCTGGCGTGCTCCTTCTGGCTGGTGTCGGCGTACGCGATGGCCGGCAGGCACGACGACGCGCGCGCACTCTTCGACCGGCTCTGCGCTCTCACCAACGACGTCGGCCTGCTCTCGGAGGAGTACGACGTGGGGCACGATCGGATGGCCGGCAACTTCCCCCAGGCGCTGAGCCACCTCACCCTCGTGCAGGCGGCCCTGCGGCTGGCAGAGGGGCGCTCCGGCTCTCAGGAGGACGTGGTCCAGGGGTGACGGTCCGGGGTCCTGGACCGCGCCTGGCCGCGGCCAGGGTTGACGAGGTACTAGCACCACCGTCCAATGGTCAGCGAGCCGCTCGTGCTCCAGGCTGGACCCCCCACCAACCATGGAGGTCCCCATGACGCCACCCAGATCACCGGGCCGACCCGCAGGCATCGCCGTCGCGGCCCTGATCGTGCTCGCGCTGTCCGCTGGTCCGGTCTCGGCCAGTGATGACGACAAGGAGGTTCGCAGGGAGGGCACCTGCGGCCAGACGACCGAGTGGAAGGTCAAGGCCAAGAAGGACGACGGCCGCATCGAGTTCGAGGGTGAGATCGACAGCAACCGCAACGGGCAGACCTGGCGGTGGAAGATGAAGCACAACGGCTCGATCTCCGCGCAAGGCACCGCAACCACCCGTGCACCGAGCGGGTCCTTCGACGTCGAGCGCAAGCTCGCCGACCTCTCGGGCACGGACATGCTGGTCTTCAAGGCCAAGAACCCCGCCACCGGCGAGCGCTGCCGCGGCGCGATCGCCTTCTGAGGCTGTCGAGCCGTTGCGTCCGCCGTCGTACCTCACCGTCCTGCGCAGCCCGCTGGTCCTGTTCCTGGTCGTCGGCACGCTGGTCCTGGCCGGCATCGTGATCGCGACGGAGGTGCTGGTCAGGCGGGCCGCCCAGAACGAGGCCGTCTACGACGCCCGGGCGACCACCCTCGTCCTCGCGCGCTCGGTCGCTGAGCCCGCGATCCCCAAGGGGCTGGTCGCAGCCGAGGCGGGCGCTGTCGACAAGCTCGACCGGCAGGTCCTCGACCGTCTGCTGGTCGGCGAGGTACGCCGCATCAAGATCTGGAACCGCGAGGGCGTCATCGTCTACTCCGACGCGATCCGGCTGATCGGCAGTAAGTACGACCTGGGGGACGACGAGCTGGACGTGCTCGAGAACGGCGGCGTGGACGCGGGCGTCTCCGACCTCTCCGAGGATGAGAACCGGTTCGAGCGCGATCTCGGCGGCGTGGTCGAGGTCTACGCCCAGATCAGGTCGCCTGAAGGTCAGCCGCTCCTCTTCGAGGTCTACTACGACGATGCCGACATCGACGAGCGCGAACGTGAGGTCTTCGGACCGTTCCGCCGGATCACGCTGGGCGCGCTCCTCGCCTTGGTGCTCCTGGCGGCGACGATGATCTTCGTGCTGACGAGCCAGGTGCGTCGTGCGGCTCGCGAGCGTGAGCGCCTGCTCGTGCGCACCGCGGACGCCTCGGCGGCGGAGCGTCGGCGGATCGCGCGAGACCTGCACGATGGCGTCGTCCAGGACCTCGCCGGGACCGCGTTCGCGTTGCACTCCGTGTCGTCCGATGCCGGGGCGACTCCCGCCGTGCGGACAGCGGTCAGCGACGCGGGCCGGTCCCTTCGCGAGTCACTCCGCGCGCTGCGGTCGCTCCTCGTCGAGATCCACCCGCCGGACCTGGGCGCGGACGGGTTGGCGGCCGCTCTCGAGGACCTGACCGCACCGGCTGCCGGCATGGGCATCGCGACGACCGTGTCGGTCGAGGGCGTCGAGCAGGTCAGCGACCAGACGACCACGTTGGTCTGGCGCGTGGCGCAGGAGACGGTGCGCAACGCGATCCGGCATTCGGGGGCGACCAGCCTCGACGTCCGGTTCGCGGCTGCCGGGGGGCAGGTCACACTGACCGTGACCGACGACGGGCGTGGCTTCGACCCCGGGGGTCCTGTGGCCCCAGGGCACCTGGGGCTGCGCGGGCTGGCGAGCCTGGCTGCCGACGCGGGAGGCCGCCTCTCCGTCCGCTCGTCGCTCGGAGCGGGTACCACGGTGACCTTGGAGGTGCACGACCGATGACCGACGAGCGGATCAGGGTGGTGGTCGTCGACGACCACGCCGTCGTACGCCGTGGACTGGAGCAGCTGCTCGCGGTGGCCACGGACATCGATGTCGTCGGCACGGCCGGCGACGGCGCCCAGGCGGTCGAGGTCGTCCGGAACGTGCGCCCGCACGTGGTGCTCATGGACCTCCAGATGCCGGGAGTGGACGGGGTGGAGGCGACCCGCTCGATCGTGGCGGAGGCGCTCGCCGACGTCCTGGTGCTCACGTCCTTCTCCGACTCCGAGCGCATCGTCGCGGCTCTCGACGCGGGTGCTGTCGGCTATCTCCTCAAGGACGCCGACCCCGAGGACGTGCTGGCGGGCATCCGCTCCGTGCGGGAGGGTGGCTCGCCGATCCACCCACGCGCGGCCCGCCAGCTGCTCGGTGCGCGCGCCTCGGCAGCCGACCTGTCGGCGACCTCTGCGTCGTTGACCGCGCGCGAGGCGGAGGTGATCGAGCTGGTCCGCCACGGTCTGGCCAACAAGCAGATCGCCCGGCGGCTGGGGATCAGCGAGCGGACCGTCAAGGCGCACCTCACCTCGGCGTTCGCGGCCATCGGCGTGGCCGACCGCACGCAGGCGGCCCTGTGGGCGGAGCGCCGGACACTTCCCCCGGGGATGGTCGACCATGACGACGGACACGACTGACGACACGGCCCCCGTCGACATGACTCCACCGATGCGCCTGGCCCGTCGGTCCTTGCCTTGCCACTGCCGTCCGGGCGCTCCAGGGCCGAGGTGGCAGCCGACGTCGACGCCATCGACTGGTCGACGCCCTACGCTGGCGCTCGGACGGGCTGCCGCTCGAGGAGCTCGAGGAGAACGTGTCCTAGCGGGCGGGTGGCCCGGCCGTCAGGGCTGGCCGGTGACCTCCTGCGCGGTCAGGAGGTCGCCGGCGGGATCCTCGGCGGGGGTGGGGGGCACGGTCACCGGGAGCGGCGGGGGAGTGCCGCCGTACGCCGGGCACAACGCCTTGTGGGCGCACCAGTCGCACATCCGGCTGGGACTCGCGCGCCAGTCGCCGTCCTCCTCGGCACGACGGATCGCCTCCCACAGCGCGATGATCTTGCGCTCGGTGGCCTCGAGGTCCGCCTCGTCCGGCTCGTAGCGCAGCATCTCCGCGCTGCCGAGGTAGACCAGCTGCAACATCGACGGCAGGACGCCTCGACTGCGCCACAGCGCCAACGCGTAGAACTTCATCTGGAACAGCGCCTTGGCCTCGAAGCCCTCGCCAGGAGCTCTTCCAGACTTGTAGTCAACCACTCTGAGCCGGCCGTCGGGCGCCTCGTCGAGACGGTCGACGAAGCCGCGCAGGAGCAGTTTGGAGTCGAGCAGCGCCTCGACGTAGAGCTCCCGCTCGGCGGGCTCGAGACGGCGTGGGTCCTCCAGCGTGAAGTAGCGGTCCAGCACCTCGGCGCAGCTCGCGAACCAGGCCGCGAAGGCGAGCTGGTCGTCCTCGGCACCGACGAGCATCTCGGCGAGCCCCGGCTCCTCGGCCAGCAGGGCCCCCCACGACGGTGCGAGCAGGTCACGGGCCTGGTCCGGGGTGCGCTGGTCGGCCGGCAGGTCGAACAGGTCCTCCAGGACCTTGTGGACCAGCGTGCCGCGCACGGCGTCAGGGGAGAACGGCTCAGGTAGCCGGTCGACGGTGCGGAAGCGGTAAAGCAGCGGGCAGACCATGAAGTCGGCGGCGCGGCTCGGCGACAGGGCGCCGAGCACGTGGACTCCGTCCACGGGCGTCGACAGGGCGACCGCCGGACTCTGGTCCGACCCCTCGGGCAGGTCGCCCTGCGCGGCTGCCACCTCCATGCCGCTCACACTAGGTGCGGGCTCCGACACCGGCCGCGTCCCGCCCGTCAGGGCAGGTCTGCAGCCGTGTGTCGGCTAGCCTCTGTGTGTGTCGGACGAGTCTTCTGGGGCGCGGGAGAGCGGGCCTGAGCCGCGCCCGCCCGGCACCCTGCGCATCGGCTCGATCGCCGGCACGGCGGTCTATCTGCAGTCCTCCTGGTTCCTGGTCGCCGGCCTCATCGCCGTCGTGATGGCGCCACGGGTGGAGGCGGTCCAGCCCGGACTGGGCGCCGGCAAGTACGTCGCGGGGCTCGCCTTCGCGGTCGTGCTGTACGGCTCCGTCCTGCTGCACGAGGTGAGCCACGCCCTGATGGCGCGTCGCTGCGGCTACCCGGTGAGCTCCATCTCGCTCAACTTCCTGGGCGGCATGACGGCCGTCGAGGGCGAGGCCCGGTCGCCGCGCCACGAGCTCTTGATCGCAGTCGTGGGTCCGCTCACGTCGATCGCGGTGGGCATCGGGGCCATCGGACTCTGGTTCGTCACGCCCGACGGGCTGTTGCGGATGGCCGTCGAGGGCCTGGCCGGGGCGAACCTGCTCGTCGGGGTCATCAACCTCGTCCCCGGGCTCCCGCTCGACGGCGGCCGCGTGCTGAAGGCCCTCGTCTGGGGCGCGTCGGGCAGCCCCCATCGCGGCACGCTCGCCGCCGGGTGGGGGGGCCGGGTCGCTGCCGTCCTCGCGCTGGCGTGGCCCTGGATCCAGTACGAGCTGCTCGACACCACGCCGACGGTCGTCGACTTCCTCCTCACGTTCGTCGTCGCGCTGTTCCTTTGGTCCGGAGCATCGGCGGCGATGGCGTCCGCGCGCCTGCGGACCCGGCTGCCGTCGCTCGCGGCGCGCCAGCTCGCCCGGCGTACCCTCACCGTCCCTGAGGACCTGCCCCTCGCAGAGGCCGTGCGTCGCGCACAGGAGGCCCAGGCGGGCAGCATCGTGACGGTCAGCGGTTCCGGCCAGCCGGTCGGCATCGTCTCCGAGGCGGCCCTCCTGGCCACCCCGGAGGACAGACGTCCGTGGGTCGCCGTCTCGACCGTCGCCCGTCAGGCCGACAGCCTCCGCCTGCCCGTCGGCATCTCCGGCGAGGAGCTCATCCTCGCGATCAGCCGCAACCCCGCCGCCGAGTACCTCCTCATGGACGAGTCCGGCGGCATCTACGGCGTGCTGACCACTGCCGATGTCGACCGGGCCTTCCGCGCCGCTCACCGCTGAAACTAGTCTGCGGTTTGGTCACCAACCGCAGATCCACGGCCGGAAATCTGCGGTTGGTGACCAAACCGCAGGCACTTCGATCCGAGGATCGGCCGGAGCAGGACGTCCAATAGGGTCGCGGGCATGCCTGAGCCGTCCCCCCGCGAGCTGCCCGACGTCGCCGTCGACGCGTGGTCAGGCGTCCACCGCGGGCCCTTACGTGCCGGCGAGTGGGTGCGGCTGACCGACCAGAAGGGTCGCAAGCACAACTTCGAGCTGGTCCCCGGCAAGCGGTTCTTCTCCAACAAGGGGCACCTCGAGCACGACGACCTGATCGGACGCGAGGAGGGTTTCGCGGTCGCGTCCTCGGCGGGGGGTGAGTACCTCGTGTTCCGGCCGCTGCTGAGCGAGTTCGTCGTCTCGATGCCTCGCGGTGCGGCCGTCATCTACCCCAAGGACTCCGCGCAGATCGTGGCGCTGGCCGACATCTTCCCGGGAGCCCACGTGGTGGAGGCGGGCGTCGGGTCGGGTGCCCTCACCTGTTCTTTGCTGCGTGCCGTGGGGCCGCACGGCCGACTGATCTCCTACGAGCGCCGCGAGGAGTTCGCCGACGTCGCTCGGCGCAACGTGTCGAGGTTCTTCGGCACCAGTGGTGAGGAGCAGCATCCGGCCTGGAGCCTCACGGTCGGCGACGTGGCCGAAGAGCTGCCCGCCTCCAGACTCCGGGCAGACCGGGTCATCCTCGACATGTTGGCGCCCTGGGAGTGTGTCGACGCGGCAGCGGATGCCTTGGTCCCCGGCGGCATCGTCTGTGTGTACGTCGCCACGACCACCCAGCTCAGTCGGGTCGTCGAGACGCTGCGCGCCCATGGCGGCTTCACGGAGCCACATGCCTGGGAGTCACTGGTGCGCGACTGGCACGTCGAGGGGCTCGCGGTCCGACCTGGGCACAAGATGATGGGGCACACGGCCTTCCTGGTCACCGCCCGTCGGATGGCGCCGGGCGAGCGGGTGCCGATGAAGAAGCGCCGCCCCGCTCCCGGGGCCTACGGGCCCGACTACACCGGTCCGCGTCCGGCCGACGTCCCGGTCCAGGCGGAGGATCCCGTCGCGGAATTGTGACCAACACCCGCACTTTTCCGCTTCCGTCTGGCTGTCGCGCGGGTAGGGTCGACGGACGAGGAGGTGAGACGCAATGACGACTTCCGAAGGACCCGGACGCGACGAGCTCGCGAGCCAGGTGCGGTTCCTGGAGGCCGAAGTGTCGGACCTGCGCCGAAGGCTGCAGGACGCCCCCGGTCAGACGCGTGGCATCGAGCTGCGCCTCGCGGACACCCAGCGGTCTCTCGCGGCCGTGACGAGCCAGAACGAGCGCCTTGCCCAGACCCTGCGCGAGGCCCGAGACCAGATCACCAAGCTCAAGGAGGAGGTCGACCGCCTGGCGCAGCCGCCGGCCGGCTTCGGCACCTTCCTCCAGCGCAACGACGACGACTCGATCGACGTTTTCACCGGCGGGCGCAAGCTGCGCGTGCACGTCAGTCCCAACGTCGAGCTCGACGCCCTCAAGCGAGGTCAGGAGGTCATGCTCAACGAGGCGCTGAACGTCGTGGCCGCGATGAGCTACGAAGAGGTCGGCGAGGTCGTGATGCTCAAGGAGCTGCTCGCCGACGGCGACCGAGCCCTGGTGATCGCGAACGCCGACGAGGAACGCGTCGTACGCCTTGCTGCCCCGCTCAAGGAGATCCACCTGCGGGCAGGGGACTCGCTGCTGCTCGACACCCGGGCCGGCTACGTCTACGAGAAGGTCCCGAAGTCGGAGGTCGAGGAACTCGTCCTCGAAGAGGTGCCCGACATCGCCTACGAGTCCATCGGTGGGCTCCGAGGCCAGATCGAGGCGATCCAGGACGCGGTCGAGCTGCCCTACCTGCACCCCGAGCTCTTCAAGGAGCACCAGCTGAAGCCGCCGAAGGGCGTGCTCCTCTACGGGCCGCCGGGCTGTGGCAAGACGCTCATCGCCAAGGCGGTCGCCAACTCGCTGGCCAAGAAGGTCGCGGCCAAGACCGGCCAGGAGGGGAAGTCCTACTTCCTCAACATCAAGGGCCCCGAGCTGCTCAACAAGTACGTCGGCGAGACCGAGCGGCACATCCGGCTGGTCTTCCAGCGGGCGCGCGAGAAGGCCAGCATGGGTACGCCCGTGATCGTGTTCTTCGACGAGATGGACTCGCTGTTCCGCACCCGTGGCTCCGGCGTCTCCTCGGACGTCGAGAACACCATCGTCCCGCAGCTCCTCAGCGAGATCGATGGCGTCGAGGCGTTGGAGAACGTCCTCGTCATCGGTGCGTCCAACCGCGAGGACATGATCGACCCCGCGATCCTGCGGCCCGGCCGGCTCGACGTGAAGATCAAGATCGAGCGCCCTGACGCCGAGTCCGCCCGCGACATCTTCAGCAAGTACCTCCTGGCAGACCTGCCGCTGCACAGCGACGACCTGGCCGAGTTCGGTGGCGACCGCGACGCCTGCGTCGCGGGGATGATCCAGGCGACCGTCGAGCGGATGTACACCGAGTCCGAGGACAACAGATTCCTCGAGGTGACCTATGCCAACGGTGACAAGGAGATCCTCTACTTCAAGGACTTCAACTCCGGGGCGATGATCCAGAACATCGTCGACCGCGCCAAGAAGATGGCGATCAAGGATTTCCTCGACCACTCCCAGCGTGGTCTCCGGGTGCAGCACATGATGCAGGCGTGCCTGGACGAGTTCAAGGAGAACGAGGACCTGCCCAACACCACCAACCCCGACGACTGGGCGCGGATCTCCGGCAAGAAGGGCGAGCGGATCGTCTTCATCCGCACGCTCATCACCGGCAAGCAGGGCACGGAGCCGGGTCGTTCCATCGACACGGTTGCGAACACCGGCCAATACCTCTGACGCACTCACGTAGAGCTTTCCACGACACGGCTGCGAACTGTTCGCGCGTCGAAAGCCCTTATGTAGCAGGCGTTCCACACCCCGAGGGGTGGGCGCCCAAGGCGAGGTGTCTAGTCCAGTCAGCGCCGATGGGCCATATTTCTTTCGTTAGTTTCGCTCCGACCTAAGTCGCGTCGCATGATGGCGGCACCTCGGGGGGATTCTGAGGTGCTGCCCGTCGGTGGGGACCGACGGTCGGGGGGATGCAAATCAAGGGATCACTCATGCCTGCACGCAGGGGCGCGTCAAAGCGCCTGCACGGTCGAAGCATCGCCAAGCTCACGGGAGCAGCAGTCGCCGCGCTCCTGGTCCTCACCGGGCAGCAGGCACTCGCAGCGCCTGCCGAGGAGGGCGCGACCAGGTCCGACTTCCTGGTCACCTTCGCCGCGGGGACCACGGTCCAGGAGCGCGACGACGCCCTGGCCCAGGCTGGCGCTCTCGTGACCTCGACCGTGCCGCCACTGAGGCTGTACGCCGCCTCACTCACGGACGAGGCCGCCGCCGGCTTGAGCTCGGCCGCCGGAGTCGTCCGTGTCGAGCGCGACCAGGTGCGCGAGCTGCAGGCCGAGCCCGACGACCCGTCGTACGCCGACCAGTGGGCGCTCCGGACCATCGGGTGGGACACCGCCCGCGCCGACGTCACGCCGGCCGGTTCGGCGGTCGTCGCGGTGCTCGACACCGGTGTCAATGCCACTGACGACCTCGCAGGTGCCCTTCTCCCCGGTGCCTCGATGCTCGGCGACGACCCGACCACCGGCGACCCCAATGGGCACGGCACCGACATGGCCAGCATCGTCGCGGCCGGCGTGGACAACGGCGTCGGCATCGCCGGCGTGGGCTACGCACGTGTGAAGGTCCTCCCGATCAAGGTCCTGGGCGCGGACGGGCTCGGGCAGGACAGTGCCGTCGTCGAGGGCGTGGTGTACGCCGCCGACCACGGCGCCGACGTGATCCTCATGTCCTTCTCCAACCCCGGCGCCAGCGCCTCGCTGCAGGCCGCTGTCGACTACGCCTGGGCCCGTGGCGCCGTGCTCGTCGCCGCTACCGGCAACGACGGCTCCACCACGGCGACGTACCCGGCTGGCACCGCCAAGGTCGTCGGCGTCTCTGCCACCGACCGCAACGATGCGTTGTGGAGCTCCTCGAACTCCGGCGCTGACACGTTCCTCGCCGCCCCTGGCGTCGACATCGCCACCGGCAGTAGCCCCGTCACCGGCACTTCAGCATCTGCGGCGATCGTCGCGGGTGCCGCCGCCCTGGTGAAGGCGAACGACCCGGCTGCCGGCAACGGCGTGGTCGTCGGCCGGCTCGCCCGCAACGCCGACGTCGCCGGCTCGCAGTCTGACAGCGGCAACGGCCGGGTCAACCTCGCCCGCGCGCTCGCCGACTCCTCGACCGACCCGATCGTTCCCGAGGGCGTCGCTGGCGACGGCGGTCCCGTCGTCGGCCCGTACGTCGCTGCCGCGAAGGACCTTGACCTGACTTTCGTGGGTTCCGGCTCCGTCGCGTGGACCTCCAAGGCTGACAACAAGAGCGCCATCTCCGGCACCTGCAACGGCACACCTAACCCCTGCCGAATCGCGGCTGGCAATGACGAGCAAGTCGTCCTGGTCGCTACTCCCTCGAGCGGGGTATTCACCGGAGCATGCGCAGGGACTGGCACGTGCACGGTGACCATGAATGTCGCTAAGACAGCAACGGTCACTTTCGGTTCGACGACCACCACGACGACCACCACGCTTTCGCGAACCGCCGGCACCACCCCGGGCGTCTACGGCTCTGCCCTGACGTTCACCGCGAGCGTGACCGGCAACCCCGGCAACCCCGGCAACGTGGGGACGGTCACTTTCAAGAGCGGCACGACCACGATCTGCTCGGCTGTTGCCCTCAGCTCTAGCACGGCAACTTGTTCGCCGGCAAAGCTGCCGGTAGGCACCTATTCCCTCACGGCTGAGTACAGCGGCGGCACGGGCTTCAGCGCGAGCAGCAGTCCGGCGCTCGCCCAGGTCGTCACTGTGAGGTCGCTGACTGGCTCGTTCACCGCCGCGAACAAGAGCTACGACGGAAATGCGGACGCGACCGTCACCGGTCGCTCGTTGTCCGGTGTCCTCGACGGGGACACCGTGACCTTGGACGGCGGCACGGCAGCGTTCAACAACAAGCTCGTAGCCAACGGGAAGACCGTCACCTTGTCAGGCGCATCGCTGGGCGGTTCTAGCGCCGGCAACTACTCGCTCGGGTCGATTTTCACGACGACGGCCAACATCACGGCCAAGGCATTGACGATCACCGCTGACAGCCGGACCAAGACCTTCGGTGAGTCGCTGGACCTCGGCACCACGGCGTTCACCACGGGCGCCGGCCAGCTGGTAAGCGGCGACTCGGTCACCGCAGTGACGCTCACCAGCGCAGGAGCGGCAGCAAATGCCCCTGTCGTGGCGGGTGGGTACCCGATTGTGCCCTCCGGTGCGACAGGCGTTGGGCTCGCCAACTACGACATCACCTACGTCAACGGCGCGCTGACGGTTGCCCAAGAGGGGCAAACGATCGCGTTCCTCCAGCCGACGGGCAAGACGTACGGCGACTCGTTCTCGGTCTCGCCAACCTCGGACTCGAACCTGACCGTCTCGGTGGCAGCGACTGGCGGCTGCACGGCCGCACCCAACGCGGACGCAAGCGCGTCGGGATACCTGGTAACGATCACCAGTGGCACCTCCGACTGTGTGCTCACCGCCTCGCAGGCCGGCAATGCCAACTACGCGCCTGCCACGAACGTGGAGCGGACCGTCACGGTCTCCAAGAAGGCACTGACTGTGACTGTGGACGCAGACCCGGACACGGGGGCCCAGGAGAGCTTCAGCAAGGTGTACGGCTCGACCAACCCGGCCTTCTCCGTGCGCTACGCAGGCTTCGTCTCGGGCGACCTTTCGGGTGCCCTCGGCGGGACGCTCGCATTCAGCACTACGGCGACCTCGTCGACCGGGGTCGGCTCGTACGGCGTCGAAGCCAGCGGGCTGGCGTCGAGCAACTACTCGTTCGTCTATGTGGACGGGACGCTGTCGGTGACCAGGAAGCAGCTGACGGTGACCGCGGATGACGACGACAAGGTGTACGGGTCGGGGAACCCGTCGCCGTTGACGTTCGCCTATTCCGGTGGGTTCGTGGGCGGTGACGACGCGGGTGACATCGACACCGCGCCGACGTGTGCGACCGACGCGGTCGCGTCCAGCCCGGTGGGGGAGTACGACATCACCTGCTCCGGTGCGGACGACGAGAACTACTCGTTCGTCTATGTGGACGGGACGCTGTCGGTGACCAGGAAGCAGCTGACGGTGACCGCGGATGACGACGAGAAGGTGTATGGGTCGGGGAACCCGGCGCCGTTGACGTTCGCGTACGCCGACGACGACTTCGTGAACGGTGACGACGCGGGTGACATCGACACCGCGCCGACGTGTGCGA